>NZ_QEWP01000001.1 GCF_003121985.1 Marinilabilia rubra
TTTACAGTGTAAAATAAGGCCGATCGCTTTAAGATTCACCAATCAAGATCGGCCTTTTTATTGTTAAATAAATCACAGCAAATATATGAAGAAAATTCGACTATCATCCCGAAAGGGGTGAGTTGCGTCTGCTTACCAATCTTCAAATCAAGCACTTAGGCTTTGTAAGCCTGACGGCTATGCCCTCTGGGGACAGGACATTCCCCTTGTCATATCCACATTGTTCCCCAAGATTATTTGGGGTAGGCACTCAGAATGACAAATCTGGTGCTGCGAATTCTTTCCAGGATAATAGGTAACGTCGAGGCCGATCCCCGTGCTCAGCAGGATTTGCCATCCGGCTGGCTTTTAGCAGTGGGTTTGTAACCCGCCAATTTTAAAAACTTCTCCGGATAGACAATTAGGAATAACGGTCTGACCGTATTACCGCTCTGCTCCACTGCTTTGACCTTGCAGAGAAATCCTGCTGCACCGTTTTACCTGAGGATAAGCATTTTTTGCAGTCTGGCAAAGTTGGCGGTAAAGAAAATTAAAAGTAATTCCAAAGCAATGAAAAGGAGCTGCTAAACAAAATAACTCCAAACAAAAACCGGCTGCCCAAAGAGACAGCCGGTTTGTTTTGTGATGTTTATTTGAATAACCTTGCTAAGGTTATAAGGTTAGATATTTAATTAAAATACTTTGTAAAGTCGATGGGCTTACCTGTTTTGGTATCAATCAGCTGAAACTGCTGGGCAGCTTCATAATGGGTATCCCAGAGCTGGATGTCTGCACTGTTCTCGTTGTATTTTCCGCCTTCTATGTCAAACGCTTTCCAGCCCTTACTGAAAATAATACAAGTATATTTTCCGGTAGGCCTGATGGCGAACTTTTGCGAATCATTTCCATGAGGAGTCCAGGTGCTTAGTTTAACATCTTTCCTGCCCATGTTTTTATCACCACCTGATACGTCAATGCGCATTTGTCCATTGTTAAGCTCGAACCAAATCCAGGAAGCATCACCGGATGACTTAATGGTATATATACGGTCTTTTTCATCGCTGTCAGAATAGATCTGTAACTGACTGCTTTTCTTACCGGCCATTTCGCTGCCGCCGCCTGCCAAATCCCAGGTTTTGTCGCTGTAAGCGGCTTTTATTTTAACGGTTACCGGCTCTTTTGGCGCAAACCACTTCGGGCCGGCTGGTTCCAGCTTCCATTTTTGCTGATCCTGACCGTTTTTACTCCAGATCTGAACCGGGCAGCCGTTTTGAGCAATTCTTGATTCAGAGGCATCCAGGTATTTTTCGCTTTGTTTGCTTTGTATGTAAAAGGTCATAGCGGAACCGGCATAAATAAACCTGAATTGCTGGTTTTCGGTATCCGTTTTATCCCACAATTGCAATTTTGCACCGTTCTTGGTGCTTTTGCTCTCAATATCCCATACATAGTTGGAGGCGTGGTTGTGAAACACATAAAACCAACCATCTACAGGTGTTTTTCTGACGGTGATGTAACGGTCGGGATCATTGTCCATATCCCAAAGTTGTATGTGCTCGTCTTTTTTGCGGGCTTTGGCTTTCCTTCCTCCCAGGTCCATGTAGCGATTGGCTTTGACATTTCGCAGGGCCATTGAATAATCTGTTTTTACAGGCATCATTTGTTCTGCCCTTGCAGGTTCCAGATACCATTGCTGATTCTCGGCTTTGGTGTTTTCTTCCTGGGTGAGTTGCTGGCTTTTTCCATGCGAGGTAAGTACCAGTCCGCTGTTCTTATTTTCGATGTAGTAGGTATTCTTTTTACCGTCTACCTCAACGAGTTTAAACATCTGGGCACCATTGTTCTCCCCTTTTGACCACAGGTGGATTTTGGTACCCGGCGTTTTATGCCCTCCGGCTACATCCATTACTAAATCGGAGTTCTGTGGACGCAGAAATACATAATCAGGATTGGTAGAGTGAGGAATGACTTTAATAAAGCGGTCTATTCCCTGAAGTCCGCCCATCTTTGTGTCTTTAGGATACATAGACACTTTTGTGCCTTGACTTCTGCCGGCATCGAAGTGATATCCGGGAAGGTCGATGTACAAACCATCGCCCACATTTTTGATAAAGTACACCTGGTTACTCACGTACATAGATGCAGCCATGGCTGCAGGCAGCGGATTGGCTTTTACCATACGGTCGAACTCAGCTTTTAAAGCGCTTTTGCGGGCGGCATCTTTACAGAACATCCAGATAGGTTTGAGACTGTGCTTGTCAAAATCACACAGTACCGGCATGTCAGCAATCCCGGCAGCCCATTGCTCATATTTTACAGGGTCCTGAATGTTGTTGGCAAATTCAGAATTACCGCCTGTAACCGTCAGTTTTGAAGTGGTTTTGGATTTGCTAAGTGTGTTTTTCTGGTCTTGTGACAAATCGGTGCTTCCACTTACCGCTTTATATTGTGCTTTAACGGCTATTGCTATTGACGAAGTATTGGTTTGACTGGTAACTACGGATTTTGTATTAAAATCGGCGCGGCCACCCAGATACGCACTGGCAATGAAGTGGGTGCCGTAGCGGTCAAACAAATCGGCAGGCGAGAGATTTGAGTTGTTAAGATCCTCAACAAAGAGGGGGTCAAGCATCTCCTGAAGACTGTTTAAACGGCGTTCATCGAACGAAATACGCCACTTGGTATTGGCATCGCGGTAGGTGTAGTAATAACTCCGCTCGCTGCCCGATGAACTCTTACTAAAAGAAGAATTGACCGATGCCGAGAAAAAGAATCCGTCAGCTTCCAAACCTACAGAGGCTGACTGGTTTTTGGCATACTCGCGCATGCTTGAGCCTTCTACCTCTTTGGTGATGTGATTGGAAATGTTTTCCAGGATTACATATTTGGGAACCGAATATTGTTGAGACCCAATGTTGTTAACCTGCTGAGCAACATTGTTGTATTTGAATAAGCAGTAGCGCTTCTTGCTTTTTTGGTCGGCGTAATTTCCAAAAACGTCATAGCCAAAGCCCAGTACATCCAACCCCGGTGCTTGTATTTGTGCATGGGCGGGAATAACCACAAGCACAGCAAGCATGCTCAGTAATAATTTTAGTGATCGTTGTTTCATGTTTCGTGATTTTAGCTTGTAAAGTTGATTTCGAATTTTTTTTGCAAATGTTTAGTTGCATGTATGGGCACGAATTGAAAATTTATTTGGTAGTTTTTTGGTCTAAATTTGAGGGAATGGGAGCCCCGGTGACCCCGATTCTGAAGAATATCAGAGATTAATGTGTAAATTGAACCGCAATCAAATCCAAATCAAATGAAGAAGAAACAAAAAACACTAATAATCAGACTGGCATTGCTATTGGGAACTGTTGTTTCCCTGTTCTTTGTGCCATGGCCATTGGTGAAAGCATGGTTGAGGCCCCTTCCGGATTCGGTTCAGGAACAAGTCAGTGAAGCAATAAACCTGGGGTTTGACGGCATTGTTGCTTATGTGGATGAAGGAGGTAATGAACCTGCTTTTTATGCGGCTGGTTATAAGAACCGGGAACACGAAATTCCTGCTGATCCTCATGCCCTTTTCAAAATTGCCAGCGTGGGAAAACTCTATAATGCTTTGGCTGTGGCCAAACTTGTAAACAGTAACAAGCTTTCATTGGATAAAACCCTTGGTGACTATTTGCCCCAACTGAAAGGACGAATTGAAAATGCTGACAGGATAACATTGCGAATGATGGTGCAGCACAGAAGCGGCATTCCCAACTATACCGATACAAAAAATTATTGGGTAGCCCCAAAAGAAACGGACGATGAGAAGCTTGCCCTGGTTCTTGATTTACCTGCAAATTTTGAACCTGGTGAAGCCTTTGAATACAGTAACACAAATTATTTATTACTGGTGAGGATTATGAATCGTGTGCTGGGTTATGATTCGTTTCAATACATTGAGGAAGAAATTTTGGAGCCTCTGAACCTAAACCATACATATGGTTCCATTCACGATGTAAACATGGATGAAGTAATGAGTGGCTACTATGTTGGTTACAATGCCGATCTAAAAACTGTTGATAATGGGTCTATGGTGGCAACAGCAGATGATCTGGGGAAATTTATCAGAGCTTTAAACGATGGTTCGGTGTTTAAAGATCAAAATGAGCAGGATATATACACCTCCATTTACAGGTATAACCATACAGGGTTGATTCCCGGCTATCAGACCATTGCCGCATACCACCATGACATAGATGCGGTTGTCATCCTGTTTACAAACACAGTGGATTTTGAGGGGTACAACTGGAACTTATCCGAAATAGTATATAACCGTATTTTGAAAATATTAAGAGAGTAACAATAGATCGTTAGATTTCGTCCCTGCCTGCCGTCAGGCACTCAGGTGAGATAGCTCTTATTATGCTGAAATTTTGCAGATTAAAACAAAAACGGGTCCTTTTGTAATCAATCGACTACGAACCTGTTGTAAAAGTTTAATTGAGTGTTGAGGTAAAGATGCGCCCAAAAAACAAAGGCCCCGAAATTTCCGGGCAACACCTTGAAAGGCCCGGGGAGAGGAGAAAACGCCCGGGAGCATGAGAAAACGCCCGGGAGGATGAGAAATTCTCCCGGGGCGGCCCAAACTGTCCCGGGAACGCGAAAAACTGTCCCGGGGCGGCTCAAAACCTCCCGGGGCGGCTCAAAGAGACCCGGGAAGGTCAGAAAATGCCCGGGGCCACTGAAAACTTCCCGGGACGGCCCAAATTCTCCCGGGACGGGTTAAATCGCCCCGGGAACATGAAAAAACCGGCTACCTTTTAAGGAAACCGGTTTTATTTTGGGATTTTTATGTGATTAAAGATTATTCTCTATGATATTTGCTGATGTAACCGCGATAGCGATTGTCATCTCTCCAGAAAACATACTTTCCATGAAGGCGTATTTCATCAACAGCTTCTTTCAAATAGGTATACGCTTTATCGCGGATGACTTTGGTTTCTTCAGTGTCGAAGCGTTCACCATTGGCCCGTGCCAGAACTGAAGCCAGCTCATCAGACCAGGTACGCGCTTGTTCGAGCTTTTCCCAGTCAAATCCGATGGCATCCAAAAGTGGTTTGTTGTCCATCCCCAGCTGATAGAGGTTGTTAAGGTCCTGAAGCATGTCGGAGTTGGAGCCTCCTTCACGTATGGCCCGGACCTTATTGGTTAAATCGGACTGCCTGCGGAAGGCGTGTGTGAAGTCGTGTACCAACACATCCCGCAGATCAAAGGCTTCGGGCGATTGTTCTTTCCATTGCTCCTGGGCTTCTTCTCTGGTGAGCGAATCGCGGTTCCAAATGGCCTCTGAGTAACGCAGAGCGCCGGCGCGAAGTGGCAGATCGGTGACCAGTTGCCAGTCCAGCCCGGCTGGTTCCAGCTTTTCCTGGTCTTCCTGTACCCATTCAAACAAATCTTCGGCTTCCTGTACCGATGCATGAACAGGCATGTTAGGGATTTTCACTTCTTCCGGGCGTAGGGCCAGGATGGGTTCCTGTAGGGTTTCAAAGTCTTGTTTCGACATAAAATTGAAATTTTGGTGGTTAAGGATAATAATCGTTAGGGTTATTATCCATTTAATTAAAGAAACTGTTTAAGTTTTATCCTTTGGGATGTTTTCTGGTCTTGAGCTCTTATACTTCGTCAAAATTTCCTTAAATAGCGTTGCTATTCGTGTCAATTTAGACTTGTCTAAGAACTCAATTCTTCAAAAACATCTTCCAAAAATAAAATTCAAACCGTTTCTAAAGAATTGACACGAATTTATAGAGTTTAATTATAAAACACAAAAATTCAAAAGTTTTAACTTGTAGATTGACAGGCTTCGATGTTCTGAAATGTACAACCACTCTTAGGTTGAGGTGGTAAAAAATTTTTAATTATTTTTTGAAAATGTCGATGAGGTTGATAGATTAAATATGTGCCTGTGAGTTGTTTATGACAACAGGGTAATTCCTCTCCATGCCTTATTGAATGGGGCCATCAGAGGCTTTCAACAGTCCGGCTTGGCGGTCATCCTGAGCTTGTCGAAGAATCTTTTCCATCCGTTTTCTTAAACGTTTGAGTTTTTCCGACCAAACAAAATATCTATTGGTTTACGAATAATTATCTTTGAGGGGGCTTTGAAAGGAGTATTATAGTTCCGGCATTGACTATACTTCGTTAAACTTTTTCAAATGCATGAAACTAAATTGGCCGAAAAACACGAGATGCAAAAGTTAACGCTATTATAATAAAAAAACTTTGCGTCATTGCGACTCTGCGTTTAGTTTTTTTAACGGACTATTAGATTGAAAAAACGACATAAAAACATAGAATGACAAGTACAAACCAACGAGCCGAATTACAACAACAAATATGGAAAATTGCCAACGATGTGCGTGGCTCTGTAGATGGGTGGGATTTCAAACACTTTGTTTTGGGCACCCTTTTTTATCGCTATATAAGCGAGAATTTTACCAATTATATTGAAGGTGGCGATGAGAGTGTAGATTACGCCGCGCTTGATGACAGTGTTATCACGCCTGAAATAAAAGAGGATGCCATTAAAACCAAGGGATACTTTATCTATCCCGGTCAGCTTTTTGTCAATGTGGCCAAAAATGCCGACAACAATGAAAACCTCAATACCGATTTGGCTGAAATCTTCTCGTCCATCGAAAGTTCTGCCAACGGCTTTCCTTCGGAGCAAGACATAAAGGGACTGTTTGCCGACTTTGATACTACCAGTAGCCGGCTGGGGGGTACCGTTGAAAACAAAAACAGCCGGCTTGCTGCCGTACTAAAGGGCGTTGGGGGACTGAAATTTGGTAAGTTTGAAGACAACCAGATTGACCTCTTTGGGGATGCCTATGAATTCCTCATCTCCAATTATGCCGCCAATGCCGGTAAATCGGGCGGGGAGTTTTTTACCCCTCAGAATGTATCAAAGCTCATTGCGCAGCTGGCCATGCACAAGCAGGAAAAAGTGAATAAGATATACGACCCGGCGGCTGGTTCCGGATCGCTGCTTCTGCAAGCCAAGAAACACTTCGATAACCATATTATAGACGAGGGTTTCTTTGGACAGGAGATCAACCACACCACCTACAACCTGGCCCGGATGAATATGTTTCTGCACAACATCAATTACGACAAGTTTAACATTGTGCTGGGCAATACACTTATTGATCCTCAATTATGGGATGACAAACCTTTTGATGCCATTGTTTCCAATCCGCCTTACTCGGTAAAATGGATTGGCAGCGATGACCCGACGCTGATCAACGACGACCGGTTTGCCCCGGCCGGTGTGCTGGCACCCAAATCGAAAGCCGACTTTGCCTTTGTGCTCCATGCACTGAGTTACCTTTCGGGCAAAGGGAGAGCGGCCATTGTTTGTTTCCCCGGCATCTTTTACCGTGGGGGCGCCGAACAGAAAATCAGAAAGTACCTGGTGGATAACAATTTTGTGGAGACGGTGATCTCCCTGCCGCCCAACCTCTTCTTTGGGACTTCTATCGCCGTTAATATCCTTGTTCTCTCGAAAAGCAAGAACGATACCACCACGCAGTTTATCGATGCCAGTGGCGAAGAGTTCTATCAAAAAGCCACCAACAACAATGTGCTCACCGATGCCCATATAGAGCGGATTATGGGCATGTTCGACAGCAAAGAAGATGTGGCGCATGTGGCCAGACAGGTCGATAATGCCAAGGTTGCCGAAAATGAATACAACCTATCTGTGAGCGCTTATGTGGAAGCAAAGGATACCCGTGAGGTGATTGATATTGATGAGTTGAATAATGAGATTGCTGCCACGGTAAGTAAGATTGACGCTCTGCGTACCGATATTGATGCCATTGTAAAGGAGATTGAAGCATGAGTGAACCACAAAATACACAAAATACACGAAAAAGTGCCTTCATGGAGAGGTTGTTGGATGGGGTTGAGGTGGAGTGGAAGAGTTTGGGGGAGGTAATTCAATCGTTAAAAACGGGATTGAACCCTCGAAAAAACTTCAAACTTAACACCACAGATGCTAAGGGCTATTATGTGACTGTTCGTGAAATTCATAATGGTAATATTGTTTTTCATGAAAAAACGGATCGAGTTAATAATCAAGCACTAGAGTTAATAAATAATCGTTCAACTTTAGAAGTTGGTGATATTTTATTCTCTGGGACAGGTACAGTAGGAAGAACAGCAGTAATTGAGAGTCCACCTAAAAATTGGAATATCAAGGAAGGTGTTTATGTAATAAAACCTATACAAGAAATTATAGTTTCAAAATATTTATCTCACTTACTTAACTCAGAAAATATTGTTCAAACTTATATCAGAAAGATTGTAGGTTCTCCAGTAGTTAGCTTACCTATGAAAGAACTCAAAAAACTCCAACTCCCCATTCCACCCCTCTCGGTCCAAAAAGAGATCGTTCGCATTCTCGACACCTTTACGGAGCTAACCGCAGAGCTAACCGCAGAGCTAACCGCTCGTAAAAAGCAGTACAGCTACTATCGGGATGAGCTGCTGAGTTTTGAGTCCACGAAAGACACGAAAAGCACGAAAAAGGTGGAGTGGAAGACGTTGGGGGAGGTAGGTGAGTTTCGACGGGGTACGGCAATTACAAAAAAAGAGACAATACCCGGAGAAATACCAGTTGTTGCAAATGGGCCATTTTCAACCTATTCTCATATAAATTATAATAGAGAAGGTGAAACAATTGTCATTGCTAGATCAGGAGCTTATGCAGGTTATGTGAGCTTTTGGGATCAGCCAATTTTTTTAACTGATGCTTTCAGTATTCATCCCGATTATACAATTTTAAGGCCGAAGTTCGTTTACTATTTTCTTCAAAACAAACAGCAACATATTCATGCAATGAAGAAAGGTGCTGGTGTTCCTCATGTTCGTGTTAAGGAGTTTGAGTTATTTGCTATCCCTATCCCCCCATTAGAAGAACAACAACGCATCGTCAGCATCCTGGACAAATTCGACACGCTGACGGCGTCCATCAGTGAAGGATTGCCCAGGGAGATAGCATTGCGAAAAAAACAATATGAATATTACCGGGATATGTTGTTGACGTTTCCGGGGGCGCCGGGAACGACGACGGGAACAACGTAGGGGCGAACCTCTGTGTTCGCCCCTGAAACGGGCAGACACGTAGGTCTGCCCCGACAGGTCTGCCCCGACAGGCCCCGACAGGTCTGCCCCGACAGGCCCCGACAGGTCTGCCCCGACAACAAAAAATAAAAAAATAGGATTATGAAAACCAATTACCCAAACCGCCAATCCATCCGGTTAAAAGGATATGATTATTCGCAACCGGGCAGATATTTTATCACCCTTTGCACGCAAAACCGGGAATGTTTGTTTGGCGATATACAAAACGGCAAATTGATATTGACCGATGCCGGGGAAATGGTGAACCATTGGTATTACGAATTGGAAAATAAATTCCCCGATATAAAATGCCACGCCATGGTGGTTATGCCTAACCATTTTCATTGCATTATTGAAATTGTGGGGGAAACGGGCAGACACGCAGGTCTGCCCCGACGGGTTCGCCCCGAAATGGGAGCCGTTATCCAATGGTTTAAAACGATGACAACGAATGAATATATCCGGGGGGTGAAAAACGGGAAATTCCCACGTTTTGATCGTCGTGTGTGGCAACGAAATTATTGGGAACACATTGTGCGCAATGAAAATGAATATATGCGCATATCGCAATATATAATTGACAATCCGCAAAAATGGGTCAACGATAAATTAAATAATGGTGATGGAAATGTTGTATTGGAAACCCAATCACCCTATAATGAAGAACCCTGGATGATTTAATAAAAAACAGAAACCATGACTACCTACAAAACCATAGCAGAAACCAACAATTTCATTGTCTTAGATACATACACCAAATTTTCGGAGGTGAACGATGCACCTGTCGGCTATCAGTCGGAGGCAGACCTTGAGCGGGAATTCATTCAGGATTTAATCAGTCAGGGTTATGAGCATCTTCCTAGGGTGAGCACGCAGGAGGCCATGCTTGCCAATGTGAGAACGCAGCTTCAACGCCTCAACAATGTGGAGTTTACAGAAGGAGAGTGGCTGCGTTTTGTGGAGGAATATTTAGACAGGCCCGGTGATACGCTCATCGATAAAACCCGGAAAATACACGACGACTATATTTACGACTTTGTCTTTGACGACGGTCATATCCAAAACATCTACCTGGTAGATAAAAAAATGATTGCGCGGAATAAAGTGCAGGTCATTTCGCAGTTTGAGCAGGCAGGGAGCCAGGCCAACCGGTACGATGTTACCATCCTGGTCAATGGCTTACCACTGGTGCAGGTGGAACTGAAAAAGCGGGGTGTTGCCATTTGCGAAGCTTTTAACCAGGTGCATCGGTACACCAAAGAGAGCTTCAATGCCAAAAACTCCCTCTTTAAATACTTACAGCTTTTTGTAATATCTAACGGTACCGATACCCGCTATTTTGCCAACACTGTGGAGCGCAATAAAAACAGCTACGACTTTACCATGAACTGGGCAAAGTCGGACAATACGCTTATCAAAGACCTTAAGGACTTTACAGCCACCTTCTTTCAAAAAAACACCCTTTTAAATGTGCTGCTTACCTATTCGGTATTTGATGTAAGTGATACGCTGCTGATCATGCGACCGTATCAGATTGCAGCTACCGAGCGGATCCTATGGAAGGTTGCCAGTTCGTATCAGGCAAAACAATGGTCTAAGCCCGAAAGTGGTGGTTATATCTGGCATACCACCGGATCGGGTAAAACCCTCACCAGTTTTAAAGCGGCACGCCTGGCTACAAAGCTTGATTTTATCGACAAGGTATTCTTTGTGGTCGATCGTAAAGACCTCGACTTCCAAACCATGAAAGAGTATCAGCGGTTCTCCCCCGATAGTGTGAATGGCTCGGATAGTACAGCTGGTTTAAAAAGAAATATTGAGAAAGAGGACAACAAGATTATCGTTACCACCATTCAGAAACTCAATAACCTCATGAAAGGTGAGCGTGATTTGCCTGTATTTCAGAAACAGGTGATGTTCATTTTTGACGAAGCTCATCGCTCTCAGTTTGGAGAGGCACAAAAGAATCTCCGGAAGAAATTTAAAAAGTACTATCAGTTTGGTTTTACCGGCACCCCTATCTTTCCGGAAAATGCTTTGGGAGCAGAAACAACAGCCGGAGTGTTTGGTCGCGAATTGCACTCGTATGTTATTACCGATGCCATCAGAGATGAGAAAGTACTTAAATTTAAGGTTGACTACAATGATGTCCGGCCAAAGTTTAAGGCCATAGAGACAGAAACGGATGAGAAAAAGTTAAGTGCAGCCGAAAACAAAAAAGCCTTGCTGCACCCTGTCCGTATCAAAGAAATATCTCAATACATTTTGCAGCACTTCAGGCAGAAAACCCATCGATTACAGGGGAATGGAAACGGGTTTAATGCCATGTTTGCCGTTAGCAGTGTGGATGCTGCCAAATGTTACTATGAAGCAATCAACAATCTGCAAAAAGAGAGCGGCAAGCCGTTGAAAATAGCCACCATTTTCTCCTTTGCGGCCAACGAAGAACAAAATGCCATAGGTGAGATAGCCGATGAGAGTTTTGAGCTCTCTGCCATGGACAGCACTGCAAAGGAGTTTTTAACCCAGGCCATCAACGACTATAACGCCCTGTTTAAAACCAGCTATGGGGTAGACAGCAAAGAGTTTCAGAACTACTATCGCGACCTTGCCAAGCGCGTGAAGAACAAAGAGGTGGATCTGCTTATTGTGGTGGGTATGTTCCTGACAGGTTTTGACGCGCCTACCCTCAATACGCTGTTTGTGGATAAAAACCTGCGTTATCATGGATTAATGCAAGCCTTCTCACGCACCAACCGAATTTACGATGCCACCAAGACCTTTGGTAATATTGTAACCTTTCGGGATTTGGAGTCGGCAACCGTTGATGCCATTACGCTATTCGGGGATAGCAGCACCAAAAATGTTGTACTGGAGAAGAGTTATAAAGAATACCTGGAAGGCTTTACGGATATTGCAACGGGTAAAGCGCGGCGTGGTTACATAGATGTGGTAAACGAGCTGAATGAAAAATTCCCCGATCCTGACGAGATCGTCACGGAAAAGGATAAAAAAGAGTTTGCAAAGCTCTTTGGCGAGTACCTCCGCGTTGAAAATATTCTTCAAAATTATGATGAGTTTACCCATCTCAAGGCACTGCAAGGTGTTGATACTGATGATCACAAGGCTGTTGAGGAATTTAAGGAAACCCACTTTGTAACAGATGACGATATAGCTGCCATGCAAGAGGTGGATGTTCCGGAGGAAAGAACGATCCAGGACTATCGCTCCACCTATAATGACATTCGCGACTGGCTGCGTCGCGAGAAAAGCGGTAAAGAAGGCGAAGAATCGGATATTGACTGGGATGATGTGGTTTTTGAGATAGATTTGCTTAAATCGCAGGAAATCAATCTGGATTACATTCTTGAACTCATTTTTGAGCACAACAAAAAGACCAAAGATAAGAATGAGTTAATTGAAGAAATTCGCCGTGTTATCCGTGCCAGCATTGGTAACCGGGCAAAAGAGAGTCTGGTTGTTGATTTTATCAATAATACTGACCTCGATACCATACAAGACAAGGCCGGCATAATAGATTCTTTCTTTGCTTATGCTCAGGAAAAACAAAAATCAGAGGCATCCGAATTAATTGCAGATGAGGATTTGAACGAAGAAGCTGCCAGGCGGTATATAACGACCTCGTTAAAACATGAATATGCCAGCGAAAATGGTACTGAACTCAATTCTGTTTTACCCAAAATGAGCCCGTTGAACCCTCAATATTTAAAGAAGAAGCAGAGTGTTTTTCAAAAGATTGCTTCGTTTGTTGAAAAGTTTAAGGGTGTGGGGGGGCAGATATAAAAACAGTATCTACAGGTTATCTGTAAGGATGCAAATACCGGTTTTCCAAAAAAACAATGCGTATTGTATATTGCAAAGCGGGTTGCAAGCCCGCAGTTTAAGGCCACCCGGATTGGCGCTCAGCTCTGCCGCTTTTGCTCGTCAAAAGAAATCCGGGTGAGCAGAGGTTAATAGTTCTATCTTTATTTAAAAATCCTGCAAGCCACCCCGCTTCCAAAATTTTAAAAGAGTTGTTTTTTGTCAACAAACAAAGAAATCGTAGAATTAATTTGACATTTGCACCAATTTGAGGTATATTGCTCGAAATATTTCTAAAGTTGGCCACTGCAGGATATATAAAAAAACTATTATCTGTTGAGGAATACTCATTCTCAGTAGATGAACTTCGAAGAGAAACAGGTAAAACGGATACCTCTATAAAGAGAGAACTTGACCGTTTGTCTGAGAAGGGAGACGTTGTAAATCTGAGAAAAGGATTTTATTTAATAATCACTCCGAGGTATTCCTCTGCTCAAAAGTTACCAATTCAATTATATTGTGAGAAATTATTCAAATACTTAGATAGAAAGTATTATGTAGGGCTATTCTCTGCGGCAAGATTTCACGGCGCTGGTCATCAACAAATTCAAAGAGACTACCTGCTTACTGAAAAACCAAAACTTAACGATATATCAAAAAAAACGATTGATATTCGTTTTTTTACAACAAGTAGGTGGCCGGATAATAATATTCAAATAAAAAAATCAGATGCCGGAACTTTTAAAATTTCCAGTCCTGCATTAACAATTGCTGATTTAATACATCACCAAACAAAATTGGGTGGTATCAACAGAATGCTTGCGACAATTGAGGAACTAACCGAAGAGTTAACTGAATCTGACTTGTCAAAGCTATTGAGCGTATATCCTAATAAAAGTACTTTGCAAAGATTCGGATTTTTGCTTGAAGTCCTTGGTATAGAAGAAGAGTTACAAGAAATGATTTATGCAGAACTAAAATCGGAAAACTTCTTCCCTGTTTTATTAAGCCCGAAATTAGAAGAAAAACCAGGTGCAGTTCATAATAAGTGGAAAATAGATGTTAATGTAAAATTAGAAAGCGATTTATGATACCTAAACCATATATAGCAAAGTGGCAAGAACAGGAACCATGGAATGAATTTTCACAGATTGAGCAAGACTTGATTATTTCCCGAACCTTAGTGGAAATATTTTCTGATGACTTCCTGAGAGAGAACCTTGCATTCAGAGGAGGAACAGCATTGCATAAACTCTATCTTAATCCGGCACCCAGATATTCTGAGGATATTGATTTGGTACAAATAAAAGAAGGTCCAATAAAACCAATAATGGAAAGGTTAAATGAGGTTATTACCTTTTTTTAAGAAAAAAGAGCAACACAAGTTCGTGGACATGGGGCCAAAGCGTTGTATCGTTTTACTTCGGAATATGAAGAAATACGAATGCGATTGAAATTGGAGATTAATTGCAAAGAGCATTTCAGCGTACTTGATTGGGTTGATTTTCCTTTTGCAATTGAAAGTGAATGGTTCTCTGGTAAAGCGGAAATAAAAACATACAATATTAATGAGCTTTTAGGGACAAAACTGCGGGCACTGTATCAAAGAAGAAAAGGAAGAGATTTATTTGACCTGGATTATTCACGGCAACATATTGATTTGAACTATGAGCAAATTATAGCTTGTTTTAGGGAGTACATTTCTTTTGCCACAGGTAAAAGACCTCCAGGGAAAAAAGAATTATTGTTAAATATCGAAGGAAAAGAAGATAGTGCAGAGTTTACAGGTGATATGGAAGGATTGCTGAGACCTGAAATTAAATACAATCAGGATGATGCTTTTAATTGGTTGAAAAAAGAATTGGTTGAAAAAATATAGAAGCTTTTTCATCAATTCAGGATTGCAATTAGGAATAACTGTCCGGCTGATTATAGCTTGTGTTGCCAATTTGCTCTTGGATGAAATCCCGCTGAGCAGTAGCCTGTCAGCCACAGCATATGAATACAATGCTAATATAAAAACAAAAGGCCGGTTGGAATCAATATCCAGCCGGCCTTTTATTGATCCGTATTAGCTACCAATACCCCGTTAAACTTTTGCAGGGCACCGCAAGCCAGTATTTTGTGTTTGCAGGTGTTTGTTTGTTAAGATGCATCATTTCAGGATTGTATCAATCATCTTACATCTAAAAATCTATAAATAAGAGCTGCTGAAAAAGTCAGCAGCCTCATTTTTATTTTTTTATTGATTTTCTTTTTGGCATTGCCCCAAAAAGAAACAAAATCCCGAATTAAGTTTTGTAAGGTTTTTGTTAGGCCAAAAACCCACAAAAACTATTCTCGGGAAGTCCGTTTAAACCTTTCCACCCGCATCAGGCTTAATTTCCGGCTAGCCCGCAAGGCCTGGAAGTCACCCATTAAGCCTTCTCGCCAACCGCCGGCCCGGAAAACGGACGGGCCCGCGCGCCTTTTAAATACTAAGATGCGTAGCTGTTTTTAAACAATCTTTCAGAACAAAAACAACTAAAATTTTATCCTAAAGAATTTCTCAAGTGCAAAGCTAATTGTGATTCCAAACAAACATCCTTGCACCTCATTTTTGTTAAAGTACCCTCGATGTACTGATGCGTAGATATATAAGTGTTTCTCAGCCAGCCCCAAATAATAAAATGATCAGCTCTTTAACTGCTCATCCTGTTTTAAACTTTTGATTAAGGACAAACTGACCAGCACCAGGATCATGGCAAAAGGGAAGCCGGTTGAAATAGAAGCCGATTGAAGGGCCGTTAATCCGCCTCCTACTAATAATGCAATGGCAATGGCGCCTTCCATGAAAGCCCAAAATACCTTTTGTCCTTTTGGGGCATTCAATTTTCCGCCTGCTGTCATCATATCTACCACCAAAGAACCACTGTCGGATGATGTAATGAAGAAAGTACCCACCAAAACAATGCATATAAATGCGGTGATTTCATATAAAGGCAGAGTCTCCAGCATTTTGAAGAGTCCCACTGAGCTGTCCTGTGCCACGATGGAGGCAATATCCAGGCTGCCATCTAACTGGAGGTTTAGAGCGGTTCCCCCCAGAACAGACATCCATAAAAAGGAAAAAACAGAAGGAATGACGAGTCCAAAAACCCCAATTTCCCGGATGGTTCGGCCTTTGGAAATTCTGGCAACAAAAGTTCCCACAAATGGCGACCACGAAATCCACCATACCCAGTAGAACATCGACCAGCCTTTAAACCAGTCGCCGGGAGTGCCATACTGATTTCGGAATAAGCTCAATTCAACCAGACCTGAAAGGTAAGTCCCTAAGCTTTCCACAAAACCATCGATCAAGCGCAGGGAACTCCCTAAAATCAGCACAAATGCGAATACAACCAGTGCTATGATGATATTGGCATTGCTTAAATATTTGAGTCCTTTATTTAAACCTGTTACCACCGAGATGGTAGCAATTAATGTTATTCCTATGATGGAACAGACTTGTAAACTGGTGGAGTTCTCCAGTCCAAAATACTCAGATAAGCCGGTGCTGAACTGCAATGCACCAAAGCCGAGTGAGGTGGCCAGTCCAAAGAGTGTTGCCAAAACAGCCACAATATCAATTATATGGCCTGGCCATCCATTCAGGCGGTTACCAAATAACGGAACCAGGGTCGATTTTAATGATAATGCTGCGTTCTTGTTAAAGGTAAAATAGGCCAGTGCAATACCGAGCAACATGTATATTCCCCAAACATGGAAACCATAATGAAAATAGGTGTTGCGAATGGCCAAACGGGCTTTCTCAACATCCGAGGCCCCTTCAATAATGGGATTGTTAAAATGCAGCATAGGTTCTGCTACACTAAAATAGACCAGGCCAATGCCCATGCCGGCAGAAAACAGCATTGCGACCCAGGAAAACTTGCTGAAACTGGGTTTCGCATCTTTCCCGCCTATTCGGATGTTTCCGAATTTGCTGAATGCCAGATATAGTACAAATATTAAAAAGTAATTGATGCACAGGGAGATGAACCAGCCAAAATTACTCGACATATAATACTGAAAACCGGAAAATCCGGCTTCAGCTCTGTCGCTGAAAAGGATGGTTAAACTGACAAATAGAAAGGTGATTATGGCTGCCGGTATGAAAACCGGTTTTGAAATATCAAAATACTTGTTCTTGAAATTCTTCATTACGATTGTTTGAGATTTAGAGCTACCACTTATTTTTCTGTACTTGAATTCGTCCCGGGTGGTATGCTTCAAAATGAAGGCAGGGTGCCTGATAAGTTTTTTACTCAACCGGCACTAAAAATTTGAAATAAGAATTATAGGCAATTTCATTGGAGTGGCTTGAGTTATGGCGGAACCTCCAATTCACTACTTTCTGCACCATTTCCGGCAACATCATTTACTTGGCTGGGTTGAAGATTGGCCCATGCGGCAGTTTGATTCATAAATCTCTTGTAAAAACTATTGGTAAAAAATTTTAAGGGTGCGAAATAAAGGAATTCCTTAAGATTCTTACATCAATACTTTGTTAAAGTTTTAAAAACAGCTTATGAAGAATTATTTGGTTATTGGTGAGTCGAAAATCCAAATACTTGAAAGCAAGTGTTTTCTCTTTCGGTTTTTGTATTTAGGGTTTTTTAACAAGTCGATATTGCTGCTGGAGGGAAGGATCTCTTTGCAATATGAAAATGGCGGAGTTGAGCGGCAATTTGTGGATAGTTATCTTTGATTTCTAATTCTTCATAATTTAGACTTTGCAGCGGGTTGCAAACCCGCAGTTAAGAACAACCGGATTGCCTTTCGGCTATGCCGCTTTGTCTTGCAAAGAAATCCGGCTGAGCGGGGTATAGTACCTGATATTCCGAATGGCAGGGACAGATGCACTCGCCCTACTGGGGACTGACGTAGGTTGGATCAACGGCGCTTCGGTAGTAATCGCGAAAACCGAGTACGGCATCTCTGAGATCAGGAACGCCAAGCATTACGTCACCCTCTGTGTAGTAGTCCCGGGAGTAATAGGTTTGTGTTGTACCTTCAACAAACTTCACGATTGACATACCTGGCGCGCTAAAAGGAGCTCCGTTAAATTCACCGGACATGGTCCACGTCGCCATATAAATATCGTCTACCATAGTCTCGTCCTCGACTGTAGTGTACAGGTCCGACGATCCTGCAAACAGACGGCCCAGAAACTCGGTCATGGTGGCAGGGGTAAAGATGTCGACGATGGGGTCGTGGTATTCGTAGTTACTCTCCAGGAAGGGGAGTACGTTTGTCCAGTTCCCGGCATTGATCTCGACCAGTTGACGACCAACCACCAGCTGATCCTTACTTATCTGTTTTAGAGAACGCAGTTGGTTGTTTTCGGCGTTGAGAGGGACATTCGCGAGTGGGCAGTCATAGGTAGGATCAACAGAGCATCTGTAGTACATCCTGAAGCCACCTATTGCCTCATCCAGACCGGGAATAGTGGCCATGATATCGCCTTCGGAATAGTAGTCACGTTGGTAGTACACCTGTGAAGAGTTGGGTGAGAATTTGAAGATTGAGATCCCTTTGGCCTGATAAGGAACATTGAGGAAATCCCCCGACATGGTCCACGTAGCTGAGTAGATGTCGTCGATGAGGGTTTCGTCCTCCACAATAGTGACAAGATTGGGAGAAGCATCAGTAATGAGTTGATTGAAGAATGCAGTCATATCCTGAATTCCATAGATGTCAACGATCGGATCGTGGTACTCTATGTCGTCCGTATAGTACGGCAGGACTTCATCTACGTTAGGCGCCTGCACTTCGAGCAGGGCACGTCCGATCTCGAGTCTCTCCTGGTGGAGATTGGTGGAATCGTCTTTTGAACAGGCCTGGCTAATCAGGATCATGACGATGCCGGCGAGCATGGTGAATGCATGGATAAACTTTCTCATGTATGACCTCCTTAAAAGATTGATTAGTATATAATAATATATAAAGATTGAATTTGTAAAATAAGGCTGTCCGAAAAGTTCAAATTTGACGTCATTGTTTGCTCTTGCTCTTATAAAGGTAGGTGTTTTTTGTTTTTAGTGCATCATTAATTTAACCCCTGCTGAGCGACTGTTTTCCCCCCCCTTCTCAGCAGGAATTGCAATCCAGCTGACTTATAATTGCGGGTTTGCAACCCGCCATTATAGCCCTTGATTTTCAATCCTGAAAAGATCTCCTGTCCCACAAACTTCTAAACTATATTGGCTGGTAAAAAGTGTTTTAGTGTCTCACCAAAATCCACAAAAAAACCGCGAACCCAAAGATCCGCGGTTTGAATATTTTCAATAAAAACTCTGCGTCATTGCGTCTCCGCGTTTAAATAAGGTCTTTAAGATTCTGCCTTAAATTGTTCCAGGAAGCGGACATCGTTCTCGAAAAAGAGGCGTATGTCGTTGATCTGGTACTTCAGCATGGCAATACGCTCGATGCCCATACCAAAGGCAAAGCCGGTGTATTTTTCGGGGTCGATGTTGCAATTGCTCAATACAGCAGGGTCAACCATGCCACATCCCAGAATTTCCACCCATCCGGTGTACTTACAGATGTTACAGCCTTCACCACCACACAGCGTACATGAGATGTCCATCTCTGCCGATGGTTCGGTAAAGGGGAAATATGAAGGTCTCAGACGAATGCGCGTCTCTTTACCAAACATCTCTTTCGCAAAGTAAAGCAATGTCTGACGTAAGTCGGCAAATGAAACATCTTCATCAATGTAAAGGCCTTCTACCTGGTGGAAAATACAGTGCGCCCGGGCTGAAATGGCCTCGTTGCGGAAAACGCGTCCCGGGAAAATGGCCCGGATGGGGGGCTGCTGATTTTCCATGGTGCGGATCTGCACCGATGAGGTATGCGTACGCAACAAAATATCCGGATCCTGATTGATAAAGAAGGTATCCTGCATATCTCGTGCCGGGTGCTCAGGGGGGAAGTTCAAAGCTTCAAACACGTGCCAGTCGTCCTCAATCTCAGGACCTTCAGCCACAGTAAAACCAATGCGGTCGAAAATATCCACAATCTGTTTGCGTACAATTGACAGCGGGTGGCGACTGCCAATGGGCATCTGGCTTCCGGGAAGCGTCAGGTCAGACGCTCCGGATGTTAAATTGGACTGCTCAAATTGCTCCTTCAGGTTGTTGATGGATTCCTGCGCGGTATTCTTCAGCTCATTAATGGCCTGTCCCACTGCTTTTTTCTGATCGTTGGGTACACTCTTAAACTCATTGAAGAGCGAAGGAATGATGCCTTTCTTACTCAGATATTTGATGCGCAGTTGTTCTGCTTCCTCAGCCGTTTCGGCAGTCAACCCTTTGACCTCTTCCAGTAAATCTTTTATCTTATCAAGCATTGTGTCTGATTTTTTGGAACAATTTGAAGCACAAAAGTAATAAATTTTTCTACCCGCTTAAAGGGAGGGGCTTTTTAATAAAAGTTTAGAGTTGTTATACTACACAAGGCGCATTTGTGCTTGAATCTTATGGGGCAAATAAGATTAGCACGCATAAACACCAGGGTTGATGTTTGACCATTCTTTTTGTAATTTATGCTGGAGGGAAATATCTGTTTACCAGATGAACAGCTTCTTCGGCAAGCTCAGAATGACATTAAACCCGGACCTTTGACAGCCACTTAAAAGCCCAAATATGGCTTAAATAGATCAAATTTCTATCCTCTGATTTCCAACCTCTAACCTCTATTGTCTAAAAGTCTTAAATCTAACCATCTAAAAATATATTAATGCCCAATACCTACTTCATAGGAGATGTTCACGGTTGCTGCCGGACTTTAAAAAAACTGATTACTGAAAAGATAAGGCCGGTTAAAGAAGATTTGCTCTGTTTTATTGGCGATTACATCGATCGGGGCCCCGATAGCAAAGGCGTGATAGATTATGTTATGGAATTACAGAGTGAAGGTTTCCATGTGATTACGCTTCGTGGTAATCACGAGCAGATGTTGCTGGATAGTCTAAATGGTAGAAGGTCTCAAAAATTGTGGTTGATGAATGGAGGCGGGGAAACACTTCGAAGTTTTGGCGTTGATTCTGTAGATGAAATTCCGGCCCCGTATATTAACTTTTTCGGGCAAACCCGTATGTATGTCAATGGGGAAAAGTTTGTGGCTGTGCATGCCGGGTTGGATTTTGGTGTGGATGATCCTTTTAACGATGCTGAGTCCATGCTTTGGATTCGCGATTTTCCGGTTGACCATTCCTTTTTGGGTGGAAAAGTCCTGATCCACGGTCACACCCCACGTCCCCTTGATTTTGTGTTGTCTCAGGAGATGAGCAGTCCGGTAAATATAGATGCCGGTTGTGTTTATCAATCCATGGGCGGAATGGGGCATTTGGTAGCTTTAGTTTTTGAAGGGGGAGAGTTTCTGGTAGTTCAATATGAGGGATAAATCTTTAAATATTGCAGATAACCTTTAATTTTAAGGTGTTGGTACAAAATGAAGGCATAAAAATTCAAATAATTGTAACTTCTGATGTCCGGGAACTTTCATCGGGCCATGAGAATCAAATTTTATTGAGATGAAGAAAAGAGTTGCCATATTGTACCTTCATCAGCTATGGGGAGAGGCTCTTCAGGCTTTGATCAATCAAAGTGATCAATTCATAGTTCAGGAGTTACTGCCATTAAACGATGAAACGATACAAATCGCTCAGCCGTTTTCTGTAGTTATCCTGGAGACACTCTGCCCCGATCAGTCAGTCTTAAAACACATTCAGGAGTTAAAGAAATATGAGCAAAGAGTCCTTTTAATAGGCTTTCTGAAAGAAAATACTCTCTTAATAGACATACTTGATGCCGGCCTTGATGGTTATGTACTGAAGAGCTGTGGAGGAAAAAACCTGATGATGGCCCTTCAGCAGGTCAGCAACGAAAAAAAATACTTTTGTTCCGTTATTACTGAAGTTTTAAATCATCAGATTCATGTACAGAACGGAAACGGGAAAAATGAATTAAGTGCCCGGGAAAAGGAAATTTTAAATTCCTTTATTGATCTGCAAACCCCAAAGCAGATAGCGGAGGTTTTTAACATCAGCGAATCTACGGTTCGTACCCACCGGAAAAACATTATGCGAAAAGTAGGAGCCAAAAATGTTCTTGGTCTTCTCAAATATGCTTGTTCTCAAGGCATCCTTTGCCGGAATGAACGGGTTCAATGTACCGACTGAATCAGGGCTTCCCTTTTTACCCCATTTGGTTAGCTTCTCTCGACGAAATGGGTATTTAAAATCCTCAACCGTGGTATTGAAGCACCATTGGTATTTCCTTAATTTTAATTGAGTACATGTGTTAACCTGGAGTGGGCAGGAAAATGAAGAGGATTATTATCCTTTGTCAATCTGCCAACGAACTTCTGCCTTTCTGCTTTAAAACGATTTCCCGGGAATAGCAGGCAGGGCTCTCACAAATACCCCATTCCGTTTATTCTGAAGGGATGTAGGTTTTTTAACGGTTACTCGGCTTTCTGAATTTTTCGGGAGCCATCTGTGATGTTGCCTCTTTTAATAAAACAATTCTTAAAAACCTGAAGGATGAAGAAATTATTATTACCAGCCTTACTCATACTGGCTGTTCTATCCGGATGCCAAAAAGGACGTATGTGGACGGACGGAGATGACGACAGCGACCGTCCGAATTGGGCCAATGGCAATACAAGCGAAAATCCTCACATCAAACGAAACGATGAAAGCGGCACCTCCAGAGGTGGGGATTATGGAGATCTTTATGTGCTCCTGAGAGAAGAAAATGGTGTGCCTGAAATGGTTGAAATTGCAGGTGAATGGTACGTTCAACCGGTGGATGCCAACGGCAATGCTCTGGAATTGGATGCTGAAGGTGAACTATTAAACCCCGAACTGGCATCTGAAGTTGAATTTGGACGTTTAAATATTGTCCGTTCCCCCCAGGATGTTTTGGACCAGGCTTTTGAGGAAGCCATGAAAACCCTTACTGCGCCTAATGCAGTGATTACGGTTGACTTTTGCGGACGGTTAACTTCGACTTATGACCTTATGGTGGAGGGGGAATTAACGCGATATACCAAAACCATCGATTCTCCCCGTGAAAACATGGCGCTTTATCAATACCTGATGAAATGGCTGTTTGAGCCTACTGATGACGGACCTAACCGTTTGGCATTCCTTGGACAGGACCCTTACAACTTTAAACCTCTTGAGCTGGCGGCTTCCTGTCTGGCAGCAGGATCAGATAAAACCGGTACGCTCACCCTGGATGAAATGGTTTACATCAATGGATTTGTTAACTGCTGGGGAATTAATCCTATTGTGAACCCCCATGAGTATAACTTTCTGGGCGAGCAAAAACGGTATTTTAATTTCCTTGATTTCGACGGGATGGGCTCTTCCTATAGCTACAACCGCAGAGAAACTTATGAGAACAGGTACATCCAGTTTTTGGTTTGGAATAATGTGTATTATCCCATCGATGAGAATGGAAACTCTGCGAGTCCGGCTATTTTCTCAATTGCTGATTATTTTGAAACCAACGGACTATTTACATCCCGGTGGGGGACTGAAGAGACGGTAGACGCTGCCGGGGGTTTTGCTCTTGCCGCCGATGATGCCGTTCAGGTACTTGACTTTGTACATGGCGACAGTAATGTCATTTTTTTGCCCGGGTATTCTCCTGCCGAGTAGTCCTGTTTTTGATTGTTGTGCCTGTTCAGGAGGTGCTTAAGATCCGAGAAACGGGCTGAGAGAATTTATTATGATATCAAAATTTTCTTTGGTAGCTGCTTGGCTGACTTTTTTGTTGCTGGCATGTTCCGGGCTCTCCGTTAATGGTCAGCTCCGGAGCATGACTCTCCGGGACCAGCAAAGGAAAGCAATAAGAGATTATTCCATGAATTGGGCCCAATGGTATCGTCAGCAGCAGTATGTTGTAGATTCCCTGGCCCGAAAAAATAATTATCGGTCCTCCTTTTCGGGTGGAGATGGTGTTGCGTTGCTCTTGCGGCGTTTCGAGCATCAACATCCGGTATGGATACACACTCACAACCTTGATGCTGCCATTACTGCAGGTGTTGATGTGTTATGGGATGAGCCGGAGAATGAACTATCCGGGAAAGGAATTATTACCGGATTATGGGATGGCGGAGGTGTGTTGACTGAACACAATGAGTTTTTTCAAACGGGCGAAAGTCGGATTATCCAAAGAGACCAACCCAATGCCTGTAATGATCATTCCACCCACCTGGCTGGCACGATGGTGGCCGGAGGGGTGGATAAGTCATGTCATGGCATGGCCCCTTTGGGAACTGTCGTGGCTTATGATTTTAATTTCGATGTGTCGGAAATGGGTTCCGAAGCGGCTGATGGATTATTGGCTTCAAATCATTCCTATGGCACCATTTGCGGGTGGAAGTACAACCCGGGAGATGAAGCCTGGTACTGGTACGGTGATCTTGACATTTCCACCGATGAGGATTTGAATTTTGGCAGATATTCAAAAGAAAGTTATGACCTGGATTTATTGACTTACCTGGCACCATGGTATTTGATTGTAAAATCAGCCGGCAATGACCGTAATGATGCTCCTCCTGAAAACACCCCCCATTTCGATTTTTCAGACCATTGGTATGAGGCTAATGATTATCATCCTCCAGATGGCTCTTCGGATGGTTATGAATGTATGGGCTCCATGTCGGTAGCCAAAAATATCATCACAGTTGGAGCAGTTGCCGAGGTGCTGTCAGGTTATTCAGGGCCCGAAGATGTTGAAATGAGCATTTTCAGTAGCTGGGGACCTACCGATGATGGGCGTATTAAACCCGATCTGGTAGCCAATGGCACTTCTATATATTCTTCCATTGCACAGAATGTAAACCAATACGAAACTTATGATGGCACCTCTATGGCAGCAGCATCTGTGTCGGGAGTTGTTACGCTCATCAATCAGATGCAGAAGGAATGCCAGCCGGGAGTGCCTTTGGCTGCCTCTAGTGTAAAAGGGTTGTTGATTCATTCTGCCAGGGAAGCAGGGGCTTATCCCGGACCTGATTACCGGTTTGGATGGGGCCTGATTAATGCATCAGCGGCTGTGGAATTGTTAAAGACCAACAGATCATCAGGGGGGCAGTCAGTTATGGAAGATGAGCTGGCCGATGAAACTGTCTTTTATCATGAGATATACATACCTGGTGACTGTCCCGAATTGAAGGTGACACTCTGCTGGACCGATCCCGCCGGGCAAATTGCCGAATATGTGCTGGATGATGAAACCCCTGTGTTGGTAAATAATCTGGATATTGAATTGGTCCGGTTAAACGATGGTACTGTTTTTTACCCCTGGGTTTTGGATCCTGACGAACCCTCGGCTCCTGCTATCAAAGGAATAAACAATCTCGATAATGTAGAACAGGTAGTCCTGTCCAATCCAATGGAAGGAGAGTACTTAATTCGCATTTCCTCGCGGGCCGGGCTGAAATATGGAAAACAATCCTTCAGCTTGATTATTTCCGGACAGGATTTATCATCAGGCCTTTATCCTCCTTCTAATCTTGAAAGGATCTCTGATGATAGTGAAGTTTTTCTTACGTGGTATGCTCCTGATGAGGGTGAGCCTTCTGGCTACAATATATACAGAAACGGGAGCTGCTTTGCCACCTGCCATGATACAGCCTGGTTAGATAGCAGCGTTCAAAATGATATTGAATACTCCTATTATGTAACCGCGGAATATGGCAGTTTTGCTAATCAAAGCCTTCCCACCAATGAGGTTGTTGCCAAACCTCATGAGCAGGAACTTCTGCCTTATGTTGTAACGTTCGAGGAAGAACCCGTTGATTGGAGTATTAAGGACGATACCACCGGTTGGCTGTGGGGCAATAGCTCTACGCTTTCTTCCTATTATCTGGATTTTGGTAATAATACAGGGAGTTTCCTGGGAGCTGATTCTTATTCAGCAGGCGAAGGGGTTCACGTTTGGGACGGGGCCCGGTCTCCTCCACTGGCTCTGGATTTGTACGAAAGAGTGACTCTTTCATTTAATTATTTGTTGGTTACCGGAATTTATGACGCCATTGATGAATTGGTGATTATGGCCTGTAAAGAAGGGGATTCTTGCATTGAAATTGTGAAGCTGTCTAAATCTTCTTCCTGGGAATCTATGAATATTGACATTACTGAGGAGATGCGAAGATCTAATACACGATTAGTCTTTTATTATGATGACAATTACCGTTGGGGGATGGGGGCCGGGATTGATGATATTACCGTTACCGGAATTCCTCTGGTACCATTAGATAATCGGGTTGATGTTGAAGATAGTCCTGTTGTAAAGGTTGGTTATGAGGGAGGCAGGCATGTGGTTTGGATAGGTGGAGTTAATGTATCAGAAAATATGCAGCTTCAGGTAGTTGCAATAGACGGGAAGGTGTTATGGGAGGAGAATTGGGGGAACAACAGAAATGCTGAGACCAGAGTGGTTTTGCCTTCATTGCCAACAGGATTGTATATTCTCCGTTATTCCTCTTCGGCTGAGGTTTCAAGTGTTAAGTTTGAGGTCCGTTAGTAAATACTGTATTCCCTGTTCAAATATAAATTTTAACCGGCTGTCACTATCCTGTAAGGCCAGCCGGTTACTTTTTTATATTGAACGACAGCAATAGTTTACTTTGCTCTCATGTAATTCATAAACCAGGCTTTCCGGTAGTATTTTGAGCCGGGAAGGTCTACTTCTGCTAATTGCTCACTATCCAGATATTTGAGCATTACATCGTCGCCCGGCTGCCAGTTAACGGGAAGTACTACCCTGTGGTCTTCGTAATTGGTTTGGAGGGCGATAAGTGTTCTTTTCATTTCTTCCACATTCCGTCCTACTTCGTTTGGATAAAAATAGTAAGCCCTGATCCGGTTCTCGGGGTCAACAAAAAATACACCGCGTACACTTTGTCCGATTGTGGGTCCCATATCCAGCATGCCGTAGCTTTTGATAATCTTCATGGAATTGTCATCCACAATAGGGAAATTTATTTTTATCGGTTCCCTTCCATTGAACTTAACTTCTTCCAGTGCCATTTTCCAATTGTTGTGGGAGTCCAGCAAATCTGTTGAAACAACAACAAGGCTGGCACCCAGTTTGGCGAACTCTTTTTCCTGATGGGCCAATTCCAAAATCTCTGAGGAGCAAACGGGGGTGTGGTCTTTGGGGTGAGCGAACAGGATTTTCCAGCTGTTTCCAAAATCCTCGGGGAAGGCTATTTCTCCATTGGTAGACATACCCACAAATGAGGGGGCTTCGGATCCAATAAACGGAACATTCTGAATGTCCTTTTTCTGGCTTTCTGCTCCAAATAGGGGAAGAACCAGAACCACTGTTAACAACATTAGTTTTTTCATGACACCTTTATTAAATAATTTTAATTTGTAGCAGCAATTTACATTCAAAACCAGCAAAAAAAAACTTAATTAGGACCAAAAGGTCCGAAAACCGTCCGAACGTATGTTCTGTTCTTCCCGGGAAATTTTTGGGGTACATTCAACCTACTCCTGAGACATTGATTTCTGATGCTGACGAAGGGAGAAGTATTGAAAGTGAAAGGAAGATTGTCTTGATAAAACGCAATAGATCAGAAGTCTAACCTTTACCTGGTACCTGTCTGTAAACTAAGTAGCCATGTGTCTGGTCAGAAAGTGCCAGTTGCAAAGCCTGCCCCGGTTTTTCTTCGGGGGCTTGCGAAGCTAATGGTACTTTATGGACAGACTCTGCTTAGCGTAAAATTTGCTCAGATGGTTTGCAAATGCTTGAGAAGTTCTTCCTTTGAGGATTTGCTTAAAGGAACAGTTTTTTTTGAGATTACTACATGTCCGGTCCCGATTTCATCAACGTGTAAAAGATTTATGATGAAAGAGCGATGGATCCTGAGAAATTGTTTTGAAGTCAACTTTTCACCTAAATCCTTAAGAGGCATCACGACCAAATACTCTTTTTGTTTGGTATGAAGAGAGCAATAGTTGCGGTCTGCCTTAATGAAGAGAATGTCCTTCAGGGGAATTTTAACCATTCGCTCATGGTTTTTAATAAAGACGCAATCTCTGATTCTGAAAGGATTGTTGTTGGTCTTTACAGAAAAGCCGTTAATGTTTTTCGGTGATTCAGGGGGTGCTGAGCTCTTTTTCAGAAGTTCTTCATTTTGTTTTTTGAGAATCAGATATCTCTTCTGGTAATACCTGGTCCGGAAAAACATAAAAAACAGAAGAAATGTGAGCCCTGCTAAGATGCCGATAAATAAGAAGCCGGGATTGGCTGACCGGTGCGTTGAAATTGGAGATGTTTCCGGATTAGCAATGAAAGTAAGAAATGTATCATTTTGCATGCCCGTGTTGAGCAGGGTGATACAGGCCGGACAAAACGCCTCAGGAAAAGCCTGTAATGATGAAATGGGTTTTGAAAAAGATGGAGAAGCATTGCTTAACAGCAAATAAAGGATCAAACATAAAATGGTGGAATTTTTCTTTGGCCTTACTTTCTCAATGCAATACTTCCTCATATTCTCTCCTCATCTTTTACTTTAAAACCAAAGGCCGGGTGGATCTTTCTGTTTTTTTCACTACAGAAATAACAAAAATGCAAGGTGTAAGATACAATAATCGGGTGGGGATATCAAGATAAATCTTGTGAAAAAAAGTTTATGTTCGAACGCATGGCATTTTGGAATAGTATCCGTGTGGTACGTAGAACAAATAAGACAAAAATTCGCATAAGGACAGCTATTGTCCCGGAAAACCAATAGCTCTGATTAGTGGTAATGAAATTTAAATCATCCTCTGATTTAAAAGCTTGTTCCTATTGAAAAAATGATCCGGATACTGGACATTCTTCTGTTGGATTGCTACATTTAATTGAATCACAAAAAAATGACCGTTATGGATACCTTGAAAAACAACACTGAAAAAATTCTTGAATACCTGGGAAGTGATGACTCTCTGCTGACGTTTGACCAGCCCAAAATTTCCAAAGACAGGTTGCTAAAGCCAGGCCCCGATTATATTGATAAAGCCTTTGGGTTGAGCGACCGCAATGTCAATACTCTGATTAATCTTTCACGGATTTACAACCATGGCCGGTTGGGCGGTTCAGGGTATTTGTCTATACTTCCCGTCGATCAGGGGATAGAACACACGGGTGGTAGTTCTTTTGCCCCCAACCCCGATTATTTCGATCCGGAGAATATTATCAAACTTGCCCTCGAGGGTGGTTGCAATGCGGTAGCCACTACCTTTGGAGGCCTGTCGTTGCACGCCCGCAAGTATGCCCACAAAATTCCTTTTTTGGTTAAGATCAATCACAATGAGTTGATGACTTTTCCCAATACCTATGACCAGATTATGTTTGGAAGTGTATCTGATGCCTGGAATCTGGGAGCTGCTGCAGTAGGTGCCACCATTTATTTTGGCTCGGAGGAGTCGGACCGGCAAATTGTTGAAGTGGCCGAAGCTTTTGAGGAGGCACATGAATTGGGTATGGCCACTGTTCTTTGGTGCTACACCCGCAACAGCAACTTCAAAACCGACCAGCAGGATTACCACACAGCGGCCGATCTGACAGGACAGGCCAATCATCTGGGAGTAACCATTAAAGCCGATATCATTAAGCAGAAATTACCAACCTGCAATGGCGGTTTTAAAGAACTGAAGTTTGGTAAAACACACCCGGATATGTATAAGAAACTGGCTTCCGACAACCCCATCGACCTTTGTCGCTATCAGGTGGCCAACTGTTATATGGGCAAAATAGGACTGATTAATTCCGGAGGTGCTTCTTCGGGCGCCGGCGATTTTGCCGAGGCCGTTAAAACAGCGGTGGTAAACAAACGTGCCGGCGGTACGGGGTTGATTTCAGGTCGAAAAGCATTTCAACGTCCCATGAAAGAAGGGATTGAGCTGTTAAATCTTATCCAGGACGTATACCTGAATGATGAGATTACCATAGCCTGATAAGTTATATAGTTATAGTCATTAGATGGGTAAGTCTGATGACTATAACTTAATACCCGGCCAATATCTTTCATATAAAAGTAAAAAGGGCACCATCAGTGCTCCTGAACAGGTAGTATCGAATTAGGTCTGGCAGATTCCGATCCGCCACCGGAGGTAAACCGGCGGATCGGCTTCGGCTCTGCTGCTTTCTTCAGAAAGAATCTGCCGTACCTGATCTTCCATTGGTAAGGTTCGGCCCCCAAAAACACGCAACAATAAACCGAAGCCTTGAGGTTTTGTAAGAGGCAGGAAGTCAGTTCTTAGGAGTCCTGTAGGGGGAGACTTAATGCCTATCGCCTTTATCTTGCTATTGGGCAACAGCCGCGATAATGAGAAGTCCTAACCCGGCAACTCCACCCATGAAAGTTCCAAAACCGGTTGTTTCTTTTATATAGAAATGTTTGTCTCCGCTCTTGTTGAAATTGTTGGGTTTTACCGAAGTGTTGGTCAATGTTTTGGCATTGAATGTTTTGTCCATAAAAAAGGGTTTCTCATCAGATCCATATTTAGAAAAAGTCAGAAATACACGAAACTGATGCGGAGAGTTGTTGCCAAAATGAATTTGTTCCCCTTTGAAGGATCCGTTAGGGGTGGGGATCAAAATTTTTTTGATCTCAGCATTAGGCGTTGAATCAAGAAAATTGGTCTGAATCTTTGGTCCATTGAGCTCGCCTTTGCTGGCAGGAGGGATGAACAGAAGTGTTTCATCTTTGATGATTTGACCATCTGTGTCGGTGTAATAATTCCTTTTGTCCACAGATGACTGCCGCGTGGTGGAAGATGCGGTGATAACAGATTTGTCCTCCCAGAGGGGGATGGTTTTTTCACCCTTGATGAGGTTCGATTTGGTTTTATCCACAATAATGGGGTGTTCGGAATTATTCCGAATATGCATAACAATATTCCCCCCATCTCCTGTAAAGGTAAAAGCCACTTTAACAGAATCTTTAATGGAGGATGAAGAATTTTCATTTGTTGCAGGAGCGTCTTCCAGAGTGACATATTGATAAGTGCTGCAGCTGGTTAATGCCAGTAAGGTTACAAGAAGGGTAAGCAAATAAGTTTGTTTCATGAGTTGAGTTGTTTTTGGGAAAAAAAACTTTAAGAATTTATATCAATTATTTTGCCAAATTTGAATTTTTTGTTTGCATAGTCGGTTTTTGTTTTTCAATTGACAAAAGAGGTTGTCTCAAAAGTCCAATTTTGATGTCATTGGTAGCTTGTCGAAGAATCTTTTTTTTGAAGTGTAGATGTTTCGCCTCCGCTCAACATGACATGCATTTGATATTTTATACTTTTTCAAAGCTCCGGAAATGAAATTTTTAAGTTTGAATGAATGTTTTTGATAAAATTCAGAATATTAATTTTATGCGATTTGTCTAATATCAATAGATCGTTAGTCCCGATGCTTCGGGATAGACATAAGATATAAGATGAATTGTATGATATTGAAAATCTGCACCTTAGCACAAACAATCGTTTAAATATAAATAGTTGACTACAAGTGCCTTATAAAAGTTTAACGGAGTATTGTAATATCTAACTTCTAAAAATCTAAAGATCTATTGTGATATGAAACACACAAAACTACTATTACTGTTAATCTTTCTGACCGTCAATACCGTTGGACAGGATACGGAATACAAATCAGAAACAAATATTCATTACTACCCATCAGAGGTGAATCAGTCCGACACATACATCAATGAGCGATGCGCATTGGATATTTATTATCCTGAAAATAAAGAAAACTTCAGCTCCATCGTTTGGTTCCACGGTGGAGGGCTGAGTGCAGGACAAAAAGAAATCCCTGAAGCATTGAAGAATCAAGGAGTCTGTGTAATTGGCGTAAATTATCGTTTGCATCCTAAAGTTGAATCACCAAAATATGTTGAGGACGCTGCTGCTGCGGTGGCATGGACCATCAAAAACATCCACCGGTACGGGGGTGATTCCACTATGGTTTTCGTGTCCGGCCATTCTGCCGGAGGCTATCTTACAAGTATGGTTGGATTGGACAAACGCTGGCTTGCCAAATTTGATGTGAATGCCAATCAAATTGCAGGTCTTATTCCTTTTAGCGGACACACCATCACCCATTTTACTGTCAGAAAGGAAAGAGGAATACCCGGCACCCGGCCAATTGTCGATGATATGGCTCCGCTTTACCACGTCAGAGCCGATGCTCCACCTCTTTTGTTGATTACCGGAGATCGGGAACTGGAGATGCTGGGCCGGTATGAGGAAAACGCTTACATGATGCGTATGATGAAAGTGGCAGGGCATAAAGATACCCGCCTGTTTGAGTTGGACGGTTACGGACATGGAATGACTTATCCTGCTTTTCCGCTATTATTGGAGGAAGTTAAGCGCATTGAAAAAGGTTTAAATAAATAGCATTAGTGTTAGTATTTGGTTGGAGAATGATTTTAAACCCACTGATTTAATTTGGTGGGTTTTTTTTGAACTATTTAGTTTCTGTCCATAAAGTACCACTTGCGTCCCCGAAGGATCGGGGCAGGCTGTTACGCTTGCCGCCAAAATACTCATCCCGAAGGATCGGGACTCCGTTTTTGGCGGCTTAGCAAGCCTAGCAATTGGCACTTTCTGACCAGAAACAGCTCTAAAAACAGGATTTACTTAGTTTATGGACAGGCACTTCTATTTAGAATGACTTAAGATTGCCATTTATCCTGCCTGAAACATTTCATTTCTGCCTCAAATTCGCAACTAACTCCTTATAAACCGTCTAAAGAGTTGTTAGTATGCGAATTATCACATTTTTACTATTGCTTATTTTTGCCAGCCCGGTATTTTCACAAACCACTGAGCAAATAAAATTGCCCGGATTTGGAGAAATTCCTGTAACCAAAACAGGAGATCTGTATTCAGTCAAATTACGTAATTATGGGACTTTTGACTTTAAAGGAAGTATAAATCCTTTGGAGTTGGAATCTACTGTTACCATAGGCCAAATGAGTAAACTGCCCGGGTATGAGATTTATAAAAATCTTGGACTTGAAGATATTACGCTAAACCTGTCCGGAGATGGTTTTATTTTCGAAGCCAACGCTGACACTCGTAAAAATTTAGCGACCTTATGTGATGCTTTTAACATTACCGCTCCCTTTATTAAAATAAAAGCTAAGATAGCCAGGGATGGTTTTGCTACTCAGGGGGCCTTATCTTTTGAAGATGATCCCATTGAAGTGATCATCATCCCAAGCCAGGGAACCAAATATTCATTAGTGGAACTTGAGCTGGGAGCTAAAATTGGGATTAGTATGCCGGGAGCTGAAGATGAAGGGGATGACTCTGCATCCGGCACCCGGGGGAACCAGGGAAAAGGTGGCGGCAAACTCTTTGATATCTCGCCTGAGATTGGGGTAAAGACCACCATGGGTATTCAGCCAACCAAATGGGATCCTGATTTAGAGACAGTCGTTGCTTTTTCTTACAATTTGGTGACACAGGAAATCACCGGCTCGGGATCGATGGTTGGTGAGTGGTCGAATCCATTTAATTTGTCCAAGTTTTTGGCGCCCGAGACCATCGTTCTGGCTGATGCTGCCATTGAGATGGGATACATCCCGGGATCACCTACACCTACCAATATTGGATTTCACTTTGGAAGAGCCCGCCTTTTCGGACTGGAATACACTGTGGCTATGTCTATGGCTCCTGCCGACAAGCAGATAGCTGTAAAAGCAGGACGGCCCAAAATGACCATGAACCAGTTCACCGATATGCTTCAAAGCTTTAAACTCAATGTGCCTGATATTTTTCCGGATGAAATTTATATTGAAGATGTGGAGATAACAATGGCCCCTGCCGGTGCCGAGATTGGTGAATTTGAGTTGGATGATGGTTTGAGGTTTAAGGGGGTTGCCAATTTCCGTAATACCTTTAAGGGAGATATTAACTTTATTGCCAGTGTAAGTCAGGGCTTCTTCCTGGATTACAATATCGATGCTGATTTTAAGCGAATGCTGATGAATGAACTCAGAAAGGTGAAACCTTTGGCTCCTGTTATGGATCGTGCGTTGAGTACACTTCAGGTTCGTAAGGTCAATCTTCATCTCGAAGCTAATCGCGAGGACCTGAAACTTGCCGGAAAAACACATGTGAAGTTTGAAGTTTTCGATAAGACCTTTGAATTTGATGTAGAGGGACAACTTGATCCACAAAAGATTGCTGAGAAGGCTATTGATAAAATTGTTGAGGAAGGAGAAGTGCTTCAAATGGCCAATAAGGTAAGAGATGTTGTGGGTGGAGCTTCTAAAAAAGCCTATGGAATTGCCAGTAATGCTTTTAATGATGCGCGGAAAGAACTTGGTACTGTAGCTCGACATACTCACGGAAAGGAGGCAGCAGAAAGTGCTGTAGGATTTTTAAAGACTGCGATCACAGAAAGAAAGCTCGACTGGGAAAATAAAAGCAAAACCAAATGTGATAAAGAATGTGTGCCCAGGCTTGCCCGGAATATGGCGGATCCAATGCTTAGAGGAACCAATAATTCCGTAAGCAGCTTTTACAATGAAGTAATGCCCAGTCTTCGCAGAGTTGTTGGTGATAATGAAAGTGAGACCAAAGAGATGCGAAAAAAGATTATTTGGAACGATTGGAAAAAGCTGGCACAAAAAATAGATAAGGATTGGGCGAGTATTATTAAAGATGATACTTACATCCGGTTTTACATTAAACCTTCCAGTGCTACAAACGGGGGGCATATTTATCGACGATTGGTGCGCAAAGAGCGGGATGAACATAAAAAGTTCCGCTTATCCATATGGGAAAAAATGCTGACTGAGGTGGATCGTTCTAACGAACTCTACAATGTTTATCGTATTTACTCGGTGGCCGACGAAGATAAGTCATGGGATATCCCCGGCCTCCATTTTAATGCCAGGACCAAAGGGGGAAAGCTTAACCTATATAAAGACGACAATGGAGCCGACCGCTTTATTAAAGTCATCGATAGTGATAACGACGGTGTGGTTATGTTCCAGCCTCAGCACTCAGATTGTGTTGTAGACGTTACCGGTGGATCAAGTGCAACTGGTAATCATATGCAGCTTTGGCATCAGAATAATACTGCATCACAGAGATTTAAGCTGATTGAGGTTCCCGGTAAAATCGACACCTATTTTATCGAAACAAAAGATGGTCTTTACCTGACATCCGGGCGAACGATTACTCAGGAAACGCCCACCAAGACCGAAAACCAAATGTGGTATTTTGAGAAAGCTTATACCAGTGAAATGGATCCCCCAAAAAGCGACAAATACCGAATCAGGAGTATGGCAGGTAAAAAGCTTTATATCGATGTGCCGGGAAGAGGTGAAGGAATTGATGGTAAAGATGCCTACTTACAGTTATGGAGTATGGATTCAGGCCCTGATCGTACCATTCAAATTAGTAATGAAAAAGATGGCAATCTGTTTACCCTTCAACCTTTGCACGGAAAATGGGTGTTCGATGTAGAAGGCTATTCTCACAGCAAAGGAGCCAGAATTCAATTGTATGACAAAAACAAGACTCCAAACCAGTTTTTTGAATTTGTTTACGCCGGAGCTCCTATGGTATATCAAATCAGATGCTTTCACAGTGGCAAATTCCTTGATGCATCTGCTGGAGGTATTAACCAAAACGGATGTAAAGTACAGCAATGGGCGGGTCACAACGGAGATAATCAAAAGTGGAAACTCGAATCTGTAGGTCCTCACTGGGCAGCGCCCCCTAAAGATCAGGCTTTCTTTATTCGACCGGCCTATTCCAAAAAATACTGGGATCTTGGCGGTGATGGTGCTGAAACCAACAAAAAAGGAAAACGGTTTAAACTGTGGACCTTAAATGGAGGTGGTGACCGTAAATTTAAATTCAAGCCCACCGGAGATCATTCCTGGTTGAATATTCAGGTTCAGAATGGCGGCAGACAAGTAGATTGCAAGGGAGGAAAAGTTAAAAGTAATGGAACCCCTCTTCATCTTTGGGATGCCCATGGTGGCGATTCTCAAAAGTTTGCCATAAAACCAACCGGTCCCAATACCTTTGTATTGCTGTCTAAAGGCTACAAAGCAGTGGACATTAAAAGCGGGGATATTCATGACAATGGTGCCGAAATACATCTTTGGAGTCAGCATTACGGTGCAAGCCAGCAATTTGTAATTGAGTATGCCGATGGGCCTAAAAGGGGACAGGTATATAAGTTTCCAGGATTTTAGGTAAGGATAAAAAAAATGAGAATAGGGCTGTTCCTGAGGGAGCAGTCCTTTTTGCTTTTACTGACTTTTCAAATGTTCTATGACTTTATCCAACTTCTCCTTCAAATCTATTAATTCTTCTACCGATAAAGTTTCGGAGATCAGGCCATCGGCTAATTGCTGAGGAATCTTCGCTGCTTCTTCCTCCAGATCACGTCCTTTTTCTGTTAGTTCAATAAAAACTTTACGCTCATCTTCCTGAGAGCGCTGGCGGTTTAGAAGCCCCATGGTCATCATTCGCTTCAGAAGCGGGGTAAGTGTGTTGGTATTTAACAAAAGCTTGCCTGATAGCTCACTTACCGTTATTTTGCCATGTTCCCACAAAACTATTAGAACGAGGTATTGAGGATAAGTTATCCCAAGTTTTTCCAGATAGGGCTGATACTTCTTGGTTATGAGCCTGGAGGCAGCATAAACCGGGAAGCACAGCTGGTTACTTAGTTTTAATTGTTCGTAAGCCATGACAAGCCTTTTGTACTGTTTATATTTTAATTCAAAGGAAGTTGTCCAAAAGAGTCCGAAACATCAACTAGCTTGTCATGTTGAGCATAGGCGAAACATCTGTATATTAAACGAACAGATTCTTCGGCAAGCTCAGAATGACATCAGATTTGGACTTTTTGGAACAGCTTCCTTCCATGCCGGGGACAAATTTAAACAGTTTCTTTATTCAAAATGCCTTTCAGATATTGCTCTATGGCTTCCGGTTTCGTAGTTGGAGCAAATCGCTTCACTGGTTTTCCTTCAGAGTCAATCAAAAACTTTGTGAAATTCCACTTTATCATGCTGCCAAATATTCCCCCTAATTCGTTTTTTAGGTATTTAAAGATTGGATGTGCATTTTCCCCGTTAACATCCACTTTGGCAAACATCGGGAAAGTAACCCCATAGTTGGTGTAACAGGTTTCTGAAATGGACTTTTCATCCCCGGGCTCCTGATTGGCAAATTGATTACAAGGGAAACCCAGTATGACAAGGCCTTTGTCCTTATACTTTTTGTAAAGAGCTTCCAGCCCTTTATACTGAGGTGTTAATCCACATTTGCTGGCTGTGTTTACAACCAGTATGGTCTTCCCCTTGTATGTATTCATATTTACTTTCTGTCCGAAAAGAGTTGCCGCTGAGAAATTATAAAAATTGCTTTCCATGCTTAAATATTTTTAGATTTAAATGACGTGAACGAAAAGATCGCGCACGACACGAATGTAGATGTTTTTTGATTCTCTGTCAATATTTTTTTTGGAATTATACTTGTTATTGCTTTAAAGTACCGATTATTAGTGTTGTATGATTTGTCATAAATCTTACCTGACTGCCGTCAGGCAGGTATCTAAAAATCTAACGATCCATTGTAATAGTTAATCAGCAATTTAAAAGCATGGATGGGCTGAAAAGAAATCTGTTTTTCAGGGGGGGGTATTGGGGTGCGGAGTTGTAGTGAAACTAATTTGAGTGTTAGTGTGAACGGAGCACCTTCCTGATGATTTGTTTAAACAGGTTGTATGGCCGGAGAGATGAAGAAGTTTATCTTTTTTAGTCAAAGCTTAACAAAAAGCTTAACTTTTTACTATATTTGAAAAGAATCGATAAAAGTTTAATATTTAAACCTGCGTTGGAACCCTAATCCAATTAAAATGAAAAGATTTTTTCAACACTTTTTTTGTGGACTTCTTTCTTTTGCTCTTTTCTTTATTCTGTTTTTCATAGCAGATCTATCTGTCATTTTATCAGGACTTTCAGGCGTTGTGTTATTTTTTATTTGCTCTTCCTTTCTTACTTCAGGGAACGAGAGTTCTGAACAGGAAATTAATAGCCCCTCCGACTCTAATGTTGAATCAGCCCTTTCGTATGGATTTCAAAAGTTAGAAGCGATTGAGAAAAAATCATTTGGGATAGAAAATGAAAGTGTAAGAACAAAAGTGGGTAGAATATATAATTTGGGGCAGAAGATTCTGGATGATATTAAAGAGAATCCGGATGATTTTTACGCTGCCCGGCAATTCTTTAATTATTATCTCGACGCTACCCATTCCATCCTTGAAAAATATGTTTCTCTTCAGGAGAACCGTCAATTTCTTGAAATTGCTGATGAATCATTCAGAAAAACCGAAGCTTTGCTCGATACGGTTGAAGTTGCTTACCAGAAACAGCTTGAGAAACTCTTTGAAGACGATGTAATGAATCTTGATACAGAATTAAAAGTACTTGCCAAAACCATAAAAACGGAGGGATTTTAAATGACAAATGAAAGTGTTACTCCCGGGAGTGAATTAAAAATTATTGATGTTGAAAAACTTGAGCCGGCTCAACTTGAGAAGGCCAGAGAAATTGCTTCTTCTATAGATGTCAGCGACTCACAATCGGTGATTCAATATGGCGTTGGTGCCCAAAGCAGGATCTCCGAATTTTCCGATAATATTTTGTCAAAGGTCCGCTCCAAAGACGCGGGCTATGTGGGCGAAACACTTACCGATCTGGGCATGAAAGTCAAGAGCCTGAAGATTGAAAAGCTGGGACAAAGTTCGTTTTTCTCCGGGATTCCTTTTGTGGGTGGGCTGGTTAGTTCTATCAAAAAATTTATGAGCCGTTACGAAAAAGTAAGCACTCAGATTGAGAAAATTGTTGGAGAACTTGAGAAATCCCGCATGGAACTAATAAAGGATATTACCATGCTGGATACTCTTTACGAAAAAAACCTTGAATATTTAACGGAGCTGGATCTTTTTATTGCTGCCGGTCAGATTAAGCTTGAGGAACTGCGTGAGGAGATATTACCCAAAATGCAAAAAGAGGTTGAACAATCTGATGATGCTTCTGAAGCTCAAAAGTTCAGAGATTTTGTGCAGATGGCAGATCGTTTCGAGAAAAAACTTCATGACCTGAAACTCAGCCGGACAATATCTATTCAAACTGCTCCACAACTTAGGCTGATACAGAATAATGACCAATTGCTGGTTGAAAAAATTCAAAGCAGCATTTTAAACACCATTCCTCTTTGGAAAAATCAGGTGGTAATTGCACTGAGCATTTTCAGGCAAAAGAATGCTCTGGAAATGCAAAAGAACGTTACCAAAACTACCAATGATCTGCTTTCCAAAAACTCGGAAATGCTAAAAGACAGTTCTGTAGAAACGGCCAGAGAAAGTGAAAAAGGCATTGTGGAAATTGATACCCTTAAGAAAGTGAATGATGATCTTATCTCCACCATCGAAGAAACCATTTCTATTCAGAAAGAGGGACGAATCAAACGGCAGCAGGCAGAAAGTGAGCTTTCAAAAATTGAAAATGAACTTAAGATGAAGCTTAAGTTGGTGGATCAAACCCGTTAATGTTTAACCCTGATTATTTTCTAACCTAATGGACAAGTTATTTTATTTGTATGTTGTAGCCGCAGTTTTTGGTGCCGGAGTCCTCCTCGTTGATTCTTTTTCAAGTGTTTTGTCTTCATCTCAGAGTGGAGATGACGATGGTGGTGATGATCTTGATGCTGATGGAGAGGTTGATGTGGATTCTGAAGGAGGAGATGATAGCGATCATTATGAGGCAGATGGTTCAGATCTTGTGGATTATCAAAAATATAAGGCCAAAGGCTTTCTTCAGTTTATTTCCTTTCTCCGGACTCTTGTTTATTTCTGTGCAGGTTTTGGCGTAACAGGTGTTTTTGCAATCCTCACTGGTGAATCTACTTTATCCAGTCTTCTTTGGAGTATTCCAGTGGGATTGGGAACTGTTTTAGTTTTCAAATTATTCAGACGCATTCAACAAAACAAACTGGATTCCAGCTTTGCAGATAAAGAGCTGGTTAATATGAAAGGGGAGGCTTTGTTGCCCATCGAGGGGCAACAAATGGGCAAGGTAAGAATTCAATTCGGGTCTCTCACACTGGAGCGTTATGCAAAACTGGCTTCAAACAATCAATCAATAAATAAAGGCGACCGCATAGTGATTAGCAATGTGGATAAAGAAGTGGTCTATGTCCGGAGCCTTAACTGACAACATTTTTATTAACCCAATATTTAATTTTTCGAAAGAAAGGAAAAGACATGGAAACACTTTTTCAGCAAGGCTCCGGAGGTATTCTTGAGGGAGTCGTAGCAGTAATCTGCTTTTTTTTGCTACTGGGCATTTTGAAAGCTTTAATCAAAGTCGCTCCGCCGGACAAGCTGCTGGTTATTACCGGTCGCAAAAGGAAAGAAAATGGTAAAACATTCGGATTTAGCGTGGAACGGGGTCGAAGTACGGTTATTCCCTATTTTCAAAGTGCGCAGAATTTGGACCTTAGGGTCTTACCTATCAATGTGCAGGTGGATGGTGTAAATTCAGCTAACGGAATTACCGTTGGGGCTGATGCCACAGCTTGTGTTTGCATTGATGATGAACAAAACTCTATGCTTTACTCTGCAGTGGAACGCCTGATGGGTAAGGATACAGAGGAACTGCAGGAGCAGGTCCGACAGACCCTGATTGGGAACTTCCGCGGAGCTCTGAACAAAGCGACGCCTCTTGAGGCCATTGGTATGCAGGAAGTGACCAATGATGATGATAAACATGGTGGAGTTGATGGGGAACGTGCCCAGTTTAGAAATGCACTTCTGGTCGATATCAATGGTGATATTGCCAGTTTTGGTATGAAAGTGGTGTCGGTTTCATTGCAAAAAATTTGGGACAGTTCTAATTACATCGGTAACCTGGCCCAAAAAACACTTGCTGAAAAGAGACAGGAAGTTGAAATTGAAGAAGCCCGCCTGAGAGCGCTTGCAGAACAAGCAGAATCTGATGCTCAGCGAAGAATCGAAATCGCCAGATCTAAAGCCAATGAGAAAATAATTGAGGCCAATGAAAAGCTGGAGATGTACAAGCGGGAAAGCGAGGCCAGTATTAATCAGGCTCAATCTGAAGCAGTAAACAATATAGAAGCTGCCCGAAACAAAGGATTGAAAGGTATTGAAGAGTTGAATACTGCCTTGAAAAAGCTTCAAAACGACACCGAAATACTTATCAAAGAAGAAGCTTCTAATGAAAAAGCTGAAATAATTAGTCAGGGTGAAAAAGAAGCTGTGAAAATTGTTGAGAGTACCCGTAACCGAATTCTTGACCAAAAAGTTAAGATTATTTCAGAAGCCAAAGAATTTGGAACTTCCGTACTATTCCTTCAGCAGCAATTGCCTACACTTTACGAATCTTTTAAAGAATACAGCGCCGACCTTTCGGTTGATTCTTATATTCTTATGGACAATGAAAAAGGCTTCAGTGGAGCTGTTAACCGCGGACCTGAGTCGTTTGTCAGGTTCCTGGGTGAATTCGAAAAAGCTACAGGAATTGCAGTAAAAGATTTTTTGACAACTAAAAAAGCGGAGGAAGAAAAATGATAGTATTTGTAAGTGTATTTTTCGGCTTAATTATCGTCACCCTGCTCATTCAGGTGATATCCAATATGCGAATTGTAGGGGGGAATGAACTGGGAATTATTTCCGGCGTTTCAGGAAAAAAAGGGTTTCAAATGATCAGCGGTGGCCGTATGTTTACCATTCCGCTGTTGCATAAGTTTGCCAAAATGGACCTGACCCCTCATACCATTGAAGTTGTGGTGGATTCGGCGATTGCTGACGGGGTTGTTCCGCTAAATGTAAAAGCTACTGTGAGCTTTGCAATTGCATCTAACCAGGCCGGTAGGAGTCTGGCTGCCACGCGTATTCTTCATATGGTAGATAATCCTGAGGAGTTAAAGCAGGTCGCCAGTAATATTATCGAGGGGCATCTGAGAGATTCTATTGCTACCATGACACCGGTTCAGGTGATGCAGGATAAAGATACTTTGGTTGCAAAAATGATCAATGTGTGTAAAAGTGATCTGGAAAACATAGGATTGGAAATAACCACCATGAATATTGCCGATGTTGACGATCACCGTCTCAAAGGGGTAGAAGAGCCTGATTTGTATATTGCTTTGCTTAAACGGGTACAAACCGTTAATGCTGAAACAAAAGCCAGACAGGCCAAAGCAGAATCTAAAGCTTCAGCTGTTGAGCAGGAAGAGGCGCGAAAAGCAGAGGTTAAAGTTCGGAATATTGAGAACCAGTACGAACAATTGGTGGCCGAAACCCGGGTGAGAGTGATGGAAGAAAAGCAGAAAGAGAAAGTCGGGGTTGAAAAAGTTGTTCAGGATATTAAAGCTCGTGTTGCTGCTTTGCAATCAGAAATTGAAGCTGAAAGCCAAAAAGTAGAAATGTTAAAGCAGAAATACCAGGCTGAAATTGTAACGCCTGCCTTTGCCGAAAAGGAAAGAATGATTCTTCAGGCTAAGCAGAAAATGGCTTCTGTTATTGGAAAAGCAGAAGGTGAGATTGAAGAACTAAAAGAAACCATTGACATTCTTCGCAAGAATCCGGAAATGGGAAATCAGATTTATCTGATCGAAAACTTCAGTACTTTAATTAAGCCTTTCGCTGAAACGCTTAATTTCTTCCCATCTAAAAATATTTCCGTTATTACGGGTGTTGACGGGAAACATGAACCTATTTCTGCAATACATCCCAATGCGGTGGATGAAATGAAGAATAATTTGATTGGCGGAGCAATGAGTGAAGTGCTCAATCACAGAAATAATTCAAAAAAGGATTCTCAAACAGATTGATGATCTTTTTTTGTATAGGAAAGGCCGTTCTGGAATTGACCAGAGCGGCTTTTGTTTTCAATTGGGAGATTATCCGGGATGGGGATGAACAAAATTTTATTTCCCCGGTTTAGATATCTCAAATATAAAGAACACAAAATGGGAATATTTAAGAAAAGCGAAAAAGATTTAGCAGCTCTGATATTACGAGTGGGATTTGGATTTTTTATGGCCTTTGGTCACGGCCTTGGCAAACTGCAAATGCTGTTGGCCGGGAATATCCAGTTTCCGGCATTGTTGGGCATTAGTCCAACCATCAATTTGATTTTGGCTATTCTGGCAGAATTTGTAGCCGGAATTATGGTTATGATCGGACTGCGTACCCGCCTGGCTTCAATTCCGTTGATGATTACCATGGCTGTTGCTGCATTTATGGTGCATGCCGGTGATCCGTTGTTTTCATCCGGAGGCGCTTCCAAAGAATTTGCATTGCTTTATCTGATTGGTTTTGCAGGTACTTTCTTTCTGGGGTCGGGCCGATTCTCGGTTGATGCCATTGCCGGAAAGCGATAGATAGAAAATTCCGCAATGATTTGTTAAAAATGATTATTATCCAGTGATTCAGGTAAAAGAGCCGGTTTCGGGTTAAGATAGTTGACATGTTTTTCATGTTTTATTTAAAAAATATCCACTTTTTGTTTGTGATTGTTAAAAGATGTCTATCTTTGCCGTCAGAAAGTTTCGCCTTTCCCTTGAATCAGAAAAAAATCCATCAAAAGGAAGGTTCGGTATATGTCGAACCTTTTTTTATGATCTTTTGTGAAGTAGATCGTTTACGGAATCTTAAATTTTTCTATTTTTGCAGTGTTTACAAAAAGGGTTGTTAGCTCAGTTGGTTTAGAGCATTACCTTGACAGGGTAGGGGTCACTGGTTCGAATCCAGTACAACCCACAAAAAGCCGGCAGGATTTTCCTGGCCGGCTTTTTTTAAACTATAACTTAAAACTCCGATTTACTATTCATTAGGCTATAACTATCCACTTAATTCTCTAAGTTTTATTATTTTTGAACTTTTGCATCAGCAAATTTGTATTTGCAGGGAAGATATTATTTAGAAAATAGCCCCTTAGGGGAGAAAGCTGGTTTAGACGTGCAAAGTCCCCGCAGGGGATCAAAGGGCTATAAATATGGAGTACAATGCAGAAAACTGGGACCTCATGGTCCTCGAAATAAGTAAAAGGTTCAAGGTAACGGCCGATTTTGATTTTATGCTTTTCTTAATCGGAATACAAGAGCTTGGGCAGGGGATGAAACCATACGAACGTCAGGAAAAGATGGATTTGATAAACTTGGGGAAATGCACCCTTCTGAGTGAGCAGGGTTACCTGGAAGCCGGCGGTCGTGATGAAGAGGGCTGGCCCCAATTTAAAGAAGTTAAATCATTGAAGTCCCTGACGCCGTCTTTTATGAATCATCTTTTAAAAAGAGCCGCCTACGATTATTTGAAAGTTCAATTACAATAAACATAAAAACGCAATCATGACACCATTTCAGTTTTTAAAAAAAACAGCAATTTTTATCATTATTGCCGGCTTAGGTATTGCTTTAACTTTTTGCAATGAACCGGAGAAGAAGGTTTTAGTTAAGACACCTTACGGAAATATGAAAATCAAACTTTATGACGATACACCTGAGCATAAAGCCAATTTCCTGAAACTTGCTGAAGAAGGCTATTATGACGATTTACTCTTCCACAGAGTGATTGAAGGATTTATGATTCAGGGAGGGGACCCTGATTCAAAAGGAGCTGAACCAGAAGCACGCCTGGGAGGCGGAGGACCGGGATACAAAATCCCGGCGGAAATAAATTATCCTGAACGTTTCCATAAAAAAGGTGCATTGGCAGCTGCTCGCCAGGGGGACAGGGCTAATCCTGATCGTGAGTCGTCCGGTTCACAATTCTATATTGTGCAGGGGCAAGAGTACACCGACGGACAATTGGATACCATAGCCGATAAAATGGGACAACGTCGTCTGCAGGCTCTGATGTTTGAAAAAATTACTCCTTATCAGGACTCTTTGATGGCTATGCGTCAGCGCGGCGATCGGGAAGGCTTTGAAGCACTTATTAAAGGGTTGGAAGATGAAGCCAAAGCTGAACTTGGTGATTCAGCTGACTTTGAGTTTCCTGAAGAAATTCGTGAGGCCTATACTACAATAGGCGGAACACCAATGCTTGATGATGAGTACACCGTCTTCGGTGAGGTTGAAGAAGGTCTTAATGTGATTGATTCAATCGCCGCTGTAGCTACTAACCAAATGGATCGTCCTGTTGAAGATATTGAAATGACGATGGAAGTCATTGAGGAATAGTTTTTGCATTCTTTACTGAGGCTGTCTTAAAAGACCGTATTTGATGGCATTCTGAGCTTGCCGAAGAATCTTTTTGTTTTATATACAGATGTTTCGCCTCCGCTCAACATGACAAGCCATTAATGTTTTTTACTTATGAGACAGCTTCAGTTTTGTTTTTAAAAGGTAAGATATGCGAGGATTTACTAAACTTCTGATAGCAGGATTGTTAATGCTTTCCTGTGATTTGGTATTTAGCCAGAATTATACCCATTATGTGTTGATAAAAACCAATATGGGCAATATGAAGGTGAAACTCTACAATGATACACCCAATCACCGGAACGAATTTCTGAAACTGGTCAACAATGATCATTTCGATGGAACCTTGTTCTACCGGGTGGTTAAAAACTTTGTGATTCAGGGTGGTTCCTCCGACTCCAGAAATGCCTCTCCACGACAACACATTGGTTATGGTAATTCGGCTAAAGTGATTGACGCCGAAACACACGAGCATCACTTTCATAAAAAAGGCGCCTTATGTGCTCCCCGCCAGCCTGAAGACATTAACCATTTTAAGATGTCCGATATTTCTCAGTTCTACATTGTTGACGGGCGAGTCTGGACGGATGAGGAGTTGGATGTTATAGAGAAGAACAACAATATTCCTATTAAGAATAAGCTGAAGAAGAAATACTATGTGCCCCGTAAAGAAGAACTGGCTAAGTTAAAAAAAGAAGATCCCCGCGGGTTTAATAAACTGCTGAGAGAGATCAAAGAAAAAATCAACTTCGAGTACTCTGTTTCTGATTACATCGAGTTTTCCGAAGCTCAACGTGAAGCTTATACCACCATTGGCGGGCTTCCCGACCTTGATGGAGATTATACGGTTTTTGGGGAAGTGGTTGAGGGCTTTGGTGTGATAGACAAGATTGCTGCCCTGAAAACCGACAAAAATGACCGTCCTTTCAAAGACATAGAGATTCATGTTGAAGAAGTAACCCAATAATTTTTTGCCAAATGCCAAATCGCGTTCAAACTCTTCTGATTTATCTGTCAGTTTTTGCTTTAGCAATATTTGAAGGTTGTAACTCAAGTGGAGGAGGTAGCAGCTCACAACAAAGTGTACCTAAAGGGTCATATGGTGAAAACATCAAAGGAATGGTTGAGATCCATACTTTTGATCATTACAACCGTGCAGAGAAAGAGGGTTTTGGCTTTTTTATCGACCGCGATTTGGTAGTAACCAATCTTGACTGGATAAAAGGAGCTTACAAGGCAAAAATTACTCCTCCCGGAGCTAAAGATTTTAAAGATGTCCGGGGCTATACAGTTTACGATCATAACTTGAATCTGGTGGTGTTGAAGGTGAAACGCAACAATCCCAATCATCTGGGAACAGGTGGGAGTATGCAGCAACCAGACACTCTTTACACTCTGAAACGGCCCAAGAGAAACCTTTTTGTGGTAAAAGGGAAGGTTGATGCTTATGTCGACCAGGATTCTGTGAGTTTCTGGCCCGTACCGGATGATTTAAGGACAGGCAAACCTGCTTTTCGTCTCAATCATGAATTTATGGGCATTGTTCAGGAGAGAATGATGGGGGACAGTCTTAGCACAGTGGTATTGTCCAAAAAGTGGATTGCATCCTTATTGAAAAAGCAGAGTGATCAACCAAAATCCATTTACGATCTAAGAACTAAAACCGATAAGGTTTATATTTCTCATAAGAAAGTTTCCGGCTTCCGTATAAAAACCAATATGGGCAACATTGTTATCCGTCTATACGATGAAACACCCGGGTTTCGAGACAACTTCATAAAATTGGTGAGCGATCAGTTTTACGACAGCCTTTTGGTTCATCGCGTGTTGAAAGATTTCCTGATTCAGACCGGTGCTGCAGATTCAAAATATGCCGACAAAGATGACGTTGTCGGCTGGCAGGGGCCGGGATACAATTTGCCAACCAACATTATTCCTTCTCTTTATCATAAGCGAGGGGCTATAGCTGCCTCCAAACTGCCTGCTGATAGAAATCCCGGCAATCGCTCTGACGGATCCCAGTTTTTCATTATCTCGGGCCGTGTCTTTACCAATGAAGAGTTGGACGATATTGAAGAAGAGAAAGGCTTCAGATTTACACCTTCGCAACGTGAAGTATACACAACCGCAGGGGGAGCACCATATCTGGATGGTGATTACACCGTTTTTGGAGAAGTAGTCAGCGGGATGGATGTGGTGGACCGCATAGCATCTGTAGAAACATACGGGGAGGACCGTCCCGTGAATGACATTCGCATAAAAACTATTGAGATTATAAGAAAGTGAACTATTAGTTAGTTCTCGTGGTTACTTAGGGGGCGCTGAAAAGCGCAATTTTTTTTTAATATTTAAATCATGACAACGAGTTTGTAAGAGCAAGGTTATTTCACAAAACACTCATATTCCTTTGCACTTATATATAAGAGAGGAGCTAATCAAAAGAACAAAATTTACTTCACCGTTTCAATCTCGAAGTATTTCAATGCTCCTTCGATCGGATCGGCTTGTAAATTTTGCTCTTTTGACTTTTTCAGCAGGCCCTTCTTATATCTTAAACCCATCCTAAATCATCGGAGCTAACGATCTGTTTTTGAGGATTACGGGATCAATAATTTTGTATTGTTTTCCAAAATTATGTTTTATATTAATTGAATTAAAGAAAATATTTTCTATATTTAGGATTGTATATATCATCAATACTCCGTTGAACTTTTACAATAGTTTCGGAATCAATTGATTATAAGAACACTTTCTTTTGTGTTAATGTGCCGAAATTCAGCATGATACGAATTATCTTACCTGACTGCCGTCTGGCAGGAAATCTAACGATCTATTGTATCATTATTTGTTAATTAAAATCCTTTATTATGACTCAGAATTTGACTGACCCGGGTAGTGAAAATCAGGATATGACTCTTGATCAACAAGCATTAACCAATATTTCCGGAGCACGCAAATGGAGCCTGTTTCTTTCAATTGCAGGATTTATTATGATCGGCTTTACTTTCCTTGCCTTTCTGGTAATGGCATTTGGTCGCAGCTTTTTGGGTGGAATTGGTGCCATGGAAATGATTCCTGCATTAGTGTTGTTGTTGATTTATATTATTCCAATTTATTATTTGTATCAGTTCTCGGTTTTATCCAAAAGAGCTTTGGCCACTTCACAAGCTTATATTTTATCAGATGCTTTTAAATATCTGAAGAAGCATTATATGTTTATGGGAATATTATTGATTATTGCTTTGGCTTTGAATGTTGTTTTGATTCTTCTTCAAATGACCATGATGAGTGGATTTTAAATATTGCAATGTTTTGTTGGAATGAGAAAACTGTTCTGATATTTCCCAAAAAAAATCCCATGTCAGCAAGGAAGTGGGGTTTTTTTATTGAGAATTGATTATACCGTATATTTCAAAGTCTTTTTGCCACCTCCTCTTTATAATTCCGCCCTATGGTGAGTTTTCGATCACCAATTTCCACATATGAGGCGGTGAAAGCTTTTATGTGATGAATATTGACAATGAAAGAGCGGTGAATTCGTAAAAAGTCATTCTTTGGTAATTTTTGTTCAATGGCAGAAAGGCTTTCATAGCAAACCAGGCTTCCTGTATTTTGGTTGTGAATTTTTATGTAATTGTCCAGGCTTTCAATGATGGTTATATCGCTAAAGGCCACCTTGTGATGCTTTTTGTCCGATTTCAGAATTATGTACGCTTTCTCTTGTGTTTTATCATAAGAAAAACCCTGCTCATTTGCTATCTCCAGAAATTTGTTAATGGCCTTTACGAACCTCTCAAACGGGACAGGCTTTACCAGGTAATCCACAGCATCAAGGTCAAAGGCATCTACAGCATATTCACGATAGGCGGTGGTGAAAATTATCTGTGGTTTGTGGGCGAGTGATTTAAACAGGTCAATCCCGGAAAGGCCGGGCATATTAATGTCCAGAAAGATAAGATCCACTTTCTCCGAACTCAGGAATTCCATTGCTTTCAAAGGATTGGTGAATCCTCCGAGACATTCAAGGGATTCAAAAGGCTCCAGATGCTCTCGAATGATGCGAATGGCAATGGGTTCGTCATCAATGATAATGCATTTATGCTGTTGTTTTTTCATTTAAGTTGGATTTGCAGTCGGACTTGATAGGTTTTTCCGTCGTTTTTTATTTTTAGTTCATAATTATCCTGATAGATAAGGGATAACCGTTGGCGAATATTCTTCAGTCCCATACCATGGAGGGTGGCATTTGCTTTCTTTTGCGGAAATTGTGCAATACTGTTTTGAACCTCAAAAAGAAGCAGCTTGTCTTTTATTTCCAACGAGATGGTTATACCGGCATCCGCTTCGGGGCTCAACCCATGCTTAAAGGCATTTTCAATGAAAGGAAACAGTATTAACGGGGCAATCCTGACAGGTTCTACATTGTCTGCAACATTGATCTGTACATTGAAGGGCTCTCGCCTTAATCGTTCAAGATTTATGTAATTAAGAATGAAATCCAGCTCTTTTCTCAGTGGAATCCACGGGTCGTTGCATTCGTACAACATATATTCCAGCAGGGAGGAGAGTTTCAGGATCACTCTTCGTGACAGGGCGGTATCTTCTGAAACCAATCCATACAAATTATTGAGCATGTTGAAAATAAAATGTGGATGGATTTGATCCTGCAATAATTTCAACCTGGCTTCTTTGAGTTTAAGTTCCATCTCCCTTGTGGTTCTTTCGAGCTCGTTTTTCTCCATTTGCTGCTGATACGATTCCCGAATGAAGTGAATAACTGCGTTTAAAATTACAAAGAGATAAATTCCTGTAAGTAGAATGACAACATCTTTCCGGCTGGGTATAACAGCCTCAGGAAGATAATACATGCTGAAAAGGAGGATAATTAAAACCAATATAAAGATGACCCAAAGCGAGATGAGAAAGAGGCCTCCGAGTAAATAGTAAAACCTTAAAGGTTTGTTCCTGAAAAGAAAACGCGGTATTAGATCTTTGTTGATCAGAGTTGAAATTGAAATGCCCATTAAACTAACGAGCCCTACCAATATAAGGCGAATGTTGATGTTATACTCCCGGTTGCTAAAGACAAAAAACAAAATGGCTGCAGCTATTATCCAGAACAAAACCTGCTTTATTGCTCTGGTGCTGCCTTTCAGAGATATGTTTTGTATTTTATTAGCCATAGTATTTAGGGCGCGCTGAAAAACGCAGATTCAATTAACTATTAGATATTTAAAGCAAATCAACAATTAACTGGGTGCAAGGTTATTCCACAGCATACTCTTATACCTTTGCACTTGTAAATAAGAAAACTGCTAATCAAAAGAAAAAAATTTACTTCACCGGCCCAATCTCGAAGTATTTCAATACTCCTTCGATTGGGCCGGCTTGTAAATTCTCCTCTTTTGACTTTTTCAGCAGACCCTATTTAATGATGTGCCTGAGCCACGAGCCTTTAATAATTACTAGTTCTAATATAGTGTGTTGATAACCAGTCAAAGATAAAAGAAAGTGGTTCAGCCTCAAATTGAAACTGCTCTTTTTATGCAGACTACCAATTTGTCACCCCGAACAACCCAAAAACGGTTTGCATGGTGAAACTTGTTTTCCACCCGGGGAAAATGTACTTTGGCATAAGAAGTTTCGGGAGATTGACCTGAAGGCCTAATATTGCTTCAGTATTAATCAAAAAAGCTGAGTTATGATTTTTAAACATTGGTATGAAGGTGGTCCCCTTTTTATGACATTGATTTATCTGCTGTGGTTAGTAGTGATTGTGTTAATCGGGACTTTTTTTATGAAGAAAGGGAAAAGTAACCCGTCAGAACTAAAGCGGCTCAATGAAGGTGTTTTTTTTACTGGCAGCTTAGCATTTTTACTGGGCATTCTGGGACAAGTTATTGGCGTTTTCGAAGCACTAAAAGCTCTTGAGACCATTAAGCAGGATGTCTCTCCGGCTATGATTGCCGGTGGATTGAAAGTTTCTTTCCTGGCTCCGCTCTATGGTTTTGCTTTATTCCTGATATCGGGGATTGTTTGGTTTGTTTTCAGGAATATACTGAATAAACAAAGAATATAAAGCTTTTAGGAATGGCGGATTCCGATCTGCCATATATCTGTTTGACTGGTTAAGTGAGGGCTTCACTTCACGTGAAACCCTCACAGAGTAAATTAACATGGCTTTCATAAGCCTTGAATAGTTCAATCTCTACATGTCGTCTGATGATTTAATCAGCCTTGCCGATAAATCCGGATCCTCCATGTCTTTATCAAGCGGATACATGGGGCGTTTAATATTTTCGTAGCCCAATCGCTTCAGATCCTGATCTACGCCGCCGGGAGTGAGAGCCATTACCCAATCACCACGCATGTTGTAAAGCTCAGGTACCAGGTACCCAATTTTCACTACTACAATATCGGCTTCCCTGGGATTAAGTCCCAGATTGGTAAAGTCTGATTCATGATGATAAGGTTTTCGTCTTTTGGTAACAATAACATGGGCACTACCAACCTTTACTACAACTTCTGTATCGGCATCCCGATCCCCATGTTCGATGGCTTCAATGGTTCCTTTCAGACGAACGGGAGGAGCAAATCGGTTGTCCACATTTGCGCCGGCAGTGGCGTCAATGGTACTCCCAACGCCAGCTTCCACGGCTTTTTTGACAAACTTTGGTCCGGGAATAGAAGCATAAATGAGGCTGGGACCAGCTGGATTTTGAAATTCCCGGCGTTCCAGAATGCGCTGAAGAGTCCAGGTAACATCACCTGCCCCACCGGCCGTTGGATTATCGCCCATGTCGCTAATAATGAATGGCTTTTTGTTGCTTTCAATGGCCATGTCAAGACTTTCTTTAAGCGTGGCCACCGGAGCCACAAATTCAAACTCTGAACGGACATCCCAGAAACTTTGGGCCAGATCTTCTGCCGAATTGACCACTTTCTCTTTATCATCGCCTGTAACCATCACCACGGCATGATTGCGTGGTGCATCTGCCCATGCGTATCCCACCCATATGGCTGCATCAATAACGCCTTCCTGATTTGCAATGGGAGCCACCCTGGCGTAAAGACTTTTGGCTGGTTCAATACGTGTACTTGTCTTTTCACCCGGAAGTAGGATAGGTACAGGCACCCATGCTTTATATTGGGGCTTGCCCTTACCGGATTCAAGGCGGTCAAGGAGATTCTCAACAGCTCTTTGCTTCGATTCTAAAGCATCCTCGTGAGGAGCCATGCGGTAGCAGGTGATCAAATCAGTGTGGCGGGCCAGTTTCCTGGTGACATTACCATGTAAATCCATGCTTGTTGAAATCACAGGGTCTTTGCCTATTACTTCCCGGATCTTAGCAATGAAATCTCCTTCCGGATCATTCATTCCCTCCACACTCATGGCGCCGTGGATATCGAAAAACACCCCATCGTAAGGCGCATTGGTCTTCAGCATTTGCAGTGTCTCATTTACCAGTGAGTCATAAGTTTCACGGGTTACCATCCCGCCCGGAAGTGCATGGCCTCTAAGGGTTGGTACCCAATTGGCGCGTTGACGGGCCGATGAGTCTTCATCCATGAAGGGATAGTAATCAAATATTTCCTCTCCACGTTTTACTTTAAAGGCTTCGACATGACTGCGTGCCGGCGAAAAAGTGCTGGATTCGATGGCTAGCCCGGCAATGGCGATTTTAGGCAGGTCATTTGATGATCCTTTGTCTTTCCCGTCCTGGATGCAGGATGGCAATAACAAAAGAAGCATCAATGCAAAACTTAATAAATTGGATCTCATATTTCCTGAATTTGTTTATCCTGCAAAATTAGGACAAAGGACTTTTGTTTACAATGGCTTTTGCAAAAAACAACAAAAACAAATTCAATCTTAGTGTTAAAATTTTAAGAACTACAGCAATTTATTAACTACGGCCCTTAGGTTTTTTTCAGTTTTTTCTGGACTGAAGCCTTTTATTACTTTCCTGATAATCCGGTTTTTATCCAGGACAAAGAAAACAGGAACGCCTGAAATCTTGTATGTTTTCTTTACTTCATCCGAGCAGTTAAGAAATTTGTAATTCATTTCGTTTTTATCAGAGTAATGTTTTAATGATTGCATGTTATTGGTCCAGGTTTCCAGTGAGATCAGTTCCAGGTCCTTGTCTTCATAATCCTCAGCCATTCTTTTCAAAGCCGGAACTGAGGCCTGACACGGTCCGCAACCAATGCCTGTAAATTTTAGGAGAACCACTTTGCTTCCTAACTTATTTAATGTTACCATTCGATTATTAAAGTCGGGCAAAGTCCAGTCAGGAGCTTTTTTTCCCAATAAATCATGAGCATTGGGCTTCTTCTTATGAGTATCTATGCCATATTCTCTAATTTCATAACCTTCGGGGAAATAATCGGCCAATTTGAATTTTTTTATGTCCAAATGATTGGTTTCAACGTCGAAAACCCGGGTAGATGAAACGCTGTGGGCCATTGATCTTTTCACCTTATAGGGTAAATCGGTTTCTTTATCAATCCAGATTTTATATTTGGAGCTATTGTCTCCAAAAGTATAGGGGTTGTCGGCATATTTGGGTTTACCAAAAAATTCTACTTGTCGATCTTCATTAATGGTTAGTTTGAATGAGGTTTTTTTTAACAGTCATAATTTGATGTCAGTCTTAGCTCATGGAAAGAAACTGTTAATTTGATGCACAATTTTCTCGGCGACGCTCAACATGACAGGCTTTTTGCTTAATATCCCGGTTTGTTTTTAGACCGGAACCATTCTTTGATTTTGTGTAATAAAAATCCACTAGTTCAAACACTGGACTTATTTTTTACAAAAAAATAAGTTTTCAGTATGGTTGATGATTTAAGCTATATAAAGAACAAAACTCCCACTCCCATTGTACGTGAAATAAATGCCTCAGGTTTGAATATTAAAAATGCAATATCTGTCTCAAGATTTAAGTCAACATAAACTGATTTTGTCGCTTTTATCATAAGACCGGCGGAGGGAGCCATTGTAAACAAAAAACCTTCATGATTTTCTGTGTTTGCACTAGTGAAGATATTAATTCCAAATTCAAATTTTGGACGGATAATTTTATCTGGGAACAGATATTTTATTTGCAAAGGAATTTTAGTTAATGAACCATTACCGGTATTGTCTGAACCCAATACTCCGGTCTTTAGAAAAAGTCTTTCATTATATTTGGGAAGCCAGATGTAGATAAGGCCTCCATACAAATTTAATGCGCTATTTCCAGTAAACTTTGTTAGTTCTACTTTTGGTTCAAGCCGGATTTTTAAAGGATGTTTCTTTTTCTGGTAGGCAATGAGTTGATCTTCAATACCCATCATGCTGTGGTAGTTTGTTGTTATGGATGTCAGATTTTTTGCATTTGGTTCTTTTATTTGTTTTATTTTCCCAAAAAGTTCCGGACAATCTCTAAAATAGGATTTAAGAAACCCGATATGAGTTGTAGATTTGCGTAAATAGGAGCGTCCTGAGGATCTAATAATCTTTTCTTTGTAAGGGATTTTAACTGTTGAACTATCATTGATGCTTAATAAATAATATTTATGGTGGGTGTCTCTGAAATATAGGAGGTCTTTCTCACCTTTGACTAAATATTCTGCAAATACCGGGATTGAAACACTGTCTTCTGCGATATATTTTGATATGTAATACTTTCCATTGGAGAATCGATATGCATTAATGTCGAATGGTAAAAATATTTGCTTTTTCCCTTTGCCGGAATAAAATGTGCAGCTCTGACTGTTTTTTATGTCTCCCCGAAAGTCTATTTTGCCGTGAATGGTATCTCGGGTGTTTTTTATGATATAACCGTTGCGTAAATCTTGTTGAGCAGGTGCTGAAAGATAAATAAATAAGGAGATAATTAATAGGATTAATCTTTTCATATTTTTAGCTGTGATAATTTGAATTACAACTTTACTTAAACATACAAAAAAGTTTGAATAAAATAGCCTAAACGTACTGTCTTTTGCCAGTTCAAATGAAAAAGCGGATTTGGGGTAAATATGATAAACATTGGAAGTTATTATTCTATGTATTGAAAAGTCCTATCTTGCTAAGTCCTTGAATTAATGAAGACCAATCTCTCATCCAAGTCTTATCAGGAAGCCTTGGAGAGCATGCGCCTCGGAGCTCAAACCAAGGGAATTGATAAAGTGATGGATGCCATGAACCTGGATGCCATTATTGCCCCAACCGGGAGTCCGGCCTGGAAAACCGATCATATTAATGGCGACAGTTTTCAATTGGGGAGTTCTGGTCCGGCTGCTATGGCAGGATATCCCATCATTACGGTTCCATGGGCTTTGTGGAAGAATTGCCGGCAGGTATTTCCTTTTTCGGAAGAGCCTGGAGTGAACCCACTCTCTTGGAAGTAGCTTATGCCTATGAGCAAGCCACAAAGCATCGGAGGGCACCTGAATTTTTAGAACAGCTTTAGAATAGGCTGATTACATATAGGTTCTTCCTTCTCTTGTGAAACTTAAATACGTGCCTGAAACCAATTCGAAATAAAAAGGTATTCCACACATAGCAAACAGGTACCATCATCGGTCATTTGCCGAAGGAGGTACCTGTCAGCTACCTGTTTATTACCTGTGCCCTTCCCGGTTTGTCCGAATGATACCCGCGCAATTTCCTTATATGGGAATCTACATTTCTGAAGTTTTCTATAAAATTTCCCTACAAATGTGTAGGATTCAGAAAATAGATCCAGGTTCTAAATGTCTGTTCAGTAAGAGTTTGGGTGATTTTTTTCGTTTTGGCACATATACTGCTGCCCCCAATTCTATAAGATAGCAGCGATTTCTGCTAACCGTTATTCTTTTTGAGTATAACGGAGCCTAAATGAAACTTTATCATGAGGAATTTGAAAAAGAACCTGAGTGGTTTGATGGTTATTTTTGTTTTACTTTCTGCCTGTAGTAATCCTTCCGGCGAAAAGATTTCAGCACCTCAGGAAGAGCTGACCGTTTTTGTTGCGGCCAGCTTAACAGATGTTATTACCGTTTTGGCAGATAGTATTGAAAAGGATTTGAATACTAAGCTGAAGCTGAATCTTGCCTCATCCGGTACGTTGGCGCGCCAGTTGAATGAGGGCATGCGTTGTGATATTTACTTTTCGGCCAGCAGGCACTGGATGGATTATGTGGCCCAACACAGGTTGATTGATTCAACCACGCTGTGTTCTCCTGCCAAAAACAAGTTGGTGTTGATTGCTCCGAGGGGGAGAAAAGATATAGGTGGGGCGTTAGCAGCTCTGCCGCAGGTGCTCCGTTCACGCCTTTCAATTGGAGATCCGGCGCATGTGCCTGCAGGAAAATACGCCGAAGAAGCCATTAAATCGATGGGTATGTATGACCAGTTAAAAGACCGGCTTTTACCGGCAAAGGATGTCCGGTCGGCTTTGATGATTGTAGAGTTGGGGGAGGTTGATTTTGGGATCGTTTATAAAACAGATGCTTTGAAATCAGAAAAAGTAAAAGTCACGGGTGTTTTTCCGGATTCGTCGCATTCTCCCATAGATTACCACACTGCTGTTTTGAAGTCGTCAATGAAAAAGGATTTAGCCACGAAAGTGATAAAGTATCTGACGGGTCAGAAATCTAAGAAAACCTGGAAACAGTTTGGTTTTACTCCAGTGTTGTAATTCATCAGGACATTCATTCAAAAGTCAATTTGTTTTAACCAATTAACAGCTAATTTATGGATTATCAGGCAATATGGCTGTCTGTTAAAGTGGCGGTTTTTACGTCGCTCATTGCCCTGCCTTTGGCAATTGGGACTGGTTATGTTTTGGCCAGAAAGCATTTCAGGGGGAAGGCGGTTATTGAAGCAGTGCTCCATTTGCCTATGGTAATGCCGCCTGTCACTACCGGATATTTGCTGTTGTTGCTGTTAGGAACGAATGGATTGCTGGGGAGTTTTCTGAACCAATGGCTTGGCATTCGAATTGCATTTTCTTTTGGTGCTGCCGTGATTGCGGCCGCTGTAGTATCGTTTCCGTTGATCATACGATCTGTAAAAGTGGCTATGCAGATGGTTGATCCCGGATTGGAAGAGGCTTCAAAATCGCTGGGTGCATCACCTGTCAAAACCTTTCTTTTTATAACCCTTCCATTGGCATGGCCCGGAATTTTGGGCGGGTTTGTGTTGGGTTTTGCCCGTAGCCTTGGAGAGTTTGGTGCCACCATCACATTTGCCGGGAATATCGAAGGTGAAACAAGAACCTTGCCATTGGCCATATATGCCAAAATGCAGGTGCCGGGTCAGGAAAGCGAAACGTTCCTGCTGGTTGCTGTATCGGTGGTTATATCTTTTGTGGCCATCATTGGGTCGCACTTTGCCTACCAAAAGAAATGAATAAATCGGTGGTGCTGCTTATTTGTGCCCCTCTGATACGAAAAGGAATTATATATGGCAGGAGGGATTCTGCACTAAGCTTTAACATCTTTCTTGATTGCCTTAAGTCAATCATCTAACATCTAATTATCTAACGTCTAAATATCTGAAAAAGGTGTCTGGTTGTCTAAAAATTAACATAACGCTTCAGCGTCCCGGGTTCTCATTCCGAATCAATGAGACATTTAAGCCCGGGATAACAGGAGTTTTCGGGCAAAGCGGTGCCGGAAAAACCACTCTTTTGCAATGCATTAGCGGGGGTGTGCATCCCGAAAATGGTTATATCAGCTCCAACGGGCACACTCTGTTTTCAAAATCAGACAATGTAAATGTTCCGTCCCATAAACGCAGAGTAGGATACGTCTTTCAGGAGGGGCGATTGTTTCCGCACTTTTCAGTTAGGCAAAACCTTTTGTACGGAACGCGATTTCGTAAGAATAACAACACAGGGAATGCTCTTGAGCGGATGACTGGCATGCTTAATATTGATCATCTGATTGACAAATACCCGGGAAGTTTATCGGGAGGCGAAAGGCAGCGGGTGGCGCTTGGTCGGGCTTTGTTGGCTTCACCTGAGATTCTTTTACTGGATGAACCTTTTAGCGCATTGGATCAGGAACTGCGTCAGCAGATTATACCTTATATATCCAAAGTGGCTAAGCATCTAAATATACCGGTATTGATAGTGAGTCACGATTTGCCAGATATTATTAAGTTAACCAGTCGGTTATGCCTTTTGAGCAAGGGGGAAGTGGTGGCTCACGATCATTATGAAGCACTGATGCACCAACAATATTTGTTTAACATTCTGCCTGCTGCAGATGCTCTCAACTCTATTACCATGGAAGTGAAATCGGTCAATCCTGAGGATGGGATGATTGTGCTCAATGGTTTTGGCGAGGGGAGGCGTGTGAATGTCACTTTTGAACCGGGTGTGCACAATTATACAAGGGGAAGCAAGATGAAAGTCTTCCTGCGTCCGGACCATATAGTATTAGCCAGGGGACGGGTTGAAGGTTCTTCGTTTAGAAATCAGTTGGAGGGGCGAATTGTGGAAACGTTTGATGAAGGACCGCGGCTTCTTTGCCATGTTGATTGCGGCTTTCCGTTGGTGGCGGAAGTGAGTAGAGCTGCCGGTCGGGAATTAGAGTTACAGAAAGGAACCCGGGTGTTTTGTTTATTCAAGACTCTTGCTCTGGATGCCGTGCAGGTGTAGTTGACCGAAAATACAAAATGAGATGAGAAAATACTTTTGTTGTTTGTTTGTATCAATATTATCAATTTCTGCTTTCTCCGGAGAGCAGTTGAAATTTAATAATTTCGATAAAGCAGTTGTTCCATTTGTGGCTCTTCAAATTTGGAATACGGTTAGTTTTGATAATCAACTATCCGGAGAGGCAGTCGACAGCCGTTATGGGATGTATTTCAGAAGGGCCCGACCAGGATTCAAGGGACATCCACTGGACAGGCTTTACTATAATGTTCAGCTAAGTGCTGATTTCTTGGGGAAAGACCAGTTTCTTAGCTCAAAAGGTCCTTCAAATACAGGGGCCATCAAAGTCTGGTCGGCTTATATTACTTATCGGCTGAGCAAACAAAGCCAGTGGTTCAATTTAACTACAGGTTATATGCTGCCTCACATAAGCCGGGAGTCCACAACCACACCATGGACTATGTCCTCGCTGGATAAAGCTGAGACATCCTGCTATTTGCGACAGTTTGCAACGGGTAAAAGCAATGGCATTTCCTCCGGTATAAATCTTGGAGGAACCGGGGTTTTATCGGAATATATGAGTGCCTCTTACAATTTTGCATTCCTGAGTAATATGCACGGCGGAGTCACTCAGGGGAGAGAATATGCACCATTGCTTATAGGCCATCTTATTCTTACCATTGGAGCTACTGAGAGAAACGCCTATAAATTTACTGCTGACGATAACGTTCTGTCTGATAATATTTTTGTTTCGTTTGGGGTTGGGGCATCGTTTCAGGACCAATGCGACTATTTTCAAAAAAACACCACTTTCAGCACAGATTTGAAGCTCAATTTTAAAGGATTTCATCTTTTGACTGAATACAGCGAAATGAAACGTGATGCAGGTGTCAATTTTAAAGCCCATAATTTCCTGATCCGGTCAGGTTACAATATTGACTGGAAATACAGTGGGATATTAGAACCGGTTTTCTCTTACCGGGGTTTTTATGGAGAAGATAATGGAGAGGAAGTCGGGTTTTACACAGGCAAAGATACTCAGGTGGACGTTGGAATTAATTGGTGGTTGAGTGGACAAAAGATGAAAATCAATGTACATTATCTTGTAAACTCAGGAAATGGAAATAATTTTAGCTCAAAGGAGTCCGATCATACGAAGAGGGGGAACATAGCCGTATTAGGGTTACAAGTTGTTTTATAGAAAAAAATATTAAAATCAGAAAATATGGATGCGAAAGATGAATCGAAAAAAGAAGTGAGATTTTCAGTTATTGGAACCATTTCCACACCTCATGATACTGTCCGGGACATGCCGATTCAACCCTCAGGTGCCGGTAATACAGAAGGTGTGGCAGAAATACTCCCCAATTTTATCCCGGGATTGAGAGACCTTGAGGGGTTCTCCCATATCATGCTTCTTTATCATTTGCACAAAGTAGAGGGGTATAAACTCGTTGTAAAGCCATTTATGGATGATCGCGAACATGGGGTTTTTTCCACACGCTCTCCCAAGCGGCCAAGCCCTGTAGGTATATCCATAGTAAGATTGGTTAAGATTGAGGGTGGAAAGGTTTATTTCGAAGGTGCGGATATGCTGGATGGCACACCGCTCCTGGATATCAAACCTTTTATGCGACAATTTGATAACCGTCCGCATGCCGTGAGTGGCTGGCTGGACAGGAAGGATGACGACCTTGTTGAAAGAACTCGTTCTGATACCCGTTTTGTGTAAACATGCGGTTCAAAAAACATTTATTAAATATTTGACAGTTTGATACAGATCTTGAAATGAATTTTATCGTTAAAGGAGAAATCTCAATAGAGACTGAATGCGGTATCAAAATTAGTTCCAAAACCATGAAGTTATTCGGGTTGGTGAAAAAAACCGGTGCATTGAATACTGCCGCCAGAGAGTTGGGAATGTCTTATTCTCACGCCTGGAATACTGTTTATAAGATAAATTGTCAACTAAACCATCCGTTGGTTGTAACTCGCCGTGGAGGAAAGGGAGGAGGAATTGCTTATCTTACTCCTGAAGGGGAAGAGCTGTTAAAAAGTTTCACGGCTTTACAGAAAGAAATCAGGAGGCTTATAAAATCTACCGGGATTAACGATAAGAAAACTTCTCTTTCTGCTTGAAAGCTATTATAGCGGGTGAACTTAACCTGGCTTTTCTAAGCTGAAATAATGCTGAGGCGCTTGTGGTTTTGCAATAGCTGGTTGGTTTTTCTCTTAAGTCGATCTACTGCAAATGGTTTGGGAAGAAAGTCATTGGCCCCTCGTTTCTTGGCCCGGCGGACCTGATCAGAATTGGATGAAGCTGACGTTAACAGAATCGGTGTGGGTAATTGTATGATGTTTCTGATGAAATAGACTATTTGCATACCGGATTTTCCGGGCATGTTAATGTCAGATACAATTAAATCAAAATGGTTTAAACGCAATTTATCTATGGCAGAATTTCCATCAGTAACCAAGGTTACCTCATGGTTTTCACCACAAAGGATCCGCTCAATGATGCGGCTTAATAATTTATCGTCTTCACATACAAGAATTCTTGCCATCGTTCTATTTCTCCCTCAAATATTGCTTGTTCAAGTCATAATGGTTTTGTCCGGGTTTTAATCAAGGGGGTTGGGGGAAATAATTTATTAGTGGATACGTTGATCCGGGGAAAAGGTTTCTTAATCAACTAATAATTGCTATTCGTCAAAAAAAATAAACGTTAATTCATCATCATATTTTTTTGACAGGCGATTTTAATTTTTTATTTGATAGTTTTCTTTTTCGAGAATCCTTTTCTTTCCTGTGCGCCCCATGAGGAAACCCCGCGAAGATAGTCAATATTACCTCTAATGCCCCACCAAACTGTGAGCGGGTGATATATTAAAGGTTCGATAAGCGCTGTAAATAGTAGGGAACCAATGTGTGATGGTTTATCATATTTATGAAAAGTAAAAGCTTCCAACAAGATGGCCCAGGAGGAAATAGTAACTGCAAACATATATACAAATGCCAGAAGGATCAGTGCATAATTCCATTGAATCTGGCCTGTAAAGGCAAGTGCAATAAAAAAAATTATTCCTGTGAACTCAAAAATCGGGGCCAGCCATTCAAAAAACATCCAGTATGGATATCCAAGTGTGCCAACAGCCTTATATTTAGGATTCAGGAACATTCTTTTATGAAGCCTCAAAGTGTCCATGGTTCCGCGCATCCATCTGTTCCGCTGGCGGCCAAGGGTTTTTAAGGATTCAGGAACTTCAGTCCAGCAAAGAGGGTCCGGGACAAAGTCAACGATGTAGGGGCGTTTCTTCTCGCACATATAGCGGCGCATACGCACCAGCAATTCCATATCTTCTCCGACCGTTGATTTTAAATAACCTCCACATTTTTTAACGGTTGGAATATCAAACATTCCAATGGCTCCCGAAATCAATAGTAAGCCATCGATTTTTTTCCATGCCATGCGACCAATTAAGAAAGCCCGGATGTATTCCAGAGCCTGAAAGCGAGCCCAAAGATTGCGTGGAACATGCACCTTGGAAACGTTACCACCTGCGATTCGGCATGAGTTCGCAACCCTGACCACTGCTCCAACTGCAATCACTTTTTTGGAGGTTTCCTTTAAAAAAGGACGAATCAGTTTAAGAACTGCTTCACGGTCAATCAGAGAATCGACATCCATGGCCATGAAAAGATCGCTTCGGCAAACATTGACCCCTGCGTTCAAAGCGTCTGCTTTGCCGCCGTTCTCCTTATCAACTACAATCAGTTTCTCAAGGGCTTTATTTCTGGACTTGTAGATGCCGCGGATGGGCTTGCAGTCTATTTCATAATCGAAAGGATAATAGACCTTTTCTAAATTAAACTCTCTAATGGCCTTTTGCAGAGTATCATCTTTACTTCCATCGTTTACAATAACTATTTCAAGCTTATTGTATTTTAGGGTGAGCAGACCTCTTATATTTTCAACAATACTCATGCTTTCATTAAAGGCAGGTGCAATTACTGTCACTTTAGGCGCAAAGGTCGACGAAAGAACTCCGTTTAAGTTTCCTGTTTCGGATACTCTCTCATGTTGTTGCAGAGCCACTCCCGCCATCAGCGCGAAAATAAGATAGGACAGGCAGGCTGTCCCTGCATAAATGGCAACAGCAATCTTCCAGAAGGACGCTATGTCTGCGAAATATTCCATCGTTTAGGCTACTGTTTCCAGAGCTGCCAGTTCTATATTTTGTAAATCTTTTGAGTGATCATGGTTTCTCATCGCTTTTGCAAGCTCTATTTTTACAGGCGTTGATTTTTCCCAGTTGAACCACTGAATCAGCATAGACAGAGGTATGTCGCTAAGCATATTTGCCGTTTGCCCGATTCTCTGCCTAACTTCAGGTTCTTCAGCTTTGTACTTCATGGCCGATTTTAGCCAGAGTTCCCGGTTATTGGTCAGGGCGAAGTAATAAACAGCTTCCGATCTGATTGCAGCCAGGGGATCAGTGATGAGTTGGCTGATTTCGCGGTTGTTGGTCGCTTGCTTGAGGTTGCCCATAACCCTGAGGGCAAAAGAAACAACACCCGGGTTATCAACTTTTAACCATTCGGCAGCGTCTGGTTTTTGTTCCCATTTTGCTATTTCCTGGTACAAATGGATGCGTGCCCAAAGAGAAAAAGGACGATGTAATTGACTGAGAAATTCAAAAGGGTCTCTCGTTTTTAATGCCATAACTGAAATTTGAGCCTCCACTCTAAGTTCCAGATGGGTGTCGTCAATGTATTTTTCGGCATAGGGCACTGCTTCATGAAATTCCATGGTTCTGGCGTCTCTTAGCCCCTGGGCTACGATCCACCATTTTTTACTTTTAAGTTTCTTGATAATGTATTTCTCCAGTCCCAGGTTGTAGAACAAATCCTTTATTTTATCAGAAAATTCGCCGCTGAAATTGTGCATTAAGAATATGACTGAATCGAAAAGATATTTTTTCTCACTTTTACCCTTTAACCTGCAAATTGTTGAGACCTCTTTATCATCAGAAAGGAGGCAGTCAATCAATAAATCATTGTATTTCTGGTTTTTTCTGAGGTGTTTTGCAGCTCTTTTTCTGAAAAAGTACTGACGTATCAGTAAAAAAAGCGTTACACTGATAATTATTACAGTTAGTGCCATGGCAGATAATCCCACATAAGAAATTATTGTGGAGGTGCTTTCTTGTATTATGTTTGAGGAAAGGTCTTCCATAGCTGTAATTAAAATTTATATTCCAGACCTATTTGTGCCAGAAAAACATTTCGCCATTTTCCTGAAGAATATTCATCCATGCTGTATTCGCCCTTTATGCGACCATAAATGGGGCCTCCTATTTTTAGTATAGCATAGGCTCCGGTGGATATGCGTTTGGTGTTCAGTGTTTCAGAAAGTTCAAATTGGCGTTCTGTCCTGTCCGGATTGGTCCCGTATCCCGCATAAAAATGAATATAGCTATTGGGATCTTTTAAGTAGCGCCTGACAGAGGCTGTAGCTGCTATGCTACTTTCCGGTTCAGGCGAGAAGAAGAGGCGGATTCCGGGATACCATTTCCCCAGGTAACGGCTTGCTGAGAGGGTGAAGAAAAACAGGTGATCGTCCCAATATAAATACCTGCCTCCCGAAGAAACCTCCCATCCTTTGGAAAGAGTATGGAACCATTCCAGGGCACTGCGGTGGGATGGAAAAACGTCCGATTCAGAATATGCATAATTGACATACAGGTAAGAGGACGTTCCCAGAAGCGGATAAAAGTCTAATCCAGCCTGACTTCCGGTGAAAGTGGTATCCCCGCTGCCCAGGCTCCCGAAACTGAGCCTTGGAATAAGTTTTAAGTTGTGATCTCCGATAGGTGCTTCTACTGTGGTGGTGTAAAAACGACGTTCATATGGATCATTAAACCATTGCAGCGATTGCATTACCCGTATGGCTCCGGGAATTTTAAAATTCTCCAGTGATTCTTTTAACTCAATAGCTTTTTTATTATTCGGACTTACCCGCAGCAAGTGACTAATGTCGGTTCTGGCTTCCTTAAGCAGGCCATTGCTTGCGTATGCATAGGCACGGTTGTATAATAACGTCTCGTTGTCGGGATTTAATTCTAATCCCCGGGATGCATAATCAATAGTTTTGGCAAATTCTTCTGTGGCCAGAAAAACCGAGGAAATAGCTGTGATGGCTTCATGGTGGGTGGGGTTTTTGTTCAAGACTTCCAGAAGTGTGGCTCTGGCTTTGGAATAGTTTTTTTCCCAGTAAAAAGTTTGTCCTGTCAGAAATACCAAATCTGTGTTGGAAGGGTAATCATTGCGTTTTTGACACAGCTCCCTTGCCTTCTGGTAAGCTCCGTCCCAGGCAATCTGCCGGATAGAGTCCAGAGACTGTCCTGAGGCTGAATCCAAACAGAAAAAGAAGAAGATGATTAAGAATAAGTTCTTTTGCATAATAATATTTCTGGTTTTAATGGCCGGGTTCACAGTGCGGTACCTTAAGCAGGTATCCCACTTTCTCCCTTAACGCCCCAACACTGAATGGTTTTGAAACGTAGTCACTCGCTCCCAGTTTTATTGCCTCTTGAATGTTGTCCTCTTCCGAGAGGGCCGAAACCACAAGTATTGGAATGTCTGACCTTAGTTCATTACGAAGGTAGTTAATAACATCCAAACCGCTGTTTACAGGCATCATTACATCAGAAATAACCAACTGAAATACCTGTTCTTTTAACTTCCGGATCGCTATGTCCCCGTTTTCAACCAATTTAACCTGATGGAAATCTTCCAACAGTTTTCGTTCAATTATTCTTCCTATCAATCTGTCATCTTCACAAATGAGAATGTTTGCCATAACTCTGTGTTTTATCGTTGTTTTATTATACGTCAGTAAATGATAAAGGTTGTTCGTCAATAAAAAAGTGTTCTTCGTCAATAAAAATATGACTTTAATGTAAGGATGGATTTGTTTTGCAACACTGTTGCAGTTTGCGTGTTTAATTCGTATCATTGCAACATGGTTGCATTTATGGAGGATGTTGTAGCTTACATAAAAAGTTTTGGACTGTCAGGGACCCTTATACGTAAGCAGATTATAAGCTGCTTGTGGGGTGACGGAATTGCTTTGACTCAAAAAGAGATAGAGGAGAGGTTGCCGGGTGAGACCGACAGGGTTACGCTTTATCGGACCCTCAGGTTATTTACCGAGAAGGGAGTTATTCACAAAATCGTAATTGATGAAGATACCCGGAAATATAAGTTAGCCGGTTCTTTCCGAAAAAGTGACCATGCCCATTTCCATTGCATAAAATGCAACAAATTGCTTTGCATGCCACAGTTAAATGTTGATTTAAACGGCTTGCCTGCCGGTTTTCGCTATCAATCTGCAAAGCTTGTGGTTGAAGGAATATGCGATTTTTGTTCCCAAAAACAGATGTGAAATATATAAATTCATTTCAATGAGATTTAAGAGATTAATATTTCTAATTGCCTTCCTCATACCCGGAGCATTAGTGTTTTTGCAGTCATGTGGAAATAAAAAGGAAAACGAAGCTGAAATTACTGTTTCTATAGAACCACTAAAATATTTTGTTGAAGAATTAACCTCCTGGGATATAGAGGTAAATGTGATGGTTCCAATGGGGGCGAGTCCGGCTACTTATTCACCTACTGCCAGTCAATTAACCGGACTTTCTTCCTCTCGGCTGTATGTACAGGCCGGCTATCTGGGGTTCGAACAAGCCTGGATGCCGAGGCTCAAGGAATTGAATCCGGAGTTGAAGGTTTTAAATCTGTCAACTGACCTTAATTTAATAAGAGGGGAAGACCATGTACATGGAGACCATGTTCATAAGGGCGGAGTTGATCCTCATATCTGGATGTCACCTAAAGTTGTTATGGAGTTTTTACCCAGGCTAAGAGAAAGTTTAATTGAAACCTTTCCTGAGTATAAGCAGGAGATTGTTCAACAATATCCGGAGCTTTATGGCAGAATAAAAAAACAGCATGAAGCATTTGCCAAATTGGGGACTCATTTGAAAAAGAAGGAATTTATGATTTTTCACCCGGCGCTTACTTATCTGGCGAGGGATTATGGCTTAAAACAAATTCCCCTGGAGTATGAAGGTAAGGAGCCCACGCCTCAAAAATTGCGCAACCTGATTGATCTGGCCAATAAAGCCAATATAAAGGTTATCTTTATACAGGTTGAATTTGATCGTAAGAGTGCAGGCATGGTGACGGAAGAAACAGATGCCAGCCTTGTGCCTCTTAATCCCCTGGCTCATGATTGGGATGGGGAGATGAAACGTATTCATGATCTTTTAGAGGAATATCTTAAATAGACGTGTCTGTCCATAAAGTACCACTTGCGTCGTTACGCTTACCGCCAAAATACTCATCCCGAAGGATCGGGGCTGCGCTTTTGGCAAGCCTAACGCGGTAAATGGGACTTTCTGGACGCGAACTAAATAGTGCCAGCAAGAAAACTAAGGTTTTTCTAAATAATTGTTTTTTGATTCTTAACGCTTAAGAAGAGGAGTTTATGCCAGAACCGCTGATATCTGTTCGTGAAGTTACGGCCGCATATAATGGAGATCCTGTATTAACAGATGTAGATCTGGATATTTTCCCGAATGACTTCATTGGTGTAATTGGCCCCAATGGTGGTGGAAAAACGACCCTGTCTAAGATACTTTTTGGGATTCTAAAACCCCAAAAGGGTAAGGTTTCTTTTCCATCCGGCAGACCCAATATTGGCTACCTGCCACAGGTTTCCCGCCTTGATCACTCTTTTCCCATTACTGTTCTGGATGTGGTCTTGTCAGGTCTTTCTTCCAAAGGTACCTGGTGGCGATCATTGACCTCAGGCCACAAAAAAAAGGCTTTGAATCTGATTACTGAAAACGGACTTGAAGGATTGGCTAATCGCCCTGTAGGTACTTTGTCGGGCGGTCAGCTTCAGAGAGCCCTTTTGGCACGCGCCATCATCAACGATCCTCAGGTGTTGGTTTTGGATGAGCCCAACACTTTTGTTGACAGGAACTTTGAAGGTGAACTCTATCAATTGCTTGGCAAACTGAACGAGACGATGGCCATATTCTTAATCTCACATGATATTGGAACGATTTCCTCCATTGTGAAAACAATCGCCTGCGTAAATGGCACATTGCATTATCACCCATCCAATGTCCTTACTGATGAGGTCCTGAAAGTTTACAACTGCCCAATAGATTTGATTGCTCACGGTCCGGTGCCTCACCGGGTTTTAAAAAAGCACACATGATGGATACCCTTTTTTCCCTTTTTCAATATCAGTTTTTTCAAAATGCGGTGGCAACAGCCTTGCTTACAAGTTTGCTGGCTGCTATGATCGGCACCTATATTGTGAGTCGCAAAATTGTATTTATCAGTGGAGGTATTACTCACGCTTCATTTGGAGGTATTGGTTTGGCTTATTTTTTGGGATTGAATCCATTTCTTGGAGCCGTTGCATTTGCCATTACCACCGCCTTGGGCATAGAATGGATTTCTACCAAAGGGAAAATTCGGGAAGATAGTGCAATAGCCATTGTTTGGTCACTGGGTATGGCGCTGGGGATCATTTTTGTTTTTCTCACACCGGGATATACTCCCAATCTCATGAGTTTTTTGTTTGGAAGTATACTTTCTGTGGGCCGTTGGGATATATGGATTTTACTTGCTGTATTGGTGGTTACTGCATTGTTTTTTGTTTTGTTTTTCAGACCGGTTATATACACAGCTTTTGATCCTGAGTTTGCCAGAACCAGAGGTCTTCCGGTAGCTTTGATCCGTCATGTAATGGCAGTATTGATTGCGATGGCCATTGTTTTAAGCATCCGGACCATGGGAATCATTTTGGTGTTGAGTCTTTTTACTATTCCGCAAAATACAGCCATGCTGATGTCCGGTAGATTTAGAAACATTATTTTCGGATCTGCAATTTTTGGTGTTGTTGGCTCGGTTGTTGGATTACTGACTGCTTCGTTACTGGATATTCCCGGTAGTGCAGCTATTATATTTGTTTTAACTTTACAATTTCTATTACTTAAAGGGTTTATTCTATTGAAGTTGAGGTAGAGTTATTAACGGCCTTTTCTGTCTTTCCAGCTTTCACGAATAAAAAGACTACCTACACCTGCTGTTAAAATGTAATAAGGGTAGATCAATGAAAAGGAAAGAAAGGCCGGGAGACCGGTTCGTACTGAGAAAAAGCTTTTTCCAGAATTAAGTAAGCTCCAGTCTGCCGATGTTTTTATCAATACTGCTGCAACCCAAATTGTAAAGAACTGAATCCCGAAGAACAATGCAATAAAAGGCATGATGGCTATAAATGTATTAACAATCAGGATTGTAAGTGCTGTATTTCGTGCAAAATGGTCTTCGTATCCTTTGCTTTTCCCCCCCCACCTCATGCGCTGCAGGAGAAATTGTTTTAATGAATCTGCCGGATACGTTTTGGCCATTGCCTGGGCCGATTTCAGGTAGATGATTCTAAATGATTGTGACTTAAAGGTGTGAAGAAGAAATACATCATCACCTGATAAGTATTGAGTTCCCTGAATATTTTTGGATGTTTCAAGAAATGACTTCTTTTTAAATGCAAGATTCGCACCACTCGAGATGATTGGATTTCCATTCCCCATTGCGCCTGCTGTAGCTAGCTGAAGTGCCAGATAATCATTCTGTTGAAACCGGTCAATCCATCTTTTCCCGCTTTCCATGCCCACCGGCATCACTATCATATCCGGATTTTTCTCCAGATAGGTCTCGGCAATGGTTTGAAGCCAATCGCGGCTGAAGTGACAATCTGCATCCGTTGTTACAATTAGTTCACCCGTGGCAGAAGAAATTCCGGATCGCAAAGCCGCTTTTTTACCCTGCTTCTTAGATGATACGATTTTTAACCATTGGTGGCTTTTCTGCAACTGTTTGGCTGTTTCAAACCCGTTGTCTGTGGAGTGATCATCGACTAAAACTATCTCCATGTGATGCGGAGAGAAACGTTGTTCCGATAAATTTTTTACCAGCTTTAAAAGGTTTTCTTCCTCGTTTCGAAAAGGAATTATTACTGAAATAAAAACACGACCATGAAAATGATGTCCTGTATTGATTTCAGGCAGCTTCAGCCATCCCGACCTGAATTGAAAAATCATTCTGGCATAATGGAAAAGAAGAATTGCCGATATAATGGAAAGGTATACCATTGTAAAAACAAAAAAACGGGTGATTTTTGTATGTCAAAAACAACACCCGTTTCGATTTCTTAAAAATTTGGGAAATATTCTATTCCGGGATCTTACTTTTTGGTAAGAATCCAATTTTCCAACTTTTGTTCCTGCAGGATTTTTTCCTGCGCGTTTCTGGCTTCGGGCAGCGATTCAAATGAAGCTGCACTTACCATGTGTAAGTTGTTGTGCGTGAAATGACTGGCATTTTTGAAGCCTTTTGACTTTAATTCTGATACCAGCTTTTCAGCATTTTGCTGGTTCTTGAAGCTTCCGACAATAACCTGGTGCTTTCCCCGCTTAGCTTTTTCTGCTTCAGCACGTTCAAGTGCTTCTTTTGCTTCCTGCTCTTTTCTTTGTCTCTCTTCCTCAGCTTTTTTCAACGCAGCACTGTCAACAGCAGGTTTTTTCTTTACAGTATCAACTACTTCTACTTTCTTGGCAATGGGTACAGTTGCTTTGTCATTATCCCGCCAGACAAGCAAGTATAGCAGTATAAGGGTTACCGGAATTATAATAATCAGAGCAATGGCCCATGGGGGAAGGACAAACTTTTTGCGCTCATCATAAACGGGCTCTTTCGGTGGTTTGTTTTTAGTTGTAGCAGCTTCCGGTTTAGTGGGAGGAGGAACTGGTGGTGCTGCAGCTTTGGCCTCTTCTTTTTTATTCTCCTTATCCGTTTCCTTATCCTCATCAAGGTTCAGAAGCGACTCATCTTTAATCTTCCGTTTCTCTCCAGCAGGTTTTTTGGTCCCTGTTGGCTTCTCTTTCTTTTCTTCTTTCTCCCCTTTGTCCTCGGGTGCATCATTGTCGATGTCCAAAAGTGAAGACTCAGCTGTTTGTTCAGAAGGTTCTTCTTCCTCGGGCAAGAGCTCTGTTAAATCAGGATCCTGTGTAAATCGTAAAATTCCATTCTGATCTTTGGTGAAACTTCCCAGTTTATCAAGAATGTATTCACCTTTTTCATCCAGTTCCTTTTTAATGCTGTCCACAAAGTTTGAAACTTTCTCTGTAGCTTCGGTGGTATCAATACCTTCCTCTTTGCTAACATGGTTAATCAACAAACCATCGTTAAAACTGAGGAAGTTGTTGAATAATACGGTTGTGCCTGCATCTCGCGAAACAATAAAGGCGCCAAAATTAGGTACAATTACCCGATTATTGTGTTTAATTAATTCCAGTAAATATTGTTCCATAATCGGCAAATGATTTTTTAATAATATCATCTTCAGAACATAAATATAAAGAGTTTTATACAAAAACAAAATTCTTTTAAAGTATAACAAAGAGCAGAAAAAACAGGAGCATTAAAGGTTTGAATATGTCAACCCATAAACATTTGTAAATTTGCACATGAAATAAAGAATGATTAAATGAAGATCAAATCTAGTATAGAGGGTCTTAAAGCTTCTCGTCCCGTCCTTACAATGGGTATGTTTGATGGTGTTCACAAAGGACATGTATCACTTTTGTCACAGTTGGTGGAAAAGGCAAAAGAGGTGAATGGAGAATCCGTGGTGTTGACCTTTTGGCCACATCCCCGACTGGTTCTGAGGCAGGATTCAGGGCAATTGCGTTTTTTGACAACTCTGGAGGAGAAGACAAAGCTTATAAGCGAAATTGGGGTTGATCAACTTGTCATATTACCGTTTACACGTGAATTTGCCGGATTGTCTGCCAGTCGATTTATCCGTGAATATTTGATTGATAAAATCAGAGTTAATCATTTACTGGTTGGTTATAATCACCGGTTTGGACATGACGGTATTTCCCGGGATAAACTAAATGAACTGGCTCAAAATTACGGATTTGGACTGGATTTCTTCGGGCCCGTTAATGTTTTGGGAATGAATCCAAGTTCTACTGCCATTCGGAATTATATCTCGGATGGCGATGTTTGGGAGGCTTCAAGGTTGTTAGGGCGTTTTTATGGCCTGCAGGGAAGGATTGTGAGTGGTCGCCGGCTGGGAAGAGAGATTGGCTTTCCAACGGCAAATATAGAAATGGACGACCCCCTGAAATTGGTCCCCCATGATGGTGTATATGCCTGTAAGGTACATTTGCTGGGAAAAACTTTTGGAGGGATGATCAACATTGGTGGCAGACCAACCATAGAAGGCGAAACAGGACATCGGTCTTTGGAAGTTCATATCTTTTATTTTAATAAAGAGGTTTATTCTGAAGAAATAACCGTTGAGTTTATAAAACGAACCCGTCCCGAAATTAAATTCCCTAGCCTGGAGGCACTGAAAGAGCGTCTTAGTTTGGATGAGCGGGAAGTGAAAGATATTCTTAAGAAGGAAGGTGTTATTTAGGTCAGATGTGGTTAATTGCTTGAGGATGATTGAAAAGCTTTTAGCGAAATTCATATCTATTTCGTACCTTTGCAGCCTGAAAAACAAAACCCTTATGTGGTTTGTTCGTAACTTGTTCCAAGAAAGTATTATTTAGATTTCATATATGGATTATAAAGTAAAAGACTTGTCTCTGGCTGATTTTGGCCGAAAGGAGATTGAAATTGCGGAAAAAGAGATGCCGGGATTAATGGCATTGCGAAAGAAACATGGCGAAGAGGCTCCTCTTCGCGGCGCTAAAATCATGGGTTCTTTACATATGACTGTGCAAACCGCGGTTTTAATCGAGACCTTGACTGCGTTGGGTGCCGACGTACGTTGGGCCAGCTGTAATATTTATTCTACTCAGGATCACGCTGCTGCTGCTATTGCAAAATCAGGTGTGCCTGTGTTTGCCTGGAAAGGAGAAACTCTTGAAGAATACTGGTGGTGCACAGAACAGGCACTGAATTTTGGAGAAGGTAAGGGCCCTGATTTGATTGTGGACGATGGAGGAGATGCCACAATGATGATCCATAAAGGGGTTGAAGCTGAAAAAAAACCGGCTATTCTTGAGCAGGATTACAGTGAGGAGGGAGAAGATTTTCGTGAATTGATGGCTTTGCTTAACAAGCATTACAGCGAAGGCAGTGACCGTTGGCAAAAGGTCGCTGAAGGAATTAAAGGGGTTAGTGAGGAGACCACTACCGGCGTACACCGTCTTTATCAAATGCTTGATCGCAAAGAACTTTTGTTCCCTGCAATAAATGTAAACGACTCGGTTACCAAATCGAAATTTGACAATCTCTATGGTTGCCGTGAAAGTCTGGCCGACGGAATCAAACGTGCCACTGATGTAATGGTTGCCGGAAAAACCGTAGTTGTTTGCGGCTTTGGAGATGTGGGGAAAGGTTGTGCACAAAGTATGCGCGGTTTTGGGGCACGGGTTTTGGTTACAGAAATTGATCCCATTTGTGGTTTGCAGGCAGCCATGGAAGGTTATGAAGTAACCACTGTCGAAGCTGCCGTAAAGGAAGCCGATATTTTTGTGACCGCTACAGGTAACCGTGACGTGATTACTGTTGAACATATGGGGCAGATGAAAGACATGGCCATTGTATGCAATATAGGGCACTTCGATAATGAAATCCAGGTGGAGAAACTTGAAAACCTTCCTGGTATAGAGGAGATCAACATTAAGCCACAGGTTGATCAGTTTACTTTTAGCGATGGACACAGTATTGTGCTTTTGTCACGAGGCAGGTTGGTTAACCTGGGAAATGCAACAGGACATCCCAGCTTTGTAATGAGTAATTCATTTACCAACCAAACTCTTGCGCAACTTGATTTGTGGCAAAACGATTTTGAAATTGGTGTTTACACCCTTTCTAAAAAACTGGACGAGGAAGTTGCAAGGCTTCACCTTGGAAAGCTTGGTGTAACGCTTACTGAGTTAACTCCTGAGCAGGCCAGTTACATAGGTGTAACACCTGAAGGGCCATTCAAACCTGAGCATTACAGATACTAGTAGTGGGTTCGCTAAATAGTGTTTCAATTATTTTGCTTTCATTTTTTCTTTCTGCAAGGCAAAATTTTAACGATGCAGGAAGGGAAAAGGGATGTGAAATATGAAATAGTATTTTGTGATCGCACTACTAATTGAATCGATGCATTAAAAACCCGATTGGTGTGGATGCTGATCGGGTTTTTTATTATTCAGGGAGTGGGTTAGTTTGACGAAACAACAAGTATATTATCCTGGGTTACCCCTGTTTGGTAGGAATGAAGACTTTGCCTGGCCGGGCCTTCTATCAACTCCCCGTTGGGAGAGGCAATCAGAAATTTGGAACCGCAGCATTCACACTCGGCAATGGAAGGATCTTCTTCAATATCTACTGTTACGGAACAGGATATTTCTTTTTCATACGGGCACATTAAATCAAATGCATAATAAGTTGCCCCGGCATTGTAAATAACCAATCCGTTGACGCCTACCCGGCGTCCATCCATGTCTCTGGTAGCAGTGAAAACGGATTTTGAATATTCGGGATAATTGAGGTTGAAATATCCGATAAACCGGCTTTTCGGAAATTCATCTCTAACGGCATCACCGCAGCTTTCCAAAGCAAAGATGATAAGTATGAATGCAAAAGGATGTACAAATCGTTTCATGGAAAAATTTTTTGATGGTAATTCCGTTGAAATTTGAAGATGTATCTTTAAAATTCAATGGGTTTCTTTGGTAAAATCAAAACTTGGGGCTAATTTAGGACTTTAATTTCAAAGAAAAACAATTCAGATGGACGGCATCTCCGGAGAAATAATCTACATCATCATCATGCTGGTGATTTTTATCTTTTCCGCCCTTAAAAAGAAAAAGGGCAGAGGAGGTGAAATGCCTGAGCCTGACAGGGAGGTGGAAAATCCAATGGATGAAGTCTTTTCGCCTTTTAAAGAGATTTTTGGTGACGATGAGGAGGAAGAGGAAAAACCACAGCCAGCTCCGGTAGCCAGGGAATTCAAAAATGGGCGTAAGGATTTTAAAGATGCACCATTTGTAAAAGAAGATTACGTTTTTACTTCCAATACATCACCCGGCGATGCGCGTCGACAACGTAAAAACAAAACACCAGGCAGGCAAACAGTTTTAAAATCAGAGGAATCAATGCCTAATGAGTCTGAACAAACCGACTCAGGTCTCCATGAATGGTTCGATTTGAGAAAGGCAGTCATTCACTCAGAGATTTTAAAAAGACCCGATTATTAGTCGGTTACAATACTTTGCTTGTCCGGACTCACTTTTTTTATTCCGATACATTTGCTAATTTTGCAGCAAAGAGTCCCGGACTATTATATGTCCATGGGATTCTTTTCTTTTTATATACCCATTAATAATAAATTACTTAAATAATAGGAGGATTAAACAATGTCTAATACGAGTTACATTACCCAATCGGGATTGAATAAACTTCGTGAGGAGTTGGTTCAGTTGGAGTCGGTTGAGAGACCAAGCATCTCAAAACAAATTGCTGAAGCCCGCGACAAAGGGGATTTATCTGAGAATGCCGAATACGATGCGGCGAAAGAAGCCCAGGGATTGTTGGAGATGCGTATCGCCAAACTTAAAGAGACGATTGCTACCAGCCGTGTTATCGATGAATCTAAAATCGATACCTCTAAAGTTCAACTGATGAATAAAGTGAAGATCAAGAATTTGAAAAACAATTCGGTAATGACTTATACCCTGGTTTCTGAGTCGGAAGCAGATCTTAAAGCCGGAAAAATTTCTGTGTCTACTCCTATTGCACAGGGTTTGATGGGCAAAAAAGTGGGGGATAAAGTCGATATTAAGGTGCCATCAGGTGTTATGCCCTTTGAAATCATAGATATTTCTTTGTAGATTTGAAAGAAGTGATTGCAATTACCCGGATATCAAAAAATCTAATATTCTATCAAAAGTTATGGCAACCATTTTTTCAAAAATTATAGCTGGAGAAATTCCCGGCTTTAAAATTGCAGAAGACGATCGTTTTTATGCTTTTTTAGACATTAATCCATTGGCAAAGGGGCATACACTGGTTGTTCCAAAGCAGGAGACAGATTATCTTTTTGATTTAGAGGATTCCCTTTTGGCAGATATGATGGTCTTTTCTAAAAATGTCGCCAGGGCCATTGAGAAAGCTGTCACATGTAAACGCGTTGGGGTTGCAGTGTTAGGCTTGGAAGTACCCCATGCACATATTCACCTGGTTCCGATTAATTCTGAAGGGGACATTAGTTTTTCAAAACCCAAGCTGAAATTGGATAAGGAAGAAATGGCCGCAATAGCCGAAAAAATTAGATCAGGTTTTTAAGAAGTTTGAGAGTATTACAGCTTCTAAAAAAGCCGTCCCCGGAGTTTTCACTTCGGGGACGGCTTTTTTTTGTCTTGTCGGACAATTGTCGAAAAAGTTCTTTGCCTTTTCACCATCTCGGCTCTTCTGTCGTTTTACCTTTATTACTTCACCCTGCCCGGATTTTGGCGTATGAACTCTTTCCAGCTTTTAGCACCGGTTTGGTTTACCAGGTTTTGCTTCTGAAAGAAATGGCACACTGCTGCAGCCAGTCCATCTGTTGCATCAAGATATTTAGGCATATCCGTGAGTTTGAGATATTGTTGCAGAAACATCGCCACCTGTTCTTTGGAGGCATTTCCACGCCCTGTGATAGCTTGCTTGATGCGTAAGGGAGCATACTCAAATATAGGCATAGAACGTGAAAGGGCCGCAGCCATCGCTACTCCCTGAGCTCTTCCCAGTTTGAGCATTGATTGTACATTCTTTCCATAAAAGGGTGCCTCAATTGCTAATTCATCAGGATGGTAATGATCTATCAGACCCACCACGCGCTCAAAAATTTTCTGTAGTTTTAGATAATGGTCTTTGTATTTAGCCAGTTCTAAGACCCCCATGGTGATAACTTTGGGGGTTTTACCATTGACCTCAATGATGCCGTAGCCCATAACGGTCGTTCCGGGATCAATCCCAAGAATGATTTTTTCAGCTACTGCTTCAGGCATGTAAAAGATTAGTCTAGCTTATTAAGTACTGAGTTGAAATTGGTCACGCGTTCGCCAAACCTGGCTCTGAATTCATTAAATACAGGAACGGTTTCTTTCCTAATGTAATCCAATTGATCATTGGTGGAGCATCTGAACTGAACAGAAAAAACCAGCATGTCCTGATTGACTTCAGAAAGTACCTGAAATACTTCAGACTCGCTATCGGGAACGCGTTCAGCAACAAAAGGAAACAAATCCTTGTTAAGCCACTCCTCCCACTGATGACGATAATCGGGAGTAGTATAAAAAGAGGCGTTGAATATGTATTTCTTATCTTTCATGTCTCTTTTGTTGATATGGCCCTTGATTTTGGGCATAAATTTATTTTAAACTAAAGCTTTCCCTTTTACCCAAATAAAACCAGGCATAAAGCGGAGGGATTGCCTTGATTGGTGAGTCAAAAATCAAGAAATTATTTAATAATCTCGGTTCCCATAAATGGAACAAGCACCTTAGGTACTTTTATGCCATCAGGTGTTTGGTTGTTTTCCAGAATGGCTGCCACAATGCGGGGAAGTGCAAGTGCACTGCCATTGAGGGTATGAGCCAGCAGTGGTTTCTTTTCACCGGGTTTCTTGTATCTTAACTTAAGACGGTTGGCCTGATAGGTTTCGAAGTTGGAAACAGAACTTACTTCCAGCCAGCGTTCCTGAGCGGCGGAGTATACCTCGAAATCATAGGTCAAAGCAGAGGTGAAGCTCAAATCTCCGCCGCAAAGACGAAGAATACGCCATGGCAGTTCGAGCTTTTCAACCAGCGACTGTGCATGTGCCACCATTTGCTCCAGCACCTCATAAGAATTTTCGGGATTAGCCACTTGTACGATTTCTACTTTGTCGAACTGGTGAAGACGATTGAGGCCTCTTACGTGTGCTCCCCATGACCCTGCTTCACGACGGAAGCAAGCAGAATAGGCACATTGCTTAACCGGCAAATCTTTTTCATCCAGCACAACATCTCTGAAGATGTTGGTTACAGGAACTTCAGCCGTTGGAATTAAATAAAGGTTATCCTCTGTAACGTGATACATCTGGCCTTCTTTGTCGGGCAGCTGACCTGTTCCAAAACCTGAATCTTCATTAACCAAAAGCGGCGGCAGTACTTCGTTGTAGCCGGCTTTTGTCGCTTCATCCAGGAAGAAGTTTATCAATGCTCTTTGGAGTTTTGCTCCCCAGCCTTTGTATACCGGAAACCCGGCGCCTGTAAGCTTGGTCCCCAATTCAAAATCGATTAGGTCATATTTGGCTGCCAGGTCCCAATGGGGCAGTGCTTCCTGAAGTGTGGGCACTTCACCACCTTCCTTCACCACTTCGTTGTCCTCTTCACCTTTTCCCTCAGGCACCGATGGGTGAGGAATATTAGGAACCTGTACCAGTAATCCCTGTATTTTCTTCTCAATTTCACTCAAATTCGCATTCAGGTTGCGAATCTCCTCTTTTAAACCCGTTGTTTTCTCCCGGGCTTCATTGGCCTCTTCTTTTTTTCCCGACTTAAACAGTTGACCAATGGACCTGGACAGTGTGTTGAGTTCATTTTGCTTCTGGTCAGCCTGCGTCTGGGTGGCTTTTCTGTCATTGTCCGCAGCCACAATATTTGCAACCACTTCTTTGGCATCGAATCTCTTGGTTTTCAACCGGGAGATGATTTCTTCCTGATTGTCCTGAATGTACTTGAGTGTGAGCATATTTTCAGTGTATATTTAAATACTTGTAAACGATCTGAGTTCAGGTATAGGGTAATGTTTTTTACCAAAGAATGAAATTTCCTTGGCTGTGCCTTAGGCTAGAGTCAAGTGTAGAATGTCGGGTAAGCCGTCGCTATTTTTCACCTTGTGCAAATCAACCAAAAAGTAAACATAGCCGTAACTACGTGAGTCTTTTTTTTGAGAAGCATAAGGTAGAAAGAGCAAGGCTTGGGCCGTCAGACTGTGCTTGACCTGACTCTGGAATCAATCGGGCACAAAAAATCTCCTGAATTTGTTACGAAAGTAACAAAAACAGGAGATTCAGAGAATTTTTTTACGAATAAACTTATTCTGCAACTGCTGGTTCAACTGAAACAAAAGACTTATCGCCTTTTCTTCTGCGGAAAACAACGGTTCCGTCAGTCAGTGCAAAAATAGTGTGGTCTTTTCCCATGCCTACATTATCACCAGGGTGATGCTGAGTGCCACGCTGACGTACGATAATGTTACCGGCTTTTACGTTCTGGCCGCCATAAATCTTGACACCTAAACGTTTACTTTCTGATTCGCGTCCGTTTCTGGAGCTACCTACACCTTTCTTATGTGCCATATCGCATTAACTTTTTTTCGTGATTAACCTTCAATGTTTTCGATCTGAATCTGACTCAGATATTGACGATGACCGTTTTTCTTACGGTAGCCTTTCCGGCGCTTCTTTTTGAAAACGATCACTTTATTACCTTTCATATGAGACAAAACTTTGGCGGAAACTTTTGCTCCTTCTACTACGGGAGCACCAATTTTAACGTCGCCATCGTTGTCAACCAAAAGTACCTGGTCGAAATCAACTGAAGCTCCTTCTTCTGCATTGAGGCGATTCACAAAGATCTTTCTGTCTTTCTCTACTTTGAATTGCTGGCCTCCAATGGATACAATTGCGTACATTGAATTACAATTTTAAGGTTCTCACCGGCAGGTGGTTCCGCTTTCGGGAATCTCTTTTCTACCTGTTCGGATTATTTCGGTCTGCAAAAGTAGTAACTTTTTATTTGTCTGGCAAAAATATTGTCTGATAAACTTTTAATTCTCGCTATTGATCCATCTAATTCTTAAAATATTTATGCTCTATTATCCAAAATTGTTATTGGGTTTCTGGAAGAATTTATGGAAAAATGAGAATGAGTTGCAAAGGGGCCCTTATTAATCCAAAAAAAATGAGGGCTGCTAAAAACAAATCATTAATTTTGTGGCCTTCAGGAATAAAAATACTAAGCTGATGCAGAGAACTAAGGTAGCCGACCTGCTGAGGTCGAATGATATTGGAAAAACATTTACTGTTAAAGGATGGGTGCGTACCCGTAGAGGCAATAAGCATGTGAATTTCGTGGCCCTGAATGATGGGTCGGGCATCAATAATCTTCAGGTTGTTGTAGACATGGAACAATTTGACGAGGCGTTGGTGCGTCGGATCACAACCGGTGCTGCTGTTTCTGTAGACGGTGAACTTCAGGAATCTCAGGGGGCCGGGCAGAATGTAGAGTTACTTGCGAAAAACATCGGGATATTAGGTGATAGTGATCCTGATAAATATCCGCTTCAGCCCAAAAAGCATTCGCTGGAATTTCTGCGTGAAATAGCTCACCTGCGTTTCCGAACTAATACTTTCGGAGCTATTGCCCGCGTCCGTCATGCCATGATTTTTGCAGTGCATGAGTTTTTCAATAAAAGAGGCTTTTATAATATCCATACTCCCATTATTACAGCATCCGATGCTGAAGGAGCCGGAGAGATGTTCCAGGTGACCACGCTGGATATGGACAAGCCGCCGCGTAACGAAGAGGGGAAAATTGATTACTCTAAGGACTTTTTCGGAAAACCTACCAATCTGACGGTTTCGGGACAATTGGAGGGCGAATTAGCAGCACTGGCCATGTCAGAAATTTATACATTCGGTCCTACCTTCCGTGCAGAAAACTCCAATACTTCGCGCCACCTCTCGGAGTTCTGGATGATTGAGCCGGAGATGGCTTTTTATGAACTGAAAGAAAACATGGATCTGGCTGAGGAGTTCCTGAAATACCTTCTTCAATATGCTCTGAATAACTGCATGGACGATCTTAAATTTTTAAGCCAGCGTCAACAGCAGGAGGAGAAAGGCAAGAAGGAAGCTGACCGGTCAATGGAATTGATTGAAAAGCTTAAGTTTGTTTTGGAGAACGATTTCGTTCGTTTGACCTACACTGAGGCCATTGATATTTTGGAAAATTCCAAGCCTAATAAGAAGAACAAATTCCAGTATCCTGTAAAAGGTTTTGGAACTGACCTTCAATCTGAACACGAGCGTTATCTGGTGGAGAAGCACTTCAAAAAACCGGTAATACTGACCGATTATCCTAAGGAAATTAAGGCATTTTACATGAAGCTGAACGATGATAACAATACCGTTCGCGCCATGGATGTTCTTTTCCCCCAAATTGGAGAGATCATCGGGGGATCTCAAAGGGAAGAGAGCTATGAGAAACTTACCGCCCGCATGAAAGAGATGGATATTCCGGAAGAAGAAATGTGGTGGTTCCTTGATACCCGTCGATTTGGGTCTGTTCCACACAGTGGTTTCGGTTTAGGTTTTGAGCGTATGATGTTGTTCGTTACGGGAATGACCAATATTCGTGACGTTATTCCATTTCCTCGTGCCCCTAAAAGCGCAGAATTCTAAACTTATTTTAGAAAAAATATAACTTCTGTGAATAGCCGTTTTCGTTTGAGATCGGCTATTCTGTTTTATAACATGTCCGTTGGCAACATTTTTTGTTCAGGAATGTTTTTTTAAAATGACTGATCATCTGCATGAAATAACCGAAAAATTAAGAGAGCGGTTTCGTCTTTTTATAGGAATAAGCCTTGGGATTTTTCTCTTTGTCCTGTTTTTTGAGCCGTTTTCCATCTTGCTTACTGATTTGAAAAACCGGTTGGCTTTTCTGGTCGGACTTTCCGTTATTATTCTTTTTTTAATGGTTCTGGTGTATGTTGTCTTCACTCATATTATATCGGTCTCCTCTTTGGTATTAAAAGATTGGTTCTTATCATCCTATGTCAAGGGGTTTGTCCTAACAGTACTCATAACCATTGCTCTTACTTTCTATTTGCGTTTTGTGGGACAGACAGCGATGTCTTTTTTTAACTTCTTTAAGATCCTGTTTATTTCAATTTTCCCGGCTGTTGCTACCAGTCTTCACGATGCCATTGAAAATCTTAAGAGGCATAATGAGGCGCTTATTGCAGAAAAAGGTAAAACCCGTCTTCAGGTAGAAAAGTATGAAGAAAACCTTCTTGCCCGTACCATCGACCTTACTACTGTTGGAACTAAAGATAATTTCAGAGTGGCTGTTGCTGATATTGTCTGTCTTGTTTCGGCTGATAATTATGTAGAAGTGATATTTAAGGAAGAGGGGCGGTATAAAAAAAAATTACTAAGAAATACGTTGAAGAATCTTCAGCAATTGCTGGGGCCATATTCTTTCTTTGTAAGAATTCATAGAATTTGTGTGGTCAATATTCACTACGTCGATCATCTTCGAAAGAGTTTTAACAGCTATTGGGTAAGCATAAAAGGGATGGATCGTAAACTGCCGGTTTCAAGGCAATATTTACTGAAGATAAGGGAGGTTCTGTGAGTTCCGTGGCGAGTGTCAATCACCCCTTTCTTTTGATATTAGTCACAAATATCAAAGTCTGGCTTTAGCTCAACAGGCGTTCGCACCATTTTTCTAATTAGGACTTTGAGACATGCTAACTTTGGGCTTTAAGGTTTTTTCCGACGGGCCCTAAAATTAGGAGTAGAATTCTGTTTTATGCCCTTCGGAGATGCTTTTACTTTTTAGATTAAATGTTAGTAGTTATGAGAAATCAGAAAATTATTTTTCCCTTTGAGAAAAATCCGGAATTTATCAACGACCTTAGAAAAAAAGTTGATGAGTACTTTGATCAAAACAAGAAATCAAAGTTTGGAAACAGCACTATTGTATTACAGTCTGTTTTTATGGGCGCACTTTATATTTTACCCTACGCACTTATGTTGTCAGGAGTTGTTACCTCGGTATGGGGCGTTGTGGCATGCTGGCTTGTGATGGGAATGGGTATGGCCGGTTTGGGAATGGTGCTTATGCACGATGCCAATCACAGGGTGTTTTCAAAGAATATGACCGTGAATAAATGGCTTGGAAAGTCTCTTTATCTGTTGGGGGGATTTCCACCAAACTGGCGCCACCAGCATAATACAATGCACCATGGTTTTACGAATATTGAAGGCCACGACGAGGATATTGCCCCGGTTGGACTTCTGAGGTTTTCACCACATCGAAAATTACATAGAATTCATCGGTTTCAGCATATTTATGCCTGGTTTTTTTATGGGTTAATGACCCTTTCGTGGGTAACAGTGAAAGACTTTGTTCGCATTAACAAATACAGAAAAGACGGGGTTGCTCCATTCAACAAAAAATACAGCACTTACCTTACGGATCTGATCATTGCCAAATTACTCTATTACACATTTCTTTTAGTTTTACCGGCTCTTGTACTTCCGGTTGCCTGGTACTGGGTTGTCGGTGGATTTCTTTTGATGCATTATCTGAGTGGCCTGATATTAACTACGATTTTCCAAACAGCTCATGTGGTACCCAGTTCTGAGTATCCCCTGCCGGCCGGTAATGGGAAGGTTGAAAACAACTGGGCCATTCATCAGCTTTTAACCACCTCTGATTTTTCCCCAAATGGAAAAGTGTTGTCATGGATGATAGGGGGGCTTAATTTTCAGGTTGAGCACCATCTTTTTCCCAATATCAGCCATGTTCATTACAAAAACATATCCCGGCTTGTTCAGGAAACGGCTCAAGAATACAATTTACCTTATCACTTTCAGGATAGTTTCTTCTCAGCTCTTAAGGGGCACTGGAAGATGTTGAAAGACTTGGGGGGACAACCTGTGGTCGTTGGGGGAGAATTAAAAAATAGTGTTTCACCTGAAGTACTTTAAGGAGTTTGGCTTTGAATGTATGGTTGGAAATTGATAGTTAAACCCGACTTTTATTCTTTTTGAAAATTGAGAAATCAGGGATTGAAGGTGATTGAATGTAACTGGAACCCGTCTGTTCAGAAAAGGAATGGACGGTTTTTGGGTAGTCTTTGTAATAATTTTTCTTTAAGCTTGGCTGTAGTTTAAAATCGCAATTTTTCCACAGTCCCCGAATGGGGGCAAATTTGAATAACCCCGGGTACACCTGCCCGGGGTTCAAAATAAGGATATAATCGGTCTCTGAAAGAGGCCAACATTGCTTAAATCATTAAAATACACGGAATAGTTGCCCCCCCCGTCAGGGACCCTGCAGCTCCGACATCTCCCCCGGGCTTATTTCCCGTGGGCTTATCTGCCCGGGTTATCTAAGTTTGCCCCTTTTCAGGGACTTGATAGATTAGCATTTTATGCATCATGTAGGTATTTAAAAGAAAAACCTAATTGTTAATATCATCGCAAATATAAACTAGAGCCTTAAGCTTTTGTAAAAGGCTAAAAAACAATTGTTTGAAGGGAAAGGTATTTTTGTTTTGAAGGGTAGTTTATAAGCATAAAATGGCTTGTCTTAAATCTTTTATTTATCCTGTATTCTTTTTGGGGCTAACGATCTATTGTATGATACAAATTGATGGTTCTATTTTTTTTTCTTAATTTCGTATAAACTCTAGCGTTAAAATTATGGGACTACTCTCTTCTTTGATGGGAAATGCCGGAATGGTAGATCCTGAAAAACTTAAAGCCGATTATTCTAAACTCCTGACCGATAAAGAAGATATCGAGATTGGCTTTAGACTTATCCGCGATACTTTTATTTTTACAAACAAGCGATTACTGCTTATTGACAAACAAGGACTTTCCGGACGAAAAACGGAATACTTTTCGGTTGTTTATGGCAGTATCTCACGTTTTAGTATTGAAACGGCAGGGACCTTTGACCTTGATGCCGAATTGAAAATCTGGATTTCAGGAGAAAGCTCACCCAGTATTCAGAAAAAGTTTAATAAGTCGGTTGATGTTTACGAGGTACAGCAACTACTGGCAAGTCACGTTTTAAAGTAACTTTTTTTAACCCTCCTGATTGTTGATTCTATCTCTGATTCATTGCTTATAAAAATTACAGGTACTGAACGTTGCACTTTCTAAATTGGAGAGAATCATTCCGACAATCAGAAAAACTTCTTTTTAAAATGCAATTATTAACACTGACCTTCTTTTTGTGCTCCTTTTCAGAACCGGTTACTCGTGGATATCAAGTAGTTTTTACAATAAAAGAAGCTGTTGCAGATGCTTTTTTTTCAGTCTCATATAGCAAAAGATCCATAAGGAGGTAATTATCGAATTAGGTCTGGCGGATTCCGATCCGCCACAAGAGATAAAACGGCGGATTCCGATCCGCCGTACCTAATCTGTCATTACCAGGCATCGTCTTTAAAACTGAAAGTACGAGAAATAGCCGATCAGTTTTCTTTTGTGTTTCATGAATTAAATATGGATCAATGAACCTGCATCACTTAATCTTCTTGAGAGGATTTGCAACCTTACTGTTAGGATTTGCCCTTTTTCATTTATTTCTGGGGGTGTTTTTTGACGATTGGTTTCCGGAGCAATCGCAAGTGATCACTTATGCCATTGTTGGATTATCTGTTCCTCTGGGACATTGGGGGAGCTGTAAAAAAAGAATAAAATATTTGTATTCTCATGATTTTAGGGTACCACAATTTAAAGATTCCCTGCCCAATGCCATTCAGATTAATTCTCCGGGATTTTCCTGGAAAGAATTTGAAAACCGATTGGGTGAGGAGTTTATTATTACTGCTCATCAGAATGATGCAAATGCCTTTAAGCTCCGAACCAGGTTGTCATGGAATAAACCGGGGGCTGCTGCTTATTTGACGTACGATGAAAATGCAGGAACTTTAAAATGCTGTTATTTCTCGTTTCCGGGTTACATACGAAGTGGTACACGGGCCATTCAGCGAATGAATAAAGATATTGTGGAGTTGGCATGGCAAACGGGCAAATCTTAAAATACCTGTAATGTTTCCTGATTTCCTGAAATTACTGTAATTTTGTAGGAAATGGAGGTTGTTTGATGATACGCAATTCAGCCTTTGCCTAAAATTAACAGGATCATGGAATGCTGAAACAAAGTTTAAATCAAAAATTACTGCAAAAGCTGTCGCCGCTTCAGATACAGGTGATAAAGCTTTTGGAAATACCCACTACTCAGCTTGAGCAAAGAATTAAAGAGGAGATGGAAGAAAATCCTGTGCTCGAACTGGAACGTGATTCTCGTGATCCTGATGATGAGGAAGATGCTGCTCCGGAAACGGAAAATGAGAAGGATGAAATGTCTATTGATGCCTATATTCAGGATGAAGACATTCCAGCCTATAAACTGAGCTCCCGAAACTTTTCCAAAGATGATAAACAGGAGGATGTGCCATTCTCTTCCGGTACCACTTTTCATGAACATCTGGTGAGCCAGATGGGATTAAGAATAATGGATGACCGACAGGCATTGATCGCCGAGTACATTATTGGAAATATTGATGAAGATGGATATCTCAGACGTGAAGTGGATGAGGTTATTGATGACCTTGCCTTCTCTCAAAATGTGGAAGTGGATGAACGCGAAGCTCTTGAGGTATTAAAAATGGTTCAGGATTTTGACCCTTCGGGCGTGGGGGCCAGGGATCTAAGAGAATGTTTATTACTTCAGCTGGATCGAAAAGACCATGAAGATCCCATCGTAGAAAAGGCTCATCATTTGGTGAAGCACCATTTTGATGAGTTTACCCGGAAGCATTACGATAAGATTGAGAAACGCATGCATCTCAAAGATGGGGAACTGAAGGAGATTCTTGAGGAAATTCTGCATCTCAATCCCAAACCCGGAAGTTCCTACAGTAATCCGGTTACCAAAACGGTGCAACATATTATTCCTGATTTCATTTTGGATGTTGAAGACGAGAAGCCCAGGTTGTCGCTTAACAACAGGAATGTTCCGGAACTCCGCATCAGCAATACCTACTCCGAAATGTTTGAAGATTATCAGGCAAACAAAAAGAACCAGAGTAAAGAGAAAAAAGAGGCATTGATGTTTGTTAAGCAGAAGCTGGATTCTGCCAAGTGGTTTATAGATGCTATCAGACAGCGGCAAAATACACTGTTGACAGTAATGCAATCTATCCTTGAATACCAATATGAGTATTTTCTGGAGGGAGATGAAACCAAGCTCAGGCCAATGATCCTTAAAGATATTGCTGATAGAACCGATTTGGATATCTCAACGGTTTCAAGGGTCTCGAATAGCAAGTACATACAAACCCACTTTGGTATATTTCCGCTTAAATACTTTTTTTCAGAAGGCCTTCAGACTGATTCGGGGGAAGAAGTTTCCACACGGGAGATCAAACGGATTCTTCAGGATTGTATTGACAATGAGGATAAACGAAAACCGTTGACAGATGATAGGCTGGCCGGGATTCTCCAGGAAAAGTCCTACAACATTGCCCGTCGAACCGTTGCTAAATACCGGGAGCAACTGAATATTCCTGTGGCTCGCCTCAGGAAAGAATGGTAAGAGGAGTGTGGGGTGTTGTTGTGTTTGCGTAATTGATTACAATTGATTTGAGTGAGAATTTAATTTCTTTTTAATGAAACTTCTAAGTAAGATACTGTCCTTCCTGTTTCATCCCATGTTGATGCCTACTCTTGGGATTTTCTTTATACTTAACACAGGTACTCATCTTTCCTATCTTAGCTTTGAAGTGAAGCGGGTTGTCTACATTATTGTTTTTATCTCCTCCTGCTTGCTGCCAGTCTCATTATTGCCTCTTTTTCTGCAGATGAAGCTCATAAAAAGTTTTAATATGCAGTCTGCACGGGAGCGTATTTACCCGGTTCTGGCCGCCGGCATTTTTTATTTTCTTGGCTACTTCCTGCTTAACAGACTCAATATTTCTCAATTAATCGAGGGGTTTATGCTGTCTTCCCTTGTTGCTATTCTGTTATCTGTTGGAATCTCATTTTTCTGGAAGATTAGTATGCATGCCATTGCCGTGGGTGGGATCACCGGTGTTTTAGCCGGCATTATGTTTAGGTATGGTGTTGATTTGCTTGTGCTGATTTCTGTAATGGTTATGGTTTCAGGGGCTACCGCTTCGGCACGCCTTTATCTGAATGCGCACTCTCCCTCTCAGGTTTATTCTGGTTATGCTTTAGGTTTTGCTTTGGTGTTGAGTGGTGTTTTTCTGGTATGATAAGATTGTCATCCAGAGTTTTGCATTATTGATGTTTAGTTTTTAACTTGCATTATATTATTGCAAAATCTAACTCTGATCCAAAATGAAAACCAGGCTGTTGTTTACATGGCTTTCTGTTTTGTTATTTTCAGTTACAGAAGCTCAAAACTATGATTATCCCTCTCCTGTTACTACCGCCATGGGACTGTCAGGTGCCAGCGATACTACTGAGTGGTCGCTGTTTTCCAATCCCGCAGGCTTGTCTTCTGTAAGCCGAATGTCAGGAGGAATCGGCTATCACAACGCTTTTGGCATTTCTGCTTTAAGTGCAAGATCTGCGTTTTTCGTGGTTCCAACCCATATGTTAACCCCGGCATTGTCGTATATTCAGTATGGAGATGATTTGTATGAAATTCAGACCTTCTCGTGTTCTGCTGCACGTTCTATCTCTCCAATGCTCCGGATGGGAATTCGTTTTGAATATTTGCTCAGGCATATCTATGGAACGAAAGCTGAAAGTGCCTTTGTGATTGATGCCGGAGTAAATTACAATGCTTCAGAGAATGTCACGATTGCACTTTTTGCCCAAAACCCCGGCCGAACTGCCATTCTCGATGACTACAATGAATATGTATTGCCTTCTTCTCTGGCTGTTGCTTGCACCTTTCGATTATCATCGTCATTCTTCCTGACTGCAGATTTAAATCATCGTGAAGATTTGGCACGTCAATTTTATTCTTTCGGATTGTCTGCCATGGTTCATCAAAAGGCCAGTGTTAGAGGGGGGATTTCGGCCAGACCGGTACGCCTGGCAGTTGGGTCAACCTTGAGCTGGAAAAGAGTAGAAATAAACTTTTCAGCCAATTATCACGATCGTCTGGGCCTAAGCACCACTGCCGGTATTGCATATGCGCTTGATTTTAAGGGAGGAGGTGAAAATTGAATAAATTCTTGTGCCAAACAGCCCTTTCTTTTCTGATGCTTCTGGGCTTTGGCTCCGCTTGTGTTGCTCAGATTAACGACCAATTGCAAGATTGGGCTTCTGATGTAGCGACTGCTTATGCCGAGGAGTTTGATAGTGAAGATTTGACATTTCTTATTGAAGACTTGTTGGCTATCGCCCGTAATCCGATAAATATTAATACAGCGGGCCGGGAGGAATTGGAGCGTATTTTCTTTCTTACGGATTTGCAGGTGGAAAACATATTGTACAAACGATATGTAAATGGGCAATTTCTCTCTATATATGAACTTCAGGCTGTTGAAGGGCTTCCATTGGAGACTTTAAAAATGTTGGAGCCTCTTTTGGTTTTTGGGAAAGGAGATAATAAGTATAGGCCATTGAGGGTTTGGGGAGACGCTTTCTTTAGGAGTGAGTTTCAGGTTGAAAGGACTGCAGGATTTATACAAAACCAGGAAGGTGGCCGTGCTTATATGGGTGATCGGTTTAAAGTTTACAGTCGCACAGAGATGAATACAAACCATGGTTTTTCAGGAGGTACGATTGCTGAAAAAGATCCTGGAGAGCCAATGTTTTCCGACCGGATTCATGGTCTGGATTTGATGACAGGGTATTTGCATTACGAAAATTCCGGTAATTGGCTTAGTGAAGTTGGCGTTGGACAATACACTGCCAGCGCCGGACAAGGTTTGGTACTTCAATCTGGGATGCCTTTGCGTAAAAGCACTATGGTTACAAATATCCGTAATAGAAAAGCATCTTTCCGGCCTTCTCTTTCGGCTTCTGAGGCTTCAGGATTTCGGGGTGGCTACGCTTCTTTTGCTTTTGGTGATTTTGAGGTGACTCCTTTCTTTTCATTAAAAAAACGTGATGGCAGAATTAAAAACGACAGTATTTTAACAAGTCTCAGAGAAGATGGGATGCATCGGTCTTTAACAGAAATAGAGCAACGACATAATACTGAGGAGACCGCTCTTGGCTTAAAAACCCAATGGTCGGGAAAATGGTTGCAGATTGATGCCGGGCATTTGTCGTATCGGTTAAACCGTCCTTTGGTGCCGGATCAAAAGCCATACAATCAGTTTTATTTTAGTGGAGATAAGGCTTCTAATAGTTGGGTCTCTTATTTGCTCAGCAAGAATAATCTGCTGTTTTTTGGGGAGGTTGCCATGAGTGGATATTCTGAAATTGCCTTTTCAAACGGAGTGTTGTGGGGCGCCGCACCGGGTTTTGCTCTGGCGATGGCTCATCGGTATATACCTAAGAGCTATCAGGCTCCGCTTGCCGGGCCAATGACTCAAAGTTCTTCTTTTTCAGGTGAAAGGGGCTGGTATACCGGATTTAAATGGGAGTTGCCTGATAGATGGGTACTGTCATCTTATTTTGATTATTACCGTTTTGAGTGGTTGAAATTCAGAGTTGATGCCCCTTCATCAGGATTTGACTGGTTGGGAAATTTAGAAAAAGAATTTCGCAATGAAGCAATACTTCGCATTAAAGTCCGTCACCGTGAAAAACCATTAAATCATGCAGAAGATATGAATGAAAACAAGGTTGTAAAGGTTGTTTATGACCAGTTGAAGCTTCAGTACAGGCAATTAATAGGTGATGGATGGCAATTTACAACCCAGGGGCAATGGCACTTTGTAAAATCTGATGAACAAAATGAGAATGGTAAGATGTTGTCACAAGATATTAAGTGGAAAAATAACAAACTGAGTATTACCGGGAGGTTTGCTCTCTTTTCTGCTTCAGATTATCTGGCCCGGTTGTATGCTTACGAACCACATGTTTTATACATGTTTTCGGTTCCTGCCTATTCCGGAAAAGGGGCCCGCTATCTTTTGTTGGTCAACTACAGATTACTTAATAACCTTCACCTATGGTTGCGGGCGGCCCGCTGGCAATACAGCGATCGCGAAACTATAGGGTCCGGCAATCAGTTGATAGATGCTGACAAAAAGACCCAATTGACCTTTCAGATGAGGGTGAAATTCTAGTTCCCCACCTCTGAAATAAATTTGATACGAACCATTCTTACGTCTTCTTCAGAGTATTCATCTTCTCCCAGTTCTTCAAGAGCGGCACCAATATCATCGGTTTCCGCATCTTCTTTGAAATAGTAGAAAATGTCGTCTCTGTGTTCTTCGTCCATCACCTGATCGATATAATAGTCAATGTTAACACGAGTTCCGGAGTAAACAATGGATTCGATTTCCTGAAGCAATTCAAGTAGTTCAATTCCTTTTGAACCAGCGATGTCGTCCAGGGAGACTTGTCTGTCAATGTTTTGTATGATCGACACTTTGGACTTGCTCTTGTTGGCGACCGATTTGACAACCATGTCCATAGGCCGCTCTATCTCATTTTCTTCAACATGCCTTTTTATCAGGTTCACAAAGTCTTTTCCAAATCGCCTGGCTTTTCCGGCACCAACTCCCGGCATGTTCTGTAATTCTTCTTGCGAAACAGGATAATAGGTAGCCATGGCTTCCAACGAAGGGTCCTGAAATATAACAAATGGTGGAAGCTCTTTCTTTTTGGATATTTTCTTGCGCAAATCCTTGAGCATTGAGAAAAGACCTGTGTCAAGCGCGGCTGTACCACCGGCTGTTCTGGTCTCTTGCTCCATTACGTCATAGTCATGATCCCGGGTAAGCATAATGCTGTATGGCTTCTGGATATATTCCTGACCTTTTTCAGTAACCTTCAACAGTCCGTAACTTTCAATGTCTTTGGATAAAAGGCCTGCTACAAGGGATTGGCGGGTAACAGCATGCCAGAATTTTTCATCTTCATCACTTCCACAACCAAATATAGGCAATTCATGATGCTGATAGGATTTAATAACACTGGTAACTTTCCCAACCATCACCTGAATCACATGCTCGGTTTTGAATCGTTCTTTTAACTCATTAACAACTTTGAGCATTTTTATAATGTGGTTCTTTCCTTCAAATTGCTCTTTGGGATTAATACAGTTGTCACAAGTGCTACAGTTCTCTGGGGTGTATTTTTCCCCGAAGTAGTGCAGCAACATTTTTCTCCTGCATAGCGAAGTTTCAGCGTATGCCACGGTTTCAAGAAGCAGTTGTTTGCCAATCTCCTGTTCTGCAAGAGGTTTACCTTGCATGAATTTTTCCAGTTTTTGGATGTCTTTGTAGCTGTAAAAAGCTACACAACGCCCTTCTCCTCCGTCCCGGCCAGCCCGGCCTGTCTCCTGGTAATAGCCTTCCAGACTTTTGGGAATATCATAGTGAATAACAAATCTGACATCCGGCTTATCAATACCCATTCCGAAGGCGATAGTGGCCACTACAACATCAATTTCTTCCATCAGGAACTTATCCTGGTTGCCTGTTCTGGTAGCTGCATCCATTCCGGCATGATAGGGCAACGCTTTGATGCCATTAACCACTAGGTTTTCGGCCAGTTCTTCTACCTTTTTGCGGCTTAGACAGTAGATGATTGCTGATTTGCCGGTATTTTCCTTCAGCATCTTAATGATTTCCCGGGTAGCATTGACCTTGGGACGTATTTCGTAAAACAGATTGGTCCGGTTAAACGAAGATTTGAATACATGTGCGTTGAGCATCCCGAGATTCTTCTGGATGTCATGCTGAACTTTTGGAGTTGCTGTGGCGGTAAGAGCAATTAAAGGTGCCGTGCCTATCTCGCTGATAATAGGGCGAATTCTTCGGTACTCGGGCCGGAAATCGTGTCCCCACTCCGAGATGCAGTGGGCTTCATCAACAGCATAAAAGGAGATCGGAACCTGTTTCAGGAATTCAATATTCTCTTCTTTTGTCAGCGACTCCGGGGCTACGTAAAGCAACCTTGTTTTTCCGGATACAACATCATCCTTCACCTGCTGAATGGCAGATTTCGACAGGGACGAGTTTAAGAAATGGGCAATGCCATCGTCCTCGCTGAAATTGCGCATGGCATCCACCTGGTTTTTCATAAGGGCAATCAATGGGGATATAATGATTGCAGTTCCGTTGAGAATGAGGGCGGGCAACTGGTAACAGAGGGATTTACCTCCTCCTGTAGGCATCAGAACAAATGAATCATTCCCGTCCAGAACGTTTTGGATAATGGCTTCCTGGTTTCCTTTGAAAGTATCGAAACCAAAATGTTTTTTCAAATAACCGCTAAGGTCAACTTGCTTAGTCATAACAAATTCTAACTATTTCTCTGTATCCTACACAAAATCAGCTTGTTATTTCACTTTCCTTTCATGACCCTCAAAAGCAAACAAATTTAGTATATTAAAATGAAACACAGGCACTATTTTGTTTTTTTATGGGTCGGATCTACGTTAAATGACAGATGCACTAAATGCAAATCCCGGGAATGGGGAAGGAGGTTTAACCTCTTGAAATTTTGTTTGTTTTAATGTCGTCCAAGCTATTGGGATGAGGCTTTAAACAATTTAAGGTTGCTTTATTGAAGATATAAAAAGGGAAGGCTAAAAACAAATTATTTCGAAAGTGTTTTTATCTTCGCATTTAGATTAATAAGATCGTTTTGCCGCTAATTGTTAAGGATTAGGTTGTAAAACGATTTATTTTGGGGGCAATTATTTTTCAACAATTAAAGCATTGTAATGGGTGATAAGAACCAGACAGAAATGTCATTTCTTGAGCATTTGGAAGAGCTCCGTTGGCATTTGGTGCGTTCCTTTTTATATATATTCGCTTTTGCTGTGTTGGCCTTTATTTTTAAAAGCATTGTTTTTGATGTTATTCTTTTAGGTCCCAGTAATCCCGATTTTTATACCAATCAATTTCTTTGCGATTTATCTCAGAAATTGCATATGCCCGCACTTTGCATCAACCAAGAGCAGTTGATGTTGCAGAATATAAACATGACCGGCCAGTTTACCACCCATCTTTGGATTTCCTTTCTGGCAGGAGTTATTGCAGCTTTTCCTTTAATTTTTTGGGAATTCTGGCGTTTTATAAAACCTGCTCTTTATAAAGAGGAAATACAGCACAGTAGAGGTGCCATCTTTTTTGCTTCTATTCTTTTTACTGTTGGTATTCTTTTTGCTTACTATATTATCAGCCCTTTGTCGGTTCATTTTCTTGGCAATTATCAGGTAAGTGAAAAAGTGGATAATATCGTGAACCTGGGATCATACATAGGTACGGTTTCTTCTATTATATTGGCAAGCGGTATATTGTTTGAGTTGCCAATGTTTATTTACTTTATGAGTAAAGTCGGACTGGTGACAGCCGATACGCTTAAAAAATACAGGAGGCATTCCATTGTTGTTACTTTAGCAGTTGCAGCAGTTATTACTCCTCCGGATGTTATCAGCCAGGTGTTGGTTTGTCTGCCTTTGATTTTGCTGTATGAAGCCGGTATTTTAATAGCAAGAGGAGTTGAGCGAAGAAAATCAAAAGAACTGGACACTCTTTAATGAAGTGTCGTAATCAGATATTATGGAAAACCAGAAGATGAGATTGCATACCGATACTTTGGTGAAACGCTATCGTAACCGGACTGTTGTAAAGGGTGTGTCGGTGGAAGTGAGTCAGGGCGAAATTGTGGGCCTTTTAGGACCAAATGGTGCCGGAAAGACCACCACTTTTTACATGATTGTAGGTCTCATTACCCCAAATGATGGTGAGATTTATCTTAATCAGGAGAAAATTACCAACGAACCGGTATACAAAAGGGCACAAAAAGGGATTGGATACCTGGCACAAGAGGCAAGTGTTTTCAGAAAGCTTAGCGTAGAAGACAATATTAAGGCTGTTCTGGAAATGACAAGCTTTTCAAAGGATTACCAGAAGGAGCGTCTTGAAGAATTGATCCATGAATTTGGGTTAGGACACATTCGTAAAAGTTTGGGGATTCAGTTGTCGGGAGGTGAACGACGCAGAACTGAGATTGCCCGGGCATTGGCTATTAACCCCAGTTTTATTTTGCTGGATGAACCATTTGCAGGAGTTGACCCAATTGCCGTGCGTGATATTCAGGAGATTGTAGCCCGTCTGAAATTTAAAAACATTGGTATTTTGATTACCGACCATAATGTTCATGAAACTTTGTCTATTACTGACAGGGCTTACTTGTTGTTTGAAGGGAATATCCTGAAGGCCGGAACAGCAGAAGAACTCGCTGAGGATCCTGATGTAAGAAGAGTGTATCTTGGGGATGACTTTGAACTTCGCAGAAGAAATTTTGAGCATGCCCGGCATTCCTGAATGTTTATTTTCAGTGGTATATGGTTGGCAGAAACGGTCTGGTGAAAATGGGGAAGGAATTATTTGAGATTTTTTTTTGGATATTGGTAAAATATTCCCGTAATTTGCAATCGCAAAAATGAGGCGGACGTGGCGTAATTGGTAGCCGCGCTAGATTTAGGATCTAGTGCCGAGAGGCGTGTGGGTTCGAGTCCCTCCGTCCGCACAACCTTAAAGGTCTTTTTACTTGGTTTACAAGCGAAAAGGCCTTTTTTATTTCCGTTTTAGTCAACATTTAGACAACGGTTTTGGAAAAATTATTTTTCTTAATGCCTTGAAGCTGTTGGAATAATGTTTTTTTTCTTTACCCCCCACTAAGGGCAAATTTGATATTTTGTGAAAAAGAGGGTGGTGTGTGGTTTGGATTTGGTTGGGGTTTTATCTGAAAGTGGCCCCCCTGGGCTTGTGGTTTTCTTTTTTCGTTTTGGTCGGTTCCTTTGGTGGTTGGTCTGGTTGTTTCTTTTGTTTATTCCTGTGGGTTTGGTGGTGTGCCTTGTTTGTTGTGGTATTTGCTTTTATCTTTGTAAGGCAATGCAGTTGCCTGCATTTCATTGAACAAACAAAAAGGCACTCTGAAAAGTCAGGGCGCCTTTTTTTTTATTCTGAATTTATGGAAAGTGTTTACCAGGTAATCATTTGGCTTTTTTCTTAAACTTTTCTTTCAATAGATGCCACAACCTCCATTGATCGGCTGACGGCTCCGGGTGCATCCGGGAAAACATACTTTAAAACGTTGGCCCGGTAGTTTGAGTATAACGTGCCGTCGTACTTCATGCACTCGCTAAGATAGTCGAAAACGCTATCTGTGGGCGTTACTCCGCTAAACCGTTGGTCATTTGCCAAACGTGATGCCAGGGTGTAGGCTTGTTTGGTTGTTAATGTGTCGCTGTTCATTTGTTAAAACTTTAGGATTAATAAAAATAGTAATTGATTTGGGCCAGGGTGTTTATTTATTCCGGTAATTGTGCCGGGTTGGATCTTTTCATTTGTTTTAATGCTGCTTTGGCTGTCCCTTTGTAATATGCTTCATCCATTTCCTTGGTATAATCTTTTTCATGTATTGGTTTATACCAGACTGTTCCTTTTGCGTATCGCCTTAAAAAGCCTTCTGATGGTGCTATGCTGTGATCGTATTCTTTAATGCCTGTGGATTGCTTAATGTGGATAAACGAATCTTTTCCCCCAACTTCATTTCCAACCAAAAGCAAACCCGCATCCATTAAGTAGTAAAGAAGCTTTTCGGGGTTTGGTGGTATTTGGTAATTTAATTTTGTGAGGCCTTTTTTGATTGCGTGTAAGTAATCAAGCCGGGCCATTAATATACAAGGGGAAAAGATAAGTAGCCCCTCCATTAATGCCCTGCAAACGGCTGTTTTCCTTTCCGGTGTTAATTGGATAGACGCCCGGTATCTGTCAAAAAATGTTTTACTGAATCGGTAAACCTTATTATTTGCCTTTCCCGAAACAATATTAAACCCTGTTCCTGGTTGTTGTTTACTTTCTTTTGGTGGGATGCTTAAAAACCCGTCTTGCATCAGGTATTTTATTGCATCCTGAAAAGGGGTTCCGGCTTTTTGTTTTTCTGCAATGTTGTTGTAGTAATTTAAAACATTTAATTGCGTTACGTCTCTGGTTCCTTTGTGCCCCTCCGCATGATCGTTTAAGGTTGAATAAATTTTAACGTATGCCATACGGTCAAATATTGCCAATACTTCCGCTTTTTGTTGGTCGGTTAATTCTGTCGGGGCTGTGGTTGTTTTCGATGCTTTCATTTGTGCCTGCTTTTTTGAGTTTTTAAAAATGTTCATTTGTACCTGCTTTTGTGGTTTATTAATAGTCCCGTTTCTCTTTTCTTTTTTTCGCGGAACTTTTTTTCTTTTCTCTTTTGGGTGTTTAAGGGTAAAAGCTTAAAACTAAGAGGGTGTTTTTTTACCTCCCTTTCCCCAAACCCCTTTCCCTGTCTCTTTCATTTTCACTATCACTATCACTATCATTATCATTATAGGGTTTGTTCGTTTCCTTTAGCTTTGTTTGTATCCGTTTGGGTTAGGTCGGTTAGATATTTGGGGCGTGCTCTTTTGTTATTTTGGCCAGGTAAGTTTTAGCCCTTTCCTGGTCATTTCCGCTTTCCTCGTTTACTTCCTGAAAAAGGTCTATTAGTTGATATTGGTCGAAAACTTCGTTTTCTGTGCCTTCAATAGCTTTTAAATACTTCTTGAATGAATAAACCAACGGCCCCGGAAGGAAACTTAAATCAAGGTTTGGGTTTATTTCGGGTGGTTTTCCTCCCCTTTGCCCGTTTGCCCGGTTGGCCTGGACTTTCTTTTCGTATTTTTCCATATCCCGGATGAATTGTTTTTCAAACATTCTGAATGCCATTTTTAGTTGTCCATCTTGAAAATCTGGTATTGCTCCGGTGGCATTAAACAAATACATTGCTTCTATCAATTCGCCTTTTTGCTCCGTGTTAAGTAATTCGCTGACTACCTCCCAGCTATCAAAATGGATAATGAAGCTTTTCCGCTTTATTTCTGAAGTGTTATTCATTTTTTCCCCTCCTTAAAATTTTGATGAATCCAATAAAGAAAACCAACGAAGTCATGCGCAATAAAGTAAAGGCCCCCGGCCTGCTCAATATCTTTTTTATATTGCCATTGGTAGCTGCTCATTTTGTCCCCGTTGGCTTTTATTTCAATCTTTACAGATCGGCCCTTTATGGTTGCGCTTATGTCTGCCGTCCCCCGGTGCATTGTGGTTTTTCCGAATTTGTATAGCCCGTTCCCCTGTGGAATTGGGGCCCCGATACATTGCACCCTTTCGGCCTGTTGGCCTTTCATGTTTAGGTAGTCAATTATGCACTTCGTTAGGCCGTTGGCGGTGTTGGTTTCGTAGGTGGGTATCCTTTTCCCGGGGTTCTTTTCCCGGTGAAGTTGTCTAAGCTTTTTCAGGGCCTGTTTTTCCTTGTTTTTGTAGTGCTTTTGTGTTTGCCCCTTTTCCGAAACTTTTTCTTTTGTATCCATAGCAACCCCCTTTTTAAAATTCCTGGATTGCTTTTTCTATCTCTGAAAACTTGTAGTAAACCCGGTTCCCGATGCCGTAACGTTTCAGGATGCCCTTTTTTGTCCAGTTGTGAACGGTGGACAAATCAACCTTTAAAAGCTTGGCGGTTTCGTGCCGGGTTAAATATTCCGGGGGTGTTGGCGCTTGTAGCTGTTTTTTTAGCTTTTCGGTTTGCGCCTGGAATTGTTCTTGAAGTTGTTCCCTGATTTGCTCTTTAAGCTGTTCAGGTGTGATTTGGATAAATTCAAAGTTTTGCATCTCATTATTTTTTTAATGTTTAATGCAAAACTCATCTGAACTAATCCGCACTAAAACGGTGAACGGTTCAGCTTTGGTTCATTCTATTGTTTAGTATGTAATTTTGTCGAATCGCTCTTTAAATTCCGGTGTTGTTTTAATTCCGTTTTCCTCGCAATACAAATTTATTTTTTCCATCATTCGTTTTGAATCATAAAAGTTCTTTGTTCCCTGGTGGTTTAGTGTGTGGTTTATGTATTGCCTTACTTGTTTTTTAGTTCCCAGCATGCTTTGAACGGCCCTTGCAAGATCGCTTACTGTGGTAAACATGGTTTCTTTTTCCGTTCCCGTGTCTGTATTATTTTCTGTCAGATAAAAATATGATTTGGATTTTTTAATACAGCCTTGAGCGAATAAGGCCCCGATTTTTACATAAAAGGGCGGTTCTTTGGGTTTTTCTTTTTCGTCTTGTTGGTTTCCTGTTAGCTCTGTGGGTTGGTCTGCTTTGTTTCGTTCTTTTTCTAATTGCTTTTTTCGTTCTTGTAGGTGGTCGATTATTGCACTAAAATGAATTTTGAGTTCTTGTTCTTTATTCTCTTGCAAAATTGCTTTCATTTCCCAGTCATAATGGGGTTGTTTTTCTCCTTTTACATTGTGGTAAAGAGTGTTTTCTTTAGTCACCAATTTTGATGCAATACCTTTTAATAAAAAAGGTGTGTTTTGGATTTGTTCATAAGTATTTTCTAAGTGATCTATAAAGACCTTTTCTGTGGCTTCATATTTGGTTTGGAAATCTTTTAAATAGGTTGGGTAAATTTTTTTCAGGTCATCTAAATAAGGCGCAATTTCTGTAATATCAGTATCTTGTATTGTTATTGTGTTTTTCATTTTGCTTTAGTGTTTAGAGTGAACAACTTTTAAAGGGGTTTCTTTATTTGGGCTTGGTGTACCTGTTAACATTGACCAAAGTTTGTCATTGTATTGCTTTAGGTCACTGGTTAAGCTTTCCTGCTCCTGGATTATTTGGTCTTTTTGGTTTATGATCGCCTTCAATGCATTTATTTTTTCCCGTAGTTCTGTTATTTGTTTATCCTTGCTTTTCATGGTCTTATTGGTTTGAAGCTTTGCCGGGTAAAATGGTCATTTGTGCCCGTTGTTCCTCTTCTTTTTCCTGTTTTAAAAGGTATTCGGCCATTTGTTGGGCAAAGTCAAAAGATGTTTTCCCGATATAGGAATAGAACATTTTTTCGCTACTGTGGCCCGTAATTCGCATTAAAATGGATGTGGGTATGTCGTTGCCAAAATTATTGGATGCAAAAGACCTCCGGCAAATATGGGATGAAACAAGCTTGTATTTTGGATATTCGCCAACCTTATACCGTTTTGTTTCGGGGTCTATTAGTTGGCCTGTGGTTGGTGCGTCAATTCCGGCCAGTCTGCAAACCTCCTTTATGTAGTCATTGAATTTTTGGAGGCTTATTTTATAGGGTAAACCGTTTTTTAATATCTCTTTTGTTCTTTTTGATACTGGGATTGCAACGGATTTGCCCGTCTTTTTTTGGGTCAGTTCTATATATCGGTATCCGTTCCGGGTTACAAAGTTGTGTTCTGTAATGTCCAGTAAATCGCCTCCCCTTTGGCCTATATTGCACCCAAACAAAAGCCATTTTTTAGCATTAGCCAGATAAGGGGCTGTAATATATGTTTCTTCAATCTGTTTAAGTTCTTCCGGGGTCAGATAGATAACAGTTTCGTTTTTTACTTTAAAACCTGAAACCTTTTTCAGTTGGGCATGGGTTGGAATTTCGTTTAGTTCCGCATCGGTGCAAACTGTTTTTAAGTTGGAAATAATTCGCCCGGCGTACCCTTTGGAATAGTGTTTTGTATCCAGCAACCAACGCAAAAACTTATTTCTGTAGGCTATGTTTACGTTTTTTATTTTTGTCGGGGCTTTACCCTCAAATTCTTTTACTATCCTTAAAAGGGCTTTAAAATCATTTTTCCGGCTTCGGCTTAATCCTATACCCCCTTTTGCGTTTTGCCTTATGTCGGAGGTTTCTATATAGTGCTGTATGTAGTTGGTTAACCTGTGTAGATCTTCATTAGATTGACCATTGAAAGCATTTATTTTTTGTTGCAACCATGCTCCGTCTATGGTTTTGCCGTCTGCGTAGTCATGGTTGTACTGTTCGTTTATATAGGTTGCCAGTTTTTCCAGGGTTATTTTTAGCCTTTTGTTTTCTGGGGTGTTTTGTGATGTCGGTAGGTTTGTTTTTGTGCTCCATCGGTCGGAATTGACAAAAAAACCTGTTTTACGTTTAAAAACGTTTTTTCGGTTTACGGAAAATCTTAAATAAATAGGGGCTTTTTCCCCTTTTTTTTGGAGTAAAAATTTAACAGTTGCCATGCCTTTTTTCCTCTTTTAATTGAACATTTTTCTTTTCATTGAACACACCAAAGTTATTAATTTTAGTCAACCGTTAGTCAACCAAACGTCAATTTATTGCAATTTCTTTAAATCTTATTCAATTACTTTTTTGATGCAAAAATCTTTGCAAGCCTTTAAAAGCAGGGGTTCCGTGCCTGTTTATGGGGTGTTGGTAAAATGGTCAAATTTTAGGGGTTAACGTCCCTCCGTCCGCACAAATAAAAAACAAACCGTCTTGATCGACTTCTTGTCGCTGCGAGGCGGTTTTTTTGATGGAGTAAAGTGGCCATATTTAATACAAACTATTAAAAAAGTACAATGCATTGAAACAATGTTTGGCAACTTGTAAATGCTTCATTATCTTTGCACTCGTTTTTGTCTAAACCAGATTGCTGATTCACAAAAAGCAAACTAAGACAATACGGCCTTATTAGTAAAGTATTTTGCACATGGGGCTGACATAGAGACTCTCTTCTGAAATGAAATAAGTGACTTCTGTGTTTGCCATGTGGCTTTAAAAGAAAACTGTTTTCACATGAACATTGAGAAAGAACAAATTGACGATTTGAATGCCGTTGTGCATATCTCCATTGAGAAGGATGACTATGAACCCCGGGTAGAAAAAGTCTTAAAAGACTACCGGAAGAAAGTTAATATGCCCGGATTTAGACCTGGTAAAGTGCCTGCAAGCCTTGTGAAGAAAATGTATGGTAAGGCCGTGTTGGTAGATGAGATCAACAAGCTTGTTTCAGAGAATTTGTCGCAATACATCAGCGAAAATAAGCTGGACATTCTTGGAGAGCCACTTCCTTCTGAGAAGCAGCAAACCATCGACTTCGATCAGGATGAGCAGTTTAAATTTTCATTCGATCTTGGCTTGTCGCCAGAAGTGGAGGTTAAATTAACCAAGCGTGAGAAGCTTCCCTATTACGACATTCAGGTTTCTGATGACATGCTTGAAGGTCAGAAGAAAAATGTTACCAGCCGCTTTGGAACTACAGAGCCGCGCGAGGAAGCCAATGAAAAATGCATGCTGAAAGGTGACTTTGTTCAACTCGATCAGAATGGTGAGGAGATAGAAGATGGTATTAAGGCTGAAGATGCTGTAATGTCGGCTACTATCATTAAGGATGAGGACGAAAAGAAGAAGGTTATAGGTGCAAAGGTGGGAGATGAAATTGTCATCGAGCCAAAGAAAGCATTCCCTAATGAGACTGAAATCTCTTATCTTCTTAAAATTTCCAAGGAAGATGCAGCCCAGATTGACGGTCAATTCAAATTTACCGTTAAGGAAATTAATGAATATGTTGATCCTGAGTTGAATCAGGACCTGTTTGATAAAATCTTCCCTCCCGGGAGTGTAACCAATGAGGAAGAATTCACCGCTCAGGTAAAAGAAGATTTGGAGAATGCTCTGAAAATGGAATCAGAATATAAGTTCTCTATCGACGCTAAAGAAAAGCTGATGGGTAAAGTGGACATAAAACTTCCTGAAGCATTCCTGAAGCGTTGGATCAAGGCTACCAATCAGAATAAGGAAGAGCAAGACTTTACCGACGAGCAAATTGAAAACGAAATGCCTCGTTTCCTTGAAGACCTTAAATGGCAGATTATCCGCAACCAGTTGATCACGGATAACGAATTGAAAATTGAGCAGCAGGATGTGATGGATTTTGCGAAGAAATCTGCACGTATGCAGTTCATGCAATATGGTTTGAACAATGTGCCTGATGAGCATCTTGAAAGCTATGCTGCAGATATGTTGAAGAACGAAGATCAACAGCGAAGTATGGCCGAAGGTGCCATTAACGACAAGGTAATGGATTTTGTAAAAGAGGCAGTTAAGGTTGAAACGAAAGAAGTGTCTCGCGATGAGTTTAATAAGTTGTTTGAGGACAATAAGAAGAAATAATTAGATCTTTACGCTGCACCAGGATCCTCTGGGGTCCTTTTGCGGCGCAAACATATACTTTTAACCTGAGAATATGTCCATTGCCGAAAACATTTAGTTTTCCGGATGGTTATGTTTTCAGGTTAAAATGTTTTTGGACGATGGATTCTTTTAGAATTATTTACAGGTTATCATTAGGGTATTTGAACATTCCAATAGATAATTTATAAGTCAATCACGTCCATAACATTTAAATTATTTCTAATTTAGCATGTTGTAAACTCAAAATTTTAAATATGATTGATCCAAAAGATTTTCAGAAATATGCAACCAAACATATGGGCATTAACAGTTTGGTGCTTGATAAATACACTGCCGTTACAAGTAGCTATATATCCCCTACTATTATCGAAGAGCGTCAGCTAAATGTGGCCAGTATGGACGTTTTTTCACGTCTTATGATGGATCGGATTATCTTTTTAGGGGTGCCTATTGATGACTACGTAGCTAATATTATTCAGGCCCAGTTGTTGTATCTCGACTCTGTTGACTCTACCAAAGATATCAGCATTTATTTTAATACACCCGGTGGATCTGTTCATTCCGGTCTTGGTATTTACGATACGATGCAATTTATTTCATCAGATATTCAAACGATCTGTACAGGAATGGCTGCATCTATGGGGGCTGTGCTTTTGACGGCAGGTACCAAAGGTAAGCGTTCTGCCCTCAGGCACTCCAGAGTAATGATTCACCAGCCAATGGGAGGTGCACAGGGACAGGCTTCCGATATTGAAATTACGGCACGTGAGATTCTTAAGTTGAAGAAAGAATTGTACGAAATTATTGCCCAGCATTCAGGAAATACAGTGAAGAAGGTTGAAAAAGATTCTGATCGTGATTACTGGATGACCTCCGAAGAAGCTTTGAAATACGGAATGATTGATGAAGTGCTTGCGCGAACTAAAAAATAAAATGAAATCAACATCCGGAAGTTAAGGATGTTTTATTAGAAGAGACCGATTTTTATGGATAAATGCTCATTTTGCGGAAGAAGCAGGAAGGATACAAATTTACTGGTAGCCGGGATTTCCGGTCATATCTGTGACAGTTGTATCGAACAGGCACATTCAATATTGGAGGAAGAGGTTAAGAAGAAAAGTTCCTTTGATGTGGGTGACCTGAGATTGTTGAAACCTGCAGAGATAAACGCTTTTCTTGATCAATATGTAATTGGTCAGGACGAAGCCAAGAAATATCTTTCCGTGGCGGTTTACAATCACTACAAGCGACTGTTGCAGAAAGATGACGGGGACGAAATTGAGATTGAAAAATCCAATATCATTTTAGTAGGGGAGACCGGAACAGGAAAAACCCTCTTGGCCCGGACCATTGCCAAAATGCTCCATGTGCCTTTCACCATTGTGGATGCCACAGTCTTGACTGAGGCCGGCTATGTTGGTGAGGATATAGAAAGTATTTTGAGCCGTTTGCTTCAGGCTGCTGATTACAATACTCAGGCTGCTGAAAAAGGCATTGTTTTTATCGATGAGATTGATAAAATTGCCCGTAAAAGCGATAATCCTTCCATTACCCGTGATGTTTCCGGGGAAGGGGTTCAGCAGGGCTTGCTGAAACTGCTGGAAGGATCAGTGGTCAATGTTCCTCCCCAGGGAGGGCGTAAACATCCCGATCAGAAAATGATTGCCGTGGATACCAAAAACATTTTGTTTATCTGTGGTGGTGCTTTTGATGGCATTGACCGTAAGATTGCCCAACGCCTCAATACAAAGGTTGTAGGCTATTCTGCCAGCCGGGATAAGGAGAATATTGATGAAAGCAATTTGCTTCAGTACATCGCCCCTCAGGATCTTAAGTCATTTGGATTGATTCCTGAGATCATTGGTCGATTGCCGGTTCTTACCTATCTGGATCCACTAGACAGAGACATCCTGCGGCGCATTCTTGTTGAGCCCAAGAATTCCATCATCCGACAGTATAAAAAGCTTTTTGAAATTGATGGGATTGAGTTGGAATTTGACGATGAGGTGCTCGATTATATTGTCGATAAAGCTGTTGAGTTTAAACTTGGGGCCCGTGGTCTGAGGTCAATCTGTGAAACCATTATGATCGATCATATGTTCCATACACCATCAAAGAAGGATAAAAAGCTTACCATTAAGCTGGATTTTGCTGTGGACCGTATTGAAAGAGCTAATATGGGGCGCTTAAAAGCGAGTTGATTGTAGAGAATTATGTTTTGCGACTAAAAAAACCCGGTTGAAGAACCGGGTTTTTTTGGTTTATAATCCTTTCAATCTTCAATCTTGATTTCAGTAGTTATCTCCATGGCTTTTTTGTAAACAGCTGATACGCCGCAATACTTTTCTTCTGAAAGATTTACTGCCTTTTCAATTTTATCCTTTGGAAGATCTTTTCCTTTAAACGAATAGATGATATGCATCTTATCATAGTGCTTTGGATGCTCCTCTGTCATGTTGGCTTCAACAGTGACATTAAAATCTTCCACCTCAACTCTCATTTTTTTGAGGATTGAAACTACGTCCATGCCGGTGCATCCGGCCAGAGATAAGAGCATTAGAGGTTTAGGTCGAACCCCCTTGTTATCCCCGCCCACTGACGGGTCAGCATCCAATGTTACTTTATGTCCGTTCATTTCAGTTTCGAACGACATGTTTCCAGTCCAATTTAGGTCTAATGATGTTTTCATGGTTTATCTTTTTTTATCCGACTAATTGATTATTTCTGTAAAAAGCATTTTCTCTTTCCGTGAACAGGATGAATTTCAAACACCATCCTTTATATCCCATAATTTATGAAAAATAAAGGTTCCTTCATGAAAAAATATCAATTAGTCAGGTTCGGTTTTATTTGTTTAGTATATTAGTAATGGTCAAATACTAACTCAAGTGATTGGTAATGATGTAACAAATGGCTGTTTGTAATGTTTAAACATTTACATATATATATCAATAGAGTCGTAGTGCAAATATAATCTTTCTTTTTATATTTGTATTAAATATTTATGACAGATGTCAGTTTGCATTGTTGCATATCTTAAATATGTATTATGAGAAAATCCCAGGAAATAGTCAGCCCCGAAAATCTTGATTTAAAGACATTTAATATTTTCAAGGGCCTGACCGATGCCGAGCTGGAATCTTTGAGCCAAAGTTTGGTTTGCAACAGCCACAAAAGAGGTTCCATCGTTTACAATGAAGGAAGTCGTATTAATGGTTCTTATATTGTAACGAGTGGCGTTTTAAAAATCTACAAGACCGGTTTTGATGGAAAAGAACAGATAATCCGATTTGCCAAGGGAGGAGATTTAATTGGTTTCCGTTCGATCGTTAGCGATGAATTGGCTTGTACCACTGCCAAGGTGATTCAGGATGCTGTTCTTTGCTACCTGCCCGGAGATATAATTACCAGTTTTATTAAGGGGAACTCCGAATTTGCCATGTCCCTGATGCGGTTAACATGCCGGGAACTGGGTGAATCCAATAAATTTTTGACCGATATTGCACAGAAGACGGTGCGTGAGAGACTGGCTGAGGTTTTGTTGCTTCTGATGGACACTTTTGATCTTGACGAAGACCATACTCTCAAAATTTCCCTTACCCGTGAGGAATTGGCCAATATGGTGGGAACAGCGACAGAATCGGTAATTCGTCTGTTATCCGAGTTCAAATCAGATAAATTAATTGAACTTCATGGACGTAAGATCAAATTATTAAACATTCCCAAACTGATTAAGATTGGGAATGTCTATGTTTAAAACGTTTCTGTTTTAATCAAAAAGCAAAACCTTAAGTGGTTCGACAGGAAGATCTTTTGTTCCTCGTGAGCACCCTTCGGCAAGTGGATTTCTGTCGGAGGGTGGTTGTTCTGTTTCCTTGACCGAAAGGGCACTTAAAACAGCAGCGCCTGTTGGTGTGAAAAGCTCTGTTTCTATGGGGCCGGCTTGAGCGGGAAGATGATTGTTTTTTATCATTACTGCAGTTGCAGGTGCCGGAACTTTCAGTGTTCCGTGAGAAAAACTGATCGAACCGCCGCCCCAGCTTACCGGACTGGTTAGTTTTGCTGTGGTTGGGGCTGATAAATCCTGAAGTCCCATTACCGCTCCTATAACATCGATTAGAATGTCCTGTGCTTCATGTAGCCAGGCCTCAGGAACATCTTCCTTATGATGATGGTGGTGTCCCTCACCTCCTGTATGGTGATGATGATCATGATGATGATGGTCATCCATGTCGAAATCATAGGTTTCATGTGCTTCCTTTTCAGCTTTGATGAGGTGATTAAGCATGTTCACACCAAACTCCCTGTATTTCTTTTCAATTTTAAAATCTTCGAAAAGGTGCTCAAGAAGATGCATGGCTCTGGATGAAGAAAGGTGTCCGTGATGGTGTTCCACCTCGATAAACAGTCTGGAGCAATTGTCAGCAGTTTTGAGGTGTCTCACAGTGGCTCTGCCCAATTTTTCTGCGGCACTCTGCATCGCTTTGGTTACCTTATCTGCATCAGCTCCTGCATCAATAAGGGCTGCAGCAAACATATCTCCGGCTATTCCTCCTCCGGGATTAATATATAATTCCATTTTTATTGGTTTTTTGCAATTAGACCTGAAACAACGGCAGCTCGAATGCCCCCGTCGATATTTACAACTGTAAGGTTAGGGGCACAGGATGCCAGCATTGAGGTAAGGGCAGCTTCTTTGGCTCTAAAACCATAACCTACCGATGTGGGCACACCAATCACTGGAAGAGGCACAAGTGAAGATACAAAAGGCGCCAAGGCCCCTTCCATACCTGCCACCACCACTACTGCCGAAACATTTTGTTTCATGCCTTCAATCACCGCATCCAATACACGTGTAGGATGAGCGATACCCCGATCTTCAAATACATGAGGCTTTACTCCAAGTGCTTTGAGTGCAAGGGCACATTCAGCAGTAACAGGATGATCCGCAGCACCGGCACTTATCACCAAAACGTTTCCTCGTTCTGGAGGCCTTTCACCTATTGCTAACAAATTAGGGGTTTCTTCAATTTTATATTGTCCGCTGAAATGATTGATGATTTCTTTGTGACAGGAACTTCGGGAGATTAAAACCTGGGAATGTTTTGACAGAAATGCTTCTGCCATTTCCATAGTTTGATCAGCGGTTTTATATTCTCCATAGATGATTTCCGGTATGTTGATGCGTGCACCGCGATTTACATCAGCTATGTAATTACGGGCTGTTTCCATCCATTCCAGGGAAAAATGCTGTCGGGCTGCATCCCGGTCCATTTTCCCGGAAGCTATTTGATCATAAAGTTCGTCAAAAGTCATAATCCAAGTTTTTTGTCAAATGCGTTTTTTCTGGCGCCTTCCAGATCCAAAGTGACGAAGGTCGCGATTTGTTTCCCCTTTTCCACAATTTGTGTTCTGAATTCGGGATCAATGAGTTTTAAGAAAGTGGCCTTTTCCCGGCATTCAATTCTTAGATGGTCTTCATCATCCATGCGGCAACGCAGATGGTAATCGCCGGTAGCCTTTAAAATGGTCTGCTCAATTTCACGAATGGTATTGAGGCGTTCAGTGGTAATGTTTAGATTGTAATTGAAACGGGTAGCCAGGCAGCCTTCCATGTTGGCGATCACAGGGTCAGATCCCATCGTGAGAGCCATGGTTCTGGCCTGCTCTTTAGTGATGTTGATTTCGGCCAATGGTGATCTGACTCCACCTTGCCGCAATGCTTTTACACCGGGACGATAGTTTTCTGAATCGGAAGCATTGGTGCCATCAAATACGGGCTCATTCTTTCCTGAAATAACGGGGGCAATGAGCTGCCCCTTGCAATGATAGCAGCGATCAACCGGGTTGCTCATAATCTTCGGTTCCGGTGTCATGGGTATGATTTCCAGGTTTTGGCAACCCATATTGGCAGCTTGTTCCCTAATATCTCTCTCAGTGACTCTGTTGAACCCATTGTCTATCCAAACAGGCCTGACATCCAGTCCCGCTTCAATTGCACATCCCAGGATTGAACAACTGTCAAATCCTCCTGAGAACAACAGGTAAAAGGACGGGGTCTTCTTCAAATGCTCGATTAATATATCTTTCACAACTTATTTGGCGCTTTTTAATTGGAAATATGTATTTAGATTCTGGCGATAACGAATAGTTATTTTCTTTCATCAAACCAACCCTGTGATTTTCTTAAATCTGATATCCGTTTTTTGCTAATTTCTTTGGTGTTGCAATTTAATAAAAAATTCGTGGCTCCTTTTAACCGGTACCCTTTGTGGCGTTGAACATTAGGAAATAGTGACATGTTCCTTTTCTATAGAGATTTATGTGTTTTTTTATATGGTTGAGGTTTGGCAGATATAAAAAAAAGTTGAACTTTTGCTTCGCTAAAAATGCTTATTTCAGTTTGCAAAGAATCTTACTCTGCCTTAAATTACTGATTGCTTTCTGACGAAAAGAAAACCATTTAAAATGGAAAAGAACGGATACATAGGGTTAGTGAAATCGGCGCTGGAGAATTATTCCGATTTGCCGTCGTTTAGTGATTTTAAAGGGGAAACAATTACTTACCAAGAAGTAGGACAGTATATTTATCGTTGTCACAAAGTCTTTAAAGCGTTAGGGATAAAACCAGGTGATAAAGTGGCTTTGATAGGTCGGAACTCCACCAACTGGAGCTTGGTTTATTTGGGAGCTGTTACGTATGGAGCGGTTGTGGTGCCTATTTTGCCTGATTTTAGTCCTTCCGACATCAATCACATTGTCAATCATTCAGGTTCGGTACTGCTATTTTCAGCCGATTTGATTTTTGACAAAATTGATGAAACAAAAATGCCGGGGCTTAAAGGGATAATCTCAATCAATGATTTTTCAGTATTGGTGGATAATCATGGAAAACTTCAAAAAGTTATTGGTAAGGCCAGGGAGGAATTGGAAAAGCTGGGTGATAAATTTTCAATAAGCAAAATAGAATTCTTTAATCCAAAACCAGATGATTTGATGGTTCTTTCTTACACCTCCGGAACATCAGGTTTTTCTAAAGGTGTTTTGTTGCCCCATCGGAGTATATGGTCTAATGTTCAATATGCCCGCGATACCTTTGATATTACGCCGGGAGAGCGTATTGTGTCCTTTTTACCTTTGGCACATGCTTACGGCTGTTTATTTGAATTTTTGTGGCCGTTTACCGAAGGATGCCATATTACATTCTTATCCAGAACACCTTCGCCGGCCATTATTACAGAAGCATTCCGCAAGGTAAGACCACATTTGATACTTGCTGTCCCTTTGATTCTTGAAAAAATCTTTAAGAAACAAATTCTTCCCAAGCTTGAAAAGGGTACCATGAAAACCCTTCTTAAATTACCGGGTTTGAATAAGGTCGTTTACAATAAGGTGAAGGGAAAACTGGTAGATGTGTTTGGAGGCGAATTTCGTGAGATGATAGTGGGAGGTGCTGCGCTTAATAAAGATGTGGAGATGTTTCTGAGGAAAATTGGATTTCCTTTGACCATTGGATACGGGATGACAGAGTGCGGACCCCTTATTAGTTACGCTCCATGGAACAAAACCCAGCCTCACTCTGCCGGTCGCATTGTTCACCGTATGGAGGTGAAAATTGATTCGGAAGATCCATACAGCAAGGTAGGTGAAATTCTTGTAAAAGGAGAAAATAACATGCTTGGTTATTATAAAAACCAGCTGGCTACAGATGAAATGTTTGACGATGAAGGATGGTTGCATACCGGCGACCTTGGTGTTATTGATAAAGACAACTTTGTATACATCAAAGGGCGTAGTAAGAACATGATTTTAGGGCCATCAGGACAAAATGTTTATCCTGAGGAGATTGAGGCGATCATAAACAACAAAGAGTATGTACAGGAATGCCTGGTGAGAGACGATGACGGCAAAATTGAGGCTTTGGTTTATCCCGATTATGAAGCCGCAGATGCCCAAAATCTCGGTGATCAGGAAATTGATGAAATTTTACAGAATATAAAGAAAGAAGTGAACCGTGAGTTACCTGCTTTTATGAATGTTTCGAAGATTGTTCTCTTTCCCGAAGAATTTGAAAAAACGCCCAAAAAGAGTATTAAGCGGTATAAGTATCAGTCATAGACTAAAATAGATCGTTAATTAAATACCCCTGCCAGGTTTTAAAGCCTGCCAGGGGTATTTAATACATACACAATACAGATCAAGATTCTTTCCTGAGATAAATATTCCCACTTATTGTTTTAAGCGTAACCGGAGTTTTTCCTCCGTTAACATCGGCCTCCACTTTTGTGCCTACTAAAGATTTCTTCTGATTTTTCGATTCCATGTCCATATCGGAATAAACTTTTCCTGAAATGGATTTTATTTTCAGGTTAATTGAACTTTCAGGTTTGATGGTTAAGTCTATAAATCCACTGATGGTTTTTACATCAAGAGCGCCTTTATGCCCCGTCAAATCGACATTTCCATTTATGGTTTCAATGAATAACCGACAGTTTTCCGGAACATAAATCTTTCCGAAAATATCAGCGTCAAAATGGTTTTTATTTTCTCGGAATGAATTCTCGAGTTTGATAGTTTCAGTGGTTTTCTTTTCTTCCAGAAGATACCAATCATTGTGTTGATTGTCATCGATATTGACACTGAGATCGGCTTTTACCACATCCTTGTCCCACGCCGTAACTATTATTGAGTCAATAATGTTGAGGTTGATTCTCACATCCATCCCTGGTTTCCAATCCAGGGTTTTATGGATTATTCGTTGCGCATTCGCAGCAATATCTGCAATACCGGGAATGATTATTAATAAAGCCAGAATAATTTTAAAGCGTTTCATAATTATAGTGATTTATTTGTCTCGTAAATAAATGTTGCCGCTGATGTTTTGTATAGACAGGTTAACCCCACCTCCATTGATGGAGCCTTCTGTTTCACTGGCCATCCCCCCGATTTGAGGAAGGCCTTTAGCCCTTCCGTCGCTGGCAGAAGCTTGTTTCTTAAGTGTTATATCAAATCCCGTATAGATTTTTCCTGTAATGGATTTGAGACTTATATTTGCTCCGGTTGAAGGAGGTAATGCTATGTCTATGAGTCCGCTGACACTTGTGATCGATGAAGGAGCTTCCTGACTGAGTGCTGAAAAAGTGCCTTCAATATCTCCGCTGATGGAGTGAAAGACTGCAGGGCCGGTGATTGCCTCAAATTTAACATCTGCTGCCAGTGTTTTTACCTCAATAGCGTTTGAAAGGCTTTGGATATCAATTTCTTTACCTGCAAATGGACTTGTGTAATTGGCTGATACAGCAAGGTTTCCTGGAATGTGAACAGTGTAATGATAATCGTTGTCGAACTGGAAAGAAGCTGTAAGTGTAATGTTTGTGCCTGATTGAAGCAAAGAAAGGCCCAATCCGGTATTATCAATATTGCCATTCACTGGCCTTAGTCCCTCTGCTCTTTCGTCTTCCTCTTTGGGGACTTCCCTGTCAGTCTCAATTCTGATGGAATTGTCTTCACTTTGTTTTATTAAGATGGTTCCCGGAATCTGCTCGATCAGGATCTTTCTTACATCTTTTAGTTCTTTCTCGAAGTACGACTGCGATTGGGCTGAATAACTTGCCACTAAAAATGCAATGGCAACAATTATTGTTGTTTTCATGTTTTTAAGTTTTGATGTTAATAAAAAGTGAATATCCGGCCGGGATACTTAAGTTCTGGATTAAAGTAGTACTGTCAAGGCTTCCTGCGCTTCTTGTTTTACCATTTCATGTGTTTGTTGATCGGCCTCAAATTCCTGCAAGGTTGGCACCACACTTTTTTCATGCATCTGTACCAACATTTTTATCAAAACAATTTGTATTAATGGATCGGATTGCTCTTTAAGCGATGCAGCCATGGCCGACCTTATGTCCTGGTGAACTGCAAATTGCTGAAGTGCATTGACCGCTGCCAGCCGTACGTTCACACTGGGGTCGCTATTTAAAGTTTCGATAAGCGTTTCGGTTACCTGAGATGATGGCTGGTTTATTTGTTCGGCATATTGTACGGCCTTTAAACGATCACTTGGAGATTCTTTAGTAATAAGAGCAGCCATCAGCATTTGACGCATCTGTGAGATTTCTGTTTCCAGGTTGGCAATGGAGGCTGATTCTGTCACAGAATTGGTTCGTAAAAGCAGTCCGGCAGTTGTTCCGGCAAAGAATATGACAATTGCTGCAGCAATTTCTCTCCATGAAAAATTAAGGGTGATGGTCATGCTGCGTTTTGAGATATCCTTGTTTTGAGAAATTTTTTCTTTAAAATTCAGTTCTGAATTTTGCGGAGGATCTATTTCAGGAGTTGACAACAGCATTTTATCAAACGCCTTTATTTCTTCCAGTTCCCTAAGGCATTCACTACAATGAGAGAGATGCTCCTCAACCACTCTCTCTTCCTTCTCAGCAAGTTCGTTTTCAAAGTAAGCCGTTAGAAGATTTTTTATGTCAGGATTGTTACATTTCATATTAATATCGGGTTTAAGCGTTTTCAAAATAATGTTCTCTGAGTTTTTTAAGGGCCCGGTGCATTCTTACTTTGATGGCACCGACTGAGATCCCTGTGATCTCGGAAATAGCTTCATATTTCATCCCCTGAAACCGGCTCAGACTAATTAGTTCGCGGTCAGATGCCTGGAGACTTTCCAGTGCTTTGTAGAGTTCCTTTATTTTTTCTTCCTTTTCACCGGCGTCGGTATCATCCGGGGCCTCGGTTATTAATCTCTGAGGGAGTTGTATGGACTTTTGATGCTTTTGTTTTTCATAATCGCGTTTCACCAGATTTCGGGCAATGGTAAACATCCATTTCCTGAACATAGCCCCTTCTTTGTAACTGTTGCGATATCTGAGAATACGGAAGAAAACTTGCTGAACAAAGTCCTCGCTTTGATGATATTCTGTCCCAATTTGCATAAAGAAATTGAACAGGTGTTTCTGGTGTCGCCTGTATAAAAACGATAGCAATTCTGTGTTACCATTCTTTACATCCAGCATTATTTCTTCGTCAGTTAGCGAATTCATGCATTTTATTCTTTGTTTGCCCTTAAATATCCTTAAAGGTAGAAAAGGTTACACAGGTTTTGTTAATTTTATTTTCTGAACTCACTATAATTAACAGAATAATGGCTGAACTGGAAATTATTACATTGGTAGAAAATCTGGCCTATCAGCAGAGCACAAAGGGGGAACACGGTCTTTCATTGGTGGTAAGAGCGGGAGGTAAACAAATACTTTTTGATACAGGCCAATCCGGATTGCTGGAAGAAAATGCTCTACAGATGGGTGTTGATCTTTCTGCCATTGACATGGTGGTGATAAGCCATGGTCATTACGACCATACAGGTGGACTGAAACGTTTTTTCGAAGTGAATGATCATGCTCCGGTTTTATTGAAATCCAAAGCTCTTGGAGAGAAGTTCTCGGGCAGTACAGGAACACGAAGGTATATTGGCATTGATAGGGAGGTGGCAGAACAAAATGCTCAACGTTTCAGAATCATTGATGCCATTACTGAAGTTTCACCGAATTTGAAAGTGATAACCGATATCAGTCATTATTATAATTTTGAACAGTCTTCTCAGGTAATGATTGTTGAGAAAGAAGGTAGAACCATGGCTGATCCTTTCGAAGATGAGTTATTTATGGTTTATGATCATCCGGAAGGATTAACGGTTTTTACCGGTTGTGCTCACCGCGGAATCGGAAATATTTGCCGAACAGCAATGGAGGCGACGGGAAATAGCAATATTAAGTTGGTGCTGGGAGGGACCCATCTGAAAGGTGCCTCACAGGGGCGTATTTCAAAAACCATTGATGCCTTTTTGGACATTGATGTAGCAAAATTCGGTCTTTGTCATTGCACCGGGTTGCCTGCTTTTATGCAGTTCTCGGAAGAGTTTCCCGAACAGGTAAGATATGCCCATGTTGGCACACGCTTTCAGCCTTACGATTAAGATCTATTTGCGGTTGTAGTTTAAATAAGAATATGAAAGTCCGTTTTTGGGGTCGGTATACGGACCTTCCTTTTTCACAATTTCCCATTGGTCTGGACTAATTTCGGGAAACCAGGTATCAATGCCTTCAAAACTGTAATGAATAAGGGTCAGATAAATTTCTCGGGCTTCTGAAAAAAACAGTTTGTAGATTTCTCCGCCGCCAATGATGAAAACTTTTTCATCAGCACTGCAAATATTTTTAATTTCTTCAATGTGGCTGATGATGTCACACCCGGGAGCAAAAAAATCTTTCTGCCGGGTAAGTACAATGTTTCTGCGATTAGGCAAAGCCCCTTTGGGGAGCGCCTGATAAGTTTTACGTCCCATCACAATCGTGTTCCCGGTTGTGAGTGCTTTAAAGCGCTTCAGGTCTTCGCTGATGAAGGCCGGCTGGTCCCCGTTGATGCCAATTCCGTTGTTTTTGTCAGTAGCTACTATTAAAGAAATATGCATGTGATCGTTGTGAATTGATTAAACCGAAATTTTACCTTTGATGTGTGGATGAGGGTCATAATCGCTCAGTTTAAAATCTTCGAATTTAAAATCGTCAATGTCTTTGACATCCGGGTTGATGGTCATTTTTGGTAAATGTCTTGGTTCACGGGTCAGCTGCAACTTAACTTGTTCTAAGTGGTTCAGATAAATGTGAGAATCACCTAATGTGTGCACAAAATCGCCCGGCTCAAGATTGGTTACCTGAGCCACCATCATGTTAAGCAAAGCATAAGAAGCAATATTGAACGGAACGCCAAGAAAGATGTCGGCACTTCGCTGATAAAGCTGGCAGCTGAGCTTTCCGTCAGCCACATAAAACTGAAACAAAATGTGACAGGGAGGTAACTGCATATTTTCCAGTTGACCTACATTCCATGCACTCACAATGTGCCGGCGTGAGTTGGGGTTGTTTTTAATGGATTCGATAACTTGTTTCAACTGATCAATGTGCCCTCCGCGGTAATTGGGCCATGATCGCCACTGGTAACCGTAAATAGGACCCAATTCTCCGTTGTCAAGAGCCCACTCATTCCAGATTCTCACTCCGTTCTCCTGCAGATATTCTACATTGGTGCTGCCTTTAATGAACCAAAGCAACTCATGAATGATGGATTTCAAATGCATTTTTTTTGTGGTTAACAGAGGGAACCCTTCCTGAAGGTTAAACCGCATTTGGTGTCCAAAAACACTGATGGTACCTGTGCCTGTTCGGTCTTCTTTCCTGATGCCTTCATCCATCACTCTTTGCAGTAGTTCTTTGTATTGTTGCATGGTTGTTATTCTTTTGCAGCACCGGGTGCCAGTTCTAATGTTGTTGAAATCGGATAGTGGTCGGAGTAATCGACCTTATAGCGCTTAAAGTTATAAGAATTAAATTCTGCAGCATGAAAAATGTAATCAATACGGAGCGAGGGCAGGCGCCCGTTATAGGTTCCACCCAGGCCTTTGCCGGATTCCCGGAAGGCATCTTTGAGGTTGCCTCTCATGGTCCTGTAAACATACGAAATGGGCGTGTCGTTAAAGTCGCCACACACAATAACGGGATAGGGTGAATTGCTGATATGATTAGACAATGTTTCGGCCTGTGTGGAGCGTTGACGAAATGCCCGTGACATTTTTGTGACTATTTGCTGAATGCCCTCCCGCTGTTGTTCGTTCATCTCAAAGCGCAGACTGTCAATTACATCAAAATCGTGGGGGTTAAAGCCAATAGATTCCAGGTGGTTATTGAATACACGAACAACGTTACCGTTGATATTTATATCCGAGAAGATTGACATGTTTTTGCTTTCTTTGAAAAGAAGAGAGCCTTTGTTGACAATTGGATATTTTGACAAAGTCGCAATGCCATATCCGGCCCCTCGTCCATTGTCAAATCTGTATTCTACATGCTGATACCCCATTGCCCTGAAGCGCGCTCTTGTTTGATTGGGGAGAAACCCTTCTTTTCGTTCTGATGTGAAGTATTCCTGAATGCAAAGGATATCAGGTTTTTCGCTTCTGAGAAAGTTGTAAATGGCTTCCGGTGTGTTTTCCCGGCCCGACCAGTTGTAAAAATCAAACATCCTTGCGTTATAGGACATCACCTTGACAGGTGTGTGCATCGCTTCGGGCTTTTGGGCTCCGTTCAGTTGAAAAACATTGCTCCATTGGTTCCAGGTGAGGGCCAGTGCCAGCAAAGGAATTAGTAATCTTTTGCTTTTGCGGAAAGTATGGCCTGTGAAGAGCAGCAGGTTAATCACCCATAATACCGGGAATGCAAAGCCCATGAGGGTAAGAAAATGGATTTTTACCGGGCTGATATAAATTGTGGCCACTGATGCCAGCAATAAAAGTGCAAAAGCAAGTGTGATGAAAAATGATATGGATTTTAAAAAACGTCTCAAGGCAAAGGGGTTTAATTTTCGTCCTTACTGGCGTTGAACAGCGTTTTCTTTTCTTCTTTGGATAAACTTTCGTAGCCGCTGTTTTTAATTTTTTCCAGAATTTTGTCGAGTTCTTTTTGTCGCTTCACTTTATGGGCATTATACTCCATGTCTGTCATGGGCCGGCTGTGGGTAACCCTCATCCGTGACCTCTTTTTAAAAAGATCTCCTGTTCGTGAGGCTGCCTTGTCAAAAAATCCTCCTGTAATTTTACCTTCAGATAATTTCCATCCATAGTACAATCCTATGAGGGCTCCTCCTATGTGAGCCAGGTGCCCTCCCGCATTGTTCATTCCCGGAATACTTATTAAATCAATGATAAAAGCTATTAAAGCCAGATACTTAAGTTTGACGGGGCCTACTAAGAAAAGATAAACCGTAAAATTTGGACGAACTCTGGCTACCGCAAAAAGTATGGCCATAACTGATGCCGAAGCACCTAACAAGATCGCTTCACCTCCGACCGAATGGAAAGCAGGAAGAAGGTTGAAAGATAAGATATAAATGGCTGCACCACCTAATCCACCCCAGATATAGATGGTTAATATCTTGCGGTCGTCAATAAGTTGGGTAAAGAGTCGGCCAAACCAATACAGGTAAAGGACATTAAACAAAACATGAAAGAAGTCATAATGCAGAAACATATATGAGAATAGCGTCCAGGGCTTAAATAACAAGCTCATAGGATCGGACGGAACCGATAGCCAGCTTACCAGCAATTGAATAGAAGAAGGGGCATACCCAACTAGCAGCAGGATCAACTGCAGGAGTTTTATCACTACAAATACTCCAATATTGACGTAAATCAATTTGGTAAGCGTGGTTCCTTCTTTAAAGGATTCTTTTATCTCGTCCCAGATGCTCATATCTGCAAATTAATAATAAATTCCTTTATTCTTCCAGTATTTTATCAGAATGAACCCGAAAAGCATACCTCCCAGGTGAGCCCAGTGGGCCACATTGTCCATGGAAGAATTGCGTACACCCATGAAAAGCTCAATCAAACCATAGATAATTACAAAGTACTTGGCTTTGATTGGAATAGGTGGGAAAAGAAGCATTAATTGAATGTTGGGAAACAACATCCCGAATGCCAGAAGGATGCCAAATACAGCTCCTGATGCTCCCACCGTTACAAAACTATCGAGGTACGAATTCCTGTATTGAACTACAAATTCTTTGGAAATCGCAATTGCTTTGTCCGGATTGGTGCTGACCAGTTGGTTATAGGTTTCCACAAACTGGTCGTAATTTTGCTTCATTGCCATTGACCGGGGCACATAGTGCTGATCCAGAAACGCCTGAAGGGTTTCAGTTGATGAATTGTTCAGGTAATGTGTGATGGCTTGCATAACCGGGGCTACATCCATGTACTGGGTTCCAATATGGATGAGTGCCGCCCCTATACCCGTTACAAAATAATAGATCAGGAACCGTTTGGTTCCCCATACCATTTCAAGATTTCGCCCAAACATAAAAAGGGCAAACATGTTGAAAAACAGGTGGAAGAATATAATGCCTTCGCGCGGAGAAAAATAAGCATGCAAAAACATGTAAGACACCAACTGGAAAGGGTTAAAGGATTCTGCAGTAGGTAAATGAAGTCCCAGGTAGTCTTCTATTCTAAATCCAAATGTGCTGAAAAAAACCAAACTTGCCACATAAAATATGACGTTGATTATGATGAGGTTTTTTACGGCGGGAGTCAATCCTCCAAAAGGTGATGTTCCTACGTTCATTGTGCTATCCTAAAGGTTTATAATTGTCGGGGCAACCTGCAATATCGATGCCAACTAAATGTTCTGTCAACTTGTCTTCAATTATCTGAAGCGTTTATCCAGTTCTTCATTATCCAGAATCGAAAAAACCGTTTTTCCGGAAGGTGTATAGTTAGGGGCGGTGCAAAGAAACAATTTGTTGATCAGTTCTGCCATTTCCGATTGGGATAAAACCTCTCCCGGTCTCATACAGGCATTACGGGCCATTATTGCGGCCAGTTGTTCTTTGATTTCATTTTCGGGATCAACTTCTCCGCTTTTGAATGCATCTAAAATAGCATCAATTAATTTGGTTGCATTGACATTTTTGATGAATGAAGGCTGACCGGTAATGGCAAATGTGCAATTGTCATGTTCCTGTAATTCAAATCCAAATATCCTCAGATCCTGGTTTATTTCCCTTAGGAGGATGGCATCTTCTTCGCTGAAAGAAACCTCTTCAGGGAAAAGCGACTGTTGAGAAACAGATGCTCCCGACTGAATGTTTTTTAAAAAATCCTCAAACAAAATCCGCTCATGTGCCCGACGTTGGTCAATGATCATGATCCCTGACTTCACCGAAGTGATGATATACTTGTTTTTGATCTGAAAATACAGGGTTCCGGTTTCTGTTCTGTCACTTCCTTCGGATGAAGGCAACGTTACCTGCTTTATTGATTCAGGTTCTTCCATGTTTTCACGTGAAGGCAAAATGACTGCTTCCGGTTCATCGTCTCTCCAGAAATCATCCCCTGATGTTTCAAAACCTTCATAAAGAGATTCCCAGTTGGATGATACGGGAGAAGATGAAGTTCTGGAAGTTGAGGGTCTTGTTGATTCAGGTTCAAAAGGATTGTAGTCCGGGTTTATACTAACCGAAGGAACGGCAACAGGTTCATCTTTCCGGAAGGTGGGAATTTCAATTCCATCAGTCTGGTCAAAGTCAATTGAAGGCACCATATTAAATTTCCCTAAAGCTTCCCGGACCGATGCACTGACTATTTTCCATACGGACCGTTCATCTTCAAATTTTATTTCAGTCTTGGTAGGGTGGATATTGACATCAATGATCGACGGGTCTGCTTCGAAAAAGAGAAAATAAGGAGGACAATGATCTGCCTGAATTAAGTTCTCGTAAGCCGATGTTACAGCTTTGTGTAAATAAGGACTCCGCATGTAGCGGTTATTGATAAAAAAGAACTGGTCCCCCATTGTTTTCTTGGCGGCCTGCGGTTTTCCAATAAAACCATGAATATTGATGACTGAAGTTTCTGTTTCCACCGGAATTAGCTGGGCGTTTGAATTTTTGCCCATAACGCCTGCAATGCGCTGTTTGAGGTTTGTCGTCGGTAAATTAAACAGCACTTGTTCGTTGTGGTTAAGAGAAAAAGTAACGTCAGGATTTGCCAATGCAATTCTCTGAAATTCGTTGACAATGTGTCTTAATTCGGTGGCATTGGTCTTTAGAAATCGGCGACGCGCTGGCACGTTGAAGAACAGGTTCCTGATCATGAAATTACTTCCCGGAGCGCATGTGACAGGCTCCTGATTTTCTACCTTCGATCCGGATATTTCAATTTTAGTTCCAAGCTCCTGTTCATGCGGTCTTGTTTTTAGTTCAAGCTGCGCAACAGCCGCAATGGATGCCAGAGCTTCTCCCCGGAAACCCATTGTTCGAATGGCAAAAAGATCATTGGCATTTCTGATTTTCGAGGTTGCGTGCCTCTCAAAAGCCATCCGGGCATCCGTTTCACTCATGCCGCAACCATTGTCAATGATTTGCACAAGTGTTCGCCCTGCATCCTTTACTATTACTTTAATGTCCGTACTTCCTGCATCTACCGCATTTTCCACCAATTCTTTAATGACCGAAGCCGGGCGTTGTATAACCTCCCCGGCTGCAATTTGGTTGGCAACGGAATCTGGCAGCAATTGAATGATATCTGACATTGGCCTGTCTGTTCTTGCTGTTAGTCCTGTTTAGTGAAGATTCTATTTTAGATTAACCAGTCATTCTACATAAAGAACTGGCTGTACCATTCGTAGGCAGAATTGAGCAGATAATAGAACAAGACAATCAAAGCTATAAGGATTATAACCAATCTGAGGTTGGATTTTTTGCGCTCACTTCTGCTGATCTCGAAATGAGATTTAATTCTACGCCGCATGCCTCCGCGTATCCTCTCCTTATATCCTTGCTGGTCCATCTCTTTTTCAACGGGCAATCCCATCTCTCTCCTAATTTCTCTTTCCCTCGCTTGGCGCTCCTCCTTCTCCGGATTGTAATATATGGGATCGTATTGAAACCTCCGGTGTCTTGGGATTTTAATAAATGTAAACCTCATAATGCTCCATTTAGATATACAAAAGTAATAAATCCATTTCTTCTTTCAGCCTTTTCTTTTCTTCCTTCTTAGCTTTATTTGATAGAAATCGATTGATTCGTTTGAGTTTTCTTAGTAATGCTTGATTTACAATATCGGATTCAGTTAAACAAATAATTATCAGTCTCTTTATTTGTTTGTATATTTTGTTTAACTTGTGCTCCCAAACCCCAAATACCCTGAATTATGCTTGTTAAAACTTTTGGGGCAGCCGTAACCGGTATTGATGCCATTACCATTACTATTGAAGTAAATGTAACACGGGGCATCCGGTTTTTTCTTGTAGGCTTGCCCGACAACGCCGTTAAAGAGAGCCAGCAACGTATTGAATCTGTTTTTAAAGAGATGGGGCACAAGTGGCCCGGCAAACGGATTGTTGTGAATATGGCCCCGGCCGATACCCGCAAAGAGGGTTCTGCTTACGATCTTCCCATTGCCATTGGCGTTTTAGCTGCTGATGAGCAAATCAATTCCTGCTCCATTTCTGATTACATGATGATGGGAGAGTTGTCTCTTGATGGGTCTATTCATCCCATTAAGGGGGCTTTACCCATTGCCCTTAAAGCTCGTGCAGATGGATTTAAAGGTTTTATTGTACCTAAACAAAATGCCCGTGAAGCCGCAGTCGTCAAAGGGTTGGATGTTTACGGGGTAGAATCTTTCAAAGAGGTGGTTGACTTCCTGACAGGAAGGAATGACCTGAAGCCTGAAATAGTTGATACCGATGCTGAGTTTCTAAAAGAACAATCCCGCAGTGAGTTTGACTTTGCCGATGTAAAAGGTCAGGAAAGTGTCAAAAGAGCATTAGAAGTTTCGGCTGCAGGAGGGCACAATTTAATAATGATTGGGGCTCCGGGCTCCGGAAAATCCATGTTAGCGAAGCGCCTTCCTACTATTTTACCGCCTCTCACACTCAATGAGGCTTTGGAAACCACAAAGATCCATTCTGTTGCCGGGAAGTTAAATGGTAACATTTCACTGTTGACGCGCCGCCCATTTCGAAGTCCTCACCACTCAGTTTCAGATGTGGCCTTAGTTGGAGGTGGATCTTATCCCCAACCCGGAGAGATTTCTTTATCTCATAACGGGGTTCTTTTTTTGGATGAATTACCTGAATTTAAGCGCACGGTTTTGGAAGTGATGCGACAACCCTTGGAAGATCGCACCATCTCTATTTCAAGGGCACGTTTCACGATTGATTATCCTGCAAGTTTTATGATGGTGGCCAGTATGAATCCTTGTCCTTGTGGGTTTTACAATCATCCGGAGAAGCAATGTGTGTGCAGCCCCGGGGTCGTGCAGAAATATCTGAGCCGGATTTCAGGTCCATTGCTGGATCGCATCGATTTGCACATTGAAGTGGTGCCTGTTCCTTTTGAGAAACTTGCAGATCAGAGGGCAACAGAGGACAGCACTGCCGTAAGGAAGAGAGTGATTAAGGCCAGGGAAATTCAATCTAAAAGGTTTGAGGAGCATCCCGATATTCACTGTAATGCACAAATGACCAGCAGGCTGTTGGTGAAATTTGGTACCCCCGATGAGAGCGGGCAGGCCATTCTTAAGAATGCTATGGAGAAACTGGATCTCTCGGCCAGAGCTTATGACCGAATTCTGAAGGTGTCCCGAACCATCGCCGATCTTGAAGGAAGTGAAAGAATTGAAGCGCATCATGTGGCCGAGGCTGTTCAATACCGAAGTTTAGACCGGTCGGGATGGGCCGGATAAAAAAATATTGATTTACTTTGTAAATTATAAACTTTATCTTGGTTTGAATATAATTTACTTGAACAGCTTATTATATGGCTAAGAAGAAAAATGATCGGAATATGTCGGCAAACAGTTTAATGGATCCTATTGGACGACTTATGGGACTAAGATACAAATCGCATCCCTGGCATGGGATTGACCTGGGTGATCATGCACCTAATGAGGTAAATTGCTTCATTGAAGTGGTGCCTACAGATACAATTAAATATGAAATTGATAAAGTTAGCGGATACCTAAGGATTGACCGTCCTCAGAAATACTCCAACGTAACGCCTACTCCCTATGGTTTTTTACCACAAACCTATTGTGGTGAAAATGTAGGCAATTATTGCGCCTCCAAAACTGGTAAGAAAGATATAATGGGTGATGGAGACCCCTTGGATATTTGTGTGTTGACCGAGAAGGATATGACTCACGGTGATATTATAGCCCAGGTTGTTCCTGTTGGGGGATTTCGTATGATTGACGGCCTTGCAGCAGATGATAAAATCATTTCTGTCCTAAAAGGAGATGTGGTTTATGGTGATTTCAAGGATATTACCGATTTGCCTGAGTTGGTGATTCAACGGCTTAAGCACTATTTTTTAACTTACAAAGATATGCCCGGAATGAGCCGGGAATCAGAAATTACACATGTCTACAATGCTGAGGAAGCAAGGGAAGTAATTCGAATGTCAATTAAAGATTATGAGGCGCGTTTTGAGAATTTACGGAAAGCGCTTAGAAACTATTAATCAGGATAGGGTTTTAATTTTTATTTAAGAGTTTAGCTAAACCCCAAGAGGGTAGGAATCGAAACTTCTTACCCTCTGTTGTTCCAACATTCACCTAGAGTCTGTCCATAAAGTACTATTTGTGTCGTTATGCTTGCTGCCAAAATACTCATCCCGAAGCATCCCGGGACTCCGTTTTTGGCAGCTTCGCTCCCGAAGACTCGGGATTGCAACTGGCATTTTCTGACCAGACGCATGACTAAAAACAAATTTTACTTAGTTTATAGACAGGCACTCACCTAGTGTGACAATTACTAAATTCATTCACTAATTTCAGGCGCTTTTTTTCTTTCTGCTTCGTTGGGGCTTTTAACCATAGCTAAGGCTATGCTTACTTTTTTGTTGTTTTGCACAAGGTGAAAATATCGGCGGCTTACCCGACATTCTACACTTGCTTGTATTTTAATAGATTATTTATGAATGAATAAGGTTAGTTGAAAGGGGTTTTGTCTGGTTTTATTTGTTGAAATTACTATCAATGCTAAAGTAGCTAATGGCTTTCTGGAGGTGTTCGATTTCATCGGTGAATTCATGCGCCATACCGTTTATGTTCTCGGAGGTCTGAGCATTCATTTGCGAAACTTTATCCAGTTCCATTAAAGCATTGTTGATCTGTGTTGCTCCGGCATCCTGTTCCTTTGAAGCTGCAGATATCTCCAATACCAATTCGTTGGACTTATTGATTTTTGGCAGTAGATCTACAAAAATTTGCATGGCATTTCGGGCATTATCCACACTGTTGGTAGAAAGTTGGTTGATTTTTGAGGCATTTATGCGACTTCGTTCTGCAAGTTTACGAACCTCTGCAGCTACAACTGCGAAACCTTTTCCCTGCTCCCCTGCTCTGGCTGCTTCAATGGCCGCATTCAGGGAAAGAATATTGGTTTGCCTGGCCACGTCTTCAATTAGAACCACACTTTCGTAAATGTTCTCAATAGCAGATACAGCTTGTCTTAGGATTTTTTCTCCATTTTGGGCTTCACTGGCAGCCTCTGAAACCAGCATTTCTGTTTGTCTGGCATTGTCCGCATTTTGACTGATGTTGGAACTCATCTCCTCCATCGATGCGGATAACTCTTCGGTCGAACTGGCTTGTTCGGTCGCGCTTTCTGAAAGAGAGGCTGCTGAGCTGTTCATCTCCTCACTACCATTATGCACAATCTCCGATGCATTAAAGGCCTGTTGTATCATTTCAGAAATCTTAACTTTCATAGCTTCGAATGCTACAGTTAGCTGGCCTAATTCATCCTTTCTTTGGAGATATTCTTTGTTGGGCCTTCCTGTCAGGTCACCTTCTGAAAATCTGCGTGCAAGTGACGATATTTCAACCAGTGGAGCAGTTATGTTGCCGGATAACCAGACAACTACTCCTAGTGTTAAGGCCAGGAATATGATGCTTAAGATAATACTGTTGGTTTTGATGGGTTGGATGATGGCCAATAGTTCATCGGTGGGGGCAACAAGAATGGTTGTCAGGCCTGTGTTGCCTACTGCCATTGATATAATTTCGTGCCCTTTCTTGTCAAATTTCTGATCGGTCAGAATTGTTGTTTCTTCGTTGTTAAGGAGTTCTTTAACGACTCCCTTTTCAAGAATGGCATCGATATTCATGTTGATTTGACTTTCATCGCCTGAAATCAGGATCTTGCCAACTTCGTCAACCATCCACATTTTACTGTTAGGTGTAATTTTCCTGCTGTTAAAAGCTTCCACAACCACTGTGGGGTTTAAGCTTAATCCCGCTACACCTGATGGATTTGAAGGATTGCCCATTAAAATGTTATAGAAAAAAAATGTTTGATCCAACTCGGCATTGTAATCATAGTTTAGCGATTTCTTTTTTCCGGAGCTGATAGTTTGAAAAAACCAGCTGTCATCCGAATCAGACGGATCTACCACATCTATCATCTGGTAATTCTCCGTATAATAGCGGTGGGTGGTGTTATTTACCGCAAAAACAGAAGGGTATCCCATCTTTTCCGCAAACATATCCAGTTTTGCCAGGGCCAGTTTTTTAAGAGTAGTATCTGTTTCCCCACTCTGAAACCATTCAAGTAAAAGAGGGTCATCTGCTAATGTAATGGATGCCTCCATGCCTTTTTCCAGTTGACTTTTTAGGTCACTTTGTGCAGCTTCGACGAATCCGGTTAGCTGTTTTTCACGCACATCCTCCAAAAGAGTGCTCTTTACGGTTGAATAATTTAATATTGATTGGATGGCGATGATAGAGAAGATCAAAATGCCGAAGGAAACAAGTAATTGATCCCTTAAACGCTTGAATCGCTTGAAAGATGTAATGTTAAGACCCATAATACCCATTGTTCAAATTCTTTTTAAAACTCCTGTTACGCACTTTGGGGATTAAGGTTAACCAGTTTTCGTTTTTTTAAGAAATAAATATGGCTTACATGAATCTGGAAATCTATAGTTTAAATGTTCAAATAAGAGTTTTTTGTGTTTTATTTGACTTCATGAATTTCTTTTTAGTCTCTATATTTGTAAATGAGAGCTGCTGAAAAGTCAAAAGGGCAGAATTTACAAGCCACTCAATGGAAGGAATACTGAAATACTTCGAGATTGTGGAGGTGAAGTGAATTTTGTTCTTTTGATTAGCCATTTTCATATATTCAAGTGCAAAGAAATTTAAGTAATTGTGAAATAACCTTAGGCTTAAGTCCTTGTTGAGATGATTTAAAGGTTTAATAGTTAATGAAAAATGCGTTTTTCAGCCCTCCAAAAATAAACCAATCAAAGTAAAGATGTCAGCATTATCTGTTATTATTGTGGCAGGAGGGAGAGGCCTCAGAATGGGGCATGAGGTTCCCAAACAATTTCTTAATATTGGCCGGCGGCCGGTGTTAATGCATACGATTGAGAAATTTTATTCCTACGATTCTGCAATCAGCGTTGTTTTGGTTTTGCCATCCGACCAGTTCCCATATTGGAAAGCCCTGTGTCGTAAGCATAACTTTCTCTTATCGCATAAACTGGTTGAGGGGGGACCGACAAGATACAACAGTGTGAAAAATGGATTGGCGCATATCGGAGATTCTGACCTTGTGGGTATCCATGATGGTGTTCGGCCATTTGTTAGCAATCAAACCATTGAGCGCTGTTATCTGGTTGCACAGAGCCATGGTGCAGCCATTCCTGTTCTGGAAGTGGTGGAATCTATTCGAAAAGTGGAAGGTGATAGAAGTTGGATGAAGCCAAGATCAGCTTACCGAACCGTTCAAACACCTCAGGTTTTTAAGTCATCGATACTCAAAAATGCATACGACCTGCCCTTCAACCCTGATTTTACCGATGATGCCTCTGTAGTTGAAGCTGCAGGCTATGACATAACCCTGGTCGAAGGTAACCGGGAGAATATTAAAATTACTTCACCATTCGACCTGGTTGTGGCAGATGCTATGATTCGGGAAGAATGATCACTGCATCCTGTACATAAATGCATTGATGTTCATTCCGGCGCCTACAGAAGTCATCATAACATAATCACCTGACTTTAGAGAGTGACCTTCCATCTTATTTTTTACAACAAGGTCGTATAATGTTGGAACGGTTGCTACACTGCTGTTTCCCAATTTTTTGATGGTCATCGGCATTGTGCTGAAATCAGGTTCTTTTATGCCGTATAACCTGAAGATGCGTTTAAGGATGGCTTCATCCATTTTTGCATTTGCCTGATGTATCAGAATTTTACTTACATCTTTTAGATCCAGATTATTTTTCTGCAGGCATTCCTGGGCAACTAGTGGTACGTAGGTGAGGCCGTAATTATAGACTTTTCGGCCGAGCATCTTAACGTATTTAGAGTCTTGCTTAAGCTCTTTATTGAAGGAATCCCCCATCTTCAGAAGATCGAGATGTTCTTCGGTGTCTGTTCTGGTGACATGTCTTAATATTCCGACAGGTGTTTCACTTTCAATTGCCTCAAGAACAACTGCTCCCGCACCATCTGCAAAAATCATGGAGTCTCTGTCATGAGGATCCATAGCCCGGCTGAGGGTGTCAGCACCAATGACAAGAGCACGTTTGGCATCGCCCGATTGGAGGTAATAATTGGCCTGAATCATGGCCTGAGTCCATCCCGGGCAACCGAAGGTCATATCATAAGCCACTGTTTTCGGGTTTTTTATGCCCAACTTCTTTTTTACCCTGGAGGCAAGAGTTGGCATAATGTCGGGATAGAGACTGCCACTTTTTATATCGCCCAGATTGTGAGCGATGATGATATAATCCAATGTTTCGCGGTCAAAACCCGCATCATTCAACGCCTCTTCAGATGCCATTGTGGCAATGTCTGAGGTTGTATATTTCTCTTCGGCCAGGCGACGTTCTGAGATGTCCGTAATTTGCTCGAACTTCTCTACTATCTCCTCTCCGGGCGTTTCAATTTTTGTACCGTCTTCGTTCATAAATAAGCGGTCGGCAAATTGCTTATTTGGAACTGCTACAGATGGTATATAGCTGCCGGATCCTCTTATGACTGAGTATAATTTACTGGTAATCATGAAAGTGCTGTAATGGTTGGTTTTATTATTCCTGGAAGTATTTTAAACTAAAGTTTTCTCCGTCCCATTCCCCATACGAGAAGTGGTGTACCCAGTCGCCAAGATAAACCAGACGGCTGGTGTTGCTGATGTTCAGGTCGATAACGACATGTCTGTGTCCGAATATGAAAAAATCGTAATGTTGCGTTTTTATTTTTTCTTTGGCAAATTTCACAAGCCATTCGTCTTCCTCTCCCTGGAAAGTAGCCGGTTCGCTGCCTTGATTACTTTCTCTGCTTTTTCTTGACCAAAAACGTGCCAAAGCTACGCCCAGGTCAGGATGTAACCATTTAAAAAGCTTTTGGGCAATTTTATTTGTGAATACTGATTTGAGTTTTCTGTAGGCCTTTTCATATGGCGTGATACCATCTCCGTGGGCCAGAAAGAATTTTTTTCCGTCAATTTCGGTCAGAAAAGGCTCAGTATGAACGATGACTCCTGTTTCGGCCGGAAGATAATCAAATATCCAAATGTCGTGATTTCCGGTGAAGAAATGGACAGGAATTCCTTTGTCGGTAAGTTCGCATAACTTCCCTAAAAAGCGGGTATGCCCCTTGGGAATAACATGCTTGTACTCGAACCAAAAATCGAAGATGTCACCCATAAGATAAACCTCACGTGCGTCATCTTTGATGCTGTCAAGCCAATCCACCAGCTTTTTCTCGTGGGCACGGTGGTTGTTGATTGTTGGTGCCCCAAGGTGCGCGTCTGAGGCAAAATATATTTTCTTTCTATTATCCAAATCCGGAAATTTCCTTTTTTGTTTTCAGCGGACAAATATATCTGTTTTTAATTTGATTCACCAAAATATTGCAGATATGTAGATGATTGTTGATCAGTCGAGGAATGGGGTCAAAAAGTCTGATTTTAAATTTTGCTCTTTTAAGCCTTTTGAAGGGAAAGTAAAGTGGAGATATAGCAACCCCATTTATTGCAAATTAAAACTTTTAAGAAATAAGAAAGCCTTGTCAGAATTATTCTGACAAGGCCTGTATCTTTTGACTAAATTGGGCGATTATTAACCAGAAGCTTATAAGGCCTCTTTCACTTTTTCTTCCAGCATATCTCCAAAAAGGTTCTTTCCTATTATTTCTCCATCTCTGCTGATAAGGTAATTGGCCGGAAGCTGCTTGATGTTGTACATGCGGGCAGGGTAAGAGTCTGTATACCGGAGGTCACTGACATTGATCCATGGCAATTCATCCTTAATGATGGCATTTTCCCAAAGAACCTTGCTTCGGTCAAGTGAAACCTGGTAGACTTCAAATCCCTGATCGTTGTATTGGTTATACACCTTTTTCAGGTGGTCATTGGCTCTGCGTGAAGCTTCATTCCAAGATGCCCAGAATGAAAGTAACACTACTTTTCCTTCCAGGGAAGAAAGGGCTATTTCTTTACCCTTTACATTTTTCTCTTTGATTTCAGGGATGGTTTCTTCTGCTTCCTCCTGAAGTTTCTCTGTTATTTTTTGGGCCCGTTCCTGGGCTTTTGCGCTCAAAACGTAATTGTACAATTGTTTTACTCGAGGCGATTCGGGATATAAAAGGTTCAGACTTGTGGCAATGGTTGCAAAATATACCTGCTCTTTTTTGTCCATAACATTGAGCACCATTGTGTTGTCGCTCAATCTCTGGAATAGTGCATAATAACTGGCAAAGGACCTGGGGTTGTCCATAACAAAAGAACCCACAAAGTTTTTATGTTCTTCCAATTCTGTGCTTAATTCCTGTCCTATTTTTGTTTTCTGTGAAGTACTTCCATTCTCAGGCAGAGATTCATACAAAGCCAACAAGCTGTCAACCGACTCACGTAAGTTTTTGAGTCTTTGATTCAGAATCTGAACCTTTTTCGATTCAATTGAGCCTTCAATGCGGTAAGTGTCTTCCAGGTTTTGGCCATCTGCCGTTACAGAAACATGTTCGGTGCTGTCCAGCAGTAGCGTGACGAAATTTTTTGGGGATAACTTTAATTTGAAAAAGGTTGGAACACTAAGCCGCTCTCCTCTGAATGCAAAAGAACCTGCTTCATTAAGTTTTACACTGTCAATGATAAGGTTGCGATCAAGCTGCATCTTTTCAAGGATCAGTGTTTTTCCCTCCGCATTTTTAATGTTGCCTTTTATTTGATATTTATTTTGATGACAGCCTGTCAACAAAACAAAGAATAATAAAATTGAGATAATGTAATTCAGTTGTCTCATCAGAAAATGTTGCTCTAGTTCACGTTTAAAGTTTTTTTGGCGCTAAGCCAAAAACAGATATTCATTTATTAGCAATCAAAGATAAAGTTATTTTTTTATTTTGTCCGAATTGGGGGAATGAGGATTTCTTTACGATAGTCTTAAAAAAAAGCCGGTGTCTTGCGACAACGGCCTAAATGGGGTAACCGAATGTGATTCCTGGTTACATTTTTGAAATATACTCTGCAATCCAGTCACCAACTTCCGATGTTGAAAGCGGATTCTCTTTGTCTATATCTTCGGTAACTTTCCCTTCGTTCAGAGAAGCATCTACCGCTTTTCTTATTATCACAGCTTCATCTTTCAGGTTAAATGCTGATTCAAGCATTAATGCAGCTGAAAGTATAGTAGCCAGAGGATTGGCAATGTTCTTCCCTGCAGCCTGAGGATACGATCCGTGAATAGGTTCAAATACTGAGGTATGCAAGCCCATTGATGCTGATGGTAAAAGACCCAGCGACCCGGTAATTACACTGGCCTCGTCAGTAAGGATGTCACCAAACATGTTTTCAGTAACCATTACATCAAATCGTTTTGGCCACTGGATAAGCTGCATGGCAGCGTTATCGACGAACATGTATTCTACCTCCACCTCCGGATAATCCGGTGCAATGGCTTGTACCGTTTCGCGCCATAGTCTGGAAGTGGCCAGTACATTTGCTTTATCTACCACAGTAAGCTTCTTACGCCTTTTCATGGCAAAATCGAATGCCAGGCGGGTAATACGGTCGATTTCCTCAGTTGAGTAAACGCTGGTGTCATATGCAGTTAGACCATCTTCGGAACGCCCCTGCGGACGCCCAAAATAGATGCCGCCGGTAAGCTCGCGAATAGCTACAAAATCTGCGCCTTCGACCAAGTCAGCCCGCAGTGGAGATTTATGGATTAAAGAAGGAAATGTTGCTACAGGACGAATATTAGCATACAGACCCAGTTTCTTGCGCATAGCCAACAGGCCCTGCTCAGGTCTAACCTTTGCTTTTGGGTCATTGTCGTATTTAGGATCACCAATGGCACCGAAAAGAACGGCGTCAGATTTCATACACAGCTCATGCGTTTCGTCGGGATACGGATTCCCGGTTTTGTCGATGGCTGTAGCTCCTACCAGAGCTTCAGTGTAAACAGCCTCATGACCTTTTTTGGCAAATACAGCATCAAGTGCTTTCTTTGCCTGCTCAACAATTTCCGGCCCGATTCCGTCGCCGGGCAATACTGCAATGTTTAACTTCATGTGATGAATGATTATTGTCCCTCAAATCTTTGCGAGTTGAGATGTTTGATTATTTTTTTATTAAACTGTGAATACTAACAATACTCCGTTAATCTTTTATAATAGCCTAAAGTTCAATTGTTTGCAAGTAAATGAGTTTTCGTCTTAAAGCACAGATTATTAATACTATATGATTTGTCTTAAATCTTATATCTAAAAGTCTAACGATCTATTGTACTAAAAAACGTGGATTATTGTGCTTTCAGAATTACCCCGTTTTCTTTATTTTCAATAATATTCAGCATTTTCAAAGTGCCCTTGATGGCAGCTTCGGTTTGGTCTGCATCCAGTCCTCTGGTTTTAAACTCCTGGCCTTTGTATTCCCAGGTGATAACAGTTTCTACCAATGCATCTGTTTTTCCTCCGGGAGGAATGGATACCCAGTAGTCTGAAAGCACGGGATGCGTTTTTCCCAGTTTATCGTATATTTTCCAAAGTGCTTTCATGAAAGCATCGTACTGTCCGTCACCAACTGAGGTTTCGTTAAATGTCTCTTTGTTGATTTGAAGACTAACAGTGGCCAGTGGGCTAAGGCCTTGGACCAGAGATAGGTGGTAGTTTTTAAGCTTAATCCGCTTGTTGATTTTCTCAGTTTTTAAAACATCTGAGATAATATATGGTAAATCCTCGGGAGTGACATTTTCTTTTTTATCGCCCAGTTCAATAACCCGCTTGGTTACTTTTTTCATGTCCTCGGGTCCCAATTCAATACCAAGGTCTTCCAGATTTTTTTTGATGTTGGCTTTGCCTGAAGTTTTGCCAAGTGCATAACGTCTCACCCTTCCAAATCTTTCAGGGAGGAGTGTGTTGAAGTAGAGGTTGTCTTTACTGTCACCATCTGCATGCACTCCACTACACTGAGTAAATACGTTTTCTCCGGTCAGAGGTTTGTTGGCTGGAATACGTTCTCCTGAGAAAGTTTCAACCATACTTGAGATTTTGGTCAACTTACTTTCATTGATTGTGCTTTCCACCTTTAGGTGATCGTTCATTACCCCAATGATACTAGCCAGGGGTGCATTTCCTGCACGTTCACCAAGCCCGTTTACGGTAGTGTGGATGCCTTTTATTCCCGCTTTAAGGGCAAAGTACACATTGGCCACTGACAAGTCATAATCATTGTGTGCATGAAAATCAAAATGCACATCAGGAAATTTACTGGTCATGGACTTGCAAAACTCATAAGTCTGATCTGGATTTAAAATTCCCAATGTATCGGGCAACATTATGCGACTTACTGATGTTTTTGAGAGCCCGTCAACCATGTATTCAACATACTCAGGAGAACTCAACATGCCATTCGACCAGTCTTCAAGATACACATTAACGGCAATACCCCTCTTTTCTGCTTCAGCGATAACGCCCTTTATGTCTGAAAGGTGTTCTTCTTTGGTTTTTCTTAACTGACCAGTAAGGTGCTTTAGCGATCCTTTTGTGAGAAGGTTAATGACTTTTGCTCCGGCATCCTCAATCCATTCGAGAGAAACAGTCCCGTCAACAAAGCCCAAAACTTCAATTCTTTCCAGACAATTGTGTTGCTCAGCCCACTTGGTAAGACGTTTTACAGCTTTTAATTCACCTTCTGAAACCCTTGCCGAGGCCACTTCAATACGATTGACCTTCACTTCCTCCAACAACAAGCGGGCAATAGCCAGTTTTTCGGCATCATTGAATGAAACACCCGTTGTTTGTTCTCCATCCCTCAGGGTGGTATCCATCACTTCTATGGTTCTCATAGGCTCAAATTCATTACCCCCGGCCTTTTTGACCGAGGGTAGGTTAATATCTCAGGTTCTATTACTTTAGTTTTAGCTGTGGGCTTCTTCCCATTTTGTGATTTCCTCACTGATGTTCAGCAAGTAATCGATGTCGTCAAAGCCATTGAGCAAACATTTCTTTTTATACGGATTGATCTCAAAAGACTCTGAAGGCCCTTCAGGCAGAAGTGAAATCTTCTGGTTTTCCAGATCAATTTCAATTTTTGTGGCCGGATCTTTCTCAATTGCCTGAAACAATTGCTCCAAAAATTCTTTGGAAACCTGGACCGGCAATAATCCGTTGTTGAGTGAGTTGTTTTTGAAAATATCAGCGAAAAAACTTGACACAACAGCTTTGAAGCCATAGCCAGTGATGGCCCAGGCAGCATGTTCGCGACTGGATCCGCTTCCAATGTTTTGTCCGGCAACGAGTACTTTGCCCGAGTAAGTTGGGTCGTTTAGCACAAAGTCTTTTTTCGGGTTTCCGTCTTTGTCGTATCGCCAGTCGGCAAACAAATTATCACCAAAACCTTCTCTGGTAGTGGCTTTCAGGAATCGTGCCGGGATTATCTGGTCAGTGTCCACATTTTCGATGGGCAATGGCACACAGGTCGATTCCAGTTTTACAAATTTATCTATAGGCATAATTAATTTCTCTTAAAGATCAATTGTTCAAATGTTTGTGGTTGTAATTGGGCTTTTGGAAATGCCTCAATTACAAGAAGTCACGCGGGTCTGTGATTTTCCCTGTAACGGCAGCGGCGGCTGCAGTTAAAGGACTGGCCAGCATTGTGCGGGCTCCTGGTCCCTGACGTCCTTCAAAGTTTCTGTTTGATGTGGATACTGCATAATTGCCTTCAGGAATTTTATCATCATTCATGGCCAGACATGCAGAACACCCCGGTTGACGCATTTCAAACCCGGCTTCTTCAAGAATTTGTCTGATGCCTTCTTTTTCGGCCTGTTCTTCAACTTTATGACTACCTGGAACAATCCACGCAGTAATATTGTCCGCTTTTTTCTTGCCTTTTATGAATTCGGCAAAAGCACGAAGGTCTTCGATACGGCCGTTGGTACAGCTTCCCACAAACACATAATCCACTTTCTTGCCGATTAAGGGATCACCAGCTTGAAAATCCATATACTCCATAGATTTCTTGAAAGTTGGTTGAGTTGATTTTTCAACCTCTTCAAGCTTAGGTATCGATTTGCTTATGCCAATTCCCATACCTGGGTTGGTACCATAAGTGATCATTGGCTCAATGTCAGAAGCTTTGTAGGTCAGCTCTTTATCAAATACTGCATCATCATCGGTAGGAAGCTGGCGCCACTCTTCAACTGCTTTTTCCCACTCAGCTCCCTGTGGCGCGAACTCGCGGCCTTTGATGTATTCAAATGTAGTTTCGTCGGGAGCAATCATACCCCCGCGGGCACCCATTTCTATACTCATGTTACAAATGGTCATCCGTGCTTCCATTGAAAGGCTGCGGATTGCAGACCCGGCAAACTCTACAAAGTATCCAGTAGCCCCGCCTGTCCCAATTTGAGAAATGATGTAAAGCACAATGTCTTTTGAAACAACTCCTTTATCCAGTTCGCCTTCAATGTTGATACGCATTGTTTTTGGCTTATTCTGAAGCAGAGTCTGGGTAGCCAATACCATCTCCACTTCACTTGTGCCTATGCCGAAAGCGATACTTCCGAAAGCTCCGTGCGTTGAGGTGTGACTGTCACCACAAACGATTGTCATGCCGGGTTTGGTAATTCCCAGTTCCGGCCCTATTACGTGAACGATACCATTCCATTTATGATTCAGTCCGTAAAGATTCACTCCAAACTCTTCACAATTTTGAGCCAGCTTGTTTACCTGAAAACGGCTCAACTCATCACGAATTGGCTGATCCTGTCCCATTGTTGGGATGTTGTGGTCAGCCGTAGCAATGGTTTTTTCGGGGCGTCTTACTTTGATACCACGGTCTTTTAATCCGGCAAAAGCCTGGGGACTGGTCACTTCATGTACAAAGTGACGATCGATGTACAATACACTGGGACCGCCATCGACTTTGGTCACCACGTGCTTGTCCCATATCTTTTCAAATAAAGTTTTTCCTGCCAAGGTACTATTGTTTTAATAGGTTACTATTTCTTTCTAATGAGCAGCCTCAATGGGCTGCTTAGATGTTTTGAATCAGGCAATTTTGCCTACCGCATCCAAAAATGCTTCCACGGAAGCTGTTATGATATCGGTGTGGGCGGCAAATCCATAGTAGGTTTGTCCCTGATGTTCAACTTGAACGTGAACTTTTCCAAGGTCGTCACTTCCGCGGGTAATAGCCTGAATGAGGAATTCCTCCAACCTTACACGACGCTTAACCAGGGCTTTCACAGCAGTGAATGCAGCATCAATAGGGCCATTACCGGCAGCTGTTTCGGTGAAGACATCACCATTGAAACTAACCTGAACGGTAGCTGTTGGAACGGTTGATTTTCCACAAATTACCTGAAGCAGTTCAAGCTGTAATGGTTTGTTTTTTTGCTCCTGACCGCGGCCTGCAAGGATTTGTAAATCCTCATCAGTGATGTCTTTCTTCTTATCAGCCAGATCAAGGAATCGTTGATAAACTTCGTCCAACTCCGCGGGCTCAAAATCGTAACCCAATACCTGAAGTCTGTGTTTAAGTGCTGCGCGACCACTTCTGGCAGTAAGAACGATAGAAGACTCTTTGACGCCTACTTCAGCCGGGTCAATGATTTCGTAATTCTCACGGTTTTTCAAGACACCGTCCTGGTGAATACCGGAAGAGTGTGCAAATGCGTTACGGCCAACAATGGCTTTATTGGGCTGAACAGGCATGCGCATCAGTGTGGATACCAGGCGACTGCTTTTGATGATTTCCTGGCTGTTGATGCCTGTTTCAAGGTCCAGATCTTTATGGCTCTTAATGGCCATAGCTACTTCTTCCAGAGAAGTATTTCCGGCACGTTCGCCAATTCCGTTAACAGTAACTTCCACCTGACGGGCGCCATTTAGTACGCCTGATATGGAATTGGCTGTAGCCATTCCCAGGTCGTTGTGACAGTGGGTTGAAAGGATGGCTTTGTCCACATTAGGGACATTGTTCATGAGGTAGGCAATTTTTTCTCCGTATTCATGGGGGAGACAATAACCTGTGGTGTCAGGGATGTTAATGGTTGTAGCTCCTGCTGCAATAACTGCTTCCACAACCCGGGCCAGGTATTCATTATCTGTGCGGCCTGCATCTTCTGCATAAAATTCCACATCGTCAACGAAATTTCGGGCATATTTAACAGCTTCCACAGCCCTTTTGATGATTTCCTCCGGATTGGAATTCAGTTTGTAGTTGATGTGATAAAAGGAAGTTCCTATGCCAGTGTGGATTCTCCCTCTTTTGGCAAATTTTAAAGCATCTGCAGCCACTTCAATGTCCTTCTTGACGGCACGCGTCAAGGCACAAATAGTGGGATTACTAACGGCTTTGGATATTTCCACCACCGAATTGAAGTCTCCCGGACTGGAGACCGGAAATCCGGCTTCGATAATGTCCACGCCGAGTTTTTCCAGTTGCTTGGCTACCTCGATTTTCTCGATGGTATTCAACTGGCAACCCGGGACTTGTTCGCCATCCCGCAAAGTGGTGTCGAAAATATAGACTTTATTACTCATGGTATTATTTTTTTTCAGTCCGGAGATTTCCGGTTTTTTTGAGCATTAATGAACTCCGGGAAAGCTCCCGGAGCCATTGTTGCTATATAATATCTAAAGTTTTGAAACCAGAAAAAAGAAACAAAGCCCGCGATATTAATGCAGCGCGGGCTAAGTTTTATTATTTTTTCTGATTTTCCGGACGCAACTGGCGTACGGCAGCTCCTGCATTCCACATTTCAGATTCGCGCAATTCTTTGAGTTCCTCTTCGAGCTTCACGCGGTAATCGCTTTGACTGTTTGCATCGATTGAACGTTGCGCCTCGTTCCCTTTGGCTACTTCACTGTAAAGGTCTTTGAATACCGGGAGAGAAGCGTCACGGAATTTTTTCCACCAGTCGAGTGCACCGCGTTGAGCTGTTGTGGAACAGTTGGCATACATCCAGTCCATTCCGTTTTCAGCAACCAGAGGCATCAGACTTTGTGTCAACTCCTCAACAGTTTCGTTGAAGGCTTCAGAAGGAGAGTGCCCATTGGAACGCAACACTTCGTACTGAGCTGCAAAAATTCCCTGGATGGCTCCCATCAATGATCCACGCTCGCCGGTAAGGTCACTGAATACTTCTTTTTGGAAAGTAGTTTCGAAAAGGTATCCACTACCAACACCGATTCCTAAGGCAACAACACGGTCGAATGCTTTGCCGGTTGCATCCTGGAAGATGGCATAACTTGAGTTCAAACCACGACCTTCAAGAAACATTCTTCTCAGACTGGTTCCCGATCCTTTAGGGGCAACGAGAATTACGTCAACATCTTTGGGCGGAATTATTCCTGTGCGTTCTTTGTAAGTTACGCCGAATCCATGTGAGAAATAGAGTGCTTTTCCGGGTTTCAGGTATTTTTCAACGGTTGGCCATACGGCAATCTGACCTGCATCTGAAAGGAGGTACTGAATAATGGTACCTTTGTCCAGAGCTTCTTCGATGGGGAAGAGGGTTTTTCCGGGTTTCCAACCATCAGCAACAGCTTTGTCCCAGCTTTTTGAATTCTCTCGCTGCCCAACGATTACGTTGAAGCCGTTGTCTTTAAGGTTGAGTGCCTGGCCGGGGCCCTGAACACCATAACCGATAACAGCAATGGTTTCTTCTTTTAAAACGTCCTGTGCTTTCTTCAATGGAAACTCCTCACGGGTTACCACATTTTCTTCGGTTCCTCCAAAGTTGATTTTTGCCATGATTAATCTGTTGTTAACTGTTTTTAGTTTAATTGAGTTTGATCTTTTTCCAACTTCTTCAGATAAGTCTCAAGAAGTTCTTTCTTATTTTTTGTTATAGCAATACGGCCTGATCTGACAAATTGAGATACGCCGTAAGGATCGAGCTTTTCAAACAACTCCTGGGTCTCACTTTTGTGACCTGTTTTCTCAATTACGGTGAATTCAGGTGTAATCTCCAGTATGCGGGCGCCATACTGACGCACCAATTTTTCAATTTCATTGCCTCCCAGGAGCGAACCTGTCGAGACTTTATAAAGTGCTACTTCCTGGTGAATAATCTCATCAGCCCTGAACACAAAGACCTTCAAAACATCGATGCGTTTTTCAATCTGCTTCGCCAGCTTTTCAATATGGTTGGCTGTGGCATAAACGACAATCGTAAATTTATGAATTCCCGAAATTGCTGATTCGGATGTTGTCAGGCTTTCAATATTGATGTGACGACGCGTGAATACAGTTGTTATCTGGTTGAGTAGGCCAACGTGGTTTTCTGAATATACCGAGAGTGTGAACTCTTCTTTATCTGGTGCTTGCATTTTACTCGTTTTTTAATGAACTTTTCCCTGAATTAAAAAGGGAACACTGCTATTATGGCCTGTGTCCCGGCTGCTGTGCTATTCCAGTCGAATATCGGAGACTGAGGCTCCTGCAGGAACCATAGGGAATACATTTCCTTCTTTTTCAACTACTACTTCCATCAGGAAGGGACCTTCTGAATCAACCATCTGCTTAATGGCTCCATCTAAATCGTCATGCTCGGTAATTTTTACTGATGGTACATGGTATCCTTTGGCAATGGTCTGAAAGTCCGGATTGATCAATTCTGTAGATGCATATCTTTTGTCAAAGAAAAGCTCCTGCCACTGACGAACCATTCCCAGAAAATTGTTGTTCAAAAGTACAATCTTAACAGGTATTTTGGTCTGGAAAATAGTTCCCAGCTCCTGGATTGTCATTTGAAACCCGCCATCACCCACGAAAACACAAACGGGGCGATCGGGGGTTCCCAGTTTGGCCCCCATTGCTGCAGGAAGACCAAAACCCATTGTTCCAAGCCCTCCGGAAGTAACCACACTTCTTGTTTGCTTAAATCGGAAATAACGAGCACCCATCATCTGATGTTGCCCCACATCCGTAACCATAACCGCATCGTCATTGAATGCTGATGATACCCTGGAGATTACTTCTCCCATGGTCATCCCTTTATCGATTGGGTTAACTTCTTTTTCGATGATCCGGTCATATTCTATGCGATCACAGGCTTTAAATTCTGCCAGCCATTCTTTGTGTTCGTTTTGAGAAACTTTCTCCGTTAACACGGGAAGTGTTTTCTTAACGTTCCCAAGAACAGGAACATCCGCATGAACATTTTTGTTTATCTCAGCCGGATCTATTTCCATATGGATTACCTTAGCATTGGTGGCATATTTGCTGAGATCGCCGGTTACACGGTCATCGAATCTCATCCCGATGGCAATGATCAGATCTGCCTCATTGGTTTTTATATTGGGTCCGTAATTTCCGTGCATCCCCAGCATTCCCACATTTAGAGGATGCTCTGTTGGCATGGCAGATAATCCAAGAACTGTCCATGCAGCAGGCATGCCTGTTTTCTCAATAAATTCCATCAATTCATTCTCGGCATTGCCTAAAACGACTCCCTGCCCTACCAAAATCAATGGCTTTTGGGCCAGGTTGATTAAATGAGCTGCTTCATCAATTTGATGGAAATCGATGGGGCTTTCCGGTTTGTAGCTGCGAATTCCGGTTACCGGTTCATAGGAGTAATCCAACTCTTTGATTTGAGCATCTTTGGTAATGTCAACTACCACCGGGCCGGGGCGTCCGGATCGGGCAATAAAGAATGCTCTGGCAAGAGCTGCAGGAATGTCCTCTGCTTTGCGCACCTGGTAATTCCATTTGGTAACGGGTTGTGTTACGCCCACTACGTCTGTTTCCTGAAAAGCATCGGTTCCCAATAATGACGACACCACCTGCCCTGTTATTACAACAAGTGGCGTAGAATCCATCATGGCATCGGCCAGACCGGTAATGGTATTGGTTGCCCCCGGGCCCGAGGTAGCAAAACAAACACCTACTTTACCGGTAACACGGGCGTAACCCTGTGCAGCATGTACAGCACCCTGCTCGTGGCGGGTAAGTACATGGTGAATCTGATCATGATAGTTATACAGGGCGTCGTAAATTGGCATAATCGCCCCTCCGGGATACCCGAAAATGATTGAGGTATCTTCCTTGAGCAGAGATTGCATTACTGCTTCTGAACCGCTCATCCTCGTAGTCTCTGTGGTTTTTTCCTTCATCAGTAATTGTGATTGTGGTTCCATAATGTCTATGGTTGCGTTTGAGAAAAATAAACTAGTGTCGTGTCATGTATAAAATGACGTAAAAACTGAAAACAGTCATCCTTGGTGCGATATTTTATGCTTGATGCGACACTACAAAAACCTGCTCTCCTTTTATAGTGGGGTTACAAGATTATGCCAGAAACCAAGATTTGTCAAGTATTAGGACAAGGATATTAATGGTTGGCATTGGTCTGTAACCGGTTAAATCATTCTAACTGCTCCCTTGTCGGCCGATGACACCATTGAGGCATAAGCCTTCAGTGCTTTCGATACCTGCCTTTCTCTTGGTCCTGGTTTAAAAGCGCTATCACCTTTAGATTGCTCCTTTTTACGTCTTTCTTCCATTTCTTCATCGGTAATATCCACATTTATGCTTCGGCCCGGGATGTCGATGATAATTTTATCTCCTGTTTGAATTAGAGCAATTTCCCCTCCTGCTGCAGCTTCAGGAGAAACATGTCCGATAGATAGCCCTGATGTTCCGCCTGAAAAACGACCATCAGTAATGAGGGCACACTCTTTACCCAGATGCCTGGATTTTATATAAGAGGTGGGATACAGCATTTCCTGCATTCCCGGTCCTCCTTTGGGACCCTCATATTTTATAATAACAACATCATTGGCCTTTACTTCTCCGGCTAAAATGCCATCGCAGGCACTGTCTTGTGATTCGTATACTTTGGCTGTGCCTTCGAAATGGAGGATGGATTCATCCACGCCTGCTGTTTTTACGATACAACCTTTTTTGGCGATGTTGCCGAATAAAACGGCTAGCCCTCCATCCTGCGAGTAGGCATGTTCCACATTCCGAATGCAGCCTTGTTTGCGGTCAAGGTCAAATTCTTCATAAACAGCATTCTGTGATCCCAATACCAGATTTCGAAATCCTGCCGGGGCACTTTTATATTTTTCTTTAGCTTTTTCTGAAACCTCTTTTCCTACTAAGTCGTGCTCCTTCAAAGCTTCAGCCAGGGAGGATGAATCAACACGTCCCACGGAGGTGTCTATAAGATTTTTGCGACTTAACTCGGCCAGAATACCTAATATGCCACCTGCCCGATTTACGTCCTGAATGTGATAATCGCTGTTTGGGGCAACTTTTGATAGCACAGGTGTTTTTCTGGATAATTGATCAATGTCTTCCATGGTGAAATCAACACCGGCCTCATGGGCTATTGCAAGCAGGTGAAGAACTGTATTGGTGGAGCCTCCCATGGCAATATCCAAAGTCATCGCATTCATGAATGCTGCTTTTGATGCAATGGACCTGGGTAAAACAGAATCATCGCCATCGCGATAATGACGGTAAGCAAGATCTACAATTTTAGAAGCGGCCTCATCAAACAATTTTTTGCGATTGGCATGTGTGGCTACAATTGTTCCGTTGCCGGGAAGTGCCAATCCAATAGCCTCATTTAAGCAGTTCATCGAATTGGCTGTAAACATTCCGCTGCACGAGCCACATGTGGGACAAGCATTTTGTTCAACCGCCAAAACATCTTCATCAGCAACATTATCATCAGCAGCCATTACCATGGCATCTATTAAATCAAGAGCTTTTCCGTTATTGTTTCCTGCCTCCATGGGGCCTCCTGAAACAAATATGGTGGGGATATTCAGTCGCATTGATGCCATCAGCATTCCCGGAGTGATTTTGTCACAATTGCTGATGCATATCATTGCATCAGCGCGGTGCGCATTGACCATGTATTCTACGCTGTCGGCGATGAGGTCTCTTGAAGGTAATGAATAAAGCATCCCATCGTGCCCCATGGCGATTCCGTCATCTACTGCAATTGTGTTGAATTCGGCAGCGAAACAACCCTGCTTTTCCACAATCTGCTTTATTTCCTGTCCGATGTGGTGCAGGTGAACGTGTCCGGGAACAAACTGAGTAAAAGAGTTAACGATGGCTACCAGTGGTTTGCCCATTTGTTCGTCTTTCATTCCATTGGCTCGCCACAAGCTTCTGGCTCCCGCCATTCTTCTGCCCTGGGTGGTAGTATTACTTCTTAATGGTCGCTTCATTATTCTATTAATTTCTGTTTTAAATTAAAAACCCCTCTCACGCAGAAGTGAGAGGGGTTTTTAATTTTGTGCTTTATTTAGCTATACACCATTCTCACTTCTGCCTGGTTGTCCCACGAGAATAATAATATTGACGAGAATGAGTGATAGAAAAAAGTTCATATCTAAGTTTAAATTCATTTGTTCTTTGCAAATGTAAATATTTTGACAATACGTCCAAGCATTTTGTAACAAAAAAATGAATTTTTATTGCAAATTCATGATTTTGCTCCCATTTTGACTGATGAAATCTTAGTCTTAATGATCAATTAATTTGAACATTTATGAGGGTGAAAAAGTTTTGCGCTTTTTGTTCTTTGCAACTAATTGTAAATGGGAGGGATTTGTTTGTGAGGGTTTAAGGTGTTTTTCGAAGTTCGTAAAAAAGTGTTTTTTGATTATGATAATGATTATGAGTGAATGAATCAGTTTTAGATAGGCATGGTTGTTAAAGTTTAGTTAGACAGTTGTTTGTGAATTTTGAGGTGAGAAATTATGAATAGATATTCCTTTTAGAAGTAATAAATATCCGTTTTCAAAATATTCCGGGATTTGTATGCCGATTCGTCGGCAAATGTTTTTTCAATCTTTCTTGTTTTTATATTGCTTCCAGAGATGAAGAACTTTCCCTCTTAAGGTGATCAAATTATCATTATTAGTAACCGTTATTTTTGAATTACAGAAAACAGTAAAATCATCCATGTCTTTGTCATCAATTTCAATCCAATCTTTTATTAAACCGGATGAAAGAACCTGATGCCATAGGGATTTTTCCTGACGCTTTTGAATTACTTTTCTCATTTTTCTTTGATTCCTGGCCTTTTTGCTAAAAGTGGACTGGGCTAATGATAATGGAGAAAAAATCATTCCCAATGAGGGATCGGGGATAGAAGCTCTGGGCTCTTGCGCAGGATCAACATTTTTTCCAATGTTTCCGGGCAGGTTCAGGTTGATTACGTTCTCTTTTGCATTGACCGTGACTTCATTTAGCAGATATGTCGCAGGTTCCAGATAAATGGTATCGGGGCCGGGTGTTTCCAAAAACTGACTAACTTTTTTTACCATCCCTTCAAATCCCATGGAGACAATTTTGATGGAGTCACTCTTGGGCAGAGATAAAAGAAACGTTCCGTCGGAAGCTGAAGCATAAGAAAGCATGGTTTCATAACTTACCAGCTGCACATATCCCAGAGGCTTTTGGGTCTCCTGATTGAAAACAATCCCTGAAATTTTAGCTTTTTCGTTCTCCTGGGCAATCAGAATTAGAGGTACAAAGAGGATGGCCCAAAAAGTTATGTTTTTTTGTATCATGATATAATGCAAAGAATTACATGTTGTTAAGGTTTGTCAGGGGAACTTAAAATTTGGTCTATCTCATTTTAAACCTATATCTTTACGGTTTAAAACAAAAACTGTACCTATGAGTGAAAATTTGAAAGCAATTATCGAAAAAGCCTGGGATGATCGGGCTCAATTGGAAAACAAAGAAACACAGGACGCAGTAAACGAGGTGGTTTCCCTGTTGGACAAGGGGGAATTGCGTGTGGCCGAACCAGATGGAGATGACTGGAAAGTTAATGAGTGGGTAAAGAAAGCAGTAATTTTATATTTCCCTCTTCAAAAAATGGAAACCATTAAAGTTGGTCCATTCGAATGGCACGATAAAATAGCCCTGAAAGGCGGATATGCTGAAAAAGGGGTGCGCGTTGTTCCGCATGCAGTGGCCCGTTATGGTTCTTTTGTTGAGAAAGGCGTGGTAATGATGCCTTCTTATGTCAATATTGGAGCATATGTTGAGTCTGGTACCATGGTTGACACCTGGGCTACCGTTGGGAGCTGTGCACAGGTTGGCAAAGGCGTTCACCTGAGTGGTGGTGTTGGCATTGGTGGGGTTTTGGAGCCTATTCAGGCAGCACCGGTTATTATTGAGGAAAATGCCTTTATCGGATCACGTTGTATCGTTGTTGAGGGTTGCCGTGTAGGTAAAGAGGCCGTTCTGGGTGCCAACGTGGTACTGACAGGATCTACCAAGATTATTGATGTGAGTGGTTCTGAGCCTAAGGAATACAAAGGTTATGTGCCTCCTCGTTCAGTGGTAATTCCCGGAAGCTATACTAAGAAATTTCCCGCAGGGGAATATCAGGTGCCTGCTGCATTAATTATTGGTCAGCGTAAGGAATCTACCGATAAAAAGACTTCACTGAATGATGCATTGCGTGACTTTAGTGTAGCTGTGTAAGGAATAAAGTAGTATTTGAAAAATATAAAAAGGCCGGAGCAATTAATTTTGTTTCGGCCTTTTTGTTTATTTGAGACCATCAGAAATTAGATTGACTAAAATTCATTTTATATTTGTGAGTAAACCAATAAAAAGAGAGAAAATGGACTTCCGCGAACAATTGAAAAAGGCCGTTGAAGTGCTTCAAAATGGAGGATTGATTCTTTACCCCACGGATACTATTTGGGGGATTGGGTGTGATGCCACGAATGCAGAAGCTGTAAAGAAAGTCTATGACCTGAAAAAACGGGCAGAAAGAAAAGGGCTTTTAGTGCTTATTGAAAATGAGGTTCGCTTGAACTCTTATGTACGGGAAGTTCCTGAGATGGCTTATGATCTTATCGAGTTATCAGATAAACCGATTACTATTATCTATCCTCAGGGGAAAAATCTTGCTGAAAATGTTTATGCAGAGGATGGAAGTATTGGGATCCGGGTAACCAAAGAGGACTTCTCAAGATCGCTTTGCCAGCGTTTTCGTCGACCTGTTGTTTCGACTTCAGCAAATATCAGCGGGGAAAAGGCTCCCCGGAGCTTTAGCCAGATAAATGAGGAAATTCTTAATGGTGTCGATTATGTTGTGGATTTTCGTCAGGAAGAACCGGGTAATGCGGCTCCATCAGGTATCATAAAACTGGACGTGGATGGACAGGTTGAGGTTATCAGGGAATAGTCCCGAAAAGAATTAAATCCAAACTAAGGAGAAAGGTAATTCTAATATGACAAGAACAGATTTCAAGCATAAATTACCTGTTCAGATGCGGTTCAGTGATGTGGATGGATTTGGGCATGTAAATAATGGTGTATACAATGAGTATTACGACCTGGGTAGGATGTATTATCTGAGTGAGGTGCTTGGGTGGTTGCCCGGTGATACTTCTCTTGACGACCAACTGGTGGTGGTGAGTACTAAAACCGACTTTTTAGGGCAGATATTTCTTGGTCAGTCCATTGAGGTTTTAACCCATATTTACGCTCTGGGTAACAAAAGCCTGAAAATGGTGCAATGGCTTGTAGAAAAAGGATCTGATCAACCTCTATCCACTTGTGAGTCTGTAATGGCAGGATTTAGAAGAAGTACCGGGACCTCCTTTGTTTTGCCGGGTGAATGGAGGGACGCGATATCTGGTTTTGAGAAATGTTCTTTTTGAATTATTCTTCAGCCTATGAGTGTTTTAAAAAAGTTCATGCATAATAGAAAGTAGATGAATCTGGTTTTCACAGATAATATCTGCTTTAATCTATCATGTTAATTCTTTAATCCGGACTGTTTAAACCCAGCAATCCTTCCGGAATATTCATTTCAATAATCTGGTTGTCATCGTCTATATTCACAATAAAGTCTTCGGCAACAGGAATTAGAACTTCTCCTTGTGGTCCTTCAATAATAAAAAGTGGATTCGCTGAGATGTCCTGAATACCCGAAATGTGGCCAATAGATCCTGCGGTCGCATCGATAACCTCAAATTCATTGAAGGAATTTAGATTGGAAAAGTCAGCTCCTGGGCTGGCGACGTCTTGAGGATCAAGGTAGACCCTGAAATCCATTACTTTCCGGATTTTTTCTTCAGAAGCCAGAAGAGGCAGCTTTACCAGAATTACATCATCCGATTTATATCTGAGGCCGGAGACTCTGAAAGGTACCAGGCCATTGTCTATTTCAATAAAAATAAAAGTTGGTTGAGTTTCTTTCAGGTCAATTTCGGGAGAAAGACGCACAGCTGTTTCTCCCGAGATACCATGTGGTTTGGCTACAATGCCTGCCTGTATGTATTGCGATTTTTCGAGCATGATACAAAAATACAATAGTTTGGTTAAAGTAGCTTAACGATCCAACGTAAAGATTGCTGGTTTGTAAGCATAAAAAAGCCTCCCCAAAAACTGAGGAGGCATATATCTAAAATGGAATCTTCCGGTGTTACAAATCCATGAATTTGCAAACGGCATTGTATACTGCTTCTCCTGTAAAACCAAATTTTTCATCCAGCACTTTGTAGGGAGCAGAATAACCGAAATGGTCTAATCCGTTGGCCAATCCGTTTGGACCGGTCAGTCCTTCAATCGTCGTTGGCAATCCTGCAGTCAGACCATATCTTGTTGTTCCTTCAGGAAGTAGTTCCTCCTGATATTCTTTAGGCTGATTGCGGAAAAGACCTTCAGAAATGGCTGAAACCACCTGGACTTTCAAGCCTTTTTCTTTACGGAGCATTTCTGCACCCGCAACCAAAGTAGAAACTTCAGATCCGTTTCCTACCATCACAAGATCAAGTTTGCCCTCATCTTTTTCTACGATGTAAGCACCTTTTTTGGCGTTGAGTGCTTTTTCGTAGGTACTTCCCGGAAGATTCGGAATGTTTTGTCTTGAAAGAATCAGAGCAGAAGGCGTGGAGGTATTTTCCATGGCCATTTGCCAGGCAACGGTTGATTCGTTGGCATCGGCAGGACGCATTACCAACATGCTGTTTTCGCCATGGTGATTTTTAAGTTTCTCCATAAGTCTGATCTGAGCTTCCTGCTCAACAGGCTGGTGCGTTGGGCCGTCTTCACCTACACGGAATGCATCGTGCGTCCATACATATTTTACAGGTAGTTCCATGAGGGCTGCTAACCGAGCAGCTGGCTTCATGTAGTCTGAGAATACAAAGAAGGTTCCACAAACGGGTATTATACCCCCGTGCAATGCCATACCGTTAGCCAATGCACCCATTGTCAGCTCAGAAACACCTGTGTGAACAAATTGGCCGGAGTAGTCTCCTTTAACCATGGGCTGCGTTTTCTTGAGGAACCCGTCAGTCTTGTCAGAATTACTAAGGTCTGCTGACATTACAATCATGTTCTCTACATGATCGGCAAAATGTGCAAGTACCGCTCCTGATGCACCTCTTGAGGCTATGTCTGCTTTTTGTTCAATAGCTGCATAATCAATTTCAGGCGCTTCTTTCGAGAAGAATTGATGGAACTGTGCGGCAAGTTCAGGATGGGCTTTTTCCCAGGTTTCCTGTTCTGCCTTTTTTCGTTCAGCCTGAATCGATTTTTCTTCCATCAATTTGTTGTAATACTCTGCAACGTCGGGGAAGACAGCGAAAGGTTGTTCCGGATCTCCGCCCAGGTTTTCAATGGTTTTGCGGAACGAAGCACCTGCAGCACCCAAAGGTTGACCGTGGGTTGAAACCTTGCGCTCGAATGATTCACCATCTTCAGTTAAAGCACCTTTTCCCATAACGGTTTTACCGATGATCAGGTAAGGCTTATCGGTGATTTTCTTAGACTCTTCAAGAGCTTCCCGAATCTGGGCATGATCGTGTCCGTCAATAGTTTTAACGGCCCATCCCCATGCTTCGTATTTCATTGCGGTGTCTTCGATGGAAACAGCACTGGTCTCAGTGGAAAGCTGGATGTCGTTTGAATCGTAAAACATTACCAGATTTCCAAGTCCAAGATAACCGGCTAAACGTCCGGCTCCCTGAGAGATCTCTTCTTGAATACCACCATCAGAAATAAAGGTGTAGATGTTATGAGCACTCCACAAGCCAAATTTCTGGGCTAAAAAGCGCTCTGCAATAGCTGCACCCACTGCCATGGTGTGTCCTTGCCCCAGTGGACCTGAGGTGTTTTCCACACCGCGCTCAAAGTCGACTTCGGGGTGTCCCGGGGTTGGGCTTCCCCACTGGCGGAAGTTTGCCAGATCTTCCATTGAATAGGCGCCTGTTAGGGCCAATTGTGAATAAAGCATTGGGGACATGTGGCCTGGATCCAGGAAAAAGCGATCACGGAGCGCCCACTCTCTGTCCTGCGGATCGAAATCCATATATTCAGAGAAAAGGATGTGAATATAATCGGCTCCTCCCATGGCTCCTCCCGGGTGACCTGATTTGGCTTTTTCAACCATAGCAGCCGAAAGAACGCGTATGTTGTCTGCGGCTCTTTTTGCAATGTCTGTGCTCATAGTATTGTTGATTTGTTTGTTTGTATTCTATGTGTTCTGGTCTGTTCTTTTTTTGTTCGAACTGCAAATATAATTAAACCAGAAAATTTTCTTAGTAAAGACTCATTCATATTTTTCAAATGCAAAAGTAGTTAAATTTTTAGGTGGGAAAAATAAATAGTAACTATTGCTTTTAGGACCAAAGGATTAAGGTGTTTTTTATAAAAAACACAAATTAATTTTGCCATTATTGATAAATGTTTCGTAGCTCTTTTAGCGTTTACCGGATGATTTCCGAAAATCAAGCATTTAGATGAAGGGGTTGTCTTTGTGTTCCATAATTTTGGTTGCCGTTGAAAAGTATCCTTTTAGAAGTTGGGGGTTTATAGTAGTTTGATATTTTATTGTTAATTTGGGGGTTTGAAAACGACAATCCCCATATAAGTATGTTGATAATTGCAGATGACAAAATTCCGTTTTTGAAAGGAGCGCTTGAGCCTTTCGCTGACGTGGTGTACATTCCTGGAGCATCCATAGGTCCCGAAGATTTAAACAATGCAGATGGATTGATTGTGAGAACCCGGACTAAGGTGAATGAAGAGTTGTTGAAGCACAGTAAAGTCAAAGCGGTTGTATCGGCAACCATTGGAACAGATCATCTGGATATTCCCTGGCTTGAAGCTAATAACATAGCATGGACCAATGCTCCGGGTTGTAATTCCGGTTCAGTAAAGCAATATATTGCCTCTGTATTTTCCGCCCTGGAGATGAATTATTTCCCTTTAAGAGGAAAGACTCTGGGCATCGTTGGTGTTGGAAATGTTGGCAGTAAGGTGGCAAAAGCAGGAGAAGCTTTTGGTATGCGTGTTTTGATGAATGATCCTCCCAGGAACGAAAAGGAGCCTGACTTCGAGAACGTAGATCTCAATGTATTGCTGCAAATGTCAGATGTGGTCACCTTTCATGTACCTCTGACGCGGGAGGGCAAATATCCCACCTGGTATTTGCTCAACGACACGACCCTTATGATGATGAAACGTGGAAGCGTTTTGATTAATTCATCAAGAGGCGAAGTGGTTGAAGAACGCGTGCTGATGAAGGGGCTTAGTTCTGAGTTAATAAAACATGCTGTATTGGATGTATGGGAACATGAGCCTGATATCTCGTTGGAACTTCAGGAACGATTAATGATTGGGACCCCTCATATTGCAGGTTACTCTGTGGATGGAAAAGCCAACGGCACAACAGCCGCTGTTCGTTTTATGAGCCAGCAGTTTGGGCTTGGGATAGATGACTGGTCTGCTAGTGAGTTGCCGGTTTTTGATGATATGACCCTGACCGTCAAAGAAGTCAATGACCGATTGAACCTTGAGCTGGCTAAACTCGTTGTTTCCACATACGATGTCACCAAAGATTCACAACGATTGCGTGAATCCCCTCAGCATTTTGAATCTCTTAGGGGCAATTATCCGGTTAGGCGTGAATTTCCAGCCTGGCAGGTAAAAGTTACAAAAGAACATGAAACTTTAAAAAATGCTCTGCAACTATTGGGATTCCAAATTTCAGGGTGACAAACGGAAGAAAAGGATGAAGTTGTCCCTGGGGTGTAAAACTCAAAAACCTTGTCATCTAGAGCGTTGCCGAAACATCTGGTTGTTAAACCAGCAGACGCTTTGACAAGCTCAGAATGACATCAAATTTGGATTTTGGAGGCTGTTCTCACCCGTTTTGGGAAGTATCTGTAAAACTAAAATCAAACGATCTATTTATATAACTATGGCACAAAAAGCGGACATTGGACTCATTGGTCTCGCCGTAATGGGGGAGAACCTGGTTTTAAATATGGAAAGTCACGGATTTACTGTGGCAGTTTTCAACCGGAGTGTTGAGAAAGTGGATAAATTCGTAAATGGGCGAGGCAAAGGCAAGAAATTTATTGGTACTCATTCGCTTGAGGAATTGGTAGAGAATATTGAACGGCCCCGTAAGATAATGATGTTGGTGAAAGCCGGGCAACCCGTGGATGACTTTATCGAAAAGCTCATTCCTCTGCTGGAACCCGGTGATGTCATTATAGACGGCGGAAACAGCCATTTTCCGGATACCATCCGCAGAACCAAATATGTTGAAAGTAAAGGTCTGCTTTATATTGGGACAGGTGTTTCAGGAGGAGAAGAAGGGGCTTTAAAAGGGCCCTCAATGATGCCTGGGGGTTCCCTCAAGGCATGGCCACTGGTGAAAGACATCTTTCAAAGCATCGCTGCGAAAGTTGAAGATGGGTCACCATGCTGTGACTGGGTTGGTGAAGATGGAGCCGGTCACTTTGTGAAAATGGTTCACAACGGCATTGAATACGGAGATATGCAGCTTATCAGCGAGGCTTATCATCTCATGCGCGACTACCTGAAACTCTCGCACGATGAGATGCATGATATTTTCGACCTTTGGAACCAGGGCGATCTTGACAGTTACCTCATTGAGATAACCCGTGACATTATGGGCTTTCGCGATGAAAATGGAGAACCTTTACTGGAAAAAATACTAGATGCAGCCGGGCAGAAAGGAACCGGAAAATGGACGGCCATTTCATCGCTTGAAGTAGGTGTGCCTCTTACCTTGATAGGGGAAGCCGTTTATTCAAGGATTCTTTCCTCACAAAAAGAGGAGCGCGAAAGGGCTGCAGGTATTATTAAATCCCGTGTGGAACACCTTGATGAAGAGAAAGAGGAGTTTGTCAATGCCATTCATGATGCATTGTTTGCTTCTAAAATTGTGTCGTATGCACAAGGGTATGTTTTAATGAGAGAGGCAGCCGAAGAGAATAACTGGAATCTGAATTATGGAGGCATTGCCTTGATGTGGAGAGGTGGTTGTATTATTCGTTCGGCATTTCTGAGCAAGATAAAAGATGCTTTTGACAGCAATCCTGAACTTGAGAATTTGATGCTTGACGACTACTTCCATGATAAGCTCCGGGCTGCCCAAGAGGGATGGCGGAAAGTCGTTTCTGTTGCTGCACGCATTGGAGTACCTGTTCCGGCATTCTCTTCAGCACTGGCATACTTCGACGGATATCGAACTGCCAACTTACCGGCCAATCTGCTTCAGGCTCAGCGTGATTATTTTGGGGCCCATACTTATGAGAGGGTTGATAAAGATCGTGGCGAATATTTCCATACCAACTGGACAGGAAGAGGAGGAGATACAGCGTCTTCTACTTATCAGGTATAAATTTGAATCAGATAAGACATTGATATCCCCGGATTAGAGCTTTTGGCATCTTTTTCCGGGGTTTTTTATTGGTTTTTGGTGGGATTTTGACGCGTGTCAAATACACGAACAATGAAGACCTTGCATTCTTGTTTGTTAATTCTGTAAGTGATTTTAATATTTCCTTCAATTAGCTTTTTGTAGTTTCGTTTTAGATGGGAGAATTCTTTATCATTGGTTCTGATTTTCACCACGGCTTCATTGGTGAGGATATCAATTTTGTTTAGAAGAGAGGTTATTATCTCAATAGATTTATCTTCATTAATTGTTTCCGAATAGAAATTGTAAACTTTTCGTAAGTCTTTTTTCGCTCTGTTTGTCCACTTTATTTTGAATGTCGCCAATTTTTAATTTCTTTTTTCAGTTCCTCATGATCTGTTAATCTGTCCTCAATAATGTCTTCCTCTGATTCTTCTATTTTTCTATCATTCAACGATGTTACTATTTTCTCATAGATTTCATTAACATCAGGTTCTTTTACCTGGTGTAAATGGCTATGAATGAATTGTCTTTTTTTATGTATGTCCATAATGTTTTGTTTTGATTATTTCAAATTTAATGATTTTAGCTTACAAATTCCACCTGTGACATCCTAACTAATGCATTCGCAATCCGAAGTTTCAGGATTCTGTAAACCAATTGTATTGTTTTGACAGAACTGAAAGAATCAAATGATTGGGTTGCTCAAATTGAGGCCAAACAGTTTCTGACTATTCCCGTCTCGGGCCATTTATTCTAAGGAAAAATTAAGAACCCCCAAAAACTGAATTATGAATGCTGGTTTTCGGGGATTTTTCTTAACAATTTGTTTGCCCAGGGATTACATTCAATTATTGCTGTGTGATTAATCTTGCATCAAGAAACTAATACGCAGCATATGCAAAAAATCAAACACATCAAAAAACGCCGGATCAAAGCTTCTGTGATTTCCGACCTGCATCTTGGCACATATGGCTGTAAAGCACCTCAGATCTTGGATTACCTCAAAGGGATTGATCCTGAGATCCTGGTTTTAAACGGTGACATTGTAGATGGCTGGCAGTTTACCCGATCGTACTTTCCTCCTTCGCATTTGAAGGTCGTTCGTCAGCTAATAAAAATGATGGAACAAGGCACCAGGCTGATTTATGTAGCCGGAAACCATGATGAAGTTATGCGTCGTTTTGCGGGTTTAAAGCTTGGCAATTTTTCTTTTGTCAATAAGGTGGTTTTAACGATTGACGGTAAAAAATCGTGGATCTTTCATGGTGATGTTTTTGATGTTTTTATGCATCATTCCAAGTGGCTTGCCCGACTTGGTGCCAAAGGCTATGGAATGCTTACTATCCTGAATAAGTTAGTAAATAGAGTACTTTCAGTTTTCGGGAAAAAGCGGTTGTCTATTTCCCGGAGTATAAAAGAGAAAGTAAAAGGTAGTGGGCATGCTATTTCCCGCTTTGAGCGCACGGTTGCCGGTATTGGAGTTGAAAAGGAATATGAATATGTGATATGCGGACATATTCACACTCCTGCAGACAAAACAATTAAAGCGGATAAAGGAAAAATTAGATATCTCAACTCTGGCGACTGGGTGGAAAGCCTTACAGCTCTGGAGTATGAAAATGGCGATTGGCAATTGAAATACTGGGAGCCTCATTGGTCCGAAACAGAGGAGTTGTCGGCGGATGAGAGCTTTTCACGACCATCCAAAGCCGTATTTATAAGTGCCTTTAAGGAAGTAATGGGTAGTTGAATAGTATAACTTAGCCTGCTTTATTCATGAATTATCGTTATGAGATGTCTAAATATCAAGAAATACAATTAACCGCAGATAAAATGGATGCAGGCAAATAATGAAACGAGCAAGTTTGCGAGTTCAATACGACCATAAAAATAATAATAATCGTATTAATTATTTTCAAATCCATTTTATTGAGGACGATTGTATTTTGCAGCTAGTTGGACATCGGAATAGATTATTTGTGAATAAAGCAGGTTAGAATTAACAGAAAGAAAAATGAAAATATTATATGCCATTCAGGGAACCGGAAACGGCCATCTTGCCAGAGCTATTGATCTGATTCCTGAATTCAGGAAATATGGAAACGTTGATGTTTTATTGAGTGGCCAGCATTGTGAGTTGCAATTGCCTTTTGATATTAAGTATCGAATGCAGGGTTTTGGCTTCTTTTTCGGCACGAATGGGGGTATTGATCTTCAAAAAACCTGGAAGAAGAATTCTTTAGCTCGCTTTTTTAAAGAGATTACAAAGTTACCTGTTGATGATTATGATTTGGTAATTTCTGATTTTGAACCTGTGTCGGCCTGGGCTTGCCGTATTAAAGGTAAAAGGTGTTTTGGAATGAGCCATCAATCAGCTGTCATTAATCCAAAAGTCCCACAACCTAAACAATCCAAGTGGTGGGGGAGAGGTATTTTGAAGCACTATGCTCCGACAACGGATCATCTCGGATTTCATTTTAGTGCACTAAGCAATAAGGTTTTTACACCTGTTATCCGGAAGTCTGTTCGTCAGTTATCAACAGTGAACAATGGTCATTATACCGTTTACTTACCTGCTTATTCTGATATTCAGATTATCAGTGTGCTTTCCGGTATAAGGGAAGTAAATTGGCAGGTTTTCTCCAAACACGCCAAGGTTCCTTATTCTTTTAACCACATCTCTGTTATGCCGATTGATAATGACACTTTCTTAAAAAGCATGGCAGGAAGTACTGGCGTCTTGTCTAATGCAGGATTTGAAACCCCTTCTGAAGCTTTATACCTGGGAAAGAAACTTTGTGTGGTACCCATGAAAAATCAATATGAGCAATCTTGTAATGCTGCTATGCTCGAAGAAATGGAAATTCCTGTTTTGCGCAGCTTTTCTTCAAATGAACTCCCTCAATTAAGAGACTGGGTAATAATGGGGGAGAAAGTGGCTGTAAACTATCCTGATAATGTTCAAGGTGTTGTTCGAAAAATGATGGATATGGCCGAGTCTTATCAGGATTCTCATCAAAAGAAGAATATTCCTGGTCTGGCAGGTGCTCTGAGTGGGTGACTTTTCTTAGTGAATTGTAATAGTTAATATTCCGGTGAGTTTTGTAAAGGTCTGTAAATAAAACTTTTGGAGTCATGTGCCTTGTTGCTTTAAAGCCCTGCTTATTAGTATTATATGGTTGGTCTTTAATCTTACCTGATTGACGTCTGTCAGGTGTCGGAAAATCTAACGATCTATTGAATAGTGGTAGCATTAGAAATAGTCTTTCAGTGTCTCTTCTCATATTAGGGAAAAGCCTCTCAGATAGAGATGTCTATCTCTGAAAATAATCTAAACCCTGTCTGGAGGGGTGAAAAAACGAAAGCCCTGCAAATCAGCATGAATGAAAAACAGGGCTTTTATCGTATATACTAAACATTATTCTCTGTTTCCAAGAAGTACCATAACCCAGTAGGCCAGTGTGGCCAGAGCAGATAATGCGGCTACCACATAAGTATAAGCAGCCCATTTCAGAGCGTCGCGTGCCTGATTGTGATTTCGACCGCTGGTGATGTTGGCAGAATGAAGCCAGGCAAGGGCTCTTTGGGTGGCATTGATCTCAACAGGTAATGTGATGAATGCAAAAGCAGTGAACACGGCGTAACATGCAATGATGATTTTTATGGCCAGTTCGAAAGGGATTAAGCTTGGTAGCATAAAAGCTCCAACAAACATCATGATGAAGACTGCATTTAAAATCTTAGAACTCACATTCTGTAAGGGCACAAGAGTGGTTCTTAGTTTCAGCGGTGCATAACTTCTGGCGTGCTGAACGGCATGGCCACATTCGTGGGCTGACACTGCCGCAGCGGCTACATTCCGCCCATGGTAAACATTTTCACTCAGGTTTACAGTTTTATTGGCCGGATTGTAATGGTCGCTTAAATGTCCGCGTGAGGGTAAAACCCTTACATCGTGAATCCCATTATCACGAAGCATTTTTTCAGCCACTTCACGCCCCGATAAATTACTGTCAAGCGAAGTCTTTGAGTATTTTTTGAAACGACTCTTCAATTGGGAACTAACAATCCAGCTGGCTACCAGGAAGAAGAGGAATATAAGAATCAGAGGTGATGAAAACATAGCTCAATAAATTATTAACAATAATTAAAAGGTTTACTTGTTTATTTCTCCGATGATTTTGGCAGCAAAAATCCTGCCATGGCTTAAGTGAAGAATGTCGATGGATGGCTCTTCACGCAATGCGTGGGTTAAAATCTGAAATAAATAAATGGAACAACCTCTGCCGTTCTGAATTGCAGCATAAAAACCACAGCGATGGCAATCAGTGCCACTTTGGCAGACCAGTGAATGGTTATAAACCAGCCTCTGAATTTTTCTTTAAGAGATGCCGGGAGCCAATGCAGAATAAAGCCTGTTATAATCAATGTATAGGACATGATATTTGACTGGATAGCCGGTAATATCATGCCGGAGTTGAAAGCTGTAAATATTCTTTTTGTCATCACTCCTGCCCTTTCAAGGTCATTGGCCCGGAACAGAATCCATCCGGCTACAACAAAATGAAAGGTGATAATAAATCCGGTCCATCCGGCAATCCATTGGGGTAACCTTGAGGTTAAAGGTTTCATCATTTTATCGGCTACAAGCCCCAGGCCGTGCCATACGCCCCAAAGTACAAAACGCCATGAGGCGCCATGCCACAATCCCCCGAGTGTCATCGTAATCAAGAGGTTCAGGTGCGTTCGAAGATTGCCTTTGCGGTTACCGCCCAAAGGAATATAAAGATAATCACGTAGCCAACTGGATAAAGATATGTGCCAGCGGTGCCAGAACTCCGTAATAGAAAATGCCTTGTATGGACTGTTGAAGTTCAGGGGTAATCTGAATCCCAGAAGCAGTGCCAGACCAATGGCAACATCGGTATAACCACTGAAATCGCAATAGATTTGGAGGGTATAACCATAAATTCCACTCAAAATCTCAAACCCCGAATAAAGAAACGGGCTTTCGAAAACGCGATCCACCAGATTCACAGCAATATAATCGGAAAAAACGATTTTTTTCAAGAGCCCCGAAATGATTAAAAAGGAGGCATGCCAGGCTTGTTTTTCAGTAAGGACAAAAGGGCGGTAAAGTTGTGGCACAAATTCTCTGGCTCTGACAATGGGGCCAGCCACCAATTGCGGGAAAAAGGAGACATAGAATCCGAAATCTACTATATTATGCACCGGTGCCAGTTGTCGTCGGTATACATCCATTGAATAGCTGATCGTCTGAAATGTAAAAAAAGAAATTCCAACCGGTAAAATTATATCATCCACACTGAAATTGCTGCCAAAAACAGCATTTGAGAAAATGGCCAGCCAATCCTTCATCTCTACACTTTGATTGAAGATGTCACCCCATACATCTGCAATGAACCAGGCATATTTGAAATAGCCCAACATTCCCAGATTTACCGACAGGCTGAGGATTAGTAAAACTTTTCGCTTCCAGTGTTTCGTGAAGTGTTCCAGTCCAAGACCAATGAAGTAATCAACGACTGTTGAGATGACGAGTAGAAAAAAGAAGTAACCTCCGGCCTTGAAATAAAAAAACAAACTAACCAGAAACAGAAAGCCGGTACGTAACAGACGGTGCCTGTAAATCAAGGCATGTCCCAGAAGAACTACTCCAAAAAACACCCAGAATAAGGCAGAAGTAAACATAAAAGGTTCACCTTGCTGATATTCCGGTATTTGGAGGAGTGCTTCCATTCTTCTTGTTTCGTTACTCTACTGACGGAATTCTAACTCTTAATGAATCCAGCGATGTCCATATCCGGTCTCCAACTATTCTGGCTCCTTTGCCACTAAAGTGCATATAATCTGAAAGCATAAGAGAGGGTTCTTGTTTGGCCCACTCAACAGCGCCGTTGGTCCCGCCCATGGCTTTATGAAGATCAAAAAAGCCCATGTCGCAGGCTAGTGTGGCTGATTTTTGAGCCTCAGAAATTAAACGGGCATGTTTCATGGGTTCTACCTCTCCTGCGGCAACTTTTGCGGCCGATTGAACGCCAATTACAAGTGCCGGAACATCTGGCAATAGCTTTTGAATTAATTGCAACTCCTTTAAGAAATGAATCTGGTAAAAATTGTAATTGGTGGTTTCGGTGGGCAAAACATTGGTTCCAAACTGGATAATTAAAAGCCCCACATTTAGTTTCCTGGCCATTTGTTTTAACATATCGTTATTAGCAAGCCTGAAACCGGGCCAGGGGCGTCCGCGCATCGCAAGATTGTCGACGGCAATTCCGCTGTACGCATCCAGCGTTACTCCGTGGATAACAGGACTCCGATCTGACTCAAAGGAAAATTGGATATTATCGGATCCTTCACTGTTGATCTTTATGATCTGCAAACTATCGGAAGGGTAGAGAGAGGTTGTAATCTCCAGACTGTCTGCATAAAAAGCCCTGACTCCAACTGTATCAAGAAGAGAAGAGGCCAGCAAACCGACATTTGGGTGTTGTCTTAAACGATGGGCTTTCCAGGGAATGGGGTTGACGCTAAAGCCCGCAGAACCTCCCGAATACCAAGCCGCTTTTCCTGAAAAACCAAAATTAATGGTGTCTGGATAGTTGCCTTTTCGGTAACTGTACGAAAGATGCCACTGTCCCTTGTTTGACAGCTGAACTGTGGCATTAATTTTTAAAGGGTCGTATGGCATTACATATCCTGGGCCCGATCCTCCATATAAACCCTGAAAGTGATTACGCAATACCCCGGTGATGCGGTCTGCTTCAATTTGAGAATCCCCAAGGTGAAGAACTCTCACTACTGTTTGATTCATCTTGGCGTTTGCCGCTTTATTACAGAATGAACGGAATTTTTTTTGAAAGCCGGGAGGAGCCGTCAGCACCGAATCGTTAACAAAAAGCGGTGTTTTAATTTCCGGAAACGAATCATTCTTTAGAGAATCAGGGGACTCTTTTTGCAAAGAATCTTGCGGCGGCAGTTTTTCTTCAGGAGAAATATGCAATGAAACTTCTGAAGAATCCTGCTCCTGCTCGCCGTTTATGGTAGCAATATCCGGAATCAGGGAAATGCCAGCATCGTTCAACGCCTTGTCTAAAAAGGCGATTAACAGAGCAGTGAGAATGAAATATAAAAATATTTTAATCGGACGTATCATCCGCTATTTCTTAACCTGATTAATTCATGGCATCGAAAGTTACGATTTTGGTTTTATTTTCAATCTTTGGCCAGGCTTAATTTTTTGAGCGTTAGAGATGTTATTTAACCGCAAGATGTCAGAATCGCTTACCCCCGGATACTCTCGTGCTATAGACCAAACACTGTCACCCCTGCCCACAGTATGGTAGATGTAGTCTCCATCTTCGCTGGCACTGGCCAGTTGCTGGGATGAAGGTGCGGAATAACCACTTTTCTGCCTTGCAATGCTTTTGTAATAATCTACCTTATCCTTATCTACAAATATTGCAAGCTTTTGGCCAACCCGAATCATGTTTCGTCTGATGTTATTCCAATAGCGTAAACTTGAGGAATAAACATCGAACCAATCGGCAATTAGCCCGACCACATCACCCGATTTTACAGTATAATAGATCTTTTCTTTGCCAGGCGGGGGCGAAAAAGAGCTGCCGGATGAACTACCGGGCTTTACAACCAATTGATTGCTTGTAAAATATTTTTCTCTGTTATGGGTATATATAGAATCTTCAAGGGTAGCAAACGTAGTTGACCGGTCGAAGGCCAATCGCAAAGGATAACTTTCCTTCTGTGCCGGGATTATATCTTTTCTGTATTGGGGGTTCAAATGCCTGATAATATCGACTGGCATGTCCAGCATCTCAGCTACCTGAGAAAAATGAAGCGGCTTTGATATCATAACGGTATCGGTGGCCAACGGCAACTTAGCCGCCTTGGGTATTATGTTGTGCTCTTTGTGGTAGATAAAGGTGTAAGTAGCGGCAATAAAGGCAGGTACATACCCTCTTGTTTCTCGAGGCAGAAGGTAGAAGATTTCCCAGAAATTTCTTTTTCCACCGCTTCGGCGAATGGCCCTGTTAACATTACCCGGGCCGCAGTTGTAGGCTGCAATAACCAATTGCCAATCGCCATAAATATCGTATAAGTCACTGAGGAACTTGACTGCTGCAAGAGTTGATTTATGAGGATCCCGCCGTTCGTCAACATAAGAATTGATGTTGAGACCATACTGCTTTCCGGTGTAATACATGAACTGCCACAATCCTGAGGCGCCCGCTCTCGAGAAGGCCCGGGGATTCAATGCCGATTCGATAACCGGCAGATATTTCAATTCAAGGGGCAGCCCGTAAGCATCCAGGGCTTGTTCAAACATTGGAAAATAATATGCAGAAAGTCCTAACATGCTTTCAACCTGTTCTCTCCTTTTTTGAGTGTACAAATTGATATAAGCTTTTACATGATTGTTGTAATTTAGCTCGAAAGGAGAAACAATGTTATTGAGTCGTTCAATGTAAACCGAGTCGGATGTCTTGTTCCCTTCTGCAATAAAATCATCATAAATAGTGTCAACCACCAGTCCCGGATTGGTGCTCATATACCACATGTTCACAAGGCTGTCAAGAGACTCCGCAAACACATCCATGTTTTCCGGCTCTGGGATGGACTTTGTTGTGTCTGTCATGGCAACCTGTGCTCTGGCACAATTAAAAGACAGAAAATAAAAAGAAACTATGCTAAAGCACAGAATTAGTTTTTTTGATAAAAAAGGCATCATCATGATCAGATGTTTTGTTTTTGCTTAAAAGAAAGGAGCGAAGTTTTTTGCGAAATCAGAAATGGCCCGTTCTGTCCGCGAAATGCTGTTGTTACGATTATGAGGGGTTAAGGTTTCAGTCTGGGCTGAGGTTAAAAGTTTAATGACAATTGAATGCCAATCTTATTGCCTGAAAAGGGATCCGGTTCCAATACTGCAGGGCGAATATTCATTGAAAGATCATCACTGACATCGAAATTGTAAAAGTGGGCATCTACAGTTGCGTCAATCATATTTAACAGGTAAACAGCTGCCATTCCAATGTAACTTAAATCTCTGTAACGTCTGTAATATTCTCTTTTATTTTCCAGTGCTTGCTGGAACCAATCGGCATATTGTCCTTCTACATCTTCGACTGTAAGATTTACCGGAATTACTTTCTCATAAGACTTATTTCCCGGGTCGCGAATCAGGAAGTCCCTGTAAGCATTTTTGTACTTGGTGTAATTAGTCGAGTTAAAATGTATTGCGTAGCCAAGTGCACCAATTCCTGCGTATAGGATTGGAATTTTCCAGTATTTTTTATTGTAAGCTTGTCCCAGTCCTGGTAATATAGCTGAATAGAATGTGGCTTTATGAGGAGAATGAATTTTCTCTTCTTCTTTTTGTTTAAAGGCTTCTTCTACCGTTGTTCCTTCTGTGATAGAGATAGAATCGGTCGTGCTTTGCGAAACAATGGTTGTATCAACCCCTTGCTTGATTTGGGCTTGCAGGGAGCTCGTTCCTGCCATGTATAAAATAAATAAGACCGCAAGTAACTTTGTGAAGCCTCGCCACGTCATAAAATCCATTCTCACCCTTTTTGATTTATTTGGTTTTCGCTTTGTCAAGCACGTTTACGATTTTTTCTAATTCATCGTCCGAGCGAAAAGGGATCACGATTTTGCCTTTTCCATTATTGCCACGTGAAAACTGAATATTGGTTTTGAAGAAGTTGGATAACTGCTGACGCAAATCTTCATATTCAGCCGGTAGCTCTTCCTTTTTCTGTTCCTTCTTTTCTGTTTCTTTCCCTTTGGCCAACTCACGCACCAGCTCTTCAACCTTGCGGACACTGAGGTCGTTTTTTACAATTTGGTCGAAAATTTTTATGCGCCCTTTTTGATCGTCAAGATTGATCAGGGCTCTGGCATGTCCCATTGTGATTTGCTTTTCACGCAAACCCAACTGTATTTCAGCAGGAAGCTTCAGTAACCTGAGATAATTGGAGATGGTAGAGCGCTTTTTTCCAACTCTTTCCGACATACTCTCCTGGGTAAGGCTGCACTCATCCATTAGTCGTTGGTAACTGATGGCTACTTCGATGGGATCAAGATCTTCCCGTTGGATGTTTTCCACCAATGCCATTTCAAGCATGGTATCATCTTCAGCCATGCGCACATAAGCAGGAACGGTTTTCAACCCTGCTATTTTAGCAGCCCTGAAACGACGTTCACCTGCAATCAGCTGAAATTTATCGGCCGCTTTACGCAATGTAAGTGGCTGAATAATGCCAATTTCGCGGATGGATGCTGCCAACTCATTTAATTTCTCTTCATCGAAACGAGAGCGGGGTTGCCAGGGGTTTCCTTCAATTTTGTCAACGGGAATTTCATTAATTGCAGCTTCCGGTTTCTTGGGGGCCGCTGCCCCCTGAGAATACTCTTCCGAATTGTCAATCAATGCTCCCAGTCCTCGTCCCAGTGCGTTTTTTCTTGCCATCTTCTATATTCTATGTTAATCAATAGTCCGTTATCTCAAAGGTTCGGGATAGTAAGCGCTTATGAGTCAGTATTTATATTAAAGATGTATTTTTGTTAAGATTGATAATCTCAATCTAACCTCAATCTAACCTCAATCTAATTTCTACCCTCTAACGTCTAACCTCTAATGTCTAATCTCTAACGATCTATTGTTTGTTATTTGGCTACTTTATCTTTGTTGTCAATCTTGGTCATGTTGTTCTTTTGCAGTACTTCACGTGCCAGATTTAAGTAATTCATGGCTCCTTTGGATGAAGCGTCGTACATAACCACAGCTTTTCCGTAACTGGGGGCTTCGCTAAGCTTGATGTTACGGGTAATGAGGGTCTGAAATACCATGTCCTGGAAGTGCTTCTGAACTTCCTCCACCACCTGATTGGAAAGTCGCAATCGTGAGTCGTACATCGTTAGCAGGAAGCCTTCGATTTCCAATTCGGGATTCAGACGATTTTGAATGATCTTTATGGTATTCAATAGTTTACCGAGACCTTCCAGTGCAAAGTATTCACACTGAACAGGAATGATAACCGAATCAGCGGCTGTAAGGGCGTTTACAGTTATTAATCCCAATGAAGGAGAACAATCAATCAAAACGAAATCGTACTCGTCTTTAATTTCATTGATTACGCCCTTCAAAACCTTTTCACGATCATCCATGTTGAGCATTTCAATCTCTGCTCCTACGAGGTCGATGTGGGAAGGAAGAAGATATAAATGCTCAATTTCTCCCTTTTGAATGGCTTTTCTGGGGTCAGCCCCATCAACAATACACTCATAAATACTCGTTTCCACCTCGCGCAGATCATAGCCAAGCCCGGATGTAGCATTGGCCTGAGGATCTGCATCAATCACCAGTACATTGTATTCAAGAACTGCAAGACTTGCAGCAAGGTTGATGGCTGTTGTGGTTTTCCCAACGCCACCTTTTTGGTTTGCTAAAGCAATTATTTTAGCCATAAAAACAAATTTTTGAAATGTGCAGAAAACGGGAATGTACCCATTTTTTGGCAACAGCCAAAGTTATACTTTTATTAAAAAAATACCACCGAATTGGTCATATATTTATTTAATTAACAGGTATTAAGCTAATTTTAAGAGGTTTACATTGGAATGCAAAGTTATAAAAAATAACAAGCATCTTATTCGCTACAGAGGGTCAACATCTACCTGCAAAGTAACGTATCGCCACTCTTGCCGGCTTAGAATATTGTTGACCGCATCGTTTACCAGCTGTTTAACATGTGATGGGGAATGCCCTTTTTCAAATTTTAGCATTATTCTGGTCAGATATTGATTCTGGACTCTGCCAACAGGGGGTTCCTGAGGGCCTAATACTCTGTCTCCCAGTATGGCTCTAAGCTGATTTGCCAATGCCTCCGCTGCTTTGTCTACGACAGGTTTGTGTTTGTGTTTCAGAATAAGGTTCATTAATCGGTAATATGGTGGGTATTTGTACATTTGCCTCTCGGCAATTTGGGTTTTATACATTGTGGCATAGTCGTTTTCGACGACATAACCTATGATTGGGTGATCGGGTGCAGAGGTTTGAAGAACGACGGTTCCCTGTTTGTTCTTTCTGCCCGCACGACCACTTACCTGGGCCATCATCTGAAATCCTCTTTCGAATGCCCTGAAATCCGGTATGTTGAGCATGTTGTCCGCATTTAAGATACCCACTACACTGACATTGTCAAAATCTAACCCTTTTGTAACCATCTGAGTTCCTATTAGGACATCAATGTTGCCTGATTCAAAGTCAGAAATGATCTTTTGGTAAGATTTTTTGGATCGTGTTGTATCCAGATCCATCCTGCCGGCACGGACCTCAGGGAAAATGTTTTTAATTTCTTCTTCAATTTTTTCGGTACCAAACCCCTGGGTTGACAAAGAAGGGCTGCCGCAGGCATGACAGGTTTGTGGTGTGGTTACGGTATGTCCGCAGTAGTGACAGACCAGTTGGTTCATCTTTTTATGGTAAGTCATGCTTACGTCACAAAACTTACATCGTGGTACCCAGGCGCAAACTGTACATTCCAGAAAAGGAGAGAACCCCCGGCGGTTCTGAAATAAAATTACCTGCTTGTTATTGGATAATGCTGACTCCACATGTTCGAGCAACAGGGGAGTGAAGTGCGACTTCATCTGTTTTTTTCGCCTGGCTTCCCTGGTGTCGGCCACCAGAATCCTGGGTAACTGAATGTCTTCGAATCTTGTGAATAGTTCCACCAGTCCGTATTTTCCCCTTTTGGCATTGTAATAGCTTTCAACCGAAGGTGTTGCTGTTCCTAAGAGGACCTTTGCTCCATGTTTGTGGGCCAGCATTATCGCGGCATCCCTGGCATGGTATCGGGGGGCCGGATCAAACTGTTTAAATGAGTGTTCATGCTCTTCATCAACAATGACGAGACCAAGGTTGGTAAATGGCAAGAAGATAGAAGACCTTACGCCCAGCACAATTTGATAGTGATGGTTTTCCAATAGATCGCGATAAACTTCTACTCTCTCTTCGCTGCTGAATTTTGAGTGGTAAATGCCTAATTTGTTGCCGAAATGTTTTTTTAACCGGGTGGTGATTTGCGTTGTAAGAGCTATCTCCGGCAACAGGTAAAGCACTTGTTTCCCTTTTTCAATATTCTTTTCTATTAAGTGGATATACAATTCTGTTTTTCCGCTTGAGGTTACCCCGTGAAAAAGCACCACATTTTGAGTTTCAAAAGCAGACTCAATTTCTTTAAAAGCTTTGGCCTGGGCGGGAGAGAAAATGCTTTTTTCTTTTATTGGGCCATTGGCTAAGTCCAGGCGGCCTACTTCATGGGCATATTGCTCCAGAATCCCTTTTTTGAGGAGTTCATTTAACGGAGATGTGGCGCTGTTGTTACCTTCAAGCATCGCTTTACGGGAGATGCCTGCTCCATTCATGGCCTGTCCTGCGCCGCCGGTTTTTTGAAGAAGGGTCATCAATAACTGAAGTTGCCGGGGAGCCTTTTCAAGAGCGTTGAAAGCCTCATGCAAAGCTTCTTCTTTTTGAAAGGCTTCGCCCAGTCTCAAATAATTCTCAGTGCGTGCCTTGTAACCTTCTTTTAATCGTTCGTTTACAAAAACAGCCCCTTCTTCGAGTAAAGTCTGAAGCAAAGAAAAGCTGCTTTTCTGTTTCAGAAAATCATTTATTTCACCTACAGAGCAAAACTTCTTATCCGATAAAAACAGCAAAACTTTTTCAACTTTTTCGGATAATTCATTGGATTGGATGTAATCCGGGTTGTAATAAACTCTGGTCTCGCTTTCGAGTTTCAATCCGGAGGGAAGAGCGGCTTTGTATACTTCGCCCAGTGTGCATTGGTAATACTCTGCCATCCACTGCCAGAAATCCAGCTGTTTTTCATTGATTATTGGTGTTCGCTCAATGATTGACAATAGTGGCTTTGTTTCATATTCTGCCGGTTTGTTTTGGTGAACTGAGAAAACGATGCCCGAATATTGCTTCTTTTTGCCAAAAGGCACTACTACCCTCATTCCCTTTTGCAGATTGTCCTGCATGTCATCGGGAACAAAATAAGTAAAAAGCCTTGGCAGAGGCAGAGGCAGTATTACATCAACAAAAATTTCCGGCTCCATCAAATCAATATTTTTATGAAGGCATAAAGATATTAATTCTGTATTGATCGGTTAATTCTTCAGAAATACATTTATCCGGTAAATTTTTTCATGCAAAAGAGAATTTTTTTAACTGCCATTTTTCAAAACAGGGGGAAATTTCAAATTGAAAGCATATCTTCCGGTGGAGTTGTAAATTTTAGGCTATCAGTTAAGAGTTTTTATGAATTTTCGAATACGTGCACTGACTTGTTTGTTTGTCAAAGGTTATAGAGGGGGATAAAAGGAATTAGTAAAGTGCTGTTAATATTGGGTTAATATTTGGGATGTTTATTTGCCCCTGGAAACCTGTTTTCTTACCTTCAAAATTCATTGATTATGAGCCTAGCTTCTTTTTCAAATGCCGGATTTGCCCCGGAAGCCTTGAATGCCAGTATTATTAATATGTGGACACGTGACGAAATTCATCCGGCTCAGTTTTATCGTACAGGTTTTGAGACCATTTTTTTCAATCATAACCGGCAGTATGCCTTAAACTGTCTTCTTTCATCTGCAGTTCCTTCCGACAGGGAGATTGTTATTGTTGGTCAGGAGAATCTGAGTGAGGTCATTTCCGGAGCCAACCAGTTTGATATTCCTAATCTTGTATTTGAGGGTTCACCTGATGAAATTTCCCTTGTTGATGCTGTTTTGGGAAGTGAAACAAATGTTTCCCACTTCGTACTGGTTATTGGAAAGGACGATGAGCAGATTGAGAAATACATCAATCATTTAAAACCAATCCTCAAATTTAAGGGGATTGATTTAATTTTGTATTGCACCTCATCTGTTCAGAGTATAAATGATAGAACCAATGGGGCGGTTGATTACATGATAGGAGGCTGGAGCGATTTTCCGGATAACTCGTTTGTTGTGGCTCGCAGAAATAAGCTGGTGCAAACAGAAGGAAATTCACGTGCCTTGAATTTTGATTTGTATGCATCCTGGCAGTGGTGCCTGCAGGGACGTGGGTCTAATATTGCCCCCATGGAGATGTAAATGTTTGGTGGTTGTGATTTTTAGCTTCTCCTAAAATAATAGATCGTTAGTCCCGAATGCTTCGGGATAGATAAAAGATCTAAGATAAAGCACATGTCGGTGATAAAGTTGGTTTTAACAGAAAATGCGATCTCGATGGCAGTTAGTTTATTTATAGCCTTTTGCATTATTTAGACGAAGTGTTATTAACAATACTCCGTTAAACTTTTACAATAGATTCGTAATCAATTGATTATAAGAGCACTCTCTTTTGTGTTAATGTGCAGAATTTCAGTATGATACGAATTATCTTACATCTAATATCTATCCCGAAGCATCGGGACTAACGATCTATTGATTAAAAAGCAGACGTTTCATTTAAACATGCTATCTCATCAAAAAATCATTAATTTGTAGACTTAATGTTTAGTGGTTAAGTTGACAAATTATGAGAATACATTTTATTGCCATAGGCGGGAGTGCCATGCACAATCTTGCCATTGCTCTTCACAAAAAGGGATTTCAGGTTACCGGCTCTGATGATGAGGTTTTTGAACCAAGTCGGGGCCGACTGCGGAAGTATGGATTGTTACCCAAATCAATGGGATGGAATCCTGATTCTATTACTGCTGATATTGATTCTGTTATATTAGGAATGCATGCCCGGCCTGACAATCCGGAATTGATCAGAGCACAGGAACTAAACCTGAAAGTCTATTCTTACCCGGAATATCTCTATGAACAAACCAAAAATAAAACCCGTATTGTTATAGCCGGAAGTCATGGGAAAACCACCATTACTTCTATGCTGCTTCATGTTTTGAAATCGCTTGGCCGTAAATTTGACTTCATGGTTGGAGCCCAGATAAAAGGCTTTGATACCATGGTTGAACTCACTGATGAATCCGAAATAGCGATATTTGAGGGCGATGAGTATTTGTCATCACCCATAGACCGGCGGCCTAAGTTTTTGTGGTATAAACCTCATATAGCGTTGGCCACGGGTGTCGCCTGGGATCATATCAATGTTTTCCCCACAGAATCAGAATACAATCAACAGTTCGGTCTTTTTGCCCAAACTATAGAGCCTGGTGGCTCTTTCATTTATTATGAAAAAGACAAAGTGTTGTCTGAAATTGCCCCCCAACTTCAGGAGATTAATGTGATTCCATACAATGAGTTGAATGCCAAAACGCTAGATGGGAAAACCTTGGTTGAAACTGATGAGGAAGAATATGAATTGGGAATATTTGGTCATCACAACCTGCAGAATCTGGCAGGGGCAATGGAGGTGGCCTTGAAGATCGGGATATCGAAACCGGATTTTCTTAAAGCAATGTTCTCCTTTGAAGGAGCATCCCGGCGTCTGCAGGTTTTAGCGGAAAATGATGATGCCAAAGTTTTCTTTGATTTTGCTCATGCCCCATCAAAAGTAAGAGCTACAGTAGCTGCTGTAAAAGATCAGTTTCCGGATCGTCACCTTTTGGCTGTTCTCGAATTACATACTTTCAGTAGCCTGAATAAAGATTTTCTTCCTCAATATAAAGGTGCTATGAACGCTGCTGATGAGGCTGTAGTTTTTTTCAACCCGGAAGTAGTGAAACACAAAAAGCTGCCAGCCATTGATCCCGATGACGTAAAAAAAGCTTTTTCCAGCAATGGTTTAAATGTTTATACCAATCCGGATGATCTTAAGCAATACCTGGAAGGACTTCAAATTAGGGATTCAAACCTGTTGTTAATGACCTCAGGAAACCTTGCAGGTATTGATGTTCAGAATCTTGCTGAGAGAATTGTCTGAAAAACACCACATCTTGTGTAACTTATCTAAAGGGATGAGCGTCACATATTGGTCTTACCTTAAAATAATTACTTATGAAGCGCTTAACATCCTTTTTACTTGCTGCTGTGTTTTTAAGCGGTTGCATGCTTACCCATTCACAAGAACTGGTTGACCATGTGGATACCCGGTTTCAGAATGTTGAAAGTATAAATATTGAAGGCGTCTTTTGTGACGTGAATGTTGAAGCTGGTGGCTCGAAAGAAGTTCATTTGCAGGGAGAAATCCGAACTACAAGAGATGGTCAGGAATATTCAATTAAAACCTCCCAATCAGGAGGGGAATTGAAAATTTGGGTGGAACACCCCAACAGCATGCGCGGACGCGTTAAAGGTTTTTTGATCCTGGAGGCACCCCGAGGGGTGAATTTGTCTGTAAATAACGTTTCCGGAAATGTTAAAGTGGATGACATCGAAAGTGATCATATGTTGTTAAAAAGCGTCTCGGGAGATGTTACAGTTTCAAAAGCAGGTGGTGACAGCCGGTTTCAGAGTGTTTCCGGAAATGTTCAGGCATCAGTTATAAACGGTGCTTTGAAAGCCAAATCGGTAAGTGGTGATTTGAGGATTAACAATGTTAAAGGTGATTTGTCTGCAAGCAGTACTTCGGGAAATGTTTCCGCCAGAATGGTTGAAGGTGAAGCCATGATTAGTTCTACATCAGGAGATGTTATGGTGGAAAACCTCATGAATAGTGCCCGGTTAAAATCTACTTCGGGAAACATTAAGGTTGATGTACTGAGAGGAGGCTTATCAGCAAAATCGGTGTCGGGAGATATCGTTCTGAATGATGTCACCGGGATTTTGAGTCTTTCTACAACGAGTGGCTCACAACGTGGAACTAAGATCGTGCTTACCGGTGACAGTAACTTCAAATCCGTTTCAGGAGATATAAATATGGATCTTGAAAATGCAATGGAGGCTTTAAGCTTTTTTCTGAAAAGTGGTTCCGGGAATTTAAGTGCAGCCGGCTCGTCCGCAGACGAAAGATTGGAGATCGAAAAAGGAGAGATTGTTGTTAAAGGGTCATCTATGTCGGGAAACCAGACTTTTAGATAGGCTTTGCAATAAAAATCCGATAACTGCATTACGCTCATCTTACTTGCCAGTCATTTACAGAAGATAGTAAATATCTGTTTTGTAAAATTAGAAAAGCCACCCTCAGCTGTTGAAGGTGGCTTTTTTGTATTTAAGAAGACAAATGTCTTAATTTATTTCGACACAAAGTGATAGTGAGATCCAAAGCGGTCGAAAGCAGCTTTGTCAAGCATTTCACGATGGTCGGGATGCGCTACAGAGATAATTAAGCGGGCACGTTCCTGAAGTGTTTTTCCGTAAAGATTAACGGCTCCATGTTCGGTTACCAACCAGTGCATGTTGGCACGAGTGGTTACAACACCAGATCCTTCCATCAGGGTAGGAGCAATCTTTGACAATCCTTTACCGGTAACAGAAGGCATTGCAATAATTGGTTTTCCGCCTTCGGAGTAACCAGCACCACGGATAAAATCAATCTGTCCACCTACTCCCGAGTAGTGAGTGGTTCCGATAGAATCGGCACAAACTTGTCCGGTAATATCAACAGCCAATGCAGAGTTGATAGCCGTTACTTTCTTTTGCTTACGAATAACGTCCACACTATTGGTATGTTTAACATCCATCATAGCCACCTGAGGGTTGTCGTCAACAAAGTCATACAAATCCTGAGATCCCATGAGGAATGAAGCAACCATCAAGCCTTTGTCGAGCTGTTTTCGTTTGCCATTTACAACACCTTTTTCAACAAGAGGAAGGATTCCGTCAGAGAACATTTCGGTATGAACACCAAGATCTTTGTGGTTTCCAAGTTCGGCAAGTACAGCGTTAGGAATTCCGCCAATACCCATTTGCAGGCAAGCTCCGTCTTCAACCAACTCTGCTACATTGTGACCGATGGCTCTTTCCACTTCCGAAAGAGGCGCATTGTTATGGATGTATAAAGGTTCATCCTGCTCAACCAAATAATCGATGTCTCTCATGTTGATTTGAGCATCACCCCATGTACGAGGTACATTCTTGTTGATTTGGGCGATAACCACATCAGCAGTCTCTACAGCTGCGCGGGTGGCATCAACAGAGGTTCCCAGGGAAACATAACCGTGCTTGTCAGGACTTGAAACCTGAATCATACATACGTTTACTTTCAGATATCCCTCGCGGATCAATTTCTGGGTTTCGCTCAAAAATACCGGGATGTAGTCAGCGTATCCTGCCTGAGTGACTTTACGTACGTTTCCACCCACGAAAAATGACTCTAGTTGGAAGACACCTTCAAATTCCGGATCTGCATATGGAGCAGCTCCTTCGGTGTGGATGTGCTGGATTTTTACATCTTTGAGTTCACCGTTGCGACCTCTCGCAACCATGGCATCAATAAGTGCATGGGGGGTTACCGCCACACTACTCATGTGAATACGGTCTCCTGATTTGATTACTTTAACAGCCTCCTCGGCAGTTACTGTCTTATACTGCATGTCGAAACAATTTTATGAAATGGTGTTTTAAATGCTTTCTGAAAAACGGTGCAAAAGTAGTCTTTTTGTGCCACATTTCAGGTATTAATATCAGTTTGTCAGAGTGTTTCTGGTGAATTTAAAACCATTCTGAAAAAATAGAGATTTATTTCTTTATTGGTTTCAGTGGGTTGGAGGGTGTCTGGATGTGGACCGTTATTTTTTTGTAAAAGATTTTAATATTTGCAAAGTGCCGTTCAGGCATAAAAAAAACCTGTCTGCAAATGCAAACAGGTTTTAATTTTGTAGGAAGAAAAAATGAAGAATTACTCAGACTTGGTTTCTTCAGAACCAGCTTCTGATTCGTTGTTTTCTTTAGATTTCTCTTCTGTAGCTTCTTCAGCTTCGGCAGATTCTTCTTTTTCTTCAGCATCTGCTTCAGCAGCAAGTTCGGCATTCTTTTTGGCCAAAGCTTCAGCTCTTTCAGAGTTGATTTTGGCTTCCTGCTCGAGACGTGCTTTACGCTCTTGCTCACTTTCTGACGAAAGCTGATCTTTTTTCGCTTGTATCTTAGCTTCTTTCTCTTCCATCCATTTCTGGAATCGACGTTCAGCCTCTGCTTCGTCAAAAGCACCTTTTTTTACACCTTCGAGAAGGTGTTTTTTCATGAGTACCCCTTGGTAACTCAAAATTGCACGGGCAGTTTCAGTAGGTTGGGCGCCTTTGCCAAGCCATGTTAAGGCTTTGTCGAAATTCAATTCAATCGTAGCAGGATTTGTGTTGGGATTGTATGAACCAATCCGCTCGATGTATTTACCATCTCGTGGCGCCCTGCTATCTGCTACTACAATGTGGTAGTAAGCATACCTTTTGCGTCCGTGTCTCGCTAATCTGATTTTTACGGGCATGTTTCTAAATAATTACAATTAAACAACCTACATTTTTTTGCGACTGCAAATATAGGGTGATTTATTTGGTTTACGAAACCTCTTTGCAGTTTATTTTTAGAAGATTGGGAAAATTAGGTTAATTGACTGTTAGATTTTATGAAGAAACACTTATCGCATTAAAACAGTTTTGTGGTTCTCTTGTTGGTTTTAATCCATCAACAGATAATTTTCATCAACGGGGCATCAGGATTAATTTTTTTCCTGCGGATTTTAGATAATTTTGTAGATCATAAGAAACATCTCAGCTACGCTATATGGATTTGATACCTTTTACACACTTACACGTTCATTCTCAGTACTCTATACTTGATGGGGCAGCCAGTGTCGGCGACCTTGTTGGTAAGGCTAAAGATGACGGGATGAAGGCCCTTGCCCTTACCGATCATGGTACAATGTTTGGCATCAAAGAGTTTTTTGATACCTGCAAAAAGCAGGGGATAAAACCCATTCTTGGATGCGAAACTTATGTGGCTGCCCGTACAATTTATGACAAAACTGACAGTAAATTGGACGGACGTGGCGATCATCTGATTTTGCTGGCCAAAAACCCCACAGGTTACAAAAATCTTTTGAAGTTAATATCCGTAGCTAATGTGGAGGGGTTTTATTATAAGCCGCGCATCGACAAAAAATTGCTGGAGGAGCATCACGAAGGTCTGATTGTGACTTCAGCTTGTATCGGTGGAGAGGTGCCTCAAAAGATTATGGCTGGAGACATGGAAGGCGCCAAAGAGAGTATCCTTTGGTTTAAGCGTGTATTTGGGGATGATTATTATCTTGAGCTCCAACGACATCCTGCCGAGGAGCAAAAAGCCCGGGAGAATGTTTACAATAATCAGGTGCTGGTTAATGAGAAGTTGATTGAGTTATCCAAAGAGCTTGATGTTAAGCTGATTGCAGCCAATGATGTACACTTTACAGATGCTGCGGATGCAGAGGCCCATGATCTTTTGATTTGCCTCAATACAGGAAAAGATTTTGATGATGAAAACCGGATGAGATATACCAGGCAGGAGTGGTTTAAGACTACTGCTGAGATGAATGAGCTGTTTAAGGATGTTCCTGAGGCTGTTCGGAATACAGCCGAAATTGCCGAAAAAGTAGAGGAGTTTGAATTGAACTCCGCACCTATTATGCCTTTCTTCTCTATTCCTTCGGACTTTGGGACTTTTGAAGGGTATAAAGAAAAATTTCCGGAGGAAGCATTACGTGAAGAGTTTGGCGATCGTTATGATGCTCTCGGAGGAGATTTTGAACACCTTATCCGAGTAAAATTGGAATCTGATTACCTGGCTCATCTGACTTACGAAGGAGCCAAAGACCCTATGCGATATGGTGATCCCATTCCTGATGGTGTAAAAGAACGTTTGGATTTTGAGCTGAATACCATTAAAACCATGGGTTTTCCCGGGTACTTTCTCATTGTCCAGGATTTTATTAATGCTGCACGGAATATGGGGGTTCTTGTTGGACCGGGACGTGGGTCTGCTGCGGGCGCAGCAGTTTCTTACTGTGTGGGAATTACCAACATCGATCCCATTAAGCATGACCTCCTTTTTGAGCGGTTTCTGAATCCCGACCGTATATCTATGCCGGATGTGGATATCGACTTTGATGATGACGGACGTCAATTGGTACTCGACTGGGTGACCGAGAAGTACGGACGTGACAAAGTGGCCCATATCTGTACATTTGGTACTATGGCAGCCCGTTTGGCCATAAGAGATGTAGGGCGAGTATTGAAATTGCCCTTACCTGATACAGATAAACTTGCCAAATTGATTCCGGAAAAGCCCGGAACTAAGCTGGCCAATGCCTATCAGGAAGTGCTCGACAGGGAATCAGAAACCGGAAGTATTGATGCTGCTCTGGGGAAGATTGAAAATGAAATAAAGGCAGCTCGTAACGCCGGTAATGGAAAGCTTGAAGGGAAACTTGAAGTTTACAAAATATTTGCAGAACGTATAAAAGAGGCCCGGACTTTGGGAGAGGAGAAAGTCCTCAAGACAATGGACCTGGCCTGCACCCTCGAAGGGTCTGTCAGACAAACCGGCGTACATGCCTGCGGTGTGCTGATTGGCCGGGATCCTCTTGAGCAACATATACCTCTTATTCCCACCAAGGAAGAGAGCCTGATGACCACCCAGTATGATGGTCGTTATGTAGAAGCCATTGGCCTTTTGAAGATGGACTTTCTGGGGCTGAAAACGCTCTCCATCATAAAAGAAACCCTCGAAAATATTAAGTTGTCGAAGGGGATCGATATAGATATTGAAAAATTACCTGCGGATGATAAGGAAGCTTTTGAGCTTTTTGCCCGCGGCGACACCACTGCAATATTCCAGTTCGAGTCTCCGGGAATGAAAAAACACCTCAGGTCTTTGCAGCCTAACCGATTTGAGGATCTTGTGGCTATGAATGCTTTGTACCGTCCGGGACCAATGGAATACATTCCCGACTACATTGCACGTAAACACGGTCAGCAGGATATCAACTACGACCATCCTATGATGGAATCTTACCTGAAGGATACCTATGGAATTACTGTCTTTCAGGAGCAGGTGATGCTTTTGTCGCGTGCTTTGGGTGGGTTCTCGCGTGGTGAGTCTGACTCCCTTCGTAAAGCCATGGGTAAGAAGCTTCTGGATATGATGGCCAAACTTAAGGATAAGTTCCACGATGGCTGTCTGAAGAATGAAAAGTTTATTGAAGGATGTAAGGAGGTTGGTAAGAAGCCGGAAGAGTTGATTGAAAAAATCTGGAAGGACTGGGAAGCTTTTGCCAGTTATGCCTTTAATAAGTCGCACTCGGTTTGTTATGCTTATGTAGCTTATCAAACAGGATATCTCAAAGCCCATTACCCTGCGGAGTTTATGTCGGGAGTGCTGAGCCGTAACCTCAATGACATTACCAAAATTACCACCTTCATGGAGGAATGTCGTCGCATGGAGCTGGCTGTTTTAGGACCTGATGTGAACGAGAGTTTCCGGAAATTTACGGTAAATGCCGAAGGTGCCATCCGGTTTGGAATGGCCGGAATTAAAGGTGTTGGAGCCGGTGCTGTGGAGGAAATCATCCGAAAACGTGAAGAGGGTGGACACTATAAAGATATGTTTGACTTTGTTGAACGGGTAAATTTGCAAACTGTTAATAAAAAGAACATAGAAGCCCTGGCTGCTGCCGGAGCTTTTGATAATCTGGATGAATACAACAGGGCTCAGTTCTTTGCCATCTCCGATGGGGAAGAAGGAACGTTCATTGAACGTTTACTTCGATACGGGAACCGTTATCAGGCAGATAAAGCATCAAACCAGGTATCGCTTTTTGGTGCTGCCGACATGACAGGGGCTGTTAAAAAACCAGCCGCACCCAATGTGCCTGAATTTACAAGTATTGAAAAGCTTGGTAGAGAGAAAGAACTGATTGGTATTTATCTTTCTGCTCATCCGTTGGATCGTTTTAAACTGGAGCTTAAGCACTATTGTAATATGACTCTCAGTGATTTGAGTGACCTTTCTGCCATCAATGGCAAGAGCTTTATTGTTGGAGGTATGGTTACCGGAATAAGACGAGGGGTTACCCGTATGCGTGAGAATCCTTTTGCCATTATCACCATGGAAGACTATTCGGGATCGCATGAATTTGCTTTATTTGGACGAGATTATAACGACTACAGCAAATTTCACAATGTTCCCGATGATGGGAGTATCTTCTTATTGGTAAAAGGTAAAGTCCAACCCAGGAAATATCGTCCTGAGGAATTAGAGGCTAAAATCAACTCAATGTCGTTTTTAAATGAAGTACTGGAGACACAAGTGAGCAGTTTGGCGCTTAATATACCCGTTGATAAGATAACCGATGATCTGGTGAATGAACTGGCGAATGTGATGCTGGAAAATAAAGGACATGTGTCCTTGAGATTTAATGTATTTGATCCTGCAAATGAACATTATAAAGTGCAGATGCTATCACGATCGGCACGGATCGATTTGTCTCAAAAAGATGTGCTTCAGTTTTTTGATGAGCATCCCGAATTGCAGATAAAGCTGGGCTAGAGATGTTTGATGTCATTTTCGGAAGGACCGTAAGGCTTTCGCAAAAATTAATTATCTTTGAACAAGGACAGCCAAATGGTGTTAATTGGATATTGTTGTTTTGGGGATCGTCAGACTCCGCTAGTTAGTGCCTGTCTATAAAGCCGGGAAAGTTTGTAAAAAGTCATGTGTCTGGTCAGAAAGTGCCAGTTGCAAGGCTTGCGAAGCCGCCAAAAGCGGAGTTTACTTTGGTAAATGAGTATTTTGGCGGCAAGCGTAACGCAGCAAGTGGTACTTTATGGACAGACTCTAGTTAGAGTGAGATGAAATAAATAATTGAAATAATTTAAATAATTTAGTTATGACTGTTGAAGTAACCGATGCCAATTTTGAAGAGATGGTATTGAAATCAGACAAACCTGTATTGGTTGATTTTTGGGCTGAGTGGTGTGGGCCATGCCGGATGGTAGCTCCCATTGTTGCTGAATTGGCCGAGGAATATAAAGATAAGGCCATCATGGCAAAAATGGATGTTGATTCCAATCCTGATACTTCAGTGAAGTTTGGAATCCGGAATATTCCAACTATTCTGTTTTTTAAAGGAGGAGAAGTAGTGGACAAACAAGTTGGGGCTGTTCCCAAAGCTTCTCTTGCATCAAAACTGGATGCTATTTTGTAGTTGCAATTTTTAAGATATCAAAAGGCGGCTGCTCCATAAATCGGAGCAGCCGCCTTTTTTGATTATTTATCTTTTACAATAGATCGTTAGTCCCGATGCTTCGGGATAGATATTAGATGTAAGATGATTCGTATCATGCTGAAATTCTGCACATAAACAAAAATGAGAGTGCTCTTGTAATCAATTGATTACGAATCTATTGTAAAAGTTTAACGAAGTATTGACCTATTGAGAATTGATTTATCCCAGTATCATCCCGATTATGGTAGCTGAAAGCAATGATGCTAAAGTGCCGGCCAATAAGGCTCTCATTCCGAGTTGCGAGAGCAGAACTCGTTTGCCGGGGGCAAGTGCACCAATTCCTCCAATCTGGATGCCAATCGAAGCAAAGTTGGCAAAACCACAAAGTACGTAAGTGGCCATAATAATGGATTTTTCCTGCATAAAGGCGCCGGTCTCTTTAAGCTCTCCCAGACTTACATAACCAATGAATTCTGTCATGATAAGTTTTTCGCCTAAAACACGGCCCACCAGGTCAATGTCCTCACTGGCAACGCCCAATAACCACATAAGAGGGGCAAAGACATACCCGAGGATAAACTCCAGTGACAATTCGTTGTATTGGCCATTAGTGGCTGATGTAATTAGTTCATTAACGGTTGTCCAGTCGCCTATTTTTACGAAAATGTAATTGAGCATAGCAATAAGAGCAATGAAAACAAGGAGCATCCCGGCAACATTCACCGCCAGCTTAATGCCTTCAGTGGTTCCATTTGAGATAGCATCCAGAACATTTTTGCCTATTTTTTCTTTTGGAACACTAACCTCTTTGCTGATAGCTTCGGTCTGCGGAACCAGCATCTTGGAAATGATGATAACTCCGGGAGCAGCCATAATAGAAGCCGCTAAAAGGTGCTTGGCATAGATTAACTCCTGAACAGGATCGCCACCTCCCAGTACTTTTATGTAAACGGCCAGGACGCCACCTGCCAGGGTTGCCATTCCCCCTGCCATGACCAGCATTATTTCGGAGCGGTTCATTTTTTCCAGATAGGCTTTGATCATAAGCGGAGACTCCGTTTGTCCCAGGAAAATATTACCCGCGACAGACAAACTTTCAGGGCCCGATATTCTGAGTAACTTAGTCATCCCCAAGGCCAGAAAATATACGACCTTTTGAATGATGCCGAAGTAAAAAAGAATACTGGTCAGGCCTGAAAAGAATATGATGGTGGGGAGAATAGTGATGGCAAAATTGAGTAATGGTTCCTCAATTTCACCGGTCGTAAAGCTCTTAAATAGAAATTTGGCTCCTGCATCCGAGAAGCTCAGGATTTTTACAAAGACTTTTCCCAGTACATCAAAGGCCGATTGCACAAAAGGTACATATAGAATGGCCAGAGCCAATGCTAACTGGATGGTTAGTCCGGTAATGACAACTTTCCAGGATATGGCCTTCCGGTTGGAGCTGAAAATCCAGGCAATAAAAATGATAAAGGCCATTCCGATAATTCCCCTGAGGAGACTTTCAAAACCAAAACCACCTCCGGCAGCAATAACCGGATTACTATTGGCAAAAAGGGATGTGGGGATAAAAAACAGGAGTAAAAGAGCAGGTAATACTCGTAACAGAGGTCTTTTCATTCGTTTTTATTGTCTGATTGGCTTTCTTTTCTGAGGTTTTAACTGCTTATTGACCAAAATGAAGGCCGAAAGAAGGGGGCAATTCTGGTCTTTTTTGATCTTCTCAGGAAATTATTTTTTTCTGCGCTCAATTTCAGCTTTTATTTCTGAGGCCTTTTCATAATTTTCTTTGTCGACTGCCTCGTTAAGAAGGTCTTTTAGCTCTTGCATGGATTTTTCTTCCATTGGGCTCTTTGTCTTCTTTGTCTTTTCCTCTGGCGATTTTTTCTCCTCCTGCTGAGGGGCTTCCTGATCACCAAAGTCGAGAACAATCCCGGCTTTCTCCATAATGTCTTCAAATGTATATATGGGGCAGTTGAATCTTAAGGCCAGAGAAACTGCGTCGGATGTCCGGGAGTCGATACGAACTACTTCGTCGTTGTATAAGCAAACCAGTTCGGAATAGAAAATACCCTCCTCCAATTTATAAATAACAACTTCCAGTATGTCAATCTTAAACGCTCTTGCAAAATTAAGAAACAGGTCGTGTGTCAGAGGGCGTGGTGGCTCCAGGCCTTCAAGTTTGATAGCTATTGATTGAGCTTCTACAGCACCTATAATGATGGGAATGCGTCTTTCACCTTCTTCTTCGGCCAATACCAGAGCATAAGCACCTGATTGGGTTTGGGAGTAAGAGAGGCCTAATATGTTTAGTTTAATTTTAGTTTTATCCATAAAAAAGTGGTTATTGCATTCGCAAATCTCTCGTACGATAACAAATATAGAAAATTGTTTTGACAATTGAGGGGGTTGTCGGAAATCGCCCTAAAATTAAGGGTTTTCCTTAAACCGGGAGGGTTCTTTTCTGAATCTTTTGTTTAAAAACAGATGGAATTGATGACAGGGATGGCAAAACAGCCGGAATGCCCAGGTTGAAAAACCACAATAATAAAGAGGACATTACAATGGCTGGCCCGGCAAGTTCTGTTTGACCAAAAATAATAAGAGCCAGAGAAGCCCTTAATCCTAAATCCCCTGCTCCGGTTGAAGGAAGGAATGATAAAGCTCCATAATAAATAAAGACAGACAGAAAGCCGTTCCGGATATCATTCAGCCCGAAAAACCTTAACAGAAGATAAAACTGAAATGAAAACACAAGGAAGCGTAATGCGGTCAACATTGTTATCCGAACAAGGTTGCTGATTCTGTGTTCTTTAAAAACCAATACGTGTGATTTGAATTTTTCAGAAATATTGCCTGACCAGAGATGATGTCTCATAAGCAAAAATACGATAATCAGGACTGTGGCGACCACTCCCCAAGTCCAATAGCTATCAGTTTCTGAGTAATAATTGACAAACTTCTCTTTCAGAGGATGGTTGTTGATGCCTGTGGCAAATAAAGCTGCTACTGCCGCCACTAAAATAATTACATTCTGAATTATGCTTCCGGCAAAAGAGAGAAGAACAACTCTCCATCTTTCAGTTGTTTTGAAAAAAACGGATTTTCCAATGGGGTCTCCCGCTCGTGCAGGAGTTATCATCCCCATTTGAATGCCTTTAAGAACCTGATAAAAAGATTTCCAAATGGATATGTTGGAAATGGGTGCAATCAGCAATTGCCATCTTCTCGACTCAAGTCTCAGATTTATGAAAAGAAGAACCAATTGAATGCCCATCAGTCTGAAAGCTTCAAGCCGATGATTACTTAAATAGTCTCCGAAGCTGTTCCAGTTTTCAAGGTTCCACAAGCGATATACCACCCAGGTTATTGCGATGAATGAAATTAGAGCGAGAAATCGCTTTATGAATCGGGGACTAATTTGCATGGGGGCTATTTTTTGTTAAAAATTGGCAGGGCCACCAATGATAGCAGTCCGGTAATCACAATCATTCCATTTAGGGAACCGTGGACCAATAGGGCAAACGCAGCTGCCTGTGGGGCCTGGACTCCAAAGAAAAGAAGTGTGGATATGACCATAAAGTGCCATGGGCCTATACCTCCCTGGACAGGGGCGACCATGCCAAAACTTCCGAAAACAAAAACCGCCAATCCTGCTCCCGCCCCAAGGTTCCTGGTGAAAGGAAACCCAAAAAAGCAAACATAAATCATTAGGAAATAGAGGGTGAATATCAAGAGGGTATGAATGAAAAACATGGGTTTGTTTTTTACATTCTTGTATGAGAAAAGTCCCTCTTTAAATTTATACCATAATCCTCTAAGTCTTACAAATATTTTTGAATTGGAAATGTTTTTTCTGAAAGCGTAAACAAGAGCGATTGATAATCCTAAACTGAATAGGAACCATATTGATGAAAAGAAATTACCTACTCTGGTCAGGTCTATCTTATTGTTTACTACCTCTACAAAAGCGTTGTATTGCAATACAATCATCAGGGCAAGTGATAAAAGCAACATGATCAGGTCGAGTACCCTTTCCGTAACAACAGTTCCAACCAAACGTGAGAAGGAAATCTCTTCATAGCGGCTCAATACTGCACACCGGGATATTTCTCCCATTCGGGGGATGGCCAGATTTGCCAGGTAGCCAATCATAACAGCCAGAAAGGTGTTGAAAGTGCGTGGCCTTTTTTCAACCGGTTCGATAAGCATTTGCCATCGGATTGTGCGGCTGACATGACTCAGCAGTCCCATTATTAAAGAGAGGAAAATCCACCCGTATCCTACGTCTTTTTTTAGTATTTCTGTCAGTTTCTCGGGATCCTGGTCTTTGTATAGCCACCAGAGAATGATAATGCCGAGTGACAAAAAAAAGAAAACACGTAGCCCTTTGCTTATAGATTTATTCATTGTCCTGTTTATGCAAACCTGTCACAAGGGGGGTGGCAGGAAAAATTAACTTTCAAAAGTATTTATTCGGGTTTTATTGCACAAAATATGTCGGATGTGGAAGATTACCCCACATAAAAATTTTACCTTTGCGCCACAAACAAAGTGCAATTTTACAAAATACGGGTCTTTTGGCCAAATGTTTTGTTTTTTATCAAAGTTGTTCGTTACCATGGAAGATGAAGAGAGTCAAAGCAAAAAAATACCTGGGCCAGCATTTTCTCAACGATCAGCATATAGCTATGCAAATCGTAGAGGCATTACCTATTCCACCTTACAAAGTTCTGGAAATCGGGCCTGGAATGGGTGTACTTACAGAGCACCTTTCACAAAAAAATGAAATTGATCTGTCCCTGGTAGAGCTGGATGCCGAGTCAGTTGCATATCTTACCACGCATTATCCCCAACTTTCAGACAAAATAATTGCCGCGGATTTTTTGAAGATGGATTTATCCCTTTTTTTTGAAGGGGAATTTTCTATTATCGGCAATTTTCCCTACAATATTTCCAGCCAGATATTTTTCAAGGTATTGGAGCACCGCGATCAGGTGAAGTCTGTCACCGGAATGGTTCAACGTGAAGTAGGACGAAGGTTAACATCCGGCCCCGGCAACAAGGAATACGGGATTTTAAGCGTGTTTATGCAGGCCTGGTATAATGCAGAATATCTTTTTACGGTTGACGAACACGTTTTTTCACCTCCTCCCAAAGTTAAATCTGCTGTAATCCGCTTTACCAGGAATGATGTTACCGATTTAGGCTGCGATCCGGGTTTGTTTCATAAAGTGGTTAAAACAGCTTTCAATCAGCGACGTAAGACCATGCGAAACAGCTTAAAAACCTTTGGAATATCTGATGATTCTGAGGATGTTAAAGCTCTATTGCAAAAAAGACCGGAACAATTGGGGGTCGAAGAATTCGTTAAACTAACTAATATTGTTGGTGCGTCTATGTAAAAGATCCGAGTCATTTTGTTGAACTACTAAAAAGAAACAGGGGTATGGCCAATTTTGAACTTACCAGAGAATTTGTGGACAAATTGAAAGCCCTGATTGAAAATCAGGACAATGAAGGTGTTTCGCAAATACTTGAAGATATACACCCTGCCGATATTGCTGAGCTTTATGAGGAGCTAAATATAGACGAGGCCAAATACATATATTTTCTTCTTGATGATGATAGGGCAGCGGATGTTATTATTGAACTGGATGAAAATGACCGCCTTAAGTTTCTGAAAGCTCTTCCCAGTGATGTGATCGCCCACCGCTTTATCGATAAAATGGATTCGGATGACGCGGCCGATGTTATTTCCGAATTTGACAGTGAGCGCCAGCAGGAAGTTTTGTCGCACATCGAAGATGTTAATGTTGCCGGCGATATTGTTGACCTTCTTAACTACGATGAGGATTCTGCCGGTGGTTTGATGGCCAAAGAGCTCATTAAAGTTAAGGAGAATTGGAGTATACCAACATGTTTGCGTAGTATGCGCCGCCAGGCTGAGGAAATTGATGAGGTTTATTATGTTTATGTGGTTGATAACAATGGGGTACTAAAGGGTACACTTTCATTGAAGAAGATGCTGCTTAGTTCTGCCGATAAGCATGTTAGGGATATTTACTATCCTGATGTCATCTCTGTGGGAGTAGATGCAAGTTCGGAAGAGGTGAGTAATATTATGAATAAATATGATCTTGTTGCCCTTCCTGTTGTCGATCAGGTGGGACGACTTGTGGGGCGGATTACCATTGACGATGTGATGGATGTAATGAGGGAGGAAGCAGAGAAGGATTACGCCCTGGCTTCCGGTATTACGGGAGATGTTGAAGCATCTGACAGTGTTTGGCTTTTAACGCGGGCAAGGGTTCCCTGGTTGTTTATCGGTCTTATAGGGGGCTTGTTTGGGTCACGTGTGGTAGGCAGTTTTGAAGGGGTTCTGGATATATATCCTCAGCTTGCTTTTTTTATGCCGTTGATTGCAGCCATGGGCGGAAATGTGGGAATTCAGTCCTCCGCGATTGTTGTGCAATCGATAGCTGCCGGAACCACTGGATTAGATTCCCCGTTAAGGAGGTTGATCAAAGAATTTAGCGTCGCTTTTTTAAATGCAACGGTTTTGTCTGTTTTGGCTTTTGGTTACAATTACTTTTTAGGGTCGCCTGATGCCTTGACTCTTACAGTTTCGGGAGCTATGTTTTCAGTGATAATATTTGCATCTGTATTTGGGGCACTGGTTCCTTTATTGTTGGATAAAGTAAAGATTGACCCTGCCGTGGCAACCGGACCTTTTGTTACTACAATTAATGATATCATTGGTATGGGGATTTATCTTACCATTGGAACATTTTTTTACGGTTGGTTGACCTGAAAATAAAAAGGCTGCAAGAGAATGATGGCATGTAATCTTTTCATTCTCTTGCAGTCTGCTTTCCCTTTGGGGGGAGCATTTGCCTGGTTACTTCAAAAACGATTCCTCATCATCGAAAGGATACTTTACAAATGCTTCGATGGCTTCATATTCAGTGAGTCCTAATTTATCGTATAAGCGGGCTGTTGTTCTGTTTCTTGCTTCTGATCTTTGCCAAAACTCCCTGTTGTCTTCTCCCGGAAATACCGGAAAGTCCTTTTGAGACTGGTGTTTGAAAATGGCTTTTCGTTTTCTTTTGAGTTCTTCGGGACTGATGGGAATGGCCATTTCGATGTCCTCTACATCCCACTCCTGCCATGCACCCCGGTACAGCCATACATAGGCGTCGTTAAGCCAGGTGTCTCCTGCTTCTCTTATTTGACGAATGGCTGCAAATATAATCTGGAGACAAACTTCATGTGTGCCATGGGGATCTTGCAGGTCTCCGGCAGCAAAAATTTGGTGAGGTTTTACCTTGCGGAGAAGGTCAACCACAATTTTTACATCCTCATCAGCCATTGGATTCTTTTCTACCAAACCGGTTTCGTAGAAAGGTAAATAAAGAAAATGAACGTTTTTTTCTTTCACACCGCAATATCTGCAGGCTGCTTCAGCTTCCCCCTGACGAATGAGGCGCTTTATATTTTTCACATACTGGGTGTCGATATCGTCCGATTTTTTAGATTTCAAAAACTTCACTAGTTCCTGGTGAGCTTTTTCATGATCGGGCGAAAGGTTGTTTTGGCTTTTCATCAGGTCAACAGAGAATGATGAGAAGCGAAGGGCATCATCATCAAAAACAGCAATGTTGCCTGAAGTTTGATAAGCAACATGAACGTCATGCCCCTGGTCAGCCAGTCGAAGGAGGGTACCCCCCATTGAAATAACATCGTCATCAGGGTGGGGACTGAAAATAAGTGAGCGTTTTACAGCCGGTTCGGGCCTTTCGGGACGCGTCTTTTCGTAGGCACCCGGTTTTCCACCCGGCCAGCCTGTGATGGTGTCTCTTATTTGTCCAAATACTTTGATGTTTAAATCGTAAGCGCCATCATACAAAGCAAGAAGATCGATTAGTCCTTTTGCTTTGTAGTCATCATCGGTGAGTTTTAAGATGGGTTTTTCAAGTTCCAGACTTAACCAAATAACCGCTCTTTTCACCATTTTGGGCGTCCATTTCACCATCCCGTAAATCCAGGGAGCTTTGGTTCGTGATAACTCGGTAGTCGCATCCTCGTCTGCATATATGGTAACTTCGTCATGAAGTTGAAGGAATGACGCCGGGACCTTAGTAGTGACAGGTTCTTCTATCATTTTCTTCAATATCACTGATTTATTTTTTCCCCATGCTGTCAGGATTATTTTTCTTGCATTAAGTATGGTGCTAATACCCATGGTGATAGCTCTTAAAGGAACCGATTTTTCGCTCCCAAAGTCTTTTGCAGCATCGGCAATGGTTATGGGATCAAGTTTTACAATTCGGGTTGTTGAGTTGATGGCCGAGCCCGGCTCGTTAAAACCAATGTGACCGGAACGCCCAATGCCCAACAGCTGGATGTCAATACCGCCTTGATCCTTGATTTTCTTCTCGTATTTTGAGCAGTACTTTTCAATTTTATTAATCGGTAGAGAGCCGTCGGGGATGTGTATATTATCCTTTGGGATATCAATATGGTCAAAAAGTTGTTCGTTCATAAACCGCACATAGCTGTTCTTATTCTCAGAAGACATGGGGTAATACTCATCCAGGTTAAATGTTACCACATTTTTGAAGCTGAGGTTGTCCTCGTTGTGCATCCTGATGAGCTCTTTGTAAACCATTACCGGAGATGAACCTGTTGCAAGTCCCAATACCGTTTTTTTGCCCTGAGCCTCTTTTTCTTTGATGAGATCGGCAATGATTGAGGCAATTTCTTTGGCTCCTTCTTCTTTGCCTTCAACAATATTTAAGGGGAGCTTTTCTACCGGTTGATCTGTAAAGTGAATTGATTGAGTCATAGCCTTACATTTTATTTTGTTATTGATTGGTATTTTAAAGTGTTTTATTTCTGATTAATGAGTTTCGTTAAAATGAGTGTATTACGAGAAGGTCATACAATCACATGTAATATATCCTTTAAAAGTAAAAGATTCACCATTCTCTTCAAAAACGGAAGAAAAAATCTATATTTGTATGTTTTTAAGAGCGATTGGCATGTTCTCTTGTTATTGAAATTTCAAAATTGATTGATTGCCTTTTAACTTCCGGATGTTTGCCTTTCACGCTTTTATCCCCTATTTCCTTCCTTTTGTCAGGGAATCCCGGGGAACAAATGTGATGTGGGATTTGAATAATTGGGGCAAACTAGTGGTTTGTTTTGCTGGTTTTTCGCCAATATTGTGTTGAAATTTGTTAGTGTATTCATTTTAATTGTTTTAGATGGACGATATATTTGGAAAGATAGGAACCACTCAAACTCTGAGTCAGAAGATTGAGAGAAAGATAGAAGAAGCCATTCGGCAGAAAAAACTTCTTTCCGGGGCCAAGTTGCCTTCTGAAAAAGAACTTTGCGAACTGTTTGGTGTGAGTCGTACTGCTCTCCGTGAGGCATTGCGCCGCCTCAACGCCAGAGGCCTTATTGAAATCCGGAAAGGTAGCGGAATGTATGTTTCCGAAATCAAAATAGAGGATGCTGTAAAGTCTCTCAATCTTTACTACGACTTGAGTTTTGATTCCAATCTTATTTCTCAGATAATTGATGTTCGACGTATCTTCGAGCCTGAAATTTCCAGGCTTGCTGCCCGCAATCGGACTGATGAGGATTTGAAAATCTTGCAGGATGGCATCGAAGATCTTGAGAGTTGCGATCCGGATAACACCCAAAAAGAGGTGGATACCATTAACCGTTTTCATATGAGCCTTGCTAAGGCCACCGGTAATCCTATCATTATCATTAGCCTGGAGCCCATTTATTCTCTTTTGCCAAGAATGCGCAATTTTATTTATGCCAATGTGGAAGGGGAGAAGGAATTTACCATCGATGCTCAGAAAAAAATATTGAAAGCGGTAGAAGCCCGGGATGAAGACGCTGCCTTCGCGGAAACTGAAAAGTTGGTTATTCGGAATCACGAGGTTTATGACAGGTACCTTAAAAAGGTGCTTAAATAGACCGGTAAAATTCATAATCCAAAGGAGTTTTCAAAATCAAATAAGCTTTTCTCCGTGGTCCTCATTTTTAGAGGACCTTGTTTTATTCTGAGTTTTGGGATTCTGTTATGGCGGGGGGGTATTCATGGGTTTAATACAGCCTTTTGTTATCCACAGGCTTAGGGGGCTTGCAGTTCTTTACAGGCTTTGATATGAAAAAACAAAGGATCTATTATTAAACGCATGCGGTTTCTTTCAAATTTTAATTTTGTGCCTGTCCATAAAGTCCCGGTTGTTTCGTTACGCTTGCCTGAAAATTACTCATCCCGAAGGATCGGGACTCCGTGTTTTCGAGCTTCGCTCCCGAAGCCTCGGGATTGCAACTGAAAATTTCTGACCAGGCACATGACAACTCAGTTTCAAAGCCGACTTTATAGACAAACACTATTTAGATCTTTTGTAGGCATCGATGGCCTTTTTTACAGAGCCATGCTGAATCAATAAGTCTTCGGCATCGTCTTTCTTTAGGCCCAGCTCTTCCATGAGCATTCTGGTTCCACGCTGAATTAATTTTTTGTTGGTCAGTTGCATGTTTACCATTTTGTTGCCTTTTACTTTACCCAATTTGATCATTAATGTGGTCGTGATCATATTGAGAATCATTTTTTGGGCCGTTCCGGCTTTTAATCGTGTGCTTCCCGTAATGAATTCAGGACCGACAATAGCTTCAATGGGAAATTCTGCAGCTTTAGCAATCTCCGATCCCGGATTGCAGGTGATGCATCCGGTCAAAAGGCCATTAGTTCTGGCATTATCAATCCCCCCAATAACGTAAGGTGTAGTGCCTGAGGCAGCAATGCCGATGACCGTGTCCATCTTATTAATATTATACCCCTTTAGCTCCTCCCAGGCTCTTTGGGGATCATCTTCCGCATCTTCAACAGCTTTGCGTAAAGCAACATCTCCGCCGGCAATCATGCCAATTACCAAAGTATCAGGCACACCAAAAGTGGGTGGCAATTCAGAGGCATCCAGAACCCCAAGGCGACCACTGGTCCCTGCTCCCAGGTAAAAAACCCTTCCTCCTTTTTTCATCCTTTCTACAATGCGCACGATCAATTGCTCAATTTGGGGCAGGGCCTTGTTTACGGCTTGATGAACCTTAGCGTCTTCCTGATTGATGCTGTGAATCAGGTCGGATACCTCCATCTTTTCAAGATTTTGGAATTTGGAAGGCGATTCAGTTATGCTTAGAGTAAATTTATTATCCGACATTTTTTATTTTTTTAAAGTTCCTGTGTAATTAGAGGTGGTTATTTTAGATGGAAATTTATTAAACCATCCATAGGGTCTTTAATAATATTCCCAAGTTTTAATTTGTGCTTTTCCAGTGCCTTATCAAGCAGATCTCTGAAATAATAAGCAATGCTGCCTGTAAAATGAACCGGGAGTTCCTTTGCCTTCTTGTATTGGAGAACATTTCGTGTTAAAAAATCATCAAATGACTTTATCACCAGCTCCTGCAGTGCTTGTTCATCTTTGTGTTCAGAAATAAACTTTGTGAAACCTGCGGCATACCTGTTTGGAAAAGGCTTTTTGTAAATATTTTCCAGTATTTCGGCATAGCTTGTTTTGTATTGGTTGAAAAATGTCTCCTGTATATAGGGAGGCAGTTGGTTTTTAAGGACATCGGCCAGCAGTTTTTTTCCTATTACTGCACCGCTGCCTTCATCCCCCAGTATAAAACCCAGAGGTGAAACACTTTCCACAATTTCTTTTCCATTATAATGACAGGAATTTGAGCCGGTTCCCAAAATGCAGGCAATTCCTTCAGAGTTTCCGCAGAGGGCGTGAGCAGCAGCCATTAAATCGCTTTCTATTTCAAGTTTCCCGGTATTGAAAAACTGATCGAGAGCATTGAAGGCCACTTTGCTTATCTCAGGATTGGCGCATCCTGCACTGTAAAAATAAATTGCATCGAACGTTCGTTCCCCGAAGGTGAACTCATTTTTCAGAGCCTGTACAATGGTGACTTCATCCTGGTAGAAGGGGTTGATTCCGGCTGTTTGGATTATTTCTTTTTTCCCGGATTCCTGATTTAAAAGACACCATGTTGTTTTCGTAGATCCACTGTCGGCTATTAAAATCATAAGGGAATGATGTATTATATGTTTGGTTTTTAATTTTTATTAGTTTCCTGTCTCTGGGCTTTCTTATATTTGTTTTGGCAGATATTTGGGTTTAAAGCTCATGTGATTGCTTGTTTTTTGCCTGTGCAAAGCTACAAAAAAAAGTTTAGTTTTGATATCATATAAGATGTATTACAAATTTTTGTTTGTTGAAAAAATGTTTCTACTTTTGAAAACAGAAATTGACAGTTGTTTGTGATGAGTTGTTTTTTTGGTGGATAATTTATCATTGTTTTAATTTTATAATGAGTATCCGTTTTTATACCCAACTTGAAAGCAGACTCGCCGAAAAGGACGGCCTTGACCGGTGAGCCAAAAAAACAAGTGAAGATGGCGTTAAAAAATCTTTTCTGTTTGAGCCGATAGGCGAGTTTAAAAGATTTTAGCCATCAAACGCTGTTTTTTTGAGTGAAGCGGTCACAGCCTTGACTTTTTTTGATTACTTTTTTGTGTCAAGACAAAAAAGTAATTGGGGTTTAAGGGGCAAAGCCCCTCTATAATTTCAATTAGGTAAATAACCGGATATTCCTATAATGGAGTTATTGACCGAAACCCAAATACCTTGTTTGTTAGTTGATTCTGATTTTTGGTTTTGTTTATTTCTTACTCGGGGATACACAGGCTACCCAACTCTAAACAAGTTACGAGGATGGCTTCTTTGAAGCAACTTTTTTGAGAGATATGTTACAGAGACTGGCTATGAAATTAATTTTTTGGCTTTGTCTTTATAGGCAATATGGAGAATTTTATCTTTTTACCATTAAAATCCGCCTGTTAAACCAGGAGGGGTTAATACAAAAAACAAATGAAGAGGCTTTTACAGTTTAAGTTTATTTTGATCCTTGGTCTACTGACGATCTATGCAGGAGACGTGTTTTCTCAATCAGGGAAAAGAGATCTGAGAATTGCAAAAAAGGCCATGGATAAAATTCAGGATGGACCTGACTTATTTAGAAGTTGGCAATACATGGGACAGATGTATGTTGATTCTGTGGCAGCAGATGTGACGAATGAAACACTTGCGGTTTTTCTTTCTCCTAATGTTGCGCGTGTTCCTATCCGTGAAGTCTGGATAAATTATATCGAACAATCAATAAAGAATCAGATTGGGCGGCGTTTTCGAAAATACAATCTTCAAATGTTTTGTAACGGGAAACCTCTTGAGGAGTTTGTGCCTGTTTATTTTAGGGAATCGCTTCCCACTGACACTTTAAGAATTAAAGGGACGGGACTTAGAAAGTCTCTTGTAAAAAGAGCTGATGAACCGTTTTTTGAATCAGGGCTAACCAATAATAATATAGCCATGTGGGCCAGTCATGGTTATTATTATGAATCGGAACTGGACCGTTGGGAGTGGCAGAGAGCGAGATTGTTTGGTACGGTTGAGGATATTTATCCGTTTTCATTTACACGCAACTTCCTGGTACCAATGCTTGAAGATGCAGGTGCTAGTGTTTTTCTGCCCCGCGAAAGAGATACACAGACCAATGAGGTTATCGTAGATAATGATGGATCTTCTGAAGGAAGTGAGTTAATAATAGAGAATGGAGTCCGTGAAATAGTGAGTTCTTCTGAAAAAGGATTCTGTATGAAGGATACTTTATTTAAAGGTGAAAATCCTTTTCAAATGGGAACCTTCCTGCAAGTCCATCCTTCTTCAGAAAATTCTTCAAATATCACCTATTTACCAAATATACCTGAAGATGGCGAGTATGCTGTTTATGTTTCCTATGGAAAAGTGGAGGGTGCCCTTAACAATGTGCCATACCGTGTGAATCATTCCGGAGGAACGACCCGTTATTTTATTAATCAGCAAATGGGATATGGAACCTGGGTATACCTGGGAACCTTTTACTTTAAGAAGGGCAAGAATGCAAAGACGGGATCCTTAGAAATTGAGGTTCCGTACAAAGCATCAGGAATTGTCACCACCGATGCCGTTCGCTTTGGTGGTGGAATGGGCAATGTTGCCAGACGCCCGGAGGATTCCTATATTAAAAGAAAATGGTCTCTGAACGATCATCAGCAGCAGAACTCGGAAGTTGATTTAAGCGATTCTGTTACCTATACTCCTAAGTTGAGCGGAAAGCCACGCTGGATGGAAGCCGGCAGGTACCGGATGCAGTATGCAGGTGTACCTGATACCATCGTTTACAGTTTGAACGATAACAAAAATGATTACAACGACGATTATCAGTCACGGGGGGAATGGGTGAACTATCTTATGGGCAATCCTAACGGGCCTTCAAAAGCACCTGGAACTCCCGGATTGAATATTCCTGTTGATCTTGCTTTTGCATTTCATACAGATGCCGGGACTACACCTGGTGATTCGGTTATCGGAACACTTGGTATATACAGCTCGGTTACCAACGATGGCCAATTTCCTGATGGAAAATCCCGCCTTGCCAGCCGGGATCTTACCGATGTGATTCAATCTCAGATTGTATCCGATGTCAGATTGACCTTCGACGATGAATGGACCCGCCGGGCTATGTGGGACAAACAGTATTCAGAAGCGTATAGGCCAAATGTGCCCACCATGTTGTTGGAATTGTTGTCGCATCAAAATCTGGCTGATATGAAATACGGACTTGATCCGCGTTTTAAATTTACTGTGTCCAGAGCCATTTATAAAGGGATGGTGCGCTTCCTGTCAGCGCGTGAAGGGCGCCGGGCGGTTATAAAACCTCTGGCTCCCGATCATCTCTCTCTCATTCAGGTTGAAGGCAAAAAGCTGAGGTTAAGCTGGAACCCGGTGGAAGATCCCCTAGAGGAGAGCGCTGTGCCTTCAGGATATAAGGTGTATCAAAGAATTGAAGACAATGGTTTTGACAATGGCTTTTTTACTACTGATACCACAATGGTTATTGAACTCCCCGAATGGGGAACCATATACAGCTTCAAAGTGACCGCTCTGAACGATGGGGGCGAAAGCATGGCCGGAGAAACCCTGTCGGTATCTCTTCAGTCCGATTCTAATGATTTGGTGTTGGTAGTCAATGGCTTCGATCGTGTGGCCCCTCCTTCTTTTGTGGATGGAGAAACTGCCGGAGTAGCATGGTGGGATGATGAAGGAGTGCCATGGCACAGAGATATGAGCCACACGGGCAAACAATACGATTATGACCGTTCCTCCCCATGGCTTGATGATGATAGCCCGGGGCATGGAGCCAGTTATGCAGATATGGAAGGTAAAATCATTCCCGGTAATAACTTCGACTTTGTGTTTACACACGGAAAAGCCATTCGCGATGCCGGTTATTCATTTGTTTCGGTAAGTGATGAAGTTTTTGCCTCCAATGGGTTTGAGGTTGAACCTTACAAGGCTGTTGATTTGCTTTATGGCGAAGAGAGAGGGACCGAACCTCTATTTCAATCAGGCGAAAAACAATACAGACTTTTTAGCCCGGAAACAAGGGAGACATTGAAAAAATATCTTTTGTCCGGAGGAAATATTCTGGTTTCGGGAGCTTATATTGGTACCGATGCCGCAGAGAACAAAGACACTGCCACAATTGAATTTTTAAAAGAATTTTTGCACTACCGGTGGATGACCAATCATGCTGACAATGTGGGAAATCTGAAAGTGACAGATGAAGCTTCTGCATTGTTCCTGCCATCGCTCAGCTATAATGTAGAATATCATCCCGATATTTATAAAGTTGAATCGCCCGACGGCATTGAGCCTGTGGGAGATGATGCTTTCAGGATTTACAGGTACGAAAGCAACAATACCTGCGCAGGAGTTGGCTTTTCAGGCCATTATCAAAGTGTAATCCTTGGGTTTCCTTTTGAAGCCATTGCATCAGAAAAGGAGAGGGCTGAATTGATGAAACAGGTCTTACAGTTTTTTCAGAATGAGAATAAATAAAAACGATAAAAAATCAGGATATGCATAACAAAATTTCATGTTTTTTGCCGGTTGCCGAACCGGCCGATCTTAAGCAAACCATTGATGAACTAAAAGCAGTTGATCTGGTCGACGGAATTTATGTAATGATCACCCCTGGAAGTAAGGGCGCAGAGTTGCCGGAAGGTGTTGACTCATTTGAAGTGCCGGCCCTTAACTCCACTCAGATGGTGAAAGAAATAGCAAAAAGGGGTGAGACATCCACGCATGTTTTGCTGTATACCAAATCGCTTCCTCTGAAATTGGGTGCATTGTCGTTGGAGCGCATGGTTCAGGCGGCTGAATATACCGGGGCAGGAATGATTTACTCCGATTATTTTGCATTGAAGGAAGGTAAAATGATACAAAATCCGGTAATTGATTATCAGGACGGGAGTTTGAGAGACGATTTCAACTTTGGTTCTTTGCTGTTTTTCCCTTCTGAAGCGGTTAAAGAAGCCGCAGGCAAAATGAAGGCCGATTATAAATTTGCGGGACTGTATGACCTTCGACTCAAAGTCTCTCAGAATCTTAAGCTCTTCCGTTTGCCGGAATTTCTATATACCGAAATGGAAACGGATACACGTAAATCAGGCGAAAAGATTTTCGACTATGTGGACCCTAAAAACCGGGAGGTTCAGATTGAAATGGAAGTTGCCTGTACCGAGCATCTAAAAGCCATTGGCGGATATCTTAAGCCGGAATTTGAAGAAGTGAAATTTGATGAATCGGATTTTCCGGTGGAGGCCTCAGTCGTAGTTCCGGTGCGAAACCGTGCCAAAACCATCGAAGATGCGGTAAGGTCTGTTTTTAATCAGAATACTTCATTCAAATTCAATTTGATCATTGTCGACAACCACTCGGATGACGGAACTACAGAAATTTTGAAGAAACTGGCCGGTGAAGACAATCGTTTGATTCATGTTATTCCCGATCGCAAAGACCTTGGCATTGGGGGCTGCTGGAATATGGCTATTATGAATGAATCCTGTGGTAAGTTTGCCATCCAACTCGACAGCGACGATTTATATGCTGATGATTCAGTTGTTCAGACCATCGTCGATGCTTTCTATGAACAAAACTGTGCCATGGTGATCGGCTCTTATCAGATGGTGAATTTCAAACTGGAAGAGATTCCTCCGGGATTGATCGACCACAAAGAATGGACGCCTGACAATGGGCGAAACAACGCTTTGCGCATCAATGGATTGGGCGCTCCACGTGCATTCTACACACCTGTATTGAGAGAAATCCGGGTGCCTAACGTGAGCTATGGAGAAGACTACGCCGTAGGATTGGCCATTTCCAGAGATTATCAAATCGGACGGATTTACCAATCTTTATACATGTGCCGTCGTTGGGATGATAACTCAGATGCTTCTTTAGATATTGCAAAAATGAACAACCATAATTTATACAAAGACAGGGTGAGAACCATGGAATTGTGGGCTCGCATTGCTAAAAACAAAAAGTAGTTATGTCGAATGATGTTTCCATGAATACCTCTTTACAGGAAAAAGTTGATCACCTGATTGATGAACAGGTGGTCAACTGGCCAATGGCTAAACCCAATTATGAAGGGCTTAAGCAGGTTAAAATCCGTTCCCTGGAGTTTGGGCCGGCCACCGAGATGAGAGTGCAGTTCAATCCTGCACGTATACGGTCTTCGGCTGCTAAAGTGGATGCAAAATCCATTCAGGAGCGGAAATGTTTTCTGTGTGAAGATAATCTGCCTCAGGAACAAAAAAAGGTGCCGTTCCGGGATGATTATCTGATTTTGGTAAATCCTTTCCCAATATTTCCAAGGCATCTCACCATCCCTCATGTGAGACATACCGATCAGCGGATCAAAGGGCGATTGTCCGATATGATGATGCTGGCCCGGGAGCTTCCTGAATTTGTTGTGTTTTACAATGGCCCCAGATGTGGTGCCAGTGCCCCCGATCATTTTCACTTTCAGGCCGGAAACAAAGGTTTTATGCCAATTGAGAAGGAGTTCCGGTTCCATCCGCGAAAGTCGTTATTGATTGATCACAAGGGTGTACGTGTTTTCTGTGTCGAAAACTACCTGCGCAAGACACTGGTGTTTGAAGGAGAGCAACCCGATGAAATCGAGTGCTGGTTCAACCGGGTATACCGTTTTCTGGATACCATTCAACGAAATGGAGAGGAACCGATGCTTAACATTTTGTGCTCATGGGAAAATGGCACCTGGCGTTTGATTGTTTTTCCCCGTCAGGGACACCGTCCCCGTCAGTTTTTTGCTGAGGGCGAAGAAAAAATTGTGTTGAGTCCGGCTTCAGTAGATTTTGGAGGAGTACTGATAACCCCCAGAGAAGAAGATTTCAATAAACTCAATACCGATCTTGTAAAAGACATCTTTGACCAGGTTACACTGAATAAGCATGATTGGGAATTGGTAAAGAAAATATTTCAAGAATAAAATCTGAATAGTATGCAACCAAATATAGAAGTAGGGGTGCTTTTTGCTCCCGAATTTTCTTTTACTTTGAATGGGGCTTATAAATTAAAAGCTACAGGTGAGGTGGTTGAGGGCGAAGGAGAAGCTCTTCTGAAGGATGGGGTCATTGCGATTATGATTAATGGCCAGGCCATCTCATCTGATTTTCCGGTGGAATTTGAGCCTGTGAATTATGAAGAAGCCGGTTTTGAATTGAAAGATGTGGTGATTGGCATCAATTTTCACTGGGAGCGGAAAGAAGACCAGCGGTTCAAGGGAACACTAAGAATCATCAGTGAGGATGGGCACCTGACAGCTGTTAACCGTTTACCTCTGGAAGATTACTTAATAAGTGTGATTTCATCGGAGATGAGTGCCACTTCTTCACCTCAGCTGCTGAGGGCCCATGCGGTGATCTCACGGAGCTGGTTGATGGCTCAGAAAGAAAAGGAGCAAAAACTGAAAGAAACAGGCAATTACGAAACCGTCATTGAAAGTGAGGGTGAAAAGATTAAGTGGTACGATCGTGAGGATCACATCAACTTCGATGTGTGTGCCGATGATCACTGCCAAAGATATCAGGGTATTACTAGAGCCTCTACAAAAGAAGTGGAGGCGGCCATTGCTGACACGTTCGGAGAAGTTTTGACCTACAATAATGAGATTTGTGATGCCCGGTTTTCAAAAGCTTGCGGTGGCATTGCAGAGGTTTTTGAGAATGTTTGGGAGCCGGTCAATCATCCCTACCTTACCAAGGTGATCGACAATGACTTTACACCGGAAGGATTCAGTTTGGATTTAAAGCAGGAGGATGCAGCGAATGACTGGATCACCGGAAATCCCCCGGCTTTCTGTAACACACAAGATAAAGAGGTGCTGGCACAGGTGCTCAACGACTACGATCAGGAAACTGCCGATTTTTACCGATGGAAAGTGACGTTGGAACAGGATGATGTGAAGCGACTATTGAAAAAGAAGATTGATTTGGAACTGGGCGATATCATCGATATGATTCCGGTTGAGCGAGGCGAATCCGGTCGTTTGATTCGTCTCAGGATTGTCGGAACCAAAGGAGGGCTGATCATCGGCAAAGAACTGGAAATCCGTAAAGCTCTGTCAGAATCTCACCTTTACAGTTCTGCTTTTGTGGTTGAAAAAGAAGCTGGTGAAGGAGATATTCCGAAGTCATTTACTCTGTTTGGTGCCGGTTGGGGCCATGGTGTTGGGTTATGCCAGATAGGAGCAGCCGTAATGGGAGCCAAAGGTTATTCTTATCAGGAGATTTTGAATCATTATTTCAGAGGGGCTGAATTGGAAAAACGTTATTGAATTGACGAGCTTCCGCTGATGCGGATTTAAAATTTGCATCTTTTTAATTCAGGATTTCTTTGAGATCAAAGCGACAGAGCCGAGCGGCAATCCTGTTTACAATAAATCAAAAAGATAAATTTTAAATAAAAGTGGATTGCAAATCCACTGCAAAAAGGGTGCGGATTACAAATCCGCACCAGGGAAGTTATCGTTTTGAGAAATTATAAATGTGCGATCACAGTTATTGCTAACGTGACAGTTAAATTTTTTGTGCTATGGGTTCAAAAAACCGTTCACCCTGGAGTTGGGTGCCTACTCTTTACTTTGCGCAAGGTATTCCTTATGTAATTGTGATGACCGTTTCGGTCATTATGTATAAGCGATTAGGCATTTCAAATGCTGATATTGCTTTGTACACCAGCTGGCTTTATCTGCCATGGGTCATTAAACCACTTTGGAGTCCCGTGGTAGATTTGCTTAAAACCAAACGTTGGTGGATTGTTGTAATGCAGATTTTGGTCGGTGCCGGACTGGCCGGTGTGGCTTTTTCGATACCGGTGCCCGATTTCTTTCAATACACACTGGCTTTTTTCTGGCTGCTTGCCTTCAGTTCGGCCACACACGATATTGCTGCTGATGGGTTTTACATGTTGGCTCTTGATGAGCATAAGCAAGCCTATTTTATTGGCATTCGAAGTACCTTTTACAGGGTGGCGATGATTACAGGGCAGGGATTGCTCATTATTCTGGCCGGATTTTTTGAAACCCATACAGGGCTGGATCCCATCGAATTTTCAGTGCGTACCAGGCCCGATCAACCCGCAGAAATTAGGGTGCCCGAGTTTGAAAAGGACGTTAAAAGCGATGAAAAGAGTTTTGTGCTCACGACGGATGACCTTCAGATTCCCACAAAAAAAGCAGCCCCGGAGACCATCGACAGCCTTATTCAATGGGCTGAGGATGAAAATCTTTCCAATGGCTTTGTTTTGCCTGAAAAAGCAAAAGAGGTTGAAGAGCCTGATGGATGGTTTTCCACCTATGTGTCCGGTCCGCTAAAAGAGACGCTGAAGTCAACCTTTGGACGGGATGAGGTCGTAGAATCTACCCTGAATCCCGGGAATATTGGAATTGTGGGTGTTCGGTTAACCAAAGCTCCTGAAACCGGTGAAAAGGTAATCCTGAATACCGGTATTCGAAAAGGTGATGAGAGTATTAAATTAATAGAGGGAGAGCGCATTGAGGTGAGTCCTGCCAACTGGCAGAAGATGGCCTGGATAGTGGTTCAGCTCGACCCCAAACTTGAAGGCGCAACCAATGCGTGGTATGAAGGTCGTTCCGGGAATATTCCTTTGGCCTGGACCATTACTTTTGTTATTCTTGCGGGCATGTTTGTGGTGTTTTTCCTTTATCATCGGTTTATTCTGCCACGTCCCGATTCGGATAAAGCAACTGTTCAGGGAGAAGGTGAAAACCTTTTTTCTGAGTTTTTTGCCACTTTCAAATCCTTTTTCACTAAAGAAAACACCGGTCCGGCCTTGGCTTTCCTGTTGTTATTCCGGCTCGGAGAATCACAAATCGTAAAACTGGCTTCACCATTTATGCTGGATGCACGTGAAGTAGGCGGTTTGGGACTTACTACCGGTGATGTTGGGCTTATTTACGGAACTATTGGTATTCTTGCCCTTACCCTGGGCGGAATTCTTGGCGGCCTGGTAGCCTCAAAGCATGGTCTTAAATTCTGGCTTTGGCCCATGGCTTTTGCAATGAACCTTCCCAACCTGGTATTTGTGTATCTGTCGTATGTTACCCCTCAAAGCATGTGGCTCATCTCAGCATCAGTAGCCGTTGAGCAGTTTGGCTATGGATTTGGGTTTACCGCCTACATGCTTTATATGATCTATTTTGCAGCAGGCAACCATAAAACTGCACACTATGCTATTTGTACCGGACTCATGGCTCTTGGTATGATGATTCCGGGAATGATTTCAGGTTGGATTCAGGAGATTGTGGGCTATGAGAATTTCTTTATCTGGGTGGTGATATGTACCATCCCCGGCTTCATTGTTCTTAAGTTTCTGAAAATTGATCCCACTTTTGGTATCAAAAAGAAAGAGTAATTTAAGGCTGAGACTGAGGTTAAGGCTAAGATAACTCTCGATCTTAATCTCAACCTCAGTCTCAACTTATCTGCCATCTTAAATCTAATAATCTTAGATCTAATACAATATGTTACGTAAACTAACATTCCTATCCATCCTGTCGCTTTTTGTTGCTTCACTGCAAGCCAGAGAATACCCCAAGCGCGAGATGCGAGCCATCTGGATTGCTACAGTGGCCAATATCGACTGGCCTTCAAAGTCGGGGTTGTCGGTAGATATGCAGCAGGAAGAAATGCTTGAGCTTTTCGATCTGGCCAAAGAGTACAATCTTAACACCGTTATATTTCAGGTCAGACCATCTACAGATGCTTTTTTCCCTTCAGATTTGGAGCCATGGTCGCAGTGGCTTACCGGAGAGCAGGGTCAGGCACCGGATCCTTATTACGATCCTCTGGAGTTTGCGATCGAAGAAGGGAGAAAGAGGGGCCTTGAGATACATCTCTGGTTAAACCCTTACCGGGCAGTGGTGGATACTGCGAAAGCTTCAGTTGCTGATGATCATCCCGTAAATCAACATCCCGATTGGTTTGTAACCTATGGTAAGGCCCGGTATTTCAATCCCGGATTGCCCGATACCCGCAACCATGTGGCCACGGTGGTGGCTGATGTATTGAAACGATACGATGTGGACGCCCTCCATTTCGATGATTATTTTTACCCCTACCGAATTGCCGGGGAGGAATTCCCCGATCAGGAAGCATTTGAAATGTATCCCCGTGGTTTTTCGTCCGACCAAAAAGATGACTGGCGTCGCGATAATGTGGATCTGATAATTGAACAATTACATGACACAATAGAAAGTGTTAATCCATCAGTAGCGTTTGGTATCAGTCCTTTTGGTGTTTGGCGGAATCAGTCGGTCGATCCGCGTGGATCAGCCACCCGTGCCGGACAAACCAATTATGATGATCTGTTTGCCAATATTCTTCGCTGGCAAGAGGAAGGGTGGATCGATTACATCACACCTCAAATATACTGGCACATTGGGAAGGAGGTGGCCGATTATGCGATTATAGCCGATTGGTGGAGTAAAAATGCCCTGGGATGCCGGCTATACATCGGACAGGCATTCTACCGCATTAACCGCGATTCCAAAGATCGTGAATGGCGATCGTCCAGGCAGATTCTGAAGCAGATTAAACTGAATCGTACTTACCCTAATATTGATGGCAGTATGTTTTTTAGTGCCAAATCTCTTAGAAGTAATCCCCGCCGGTTGAAAGAAAAGCTGCTGAGAAAGGCATATCGTTATGAGGCTCTGCCCCCGGTCAACCCTAGGGTTGAACAGGAGACTCCCGAGGTTCCCCAAAATCCTGAAATCAAGTTGGCAGGAGACTCTATTCATATGACGTGGGAACCCGGAGAAAACAATGAAACGTTTGTAATCTATAAGTTTAAACGTGGAAAACAGGCCAACACCGAAGACCCTGAAAATATTTTTGCCGTAACCGGAATGAATGAAATCACTTTCGAAGTAGACCGCAAAACGCATCCCCGAAAGTATTATTTTGTAATTTCGGCCATGAGCCATACCAATATTGAGTCGGTTACGGAGTTTTTTACCGATGTAAGTCTGGAGGATTAAGGTTGAGACTAAGGTAAAGGTTTAGACTAAGGTTGAGTAGAGACGCGCCAAACTCGAGGTATCTTTTAAAGATTCACGGCTTCCGGAGAGGATAGTAAAGACGCACGGCCGTGCGTCTCTACCCACACATCAGCCTCTACCTACACCTCACCCTTAACCTCACCCTCAATACTATAAACTATGAGCACAACACTTGTTTTACTGGTTATTCTGGGCTTTTTCACTGCCCTTTTTCTGATATCGTGGTTTTCATCGCGAAACAGCAACAGCGAAACTTTTTTTACGGGTAACCGCCAATCTCCATGGTATCTTGTTGCTTTTGGCATGATTGGCGCCACTATTTCAGGTGTCACATTTATATCTGTTCCGGGTGAAGTTGGCAACAGTGCGTGGAGCTATTTCCAGTTTATTCTTGGTAACTTTGTGGGCTACTGGATAATTGCTCTGGTGCTGTTGCCACTTTACTATAAACGTAACCTGGTATCCATTTATACTTATCTCGATCAGCGTTTTGGTCTGAGATCTTATGAGACAGGATCTTTCTTTTTTCTGGTATCTCAAACCATTGGTGCTTCATTCAGGCTTTATCTGGTTGCCGGGGTTTTGCAGATTTCCTTTTTCGATGCGTTGGGTGTTCCGTTTTGGGTAACTGTGCTTGCTACCATAACGCTCATTTGGCTTTACACCTATAAAGCCGGCATTAAGACAGTCGTTTGGACCGATACATTGCAGACGTTCTTTATTCTGCTTTCTGTAGTTGTGACCATTATTGTTGTTCTTCAACAGCTGGATATGAGTTTTGGGGAAATGATTCAGGCTATTGACAGCCATCCCCGAAGTAAAATTTTTGACTGGAACTGGCGTTCCGGAACCAACTTTTTCAAACAGTTTATCGCTGGAATCGGAATTACTATTGTGATGACCGGGCTGGATCAGAATATGATGCAGAAGAGCCTGACGTGTAAAAATCAGAAAGAGGCCCAGAAGAACCTGTTTTGGTTCAGTCTGGCATTTGTGTTAACCAATCTGATGTTTCTGGGGCTGGGGGTGATGTTGTATCATTATGCCGCAGAAATGGGCATTGAATTGCCTCAACGAACGGATGATGTTTTTCCACTGCTGGCTATAAAATATTTTGGGACTGCTGTTGGTGTTTTCTTTCTTTTGGGGATTACGGCAGCTGCCTATTCGAGTGCAGACTCAGCACTTACAGCACTTACCACAGCCTTTTGCATCGACTTTCTCAAGGTTAACCCCAAACTACCGTCCACAGAAAAAACCAGAATTAAAGTCCACATAGCTTTTTCCTTTATTATGTTTTTGGTCATCGTGATTTTCCGCATTATCAATGACGAGAGTGTGGTTAACTCGGTGTTTACAGCTGCCGGATATACTTATGGACCTTTGCTTGGGTTGTTTACTTTTGGTATCCTGACAAAACGCAGCACCAGAGACCGGTTTGTACCTTATATTAGCGTACTCTCACCCATATTGTGTTACATCATTAGCTCCAATTCGGAACAGTGGCTCGGAGGCTATAAGTTTGGTTTTGAACTATTGTTGCTTAACGGATTCCTGGTGTTTATGGGACTTTTGATGTTTTCAGGTAAGGAAAAGTAGACTCGTGGTCAGTAATCAGTGATCAGTCAGTGAACAGTTGAACAACCAACCCATCACCCAGCAACCAGAACCCCGAACCCCGCACCTTACACCCAGTACCTTATACCCAGCCCCAATAAAAAGTAGTCTAATGAGTAAATAATATCTACAAATGAAGCAATCACAAAGATATCTGGCCCTCGATGTTCTGAGGGGGATGACCATCGCCTTAATGATTACGGTAAACACTCCCGGAAGCTGGCAGTATGTTTATGCGCCCTTGCGCCATGCCAGCTGGCATGGATGTACTCCGACTGATTTGGTTTTTCCGTTTTTTCTGTTTGTGGTAGGCGTTTCCATGTTTTTTTCATTCGGGAAATATGGAAGTACCTTAAACTCCGAATCACTTAAACGGCTGGGACGAAGAACCCTGTTAATCTTTGCCATCGGCCTGTTTTTGAACTCCTTTCCGCAATGGTCGCACGATTTTAGTAAGCTGCGCATAATGGGGGTACTTCAACGAATTGCACTGGCCTACGGAATTGGTTCGCTGATTGTGTTGTCTGCACCCCGCAAATATATCCCCTTCATCGGTGTTGGTATTTTGCTGGCCTACTGGGGTATCCTGGCCTGGTTTGGCGGTGCCGATCCTTACAGTTTGGAGGGCAATGCCGTCATTCCTTTCGATAAGGCGATATTAGGTAAGCAACACCTCTACACCGGGTTTGGAATACCTTTTGATCCTGAAGGTCTGCTGAGCACCGTTCCAGCCATCGTCACCGTTTTATTGGGGTACATGACAGGTGTGATTATTAAGAACACCGAACGTGTAAAAGTCCCTGGTCGTCTCGCATTATATGGTTTGATTGCTGCTGTGATTGGCCGTCTTTGGGGAGTCGTTTTCCCCATCAACAAACCATTATGGACAAGTTCGTATGTCCTTTACACAGCCGGATTGGCAGCTTTGTTTTTGGCACTTCTGGTGTTCATTATCGACATTAAGGGTTATAAAAAATGGACCTCCTTCTTCGTGGTATTCGGTATGAATCCTTTATTTATCTATGCACTTTCCGGGTTATGGGCCCGTACGTTAGGTGTCCTCATAAAAGTAGAAACAGCCGATGGCTCGGTAATGAGCGGAAGTGCATGGCTCTATCAGAATGTTTTTGTCCCCCTTGCCGGAAACATGAACGGTTCGTTGCTTTTTGCACTGACCCACATCTTCTTTTTCTGGTTAATCGGTTTTATACTCTATAAGAAACGAATTTTTATTAAAGTGTAATTCAATATTACAATAGATCGTTAGATCTAAGATTTAAGAGGAATTCCACTCCCTCTCGTTTTCAACGAGTGGGTAATTAACCGTCGTCTGTGACGACATTAAGATGTTATAAGTCTTGTTTTTTAGTTCCTCGTCAAATACGAGAATGTGTTAACCCCTCGTTGCAAACGAGGGGTAGGATGGTTATGAGGGCTGCCCCGCAATTATGGAGGCAGCCTTCTGTATATTCTGTTATCGTATTTGCTTGTGAACCTTTGTTTTTAACAAATGTTTCAGAGAAAACGAATATACCTGAAGGAGATAAGATGAAAAAGACCATTCACAGAAACGATACTCGGGGACATGCAGCCCATGGATGGCTGGATACCTGTCACACATTTAGTTTTGCCAATTATTACGATCCCGAAAGATTACAGTTTGGTGCCCTGAGGGTGTTGAATGACGATTCTGTACAACCGGGTATGGGATTTGGGAAACATCCCCATGACAATATGGAAATTATTACCATTCCACTTTTTGGTGATCTTGAGCACAAGGACAGTATAGGAAATGAAGGTGTCATAAAAGAGGGTGATGTTCAGGTAATGAGTGCCGGAAAAGGAATATTTCACAGTGAGAAGAACCACAACAGGGATAAAGAGGTTAAGTTTTTGCAAATTTGGGTTTTACCAAATAAGCAAGACGTTGAACCCCGCTACGATCAAATTTCAATACGCGAATTATCTGTCCCCAATCAGTTTTATCAGATTCTTTCCCCTAATTCCGAGGATCAGGGAGTCTGGATTCATCAGTACGCCTGGTTTTTTATGGCTGATTTGGAAGCTGGTAAAAGTGCTTCGTACAAACTTAATGGTGACCACCACGGTGTTTACCTGTTTGTGATTGAGGGGCAAGTGAAGCTTGTCGGGGAGGTTTTAAATAAACGAGATGGAATAGGTTTAAGAGAAATTGAATCAGTTACGGTTGAGGCATCTGAAGATAGCTGCCTGCTGCTAATGGAAGTGCCGGTGTCAAAGAAAGACTGATTTTTATCTCTCCTCAAAAGCGAGGATGAATAACCCCCTCGTTTTAAATAGTGTGTGTCCATAAAGTCCCATTTGCCGCGTTACGCTTGCCCGAAAATTACTCATCCCGAAGGGTCGGGACTGCGTGTTTTCGGGCTTCGCAAGTCCCCGAAGAAAAATCGGGGCAGGCTTTGTAAATGAAACTTTCTCAACAGGCACATAAATTTTGGCACTGTTTGCTTAGTTTAAAGACGGGCTAAATAATGTCAGGTGAAATGGCATAATATTTTTTCAGTGGCCAATGATGATTTATCGGGAAAGGGTGAAAACAGGATCTCTTTTTGCTTTCTGAAAGTCTGATATATTTCGTAGCTTAGAAGATAAAAGCAGCCGGGAAAATCTCTGGTTAAGTTTTTCCGGGTGAAAAATCTACCACAAAGTTCCATTAAAGTAAACCTTATGAATATGAATTTTGCCGTTTTAATTGACGGAGATAACATCCCTTCTGCTCATGTAAAAGAGATGATGGAAGAGATCGCTAAATACGGAAATCCCACCATAAAGCGGATTTATGGGGACTGGACCAAGCCTCACCTGGGGAAGTGGAAGAGCATTTTACTTGAAAATGCCATTACTCCCATTCAGCAATATGGTTATACAACCGGTAAAAATGCCACTGATTCGGCCATGATTATTGATGCCATGGACATCCTCTATTCTGGAAAGGTTAATGGTTTTTGTCTGGTTTCGAGCGATAGTGATTTTACCCGTCTGGCTACCCGGTTACGGGAAGCCGGGATGCAGGTTCTCGGTATTGGCGAAAAGAAAACGCCCGATCCTTTTATTGTGGCTTGTGATAAATTTATTTATCTGGAGATATTAAAAGGTGAATCGGAACAAAAGGAAACAAGTGAAGATAAGCTTAATGGGAAAGAATCGGTGGATAAACTTTCAATCAAAGAAATAAGGCTGATTGAATCCTCAATCGCTGCAACCTCAGATGAAGATGGATGGGCATTTCTTGGGGATGTGGGTAGTTTGATACAGAAGAAACGTCCCAACTTTGATTCCAGAAACTATGGTTTTCAGAAATTAACCCCCCTTATTAAATCACTCGGGAATATTGAAATAGAGTTAAAAGAAAATCCCAGGAGTCAGCATAAATTGATTTATGTGAGAATCAAAGAGAAAAGCAAGACCAAGAGGAAAAAGGGATAATTTTAAGTCACAATAGCCCGTTATTCCGATGATTCTCGATTGTAATGTTTTGTTATTTAGTTATTTGAGGTCAATGCAGCTTGGCTATAAAAGTGCTAGTTATCAGAAATATTTGAAGTATCTTACATCTAACCTGACTGCTGTCAGGCAGGTATCTAAAAATCTAACGATCTATTGTGAAAATTAATACCAATTTTGAAGTCATTGCCTTTGATGCTGATGACACCTTATGGATGAATGAACCCTATTTCAGAGGAATGGAAAGTGACTATTGCAGGTTGCTTTCCAAATACGGCACAGAGGAAGAGATTTCCGCGGAGCTTTTGAAGACCGTTATTAAAAACCTTGAATTATATGGCTATGGCGTAAAAGGGTTTGTGCTCTCCATGATAGAAACGGCACAAAAAAAGAGTAAAGGTGAAGTGGATCAGCAGGTGATTGCCCAAATACTGGAACTGGGCAAATCTCTTCTGCAAAAGCCTGTGGAGATTTTGGACGGCGTGCATGAAGTACTGCAAGCCCTTTCGGAGGAACGGGTAAAGCTTATTGTGGCTACGAAGGGGGATTTGCTCGACCAGGAGAGGAAACTCGCTAAGTCGGGACTGGAGAAGTACTTCCACCATGTGGAGGTGATGAGCGATAAAAAAGAGGACAACTACCGCAAGCTTCTGGCTCATTTAGACATTGCTCCTGAAGATTTTCTAATGGTGGGTAATTCTCTGAAATCAGACATCGTTCCTGTTTTAAACATTGGAGCCCATGCGGTGTATGTTCCTTATCACGTTACGTGGACGCTCGAAGAGGTTGAAAAACCGGATAACCTGAAAAATTTTGAAGAGATTAGTCATCTGGTGGAGTTGCTGGATTTGTTGAGGGAATAAAACTGAATTTGGCAAAATGCTTTCGTTTTCAAGGTATGGGTAACTTAATGTTGTTTGTGGCGACAAAGATTTCGGGATGACTTGTATTTTAATTTCCCGTCAAAGACGAGGGTGGGTGAACCCCTCGTTGCAAACGAAGGGTAGGGCGGCAGGTAACTTCCACTCATAAATATAAAATATCGTTTTTAGCCACCGGATTTTTAGGCATTAAAAGGGAATAACGACCCCGGACAGACAACTTGAGGCCCTAAATTGATTTTTACAGTCCCCTGCAGCCTGCAGCCCGTTTCTGCCAAAATTTATTTCTTCCTGCAGACTGCAGCACGTTTTCTACAACGCCGGATGCTTCCTGCAGGCTGCTGCAGCCTTTAAATTGAAAATAACGACCCTGTGCAGCTAAATCTGGAATCTTGTTTGGTTCTTACGACTTTCTGCAGCCTGCCAAGGCCTGTCGTTATAGTCGGGAGCTGGTTGTTGGTTGCAGGAGGCCATCGGAAGAAATTTACAGGGCAATGCAGACTGTCCTGCTATCTACTTCCTCTCGTTTTCAACGAGTGGGTGTTTCACCGTCATCTGCGACGACAATGAAAGAGCAAGTGGCTTGTTATTCAAGTATACGTCAAAGAAGCAGGGGGAGGAGAATCTGCGAACATCGGTTCCGTCTGTGTCATCTGCGTTCTTAATCAATTAATAGAGAAAACTCTTCTTAGCCGATTTTTTAAACTTCTCAATGTCCTGTGTCCAGAGCTTCATGATGTCTTTCACTTTGAAATTTTTCTCAAAAGCCTTTCTTACTTTATCGGTTCCACATACTTTGTCGAACATCCCCAAACGTGATGGCTCGCACATCTCGAAAACATTCTTTTCAGGATTCATCTTGTAAGCTTCCTGAAGCACATAAAACTGAATAAGCGACAAAGGGGCTTTTTCAATCTCGGTGAGATGAACCTGAACGCCTTCAATTTCTTCGCCTTTATAAGTGCTGTAGTAAGGTTTGAAGTAGACCGGACGAAACATAACGCCTGGTAATTCCAGTGCCTGTAGCTTTTTGGCAAGCTGGTTGGCATCCAGCCAGTCGGCTCCAAAGAGCTGAAAGGGCAGTGTGTAGCCCACGCCGATATTGTAAACATACAATTCGCCTAAAATACCCGATGCCGGATAGTAGTAAGCCGAATGAGCGTGTGGGATATGTGGAGAAGACATCACCCAGGGCAACCCTGTTTCTTCAAAATTCATGTCGCGTTTCCAACCCTCCATTTTGATGACTGTCAGGTCGCACTGTACTCCGTCTTTTAATAGTTTCTGTTTATTCAGGTAAGTGGCCAGTTCTCCAACCGTAAAGCCGTGAACATAAGTTATCGGAAACTGACTTACGAATGAAGTGAATTCCGGCTCGGTTACAGCGCCCTCAAACTTGTTTCCGCCTAAAGGGTTGGGACGGTCTAACACCATGAATTCAATGTTGTTTTCTGCTGCGGCCTCCATGGCCAATCCAAGCGTACTTATAAATGTGTAAGACCTTGATCCGATATCCTGAATGTCGTAAACCAGCACATCAATTCCTTCAAGCATTTTGGGTGTTGGTTTACGCGTTTTTCCGTATAGACTGAATACGGTGATGCCTGTGGCGGGGTCGGTGGCATTTTCAACCTTTTCGCCTGCTGCAATATTACCTCTAACTCCATGCTCCGGTCCGTACAATGCTACCAGTTCCACATTCTCTGCCTCATGCAGAATGTCAACGGTGGATTTCAGATTTGAATCAACACCTGTGGGGTTGGTTATTAAACCCACTTTTTTTCCTTCGAGATAAGCAAAATTGTGATTCTTTAAGGTTTCAATGCCCGTTTTTACCTGGGCCGGGCTGTTGAAAAACATTCCCAGAAATAAAAAAGATAATATAAGTTTCATGTTTGTCTTTATTTTAAACGGGGGCTCTTTGGAAAAACATCCTGAAACTCCCGCTTGGATGTTAAAAGTAACCCCTGGTTCGAAAAATTCTTGTTTTTGTGACGAGTTCGTTGTAGGTTTGTAATATGTAATACAACAAACAAAAGTATGCAAAGTTTTTGAATTTTTAATACAATCGGATGGCTGATCGTTTCAAAAAAATAATCAATCTGTTAATTACCATTTCTTTTTTATCCGGTTTATCCTGCAATAATATGAAATTTGAAAACGGTTTAAAAGAGCGGCTTACCTGTTTATTTGAAAGCGGCGAATTTGACAAAGTTGAATTCCTTCTGGATTCGATAAATGTTTCTGAGCATGAATACATCGTTTTTGCAGACAGTCTGAAGGATTATATGCACCGTTTTCGGCTTGAATACCCTGTATCTTCCTCCCAGCTCAAAAAAGCCATTGAGCAAAAGGGAGTGAAATGTTCTGAAGGGCTGATTCAGCAATGGGAGAAAAGAGGTATGCTGGAGTATAAGTTTATGAATGGGGTGAAATGGTATTTCAGGAATGCTGTTTACAATCTTTTTTTGCTTAACGATTCTCTCAGATCCCTGGCCGGTTATACGGGACTAAATGAAAAAGGGCTTGGCGAATTTTGCGTTAAACACATTCAAGAAGTACTGATGGCTTACGGGGATGAAGTGAATGGAGAGCCTGTATTGGATGCTTCGATGATGCTAAAATATTCGATGACCTTTATGCCGGGGGTTGTTCCCTCTGGAACTCTGATTTCAGCGTGGATGCCTTACGGCGCAAGAGATTGCGAACGTCAAACCGGGGTAAGACTTTTCCGGAGTCATCCTGCTGAACCCGGTATTAGTGGTATTAATTGCCCTCATCAATCGCTCTTTTTAAGTCAGGTCTCTGCTAAAGATTCGCCTGTTACATTCTCTTCAACTATTGGTATTACCGGGCATGCCAGTTATTTTTCGCCTTCTCTTTTATCTCCCATCCGGTTTGGAGATGTTCCCGATTCCATTGGAAGGCATCTCGGGGAGAGGCATCCTCATATTGTATTTTCGAAAAAAATCAGGCATCTGGCAGATTCCCTTACTCATCCTGATATGACCCCCTATGAAGTTGTAAAGGCTTTTTATTATTGGATAGATTCAAATATCCCCTGGGCGTCCGCCGTAGAGTATGGTCTTATTTCCAATATTCCTGAATATACGCTTGAACACATGCATGGGGACTGCGGCATGCAGACTTTATTGTTTATGACTCTGTGCAGGTATAAAGGAATTCCCGCGCGATGGCAAAGTGGCTGGATGTTACATCCAGGGTATGTCAATCTTCACGACTGGTGTGAAGTTTGGTACCCTACAGTTGGATGGGTGCCTGTTGATGTATCTTTTAAGCTTCAGAAAAGCCGGAATATCAGAATTAGAGAATTTTATATATCCGGCATTGATGCTTACAGGTTTATTGTCAATAATGATTATGGCAGAGAATTCTGCCCGCCTAAGAAATGGCTGCGTAGTGAACCATGGGATTTTCAGAGAGGGGAAGCCGAATGGGAGAGAGGAAATTTATACTTTAATCAGTGGTCACGGGAAATGGAGGTCGAGTATCTTCCCGAAATGTAAAAAAATATAATTTTTTCAAGGTGGTCTGTAATTTTAAATGGACTATTAATAAAGGGCTAGCGGAATTTTATGGGTGATTTTAAACATGTAATACATGTTATGTGGTATAAAAAGTTGAAAATTTGTTTGGATTTTGAAATCTTAACATTATTTTTGAAGTCTGTAAGATGTAATACAAGAATATATACTAGTAGCAAAGTTCTGTATGGATGTTTTAAAATTTGTAATAATTGTCTCCCTTTTATTTGCATTTACGCAATGCAAGAATGATGAGATAATGGATGATGAGATCTCCCGGTTTAGGGTTGAACATGTGGGAGACTTGCGGGAACAGGTTTTTAGCATCTCCCCTGAGCGGGTTGGAGGAATGACTTATATATTGCATGGAGAGCTGGATGACGATGCTTTAAAAGGGCGCTTGCTTTCCGAACTTAAGCAAAAAGGTTTTAAAATTCAGGACAGTATCAAGGTTCTTCCGATGGGAGTGCCAGAACTTCATGCACTGGTTGAATTGAGTGTGACTACTATTAGATCTTCGCCTTCTCACACAAGTTCAATGCTGAGTCAGGCACTAATGGGAACGCCTGTAAAGGTTCTGAAAAAAGAGGGTGGCTGGGTTTTTATTCAGACTCCTGATAAATATCTGGGGTGGTGTGAAGCCGGTTCTATTCATTATATGAACAAGCAGGAATGGAACACCTGGAAAAGTGCCGGGAGGGTGATGGTAATTGAAAGGAGTAAAAACCTGAAAGATTTATCAGGCGAACATGTGGTAAGAGATCTTGTGGCCGGTAATATATTGGAAGTTATGGACAAAGCACCAGGTGGTTTTGTTGTGGAAACCCCTGATGGAAAGGTGGGTGTTGTTGAAGAAAGTCAGGTCGTTCCATTTAAGGAATCCACCTTCTCTGTTCCGGTAGATATTCAGAAGGTTAAGGCGGATGCCCTGGATTTATTGGGAACTCCTTACTTATGGGGAGGAACTTCTGTCAGGGCCCTTGACTGCAGCGGGTTTACAAAGACTGTTTATCAAATGAACGGGGTTATTTTAGCCAGAGATGCCTCCTTGCAGGCTCGTCATGGAGAGGCTGTGCAGGTTGATGAGGGGTGGCAAGGATTCGACATTGGTGATCTGCTTTTCTTCGCCCCCAATGAGAACAGTGAACGGATTACTCATGTGGGGCTTTATATTGGAGACTCTGAGTTTATACATGAAGCCGGAAGGGTAAAAATAAACAGTCTTGATAGTACCAGAGCCAACTACAGCGATTACAGAGAACGTACACTGAAACAGGTTCGACGCATCCGGGGCATGGAAGACTCTGAGGGAATAATACCCATGTTGGAACACCCCTGGTATGTTAATTAAAAAGCCGAGAGTATGAAGCTTATTAAAAACAGAAGAGACTTTATTAAGGTGGCAGGGATGCTGGCCGGATCTGCTTTTATGGTACCCACGTTGGCAGGATGTCAGCAGACAGCAAATAAAAAAACAACAACAGGAGGGAAGTCAATGGTTCTAAGATTCAAGCCTTACGAATTGCAATTGAAACACGTTTTTACCGTAGCTGCCGGTAGCAGAACAACAACTCCGGTTATGCTTACCGAAATTGAGTATGACGGAATTATTGGTTACGGGGAAGCGTCTATGCCTCCATATCTGGGTGAGAGTCATGAATCGGTACGAAAATTTCTTTCAAAAGTTGATCTGTCCCGCTTTAAAGATCCGTTTTTAATGGAAGATATACTGAATTATGTGGATCAGATTGCTTCCGGGAATTATGCTGCCAAAGCTTCCGTGGATATTGCCCTTCACGATTTGGTCGGGAAACTGATGGGGCAGCCCTGGTACCGCATTTGGGGACTGAATCCTGCCGAAACGCCCGATACTTCTTTCACTATTGGAATTGATAAGCCCGAAGTGGTAAAGGAGAAAACGCGGGAGGCTGCCCCATACAATATATTAAAAGTCAAGCTTGGAGGTGGCAACGACCAGGAAATGATTCAGTCGGTAAGGTCGGTAACTGACAAACCCATTTGTGTGGATGTCAATCAGGGATGGAAAGATCGCCGTGAAGCCCTTGACCTGATTCACTGGCTTAAGGAAGAAGGTGTGGTGTTTGTGGAACAGCCCATGCCCAAAACCGCTATTGACGATCTGGCCTGGCTGGCCGCTGAAAGTCCGCTGCCAATAGTGGCTGATGAAGCACTTCAAACTGTTGACGATGTGCGTAAAGCATACGGACTCTACAATGGTATCAATATAAAGCTAATGAAATGTGGCGGTATGAGGGCGGCCCATCAAATGGCGCTCACAGCCAAATCTCTTGGTATGAAAGTTATGTTTGGATGTATGACCGAAACTTCCTGTGCCGTTACTGCTGCAGCCCAACTCTCCCCCATGGCCCATTGGGCCGATCTGGATGGAAATCTCCTGATTAGTAATGATGTTTTTAATGGTTTGAAAGTGGTGGATGGCAGAATTGTCTTGCCTGATCGGCCCGGTATTGGGGTGGTGGAAAGTTAAGATTATCTATGGATGAAAAGGGTATGATTACTTGCAAGTTTTGAACTATAAATAATGATAATGAATAATTTATATAATAAATATAAATCAAATTATGAATCAATAAAAAAGACTTTCTCTGTTAATGAGAAAGTCTGTGAAACAGATAGATTGTCTATGAAACTTACATTGTTAATTATTAAATCCTTATTTTTATGAGAAGAATAATTTTTTCTTTGTTGTTGACCTTTTTGGTGGGTCATCTCGCTTCAGCTCAGGATATAAATGTTTCCGGAGTTGTTAAGGACCTGGAAGGGGAACCAATCCCCGGAGCCAACGTGTTTGTGAAAAGTCAACCTACATCGGGGACAATCACAGATATGGATGGACATTATGAAATATCTTTAGAACAGAACCAGACTCTCGTTTTCACATTTATAGGAATGAAAACTGTGGAAATAAATGTTGAGAATCAGAGAGAAATTAACGTGGTTTTAGAGGAACAGTTGGTTAATCTCGATGAAGTGGTGGCGGTTGGTTATGGCGTGCAGAAAAAAAGTGATATCACCGGATCTGTCGCATCTGTTGATTTTTCGGAACTTGAAGATCAGCCTATTGCCAGCGTTGACCAAGCATTGCAGGGGCGTGTAGCCGGAGTTCAGATAGTATCTAATTCAGGCGCTCCGGGGGGATCTTTAGCTGTCCGGGTACGTGGTATCGGGACAATCAATAACGCAGATCCTTTATATGTTGTTGACGGTATTCCTGTTTCTGATATTGACTTTTTGAATGCCAATGACATCGAATCTATTGAAATATTGAAAGACGCTTCAGCATCTGCTATTTATGGTTCAAGGGGTGCCAATGGGGTAGTGTTGATTACATCCAAAAAAGGTGGATTAAACGAGGAAGCCCGTGTGAATTTCAATGCTTACTATGGCACCCAACAGGTAATTAATAACTGGGAAACCACCTCCGGGTCAGAATGGTACGGTATTCAGGAAGAACTGAATAATACCCGTACATCTGCTCTTGATCTTTCAATTGTGGATCCTAATCAAAATACTGATTGGTTTGATGAGTTGACCAGGGTTGCTCCGATTTATGACGTTAATTTAAATGTTGCAGGAGGTTCTGAAAAACTCACCTATTCGTTAAGTGTAGGCGGTTTTGGTCAGGAAGGGACCATTAAGGGTAGTGAATTTCAGAGACGAACTTTGAAACTTAACTCCGACTATCATGTATCTGATAAATTCACAATTGGATCTAATATTAACATTCAAACCAGTGAACAGGAATCAATACTTGAAGGATCGTATCATACCGGTGTTATAAATACAGCTATTAAGCTTGAACCTGTTGTGCCGGTATGGAATAATAAAGAAACTGGTGAGTATGGATACTCTGCTTTTACCGATTATCCAAATCCGGTTGCCCAGATTGCCTATGAAAATGCCCGTAATGAGAAATTGAATTTACTGGGTAATATTTATGCAGAATATGAGTTTATTTCTGGCCTGAGCTTCAAAACGACTTACAATCAAAACAGCTATAGGAATGATTCCTATGATTTCGAACCTGTATATTATGTGAATGTAAATCAGCAGAATGTTGAAAATGAGGTTTCTCAAGGCTATAATAAAGGAGACTACTGGACTTGGGAAAATGTTCTGACCTTCAATAAATCGTTTAATCGTCACGAACTAGGTGTAATGGCTGGTTATACAATGGAAGAAGGTACTTACGAGTGGACAAGTGCTTCGAAGAAAAATATTCCCAACGAAGACGAGGCGTTATGGTATTTTAATGCCGCCGCAGATGGTGATTATGTTTCCGGAAATGCATCTGAAGTTGGACTTATGTCTTATCTGGGAAGGTTAAATTACAGCTTCGATAACAAATACCTTGTAACAGTTAACTTTCGTGCCGATGGTTCTTCACGGTTCCCTGAAGGCAACAAGTGGGGCTATTTCCCTTCTTTGGCATTAGGATGGAAAATGTCTGAGGAGGCCTTTATGTCAAATATTGATTGGATTAGCTCTCTCAAGTTACGTGCAGGTTGGGGACAAATAGGGAACAATAATATTGGCTACTATCCTTACCAAACGACCATGAGTGGAAACGCGCAATACCGCTATCTTTTTGGTCCTGAAGAGAATTTTGACCAGGGATATGTTGTAGTGAATATGAGGGATCAGGATATAAAATGGGAGACCGTTGAATCGTATAACCTTGGTTTAGACGCGCTTCTTTTTGATGGTCGCTTACAGTCAACTATCGATTGGTATTTGAAGGATACCGAAGATATGTTGGTTGGCGTACCCATTCCTATGTATTATGGATATGAAGGTGGACCTGTTTCAAATGTTGGTTCGGTTCGTAATACTGGCCTGGAGTTATCTTTGAATTACAAAGAGAGAGTTAATGCAGATCTTCGCTATAATGTAGGGTTCAATATATCTACCTACAATAATGAAGTTTTATCTCTTGGTAACGGTCAACCTATTACAGGAGGTTCTTATTATGGCGGTTCTGCAACCCGAACTGAAGAAGGACAACCCATTGGTTATTTCTACGGATATAAAACAGACGGTGTATTCCAGACTCAGGCCGAGATTGACAATCATGCCGCTCAGGTTGGAGCAGACAATGCAGGGCTTGAGCCCGGAGATCTAAAATTTGTGGATACCAACGAAGATGGTCTTATTAATGATGACGACCGCACATTCCTTGGAAGTCCCATTCCGGATTTTACTTATGGACTTAATGGTGGTTTAAATTATAAGGGTGTTGAATTCTCTCTTTTCTTCCAGGGCTCGCAAGGGAATGAGATTTTTAATGCCATGAAGACGCACCTGTACAAGTTTGATGAAACCAATAAGCATAAAGATATGCTTAACTCATGGACTCCGCAGAACACCAATACCGATATGCCTCGTCTTGATGGAAATGATATCAACAATACCAATCGTACATCGGACCGTTTTGTCGAAGATGGCAGTTACATCCGTCTTAAAAACCTGACTGTGGGATACAATATTCCTGAAAAGTTCCTTTCGCCTGTGGGGGTAAAAGCTCTTAAAGTTTATTTCTCAGGTCAGAATTTATGGACAAAAACCGATTACAGCGGAGCTGATCCTGAAATTGGTCAGAGGTCATCAACCAACTACTTAAGCCGCGGAGTTGATATCGGTACTTATCCTCAGGCTCAGGTATATACTTTTGGTGTTAAAATGCAGTTTTAATCATTGTAATAATTGAATATTATGAGTAAGATAAATTATATAATTGGAATAATTCTCTTGCTTCTTGTGTCTTCGTGCGAAGACTTTCTGGAGAGAGAAAAGCTGGGTGAAGAAACTTTCGATGTGTATTACAACAGTGAAGAGAAAGCCATCCATAACGTAACGGCAGCCTATTCCGATCTTAAAGATTATCGGTTCGGATGGACACTTTGGGCTTTTGGTGAAACCTTAAGTGACAATGCTGTTTATAGTGGAAGTGATGGTGACAATGCCGGATTTGAACCATTGAAGAATTTTAATGGAACTCCCGATATGCACTATGTTACCAACAAATGGAGACTTTGTTACCGCGGTATCAATAAAGCCTCCCAGGCGATGGAAGGTATCGAAAAAATGAATGACAATCTTTTTTCTTCTCTTGAGCTGAAGAACAGGTTGATTGCTGAAGCCCGTTTTCTGAGAGCTTTTTATCACTATGAGCTGACAAGAGCTTTTGGGGATGTTCCTATCGTTGATCATTGGGTTAAAACTGCTACCGAGAAGATTGGTCAGTCATCCAGAGAAGATGTTTTTGCATTCATTATTAGCGAACTGGAATTGGCTGCTGCTGATCTTCCGCTGAAGAGTGAATATGCAACAGAAGATTTGGGGCGTGTTACAAAAGGTGCTGCTCATGCCTATTTGGCCAAAGCAAATCTTTATATGGAAAACTGGACTGAAGCTCAGGATTGGGCATCCAAAATCATTACTTCCAATGAATATCAGTTAGACCCGGATTATGCACATGTGTTTAGTTTTGAGGGGGAACATGGAATGGAGTCAATCATGGAGATCTCATATCATGAGTCAGAAACACAAACTTCTGCTTTCCGGAATAATGGAAATTTCCAGACATTGTTTATGTTGCCTCGTAATATTACTTACGGATATGGGATTAATCAGCCAACAGAAGACTTAAATAATGCTTTTGTTGCTGCAAATGATGTTGTTCGAAGAGATGCCACTCTTTTGACTACGGAGGAAGTTTTTGAAACAGAACTGACTGATCTTTACCAGGCATTGGAAGATGCTGAGGAGTCCGGAGATGCAACAGCGATTGCTGAAGCAGAAGCTGCTTTGGAGGAAGGAAAAGATGCTCTGACATTTAACCGCACAGGTTTCTACAACGAAAAAATGTATGTAAGTCCTGAAAACCGTGCTTTATCTATTAGGAATAATGCCAATAATATTCGTCTGATGCGCTATGCTGAAGTTCTGCTTATTTATGCAGAAGCCAGTGCTCAATTGGGAGAAGATGCAGAAGCCAGAGATAAATTAAATCTGGTTCGAAATCGTGCAGGTTTGGCTGATGCTACTGAGTCGGGGCAGGATTTATTAGAGGTTATTTACACTGAAAGACGTTTGGAATTAGCCGGTGAAAATGATCGCTACCATGATTTATTGAGACTTGGTAGAGCTGATACACTTCCGGGGTGGACTGACGCTAAGAAATACTGGCCGGTACCACAGGCTGAAATTGACCTGACAACAGGAGAAATAGAGCAAAATGACGGCTATGTAAGTTCAAATTAATAGCGGTTTGTTTTATTTATTCCCCGGGGAGCTATCTGCAAAGTTGCCTCCCCGGGGTTAAAAAAAACGGGAAATATTATTTCAAAATCCATAACTTTAATGGAGGATTATCTCAAACAGGCTTTTGGTGATGAATAAAATAGTGTTTCTTTTTTCTTTGATATTTCTTTTCCCTGGAAAACTTTTCCCCGTGGGATTCCGATATAGCCCGGAAGATACACTCACAATATCCCGACAAAAGAATTATGATGATGCGGGTCAGTTTTATATTTCTAATGACTCCGCTTCTTTAAAACCTCCCCATTTAATCCTCCTCAATAATAGTAACGAAACATTTCCTCTCAAAAACCTCGATCAATCCAACTTCCAATGCCTTCTTCAGGGTGATTTACCGGTTTTCAAAAACCGCCTTATGGATTATCTGGAAATGCCGGTGTTTACGATTCCTTTAGACAGCATTGAAGAAAAAATATTGAAGCTAAAAAGCCGCGAGACAAAGACTCAGTTAATTGTAGGATTGAACGCCTCAGACTCTATTCTCGGAATCAGTCCGTTAATTAAGAAGCTAATGGACAAGCATTCTTCGGTAGTGGTCTTTTTTGGCAAGCCTGAGACGATGACTCAGTGGACCGGAATTGCTGATGCTGATGGCGTTTTGTTGAGTGAAAAGAGTGACTCTGTAAGTCAGGATTTAGCCGCCCAGTCGCTTTTTGGCGGAATGGGTGTTCATGGAACATTGCAAAAGGAGATCCCCGGAATGTATGCCAAAGGCCATGGAATTGCATCTAAAGGTGGTCTCCGTTTTGAATATACGCATCCCGATTCTTTAGGGCTGAATGGAGATCGTCTGAATGAGCGAATTGATAGTGTGGTGAACAACGCCATTGATCAGGAGGCGTTCCCCGGGTGCCAGATTTTGATGGCCGTGAATGGAAAAGTCATTCTCCGGAAATCTTATGGATATCATACTTATGACAAACGACAGAAGGTTCAAAATAGCGATTTGTACGATTTGGCCTCTGTGACAAAAATAAGCGGTCCTCTGCCACTGCTTATGCAACTAAACGGCAGCGGGGTACTTGATCTTGACCGGCCGTTTTCTGATTATTGGGCAGATTGGAAGAACGGGCTTTTTCATTGTTCCAATAAAGATACTCTGACATTGCGGCAAATACTCGCTCATCAGGCCAGATTAGTGCCCTATTTGGGGTTTTGGCGCGAGACCAAACGGGATGGGAGGTTTAAGCGAAATCTTTATCGTTTGGAAGCCTCTCCTGACTTTCCTTACCAGGTTGACGAGCATCTTTACTTAAAAGAAAGGTTTACAAAGAAGATCTATCGGATAATCCGTCGTTCAGATCTGCTTCCGGATACTGAATACCGTTACTCGGGGCTTTCTTTTTTGGTTTATCCTGAAATGATTTCTCAAATGACAGGCACTTCCTATGAAGAACTTCTCTATTCTGAGGTTTACAAACCTCTTGGGGCAGCCAGACTTGTTTACAATCCTTTGAACAAAGGCTTTACAAAAAGCGATATTCCACCCACCGAGGTAGATCTTTTTTACCGCGAAAGTCAGGTCCACGGTCGGGTGCATGATGAAGCTGCCGCTGTATTTGGGGGAGTGAGTGGCAATGCCGGCTTGTTTGGCAATGCCAATGATTTGGCCAAATTGATGCAAATGTATCTCAATAAAGGCAACTATGGCGGACAACAAATCATACCCCGGCAGGTGATGGATGAGTTTACCCGGGTTCAATTTCCAGAAAACCAAAACCGGCGGGGGCTTGGATTTGATAAACCTTTGTTGGACAATGCTTCAAAAGATTTGGATGATGCTTATCCCGCACCTGGAGTTTCGGCTTCCAGCTTCGGACATAGCGGATTTACCGGGACTTTCGTATGGATGGATCCGGAGTACAAAGTACTGTATGTTTTTCTTTCCAACCGGGTTTACCCTACACGAAGAAACGTTGCGCTGTTTGAGCTTAATGTGCGAACTTCCATTCAGCAATTTTTATATGATGAGTTAAGTACTTCCTCTTATTTCTGACCGGCAATTTTTGTCTTCCGCTTTAAAAGTCAGGTTATTATTAAGTTTCTGAAGGAGGAAACACTTGAATGAGGTTTTACTGTTTTTATTAGGGCGAGGTTTTAGGTAGTAATAATTACAACAAGAAAGGACTTGGGGTTGGATAAAAAAACCCTTGTAAAAGTGCCACAAAGATCATTACTTTGTAAAAGTAAGTGAAAAAAGACAAATAAAGTCAAAAATAAACTTGTTAAAAACTGGATTTCCTACCCAAAAGGATTTAAATTGACTACTGCATTTTTCTCAAACAATTAAATTCAGGTTTATGAAAAAGAAGCTTTTATTGAAAAAATGGCTTATTACAGCATTAATGTTGCTGTATGCCGGATTTATTGCTGCTCAGCAAATTGAAATTTCAGGAATAGTAACCGAGAGTTCCAATGGTTCACCTATTCCAGGGGTTTCTGTCGTTGAGAAGGGTACCACTAATGGTACTATTACCGATTTGGAAGGCAATTATTCGTTGAGTATTTCTGATGGAGCAACTGTTGTTTTTTCATTTGTAGGGTTTGCAACGCAGGAAATTGTTCCGGAAGCATCAGGCGCTTTGAATATCCAGATGGAACCCGCTGTTTTCGATGTAGATGAGGTCGTTGTCACTGCGCTTGGTGTTTCAAGAGAGAAAAAGGCTCTTGGTTACTCTGTTTCTGAACTAGGAGGAGATGAGCTAAATACCGTAAAGGATGCTAATGTTATGAATTCTCTTTCCGGAAAAGTAGCAGGTGTAGTTATTACTCAATCTACTTCAGGTCCCGGAGGTGGATCCAGGGTTTTAATTCGTGGAAATAACTCGCTAAGAGGAGAGAATCAGCCGCTTTATGTTGTAGATGGAGTGCCGATAGATAATTCTGGTATTGGATCTGCCGCCGGAGCTGGCACCGGTGAGTATTCTCGTGCCGATTATGGTACAGGTATTTCTGATATAAATCCGGACGATATTGAATCCGTAACGGTTTTGAAAGGCCCAAATGCTGCAGCACTTTATGGCTCCAGAGCTGGTAATGGAGTGATCCTTATTACGACCAAAAAAGGACAGGCCAGGAAAGGATTAGGGGTTTCTGTTTCATCTAGTTATACTGCCGAGAATCCAATGATTCTGCCGAAATTTCAGAACAAATACGGACAAGGAAGTCAAGGCAATATTCCCTCCGAACTTGATCAGTTAAAAGGGAACGGTTCATGGGGACCTGCTTTCGATGGTTCTGATCGGCTTTATTGGACCGGAGAAACGAAACCATATATTGCGCAGCCCAATAATGTTGAAGATTTCTTTGAAACTGGGTATCAATTAATAAATACGATTTCATTGGAAGGGGGTAATGAGGATGCCAATTTGAGGTTCTCATATACGAATAATTCAACCAATGGTATTTTGCCTAATTCACATTTGGACAGGCATAATTTTAATTTTCGGGGTTTTTCCAACTTAACAGACAAATTAACACTTGATGCTAAAGTTACATTCTTTAGTCAGGATATGAAAAACAGAGCTGTACAGGGAACCGAAGGTATTATGGCCTATGTTTATCCAATGCCCAGGAACACAAGGGTTGATGATTTGAAAAATTATCAGAACCCAGAAGAATCATTGGACGTTATTACTTATTCCTCATCCGGAGGGAACCCGTATTGGATTTTGAATCATGATAAGAATGAAGATAGCCGGCAAAGATGGACTGGTTTTGCTAAAGCGAACTATGAGTTTACATCCTGGCTTTCTGCATTTGCTAGGGTGGGAACTGATATCGTGAATACAAAGATCGAGACCGTTACAATGCCTGGACATCATTTTTTTGCTGATGGGCGGTTTAATTTCTCCAAACGAAAAAATACTGAGACCAATGTGGATTTTCTTCTGAGTCTGAATAAAGATTTGTCAGACAGCTTTAACCTTAATGTTAATGTGGGTGGAAATCATTCCTACCGGACCTATGAATCAATCAATATCTTTGGTGAAAACTTTAAAATTCCCTCTAAAGCTACGGTAGACAATGCTTTTAGGACTGTGCCCGGGTATACCCCGCTGCAGGAAAAAATTGTTAATTCTCTTTATGGAGCCGCTTCGTTGTCTTTTCAAAATATGATCTATCTTGATGTAACGGGAAGGAACGATTGGTCCTCAACCCTCAGTTCAGAGAATTGGTCGTATTTTTATCCCTCGGTGAGTCTTTCTGTATTGGCTGAGCAGCTGATTCCGGGAGCTGAGGATATTTTGGATATGGCTAAAGTAAGGGTCAGTCTGGCCCAGGTTGGTAACGATACTAATCCTTATCAACTTTACGAATACTACAACCTTGCGCAGGAAGGGTATTTGGGAACCGTTGTTGTTACCAGACCGAGTGTCCGGTTCAACGAAGATTTAAAAGCAGAATTAATTACTTCAACTGAAGCCGGTTTAGAATGGAGTCTTTTGAAGAATAGGTTGTACGGGGATTTTTCATGGTACAATATTAAAACTGAAGATCTGATTTTTGATGTCGAAGTCCCCGCTTCTACAGGCTATTCTTTTTTCAGGGAGAATGTTGGTGAACTGCAGAATACAGGTGTTGAACTCTTATTAGGAGGTCGCCCTTTGGATTTGGGAGACTTCAGCTGGGATGTCTCTTTTAATTATGCTAAGAATAAAAATGAGCTGATAAGCTTAATTGAGGATACAGAGGTGTTTCCATTCAGTACAACGAATTCTGGAAATTTAATTGTTCAAGCTACTGTGGGGGGTGGTTATGGAGATATTTATGGTACGACATTTAAATATAATGACAATGGTCGTATGGTTGTGGATAAACAAGGTCGTCCGCAAGCCTCTGATGAGAAAGTTTATTTAGGTAACTATCAACCCGATTGGAGTGGTGGATTTTCCAATACATTTAAGTACAAAAATTTGTCTTTGAGGTTTTTGATTGATGGACGTTTTGGAGGAGAACTTTATTCCGGAACTGACTCAGGTCTTGATGCTTCAGGTGTTACTGAGCGAACCCTGAAATACAGAGAGGATGGTGTTGTGGTTGATGGAGTATGGTTAGATGATGATGGTAGTTATGTAGAAAATACAACTCGGATCAGTTCAGGGGATTACTTTGGTGCAATTTCAAGTATTGCCTCCGAATATGTTTATGATGCCACTAATGTGCGGTTAAGAGAAGTAAGTTTAACGTATAATATCCCGAAGCGTATATTGGAGGAAACTTTTGTTCAGAATGCATCACTAAGTTTAATCGGAAGAAATCTCTTTTTTATTTACAAAGAGATGGATAATTTCGATCCTGAATCTAGCTTTTCTACAAGTAACTTTTCACAGGGAGTTCTTTGGTACAACTTGCCAACAACGCGGAGTTTAGGTTTTAACTTGAATGTTAAATTTTAAATGACACAATTATGAAATTAAAATATTTTCTTTCGATATTCATTTTTATGGTCATCATTGTTGGGTGTACCGATAAATTTGAAAAAATAAACACCAGGCCTGATGTTTTCTATAGTGATGAGGTTAGTGGGAAGTTCTTTTTAACTAATCCTCAATATAGATTGTTTGCTCCTGATCGTTTTCCTTATTGGCGGGCTCATTTAATTCATGCTGATCGTTATGCAGGACATTTCACTTTCGGACACAACAGCAGTTGGTGGAGCGACGAACTCGGATATTCTTACAGCGCTGGTTATACCGATGCCGCGTGGGGTTGGCTGGAAGGCTACCTGGGGGGGCTTGATAATTTTATGAAGTTAACCGAAAACGGGGGTGAATTTGAAAATGAACATATGTATGCAATGGGTCTTATAATGAAGGGCTTGTATTATCAGATGTTTACAGATGTTTTTGGCATGATCCCTTATTCTCAGGCAGCAGATCCGGATATAGTGACTCCTGAATTTGATTCCCAGAAGGTTATTTATAAAGGAATTATAGCAGATCTGGAAGAGGCTATGTCAATAATTGGAGATGCCGAAAGAACAGGTGTTGGCGTTGATGATGTTGGTGATAATGATCTTTACTATAATGGAGATCTTCAAAAATGGAAAAAACTTGCAAATACACTAAAGCTTCGAATTGCTTTGCGAGCCTATGGTGCAGAGGGCGATGATTTTTCTGAAACCGCCATTAATGAGGCTTTAAGTGCACCTTTGCTGGCTACCGTGGATGATAATTGTTTAATGGAGAAAGATGCCGAAATTTCTCAATGGGGTAGCGCAGCTTACGGAGATGTTTGGCATAGCTTTGGTGCCGGGTCAGATTGGACTGTCAGTAAGCCTTTGGTAGATTATCTTCGTAATGAGGACGATCCCAGACTATCAAAATATGTTAAGCCAGCTGAAGGGGGAACTGCCAAATTTGTAAAACCTGAAGGTTCTGAAGGAGATTTATTTTTGGACAGAGTGAATTTTATTTTGGATGAGCTAAATCAGGCCGGTGTAAGTTATGATCGCGAGGATATTGCCGATACCGTTACTGTCAATGTTGCTCCAGCAACTTATTACGTTGGCCAGCCGGTCCGGATTAATTCAAATACATATCCATATGTGGAGTATGATTTTTTCTCAACACCTGCGGATATTGTCATTCAGCAAAAAAATCAGGGGGAAGATATTTTTCCGGAAATTGTTTTGCAAACAGCTGAATCTTACTTCCTTCAGGCCGAAGCTGCTGTCAGAGGGCTTGGTTCAGGGGATGCCAATTTCCTATATCAGGAAGGGATTCGTCAGGCAATGGCTGTTTGGGAAATCTCTTCAGCTCAGGCTGATACTTATATAGCAAATTCTGAGCTGGGATCTTTGACAGGATCTGTTGATGAGCAACTGGAGAAAATTGCCATTCAAAGGTGGATTGCAGCATATACCGATGGCTTTGAAGCATGGGCTGTGGTGCGTGATTTTGGTTATCCTTCTTCTTTGGCTGATGGGGTATCTGATCCTGATATTTATGGGCTTGGAGATATTAACGGTCGTTACCCTCAGAGGATGAGATATGGAAATGATGCTTGGAATAAAAATGGAGCTAATACGCAAGCTGCCGTTGATATTCAGGGCCCCGACGTGCAAGACACCAAACTTTGGTGGGCTAAGTGAGTTAAAACAATAATTTATTTGATTGAGCTGTCCCCTGGGGCAGCTCTTTTTTTGAAGTAGAAAATAAATTGTATAGTTGTAATATGTATTATATATTTGCAAGACGGGTGATGATGAATAAAGAAAAGACTATTATAGGCTTTTGAAGGCATTCAAACTGCTGACTAATTTTTTAGATGCAGCATAGTTGACTTCTATTAACTTTTATCGATGGGAAACGGAAACATTAAATCAAAAAAGTTCTGGCAACAATTGCGCACAATCCTGCCGGAGTCAGAGATCTTTACCGACACTCTTAACACCCTTGCCAAAGGCACCGATGCCGGTTTTTATCGACTTATACCTGAATTGGTTTTACGGGTTGAATCGGAACAACAAGTGGTAAAAGTGCTTGAGTTATGTGCGCTCTTTAATGTTTCTGTTACGTTTAAATCGGGAGGTACCAGTTTGAGCGGGCAAACCATAACCAACTCAGTCCTTATTGATACGGGCGAAGGGTTTTCTGGTTATGAGATTTCCTCTGATGGAGGCAGTGCCCGTTTTCAAAGCGGAATAACCGGAGCCCTTGCAAATGCCCGTTTGGCACCCTATGGTAGAAAATTAGGGCCAAGTCCGGCTTCCATTAATTCGGCCCGTATAGGCGGTATTGTTTCTAATAATGCCAGTGGAGCCAGTTACGGTATACGCTATAATAGTTATAACACAGTTGAGAGCATGCGCATCGTTCTGGCCGACGGTACGGTGCTCGATACCGGCGATCCTGAATCCCGGAGAAGCTTTGAGGAAACCCACTCCGACATGTTAAGTCAGTTAACGGTTCTTAGTAAATCTGCCAAATTCAATGAAACAGTCAGACAAAAAATTCAGCATAAATTTGAATTAAAGAACACCTGTGGATATGGTGTAAACTCATTGATTGACTTTGAAGATCCCATTGACATCCTTCAGCATTTGATGGTTGGTTCCGAGGGAACGTTAGGGTTTATTTCTGAGGTGCGTTTCAATACTGTCAAAGAGTTTAATCTCAAGGCCACCTCAATGGTCTTTTTTAAAGATATCAAATCGGCTTGTGAAGCCATTGTGCCATTGCGGGGCTGTAGCGTAAGTGCAGCCGAACTGATGGACCGGAATGCTTTACGATCAGTGGAAAATAAACCAGGGATGCCTGCGGTTCTTAAAACACTGGAGGACGATGTAGTCGCTTTATTAATTGAGACTTCTGCGGATGAGATAGAGGTCCTTGAAAACCAGATGAAGTCAATTGAAAAAGCACTCACCCGTTTTGATGCGGTTTATCCTGTTGAGTTCACTACCGATAAGAATGAATATAACCGGCTCTGGAAAGTTCGAAAAGGCCTTTTTACTTCTGCTGCGGCAGCACGCCCCAAAGGAACAGCCTGTATTATTGAGGATTTGGCTTTCAGGGCAGAGGTGCTGGGTGATGCTTTGGTTGCCCTGAAAAAGCTGATAGAGGAGTTTGAATATGAAGGATATGTGATTTGGGGGCATCTTCTGGATGGCAATATCCATTTTGTAATGATGCCTGATTTTAACGACTGGGCCGGCGTGGAGAAGTATCGAAAGTTTATGGAAGCTCTGGTGAAACTGGTAGTTCATGAGTTTGATGGCAGTCTGAAAGCCGAGCATGGAACCGGTCGCAACATGGCGCCTTTTGTGAAGGAAGAGTGGGGGGGTGAGATTTATGATCTGATGAAAAAGGTTAAGAATGTGATCGATCCCGGAGGTATTCTTAATCCGGGAGTCATAATAAATAATGACCCGGATGTTCATTTAAAAAATCTTAAGCCGCTTCCTGTTGCTCATGATCTTATTGACAATTGCATTGAGTGTGGGTTTTGTGAAATTAATTGTCCCTCGCGTGCGGTAACACTTACCCCGCGACAGCGCATTGTTATTTATCGCGAAATACATCGATTGGCGCTGGAGGGTAGAGATAAAGAAAGGCTTTCAGAGCTGAAGAAGAGATACAACTACGATGGCGAAGCTACCTGTGCCACCGATGGGCTTTGTGAACTGGCCTGCCCCGTGGATATCAATACCGGGAAATTAATTAAAGAACTCCGGTTTGATGGCAACTCTTCTGCCGGCAATAGTGTTGCCTCCTGGATCGCAGATCATATGGGCTCAGTTACCTCCTCAGGACGATTTGTTCTGGGAACGGTTGGTGGTGTGCATAGGGTTTTGGGAACCCCGGTAATGTCTGGTATCTCCGGGTTTTTATTTAAAGCGTCGGGGCATCGCATCCCTTTGTGGAATCCGAATATGCCCCATGGAGGGCCTTCATCTTCGGTTTATAAGTCAAATGGGCGGGACTCAGAGAAGGATACAGTGGTTTATTTCCCGACCTGCATCAATCGCACTATGGGAAAGTCTGCCGATTATGGGAACGAAATGGCAGTGGTGGAAAAGACTCGTCTGTTACTGGAGAAAGCCGGTTTTAATGTTGTTTTCCCCGATGGTTTGAAGAATCTATGCTGCGGAATGGCCTTCGATAGTAAAGGTTTTAAAGAGCAGGGTCTGCGAAAAGCCAAAGAACTCAATGAGGCGCTGCTGGTTGTTTCTGAAAATGGGAAATATCCTGTGTATTGCGATATGAGCCCCTGTTTGTTGAGAATGAAGGAAACGCTTTCTTCAGAGTTGGATTTATACGAGCCGGTTGAATTTATTTTAAAATACTTCCCTGACAGACTTCAATTTAAGAGACTAAATAAAAAAATTGCTATACACACCACTTGCAGCAGTACCAAAATGGGGCTGGAAGATGAGTTACTTCAGTTAGCCAGGATGTGCGCGGCAGAGGTGATTGTTCCCGATGAAGTAGGGTGTTGTGGCTGGGCAGGTGACCGCGGTTTTACTCATCCCGAGCTGAATGCCTCTGCGCTTAAACCCCTAAAACGTCAATTGCCCGATGGGGTTGAGAGTGGTTATTCCACCAGTCGTACCTGCGAAATAGGTTTGTCATTACACAGCGGCGTTTCCTATAAGTCGATTGTCTATTTGGTGGATGAGGCCACTCATGAAAAAAGTAAATAAAAAAAATTAAAAACCAATCTGGCTTTTAGTTATTATTTCTTAATAAGTCCGTTGCTTCTCAATAAGTGCGGACTTTTCTTTTGCTTTCTGCTTCTTAAATATTTTCTGATTGCTGTTTCCTGTTCTTTATTTTCCGTATGAAATAGTAGAGGCTGTCTCACGCTTTAACTGCGGTCTGGAGGTAGGTGGTTAATTTTTTCTTGTAAAAAAGTATTAAAAAAACTTGTTAATAAAAATTTTAAGAAATAGATTTGCAGAAAGAAAATAAAAAAATGAAAACATTCTTTGGTGAGAATTTTTTAAAAAGAACGCTTTGTTGATTAATTCATAAAAATCAAACCGTAATGAAGGCAAGTTTTTTAGTGATTTTGGTTTTAAGTATTTTCTCTTTATCGGTTTTCGGTCAGGAAACTGTGGTAAGGGGGAAAGTTGTTGATGAAAATGGTGGTCCTTTACCGGGGGCCAGTGTGGTTGCCAGGGGGACCTCGGCAGGTACCATTACAGATATGAATGGCAACTTTGAGTTAAATGTTCCGGAAACAGCAGAGGTTTTAACATTTAGCTTCATCGGTTTTGAAAGTGTTGAGCTTCCCCTGGATGGAAGGGCTTTTTACGATGTGGTATTGCAACCCACCGTCACCGATCTGGATGAAGTCGTGGTTACCGCTCTTGGAATAAAGCGTGATGCCAAGGCTCTGGGTTACGCTGTCCAGCAAGTTGGTGGTGAAGAAATGGAAGATGCTTCGGGTATTGCTCCCTTGTCCGGCTTAAGTGGAAAAGTCTCCGGGCTAAACATCTCCGGCTCCGGTAATGGTCCTGCAGGATCTACCAAGGTGCTGATTCGCGGGGTTAATTCATTGACCGGATCCAATGATCCTCTTTACGTGGTGGATGGTGTACCCATGGATAATTCAGGAGGAGCCTCGGGATCAGAATGGGGTGGTTTTGATTATGGTAATGCTGCCAACAATATCAATCCTTCCGATATTGAATCCATTTCTGTCCTTAAGGGTGGAGCTGCAGCTGCTTTGTATGGTGCCCGCGGACAAAACGGAGTGATCATGATTACCACCAAAAGCGGATCGGAACAAAAAGGGCTTGGCATTTCAGTTAGCTCGTCATATGAAATTGCCAATCCGCTTGTGAAGCCCGATTTTCAGAATAACTACTCTCAGGGTGCGGCTGGGAAATTTGAGCCCTTAAGCTACAGAAGCTGGGGAGCTAAAATGAATGGACAAAGTGTTACCAACTTTTTGAATGAAGAACAGCAACTCCGTTCTCCTGCAGAGCATCCATATGATACATTTTTTCAGACGGGAACTACTTTAACAAATACGGTAAGCTTGAATAACCGTAATGAAAAAAATGGTGTTTATTTCTCTGCCAGTCAGATGAATAATGAAAACCTTCAGCCTGGAAGTACTTACGATAAAAGTTCTTTCACCATTCGGTTCGATACCAAACCAGCCGAATATTTTAAGTTGGATACCAAACTGAATTATGTGTATACCGAGGCTGAGAATCGTCCCAACCTGGCAGGGTCCCCTGATAATCCTGTGTATTTGATGACTGTAATGCCTCGCTCGGTTGGGTTCGACCAGTTGAAGCCTTATCGCACAGTAGACGGATATCCGGTTGTATGGACCAGTCAGTATCAAAGAAATAATGACGGAACAATTGCCTGGCGTAATGCCCCTCCCGAATTTGCAAGTTCACCGCTGCTTCAGAATCCATACTGGGCCATCAATGAAAACAGGAATGAAGACAGTCGTAACCGGTTAATTGGATTTGCTGAGGCTACCATTGACTTCAAAGAACTCCTGAATCTGGGCTTTAAGTTAGAATTCAAAGGAAAAGCAGGTGTCGATTATTACTCTGAAAACCGGAAACGCATAACTGCTCACAATACTTATTATAAAGCCGACGGTAAAGCTACCATCAATGATACCAGACTGGAGGTAAGGGAAGAAAACTACGATTTTCTTTTGAATGCCGAACAATCCTGGGGACAGTTTAGGGCCAACGGATCTTTGGGCGGAAACCTGATGCGTCATACCTATAAAAGTGTTGCTTCAACGTCTGAGTCCGGGCTTATCAATGAAGTGGGACCCTATGTGATTCAGAACTTTATGAACCCTGTTACTTCTGAAGGCATTTCAGAAAGAGAAATCCAGTCTTTATATGGCTTGTTTTCTTTTGATTATGCAAGTAAGGTGTTTTTGGATGTGACTCTGCGTAACGACTGGACTTCTGTTCTCTCTCCCGAAAACTGGTCTTACCTGTATCCTTCGGTTAGTGCCAGCTGGATTGCCAGTGAATCCCTGACGATGCCGGATTGGGTCAATTTCCTGAAAATCCGTGGATCGTGGGCCAGTGTTGGTAATGGCGGGCAATATGCTTCGTACAGATACATGAACTATGGAACCAATGCCAATCAGTTTCATGGGTTGCCCTATGGCTTTGTTCCCGGTGTTCGTCCTGAGGAAGACCTGAAGAGTGAGTTAACCATTTCTAAGGAGGTGGGTATCAATGCTTCTTTATTTGATAATCGCCTAAGCATTGATGCGGCTGTTTATCAGTCTGGCACCGAGGATCAGATATTTAAAGCCCCTATGGCGCCTTCATCAGGCTATAACTCGGGAATTGTGAATGCTGGCTATATCAATAACTCAGGTGTGGAATTGAGTATTTCTGGCGATGTTATTAAAAATGCCGACCTGACCTGGAATCTTGGTGCCAACATTACCCGCCAGTGGAGTGAGGTTGAAGAACTGGACGATGAAGTAGATGTACTGAATCTTGGTGGTGCAGGGGGTGTGATCATCGCTGCCCGTAAAGGAGATCCTGTTGGTATTATGCTGGGAAGTGCGTATGCCCGCGACGAATCGGGCCGGATTATGCTTGACGATGAGAATCTGCCTATGCTGAAAACCACTGAGGAGGGAGCTATTGATACCGAACAAACCATCGGCAATGCTTATCCCGACTGGTTACTCGGACTGAAATCGGGGCTTCGTTACAAGGGGGCTTTCCTGAACGTGCAGATTGATTCCAAACTGGGGCATGATATTTTCTCAATGACCAATATGCGTGGTGGTCTTTACGGAACCCTCGCGTTTACAGAAGAAGGTCGCGATGAGTGGGAAAAAGCCAAAGAAATTTCACAGGTTACCGGCGTGGCACCTAATGATGGCTATATGGTAGAAGGTGTAAAGAATGGTGTTGAAGGGAAATACCCTGTAGACCCTCAGAAATATTGGGATCGTTTGGCCCGCATTAATGAGGCTTTCGTCGATGATGCTTCTTTTATTCGTCTGAAGCAGGTCTCCGTTGGTTACCAGTTCAGCAATGATTTCTTAAAAACTTCTCCATTTAAAAAGCTATCGGTCAGTTTGGTTGCCAACAACCTGGCCTACCTGATGCGAAATACCAGGAATATTTCTCCTGAATCATCTTTCGGAACTGGCAATGCCGTGGGTTATGAGATGTTCTCTTTCCCTGAAACGAGGACGGTTGCTCTCAACTTAAAACTTGATTTTTAAAAGTAAACGGAAAAAAGTATCGCAATGAGAACGAATATAATTTATACACTATTGCTGGGACTGGTTCTGGGATTCACCGGATGTACCGATGATTTCGAGGAGATGGATCGTCCCAAAACCACTTCCGATAAAATTCAGCCCGATTATTTGTTTACCAGGGCTTTGGTTACTGGTTCGGGCTTGTCTGTCGGTGTATGGCAGTTGGTTCATCAAACCGCCGGATCGGTTTATGCCCAGCACTGGGCCAATATTAATCCCAGTTTTACTTCTGATAATTATGAACCTGGTCCGGGCAATGTGGTATGGGATTGGTATTATGCCCGGCCACATTTTGCACCGCTAAATGTAAATAACCAGACAATCGGGTTGGCTGTTGAGCTTAAGAATCCAATTAAAGAGGCTTGTGCCCGCATTTGGCAGGTATACATGTATCAGTTGCTGACCGATATGTACGGCGACATTCCATATACCGAAGCTTTGGAGTCGGTTAAGCCGGCTTACGATTCACAGGAATCTGTTTATAATAGTCTTTTTGAAGAATTAGAAGCTTCAGTGGCTCTTATCAAAGAAAACCGCGATAAAGGGTATCCCGGTTATGGAAATGCCGACGTGCTTTACAACGGCAATCTTGATCAATGGATAAAATTTGCCAACACTCTTGGCATGCGCATGGCGCTGAGAGTTTCAGATGCAGATGAGAATCTGACCCGGTCATTTTTCGAAGGCCTGGATCTTTCCGAAACCATGACTTCTCCTGAAGATATGGCCCTGGTTATTCCAGATGAAGATGGCCCCACCTATCATGTGAAAAATCCGCTTTCTTATGTCTATAACTGGCATGAGGTCCGGATCAGTGAGAATCTGATGGGGCATATGCAGTCTGCTAATGACCCGCGCATTTCAGTCTTTGCCGAGCCTAATACCAACGGAGAGTTTGTAGGGCTTCGCAATGGTCAGCCTCAGGATTCACTGAGTCTGAAGTACAACAACTATTACAAACCTGAATTCTGTAACATCGGGTCTTTCTTTACACAACCCGAAACGCCTCATTACCTCATTACTTATGCCGAAGCCTGCTTCTTGAAAGCTGAAGCTGCAGAGCGTGGTTTCATTGCCGGCGACCCCGCAGGGTTTTACCGTCAGGCTATCGAAGCATCTCTACATCAATTTGAAATAAATGACCAGCAGGTAATAGATGATTTCTATTCAGAGGTGGCTTATCTGTCTGCCACAGGACTGGAACAAATCTATACACAACGCTGGATTGCATTGTACCCCAATGGACAGGAAGCATGGAGTTTGGTTCGACGAACCGGATTTCCTCAGATGCAGGAGCCTGTTTACACCTGGCCCGGCAATGACGAAATGCCCCGCAGAGTGCCATACCCTGTGAATGAGAGAAGGTACAATGCTGAAAATTACGATGCTGCTGTCAGTCAAATGGGAGGCGACAGCCAGTACACCCGTATGTGGTGGGACGTTGAGAACTAACATGTAAAACGACCATTTAATAATTCCCTTTAAATTTTAAAAACTGTTCTTATGAAAAAAAGAAGTTTATTTGAAAAGGCAATGAAAGCTGTCTTTATGGTTGCTTTATTGTCAGGGGTAACATTTTTTACCTCATGTGAAGACGATGAAGATGATCCTCTGAAAGCCGAGATTACCGGATTTTCAATTGTGGATGCGGGGCCCGACCAGGCTACTGCAGTTGAAGGAGCTATTGAAGGAACCAATATAACAGTGGCTGTTCCTTTTGAATCAGACCTTATGGCTTTGACTCCAGAAATTACCTTGTCTAAAGGGGCTATGGTAACTCCTCAGTCTGGTACTACTCTGGACTTTTCCGAGCCAAGAAATTTTGTTGTAGAAAACGGAGAACTTCAAAATACTTATTCTGTAACGGTAACTAAGGCAGAACCTACCGGCCCTGTTCTGAAGGGATTGGAGCTTGCCAGTGCCAATACCGATGAGGTATACGAAACAGAAGTTGACCTGTTGCAAGATCAGATTAATGTAACTTACAATGAGTTGCAGTCTCACCTGGTTTATATCTCTGCTATTGAAGTAGGTCCCGAAGGTGCTACTTATGAAACATCAACCGGTAAAGACACTTTGGATCTTTCTGTAGATGCTTCTCTTACGGTTAATTATGCTGGTGAGTCTAAACAGTATACGCTTGTTCCTGAAGTAACTACTGCCGGATTTGATGTGGAAACAGCAACTGTTTTGATCGACAAATCGGCTTCTTCTCAGGCTGTTCCTACCGAAATTTCGGACGATAAATCACGTGGTGCCGATTTTAACGGTCAGTACGTATTTGTTGCTTCTCGTCTCAATGGTAATTTCATTCATTATTGGGACATCAATCCCACTGTTGATGAAGTGAAAAATCTTAGCATGGAAGGTGTTGAAGGAGGTTCATGGGTGATCTCTGATGTTAAGTGTGCAGGTGATGCCATCTATGCCTGTAATATGGTGATGGCTACTCAGGGGGCTGAATTTAAAGTTTACAAATGGGCCAATGTTGATGCTACACCTGAGGTAGTCTTGACTTATACTACAACTGCTGACAATCAGCGTTTGGGTGATGCTCTTTCAATTGTTGGTGATCCTTCAACCAACGGTAAAATCATCGCATCCAATTTCCCCGGATGGGGTGGTAATCCTGATGCCAATGAGTTCTATGTATTCCAGGCTGATGGTGGCGAATTTGGCGCTCCTGTAGTATGGGATCTTGCTCTTGAGGAAGCAGTAAAAGTTGGTCAGTATGGCCGTGTAAATGAAATTCCCGGTGCAGAGGGTCTTTACCTGGCTTCAGGTGCTGAGATGGGAATTACTCTTCTCGATGATCAGGGCAATGTGGTTTATGAAGTACCAGAAAGTGTAGTCCAGTTCCGCTCTTTTGATCCTCATGTATTTGAGTACAATGGTGGACGTTACCTTTCATTCACCATTAACCGCGAATGGGAGGCTTCAGGTGCTTTTTCTCAAATCGTTAACATCACTGAAGGAGCTGATATCGAAGCTGCCTTACGTGCACTTACTGATGAGAACATCGGGCAAAAGCTGATTTACACCAATGTTTTCAGTGGCGGAAGCAATGACCCATGGGTAAATGCAAACAATGCTGTTGTAAAAGATGAAGAAGGAAATCCAATGATTTTCAGTTTCTCTGTACTGAACGGCTTCATGGTTGAAGAATTTACTCGATAAACATCTTTTCCCCGGGCCGGAAACGGTCCGGGGATTTTCTCTTTAATTTTTCACTTTGCTGAATACCCTGGAGCTGTTATTCAACTCTGTTACTCCGGGAATAAATGATCTGTCATGAAGAAATTACATTATTACCTGCTTGTTTTTATAGCATTGATGACATTTGGTTGTGAGGAAGACATAAACACTGAGATTCCTGAAGAAGAAGAGTTGCAGATTACTTCATTTGTCTTTCAGAACCTTGATCCCGCTGCAGAAGGGGTAATAGACCAGGAAAACCTGACCATTGATGTAAAAGTACCCCGGGGAACGGATATTAAGGCTTTGGTTCCTGCCGTGACCTACAACCAGGATGCAGAATTAATACCTGCTCCCGGATATGCTTATGACTTTACCAGCCCATTAAGTTTTAAACTTAGCAAAGATGTCCGTGAGGTGGTTTACACGGTGTCTGTTACTTTTTCCAAAAGTGATGATAACTCTTTAGAGGGAGTTTCATTTCCCGCCCTTTTTCGGGATGGAACTATCGCCGAAGATAAAATTGAACTGGACGTTCCTTACGGAACCGATTTAAGCGAGGTTGAAGTTAGCTTTGATCTCCCGGCTTATGCTGAGGTTGAACCAGCCAGCGGAAGCCTTATTAACTTAGAAAATTCTGTAAGCGTTGCCGTTACAGCCGAAAACGGTGACGTTAAAACATATACACTAACAGCCAATGAACTACCACAGGATGTCGGGGTGCGGGCATTTTGGATTCCTGCGCCCTGGCATTCACCTTTTTTGAGGAGTTATGAAGAAATTCAGAAAGGGGTAGACCTGGCTGTTGAGCTCAACTTTAATACTTTATTTGTAGGAACCTGGGCACAAACCCGCATATTGTACCCAAGCCAGACGCTGGCGGATAATTCTTCTTACAACACTCCTGAAGATGGACTCTTCTACGATTATCAGGGTGGATCGGGAGATCCCCTTGCCGACCTGGTGGAGGTGGCGCATGCCAATGGTTTGAAAGTAATTCTTTGGTATGAGTATGGATTTATGTCCCGGACTGCTACGCCTCCCACTCCTGATAATGACAAAATACTGGCTGTCCACCCCGATTGGGTGGGCATTAACAGTTACGGGCAGCCTTGCAACTACAATGAATCGGACTACTATTACAATGCCTACAATCCAGAGGTGCAGCGTTTCATGCTGGATATGATGCTTGAAGCAGTTAATAAATATGATGTGGATGGGATTCAGGGAGACGACCGCTTGCCAGCTATGCCTCGTAACTCCGGGTACGACGATTACACTGTTGCCCGCTATAAGGAGGAACACAACGGAGAAGAGCCTCCGTCCAATTTTAATAACAGTGCCTGGGTAAGATGGCGGGCTGATATTCTGAATGACTTTGCGGTTCAGATGTATGATGAGATTAAAGCAGCCGATCCCGAATGTATTATCGCTTTTTCTCCCAATCCATATCCCTGGGCTTTTAATAACCTGATGCAGGAATGGCCGGTGTGGCTCGATGATGGTGTCATTGAAATGCTTTCAGTGCAGTGTTATCGCTCTTCAGTCACCAGCTACGAATATACCATAGATGAGGTTTTATCTTATTACACCACTCACGGACATGGTAATCTTGAATTGCTGAGTCCCGGTCTTATCCTTTACGGAAGCAGTGGTTTGAGTGATCCCGAAGTTTTGGCAGGTCAGATCCTGGCTAATAGGGAGCGTGGTATTTATGGTGAATCTTTCTTCTATGATGTGCCTCTTAACAATGAAAAAATCCAGGCAGTCATCAAAGCTTTTTATCCGGCTCCGGCTAAATACCCTGAATTGCCCTGATGTTTTCAAGTGTTTCAACCCATTACAGATAATGAAAAAAGATAAAAATATAAGGTTAGGTCTTAAGATGTCTCTCATGAAGCAATCGTTTTTTATTCTCATAGCACTATTGATGATGGCTGGGTGCAGTTCCCAATCATCCCAATCTGATGAAGGAACTGCACCCAACTTCGTTCCCGGTTACGATGAGCCGGTTCGGGGCGTTTGGCTGACCAATGTGGCCAGTGATGCACTTTATACCAAAAAAAAGGTGGTTCAGGCAGTGGAAAAGTGTGACAGCCTTGGGATTAATACCATATTTGTGGTAACCTGGAACAAAGCCATGACCATGTATCGCAGTCAGATCATGAAAGATTTTACCGGTGTGGAAATCGATCCGGTGCTGGATCCGGATAATTCAGGACGCGATCCGTTAAAGGAGTTAATTGAAGAGTCTCATAAGAGAGATATTAAAGTCTTTGCCTGGTTTGAATTCGGCTTTTCTTCTTCCTATAACAAAGATGGTGGTGTGCTGGTTAAGCTAAAGCCTGAATGGGCTTCTCTTACAAGTGACGGAGAACTCTGCACCAAGAATAATTTTGATTGGCTAAATGCTTTGGATCCCGAGGTTCAGGATTTTGTCATGTCGCTCATTCTTGAGGTGGTTAATAACTACGATGTGGATGGCATCCAGGGAGATGATCGTTTGCCTGCCATGCCTTCCAAAGGGGGGTATAATCCCGGTGTGATTGAAGAATATAAAGCTGAACATTTCGGCCAGGAACCGCCCGAATACTACAAAGATTTTGAATGGGTAAACTGGCGGGCTGAAAAACTTAATGAGTTTATGAAGCGACTTTACCACGCGGTGAAAAGTGCAGATCCTGAATGCATTGTTTCGATGGCTCCCAGTGTATTTCCCTGGAGCAAGGAAGAGTATCTTCAGGACTGGCCCACCTGGATCAATTTCGGATATGTTGATATGATCTGCCCTCAGGTTTACCGTAAGGATTCCACTTCTTATCTAAACACACTAAAAGCAACGGTTGATTATGTCCTGCCTGAAAAACGGCATTTGCTTTATCCCGGAATTCTAATTCGTGTCAATGGCGAGCAACCTTCCAATGAGCTTTTCAAATTTATGATTGAGAGCAACCGAAAGCTGGGAATGGATGGAGAAGTACACTTCTTTTATGAAGGCCTTAGCCAATACTCGGAAGAACTAAAAGAGATGTATAATTAACAGGCAATAGCCTGGTGTAATTGTGAATTTTAATAAAACGAAAAGAATACAATGAATTTGTCCCTTGTTGATGTTGGAATTGTTATGGCCTATCTGGTCCTGACATTGTTTATCGGATTTTGGTTGTCGAAGCGGGCATCAAAGGATCTGGAGGCTTATTTTCTGGGTGGAAACAAGATCAAATGGTACTTTCTGGGTTTATCTAATGCCTCCGGGATGTTTGATATTTCAGGTACTATGTGGACGGTGACCATCGTCTTTGTTTATGGACTCAAGAGTGCCTGGATCCCCTGGTTATGGCCGGTCTGGAATCAGATATTTGTAATGGTTTTCCTCGCCATCTGGATGCGACGATCCAATACTATGACGGGGGCCCAGTGGATTACTTTCCGCTTTGGGGATGGCCGTGGCGGAAGACTCTCACACATCATCGTGGTGGTTTTTGCGGTGGTCAGTGTGATTGGTTTTATCGCCTATTTTGTTGAGGGAATTGGAAAATTTGCTACCACATTCTTCACATGGGACCTTTCCACCACCATAATGGGACTGCATTTAACCTCCGAGCAGGTTTATGCTTTGATCATTATCGCCATTACTACTGTCTATACTATGAAAGGCGGCATGTACAGTGTGGTTAGTACCGAGGTGTTGCAGTTTCTCATTATGACGGTGGCATGTGTATCAATCGGCATCATTGCTTACAATCAGGTTACGCCTGAGCAGGTTGCTGCCGTTGTACCTGAAGGATGGACCGATTTGTGGCCCGGGTGGGAACTGGATCTCGACTGGTCCGGGCTATTCCCCGAGTTGAATGATAAAATAGGAACCGATGGCTACGAAATGTTTGGGATGTTGCTGATGATGATGCTGCTGAAAGGGATTTTTGCAAGTCTGGCAGGACCGGTACCAAGTTATGATATGCAACGAATTTTGAGTACCCGTACCCCTTCCGAAGCTGCTAAAATGAGTGGACTTACTTCTTTGGTGTTGTTTATTCCACGTTATCTGATGATTGGTGGTTTTGCAGTTCTGGGATTGGTGTATCTGAAGCCTGAACTCATGAAGATGGGCGCCGATATTGATTTTGAAATGGTATTGCCTTTGGCCATCCGTCAGTTTGTGCCAGTGGGTATTAAAGGATTGTTGCTGGCAGGTCTTTTGGCAGCTTTTATGGGTACCTTTGCAGCCTTCATTAATGCTGCTCCGGCCTACCTGGTCAACGATTTGTATAAAAAGTATGTAAACCCTCAGGCTTCTAATAAAAAACTGGTTCGTTACAGCTACATGTCAAGTCTTATTTTGGTTGTAGTAGGTATTGCCTTTGGTCTTTTTGCAAAATCCCTGAATAGCCTTACGCTATGGATTACCTCTTCACTTTACGGTGGATATGCAGCTGCCAATGTATTGAAGTGGATTTGGTGGCGATTCAACGGTATGGGCTATTTCTATGGGATGCTTGGAGGACTGATTGCTTCTGTGGTAGTTCCACCCTCGGTGCGAATCTTTGTTCCCGGAGCTATCGATATCTACATTTTTCCTTTGATATTACTGGTGTCAATGACTGCTTCAGTATTGGGTACTCTTTTTACTAAGCCTGAAGATATGAGGACGCTCAAAATATTTTATAAGCAAACCCGTCCCTGGGGTTTTTGGAAGCCTGTAAAAGAAGAGGTGATGAAAGAGGACCCTTCATTTGTGCCTAATAAGGATTTCAAAAGGGATGCATTTAATGTGGCGGTTGGTATTACCTGGCAAATGTCGATGGTGGTTTTACCCCTCTATTTCCTTTCGGGAGAGTATTCTTCGGCCTGGGTCTCTCTGGGAGTGTTTATTGGTACATCCGTGCTTCTGAAATTCTTCTGGTACGATCATATTAAGAATATGGACTAATGATGAAAAGAAGTGGTTTTGACATAAACGTAAAACGGACTCTGATTTTCCTTGCATGTTCCTTTGGTCTTCTGTCGGGGATTTATGCGCAGGAAGCACCAGTGGATACCTCCTATGCAAATAGTTACTACTTGTATAAAAAAGGAATGCATGAATCTGTTCCGGTTAATTCCTGGAATGTCGTTTTTGTAGGGAACAGCATAACTGAGCGTGGCCTTTGGGGAGAATGGTTTCCTGAAATACCGGTGTTGAACCGAGGAATTGGGGGCGATAACTGCTGGGGTGTGGATGCCCGCCTTGGCACCCTGTTGGAAGCCAAACCCACCGTCATTTTTTTACTCATCGGCATTAATGATTTGGGCAGGGGGCTACCTCCAGATTTGATTTCCACTAAATATGAGCAAATCATCCGCCGGATAAAAAATGAAAGCCGGAATACCCGGTTGGTGCTTCATACGGTTTTGCCCATTAATGAGACGAACATAACGTTTGAGTACATGAAAGGTAAGACTCCGAAAATCCTGGAATTGAATAAAAGAATAAGGCAGTTGGCTAAGAAATATAATGTAAAGTTAATCGATCTGCATCAGGTTTTTGCTGATGGTCAGAATCAAATGCCGGATAAACTGGTTATTGATGGGCTGCACCTTAACAATGCCGGTTATCAGCGATGGATAAAGGCTCTGAACGAGTCTAATGTTCTTCGGTAAATTGAATATAACAACGCTAAAGAGATATTTGGATGAGAATTAAAGGTACTTTTTTAGATGAGATAAGTCACGATATACCCCATCAGAACTGGGGGCGCGATGAGTGGGACAGAGATTTCGGGTATATGAAAAAAGCCGGAATTGATACTGTTATTCTCATTCGTTCGGGATATCGAAAGTGGCAGACTTTTCCCTCGGAAGTTTTGATGAAAAGCGAAGGGACGTACCGTCCTCCCGTTGATTTGGTTCAAATGTATCTTGAACTGGCGGAGAAGTATGGCATGTCTTTTTATTTTGGACTTTACGATTCCGGTAAATACTGGACTGAAGGGAAGTTTTCTCAGGAGGTGGATCTGAATAAGCGGGTGATTGATGAGGTGTGGACGAAATATGGGCACATGCCCGCCTTTAAGGGGTGGTATGTGTCGCAGGAGATCAGCCGTAAAACAGGTCAGATTATTGATCTTTACGCCAGTCTGGCACGCCATTGCAAAGATGTTTCAGAGGGGTTGCCGGTTCTTATATCTCCTTACATTGATGGCATCAAGAACGTGAGTCAGTATGTTAATGATACAACCAAAGCTAAAGGGATTTCATTGCAGCAACATGAAAACGACTGGCGTGAGATTTTTGATGGTATCAAAAATGCTGTTGACATTGTAGCCTTCCAGGATGGACATGTTGACTATGATGACCTGACCGGATTTCTTCAACTCAATAAATCTCTGGCCGATGAATATGGTTTGGAATGTTGGACCAATTCTGAAACTTTTGACAGAGATATGCCCATTAAATTTATGCCCATCAAATGGGAAAAACTATTACTTAAGCTTCAGATGGCTGAGAGAGCAGGTATTCATAATGCCATTACTTTTGAATTTTCCCACTTTATGAGTCCACAATCTGCTTACTTGCAGGCAGGACATCTGTATAACCGTTATCTCGAGTATTTGGAGTTAATAAAATCAAAGAACAATGGATTTTCAAAAACTGGCTTTACAGTATAAGCAGGAACTGCTCGAAAATGTTGTGCCTTTCTGGCTGAATAAATCACAGGATGAGCAGTTTGGAGGCTACTTTTCGTGCCTCGACCGTGAAGGCAATGTTTTCGATACCGATAAATTTATCTGGCTTCAGGCCCGTGAAGTGTGGATGTTCTCAATGCTCTATAACCGGGTTGAGCAAAAACCTGAATGGCTCGAATGTGCCCGTCAGGGAGGGGAGTTCCTGAAAAAATACGGGCACGATGGTTTTGGTAACTGGTACTTTAGCCTTACTCGAGAGGGGAAACCACTGATTCAACCCTATAACATATTTTCGTACACTTTTGCTGCTATGGCTTTTGCCCAACTGGGGCTCGCCACAGGCAATCAGGAATACACCAACCTGGCAAAAACAACTTACGATCGTATTCTGGAACGTCAGGAGAATCCCAAAGGCCGTTACAATAAAGCTTATCCAGGTACGCGGCATCTGAAGAATTTTGCATTGCCCATGATTATGTGTAACCTCAACCTGGAGATGGAGCACATACTGGGGGCTGACTATGTGAAAGAATCCGCGACAAAACTGATGGATGAGGTTTTGAATGTTTTCTATCGGCCTGAATGTGGTCTTGTGGTGGAGAATGTGAATGAAGATGGTTCCTTGTCGGATACCTTCGACGGAAGATTATTAAATCCGGGTCACGCCATTGAAGCCATGTGGTTTATCATGGATCTGGCCGAGAGAATGGACAAAAAGGATATCATTGAACAAGCACAGCAAATTACCCTCCAAACACTGAAGCATGGATGGGACGAAAAATATGGCGGAATCTTTTATTTCATGGATGCCAAAAACCGTCCACCCCAACAATTGGAGTGGGATCAGAAGCTTTGGTGGGTGCATATAGAATCGCTTATTTCCCTCCTCAAAGGATACCGCCTTACCGGTTCAAAAGAGAGTCTGGAATGGTTTGAAAAAGTCCATCAGTATACCTGGGCCTATTTTAAGGATGAGCAGTATCCCGAGTGGTATGGTTACCTCAACCGGCAGGGCGATGTATCACTTAATCTTAAAGGTGGTAAGTGGAAAGGATGCTTTCATGTACCCCGCGGCCTTTACCAATGCTGGCAAACGTTGGAAAGTATTGCAAAATAAGGGGCAGGCATGAGGTTGTCTCAAAAGTCCAAGTTTGATGTCATTCTGAGCTTGTCGAAGAATCTATTCCTTTGGTAACAGACGTTTCGACTAAGCTCAACATGACTCGCTTTTGGGGTTCATTCTTTTTTGACAAATCCATTGAAAATCAAACAAACCTCGTTCCGGATGGGGAACCAAATATATAAATCACACCAACATAGTTTTAATCGCATAAATATGAAAATTACCTGGTTTTTCTTTTTGTCGTTGTTGTTTGCCTTGGGGGCTTGCAGAGGACCTCAATCCTCCAATACCAAGGAAGTAGATGTTTTGATAATCGGAGGAGGTGCCAGTGGTAGTATGGCCGGTATTCAATCAGCGCGTATGGGGGCTGAAACGCTTATTGCTGAGAAAGGTCCCTGGCTTGGGGGTATGCTTACTTCGGCGGGGGTAAGTGCCATTGATGGTAACCATAAATTACCCTCCGGTTTGTGGGCTGAGTTTCGCCAGAAGCTTTATGATTATTATGGAGGTCCCGATTCTGTCAGTACCGGATGGGTCAGTCATGTTCTTTTTGAACCTTCGGTGGGAGCCAACATATTAAAGTCAATGGCGGATGCTGAACCCAAACTTGAATTAAGCTTTAACACTAGTCTGGTGTCTCTGGAAAAGAACGAGGAAGGCTGGACGGTTTTGGTAGATGGTCCTCGCGGCAGCCAAACGATCCAGACCAAAGTAATCATTGATGGAACCGAGTTGGGTGATGTGGCTGCAATGGCAGGTATTCCTTACGATGTTGGTATGGATTCGCGTTATGAAACCGGGGAGGAAATAGCACCGGAGGAGGGCAATGATATTGTGCAGGACTTAACTTATGTAGCAGTATTAAAAGACTACGGTGAGGGTAGGGATAAGACCATTAAAAAGCCCGAAAACTATGATCCTTCTCCATTCTTTTGTACTTGTGCCCATGAATGTGATGAAGATACTGCCGGTAACAAGCTTTGGGATTGTGATTATATGATGGAGTACGGTCGGCTTCCGAAGGACAAATTCATGATCAACTGGCCCATCCGTGGCAATGATTACTATGTAAATGTAGTTGAGATGGGACCGGAAGAACGAGCTGAAGCTTTAGCTAATGCAAAATGGTTTACAAGGTGTTACATTTATTATCTTCAAACCGAGTTGGGTTTTACCAATCTGGGCATTGCTGATGATGAATTCCCCACCTCTGACGGATTTCCGCTCATTGCTTATCATCGCGAATCGAGGCGGATAAAAGGGAAAGTCCGTTTTACAGTTAACGATCTGGCACGTCCTTTTAGTCAGGAAACGGCACTTTACAGAACCGGAATTGCTGTGGGAGATTATCCCATCGATCATCACCATTCGCGTTATCCGGATCAGTCACAGGTGCCCTATCTTCATTTTTATCCGGTTCCCTCTTACACCCTGCCTCTTGGAGCGCTTATTCCAAAGGATACTGAAAATTTCATTGTTGCAGAAAAATCTATTTCTGTTACCAATATAGTGAATGGGACGACCCGCCTTCAACCGGTTTGTATGCTTATAGGACAGGCGGCCGGAACTCTGGCATCTCTTGCCGTACAACAAGGGGTTACCCCTGCCGATGTCCCGGTGCGGCAGGTTCAGAGCCACTTGATTGCCGATGGAGCTTACATTATGCCCTATTCGGATGTTAACGTTGAAAAAAAATATTGGGAGGATGTTCAAAAAATTGGAGCTACAGGAATACTTAAAGGAGAGGGGAAAAACATTGGCTGGTCCAACGTTACTTTGTTTTACCCCGACTCGGTGATGACTGCAAATGCTTTAAGAGATGGTCTGAAGGATATTGCACCCGGTTTTAATTTTAATTCACATGAAGAAATTCTGACCATTGAGGAAGGTGTCAATACGGCCTTTTCTTTGTCACGGTATATGAATCCGAATATTCAACCTGAAATTTCAAACGAGGATATCTCAATGATTTGGCAAGAAATGGGATGGGGAGAAATGCAACCTCATGTTTCTATAACCCGGGCTCAGATGGCAGTGTTGCTAAATCGAATTGTGGAGCCATTTTCTTCTGTAGAAGTAGATCTACAGGGCCTGTATAAAAAAGAAAAAAAGAATCTGTCTTTTAATAAGTCGTTAGCTTTAAGAAGGTTTATCTGATGTCAACCGGCAAAGTTCGTTTTGAAGCACTGGATGCCTTGCGTGGTCTGGCTATTTTAATGATGGTTTTGTCAGGCACTATCCCTTTTGAAGGGGCTTTGCCCGGATGGATGTATCATGCACAACTGCCTCCGCCGCAGCATGTTTTTAATCCCGACTGGCCTGGTCTCACCTGGGTTGATCTGGTATTTCCCATGTTCTTGTTTTCGATGGGGGCAGCCATCCCGTTTTCTTTTGGAGGGAGAATGGATCGTGGAACAACACATGCAAAAATAGCTGGTCACCTTATTTGGAGGTTCCTGGGGCTGGCTGTTTTTGCAGTTGTTTCGCAACATCTTCGCCCGTGGGGGATGGATGCACCTGATTTTGTGAAATGGTTACTGGCATTACTGGGCATGGCGCTGATGCTATTGGTGTTTGCTTCACCTGCAAAGGGGTGGGCCGTTAAATATTCTTTCCTTATTCCTCTCACAGGGCTGGTGCTTACAATTGTTTTTCTTGGGTTAATGGGTATTGAAGGGGTTCGTGATTTTTCCTTAAAATCTTTCGACATCATAATTATGGTTCTTGCCAATACCGCTTTAGGTGGCGGGATTCTATATCTAATGTTTCGCAAATGGCATCAAGCACTTTGGGTATCGTTTGCTTTGTTGACTGCCTTTTTTCTAAGTGCCCGCGATGGCAATAACTGGATGAGCAACATCTATGACTGGTCGCCTGTTCCCTGGTTGGTTTCCTGGAATTATCTCAAATATTTGCTTGTATTAATTCCCGGAATTTATACCGGTATTGTTTGTCGGAATGCACTTCAAAACCCCGATATTGGGTCAAGACAGGAGAAAACCGGCAACGCTCGTATTGCTTTCGGAATACTTTTAGCAGGAATAGCTCTTGTGGTTGTTTCTCTATTGGGTCTTTATGCCCGAAAAATGGAGCTTTCCTTTGCTATTACCATTGTTCTGACAGTGGGATTGTTTTTATTGTTAAAAGAGTGGAGGAGTTTTTGGAGACCTGTATTTGTTAAATTATTTCCGGTTATTGTAGTATTGATTATAGGGGGTTACCTTCTGGAGCCTCTGCATGGGGGGATAAAAAAAGACCCGGCCACACTGAGTTACCTGATCCTTACAGCAGGTCTTTCAATGGTTTTGTTACTTGCTTTTGTTGTACTTAATGAAGAATTTGGCCTCAAAGGATTAATGTTTATTCTTATCGGCTCGGGGAAAAACCCCATGATGGCTTATGTTGCCGGAAGCAATCTGGTTATTCCGGTTTTAGCGCTTACGGGAATGGAAAGTTTGCTTTACTTCGATGAAATGCCGGTTGTTTCAGGAATGGTTAAAGCCATAATAATTACCTTAATGGTAGGAATAATAAGTGCTCTGGCGGCACAAAAAAAGTTCTTTATGAGGGTGTAAGCCGGGATGCAAACACAAATTATGCTGATATTTAAAAGAAAAAATATGAAGATTTTCCGTTTTTCACTGATTGGATTGATTACTGTCGGAATACTGATGGGATGCTCAACCGGGCAGACTGCTTCCGAGAAAGAAAAAGATTTAACCGGGTATGTTGATCCGTTTATCGGTACGGGTTTTCATGGGCATACCTATCCCGGGGCTGTGTTACCTTTTGGAAGAGTGCAGTTAAGTCCTGATACTCGTCTCAATGGTTGGGATGCTTGCAGCGGGTACCATTACTCGGATAGTACCATTTATGGATTCAGTCACACACACCTAAGTGGTACCGGTATTGGCGATATGGGCGATGTCCTTTTTCTGCCCTATACCGGAGAAGTGGATGAGGCTCCCCTGGCTACTTTTTCTCATAGCGAAGAGCAGGCATCCCCTGGTTATTATCAGGTGACCCTTAAACCATGGGATGTGAAATGTGAATTGAGTGCCACTTTGCGAACCGGCTGGCATAGATATACCTATCCGCAAGGTAGTAAACCCGGTTTGATGATTGACCTGGCCCATATTCTTCAGGAAACCTGGGGCAATAGTGTGCTTGAGGCTTCCCTGAAGGTGATTGACGATCGTACCATTGAGGGATACCGGATGACCAAAGGCTGGGCTGCTAAAGATCCTGTTTGGTTTCGTGCAGAATTTAATGAGCCGTTTTTAGTAGAAAAGATCGTAAAGGACGGAGAAAGTCTGGAGGGGGTAAACAGTGCTGAGGGAACCAACTTAAAAATATTTTTATCCTTTGAAAAGCTGGATGCGCCTTTGACAGCCAAAGTTGGAATATCTGCTGTGGATGAAGCAGGTCCTGGCATCAACCTGAAGGAAGTCCAGGCTCTTCAGTCCTTTGATGAAGTGGTTGCAGAAGCCCGGAAAAACTGGAATGAAACTTTAGAAGCCATCGAGATAAAGAGTGACGATGAAGATGTGCTGACCAATTTCTATACTTCTCTTTATCATTCGCATCTGGCACCGATGGTTTTTAGTGATGCCGACGGTCGTTACAGAGGAATGGATCACGAAATTTACAACACCAACGGAAAGGGGGAAGCTTACACTGTCTTTTCCCTGTGGGATACCTTCAGGGCCTGGTATCCGTTGATGACCATTATCGAACCTTCACTGTCTTCTCAATGGGTTTACTCTTTATATGAGGGAAGTCAGCAGGGAGGATTGTTGCCCAAGTGGCCGCTTGTTGCCAATTACACCGGTACGATGGTGGGTTATCCGGCCCTTTCGTTGATGGCTGATGCTTCAACAAAAGAGCTTATTGATTCGATACCCGATAAGCTGATTGCTGCAGCAGAGAAGTCTGCAACCTGGCAGCCCGAATGGCATGAGCAGGCTAAAGGTACCCGGGCTGAAATGGTCATGCCTTTGCACATCAAATACAAAGAATCCAACGGGTTTGTACCGGTTGACAAGGTTCAGGGGGCTGTTTCATGGGGCCTCGAAATGGCTTATTACGACTGGTGTCTGGCCACCCTGATGGAAAATGAGGGGCACGCCGGTGCTGCAGAGAAATGGTATGCCAAAGGACAATATTATAAACATTATTTCGATCCTTCAACCGGCTTTATGCGCGGGAAAAATCTGGGCGGAGATTGGTATGCCGATTTTAACCCCAATTACTCCAGCCATATGAAAAGTGAGTATGTTGAAGGCAACGCATGGCAATGGTCACCTTTTGTTCCTCACGACCTTGAAGGTTTTCGGAAACTCCTTGGAGGTAAAGAGGCCATGGGAGAATGGCTCGATAATTTATTTACTACAACCAGCAAAGTGGAAGGGGAAAATGCCAGTGCCGATATAACGGGCCTCATTGGTCAGTATGCACACGGAAATGAACCCAGCCATCATGTCGCTTATATGTATCAGTACACGGATAGGCCCTGGCGTACTCAGGAAATTGTGGATACCGTTCTCTATAATTTCTACAAACCGGAGCCGGCAGGCATCATTGGTAATGAAGATTGTGGACAAATGTCTGCCTGGTACATTATGAGCGCTCTTGGGTTTTACCAGATTAATCCGGGAGAACCGGTATATACTCTGGGACGACCCATCGTTGATGAAGCTCGTATCCGGGTGAATGAGGGATGGTTTGAAATTATAGTACATAACAATTCTCCTCAGAATAAATATGTAAAGGCGGTGAAGCTAAATGGAGAAAAACTTCAATCCAACCAGTTTAAACATAAGGATATTCAAAACGGTGGAAAGCTGGAATTCTTTATGTCTGATAAACCTTGATTTTGTTTGGCTGGAGTACCGTTGAAAATTTTGGGTTTTGATATAGTTAATAGAAAAACTATAATGCACAGAGTCGGCAATAAATTTGCCGGCTCTACTGGTTTTAATAGGGCCCGCTGAAAAAGTCAAAAGGGCATAATTTACAAGCCGACAAATCGAAGATGTATTGGAATACTTCAAGATTTTGTCGGTGAAGTAAATTTTGTTCTTTTGGCTAGTGTGACATTTATTAAATTGGTTTACTTGAATTTTAAGTGATTTTTTTCTTTGTGCAAGGCGGGGCTTGCCAAGCATAGCCTTAGCTACGGTTAAAAGCCCCAACGAAGCAGAATGGAAAAAAGGGCTTGAAATTAGTGAAGGAATTTAGTAATTGTCACACTAGCTAATTGTCTGTCTCAAGTGCAAGGTTATTTGTCTGTTGCGTCAAAAAACCTTGCACCTGAATTATTATTTATTGCTGTAATGAGTTGTTATTCAATGTTTTTTGAGTTTTTAGCTGGTCCTAAAATAGGTTGTATCTTTACCCCCTCACGAATCAAAGTAGTTTCCAGTAATACGTTGAACGATGAAGAATAGAGTATTTTTTTTTATTGCATTAATGTTTTCCATGTCGGTAAATCTTTTCTCACAGAAAAGTGATCATTTTTTTCCTGCCACCCATGAACACTTCAATTACATGGGGCGGGTGGATTTTTCAGATAACCAGGTAGCACGTTACGATTGGCCGGGAGTAATGGTGCGATTTCGGTTTACCGGTAACGAATTAAAGTTGCATTTTAGGGGAGGAGAACGAAATTATTTTGATCTCATGGTTGATGGTGAACGTCTGAAGGTTTTACATGCCAAAGGGGACACCGTTGCCGCGATTGAGGTTATAGAGGGGAATGGACCACATGTTGCCAGTTTTTTTAAGCGTACAGAAGGCGAAATGGGAGAGACCCGTTTCTTTGGCCTTGAATTAGGCAAAAAAGGGAATTTGCTGCCATGGGAAAAAGAGGCTGATCGCCGCATTGAGTTTGTTGGAAATTCCATCACCTGCGGGTATGGTGCCGAATCGGAAAGCAGGCATGATGACTTTGATCCACGTACCGAGAATGTTGGTAAATCCTATGCTACACTTGTTGCCAGGGCTTTGAAAGCCGACTATCATGTGGTGGCTCATTCCGGACTGGGCGTGGTTCGAAACTACGGCGATTCTCAGAAAGTTTCCACTCAACTTGCCACAATGCCTCAGCGTTTTGGCCGCGCTTTGGATATGGATGATTCAGTGGAATGGGATTTCTCGCAATGGCAGGCCAATGCTGTTGTTATCAATCTTGGCACCAATGATTTTTCAACTGAGCCTCATCCCGATAAGGTTGTTTTTCAAAGGACTTACGAGGAACTAATTCAACAAATACGCTTAGCCTATGGAATGGTTCCGGTGTTTTGTGTGGTAGGCCCTTTGACAGATGAACCGTGTCATACCTATGTGAAAGAAGTTGTTCAAAACTATGGTCTGCTATACGCTGATGAAAATGTGTATTTCATTGGAATTCCACCAGCTTTACTTGATGCAGATACCGATTTTGGAGCCGATGCACATCCCTCGTATAGTGGTCAGCAAAAGATGGCCGATCATCTAATTCCGGTTATTTCAACTGTTATGGGTTGGTAACAAGTTACAGCTAACAACCAGTAAGAAAGGTTCACTGTAGCGAAGATGCAGACAGAAGTATGCTAGGTCAAGCTGTCCAAAAAGTAATGGGTCTTGAGTTTTTGGTCATTCTGAGTGCCTACCCCAAATAATCTTGGCGAATAATGCGGATATGGCAAGACTTGCTGTCTTCGGCTCCTGGTCCCTGAAAAGGGGCCAATCTGGATAACCCCGGGTGAAAACCCGGGGGAGAGGCCACTAAAATATCTGGTCCCTGAAAGGGGTCAATCACCAACATGTTGATATTCTGATTCCTACAGAAATTTGTCATTGGTAACGGAGTGAAGAATCTCTCTTTTTTGACGATTTCAAAATGCTCATTAAAACAATATATTGACTTTTTGGACCGCCTCTTTGAGATTTAAATTAAATCATGCTGCTTAAAAACCATAGCTGAAGCACCAATGTAACCCGTTTCGCTTCCCAGTTGGGACGTTTTTATGGTCAAATATCTGAGCGGAATGGTTAATGCGGTTTTATTCATCCCTGTTTTGATGGAATCGGTAAACATATAGCCGGCCTGGGCAAACTTTCCGCCTATTATGATTAGTTCAGGATTCAGAAGATTTACGATATTGCCCAGAGCCATTCCCAGTTTTTCACCCATTTGTTGAAGGAGGTTAATGCTTAAGCCATCTCCTTCATTGGCAGCCTCAATAATGTCATCGTAACGAATGTCTTCCAGTTCTTTATTGCTGCTGGCCAGGGATATGCCGCCCCCGGATATGTCACTTTTGAAGTTTTCTTCCAGTGCATACCCGGATACTTCCATTCCCAGGCAACCTCTTTTGCCGCAAATGCATAATTTCTCTGAGTTGCCCATTTGCATGTGCCCAAATTCTCCGGCAAATCCCATACCTCCGGTGACTATTCGCTTGTGGGCAATGATGGTCATCCCCAAACCACGGCTGACATTCAGAATCAGCGCATTTCTGGCTTCTTTGGCTTGGCCCAGCACTTGTTCGGCAAGCCCCATTACATGGGTGTCGTTGTCGATGTAAATTCGCTTTTTTAGTCTTTTGGTCAGATATTGGGCAAGTGGTTCGTCATGGAAATTGAAGAAATTGTACGACTCACCCGTCAGGGTATTGACTCTGCCAGTGAGACCAATTCCAATGCCTAAAATATGTTCCTTTTCAATATTGGTTTCCTGGAGTGTTTCCTGAATGAATGAGATGACTGTTTCCAAACATTCGGGTGTATTTTCAAGTCTGAAATTCTTGTCTTGTTTTTCCAGAACAACTTTTTGATCCAGTCTTACTACTGCAATGCTGATTCGTTTAAAAAGAATTTCAACTCCAATAGCGTAAAACTTATTGATGTTGAGCGTGTAAAGGGTTGGTCGTCTTCCGTTTTCGGTCTCTTTTTTTCCTTCCTCCAATACCAGATCGTCATCCATTAATTCGTTGGTGAGTTTTATGGTAGTAGGCGTGCTGATCCTGACCATTTTCTGGAGCTCGGGGATGGTGAGAGGATCACTGGCTTTTGAAAGAGCCCGGATTATTTTGTTTTTCTGTTTTGCCTGCCTGCTTTGGTTACTGACTTCTTCAGACTCTGAAAAAACGGAATTTACCGACATATTGCTGGATATTAGTGTTTAGTAAAGGGACATTATTACATCTGCTCCTCCATTTCGTTTTATACGGTTCAGAATTTATTTGAACGGATCTTGAACGTTGGATGAGTTTAATGTAAAAATAATAAAACCTGACTTGTTTTTTATTAATGTGCCGGCAAATTTTAAATTTTTTTTTAAACTAATCAAAGTTTTGGGAAGTGTTGTTATGGTGATTTTTACAAAAGGCCTGTTTTTGTTTATGGACGGATGCATTGAGCAGCCCCTTGCCAGACTTTTGGGAAAAAACCTGAGATTGCCTGGTAATACTTTGTTAATTGGGGAGAGGTTGTCTCAAAGATCCAAATTTGATGTCATGGCCCATTGTGGCGTTTAGGCTTCCCGGTGACAGGCATTATAATCCTTAATCATTATCGAAAGATACTCCTTATCAGGCAATGATGAGTTCGTGTTGGTTTTGCGTTCAATGGCTTTGCGGGTAGAGGAAAGAAGTTCAACATAGGTATCCGGTCTATGCTCAGTATTTGAAGTGGCCTGAATGACTTCTTTGATCACCTGAACGTCCTGATCAGAGAGAACCTCTGCTTCAGGAAAACGAGGTTGGTAATTTTCTTCCACATCCATCCAGAGCGTTTGATTGAAGCCATGTTTTTTTGATGTTTTAAGAATGGTTGTACCCGCTGCAATATCGCCCAGCCTTTGTCCTTTCCCGTTCACTATTATCGTTATGGTTGCAAGAGCTCCGGAGGTGAGAGAAATGTCTGCCAGTCTGAAAATCCATCTTATAAAACAATTGGCAGAGGTAACCTGAGAGCCATCAGCTTTGAATACTTTTATTTTCATGGCACGTTTCCCCGGACTCTGACCATTCAGGAAAATCTCGAAAACCAAATGATAAAAAAATGCAGGGAGTGCGAATATAATGAGCCAAAACCCGGGTTCCATACCAAGCCAGGCAAAAAGAACTACACTTAACACAAGCCCATACGCTAAAATAATGAGCACGTCGAGAAAATAAGCCAGAATTCTGTCAGCAACGCTGGCTATCGGGAATTCCAGAGATACATTTTGTGTGGTATTCAGTTCTATTGTTTCCATCCTGTAAAGGGGTTGAGTTGGATTTATGACCAACAAATGTAATAAAAAATATTACCGGTTGAGTTCCAATATTTCGTTGTTGATTAGGAAATAGTGTCAAGTCAAGTGTAGAATGTCGGGTAAGCTGCCGTTATTTTTCAACTTGTGCAAATCAACTAAAAAGCAAGCATAGCCGTAGCTGCGTGAGTCTTTTTTTTGAGAATCACAAGGTAGAAAGAGCAAGGCTTGGGGCGTCAGACTATGCTTGACTTGACAAAAGAGGTGTTGTTTCTGTCAAATCACTCAATGGTCTCCCGGGGGCGTTCGTAAAAAACTCTGAAAAATACTCCCAAAACCTCTGTTTTTTTAATTAAATTGGCGGGAATTTAAGATAATAATGAATGCGTGAAGTAACTTTCATAAACAGGAATCGGAAACGTTGGCAGGATTTTGAACAGAAAATCGTTAATCCACAGCGCTTACAACCGGATGAGCTGGCAGACCACTACATTCAGCTGACCGATGACTTATCTTATGCACGCACATTTTACCCCGGCTCCTCAATTGTTCAGTATCTTAATAATCTAGGCAGTAAGGCTTACCATCTTATTTACCAAAATAAAAAGGAGAAATCTACACGTCTCCAGACTTTTTGGACACAGGAGCTGCCCCGGGATATTTACAAGGCACGACACGATTTTTTACTTTCGCTTGCCATTTTTGTCATCTCCATGGTTATTGGTGTGGTTTCGGCTTTAAATAACGATGATTTTGTAAGATTGATTCTTGGGGATCAATATGTAAATATGACCCTTGACAATATTGAAAAGGGAGATCCATTGGCCGTGTATGGAAACATGTCTGAATTGCCCATGTTTTTATTGATTACGGGCAATAATATCATGGTTTCTTTTGTGGTTTTCCTTTTTGGGCTTCTCACCCCTCTGGGGACTGCCTTCAATTTATTTCGCAACGGTGTTATGGTAGGTGCTTTCCAGGCTTTTTTCTACCAACACTCACTGCTAACGGTTTCTTCACTGGGCATATATCTTCACGGAACTCTTGAGCTGTCTGCCATAGTATTGGCGGGAGGAGCGGGTATAATGCTTGGTAAAAGCATGCTTTTTCCCGGAACATTGCCCCGTAATACGGCTTTTGTTAATGGCGTCAAAAAAGGCACTAAAATTATGCTGGGCCTCGTACCGTTTTTTATTTTGGCCGGGGTTATTGAAGGGTTTATAACCCGCTATTACAATCAGATGGGGATCTTTGTCAATTTATTGATTATTGGTATCTCTCTGACTTTGATCATCGGTTATTTTATTTATTATCCAATTTATATTCATAAACGTTTAACCCAAAATCTTACGGACCATGAACAACAGACCGGAAATTGAACTAAAACGCGAACGCGATTTTTCAGATGTATTCAATGCTTCATTTGCATTCCTGAGTCAGGAAATTAAACGACTGACCCGGGTTGTAGCAATGTATGCAGGGGTGCCTGTTATTATCGCAATTATCATGAGTGCCTATTACACTCAGGATACCTTTTCAACCATGTTTCAGGTAATGAGTGGAACCAATGTATCAACCATTCCTGATCCTATGCTTATCTTTTTAACCATTGTCATTAGCTTTTTGGCTACCATTTTTTTGGCGGGACTTATTCCGGCTTACATGGGAGAATATGAAGAAAAAGGGAAGAATGGTTTTGGTGCTGAGGATGTATGGAAACGCTTTGCAAGGCATTTCGGAGCCATTATAGGATTCAGCATCCTTGGCTCGATTATAGTAACAGTCGGTTTTTTTCTTCTGATTATTCCCGGAATCTACCTCTCGGTTCCAATGGCTTTTCTACTGTTTGTGAAAGTTATTGAAGACAAAAACCTGGGTGATACTTTCTCCCGCTGTTTTCAGCTGGTCAGGAATAACTGGTGGATAACATTTGGTATTATTATTCTGGCTTATATTATTATCAGTATTGTTTCCTGGTTGTTTTCTGTTCCTGCCTTAATTGTTGGGGGGATTCAGGGATTTCTGGTAGGATCCGGCGAGCAGGAAGCTTTTCAAACCGACTCGTTGGCATTCATCCTTACTACTGTTATTTCCGGTCTCGGACAGTATATCCTTTACCCGGTTTTATATATCATTATTGCTTTTCAGTATTATTCCCTTAGAGAACAAAAAGACCGCGATACCCTAATGGGAAAAGTTTCTGCTATAAACGAAGAGGAATAATGCTGCAACGACTTCTGTTTTTTATTGTTTTACTTAGCTTATGGGCTGCTCCTGAAACGAAGGCTGCAGTTCATAAGGATTCGCTTGCGCAGGATAAAGTGAGTGCGTGGGACGAAGGGGCGGTATATTACCGTCAGCCGCCATATGAACAGATTGAAGAATGGAAGTCTGACAAGAAATACCGTTACGACCGGGGTGAAGGTCCCGGTTTGCTGGATTATCTTTTGTCCCGGTTTTTATACTGGCTGGTCTCACAAACAAGTGACAAGCCCTGGTACTTTTACGTCTTTGTCGCCATTGGTGCCTTATTGATATTGTTTTTGATATTGAGACTTCTGGATGTTCCGGTTACCGGCTTGTTTATGATGTCCCGCCATCCGCAGAATACCGGTTTGCAATATCAGGATGAAGCCTTTGATTTTTCTTCGGAAAAACTGCGCCAAATGCTGGATATGTTTCGCAATAACGGGGCCTATCGTGAAGCCGTCAGGGTGTTGTTCCTGCTTTATTTGAGAAATTTACATGATAAAGGAGTTGTTACGCTTAAGCACTTTAAAACCAATCACGATTACCTGCACGAAATAGATTCGGAAAAGGAACGAAAAGTGTTTCGTCAAAGGATGCATTTCTTTGACGTGGTTTGGTACGGACATACAGATGTTAACGAGGCACAATTTAATAAAGTGGAGGCAGCTTTTGCGAATTCAAAGGAAGGAGGGGCCCGGTTATGATGAAAAGTAAGCGAAAAGGAAGGGTGCTAACCTGGATTCTGGGTATTGCTTTGGCATTATTGATCATAGCCACCATCTTTGCCCCACGGCCACTTAACTGGAATTACAGCTTTTCAAAGAATGATGAAATCCCTTTTGGCACATACCTTGTTTATGAATCTCTGGATTCCCTTTTCCCCAGGGAGGATATTGTTACATCGTGGACCAAGCCAAAAAATTTCCTGGATGAGAAGATTCCGTTAAAAACCAATTTTATTTATTTGAACGGACGGATTAAATATGAAGATGAGGATGCCCGTGAACTCATTAAGGTCGCTTCAGCAGGGAATCATATTTTTATTGGAGCAGAGCAGGTATACGGACTTTTGGCAGACACTTTTAAGTTGGAATATGAACCCGATATCGTACCGGGAGCAGGTTTTTACAATACTGATTCGGTAGGTTTTCATTTTGCCAACCGGAAATTAAAGTCGGGATTCGGATATTGGTACCCGAGGTGGATGACCAAATTTTATTTTACCAGATATGACTCTGCCCGAACCACCGTTTTGGGGCATGACCACGAAGGCAATACCAATTTTATAAGGGTAAAAGAGGGTGATGGCTATTTTTACTTTAATGCCAATCCTCTCGCTTTTACCAACTATCATTTGCTGTCGCGTAATAATAGTGAATACATTTTTAAAGCATTATCTTATTTGCCTGATCGCTCCACGGTATGGGACGAATTCTACAAACCGGGGACAAGGCACCAGGAAGGGTTGTTCGATTACGTTTTAGACCACAGAGCATTGAGAATTGCCTGGTATATTATTCTCTTCGGGGTGTTGGTATTGTTTATCTTCGGGGCCCGGCGAAGACAACGCCCCATTCCCGTTATTTCAAGTCCTGAAAATACTTCACTCAGTTTTATTGATACCATGGCCAGGCTTTATTACAGCCGTCATGATCATCTGGATATTGCCACCAAGCGATATACCTATTTTCTGGAGTTTTTAAGGACACGCTATTACATTAATACCGGAGCCGATGAAAGCCGGGTGATTTCCGAAGTGTCTCGTAAATCCGGGGTCTCGGAGCGATCGGTAGCTGCCCTTTTTAAGATGGGCAACAAACTTGGGCGTTTGAGACAGATTTCGCAGGAAGACCTGGAACAGTTTAACCGACAAATTGAATTTTTTTACAATAACTGCCGATAACTATGGAAGCTTATAACCAAAATCATGACGACGGAAAATCTCTTTTTGAGAACCGTCTTAATGTTGAAGAACTCAATCATGCGGCCTTTCGGATTCGCAATGAAATCGGGAAAGTCATTGTTGGGCAGGAGAAGGTCCTGGATCACTTGCTGACGGCTCTTTTGGCCAATGGGCACGTGCTGCTCGAGGGTGTGCCGGGAATTGCCAAAACGATGATTGCCAAGCTGCTTTCGAAATGCGTGAGTACCGGCTTTTCACGCATTCAGTTTACCCCCGACTTGATGCCTTCGGATGTCCTGGGAACCATGGTCTTTCATTCTTCCCGTTCGGAGTTTGAATTCAATAAAGGCCCCATCTTCTCAAACTTTGTGCTGATTGACGAGGTGAACCGAGCCCCGGCAAAAACCCAGGCAGCTCTTTTTGAGGTCATGGAGGAACGTCAGGTTACCATTGATGGTGTGACTCACCCAATGGATGCTCCCTTTATTGTTCTGGCCACCCAAAACCCTGTTGAGCATGAAGGAACTTACCGTCTTCCCGAGGCTCAGCTGGACAGATTTCTTTTTAAGGTAAAGCTGGATTATCCATCGGTAGATCAGGAAGTGACCATTCTTCAGAATACACAAGACAGGGGCAGCAACCTGGAGGTTGAGCAGGTTTCTCCGGTTATTACGGCTGAAGAAATTGTCGATTTTCAAAATCTGGTTACCCAGGTTCGGGTCGATCACGACATTTTGAGCTACATTGCTTCAATCATAGATAAAACCCGTCACCACAGCAGTCTTTTTTTGGGGGCAAGCCCCAGGGCTTCTATAGCCGTGTTGCGCTCTGCCAAAGCTTTTGCTGCTCTTGAAGGCCGCGACTTTGTAACCCCCGAAGACGTGAAAGAAATGATTGTGCCTGTACTCAACCACCGGGTTATTCTCACGCCGGAGAAAGAAATGGAAGGTCTTCAGCCCGAAAGTGTAATTAAAAGAATTGTTGATTCGGTTGACGTACCCCGATAAATCGCCACATTGATGACCATAAAATCCATATATCCACGACCGCGATTCTATTACGGATTGGCTGCTTTAGTAATATTGATGTTATTGGGCCATTTCTGGTATACTTTTTTTGTGATCGGGTTGGCAGGCATTGCGGCATTTTTCTCTTTGGTCTTAATTGATGTTCTGTTGCTTCTGCGGAAAAAAGGACGTTCCATTGATGGAAAGCGGATGCTTCCTGAGCGCTTCAGTAACGGAGATCCAAATAAAGTGAGTGTGGAACTTCAAAACTTCCTCCCTCTAAGCGTCGGATTGGAAGTTATTGATGAACTCCCCCCCCAGTTTCAAATCAGGAATTTTAATCGGCAGGCCTGGCTGAAACCGGGAGAAGCGTGGAGTTTTTCATACAATCTTACTCCGGTGGAAAGGGGTGAATACCATTTCGGCCATCTTAATGTTTTTGTGCATACCCGTCAGGGGATGGTTTCGCGGCGGCTTCATCTGGCTTGTCCGGAGACGGTGAAGGTTTATCCTTCGTTCATGCAGATGCGGAAGTTCGAAATTATGGCCATCTCGGACAGGTTGAGTGAGATGGGCATTAAGAAAGTCCGGAAGTTTGGCCACCAAATGGAGTTCGATCAGATAAGGGAGTACACTAAAGGGGATGATATCCGCACCATAAACTGGAAAGCCACAGCCCGGCGAAATCAATTGATGGTCAATCAATACCAGGACGAAAAGTCCCAGCAAATCTATTCTTTGGTGGATATGGGGCGCACCATGAAAATGCCTTTTGATGGTACCACTTTGCTGGATTATGCCATCAATACATCCCTGGTTTTGTCCAATATTGCCATGTTGAAGCATGACAAGGCCGGATTGATTACTTTTAACGAAAAGGTGCGCTGCATGGTGCCTGCTCGTAAAGAGCCTCATCACCTGCAAACCATTATGGAGATGCTCTACAACCAGGAGACCGGTTTCATGGAGCATAACCTGGAGGCTTTGTATGCCACCGTCAGACATAAAATTCCGCATCGCAGTTTACTGGTGCTTTACACCAATTTCGAAAGCTTGAAATCAGCAAGGAGAGAGTTGCCTTTCCTTCGAAGACTGGCATCCAATCACCTGTTGATGGTGGTCTTTTTCGAGAATTCGGAAATTGAGCAACTCATACACAACGAAGCCAATGACCTGGAAGATATATACCGCCAGACCATCGCCGAGAAGTTTATGTTCGATAAAAAGTTGATTGTAAAAGAACTGGAGCGGAACGGTATTCATGCCATTTTAAGCGAACCCGGCAAGCTGACCGTCGCCACCATGAATAAATACCTGGAGTTTAAAGCCAGGGGATTGATCTAAAAGGTTATTAGTTTTCAGGCAGAAGGCGGAAGTTTGAACCACAACGGAAAACATTAGGTGTTGAACCATATCAGGCTTATAAGACATTTTAGGATATCGTTAAAGGCAGTCTAATTCTGTTTTTATTTTGCCGGCCCTGAAAGGGTCGAATCCTGATAACCCCGGGTGAAACCCGGGGATTGGCCTCAGTCCGAATAAGGTCCCCGAATGGGTGGCCAACTATTGTTTCAAATAATTAGAGTACCCAATTAACAGAGGAAGAACAATTTTCCTGCACCCGACTCAAAGCAAAAGCCCTGCAAGTGCGACGGACTTTTTGGAGAAGAGGTACAACAAACCCGAAGTCGAATCCCCCTGCAGGTGTGGCGGATTGTATCCGCCACCATTGAACCCAAAATAATTTTTGCAGTAACAAAATACATCATTTACAGTATAAGATACATTGAAAAGGGCCATGAGAATATAATACGGGGCGATAATACAATAAAGATGCAATAAACCCGGGTCGGGTAAGCACTTTGCGTCATTACGTCCTCTGCGTTTAGCTTTTTTAAAACAAATTATTATGCAAAAAAAGTACATTAAAATTCTTGTGGACACCGATCAGTTGATCGATTTCTTTAAAGGCGATGCTTCCTGGGGAACCGCCGACAAACCATTGATTGCAGACGATTTCTGCAAAATTGATGCGCCCGATATTCATTGGGAAGGCAACAAAATTTTACCACTCGAGCCGGCAACCGATTATATCGTAACGTTGGAGTCTTCATCCTCCACTAACAAGGTGGTGCTCTACGATGCTTTAACAGAAGAAGTTAATGGCCAAGTTTTTATGGACATGATTACCCCTACCATCACCAAACTGAAAGAATGGGGGAAAGTGTTCGATCTCAGCCGCACCAATTACGAAGTAACTCTGGACGGGCACATGATCTTGAAGCCAACCAAAGACAAAGTTTTTAATGTGCCCACCCCCGAGAAAATAAATCTCCATAACAACATCTTCTATAAAATTCTTTTCAGAATTGATGGAGCCGATAAAATGGCAGTGATTGATCCGCTGATAAGAGTAAGGACCGATGATCCTGAATAATCTCCATTTAGTTATTTGTTTAATTGATAATAAAACAGAGCCTTATGATTCTGGAAGTTAAGGTGTTTTTTGCAAAAATTTCGAAAAAATGACTTCTCTATTAAAAGTATTGTTTTTTTTAATAACAAGTTCATGCTTTATCTTTTCAGTCCAGGCAGAAGGGGTAGAGGATGAAATCCAGTCCATTATTTTATCAGAGAATGCAGATAGTTCGAAAATAGAGGAGTTATTAAAATTGGCTAAAAGTTTAGACGGACAACCAGCGGAAGCAATGCTGGTTGTTCGCTTTGCGGGTAAATTGGCTGATGATATTAAATGCCTTAAACTAAGAGGAAGATGTTATGAATATGAATCCTGGATAAAAAGAGATTTAGGAGACTATTCTTCTGCAATAGCAGCATCCTTTAAAGCCTTAAGAATTTATAACGATCTCAACTTAGAAGATAAGACTGAAAAATTGCAACTTCAACTCGGAAGCCATTTTTCAGCAGAGAAGAATTATTCTAAAGCCATTTTATATATCTCCCGGGCTCTTGAATCATACAGAGACCGGGAGGATACTTCCAACCTTGTATTGGCATTGATAAATATGGGTGAAACATATCGGCTACAGGGGAAGTTGGACAGCGCAGCAATCCTTTTCAGAGAGTGTCTTTCCCTAAACCGGCAGCTTAAAAATACCAATGTAGAAATTGTTAAAGGTTATGCCGAAGGAAACCTTGGTATGGTTTATTCTTCCCAGGGAAAATTTAATGAGGCCATTCAATTGCTTAAGTCTTCCATCAGCATATTAGGCGAAATGCAGGACTATTACTCCACCTCCGTTTATCAGTCCGAGCTGGCCCAGGTTTATATTCAGCAGGGGAAAAAGAATCAGGGCGAAACACTTCTTCGGGAGGCACTTGAAATGGCCGAACGTGAAAAACTTAAGGAGCAAATTCGGGACATCAGCAAAGACCTGTCCGTTTTTTACGAACAGAACAACCGGTTTCAAAGGGCACTCAACCTCCGTAAGCAGTACGAAGTCTATCACGACAGTCTGGTTAACATAGAGAATGTGCGCAAGACAGAGCAACTGGAGAGCCAGTACTGGCTCGACCGTAAAGATGCCAATATTCGAATTTTGGAACTTGAAAACGAAAGTAAACAACGTACCGTTATTATTCTTTCAGTTGGCTCTTTTATTCTTCTGATGTTGCTGTTCTTTGTTTACCGTTTGCAGGTGCTGCGTAAAAAAGCCTATCAAAAGGTAGCCGAGCAAAGAGACATTATTGAAAAGCGTGAAAAAGAAAAAGCCCTGCTCTTGAAGGAACTGAACCATCGGGTGAAGAACAACCTGCAAATGGTCTCCAGCATGTTTTCGTTGCAGGCCAGCCAGTTTCGCGGAGAACCTGCTGCCGATGCTTTGGTGGCCGCCCGTCGACGCATCGATGCATTGATGCTCATTCATCAAAAGCTGTATCGTGAAGATGTGGATACCCATATTAAGCTGGCCGATTACATCAAAGAACTGACCGATAATCTGGTTTACGGATTTGGAAAAGAGGTGGATTTGAAACTCAATCTATCGGATGACAAACTCTATATCGACTCGGCCATCCCGCTGGGAATCATCATTAATGAGTTACTGACCAACTCTCTCAAATATGCCTCCGACGGAAAGGCATTGACCATTTCTGTGGATCTTAAGCAGGAAAATGATAAATTGCATTTAATATTGGCCGACAACGGCCCGGGATTCCCGGAAGGGCATGACCTCAAAAAGAGTCGTTCCCTGGGACTAAAGTTGGTGCATTCCCTTATCCGGCAGTTGCATGGTGAGCTATCCCAAACCAATGACAACGGCTGCCGCTGGGATATTACTATTGAAAAGGGTAGCTAAGAAAATACAGGTAGAAGACTGAGAGGCAGAAGGCAGAAGAGAGAGAGTTGACTGATATACTTAAATTTAACCTGCCTGCCGTAAACTGGATATCTAAAAATCTAATGGTCTATCCCGATGGGTCGGGACTAACGATCTAAAAAGTATATGAGTGACAAAATTAAAATTCTCATTGTAGAGGATGAAATAATGATTGCCGAGGACATAGCCATGCGACTGGAGGATATGGGCTATGAGGTAGCAGATAAGATTGATAACGTGGATGAGGCTGTGGAGTGGCTGGAGCAGAACCAGACCGATATTCTGCTGGTAGATATTTCGCTGCAGGGGGATAAAACAGGTCTCGATTTGGCCGCCATCATTAATGAGCGGTTTCATCTGCCCTTTGTCTTTCTTTCATCTTTGGCTAACAATACAACTGTTGAAAAAGCACGACAGGTTCAACCTGCTGCCTATTTATTGAAACCCTTCAACGACCGTCAGGTCAAGGTTTCGGTGGATATGGCATTGCACAATTTTTATGGTAAGAAAAAACCTCAGGAGCCGGAGACTGTTTCGGAGCCTGAATCATTGCCACAGAATGTTGTGCTAAGAATGCCCCAATGCCTGTTCCTAAAAAAGCACACCAGTTACCATAAAGTCCCTTTTACTGAAATTTTATGGCTCGAAGCTGAAAGCAATTATACCCTGATACATACTAAAGGCGAAACATACACGTACTCTTTGGTACTTAAGAGTTTCGAAGAAAAACTGCCCTCCGAAACCTTCGTGAGGGTACACCGGTCATTTATTGTCAATATCTCCAATATCACCGGGATTGATGGAAACACTCTGTTGTTTGGTAAAAACCACGTTCCCGTGGCCAAATCGGTTCGCGATGATTTATTCAAGAAGCTCAATATTATTTGAAAACTAGTGTCAAGTCAAGTGTCGGGTAAGCCGCCGCTATTATCAATAGATCGTTAGTCCCGATGCTTCGGGATAGATACCTGCCTGACGGCAGTCAGGTTAGATGTAAGATAATTCGTATCACACTGAAAAACTGCACATTAACAAAAAAAGAAGGTGTTTGTATAATCAATTAATTACGAATCTATTGTAAAGGTTTAACGAAGTTTTGAGTAATGAGAACCTATTTGTTTATTAGAAAAGAATTTTTGTTGATTAGATCTTCAAATAGTAAAAACAAATACAGTTTAAGACCCGCTTTGGGGTTCGATCTCTAAATTCCTAATAGGGGCTATTAACATTTGACCCACTTTCGGGGTCATGAATTTAAAGTATAGCGGTCCAGAGCCTGAAGGGTTCATATGTTTATAGAATCTACGCACACATGTTTCGTCTCTCAGGAATATTTTTTGAGCCATTGCACGCACGTAATGACATTTCAGAGATTTTTTTAGGCCAATGCACACGTGTAATCTCTTCCCGGAAATTTTTTTATGCCAAAGCAGCTGTGCAATGCGTTTTCGGAGATTTTTTTTAGGCAAAGCAAACGTGCAATGTGTTTTCGGAGATTTTTTGGAGCCATTACACGCACGTAATGACATTTCGGAGAATTTTTTAGGCCAATGCACACGTGGAATGCGATTTCGGAGATTTTTTTTAACCGAAACACATGTACAATGACTTCCTGGATATTTTTTTATAGATGGAGACCCTATCCTTAAACTTACTTCTTATATATAAGTGCAAAGGTATATGAGTATTTTGCGAAATAAACTTGCACTTACAAACTCGTTGTCATTATTTAATATTTAATAAAATATGCGTTTTTCAGCGTGCCCTAACTATGCCTATATGTGATGAATCCGAAGTATAAGAGCTCAAGACCAGAAACCATCCCAGAGATTAAAACTTATACAGTTTCTTAATCATTTTGCCGGAAATTGACCTGCCAGCGCTTGACCAGAGTCGCTGACAGGTCGTTCCAGACAAACTGAGATAGACAGAGTAGAGTTAAGGGATTAGGAATAGGGGAATAAAAAACAGGGTTAGCAGCAAGGGGTTAGGATGCTTCCTGGAGCTGTATCTTAGGATACCATCTGAAAATACAAACCGGTACTTCTTCAGTCTGAGATTTGCTGATTATCTGCAGGTCTATGTGATAATCCAAATCTACCAGTGAATTATTCAGAAAAGTATCTTCTTTAATTTGTGTTTGATATCTGAAATCAGAGTAGGCAGCAGCCCAGAACATATCCCGGTACGAAAGTCCGATGGTGGAAGTGTTTTCCTTTTCGAGGGGGGAGTGCAATCTGGGGCTGTGCTGATAGAAAGCCTGCCATTTAATACCGCTGTTTATTGGTGGAGAAACTTCTTTAATCATTATTTCAAAGGGGGAGTTGCTGTAAATGTTGGCTTCCCACCAGCGAATTTCATCGCCCGGAGAAGCTTTAACGGTCAAATCTTTCGTGCCTTGACCGCTTACTACAAACCGTTGGTCGGCCACCATGTAGATGTATTTTTCATATTCGCTTTCGTCATGCCATGTAATCAATGGTATTTCGTTAGTCTTTTTTCTGGAATCCAATAATTCCCGGAGACGGTAATCTTTCATCAGCGCCGCGGAGTCAACGAGCACCAACATGCCTATCACATTTTTCATCTCAGTCTGTTTTAGATGTAATCTGGTCTTTTGGTCGTGGAAAGGGGCTGCAGTTGTTTGTCTGAATGTGAAATTACGCGACCGGGAGGCCGATTCCTAAAAAGATGAGTGAATGGCGGGAATTTTTGAGTGGAAGGTGGGTTTTATTGAGTGAGTGGAATTTTAAAAATTAAATCCAAAATTAAAATACCACCTCATACGGTTGTCGGTGGCGTTGCTTCCCAACCCCAGTTGGAGCGGTCCGAGAAAACTGTCATAGGCAAGCATCAGTCCGTATCCGTATACCCGCTCTTCTTTATCGAGGCCAATAGGTTCAATAACCTCAGGCAAATTGATGGAAGATAATAACAAGCTTCCCATGGCATTGATGTGAACCTGTTTGAGAATTCTGTATCGCAGATTTATTTCTCCCAAGGCATAGTCTTCTACCAGCTTTTCCCTAAATGAGTAGCCAATAAAGTGAATCTCATTGCTCCGATTGTTAAAGGGGAGTCCGCCAATAAAAGTAAGGCCCAGGAAAGGGGTGGTGCGGCTTGTAAACTGGCCCGATAAGCGGAGTCCGGCTGTAAAGTAATCCGTAACAGGAACATGTTTCATGTAATCCCCCGAAATGGTAAAGTAATGCTGATAAGGAATGCGGGTTAATTCCGAAACCATCTCTTTACCTTCCTGAGATCCGCTGTATAACTGGCGGGTATTAATGTTGAACCGGTAACTCAGGTTAATTTCCGACCCTCTGTCCGGGAAATAGCGACTGTCTATTGAATTGTAATTAAAATCGAAATGAGAAGATATGAACGAATTGCCAAAATGGTTCACTCCTGCATAAAAAATATCTGAAAAACCGCTCTTATTTTTGATTGTATTCTTGACGTACTGTACGTAAACATCCATTTGCCAGTTGGTACCCAAAGCTGTCATAAAGCCACCTCTCAAAAGGGTGTAGTTTTGCTGAAAAGTACCGTATTTTGAGCCATCGTCCAAATATACCGGCAGGTTGTTGTTTTCGTAATCCATGCCAAGCTTGGCGGCTGTGACCTTTCGGTCTCCCAGAAAGTTTAATTGGCGAATGTTGAATTGCGGAGTGGCTGAAATATCTGATGAGAAGGAAGTACGCGAGGCGTTACCAAATATGTTTCTAAGGGTTAGGTTGGCCAATAGTCCTGCTTTATATTCATTGTCATAGTGAAGGGAAAATTTGGTTTTGGCCTGGGGGCTTTCTTCCACATCCAGATTCAACAAGTATCCCGAATTAAGAGCGGCAACATTGTAGGAGATATTTTGAAAATATCTCGTGCCCATCGCTCTTTTCATCCCTTTATTGATGGTTTTTGGCGTGATGGTATCTCCGGGCTGAATGCCTAAATTTCCTAAAAGGAATTGTTTATTAATGTTTTTGAGGCCGTCAATCTGAATTTGCGAGACGACTATCTCGGGATTTTTAGTTTTATCGACTTCAAGAGGTGCTCTTTTCCTAATATTTAAAGAATCCATTAACGCTCTGAGCGAGTTCGTCTCCTGGCGGGCTGCGGCTTCACCCAGGTCAATGATTTCAGGGGCATTAAAGAAACTTCCGGTATTGTATGAGGCAAGGTCAGGTGAAATAAGAAAATCTGTCTTTTTTATGGCTTCACGGTTGGTGTTATTTCCACCAATGGTTGCCGAAGCCATCAGAATATCTGCAAAGTTTTTAAGATCTTCCCGTTTAGGTTTGTCTTTAAAACCCACATTGACCCCAATGATGATATCGGCTCCCATGTCCCTGCATATTTGTACCGGGTAATTGTTGAGGACACCACCATCGACCAGCAGCATTGAATCAATACTGACCGGTGAAAAAACTGTTGGAATCGACATACTGGCTCTCAGTGCAGTCGTAAGATTGCCTTTGTCAAATACAAATTGGTTGCCACTTATGAGATCTGCTGCAACACAACGAAAAGGAATGGGTAAATCATCAAAGGTTTTGGCATCTGCAACGTGCCAGGAAAGACTTGCAATGAGTTCACTGATTTGTTGGCCTCTTACCAAACCTGAAGGGATATCCAGCCCATCTTTAGTAATGGTAAACTCAACCTGGTAGCGATTGTAATCTCTTTTTTCGTGGGGAGAAACCGAGTTAAGAGGGATTTTGTCAGTTAGAAGATTGTCCCATTTTACGTTTCTTACAATGGAGTCCAATTCGGAAGAAGAGTAGCCAATTGCATAAAGCCCCCCAATGATGCTGCCCATACTTGTACCGGTAATGTAATCGGGAACAATGCCTTCTTCTTCCAGGATTTTTAAAACCCCGATATGGGCGAGTCCTTTGGCACCGCCACCGCTCAAAACCAAACCAATTTTAGGTTGGTTGTTTTGTCCGTAGGCAGAAGCCAGGAAGGCTACAAAAACAGAAAGTAAAAGAAGTGTTCTTAACATGTCATCAGAGGGATTTATGCAAAAATAAAAGAATCTCTGCTATCCCCTCTAAGGTACAAGTTAATAATTGATTAAAACAACGAAAATAACAGATGAATTGCGAAAGTGGCGGGTTTGTTGTGGTTATTCTTTGAATTTTATCCCAGTGCTTTTAAAACAATGCGGACCGTATCTTCCGGTGTTAAGCCGCTGCTGTCCACTATCAGCTTTGCTTTTTCATAAAAAGGGGCTCTTTCTGCAAGCTTAGTTTCAATAAAGAAAAGGAGTTCTGACGGGCTTTTTCCGGCAATTAAAGGACGGTGGCTCATCCCCGGTAACAGACGGCCTGCCAGAGCTTCGGGTTCCAGTTTAAGATAAATGGTGGTTCCAAGGCCATTCATAATATCCATATTGTCGAAAAAACAGGGTGCACCTCCACCTGTAGCAATCACATGATTTCTTAAGTGGGAGGTGCTTTTTATAGCTTTTTTTTCAAGATCACGAAAACCTTCCTCTCCATATTTTTCAAACAATTCTGATATTGTTGCCTGTTGCTCCTTCTCTATAAAGTGATCGAGGTCGATGAACTCATAGTTCAGAGCTTTGGCAAGCAGTTTCCCGAAAGTGGTTTTTCCACTGCCCATAAACCCGATGAGGTATATTGGTTGTTTCATGTGTTTTGCCGGCTTTTGGCTCCGTTCCTTTTTTTAAAAAATAGACATTTGATTAGTATCGTCGTCTTCCTCACGGTCCGGATCTGCATTATCACCGTCCGGCTCCTCTGCCTTTGGTTCATCTTTGATTAAGGGCTCCAGTTCCATGATCTTGTGAACCTGGTAGGTGGTTAGCCTTTTCCCTTTGGCTTTGTATCCTTTCACATTAATGAATTCGGCAACTTCCACAATCATCTTCTCGCGGTCTTTGTCTTCCCCGCCAAACTTAAGTTCCAATCTGGGATAATCCACATGCATGAGTCTGACCAGATACGATTTGGGATTATCCCCAATAAAGCGTTGTGGCTTACTAACCGATTCAGCCTGGAATCGTTTCAGGTAATAATAGTCCTGATCGGCATCGTAATAAACGGCTGACCATACTGCGTCCTGATCGAATTTTTCGATGTAAAGGATGTTGTCTTCGTAATGGTTTGCCAGGTCATAGTTGGTCTGAAAGAAATAGCCGTCCCTGGTCATAACCAAAATTTGATCGTCACTGTGAAATTCCCCCAGGTACTTGCCTCTTCCATCTACATTTAACCTCAGTATTTCCGGCTCAAACCAAATTTTTCGACCTCCCAGGGTACTTTCTCCTTTTTTCTTAAGCACAATTTTGTGAATGGCGTATTTGGTGAGAATATTGCCCTGGGCTCCTCTGCCTTTAATAGCCTGCTCGGCCATGTCAAATTCAAAAATCTGATTGCGCAGGCGTGCTCTTGGCTTAAGGGTGATCTTCAGCACTTCAGCTTCCCCGTTAGGGTTGGCACTGAAGTACAGTACTTGCGAGTCTTTGGTGCCCTTGGTAAGGTCATACTCTTTGTCACGGGTCACCCCTGTAACTGCGAACCTTTTAACATAGGTGTTACCTTGTTTGCCGTCACGATAAATGGCATTGTAAATGGTGCGGTTATCATTGCGTTTAAATACCGCAATATGGATAATGTCTTTTCCAACAAAGGCTTTTTCCTGGACTTTTGTTATCAGGTATTTGCCATTTTTATAGAAAATAATGATGTCATCTATATCGGAGCAGTTACAAACAAACTCATCCTTTTTAAGGGCGGTTCCAATAAATCCGTCTTCGCGATTGATGTATAGTTTTTCATTTTTTACTACCACTTTTGAGGCCTCAATGTTCTCAAAGTTTCGGATTTCTGTCATCCGTGGATACTTTGGACTGTATTTTTTCTTAAGGGCTTTGTAGTAGTCAATAGAGTAAGGAATGATATTGTTAAGGTAATATTCAACCTGCTCAAGTTCTTCTTCCAGTGAGGCAATGTATTCGTCAGCCTTTTTGGCGTCGAATTTTGAGATTCGCTTAATCCGTATTTCTGTTAGCTTGATAATGTCATCCCGTGTAACTTTTCGGCGCAACAGGTTTTTGAAAGGTTCCAGGCCGTGATCAATGGTTTTGATAATGGCTTCATATGTCTCGCAATCTTCAATGCGCTGGTAGATTTTGTTTTCAATGAAAATCTTTTCCAGCGATGACATATGCCAGGATTCCTCAAGTTCTCCTTTGCGGATCTCCAGTTCCCTGGTTAACAGGTGAACCGTATGATCGGTGTTTGATTTGAGAATGGTGCTAACGGGTAAAAAAGCAGGCTTCTCATCTCTGATCACACAAGAGTTGGGGGAGATAGAAAGTTCACAGTCGGTAAAAGCATACAACGCATCAATGGTTTTATCGGGCGAAGTATTTGCCGGAAGATGAACCTGGATTTCAACCTTTTCAGCAGTATTGTCATCAATCTTTTTAATCTTGATTTTTCCCTTCTCATTGGCCCTGAGAATGGATTCAATGAGCGATGATGTGTTTCTCCCGAATGGGATGTCTGAGATGATGAGTGTTTTGTTGTCCAGCTTGGTGATTTTTGCCCTTACCCTCACAGCACCGCCTCTAAGACCATCGTTGTATCTTGAAACATCCATCATTCCGCCGGTTGGGAAGTCGGGAAATAGCTCGAAAGGCTGATTTTTAAGATACGAGATCGAAGCATCGATAAGTTCGGCAATGTTGTGTGGCAAAATTTTGGATGCCAGACCAACCGCAATCCCTTCAACGCCCTGGGCCAGCAAGAGCGGAAATTTTACAGGAAGGGTAACGGGTTCCTGGTTACGTCCGTCGTAAGAGGTTTTCCACTCTGTGGTTTTAGGATTAAAAACCACATCCTGGGCAAATTTGGTTAGTCGGGCTTCGATATAACGCGGAGCCGCAGAGCTGTCGCCGGTAAATACATTACCCCAGTTCCCCTGTGGATCAATCAGCAGGTTTTTTTGTCCCATCTGAACCAGCGCATCACCAATGGAGGCGTCTCCGTGAGGGTGGTACTGCATAGTGTAACCAATGATGTTAGCCACCTTGTTGTAACGGCCGTCTTCCATTTTTCGCATGGCGTGCAAAATGCGGCGTTGCACAGGTTTCAATCCGTCATTGATGTGGGGAACTGCCCTTTCAAGAATAACATAGGATGCATAATCCAAAAACCATGAGCGGTACATGCCCTGAAGAGGGGTTATTCTTACCTGCTCGTGCTGATGGTCGCCCCCCGCGGTTTTTGGCTCATTTCCCGGAGTGATCTCCTCACTGTTGTCCTTGCCTGGATCATCCGGGGTCTCCGGGTATTTGTTTTCGTTATCGTTACTCATTTTCTACAACATTTCTTCATCTACAACAAGGTTGTCAATGATAAAATTCTGACGGTTTGGTGAGTTCTTGCCCATGTAAAAATCAAGCAATTCTTTAAAGGCATCTTCTTTCTTCATGCTTACCGGTTCCAAACGGATGTCCTTATTGATAAAGTGCTTGAATTCGTCGGGGGAAATTTCACCAAGTCCCTTAAATCGCGTAATCTCTGCGTTTTTCCCTATTTTTTTGATGGCTTTGATGCGTTCCTGCTCATTGTAGCAATAGAAACTCTCTTTTTTGTTTCGCACCCTGAATAATGGTGTCTGCAAAATGTACAAATGGCCATTCTTAACCAGTTCAGGGAAAAACTGAAGGAAAAATGTCAATAGTAATAAGCGAATGTGCATACCATCTACATCGGCATCTGTGGCGATAATTACGTGGTTGTAACGCAAGGTTTCCAGACCATCCTCGATATTCAGAGCAGCCTGCAAGAGATTAAACTCTTCATTTTCATAAACCACTTTGCGAGTGAGGCCATAGGTGTTAAGAGGCTTACCTTTTAAACTGAAAACGGCCTGGGTTGATACATCCCTGGCTTTTGTGATGGAGCCTGATGCGGAGTCTCCCTCCGTAATGAATATAGAGGTCTCCATTTTCCGGTCATGATTGGAGTTGAAATGCACCCGGCAGTCTCTCAGTTTCTTATTGTGAAGACTTACCTTTTTAGCACGCTCTTTGGCCAGCTTTTGAATTCCGGAAATAGCTTTTCTTTCTTTTTCCGATTCAAGTATCTTTTTGTAGAGAATATCAGCTGTTTCCTGATTTTTATGCAGGAAGTTGTCAAGTTTCTCCTTGATAAATTCAAACATGTAATTTCTCACCGAAGTTCCTTCGGGAGACATGTCTTTGGAACCCAGTTTCGTTTTGGTTTGTGATTCAAAAACCGGTTCCTCTATCTTGATACTAACGGCAGCCACAATGCCGGTTCGAATATCTGAAACATCAAAATTTTTATTAAAAAACTCCCTGATGGTTTTCACATAAGCTTCCCTGAAAGCCTGTAGGTGGGTTCCTCCCTGAGTGGTATGCTGGCCGTTAACAAACGAGTAGTACTCTTCTCCATATTGGTTACAATGGGTGAGAGCAATTTCCAGATCATCATCTTTGAGGGAAATAATAGGGTAAAGCCCTGTCTCGGTCATTTGTTCATCCAGCAAATCCAGAAGACCGTTTTCGGAGCGATAAACTTCACCATTGAAATGAATGGCCAGTCCGGCATTCAAATATGTGTAATTTCGAAGCAGCGAGCTGATATACTCCTCTTTGAATGAGAAGGTAGTGAAGATGGATTCGTCGGGCAGAAATTCAACAAAGGTTCCGTTGGGCTGTTTGGTCGGCTCAACCGGGCTTTCTTCAACAATCTCTCCTTTGCTGAAAACTACTCTTTTGGTTTCGCCATCACGAAAGGCCTGTATGATGAATTGATCGGACAATGCATTGACCGCTTTGATCCCGACACCATTCAAACCTACTGACTTCTTAAATACTTTGCTGTCATATTTGGCACCGGTATTCATCTTGCTGGCAACGTCGATCACTTTACCTAACGGAACGCCCCGGCCAAAGTCCCGGACAGTCATGCGTTTTTCGGAAAGCTCGATTTTTATCTTTTTCCCAAAGCCCATCATGTACTCGTCAATCGAGTTGTCCATGACCTCCTTGAGCAATACATATATCCCGTCATCAGCAAAGGACCCGTCTCCAAGTTTCCCGATGTACATCCCGGGCCGGCGGCGGATATGCTCTTTCCAGTCGAGTGTGCGTATGGTATCTTCCGAATAGTTTTGCACCATTTTTTCTGCCTCTCGTTTATTTTGAAATGTTCAGAATGAATGTTCCGGATAGAGTAGTTTTCCGAAAAATTCTTCCAAATATAGTTAAAAGGAAAAATCTATCGTAATCTGTTTTTTGAGACGACCTAACTTTCCGATGCAAATCAGGGGGTTTGCATCAGAAATTTTTTTTGGTTCTAAGCTAATCTGATGAGTTCCCGCTGATCCGGATTTGCAATCCGAATCTCTTTAACAGTGGGTTTGTAACCCACAAAAGCTGCCCATGAAGCTCTTTAGCAGGATTGCAAATACTGGGTTGAGGTACCGCAGATTGCAAATTCGCGGTAGCGAAGAGTTTTGGCAGAATTGCAAACCCGCCTTAGCGGTAAGCAGAAATGAAAGCCCATTACCTGATCAATTCCGCCCGGTTGGTGTCAAGTTTTAGAAATATGAACAACAGAATGGTAAATCCCCAAAAAGACGAGCCTCCGTAACTGAAAAAGGGCAGAGGAATGCCGATTACAGGAGCCAATCCAATGGTCATGCCGATGTTAATGGCGATGTGCATAAAAAAGATCGCTGCCACTCCATATCCATATATACGTGAAAAAGCGGAGTGTTGTCTTTCGGCCAGAAACAGAATTCGGAATAAAAGAATTAAAAAGAGTAAAATTACCATGGAAGTTCCCAGGAAACCCCATTCTTCTCCTACTGTACAAAAGATGAAATCGGTACTTTGCTCGGGCACAAAATCAAATTTTGTTTGAGTGCCTTGCAGAAACCCTTTCCCATAAAATCCTCCTGAACCAATAGCGATTTTTGACTGATTAACGTTGTAACCAATGCCTTGGGGGTCATTTTCCAGTCCCAGCATAACCAGAATACGGTTTTTTTGGTAGTCGGATAAAACCGAATCGAAAACATAATGCGTAGAATAGGTGTATCCCAGCATTCCCCAAAGTAATAATAAACCAATTCCAATACCCGGCAGCCGCTTGACGATAACTTGACCTGTCAGATAGAGAGTAGAAGCTGCAACCCCTGCAAGAAACGGAATGGTGAATCCAAAATCTTTTTCGAGCAATCGGGAAACACCAAAAATAAGGATAAAAACCAGGGCTGTAATGCCAACAATAATCAAAGCTGCCTTCTTTTGTTTCTCAAAATAGACGTAACCGGCAAAGAGTAAAAAGAGGTCTGCCATTATATAGACAGTTGGGTATAAAAGGGATAAAACAAGTACAATGGCGGCCAATGCCCCAAGAAAAAGTACTACAGGTGACATCCCTTCCCTGAAGAAAACCAGAAAGAATGCAAAGTAAACCAGTGCTGAACCAGTGTCATTTTGCATTAAAATGATGATGGCCGGTAAAAACACTACCATCCCCATTTTCAATACATAGCGCCATGAATTCATCTGAAAATTGTAGCGACTCATTACTCTGGCTAAAGCCAGACCGGCAGCAACTTTGGTGAGCTCGGCCGGCTGAAATCTTACGGGACCCAGTTGAAACCATGCTTTGGCTCCATTGATTTCTACTCCAAAAAGTAAGGCCATTAATAGAAGAAGAATCGATATCCCAAAAAAGATATATGCAAATTCAACAAAAAACTTACTGTCGATTAAAAAGAGGGCTCCAATCATAATTAACGACAAACCGATCCATATTAACTGCTTGGCAGGCTCGGATGATGACCGCAAAAGCTCTGTGGCTTCCGGATCAAAGTTGGCAGCATAAATATTGAGCCAGCCAAATACTACCAGCAATGAATAAATGGCGACTGTAAACCAGTCAATGTTTTTATATGGTCTAATCGTTACTCTCATGTATCAGGTCTGCATCTAACATTCGTTGTTCAATCCACTTCCGGGTACGGTGGATTTCTCCATTCAGATATTTTTCAATAATAAGGCTGGAAATGGGGGCTCCGTATGTGGAGCCATAGGTTCCGTTTTCTACATAGGTGGCAACTGCTATTTGAGGATTTTCTTTGGGCGCAAAGGCGATGAAAATACTATGGTCGTCTCCATGAGGATTCTCTGCAGTTCCTGTTTTTCCGCAAATAGTGATGCCGGGTATTTGTGCAATGCGCGCTGTACTTCCGGCACCGCCCCATACTGCCTGTTCCATTCCTTCAATTACAGGTTTGAAAAAAACAGAATCTATTCCCACGTAATTGGCTTGCTTATACTTTGAGGGTATTGTGTCGTTCTCAATCTTCTTTGCAACATGTGGAATGTACCAGTGTCCCTTGTTGGCAATAGCTGCTGCCATATTGGCCATTTGGATGGGGGTGGTAAGTAATTCTCCCTGACCTATGGCGAGAGAAATGACAGTGAGCGAGCCCCAGCTGCCATTGTAAATTTTATCATAATAATTGCTGTTGGGGACAAATCCTCTTCCTTCATTGCTGAGATCTGTGCCCAGTTTATAGCCAAACCCGAAATTTACCAAATAATCTTTCCATACGTCAAGTCCTGTTTTGGGAGAACCGTAAACAGGATTGTCCAGGACTCTTCGGAATGTATGGCAGTAATAGGCATTACATGACATCTGGATCGAAGCAGGCAGTTTTAAGGGACTGGGATGAGAGTGGCATCCCACAGATAATGCCCGGGTGTGATATCCCATTTGACATCCAAAACTGGTTTCAGGATTCACCACTCCCTCCTGAAGGCCAATAAGGGCCATCAGTGTTTTAAATGTTGACCCGGGAGGATAACCGGATTGGAGTGGTCGGTTGAATAGCGGGTAAAGAGTATCATTGGCAAGTTTGGGGAAATTTTCATTTCTTTTGCGGCCTACCAAAAGGGACGGATCATAGGACGGAGAGGAAACCATTGTAAGGATCTCACCCGTTGATGGTTCAATAGCAACGATGCTGCCTACCTTGTTTTGCATCAGCTTCTCTCCATATTGCTGGAGTTGGTGATCCAGGGTTAATGTAAGGTCTTTTCCTGAAACTGCTGCTGAGTCGTAACGTCCATCCCTGAAAGCGCCTTTTTGGCGACCGTGAACATCTACCAACACAAAACGTGCTCCTTTCCGGCCGCGAAGAGACTTTTCATAGGTCTTTTCTATTCCGCTAATTCCCACATAGTCACCTTGCGAATAATAAGTCCTTTCCTTGAGTTGTTTTTCACTTATTTCGCCCACATATCCCAATATATTAGCAGCTGTGGGGTATTCATATTTTCGTACAATTCTTCGCTGACCAAAGAATCCTTTAAACTTGAAAAGTTTTTCCTGGAAGTAGCCATACTGCTCTGCAGTCATCTGCTTGTAGAACACTGAGGGCTGAAAGGAGGAGATTTTTCGTGTCCTGAGATTTTGCCGTATCCTGTCGAAAAGGTCCCGGGCTTCATTGAGTTCAATTCCCATACTTGTGGCAAGCTCAAAGGTATCTAAAGGCTCTGTTTCCCGGGGAACTACCATGATGTCATAAACTGCCTGGTTAGAAACCATAAGCTCCTGGTTGCGGTCATAAATGAGTCCGCGTGAAGGAAATTCTGTAATCTTCCGGCGTGCGTTACTCTCAGCTGAAAACTTGTAAGAGGGATCGTATACCTGCAGCATGAATAGCCTCAGAACATAAATAATGCCCAGGAGAACCATTATCAGGCCTATGACTATGGTGCGGTTATTAAAGTTACCCACTTACTATTTATGGTTTATATGGTTCCTGATTTTCTTTTTGAAAATAGCATCGCAATAAATATAAAGACTACCGATACGATACTGCTCAAAATACTTTTCCAAAGTGTACTTAAAAAGTTCTCAAAGCTGAAGGCCTCCACAAAAAATAAAAACAAGTGATGAATGGCTACCATTAATACAGAGTACTTGAAAAACCATCCGAATCCATAATCGGCCGGAATTGGTCGGGTACCCATCTCATATCCGTCGCGTGGAGAAAAGGAACTGAGAATGAATGGACGAACAAATGCCATAAAAACAGTCGCAGCGGCATGAAGCCCAAGGGTATTCATGAAAATATCTACTATGATACCTGTCGTAAACCCGAGAGCCACCAGCATCCATTTTGGGGTGGAGAATGGAAGGGTAATAATGAACAATACATACAAATACGGATTAAGATATCCGCTAAACTGAAGATTGTTTAGCAGAAGTACCTGTACCAATACAAGTATGATGAAATTGAATAGATATCTTGGGAGCAGATTAATCATTTTCACTTGTTTTTTCTAGTTCCCGCTGTTCCTCAGCTTCTTTCTTTTCAACAACCTGAACATACTGGAGCTTTTTAAAATCCACTGACAAAAGTACTTTTATATCATAGAAGCCTTCTCCCTGATCAATATTTATTTCATCTATAGTCCCAATAAGAATATCTTCCGGAAAAATGGAGGAATACCCGCTGGAAACAACTGCATCTCCAACAGAAGGCGCAGCGTGCGCAGGAATTCCGCTTAATGTGGCATGCCGGTATGATCCACCTTCCCAGTTCAATGATCCAAAAAAACCGGTCTTTCGCAGCCTGGCTGAAATTTTCAACCTTGTGTTAAGTAATGAAATGGCTGTTGAGTAATTTTCTGAAGTGTTAAGAACAACTCCAACCAGGCCCCGGGATGATATGACACCCATATCCCTTGAAATGCCATCCTTCATTCCCTTGTTTAATGTGATGTAATTAAAGTGTTTGTTGACAGAATTGTTGATTACCCTGGCCGACCTGTAACGATAGTGCCGGCCGGATATGGTGTCAATCACCAAATCTATGGTCCTTCCCGCATAATAGGTCTTATTATCCAGAAGGTTACGAAGCTCTGCATTCTTTTTTGACAGTTCTTCGTTGGTTTGCTTAAGCTCGAAATACTGGATTACAGAACTGAATCTCTCGAATAAAAAACCCGATACCTTATTGGATGAACTCAGATAAATATTCCTGTGATATTCGTTGTAATTGAATATGAAATAGAAGCTCACTATTTCGAAAAACAGAAACAGGAGAAAAAAATGGTTTCGAATGATGAAACGAATAAAGTTTCTCATCTTGTTATTTTAATGCTGTTCTATCTCATCAGGAACGAGAACTTATGGCGGTTTTTCAGTGCAATACCTGTTCCCCGTGCCACTGCATGCAAGGGATCTTCAGCAATGTGAAACGGGATGTTGATTTTGTCGGTCAGACGTTTATCCAAACCTCTCAACAAGGCTCCACCGCCCGCCAGATAAATGCCATTCATAACAATGTCGGCATAAAGCTCGGGAGGTGTTTGCTCCAATGCGTTAAGTATTGCTGTCTCCATTTTAGAGATGGACTTCTCAAGGCAATGCGAAATCTCCTGATACGAAACCGGAACTTCAATTGGAAGTGCTGTCATTTGGTTGGGCCCTTGCACAATATAGTCTGCCGGAGGATCATCCAGCTCAGGGAGAGCTGACCCTACGTGGATCTTAATTTCTTCAGCGGTTCTTTCTCCTATTTTTATGTTGTGCTGGCGGCGCATGTATTCCATAATGTCGGTAGTGAGGTCATCACCGGCAATGCGAATAGATTTGTTGGTAACAATACCACCCAGGGAGATAACAGCGATCTCTGTTGTTCCACCACCGATATCAACAACCATGTTGCCTTCGGGCGCTTCTACATCCAACCCGATTCCGAGGGCTGCGGCCATTGGCTCATAGATCATATAGACCTCACGGCCACCGGCATGTTCCCCGGAGTCCCTTACCGCCCTTATTTCTACTTCTGTACTACCCGATGGGATACAAATAACCATTGTAAGTGATGGGGTGAATACCTGGCTTTTTTTGTTGATCATTTTAATCATGCCACGAATCATTTGTTCAGCAGCATTAAAGTCGGCAATTACTCCGTCGCGGAGTGGGCGGATAGTATATATATTATCGTGGGTTTTGCCGTGCATCTGACGAGCCTTTTCTCCGATGGCTTCCAGTTTGTCGGTACGGCGGTTCAGAGCCACAATACTGGGCTCATCCACAACAATTTTATCGTTCTGAATTATGATGGTGTTGGCGGTCCCCAGGTCCATGGCCAACTCTTGTGATAAAAATGAAAACAATCCCATTGTTTCTTGCTTTTAGTGTTTAAAGTGACGGGTGCCGGTAAATACCATGGACATATCGTTGGCGTTACAGTACTCAACAGAGTCTTTATCGCGAACAGAGCCTCCCGGCTGAATTACCGTTTTAATTCCGGCTTCGTGGGCAATCTCAACTGAATCGGCAAAAGGGAAAAAGGCATCCGAAGCCATTGCTGCTCCTTCCATGTCAAATTCAAATGCCTGAGCTTTTGCAATGGCTTGCTTTAAAGCATCGACACGTGAAGTTTGTCCCATTCCGCTACCAATTAATTGCTTGTTCTTGGCCAAAACGATGGCGTTTGACTTTGAATGCTTAACTATTTTGTTGGCAAACAACAGATCTTCCAACTCAGCATTAGTGGCTTTTTTGTTGGTGACAGTTTCCAGATCTTCTTTCCCCTCAATCTTAATATCTTTATCCTGCACCAAAACGCCATTCAGCAATGTACGTGTATTATGTGCTGAGGTTTCAGCAGGTTTCTGTACAAGAATGATTCTGTTCTTCTTCTGCTTAAGGATATCCAATGCTTTGCTGTCATATCCGGGAGCTATGATGACTTCAAAAAATATTTTATTGATATCGCCGGCTACCTCTGCAGTCACTGGTTTATTGGTAATAATAATTCCTCCAAAAGCAGATACGGGATCTCCTGCAAGGGCATCTTTCCATGCATCCAACAGGGTGTCGCGTGAAGCTAACCCGCAGGCATTGTTGTGTTTGAGGACTGCTACCGTGGTTTCTTTAAATTCTGCAATTAATGAAACAGCTGCGTCAATATCAAGTAAGTTATTGTAAGAAATTTCTTTGCCATGAAGCTGGTCAAACAAATCATCAAAACGGCCGTAAAAAGTACCTTTCTGATGAGGATTTTCACCATACCTTAACGGCTTACTTTCATTAACTGATTGTCTGAACCCCGAAAACTGAAGATCTTTGTTGAAATAATTGAAAATGGCTGTGTCATAATTGGATGAAACAGCGAAAGCCGAGGCGGCAAAAAACTGTCGATCATCAAGAGAGGTTTCTCCGTTTTGGTGGTCCAGAACATTCTGAAGATTCGAATACTGATCTTTTGAAGGAACAATGACTACATCTTTGTAATTTTTGGCAGCTGCTCGAATCAGAGCAATTCCGCCAATGTCGATTTTTTCGATAATATCCGCATGGGAAGCTCCTGAAGCAACAGTGTCTTCAAACGGGTAAAGGTCTACAATGATCAGGTCAATTTCCGGAATTTCAAATTCTTCCATTTGCTTTTGGTCGGACTCGTTGTCCCTGCGACCTAAAATTCCACCAAAAACTTTTGGATGAAGTGTTTTTACACGGCCCCCCAGAATGGAAGGATAGCTTGTGAGGGATTCCACTGCGTTTACTTCAACTCCAAGTCCTTCTATAAACGACTGGGTTCCTCCTGTGGAATAGATCTTTACTCCTGACTTGTCAAGTTGTTTGACGATGTCATCCAAACCATCTTTATGAAAAACTGATATTAATGCAGATTTTATCTTTTTTGTGGCAGTCATTGTTTAAAAATATTTTAATCCGAGAATAGACGCAAAATTAAGAAAAAGAGAACATTTAGCAATAACAGAGTATTTTTTTATGGATGCTATCCTTATATAATATTAAAAACTGCTTTCAGTTCTGTTTAGTTTTTGAAAAAATGAGCGTTTTATTGTGGGATTGGGGCGTATTAAGGGAAAGAAATTGGTGTCAGGTGACAACCGGAACATGAAACGTTTTAATAAATAAAAAAGCTGCCCGGCATCCGGACAGCTTTGATTTGGGGTTATAGTCTCTTTTTTATTTCTTCGGTGGCTTCTTCAAAGCCGGGTTTGCCAAGCAAGGCAAACATGTTTTTCTTGTAGGCTTCTACACCTGGTTGGTCAAATGGATTGACCCCAAGAACGTAGCCACTTATTCCACACGCTTTTTCGAAGAAGTAAAGCAACTGTCCAAGATAAAACTCATTGAGCTCAGGGATTTCAATCTTGATATTGGGAACACCACCGTCGGTATGAGCTATGCGGGTTCCCAGTTCAGCCATTTTGTTGACTTCGTCAATGCGCTTTCCGGCAATATAGTTCAATTTGTCAAGATCGCCTTCATCACGGGGAATTAAAACTCTGTGACGGGCAGCACCAACCGAAACCACGGTTTCGAAAATGCTTCTTTCACCATCCTGAATCCATTGTCCCATACTGTGAAGATCTGTGGTGAAATCTACTGCTGCCGGGAAAATACCTTTGTTTTCTTTTCCTTCACTTTCGCCGTAAAGCTGTTTCCACCATTCTGATACATAGTGAAGCTTTGGCTGATAGTTGACCATTATCTCAATCTTCTTACCCTTTTGGTAAAGCAGGTTTCTCGCGGCAGCATAAATGGTTGCGGGATTCTTGTCGAAAGGGACATCTGTTCCGGTAAGTGATTTCATCTCTTTGGCGCCACGTACAAGTTCACTGATGCTGTAGCCGGAAACGGCAATAGGAAGAAGACCTACAGGAGTCAAAACTGAAAAGCGTCCGCCCACATCATCAGGAATTACGTAGGTCTCGTAACCTTCCTGGTCGGCCAGTGTGCGCAAAGCTCCTTTTTCGGCATCAGTAACTGCTACAATACGATCTTTTACTTCATCTTTATCGTATTTAGTTTCCAATAGTTCTTTCAGTACCCGAAAAGCAATGGCAGGTTCGGTTGTGGTACCTGACTTAGAAATAACGATGATCCCAAATGATTTATCTTTCAGAAGGTCCAGTAGCTCATAAGTGTAATCTTCACCGATGTTTTGGCCGGCATAAAGAATAGCCGGGTTTTTCCGGTCACCCTTAAGATGATCAAATGAGTCATTTAGGGCATCAATTACTGCACGGGCTCCAAGATAACTTCCCCCGATGCCGACAACCACAACATAATCGGCTTTTCCGCGTAAGCGGGCTGCAGTTTTTTCAATTGACATTAAGTGATCCTGATCAATATTATCTGGTAAGTCCAGCCATCCAAGGAAATCGTTTCCTTTGCCTGACTTTTCGGTAAGGGTCTGTAATTGTTTCAGAACATTGTCCTGCTCCTTGTTGATCATGTCTTGTGTAACTTCCGGAGCTACCTGAGACACATCGATACTGAGGTTCTTCATAGTCATATAGTTTTTTAATGGTCTTAAAAATTGAGTACTTACTGATTTGTTCTGCCGGCAAAAGGGGCCTGGCAGGAAATTTTGTAAGTCATTATCTTAACTGGTCTGTCAAAAGCTTTATCTCGATAGCCGGGGATATCTTTTCGTAGATGATATTGTAAACCGCTTCGGTTATAGGCATATTGACTTTGTATTTTTTGTTGATGTCCATGATGCTTTTCACAGCATAATATCCTTCGGCAATCATCAGCATTTCAAGTTGGGCACTCTTTACAGAGTAACCTTTTCCAAGCATATTTCCAAAAGTTCTGTTCCTGGAGAATTGGGAATAGGCTGTTACCAAAAGATCTCCCAGGTAGGCAGAGCTTTTAATATCACGGGTAATGGGATGAATCGTGTCTACAAAGCGCTTTATTTCCTGAATGCCATTGGATATTAAAACTGCCTGAAAATTATCTCCATACCCCAAGCCGTGGCAAATTCCTGCAGCAATGGCCATGACGTTTTTCATGACAGCAGAGTATTCGGTTCCGTAAATGTCATCAATAACCGTTGTTTTGATGTAAGAGCACCTCAGTTTGGCTGCAAAAATACGTGCCCTTTTGATGTCCTGACAAGCAATGGTAAGGTATGATAAACGTTCCAGGGCTACCTCTTCGGCATGACAAGGTCCTGATATTACAGCTATTGAATTAATCGGGACCTCGTAGTGCTTATTGAAAAAGTTTCCAATAATTAAGTTCTCATCCGGGATTAGCCCTTTAATGGCTGATACAACATACTTCTCCTTAAGAGAGGCTTTCAATGGTTTTAAAGCTTCCTTAAGGAAAGCGGATGGAATCACAAAAATGAGAATGTCAGATTGTTCAACAATTTCATTGATATCTGTTGAGAAGAAAATTTTGTCTGTGTCAAAATCCACTGAGGTCAGGTAGTTGGGGTTGTGCCCAACTTTTTTAAACCGCTCAATGTGTTCTTCTTCCCGGAAATACCAGTTCAGTCTGTCTGAATTATTCAGGACCATTTTGGCGATAGCAGTGGCCCAACTTCCACTTCCTATTATTCCAATGGTCGATTCTTCATCCATGCCGGTCTGTTTTGATTTTTGCCTGTAAATTTATTAACTGCTTTAATGATGATGCAACGATAATTGTCATCTATTTGCAACAATCTTTAATTTTCCACCCAGCTTTTTACTTCTTCTGGCTTAGGATTTTTGAGTCCAAGCTTATGTTTTTTGTTCAATCCGCAAAGTTCCTGGTGCAGTTTATTGGGATTGGACTCTTTTAGTTCATCAACTTTCAGGTAACCGGCTTTGTAAATGACCTGGACCCACTCAGCAGGTACGCCTGTTTCAGTGAATTTTTCTTCACTGTCGCGTTCTTTTTTCTTCTCAGGCCGCATTTGCGGGAAAAAAAGAACTTCCTGGATGGTACTCTGGTCGGTCATTAGCATCGTTAGGCGGTCAATACCAATTCCCATTCCTGATGTTGGTGGCATTCCATATTCCAGGGCTCTTACAAAGTCCATGTCGATAAACATCGCCTCATCATCACCTTTCTCTGATAATTGAAGCTGCTCTTTGAAGCGTCCCAGCTGATCGATGGGGTCGTTAAGTTCGGAGTATGCGTTGGCAATTTCTTTACCGTTCACCATTAGCTCAAATCGCTCTGTGAGTTCGGGGTTTTTACGGTGCTTTTTGCACAATGGGGACATTTCAACCGGGTAGTCGGTGATGAATGTAGGTTGAATGTATGAACCTTCACATTTTTCTCCGAATATTTCATCAATGAGTTTGCCTTTACCCATCGACTCGTCATATTCCACTTCCAGTTCATCACACACCTTCCTGAGCTGTTGCTCATCCATTCCCGAAATTTCATAACCGGTGTGTTCTTTAATGGCATCCAGCATGCTGATGCGCTTAAAAGGACGCTTGAAATTAATGGTTTGCTCACCCAGTTTTACCTCGGTGGTTCCATGTAGGTCAAGTGCCACTTTTTCAATCATTTGTTCTGTGAAATCCATCATCCACTTGTAGTCCTTATAAGCTACGTAGATCTCCATTACAGTGAATTCAGGATTATGGGTGCGGTCCATCCCCTCGTTACGGAAATCTTTTCCGAATTCGTAAACACCTTCGTAGCCTCCTACGATCAACCGCTTGAGATATAACTCATTGGCAATGCGGAGATAAAGTGGCATATCCAGAGTGTTGTGATGGGTGATAAACGGACGTGCCGCTGCACCTCCCGGAATGGATTGCAATATGGGAGTTTCAACTTCCAGATAGTCTTTTGAGTTAAAAAACTCCCGCATGGAATTAATGATCTGTGCGCGTTTTCTGAATGTGTCACGTACTTTGTCATTAACAATCAAATCCACATACCGTTGTCTGTATCGTTGCTCCGGATCGGAAAATGCGTCATATACTTTGCCGTCTTTTTCCTTTACGACAGGTAGCGGCTTCAGTGACTTGGCAAGTACCGTTAAGGAGGTAACATGTACTGATATTTCCCCCATCTTGGTTTTAAAAACGAACCCTTTGATGCCGATGATGTCACCAATGTCCAAAAGTTTTTTGAAAACGGTGTTGTACATGGTTTTGTCATCTTCCGGACAAATGTCATCACGACGCAGGTAGATCTGAATACGTCCTTCCTTGTCTTTAAGTTCTGCAAAGGAGGCACTACCCATAATTCGACGGCCCATGATACGGCCTGCCAGGCAGACTTCCTGAAAGGCATCGGGGTGTTGGTCAAATTCCTTTTTGATGTGTTCAGAATAATGGGTTACGGGGAATTCTTCTGCCGGAAATGGATTTATTCCAAGGTTTTCCAGCTCTTTCAGACTATTTCGTCTGATAATTTCCTGTTCGCTCAGCTCCAATTGGTTCATAAATCTTTTTTGTTTGTTTATGGGGTTGTTAAGAACCTGTCTATTTGTTTTTCCGGGGTTTCTGGTCTCTAATGGTTATATTAATAGCTTTCACCGATTGTTGGTGTCTTGCCGGTGTGAGTGAGGCTGATTCTTAAGCCGCCTGCCCCTGAATATATTGAGATTCAACCCACAAATAAAGGAGGTTTATCAATTGCTTTGACCAAAGACCATAATCCCCGCAATAAAAAAAACAGCACAAAGATAATGATTACCTGTGAAAACCAATTCGAACCTGTACTATTCGTAAATTTTTAATAGATGTAAAATAAAATCAGCTGACTGTCGATTTTTAAGCAGGGGTCGCTGAAAAAGTCAAAGGGGCAAAATTTACAAGCCGGCCCAATCGAAGGAGTATTGAAATACTTGGAGATTGGGACGGGGAAGTAAATTTTTTTCTTTTGATTAGCAGTTTTCTTATTTACAAGTGCAAAGGTCTAAAAGTATGCAATGGAATAACCTTGTACCCAGTTATTCGTTGATGTGCTTTAAGTGTCCAATAGCTAATTGAATCTGCGTTTTTCAACGCACCCTACTTACGTAAATGAGTGTTTTGGTGGCAAGCATAACGAAGCAAGTGGTATTTTATGGACAGACACTTCTAGTAGTGTCGGTCTATAAATTAAGTAGTTGAATAAAAAACGAGATATTACTTTCCTATTTCATTGGGCAATTATTTGTTGAGTGGCGGTGGCCTTTGTTTGATTAATTTTGAGGGAATCATTGATTTTATTTGACATCATGTTTTCGATCCGTATAAAAGAAAGATTATTTCGCAGGGTTTGCTAATTTTCCTTGAATAGCTTTGAAGGTCTTATCTGGAACAATTAGGCGGAATTTCTATATATTCCCCGCGAGATTGGGGATATCATTGTTATTTAAATTCATTTTAATTAAAATTGCACATTTTGTGCTTTGATTTGTTATTAATATAAAACTCGAATAGATATTTTTAAATATGGATATTGTTTCTCAAAGAAAAAGAAAACCAGCCTGGTTAAAGATCCAGTTGCCCAATACGGCTGATTACAGTTGGATGAATAAGACCATAAAGGATCATAAACTGCATACCATCTGTACAAGTGGTAAATGCCCTAATTCAGCAGAATGCTGGGGGAACGGAACGGCCACTTTTATGATTTTGGGCGATATTTGCACCCGCTCCTGTAAGTTTTGTAATGTTAAAACAGGGAAACCTGATGCTGTGGATTTCAAAGAGCCATTTCGCATAGCCCGGTCGATACAGATTATGAAATTGAAACATGCAGTTATTACTTCTGTTGACCGTGATGATTTGGAAGATGGTGGTGCCGGTGTTTGGGCAGAAACCATCCTGAAAGTGAAGGAGATGAACCCCGGCATAACGCAGGAAGTGCTTATTCCTGATTTTAACGGGTTGACGCATTTGATTCAGAAAGTTATTGATGCCCGGCCCGAGGTGGTTAGCCACAATCTTGAAACAGTTCGCCGTTTGACTCCTCAAATCAGGAGTAAGGCCAAATATGACTTGAGTCTGAAAGTGCTGAATTACATCGCTTCCTCCGGAGTTGTGCCTAAGTCGGGTATTATGGTTGGGTTGGGTGAAACGCCTGAGGAGGTATTTGATACCATGGACGATCTGGTGAATGCAGGTGTTAAGGTTTTGACCATCGGACAGTACTTGCAACCTTCTCCAAAACACCTTGAAGTTCAGGAATATGTTACCCCTGAACAGTTTGAAATATATAAAAAAGAAGGTCTCAAAAAGGGGTTTAAATATGTTGAGAGTGGGCCTTTGGTCCGTTCCTCCTATCATGCCGAAAAACATATAAATGCATTGAAATGACAAATGATTCGACAACAATATTTGAAGACCTTGGGGAAATAGATTACAAAAAGGCTTGGGATTATCAGGAAGAGCAATTTGACCGGATTGTTAAAAGTAAGCTTTTTAATCGGGATAATCCCGATCAGGTTAAATCCATTGAGCATCATTTGATTTTTTGCGAACATCCCCACGTCTACACTCTTGGGAAAAGCGGTCAGGCCAATAACCTGCTTATTCAGGATGAATTTTTGAAGAAAATAAATGCCAGTTTCTATAAAATTAACCGTGGGGGAGATATTACTTATCACGGGCCGGGGCAAATTGTCGGGTACCCGATTTTTGACCTGGAACAAATGGCGCTGGGGATTAAGGAATATATCTTTAAATTGGAAGAGGCGATCATCAAAACCATAGGGGAATTTGGAATTGAGGGGGACAGGCTTCCGGGGGCTACCGGTGTCTGGCTTGAAATTCAAACGCCCCGTGCGCGTAAAATTTGTGCTATAGGAGTGCGTGCCAGTAGATATGTGTCAATGCATGGATTTGCTCTTAATGTTAACACAAACCTGGATTATTTTAATTACATCAATCCTTGTGGCTTTGTGGATAAGGGTGTTACTTCTATGGAGAAAGAGCTTGGGCAAAAAGTTTCCATACAGGAGGTTAAAGACAAATTAAAAAATAATCTGCAAGAAGTATTTGATCTTAAATTTTGCAGGTCAATGGTAGGTTAAGTGGTCTGCATGGTTTTAAAAACTTGGATGTTTAAAGCCAATGTGAGGTGAATGTACAGAGTTTTGCCGGAATGCAAAAAATGAGATAAAGATTTGAAGTTATATTCAATCTCATATATAGTGTTTTAAGGGGTTTCATAGTTTTGTTGTTGATAACTTTTGTGTTGAAAATATTCCGGGCTGATTGAAAATGGGTATATTTTGAGAAATTTAATGTCTCAAAAGTGAGGTGGTGAAATGGAAAAAAGATGGAGTATAAAAGAGCACTCTGATACAGATATAGAAGCAGAGCTATCTGCTTATGAAAATATCGGACCTATTCTTGGCAAGCTCCTGGTCCAGAGAGATGTCAGGAGTATAGAAGAAGCACGTACGTTTTTTAATTCAAGCCTTGACGATCTCTTTGATCCTTTTCTGATGAAGGGGATGGAGGAGGCGGTAGATCGCATTGTGGAAGCTATAAAAAATCAGGAAAACATTTTGATTTATGGTGACTATGATGTTGATGGTACTACCAGTGTGGCTCTTGTTTATTCATTTCTTCGTGAAATACACTCTTCAATTGATTTCTATATTCCCGATCGTTACGATGAGGGCTATGGGATTTCTTACAAAGGAATCGATCTTGCGGCCGAAAAAAGCGTTACTCTGATTGTGGCCCTTGATTGCGGTATTAAGGCGGTTGACAAGGTTGAATATGCCCGCAATAAGGGGGTGGAGTTTATAATATGTGACCACCATACCCCGGGTGATTATTTGCCTGATGCAGTTGCTTGTCTTGATCCAAAGCGGCCTGACTGCGGATATCCCGAAAAAAATCTTTCAGGGTGCGGCGTCGGTTTTAAAATGTTGCAGGGATTTTGTGAAAAAGAAGGGATCAACAAAGAGAAACTCTATCAGTATCTCGATCTTGTTGTGGTGAGTATTGCTTCTGATATTGTGCCTATTATAGGTGAGAATCGGATTCTTGCTGATATGGGGCTGCGCAAGCTGAACGAAGATCCCGGTACCGGCTTGAAAAGTATTATTCGGGTTTCCGGAATGCAGGGAAGGGAGCTGACCATTAGCGATATAATTTTTAAAATTGGTCCCAGAATCAATGCTGCCGGTCGCATTGAGTCCGGAAAAGATGCTGTTCAATTGTTGGTGAGTAATGATGAAAACCAGGCTTATGGGATGAGTCGTACCATTAATGCATGCAATGAAACACGTAAGGATCTTGACCGGAATATTACAAAAGAGGCATTGAACCTACTTCAGTCAGACAAGCCCGGGAATGGCCGTAAAACGACAGTTCTTTTTCAGCCAGAGTGGCATAAAGGGGTTATCGGCATTGTTGCCTCCAGGCTAACTGAATCGTATTACCGTCCTACTGTAGTTCTTACGGCTTCAAAGGGCATGGTAACCGGTTCTGCCCGTTCTGTGGATGGTTATGACCTTTACCATGCAATTGAAGCATGTCAGGACTTGCTTGAGAATTTTGGCGGGCACACCTATGCTGCCGGTTTGACACTCAAACCCGAAAATATTGGTGCCTTCATCGAGCGCTTCGAAAATGTAGTATCCGAAACCATCAGACCTGACCAGATGATTCCTCAAATCGAGGTGGATGCGGAAATCAGTCTTTCTGAAATAACATCAGGCTTCTTCAAAAATCTTAAACGATTCAGACCTTATGGGCCGGGAAATCTGAAACCTGTTTTTGTAACGCACAATGTTTATGATTTTGGTACCAGTAAAGTGGTTGGGAAAGAAAAAGAACACCTAAAGCTTGAAATGATTGAAAGTACTTCGCCTACAATAGTGAAAGGCATTGCCTTTGGGAAGGGGCATCTTCTAAAACAAATCAAAGAATCCCAGCCATTTGATATTTGTTATACAATTGAAGAAAGTGTTTATGATGATCACCTGCCTCTTCAATTGATGGTGAAAGATATCAAATTTTCGGAATAGCCTCTTTAATTGTTTTTCTTTCTTCTTCCCATGGGAGAGAAAAATTTTTTTCACGTCAATTTTTTTCATCTAAAGCCCTTTTGTTGGGCTTTTTTTATTTGTAGCAGTAGCTTTCGTTTCGCTTTGCAAGCACACAAAAGTGATCGCCAGGAGACTCCATAGACCAAATATCTTTTAGAAAAAAATAAAAAAAGTTCAAAAACACATGCAAAAAAATGTAAAAAGGTTATTTTTGTACTGTACCGTTCTGTTTTAAAAATATTAAACTATGAAAAAAATTTTATGGGGTATTATACTGATGGCAGCTATCAGCGGACCCGTTTCGGGACAGAAATTGCCTTACCAGAATGCCAACCTGAAAGTAAATGATCGTGTTGAGGATCTGCTATCCAGAATGACCCTTAAAGAGAAGTTCTGGCAAATGTTTATGATTCCCGGAGATTTAAGCGATGGAAAAGAAAGGTATCAGGAAGGAATTTTTGGATTTCAGGTTGCTGCTAAGGGCCGGCAAGCTGAGGCTGCTGGTCAGATGTTGGATTACGGATCATCGGGAACCGCCGGGCAGGTGGCCGGGAAGATAAACGAAATTCAGCGCTTTTTTATTGAAGAGTCCCGGTTGGGCATTCCCATTATCCCATTTGACGAGGCCTTGCATGGGTTGGTGCGCGATGGTGCAACTGCTTATCCTCAGGCCATCGCATTGGCTGCCACCTGGGATACTACTCTTGTTGGAGAAGTGGCCCGTGCCATTGCGGTGGAGACAAGGACCCGTGGAATTCGCCAAATTCTTTCACCGGTATTGAATATCGCAAGGGATGTTCGCTGGGGAAGAACCGAAGAAACCTATGGAGAGGATCCTTATTTGACGACCTTTATGGCGAAGTCTTTTATCGGTAAGCTCGAAAATAACGGAATCATTGCAACGCCAAAGCACTTTGTAGCAAATGTAGGCGCGGGAGGAAGAGATAGTTACCCCATTCATTTTAATGAACGGATTTTGGAAGAAATTTACTTCCCGGCTTTTAAAGAGGTTTTTTTAGAAACAGGTGTCCGATCTGTTATGACGGCCTATAACTCTTTGGATGGAACTCCATGTACTTCTAATGAATGGTTGCTCCGGGAAAAACTAAAGGGAGAGTGGGGCTTTGATGGCTTTGTGATTTCGGATGCAGGCGCAACTGGTGGGGCTAATGTTCTGCACTTTACAGCAGCTGATTATGCCGAAGCTACCGAGGATGCAATTGAAGGCGGACTGGATGTGATTTTTCAAACTTCATATGATCATTACCCTCTCTTTTGGGAGGCTTATCAAAAGGGTATGATAGATACATCTGCTGTAAATGATGCCGTTAGAAGAGTACTCAAAGCTAAGTTTGAGCTTGGATTATTTGAAGATCCTTATGTTGATCCTCAAAAAGCGGCTAAGTGGAACAATCATAAAAGTCATAGGAGTCTGTCAAGGAGAGCAGCTGTGGAATCCATGGTTTTGCTGCAAAACTATAACGACATCCTCCCTTTAAAAAACAATAATAACATTGCATTGATAGGGTATGATGCAGATGCAGGACGGTTGGGGGGATACAGTGGTCCGGGAAATGATATTGTTACTTTTTATGATGGTTTGAAACGCCGGTTTGGAAAAAATTCTGTTTCCCTTGCAAAAGGGGTGCCGCTCATGTCTTCTGACTTTGTTTCTGTTTCCAGTGAATTTTTGAGTTCTGAAAAGAACGGGCAAACGGTTCAGGGGCTTAATGCTGAATACTTTGATAATATTAATTTCGAGGGAGTCCCGGTTGTAAAGCGAACCGATAAGCAGGTAAGCTTTGGATGGACTTTATTCTCTCCTGATCCCAAGCTCGAATTTGGTTGGTATTCGGTAAGATGGACCGGAACGATTGAGGCTCCCGAAACCGGTATTTTCAATATTGGCATAGAGGGAAATGATGGCTATAAAATGTGGTTGGACAACGAATTGGTAATTGACAATCAAATTAAAACCACTCATGGTGCGCGGGTTTTTCCTTATTCATTTGAAAAAGGAAAGACTTATGACATCAAAATTGAGTTCTTCGAATCATCAGGAAGGGCAAGGTTCAACCTTGTTTGGGACTATGGCGTTGACCGGCATTGGCAAAAACAAATTGCCAATGCGGTGGCAGTTGCTGAGAAATCTGACGTGGCAGTTGTGGCTGCTGGTATTCATGAAGGAGAATTTCAGGACCGTGGACTGCTTTCGTTACCCGGACATCAGGAGGAATTGATAAAGGCTGTTGCAGCGACAGGAAAGCCAACTGTTGTAGTTTTGTTTGGTGGTAGTGCCATTACGATGAGTAACTGGAAAGAGGATGTTGATGGTATTCTGATGGCATGGTATCCGGGAGAAGTGGGGGGAGATGCACTGGCTGATATCATCTCCGGGGATGCTAATCCGGCCGGTCGTTTGCCTGTTACATTTCCGGTTCATGAAGGCCAATGCCCCTTGTATTACAATCATAAACCCACGGGAAGAGGTGATGATTACTATAATCTGACAGGCGAACCTTTATTTCCCTTTGGTTATGGTCTTAGTTATACCTCCTTTGAATATTCAGGTTTGAAACTGAGCCAATCCGAAATAAATCCCGAGGAGAAGGTAAAAGTGACTTGCAAAATCAAAAATACAGGGAAAGTTGCAGGAGATGAGGTGGTTCAATTGTATATACACGATACTCTTGCTTCAGTTGTCAGGCCTGTTATTGAGTTAAAAGGATTTCAAAGGGTATCCTTAAAACCCGGGGAGGAAAAAGAGGTGTCTTTTGAACTTGGATTTAATGAATTGAGCATGCTGGACAAATCTCTCACACGGGTCGTTGAGCCTGGCGAATTTCGAATTATGATAGGGGGCTCCTCCAAGGATATAAGATTAAGAGAATTTTTGACTGTTACTGAAGGATAAAAGCCATCATAATTGAGATCTGTGAAGCGAGCAGGGAACGTTAATTTTTCAAAACTGTTACAAAAGTGAATGTGTATAATGTAGCCGAATTCCCTGTCTTACAACCAGGAGTGTTCCATGTCAATAATTTAGATAAAATTTATAGAGATGAAACGAGCATGATATTTTTTAAGCATAAATATCACAAAAGAATATGTTTAAAAAATATTATGTGAGAGCGAAGCGGTTCCATTCGTTCTCAAATTTTTAATTAGTTTTTTATCAGATAATTACAAGATTTTAAACGAATGAAAAAATATTATTTTTCTCTGCTGCTGAGTGTGCTTCTTTCAGTCTTTAACATGCATGCTCAAATTAGTTTTAAAACCAATGATTTAGAGATAAAGGTTAATAAAAATGGCCAAATCACTCACCTGATTAGTATTGATTCGGGCCAGAATTTTGTCCCTGAAGAAAAGGGCTTTCTTCTGAAAATTAAGATGAACGGAAAGGTTGTTGAGCCGGAAAGAGTTGAAAAAGAGGAGAATGATTTATTGGTTAGTTTTCCTGAGGGCATAAAGCTTAAGGTAAAAACTTTGGAGAATCCCTCTCACGTGCGTTTCGAAATGGTTTCAGTCAATAACCCGGATAGCGTTGAGGCATTGATATGGGGGCCGATAAAAACCCTGATTTCCGAAATTATTGGTGATTTTGTGGGAGTTGTTAGAAATGATGAGTTTGCCATCGGGATTCAAGCATTGAATGTGAAGACTACCGGCGGACAACTCAAGAACAAGGAGGGCGCTGTTTATTCAAGAGGGACGGCAGCAGTTCCCCAGGACTATGGTTCAAGCTTGCAGGCATTTTGTGTTAATAGGAGTCAATCCCGAAAGATTGAAGTATGGAACGGCTTTAAAGAAACTCAGGTTGTTGGCAATCCTGGTTTTGGAATCGAAGGTAGCGCTATTGCTGTTTTCGGAACAAAGCCTGAAAAAGCTTTGGCGACCATTGGCCAAATTGAAATAAAGGAGGGCTTACCTCATATTCTCATCGATGGGGAGTGGATAAAATCCAGTGAAAAAGCAGGTCGACCTTATATTATTAGTAATTTTAGTGAATCCAATTTCGGTGAAATGTTGGATTTTGTTGAAGAGGTCGGGTTTTACAGTCTTTATCATAGTCATCCTTTTTCCAATTGGGGACACTTTGATTTGTTACCCGGTTTATTTCCGGGAGGACGAGACGGACTCAAGGCTTGTGTGGAAAAAGCCAGTCAGCGCAATATAAGGGTAGGAGTTCATACGCTTACAAATTTCATTACCACCAACGATCCTTTAGTAACTCCAATACCAAATGATGGCCTGGCCATCTATGCGACTACTACTTTGGTGCGGGAAATTGCTGCGGAAGACGATGAGATAATTATAGAAGATCCGGAGCATTACTCCGTAAAAACTTCATTGCAAACAGTGAGAATCGGGGACGAACTGATTCGTTTTGCAAGGGTTAGTGATACAAAACCATACAGATTACTGCAATGCCAGCGAGGTGCCTTTGGGACCAATGCCACAGATCATAAAGCAGGAGATACCATTGGCCGTTTAATCGATCATCCGTATAAAACTTTTTATCCGGATATGAATCTTCAATCGAAAATTGTAGAAAATCTCGTAGACTTTTTTAATGAGACCGGTGTATCTCATCTTGATTTTGATGGGCATGAGGGTGCTTTCTCCACCGGCTATGGCGATGCATCAAAAGACTATTTTGCTCTAAAGTTAATAGAAGGAGTTGATCACCCTTTGATCAATGGCACCAGCCGGTCGAGTCATTTTTACTGGCACATCAATACTTATATGAATTGGGGAGAGCCCTGGTATGGCGGAATGCGAGAGAGTCAGAATGAGGTTCGTTTTAGAAATCAAGCCGTTCTGGAACGGAATTATCAGCCTAATATGCTTGGATGGTTTTGGTACAGAGCAAATACAACGCCTGAAGAGATGGAATGGGTCATGGCCCGGGCTGCAGGTTGGAATGCAGGATATGCCCTGGTTGTCAATCCCGATGATATTAAGAAAAACCCTCATACATCAGAATTGATTGAAATCATTAGGATATGGGAAGAGGCCAAAACCCGTAATATTTTCAATGAACAACAAAGGAGGCTGCTGAAATCTGGCGAGAACGATTTTTCACTGTCCAAAGTAAATGAGCTTCAGTTTAATTTGCAACATTACAAGAAGGAGACGTTTATTCATGATAACATAGTTTTGCAACCCGGGCAGCCCAATTATTCTGAATGGAGTTTTATTTCTCAACAAGATGGACAACCTCTTTATATTCAGCTGGGAGCGAATGGTGAAGAAGGGGTTATTAGCAATATTGTAATGGAATTAGACGGTTTTAAAACCATGAAATTTGGAATTGATTTGCAAGCTGGTTACAGTTGCGTTTACAATGGGGGAAATGCTATTCTTGTTTACAATGAAAAAGGACAGTTTATTAAGAAAGTTTTGCCCGACTTTGAAGATGTGAAATTGGATAAAGGGAGGCATACAATTCGGATCTCTTGTGATAACAGCAATTCAGCGATGAAATTGAAAGGAGAGATTCGGTTAAAAGACAGGGTTGATACAATAAAGTTATAGAAGTAACTGGTAAACGTGAAATTCAATACAGGATTATAAACCCAGCCCTGTTTTCTCACTCCTTTATATTAAAATTGTGCAAATAATATGGGCATGCATCATAAAATTTAATGATCTGTTGTATATTTGTGCAAAACAACATAAAGCTGATTAACTATGAGAAATTTGCTTAACCAACCATTGATCGCCATTATATTGGCTGTTGCATTGGTCTTTTCTGCCTGTCAATCTGGAAAGAAAAAGAACAATAACAAGGAAGAAAGAGGAACAGTTGCTACACAGAAGATAGAGAAAGAAGAGATTGAAAAGGATGTTCGTGAGTTTGTTTATCCTTTGCCAACCACTTTCGAAGTGACTGAAATGCTTAATCGGATAGGTGCCTCTTATATCCTTACATTGTCCAATGCCGCTGAGAATGTGGACAAGTATCTGACAGAGAAAAAGCAGGCCATCAACCTTGGTGTTTATGGAGCTGATTTGAGTTATGCCAGTACTTACAATCAAAAGCAGCAAATAATGAGCTATATGGAAGCATCCAGAAAGCTCATCGATGCCTTGAATATCTCAGGTGCTTTGCCTTCCGACCTTGTTGAGAAGATTGAGCAAAATGAAGATAATAAGGATAAACTTGTGGAAATTATTACCAATACTTTCTACGATACCTATGATTATCTGAATGCCAATAACCGTGGTGCAGTGAGTATGTTGGTGTTGGCCGGTAGCTGGGTGGAAGCGCTTTACATTACTACTAACATCTCTGAGGATACTTATCAGAATAAAGAGATGGTGAAAATTGTCATGCAGCAGAAATCTTCACTTAATAAGCTCCTTGGCTTAATGAAAAATTATGAGTCAGATGAGGATGTTGCAGAAGTGATGGGTAAGCTCAAACCTTTAGCCAGAGTTTACAATATGGTTGAAGAAAATGCTATTTCTGAAGAACAGATGGATATTATCATTAACGAAGTTGCTAAAGTGAGGGCTGACTTTGTAGAATAAAAACTTTAGCAGGAAAAGTTCTTTAAAAAGATACAACCAGGAAGCCACTTCGGAATTACCGGAGTGGCTTTGTTATTCTCAGGACATTAGATGTTTCCTTTATTTATGCTTAAACCTTGGGATTATTTTTTTGTATCTTCACCTTGTATTTAACAATCTCAACAGCCTGTAAATTTAACCGTGCAAGCCATGGAACAAACAATGAGTGAAGCCCTTCTTGAATCATTAATGAAGCTTTTTGCTTTGCTTACCGATCTAAAAACGGAAAGCAAAACCGGAAGAGCTCGCTTCTTGGTGGAAGACTTTCTCACCCGTCACTTTAATACAGAATATGCACAGGAATATTTGAAGAAGTTCGATGAATTCCTGAATCGTTATCATTCCCATATTTATAGTAATAATCAGGAATTAATTGAAAAACAGTCCTCTGATAATCAAACCAGGATACTAAATATCTGTAATCAAATAAACCAGGAACTTGAACAGGAACCTAAGATTATCCTTTTCGTTCAACTTCTTGACTTTCTCAAAAAAGAAGACACCATTAGTGAAGAAGAACACTATTTTGTGGATCTTTTGGCTGAGAATTTAAAAATTGATCCGCAGGATTACGACAACCTCAAAACTTTTATTCTGGAAACACCTGAGGAAGTTACGGATAAAGGTTCATTGCTTTATATCAGCGGAGATAAGGACGCTCCCGATGCCAAAATAAAACACATTTATAACCCCAAACAACAAGTTGCAGTCTGGGTATTAAGAGTGCGTAGTACCAAAACATTTATTTTTAGGTATTCAGGCTCAAGAAACCTTTATCTGAACGGGCATAAAGTAGAACAAAACAGACCGTATGCTTTGGCTGTCGGGGCTGTAATAAAAACTTCACGAATGCCGCCCGTATATTACGGACGTGTAGCGGAGAAGTTCATCCACCGAATTGATAAGGCAAGGATTATTTACCGTGCTGTTGATGTGTCCTATAAATTTAATAACAATCAGATCGGAATTCACAGGTTCAGCTTTACAGGACGATCGGGGCAACTGGTAGGCATCATGGGCGGCAGCGGGACCGGGAAATCTACTCTGTTAAATGTGTTGAACGGAAATTACAAGTTGAGCGATGGAAAAATCACCATAAATGGACATGACCTGGAATTAGACAAGGATAGTCTTGAAGGGGTTATCGGATATGTCCCTCAGGATGACCTGCTCAAAGAAGAATTAACGGTTTTTGAAAATCTTTACTTCAATGCCCGCCTTTGTTTTAGTGATCAATGTCACGATGAAATCGTCCGCAGGGTTGACAATGCTCTTCAGGACTTTGACTTGGTTGAAGCCCGTGATTTGGTGGTGGGGAATCCTTTAAACAAAATCCTCAGTGGTGGACAGCGAAAACGACTCAATATAGCACTTGAGCTTATTCGCGAACCCTCTATCCTTTTTGTGGATGAACCAACTTCCGGCCTCTCCTCCATGGACTCTGAAAAAGTTATGTCACTGCTGAAAAGGCAGGTTTTGAAGGGAAAACTGGTGATGATAAATATTCACCAACCCTCTTCCGACTTATATAAAATGCTTGATAAGCTTCTTATTATTGACAAGGGGGGGTATATTATTTTCAACGGAAATCCTATGGATGCCATTGTTTATTTTAAACAGATGGCTAATTACGTAAACCCGGAGGAGAGGGAATGCTATGTTTGCGGCAATGTTAAGTCAGAACAGGTACTCAGAATTATTGAGGCCCGCATGGTTAACCCCTATGGTAAACTTATTCGTAAACGTAAGGTGAAGCCGGAAGAGTGGTATCGCTATTACCTTGAGAATTTTGAAAGTAAATTTCAATGGAAGGTAAAAAGAAAGATAGATCGCAGAGAGCCACTGCCCGAAAACCTTTACAATATTCCAAACAGGCGAAAACAGTTTTGGATATATACTTTGCGCGATGGCCTTTCCAAATTGAAAGACCGTCAGTATATGCTTATTAATATTTTAGAAGCTCCCGTTCTTGCTTTGATCCTTGGGTTCTTTACCAAGTTTTTGGCCGGTACTGGCAGTAATCCTTCTGCTTATGTTTTTGCTGAGAACGTAAACATCCCTGCATATTTATTTATGTGTGTTGTGGTTTCTCTTTTTATAGGGATGAATGTGAGTGCCGAAGAAATAATAAAGGACAGGAAACTACTGCAACGGGAATCATTCCTTAATTTGAGTCGCTTTAGTTTTCTTAATAGTAAAATATTAATCCTTTTTGCCATTTCGGCTATTCAAACTTTAATGTTTGTAGCTATAGGTAATAGCATTCTGGAAATAAAAGGACTGACCTGGAGTTACTGGCTTATTCTGTTCTCAACGTCCTGTTTTGCCAATATGTTGGGGTTAAATGTTAGTAGCGGGCTTAACTCAGTCGTGGCCATTTATGTGCTGATCCCGCTTATTTTAGTCCCCCACCTGTTGTTTAGCGGGGTTATCGTCAACTTTGATAAACTACATAAATCAATTGCTTCAGAGGAGTTTGTCCCGCGTATTGGTGATGTTATGGTGACTCGATGGGCCTATGAAGCTCTGGCTGTTAATCAATTTAAAAACAATGATTTTGATGCCATGTTTTTTGAGGAAGAACAGGGAATGAGCAATGCCTCCTATTACGGAACTACTTTTATTTCTGAGTTGCTCAATCACATTGAGGCAGCAAAGTGGTCAGCGAATCGCGGAGAAACTGATAAAGCAGTTATGTTTAAAGAGCAGCTTTCCGATGCACTCAGGCAGTTACATCAAAGATTTCCACAAGTTATTCCTGAAGTTGGCTTACCTGATCCCGAAAATTCATGGACAGAATCTGACTTTCAAAAAGCTGATAATGTTCTTTTAACAGGAAAAACCTACTTTAATAATGAATATCAAAAGTGGAATCGGGCTCGGAATGAAAAAATGGAGAGTTTGATTGATCGTATGGGAAGTTCTGAGTCTGTTGTTGATCTCAAAAAAGAGTACCATAATGATGCACTTTATGATATGGTGCTCAAGAAGAATTCAGTGGAACAATTTATCTATAACGGGCATGAATTTATCCGTAAGAAGCATCCCGGATACCAGGAGCCTGCCAGTCAATGGGGAAGAGCTCACTTTTATGCACCGGCAAAGCGGGTGGGCCCCATATCTCTTTCTACTCCGGTTTTCAACATGATGGTGGTTTGGTTAGGAATCGGTTTTCTTTATATTGCTTTATATCTTGATCTGCTTAGACGAATTATTCGCTACTTCGAAACGTTCAGGTTGCGTAGATTGAATAAGCGATTGCAGAAACTGGGTACTTGATAGCTGTTAAAGCAGAATCCGGAAACTATAATTAAAAAGGGGCTTCCGAAATGGAAACCCCTTTTGTTTTCTTTACGCTAAATGTAATCTGGTATTGAAATATATATTCTAAACCAATTTAACATCTACTGCATTAAGACCTTTGCGGCCTTCTACGAGCTCGAAACTCACTTCATCGTCTTCTTTAACTTTGTCAATAAGACCGGTGGCGTGAACAAAAAATTCTTTTTCAGACTCGTCTTCTTTAATGAATCCAAATCCTTTTGACTCATTAAAGAATTTTACTTTTCCTGTTTTCATTTTTAAGTAATTTGTTTGTTAATCGTTCCATGAAGCATTAACGATTGGCAACGGGTTCTTTTACCTTGTTGACAATCATAAAACTGCATGATAAATATTCACAGTACAAATAAAAGAACATTCTTTGGATTTAGCATCATTATAAGGCACAAAAAGTTAGACATTAACAAAAAAATAACAGCCGATTTTTGTTGATCATTGTTGGACATCACCAAATACGGGCGTTTTGGGTTTCAACGGTTTTTGGTGTTAGATTAAGATTTAGTTAATTAGTTCGGTCTTTTGAAGGAATTTTATTATTTTCAACAATATTTTACAAAACAGGTTCTTCAATAACCGAAAACAACACACACAATTTGTATTACCATTTAAAAACAAAGAAGATGAAGAAATCAGTGATTATTTTGCTTTTTATTTTACTTGCAACCAATTTTACAATGTGTACTTCCTCTGAACCTCCAAAAGAGATTGGTCTCCAGTTGTACTCCGTAAGAAATTCCATGAAAGAAGCACCAAAGGAAACCGTCAGGAAAGTTGGAGAAATGGGATATGCCTTTATTGAAGCTGCAGGCTATGGTGATGGTGAATTTTATGGCATGAATCCTCTCGAATTTAAGGCTCTTGTTGAAACAAGCGGCATGAAATTTATTAGTTCTCATACAGGTCGTGCTTTGCCGGATTCTGCCAATTGGGATAAAACCATGGAATGGTGGGACCAGTGTATTGATGCCCATTTGGAAGCAGGCGTGAAATATATTGTTCAGCCCTGGATGGGCGAGCAGGGCTATAATTCTCTTGAAGGATTGAAAAAGTACTGTGAGTATTTCAATGCTGTTGGCCAAAAATGTCGTGAAAAGGGGATTGAATTCGGTTATCATAATCATGATGGTGAATTTGCCGAACTTGAGGGTGAAGTGATATACGATTACATGCTTCAAAATACTAACCCCGAAAACGTGTTTTTTCAACTTGATTTATATTGGATTAAGGAGGGGGGTAAAGACGCAGTGTATTATTTTAACGAATACCCAGGGCGTTTTCTTCTATGGCATGTAAAGGATGAGAAAGAACTTGGTGCAAGCGGAGATATGGATTTTGAGTCTTCATTTGAACTTGCCGGCAAAGCAGGTGTGCAGTATTTGATTGTCGAAGTTGAGAAGTATAACTTTGATCCGCTTGAAAGTGTTGAGAAAAGTCTCCAATATCTGCAGAATGCTGATTTTGTTGAGTCTGCTTATGTGAAATAAGCCAAATTATTTAAACCATTTGACCGCAATGGAGTTTTTCTGTTGCGGTTTTTTTTACCCATAGAAATCTTTTAGGCAAAATTATATCTTTGTTTTTTTTAGATGTTTGTATGCAGAACAATAAGTTAGGAACTTTCGGTGGCGTATTTACTCCTTCTTTGCTGACCATATTAGGAGTAATTATGTATTTGCGTTTTGGTTGGGTTGTGGGCAATGTAGGGCTTATTGGCACCCTTATGATTGTTACTCTATCAACTTCCATTACCTTTTTAACTTCTCTTTCCATTGCTTCTATTGCAACCAACTCCAAAGTAAAAGCGGGTGGAGCTTATTACATGATTAGCCGCTCTTTGGGTGTTGAAATCGGCGGTGCATTGGGTATCCCGCTATATCTGGCACAAACATTCTCTGTGGCATTGTATGTGATGGGGTTTTCTGAAAGTCTTGTGGCTGTATTTCCTGTTCTTAACTTCAAGGTTGTGGGTGTAATTACCACCCTTTTGTTGGGTGTACTTGCCCTTTTTTCAACGAAAGCCACCATTAGGGCTCAGTATTTCATTCTTTCCATAATTGGCTTATCGCTGATTTCATTAGTTCTTGGAAAGCCTATTGAGAATTCCGAAATTGAAATGTGGGGCGTACCTGAGCATATGTCCGTTGGGTTCTGGCAGGTTTTTGCAGTGTTTTTTCCCGCTGTAACGGGTATAATGACAGGAGTAAATATGTCTGGTGATTTAAAAAACCCTTCCAGGTCTATTCCCCTGGGAACTTTTTTGGCAGTGGCTATCGGGTACCTTATTTATATGGGGCTTCCTTTGATATTGGCCGGAAGAGCCGATGCTGCCACCTTAGTAGAAGACCCGTTGATAATGCGGAAGATTGCATTTTGGGGTGGCGCTATTTTGTTGGGTGTATGGGGTGCTTCTCTCTCTAGCGCTGTTGGAAGTCTGCTGGGAGCTCCCAGGGTTCTGCAGGCGTTGACACGAGACAATGTTGTGCCCAGAAAAATGTCGGTATTGGCCAATGGTTATGGGCCGGAAAATATTCCCCGTGGCGGAACCATTCTGACAATTGCCATTACCCTGGTGTCGGTAATTCTTGGTGACCTTGATGCCATTGCACCTGTACTCACCATGTTCTTTTTGGCAACTTATGGAATACTGAATGTTACTGCCGGTATTGAGCGTTTTCTGAAAAGTCCTTCTTTCCGGCCCAAGTTTAAGGTTCATTGGATCTTTTCTTTGGTGGGGGCGGTTGGCTGTATTGCTGTGATGTTTTTAATCCATGCGGTAGCAACAATCCTTTCTGTTGTTTTTATTTTAGCCGTACTGATCTGGCTGCGGAGAAGAAGATTAAAAACCACCTGGGGTGACGTGCGAAGCGGTATGCTTTTGCAGGTAGTGAGGTATGCTTTGTTGCAATTGAAACCACATAACGATCCCAAAAGTTGGAGACCCAATATTTTAGTGTTTTCGGGAGCACCTATAAAACGTTGGCACTTGATTGATTTCGCCAACGGACTGGCCCAGGAGAAGGGGCTGTTTACAGTAGCAACTATTCTGCCTGAGGCAAAAGTATCTCAGGAAAAAATTTACCAATATGAAAAACAGATTAAAGAGTATCTTATTGAAAAGAATATTCGTTCTCTGGTTCGTGTAGTAAGGGCTCAGAATCCTTTTGTTGGGGCCCAATATCTGAGTAATGCCTACGGGTTGGGGCCACTGGTTCCAAATACAATTTTGCTTGGCGATACGACTGATGCTTCCCATCATGAGCCTTATTCAGATATGATCAATCATTTTTACCAGTCAAGGAAAAATGTGATCATACTTAGGGATGAGGAACCTGTTCCTAACCGCAGCAATCTTAATGTGGATATTTGGTGGGGAGGGCTGAAAGGCAATGGCGGTTTAATGATGGTTTTGGGCTACATGATGCAAAACAGTCCACACTGGCAACAGGTTAATATTACTATCAAAATGGTTGTAACTTCTCAAAAGGCTGCTTTGGAGGCTGAAAAGAATCTTGACAAATTGTTGTCCTCTATTCGGGTCGACTTCAAAAAGAAAATTCTTGTATCCGAAAAGGGAGATTTTTTCAATTTGCTATCCAATGATTCCCAGGCAACCGATTTAGTGATGTTGGGGCTTAAGAAGCCTGATGCCGGTTTCTCGGGATATTTTAATGATTTGAAGCGAAAAACAGCTTCTATTCCACGCAAACTTTTTGTGGTGGCTTCACACGATATTGCTTTTAAAGAAATCCTAAGTTAAGCGTAGGTTTACCAAACGATCATTAAATCGAGATTTTAGATTTAAAGGAAGATGAATAAATTGTAAATTATTGTTTACACCTGTGTTTTGCCGTGTTTGTTGCTGATAAAAATCATCTTTGCGAGTCTCGCAGCAGTAATTTGTAAGGATTTTCAGTGTTTTTGGAGGGTGTGTGACTGTAAGTAGCTGAATTGCAGTTGTTAGCGCAATTACTATTTGTGCATTTCCAAAAAAAACAGTACTTTTGCGCTAAATTCAGGATCATACCCTCCTTGTTGGATGATACTACCTGATTGCGGATATTTTGCCTCTATTTGTTCGACAGATTTAAGGCACCCAGGGCTCCTTAGATGTTGCTCGTTTTTACTGGGACTGCAATTATTATGCAGTATTGAGAAGAATTGTTAATAAAAATATAAATTTTGGATGCCTATGAAATATCAGATCTATTCATTGCATAATTATCGCAATATACCCCAGATTGATAAGTTGAATGAGCAGGATTTAAGAAACATAGATGTTGTAGGTCATGTTTTGCCATTTAAAACCAACAACTATGTGGTGAACGAATTAATTGATTGGGATAATTTTCATGAAGATCCTATTTTCATCCTTAACTTCCCCCAAAAACAGATGCTTCACCCCGAAGACTTTGATAATATGTCTTCGGTACTTGATAAACAGACAGATAAAGTAGTTCTAAAAAAAGCTGCTAACGAAATACGTCATAAGCTGAATCCACATCCCGCTGGTCAGGCTCAAAATGTTCCTGAGTTAAACGGACAAAAGCTTCCCGGCATTCAGCATAAGTACGATGAAACCATGCTGTTTTTTCCTACGCAGGGGCAAACATGTCATGCTTATTGTACTTTCTGCTTTCGATGGCCGCAATTTACGGGAATGGACGACCTTAAATTTGCAATGAATCAGGTGGAGTATGTGATTGAGTATCTGAAGGTGCATCCCGAGATATCTGATATTCTAATTACCGGAGGGGACCCAATGGTTATGAAAGCTTCTATTTTGGATGCGTATATCACAAAGATACTGGATGCAGATATTCCGCATTTGCAAAATATCCGGATTGGAAGTAAGTCGCTTTCATTTTGGCCTTATAGATATTTAACCGACAATGATGCCGACGATATTCTAAGGATTTTTGAAAAAGTCACTAAAGCTGGAAAATCCCTTGCTTTTATGGCCCATTTCAACCATCACAGGGAACTTGAGACAGAAGCTGTGTCAAAAGCTGTGGAACGAATTCGTCAAACAGGAGCTCAAATTCGCACCCAGTCTCCAATTCTTAACCATATTAATGCTGACAGTAATGTTTGGAGTACGATGTGGAAGAAACAGGTGAATATGGGAATGATTCCATATTACATGTTTGTAGCCCGCGATACCGGAGCCCAGGAATATTTTGGAGTTTCCTTAAGCCGTGCATGGGACATCTTCCGTAATGCCTACATTAACGTAAGTGGGATTTCAAGGACTGTAAGAGGGCCAAGTATGTCTTGTACACCGGGTAAAGTGCGGATTATTGGTGTTAGTCAGGTGCGGGGAGAGAAGGTTTTTGTTTGTGAGTTTATTCAGGGACGTAACAGAGAGTGGGTAGGATACCCGTTTTTTGCAAAATATGATCCTAAAGCATTGTGGATGGATGATCTGAAGCCGGCTTTTGGTGAAAAAGAATTCTTCTTTGAAGAAGATCTTGCCAGATTGCTTCTGTAAGGGGTTTTTAAACTCAGAAACTGTTTAAATTTTGTTTTTGGAAAATATTTTTGAAGAATTGAGTTCTTAGACAAGTCAAGACCAGAAAACTTCCCGGAGGATAAAACTTAAACAGTTTCTCAATAATATTATGAATAATAAACCGCAGAAGTTTCCAACCTGCGGTTTTTTTATTGGATTTACTTACTTTTGAGGTTTTCTTTAAAATAGGTGGTTGCAACCATTGATATTAGATTGAAAGACTATTGATAGATCCTGACAAAAAGTACTTGAGCAACCGAAATTATTATCAATGCAAAAGAAGAAGCTCTTCAAAACGCTAAAGTTAGTTGCCAAAATTGTTCTTAGCGCTGCTATTCTTTGGTATATTTCTACAAAGATTGATGTGGCTGCTATCGGACGAGCTATTGCACGTGCCAATGTGTGGTGGCTGGTACTGGCATTATTTATATACAGTGTTTCTCAGGTGGCAGCATCTTTCAGGCTAAACACTCTTTTTCGTCTTATACCTATTCGTATTAGTCAAGTTTCGAATTTGAGACTTTATTGGCTTGGGTTGTTTTACAATCTTTTTCTGCCGGGAGGAGTTGGAGGTGACGGCTTCAAAGTTTACATGCTGAATCATTATTTGAAAGTGCCTGTTAAAAGATCGCTGGGAGCTATCTTTGCCGACCGGTTATCCGGACTTACCATTATTGTGACTTATTTATTGGTATTACTTCATTTCGTAGATTTGGAGGTTCCCTACAAAAACTGGCTGATAGTGGCTATCCCTGTTCCGGTAGTGGTATTCTTTTTCTTTATGAGATGGGTATTGCCACTTTTTAAGAAGGCTTTTTTCGCAATAAGCCTGTGGTCTCTGCTTGTACAGGGGATCCAAATGCTTGCTGCGGTATGCATCCTAAATGGCCTTGGCGTTGATAATTCTGCAAGCTATGATGACTATCTGTTCCTTTTCTTCGTTTCGGCCATTATGGCTTCAGTGCCTGTTACCCTGGGAGGAATAGGGGCCAGGGAGTTTGCTTTTTTGATTGGGGCACAATACCTGACCTTGCAGCAAGATCAGGCAGTTGCCTTGAGCCTCCTGTTTTTCCTCATTTCCGCATTATCGGCCTTTCCCGGAATTTTGTTTACAATCACCCCCCGCGAGATTATAAATCATTATGAAGAAGATCAGAAGTTTAAGGCCTCCAGCTGAGGATAAACGCCTTTTTCAAATCTTTCCAGTAGTTTTTGTCTTGCCTCTTTTAGGGCATAATCAAAACTCCCCGGCCGCATACCTTTTACACCTGTAATGGTTTCGCTGAAAATTTCTGTTTTGGTTTCTGCAGAGGTGACTGAAATGTGAAGGTCGGCAAATACCAGGTAAACTGTATATCCATTTCCTTCTTTGATGTCCCCTTTCTTAAAGTTGGCATTTACTTCAATAATGTAAGATGCCTTTTCGGAAGTTTGGGTGAAATTAAAAAAGGTTTCATTGAGGTGCGATTTCAATTGGTTTGAAAAAAGCTTTTGCCCCGTTGGTTGCCCGAAAACAGATTCGGATGCATCAAGCCATGCATCTGACTTTTGTAATTCAATATTGAATTTGGCGGTGGGGATGGTTTCTTCAGGAAGAAAGAACTTTACCAAGGGGCTTTTTATGTTTTCTTCCCGGAGCAAAACTGTGTGGTCAAAAGCAACTTCAACTTGCTGTTTCTTTAAAGATGATTCCAGTTTTTGGATATAACTGTCCACTTCACCTCCCGGGTTGGAGGTAGCTTTTTCCTGCAACAGGCCTTCTCCTTGAACAAACTTGTAGTGAACGGGGAAATTCCTGACAGGCACCTTTCTGCCTGTGGAAGAGTAAAACTCTACCATTGCTTTTAAGGGTTTCTCCATCGTTTTGGAAAATGAAACTTTGTAGTTGGGATTTACCGGAGTTATAGAGATTTTTGAAAAAAGGTGTCTAAGGTCCTGCATTATGTCCGAACCAAAATTGATATTCCCGTCTATTGAACGGTAGGTCAAATCTTCCTTAAGGTGATTTTCCAACGATTCAATGGCTTTGAAGTAGGCACCCAGGGCTGCCGTGATTTGCAATCTCCCGGTCATTTCTCTGGCTTCAAGCAAATATGATGCTGCTTTCTTTTTGGCCATTTCAAGGTCAAGTCGTTTTCTTCGCGTGTATTGATCCTTGTTGAGTTTCATTAACACCCAGTATTCCCTTCTGTTTTCCCAGGTTTTAACTTCATAGCCGGTCAAGTTCTCTTCTGCGGAGGTTGAAATCTCTGATTCAAATGTTTCACGAAAATTGTAATTGTCCTCAAATTGCCGCATCAATGAGTTAGCTGATACGTTGACTTCTATTTCAGAAGCCATTTCTTTTAATGCATCGGCTCTTGCTTTTTTGGCGTAATCAAGACCGGAGGTTTCCTTCTTATAGGCCATACCGATACCAATGTAAAAGCTCCTGTCCGAAGGGCGCTTCTTAACCCACTTGGGTTTTCCGGCTTCTGCAGAAGAGTTGGATAGAAGAAAAACAACGAGAATGACTAATGAATAGAGCCGAGGCATAGTTTTGTGTTTAATAGGTTTAATCATTTTTTAACAATAATTGTTCCACAATTGGAATGACTTCCTGATATTCATATCCCTTAGAAACAGCATTTCGAATAATCGCTGCCTTTTGCTTTATGGGTTCCTTGTTTTTCACCTGACGAAGTTTCTCTTTAATAACATCTTCCAGTGTAAGGGTATACTCATCCTTGTTAATTTGTTTCAGGGCCTCTTCAATTATTTCGGGAGGGACTTCTTTTTGCTTCAATTGCCACCATATTTTTTTTCGGCCCCACCGGTTGAATTTGAATTTATCCCTTACAAAGAAATTGGCATAACGGTTTTCATCAATGAATTTTTCTTCAATTAAACTGACCAGTATTTTTTCAATATTATCAGGACTAATGTCCCATTTTATGAGTTTTTTCCGAATATCTGAACGACAGTACTCCTGGCGCGAGCAAAGAGCCTCTACTTTATTTAAGGCGGTTTTTACGTCCATGTAAATTGATCCTTTTTTAGGTTTTGATGGTTCCACTAAAGTAATGAAATTTAATGAGCCGATTTGGTTAGTATTTTTAAATTATAGGTAATGTTGATCAGAGTAATACTTGTTTCAGGTCTTTTATTTGTTGCCCTGGGAGTTTGGGGCCAAAAGTCCGAAAATAGAGCCCCGCTGCACTATTTGTCAGGGTATATCTATGGAGGACAAATAGAAATTCATTCTTCAAAGATTGATCACTTCCAGGGTGTGCGGCCTTTTGGTGCAGGTGTCGATTTCTCCTGGAAATTTGTATCTAAAAAAGCCTACAGCCTTTGTTCATGTTATCCCTCATTAGGACTTTCAGTCAATTACTGGAATTTTGGACATGAATCTTTGGGAAATGCAGTTTCAACCCTGTTTTATGTGGAGCCTGTTCTTTTTTCTCCTGCTGGAATTGATTTGGCGGTAAAGGCCGGAATGGGAGTCAGTTATTTAGACCATCCATACAACGAAAAGTATAATCCATTAAATGTCACTTACAGTACAAACTTTGCCTTTCCATTGATGATCGGATTGTCTGCAGATGTACCCCTTGATACGAACTGGTCAATTCGTCTGTCAGGGATATTTCAACATATTTCAAATGGGGGAGTTAACCAGCCAAACCTTGGCATTAACTATACCACCCTGGGGGTGGGTTTAAAAAGAAAACTGGATTCCAGAAGTTTGCCTCCTCCAATTAAGCCGGAACCCATTGATCCTGATGCTGCAGAGACGAGATTGCTTTTCGCCTTTTCAAGTGGCATCAAAGAACCGGAGGATTCGGAGGAAAAGGCCATTCTTATGGCTGTCTCGGCCGAATACCTCCATCAGTTTGCACGAATCAATGCCTGGTCGGTTGGCTTGCAGGGAGAATATGACAATAGCCGTTCAGAACCGGGATTTAACAACAAATCCCGGCTGAGTTTGACGGCCGGACACAGTTTTTTACTTGGTCGATTCACCTTTGGGCAAAAGGGGGGAATTTATGTTTGGCGGGGCCACTCCACGCATTCGCCATGGTATCAGTATTATACCCTTGATTTTGACTTGGCCGGTCGGTTTGGTTTCGGGGTGGGCCTGAAAGCGCATGGCAAAGTGGCCGAATATCTTGGTGTTCGATTGCTTTACAAGCTTTAATAAACGTCCTTTGCAATATTGTAAACGCACTGACTGGCCATCATGGTGTAAAAATGCAATAAGTTAAACCCTTTTGATACTAAATCTTTGGCCTGCATGATGCTCCACTCGGTGCCGACTTTGCTTACCTGTTCTTTTGTTTCGCACTTTCTTAATTCCTTTGCAAGCGCTTCAGGAATATCCGTGTGGAAAATTTTGGGTAGAACGGTTAGTTGATTTTTACTGTTAATGGGCTTTAATCCGGGGATAATCGGCACATTTATTCCTGACTGTCTGCATTTTCCCACAAATTCCACAAATTTATCGTTGTCAAAAAACATTTGTGTTATAATGTACTCAGCTCCGGCGTCTACTTTTTGCTTGAGCCAGTAAATGTCAGAATCCAGGTTGGGGGCTTCTTCATGTTTCTCAGGGTAGCCTGCTACGCCATAGCTGAAAGGCGTTTCAAACGGTTCCATCAGCGTACCGTCGAGAAACTGTCCCTTATTCAGGTTATTGACCTGATGGATGAGGTCGATGGCGTAAGCGTTGCCACCTTCTTCCGGCTTAAAAAACTGGTGACGGTCAGAGCAATCGCCTCTTAGCAATAATAGGTCGTGAATTCCCAAAAAGTTAAGGTCGATGAGTGCATATTCAGTTTCACTCCGGGTAAAACCGCTGCAAATCATGTGGGGCACTACAGGGATATGGTATCTGTGCTGAATGGAGGCTGCTACAGCTACCGTCCCCGGGCGTTTGCGAAAAACCTGGGGCTCGGTTATGCCCTGGGCATTTTGTTTGTAAACCACCTCATCGCGGTGCGAGGTAATGTTTATATACAAAGGATTGAACTCTTTTAGCTTATCTATGGTGTTAAATACTTTTTGAATGCTGTTTCCTTTTAGGGGAGGGAGCAGTTCAAATGAGAAGGAGGGTTTATCGGTGTTTCGGATAAGTTCGGCAACTGTAGACATAGTTTCTTGATTTTTCGGCTGCAAAAATAAGATTATTATTTTTATGTGCTAAAAAATAACGGTTTGTTTGTGTTTTGCTGTTTTGTGTAATGAATTTAAATTGCTTCCAATACAACCGTCAGAAGAAGGTATTTCCTTTTTGGTTAGTTGCCATGGGTGCTTTAAAAAAGCCATTTGTTATTCCGCAAAGCCCCGGAGCTATCGACGAATAAGCTTCTGTTCTCCAGCTGAAAACCTGAACTTAATTTATTCAAACTCTATCAGTTTCTTTATTTTTCCTGGTTGTGCCCAGTTCATTGTGCCTTCCATTCTTGTAGATAAGAGATATTCTTCAATGGCGGGATTTTTTAAGGCTTTCAAAATTTTATTGGCTTCCGCTTTGTTTTTTGCCGGAATAAATGCCTGAAGAGCCTGGTTGGCTTGCCAGATACCTGAAACAATAATGGGGCAAAAACATTTACGTCCATATGCTTCCCATACCACCTTGTATGAGGCATAGTTGTAGCTGCCTACACCCAGAAGAGCCCACCATCTCCCCTTCTTTATCCATCCATTGATGAGGGTTCCTTTGCGGCCTGTCAGTTTTTGACGATGGTTTTCCAAATAGCTTTTCAGTTCGGGATAATTGTTAAGTTCATCTTCAGAGAGAGGCATTCCTTTGCTGTCGTGTGGTATTAAAACCCAGGCTACCGGTTTTTCAGTTTGATTCTTGAAGTTGACGGATTTTAACAGTGGAAAAACAAACTTAGTTGGAAGTTTCGTTGTCCCATCCACCATACAGAAATCTTCGTTTATTTTTTGGCAGATGTTGAAAAAAAAGACATTGTTTGCTCCGCAGGTGTTGAGGCCTTGTCTGGGCATTGAATCCTTTGAGAGTTTTATTTTGTTGAAGGAGTTGAGTTTTTTCTCCTGGTGTTTTTTGTATATGCTAAGGGGAGCGGTTGGGGTTCCAACCGGCGCTGAGAGATAGTCCTCCCATTTGTTTTGTTTAAAAACGGAGTACTTTATTGGGAAGTCGGGTGCTTGATTGCGTGAAAAATGAACCAGTCCGTAACGGGTAGAAACTTTCTGAAAAACTGCCTCCTTGTTGAAGTCAAACACCCGGATGGGAGCGAAACTTGTTTCATGGATTTTGTAAGTTCTGAACGGCTGATGCGCCCCGTCGTTTAGCAATAGTGATAAAGGCATAAAGAAATAAGCATCGCCACCTTCTTTTAAAAAACCGGCAATTGAGACCTGAATAATAAGTGCGGCGATATCTATTCGTGAACCGCCTAAAAGGAGATTTCGTTTGTTGTCAATCAGGTCAAATTTGGCAAACAGAGGCTTTATCTTCTGTTTATAGATATCCGGTAAATCTACGTAATTTTGCCAGGGTGGGTTGCCCAGAATAATATCAAATGTTTGTTCCGGCAAATCTAATAGGTCCTTGTTCCAGAGATTTTGAGACATGTCTAGTTTGTATGTCTCACGGAATATGGAAAGTGCCTTTTTGTGATGGCTGTAGTTTAACTCGTTGCCGTATAAGTTTTGGGTGGGGAGTTCTTGGATGGCGTATCCTTTTCTTTGACCATGTAAGATCAATGCTTCAAGCAGATGGCCATGCCCCATGGTGGGATCGAATATGGTGGCCCCTTTCATCCATTTTCTGAAAATGTTGAATTGAGAGATGGCGAATTCACCCCATTTAAGAGGGGTGAAGATATCGCCAATTTTCAATTCTTTTTCAACTTCGGATGTTTTCAAGATTCAATAGGTTAAGACGTTTACTTGTCTGCCAGATTGGTGGGGATCCACTTTTCAAACTCCTCGGGAGTCATACCCTTACGGCTTGCAATATCTTTAACCTGATCGCTTTTTACTTTTCCCACACCAAAGTAAATGGCATCGGGATGAGCCAGATAGAGTCCGCTTACCGAGGCGTTGGGGTACATGCTGAAATGTTCGGTGAGGGTGATTCCGGCATTCTTTTCAACTTCCATGAGATCGAAAAGCAAACTTTTTTCACTGTGATCGGGACAAGCCGGATATCCCAGTGCAGGTCTGATACCACGGTAACGTTCTCTTACGAGGTCATCATAATTAAACTCTTCATCGGGATTGTATCCCCAGAATTCTTTTCTCACTCTGAAATGCATCAATTCAGCAAAAGCTTCAGCCAGCCTGTCTGCCAGTGATTTTATCAGTATGGCATTGAAGTCATCCTGTTGCTCCTCAAATTTCTTTGCCCATTCTTCAGACCCTTCTCCGGCGCTTACGGCAAAACCACCTATGTAGTCGGGAGTGCCTGAATCTTTTGGGGCTACAAAATCAGCCAGTGAGTAATAATGTTTTTTACCTTGTTTTTTCTGCTGCTCCCTCAGAAAATGGAAAGTTGTGGAGAGCTCTGTCCGCTGTTCATCGGTGTAAACCTCAATGTCGTCGCCAACGCTGTTAGCCGGGAAAAGCCCTATTACAGCATTGGGTTGAATCATTTTTTCTTCCACAATCTTCTTGAGCATTTCCTGGGCATCGCGCCAGAGCTTCAGAGCTTCAGTGGCTTTGGCTTTGCTGCTTTCCGAATTAAAATTGCTAAGCCATGCTTCTTCCGATGCCTTATCGGTCACCTTTTCAATGCCCCGGTAATTTCCGGTCAGCCGCCAGGCATGGAAGAAGAATGTCCAGTCGATGAATGGAATTATTTCCTCTACCGGGTAGTCTGAAAAGGTTTTGATGCCGAGAAAACTTGGTTTTTTTACCGGAGCATCTTTCCAGTTGGTCTCCCACTTATTCTTTCTGGCTTCTTCAATGCTTAAATATTCAACCGCCTTTTTATTGGCATTGGCATTTCTGAGTTTTTCATATTCCTGACTAATGCTGTCTACATAGTTTCGATGTTCCTTTTTTGAAAACAGAGAACCCACTACCTGAGCACTCATAGATGCGTCTTTTACATAGAGAACGGGGCCTGAATAAAAAGGATCTATTTTAACTGCGGTATGAACTTTTGAGGTTGTAGCCCCACCTATCAATAGTGGTTGCTTCATACCTCTTTGTTCCATTTCCCGGGCAACATTGCTCATCTCTTCAAGCGAAGGCGTAATCAAACCGCTCAAACCAATGATATCAGCTTCCTGTTCAACGGCTTCACTGAGTATTTTCTCAGCCGGAACCATCACGCCCAGATCAACTACATCGTAATTGTTGCAGGCAAGAATGACTCCCACTATGTTTTTTCCAATATCATGGACATCGCCTTTGACGGTAGCCATCAGTACTTTCCCTTTTTTTGTATTGGCATTTCCGGAAGCTTTTTTCTCTTCTTCGATGAAGGGTTCCAGGTAGGCTACCGCCTTTTTCATTACCCTCGCCGTTTTTACCACCTGGGGTAGAAACATTTTTCCGGAACCAAAAAGGTCTCCCACTATGTTCATTCCATCCATTAAGGGTTGCTCAATGATGTCGAGTGAAAAATCGTACTTGCTGCGGGCCTCTTCCAGATCTTCTTCGAGATAATCGGAAATACCCCTGACCAGACAATGATGTAAGCGTTCCTCAAGAGGTTTATCCCGCCAGGTTTCCTTCTGGATGACTGCCCCTTCTTCTTTTTGTTCTTTAAGGGCTTCAGCTTTTTCAATAAGTCGTTCAGTGGCATCTTCCCGGCGATTGAGCACCACGTCTTCAACCAGTTCAAGCAAGTCGGCAGGAATCTCATCATAAATTTGCAACATTCCGGGATTTACAATTCCCATATCCATGCCTGCTTTTATGGCATGGTACAGAAAAACGGCATGCATGGCTTCGCGGACCTGGTTGTTGCCCCTGAAGGAGAATGAAAGGTTGCTGACGCCCCCGCTTACTTTGGCGTGGGGCAGATTTGTTTTGATCCATTTGGTAGCTGCGATGAAGTCTACTGCATAGTTGTTATGCTCCTCAATTCCCGTTCCAATAGCCAGAATGTTGGGGTCGAAAATAATATCTTCCGGGGGGAAGTTTACCTTTTTGGTAAGCAATTCATAAGCTCTTCCGCATATTTCTCTCCGCCGTTCGAAGGTGTCGGCTTGGCCCTTTTCATCGAAGGCCATTACAACCACTGCGGCACCAAAATCTTTAATGCTTTTGGCCTGATGCAAGAATGGTTCCTCTCCCTCTTTCAGACTAATGGAGTTAACAACTGCTTTACCCTGAAGGCATTTCAGCCCTGCTTCGAGTACTTCCCATTTTGAAGAGTCTACCATCACAGGCAAAGAAGCAATGTCTGGTTCGGCTGCCATCAGATTGAGGAACGTGACCATCTCTTTTTTCGCATCCAGCATGGCATCATCCATGTTAACGTCGATGATTTGTGCGCCGCCCTCTACCTGGTTTTGCGCAACAGAAAGAGCTTCTTCATATTTTTCTTCCCTGATGAGGCGGGCAAATTTACGAGACCCGGCCACATTGGTGCGTTCACCTATGTTGACGAAATTAGTGGTCTGCTCCATTACCAGGGCATCTAATCCGGAGAGCCTGGTTTTGGTCTCTATTTCTGAAGGAATGTGGGGCGTTGCTTTACGGATGTATTGCGAAAAGGCCGAGATGTGTTCGGGGGTGGTTCCGCAGCACCCACCAATGATATTTACTAAACCCTGGTTTAAATATTGAAAAATTTTTGGAGCCATTTCATCAGGTGTTTCATCGTATTCCCCAAACTGGTTGGGAAGTCCGGCATTGGGATAGGAGCTGATGAAATGGGGTGTTTTTTCGCCCAGTGTTTTTACATATGAGCGCAGGTCTTCTGCCCCGAAAGAGCAATTCAATCCAATAGAGAAAATTGGGAAGTGAGAAACCGAAATAAGGAATGCATCCAGCGTTTGTCCGGATAAAGTGCGGCCACTGGCATCGGCTACAGTTACCGAAACCATTATCGGAAAGTTCTTTAAATCACGCTTTTCAAGTTCTCCGTAAATTCCGTAAAGTGCGGCTTTGGCATTTAATGTGTCAAAGATGGTTTCGAGTAATAGAAGATCTGCTCCTCCGTCCAATAGGCCTGCCGCCTGTTCGGCATATACCTCTGCCAGGTCGTCGAAAGTTACAGCACGATAACCGGGATTGTTGACATCAGGACTCAGTGAGGCTGTTTTGTTGGTAGGCCCCATGGAACCGGCCACAAATCTTGGTTTTTCAGGGGTTGAGAATTTTTTTGCCGCCTGGGAAGCTAGCAGGGCTGATTGTTTGTTCAGATCATAAACACGGTTCTCAAGAGCATAGTCTGCCTGAGATATTTGGTTGGAGTTGAAAGTGTTGGTTTCAATGATGTCTGCTCCCGCCTCCAGATATTTTTCGTGAATGGCACTTATGATGTCCGGACGAGTCAGGGATAATAAGTCGTTATTTCCTTTTTGAGGATGACTGTGATTCTTAAATTCATCTCCCCTGAAATCCTCTTCGGTTAATTTGTATTGTTGAATGAGGCTTCCCATAGCCCCATCGAGCAGTAAAACTCTCTTCTGTACCAGTTCTCTCAGTTGTTCTGTTTTACTCATAATGATTCTTGTTGACATAAGCCAATAAATCAGACGACTCATTAGATGTAAGTCGTTGACAGATTTGTCGTAAGGTGGTTAATGATTTGTTTTGCCAAAATTGACTCCGAAGCCTTAAGACATCGTAGTCATTTGAACTGCAAAGGTAAGTAAATATATGGTATTAGAAATCCATCGCAGTTTAGGAGATATAATATGGAAGAGCAGGATGGAGGTTTGGGTTTGTAAGGAATATTTGGCAAAAAGAAAGGGAAGGATTAATCCCTTCCCCTTAATTTATTCAATTCATTTAAGTGCTGGCGAGCCATGGTTTTCTCTTTTTCCAAAGCTCTTTTCCGATGGCCTTCATATTCTTTTTCCAGGATATTGTATTTCTCTTTCATTTCGGAGGTGACATGATGACTCCGTTTAAATAAAAGGAAAAGAAACCCTGCGGCTGCTGCAAGAATAATAACCACCCCCCACATTAATGAGTTGTACTTGCCTTTTGGCATTTCTGATCCAAGAAAGGGAATGCTGTTTTTGGCCGTTACGGCTTCGTTGAGATCCTCTTTTGTGTTATCAAGAGTCTGGTTTATTTCACCAATCCTGTTATTCAGTGAATCGATACTTGAATTTCTGCTTTCAATAGTGGATTGGAGGTTGCCCAATGAATCCAGAACGTTTGATTTTAGCTTATTAAGCCATGCGATCTTGACAACCCTGAACTCTTCATATCTGCTGGATTCCTCGATCATATAATCAAATTGTCCGGAAATTGGTCCCTGGTCAAGAGTGGCTTCGGTTTCATCGTTTTGAGCAGATGCTGAATTGGTAATCAACACTATTGCTATCAAAAAATAAATGCTTTTTGTAATTTTCATGGCCAAATGATTCTTGTGGTTTTTATTTTGTAACGATGAACTGGGTTAAAAATTGTTTGGGATTAGACCTTATTGGAAGGTGCCCAACTCAAAGGTACAAAAAAACCGCCCCTATTTCAGAGGCGGCTGAAAAAAAACAAATTTTTTATCCAAATTAGTCTAATGACCCGGTCATTTTGGAAGGATCAACCCAGTTATCAAACTCCTCTGCTGTCAGATACCCTAACTCGAGAGCAGCATCTTTTAAAGTTGTACCTTCTTTGTGGGCTTTTTTAGCAATTTCTGCTGCTTTGTAATAGCCAATGTGGGTGTTCAGGGCAGTTACCAGCATTAGCGAATTGTCCAGGTGCATTTTAATTCGGTCATGGTTGGGCTTAATTCCGGCAGCACAATTATCGTTGAAGGCTACACAGGCATCTCCGATCAGCTCAGCACTCTGCAAAAAGTTATAGATCATAACCGGTTTGAATACGTTAAGCTCAAAGTGTCCGTTTGATCCGGCCACTGAAATGGTTGTGTCGTTGCCCATTACCTGGGTACAAACCATAGTCATTGCTTCTGCCTGAGTTGGGTTTACTTTTCCCGGCATGATGGAAGAACCCGGCTCATTTTCGGGGATGAGGATTTCTCCAATTCCTGAGCGTGGGCCTGAAGCCAGCAACCGGATGTCGTTAGCGATTTTCATCAGGCTTACTGCAATTTGCTTCAATGCACCATGGCTTTCAACTATGGCATCATGAGCGGCTAGTGATTCAAATTTGTTGGGGGCTGTTTTGAAAGGCAGTCCTGTAAATTGTGCAATGAATTTGGCGACGGTTACGTCGTAGCCTTTGGGGGTATTCAATCCGGTTCCAACAGCAGTACCACCAAGTGCCAATTCAGATAAATGTTCCAGAGTGGACTTTAAGGCTCTCAATCCATGAGTTAATTGAGCAGCATATCCTGAAAACTCTTGTCCCAAAGTAAGGGGAGTGGCATCCATTAGGTGGGTACGACCAATTTTTACCACCTCGATCATCTCCTCAGACTTTTTTTGAAGAGTATCTCTGAGTTTTTCAACTCCCGGAATGGTTTTTTCAATCAGCATTTTGTAAGCAGCAATGTGCATGGCTGTTGGGAAGGTGTCGTTTGAGGACTGTGATTTGTTAACATCGTCATTGGGGTGGATTGGTCTTTCACCTTCTCCTAATTTACCTCCGTTAATAACGTGAGATCTGTTGGCAACCACTTCATTGCAGTTCATATTCGACTGTGTGCCACTACCGGTCTGCCAAACAACCAAAGGAAACTGGTCGTTCAGTTTGCCTTCGATGATTTCATCACAAGCTTTAGCAATCAAATCCCTCTTTTCGGCGGGTAGTACCTCTAACTCCTCATTGGCGTATGCAGCGGCTTTTTTCAGGTACCCAAAAGCCTGGACAATCTCCAATGGCATTGACCCTGATGGGCCAATGGGGAAATTCATTACAGATCTCTGGGTTTGCGCAGCCCAGTATTTTTCGGCGGGCACTTTTACCTCGCCCATTGTGTCCTTTTCTATCCGGTAATCCATTTTGCTTTTTAATTTATTTGTTTTCTGATCTATTGTTTGTCAAAAACATCGTCGGCACCATATTCCATTAAATAGGCTTTGATGAAATCGTCAATATCCCCGTCGAGAATGGCCTGCACATTGCTCGATTCGTGATTGGTTCTTACATCTTTGACGAGTTTGTAGGGTTGCAATACGTAGGAGCGAATCTGAGACCCCCATTCGATTTTTTTCTTCTGGGATTCAATCTTGTTCTGCTCATCCAGTTTCTTGCGGAGTTCAATCTCATAGAGCTGAGATTTCAACATGCGCATGGCATTTTCTTTGTTTCCACCCTGAGAACGGGACTCTGTGTTCTCGATGACAATCCCTGTAGGTGCGTGCCGCAGACGAACACCCGTTTCAACTTTGTTTACATTTTGGCCTCCCGCTCCGCTGGAACGGAATGTCTCCCATGTGATATCAGCAGGATTGATGTCAACTTCAATACTATCATCGATCAATGGAATGACAAACACCGATGTAAATGAAGTCATACGTTTATTAGCAGAGTTGAAAGGTGATAACCTAACCAGACGATGCACCCCGTTTTCGCTTTTCAGATATCCGTAGGCATAATCGCCCTCAAACTGGAGGGTGACAGATTTGATGCCGGCTTCATCTCCTTCCTGAAAGTTGGTTTCAGTGACTTTGTAGCCTTGTTTTTCACCCCAGCGGACATACATGCGCATGAGCATTTCTGCCCAGTCCTGGCTTTCGGTACCACCTGCCCCGGCATTGATTTTAAGAATGGCGCCCATTTTATCTTCCTCTTTCTGGAGCATATTTCTCAGCTCCAAATCTTCGATGAGTTCGAGAGTTTTCTGATATTGGGCATCAACATCGCTTTCCCCACCTTCTCCTTCTTTCAGGAATTCGAGTAAAACAGATGTTTCCTCAATGGCATTCTTGATGTCTTCGTATTTGTTAACCCAGCTTTTTAGCTCCTTGATGTGCTTCATTTTGTTTTCGGCTTCTTTTGGGTTGTCCCAAAAATCAGGAGCCTGGGTTCTCATTTCTTCTTCCTCGATTTCTATTTTCTTGCGGTCGATGTCAAAGATACCTCCTTAACGCAATCTCGCGTCCCGATAACTCTTTCATCATTTCAGATGTTACCATTTTGTTTCGTTTTTGTTGGTTTGCCGCAAAGGTAACAAATAAATTAGGGTGTTGTTAAAAGGAAATCTTAATTAGAGAGAAAATTCTTTAATGGAAATTGGGATATAAAAAAAGCGAACAATCTAAAATCGTTCGCTTTTTTTATTTAGGGTGAAAGACCGGTTTCGAACCGGCGACCTCCAGAACCACAATCTGGCGCTCTAACCAACTGAGCTACATTCACCGTTTTTATGACAGGTGCAAAGGTAAAATTTTTTCCATTAGATTTGCAAATGTTTTTATAAAAAATGCGGCTGTGTCTGCTTTTGGAGTTGATTCTGTTTTACTTAAAAATATTGAAAATGAAGTTTTTCCCTGTGAATCCTGAGGCGGATGAAAAAGTTGAAAAAATTTTGAGGCAGGTGCGCCAGTTAAAAGATGGAGAGACTGCAGAGCTGATTGAGAAGTCCGGTGCTCATTACCGGGTTAACTATGGTGTTTCGCTTGTTCACCTGCGAAAAATCGGGGCTCAACTGGATGTTGATGATGCCCTGGCCCAACGGTTATGGTATCGTAAGATTCGTGAAACGATGATTATTGCCACTATGTTGGCAGATTATGATAAGATGGGACCAGAGGAGCTGGAGAGATGGGGCGACATGATAAATACCATTGAGTTGTCGGAGCAAATGGGACAAAACTTCATGGTTAAATCAGATGTGCCGGAATCGGTTTTAGAAGAATGGTGTAAAAGTGATCATTACTACAAGCAATATACCGCCGCTATGGGGATTGGATGGCGAATTAGGATTGATGGGGAAGCTGGATTTGAAGATTTTCATCAGGTTCTGGGAATATTGAAAGTGTTGACTTCTCAACCAGGACTTCACAGAGCCGTTGGTTTTGCTTTGAAAATGGCAGGAAGGTTTCTCACTTCTTATCGCCGTCTTGTTCTGAACCTGGCAGCGGAGTGGCAAAAGAGTTCTGAGCCGTCTTTAAAACAGCTGGGTGAGGAGGTTAGGTTTGAAATTGAAGCCTTTGAGTAATATGCGGGATGTCATAAATCATCTTTTTTGTTTGTGGGACTCCCTATTTTTGCTCGAACTTAAGTTGATTTTGCCCGTAATAAATTTTGACTGGAATAAAAATAGAAGGTTATGCTACCTCATGAAGGACATTTTGCCGAATTCAGAAAGAATATCGTTGGATTTGATACCCGCATTGAAACGCCCTATGGAGAAAAGCCGATTGTTTATGCCGACTGGATTGCTTCGGGACGTCTCTACGCTCCTATTGAAAAACAGCTGGTAAATGTGATAGGCCCAATGGTAGCTAATACCCATTCCGAATCAAGCGATACGGGACGCATTATGACCAATGCCTACCGGCTTTCGCATAAAATCATAAAGGATCATGTTAATGCGCATAAAGATGATGTAATTATAACCGCCGGGTTTGGAATGACAAGTGTTGTAAATAAAATTCAACGAATTTTAGGGATGAGGGTTCCCGAGCAGGCTCAAAAATATTGTTCTATACCTCGCGAAGACCGTCCGGTTGTTTTTTTGACTCACATGGAGCATCATTCCAATCATACCTCCTGGCTTGAAACAAATGCGGATGTGGTTGTTCTGGAGCCCGAACAAAATATGCTTGTTGATCCCAAATCCCTTGAGAAAGAGATGAAAAAATATGAAAACAGACCGTTAAAAATAGGAAGTTTCACGGCTTGTTCGAATGTGACAGGAATTGAAACTCCTTATCATGACCTTGCTCGTATTATGCACCAAAACGGTGGGTTTTGTTTTGTGGATTTTGCTGCATCAGCCCCTTATGTTCCTATCGATATGCATCCTGAAAATCCGACGGAAAGGCTGGATGCGGTTTTCTTTTCCCCTCATAAATTTTTAGGGGGGCCCGGAAGTAGCGGTGTGATAGTTTTCAATTCAGCTTTGTATCATAATACAGCCCCCGATAACTCAGGGGGAGGAACAGTTAACTGGACCAACAGGTGGGGTAAATACAGGTATATTGAAGATATTGAAGTCCGCGAAGACGGAGGAACTCCCGGATTTATGCAATCCATTCGGGCAGCACTAAGTATCCGTCTCAAAGAGAAGATGGAATGTGATAAAATGCATGAAAGAGAAAGTGCCATGCTTAAGCGGATATTCGAAGGATTCAGGGATATTGCGGGATTAAATATCCTTGCAGATACCCAGGAAGAACGTTTGGGAGCGGTTTCGTTTTATATTTACGGAGTCCACTTTAATCTGGTTGTGCGCTTGTTGAATGATCGCTTTGGCATTCAGGTGAGAGGAGGTTGTTCGTGCGCAGGGACGTACGGTCATTATTTGCTTCATGTTGATTATTATACTTCGAGTAACATCACCCGTAAAATAGATATGGGTGATTTATCGGAAAAACCCGGTTGGGTGCGTCTCTCGATCCATCCGGTAATGTCTGAAGAGGAAATTGACTATATTATTGATGCAGTCAGGCAGGTGGCAGAAAATGCCGTAAAATGGAGCGAGGATTATGAGTATAAGCCTTGCGAGAATGAATTTGTGCACAAGCAACGACCCGCAAAAACCATGGAAAATTATCTTTCCTGGTTTCAATTTTAGTGTGTTTGTTCAAATTAATTAACTTTGAACCGCATATAATTTTTCACGAAGCCATTTATTCTCGTTTTATGCATATAATTGAAGTAAAATCTGATAAAGAGAAACGACAGTTTTTGGATGTCGTAGATACAATTTACAAGGATGATGATGCTTACGTTCGTCCTTTGGATGTCATGATTGAAGAGATCTTTGATCCTTCATCAAATGATTTTTTTCAGCATGGCGATGCCATTCGTTTTCTTCTTTTGGATGATGAAGATAAAGTCATTGGTCGTGTTGCTGCCTTTATTAATGAAAAAAAGGCTTACGGTTTTTCTCAGCCGACAGGAGGAATGGGCTTTTTTGAATGTATAAACAACAGAGAAGCTGCTTTTATGCTCTTTGATAAAGCCAAAGAATGGTTGGCTGAGCGTGGAATGGAAGCAATGGACGGGCCTATTAATTTTGGGGAAAATGACACTTTCTGGGGGCTGTTGGTTGAAGGATTTACTCAGCCTGCATTTGGTGTCCAGTACAATCCATCTTATTACAAAGATTTTTTTGAAGAATACGGGTTTACCAATTATTTTGAACAGGTAACCAATCACCTTGATCTTCAGAAACCCTTTCCGGAACGTTTCTGGAAAATTGCCGGCTGGGTAGCTAAGAAGCCGGGGTATCATTTTCGTCACTTCAAATGGGATGAGAGTGAGAAGTTCATCAAGGATTTTATTGAAGTATACAATGATGCCTGGCAGTTTCATGAAAACTTTACTCCAATGAAAGCGGATACCCTTCGTAATTCATTGAAAGAGGCCAAGGATTTTATGGATGAGGAGTTGATATGGTTTGCTTACCATGAAGAGACTCCGATTGGCTTTTTTGTTCAGTTTCCTGATATTAATCAGATTATTAAACACTTCAATGGCAAAATGAACTTTTTCAATAAACTTCGTTTTGCTTATTTGAGATGGCGTAAGGTGATGACGCGCACCAGAGTTGTTATTATGGGTATTCGGCCTCGTTGGCAACGCAATGGCATTGAGTCCGGAATCTTTTGGCATTTGCGCCAGTATGTGTCGCGTAAACCCTGGTTGAAAGAAATGGAACTGTCATGGGTAGGAGATTTCAATCCCAAAATGAGAGCGTTACACGAATCTGTTGGAGCAGAGTTTGGTAAAAAGCATATTACTTACCGCTATATTTTTGATGAAGAGAAGCGCAAAGAGAGTCAGCGTGCCAGTGCTATTCCGTTTGATACAAAAGAGAAGGCACATGCCTCAGATGAATAATGCAATGGCTTTTCGGCTCGACATTAAATATTTACTGAAAATATTTAATGTCTTTTTTGAGAAAAGTTTTGGTGATTGTTAATGGAATAATTAATTTTGCAGTCCGTTTAGCGTGAGTGTCTGTGCATGAAAATGTTGAAAAGTCGTGCAGGGCAGGCCGGAAGCACGGAATATAGGATTAAAAGAAAAAATAAAATACTGAAGCAATGAAAAAGGGAATTCATCCGGACAGTTATCGCATGGTTGCGTTTAAGGATATGTCCAACGGCGATACTTTTATCACCCGTTCTACTGTAAACACCCGTGAATCCATCGACATAGACGGGACTGAATATCCATTGGTGAAACTTGAAATTTCAAGCTCTTCACATCCGTTTTACACCGGTAAGATGAAACTTGTGGATACTGCAGGTCGTGTTGATAAGTTCCGCAACCGTTACAAAAAACACTACGAAGGCAAAAAGTAATTTTTTGTTTTTAGAAAAGAATATTAAAAGCTTCGGGTTATTCCCGGAGCTTTTTTTGTGAATGAACTTCTGTTTTTTACAGGGCAAACGTGGAAATGGGTGGAAATTCTTGCCTGACATGGCTGACAAAAAGCATTATATTTGTAAGGTTTTTAAGTTTGGTACAGCTATTGCCAGATTAAAGAAATTAAAAAATCAGTGTCGTTCTGTCAAAATGGCATTTTGTGCCGGAGGTCTTCAGTTGTTAGATTCTCTCATTAGGAAGTAAGACGCTGATATATAAGAATAAGAAAAAAGAGACTATATATCTTATGGACAAATTTAAAATATCTGTTGACGCTTTTGGAACGGGGGATTTTGCTGATGGAGAGTCTGAATTCATTCCCATTGTGGGAGATGATATGGAGCAGGATACAGATGATAAGCCAATACCGGAAGAACTTCCAATTTTACCTTTACGCAACACAATTCTTTTTCCCGGCGTTATTATTCCCATTGCCATTGGAAGGGAGAAATCACATCAACTAATTAAGGATGTTGAAAAGGCTAAAGGGTATTTTGGTGCATTGACCCAGCTTGACTATAAGGTGGATGATCCTACCCTAAAGGATTTGTATAAAACCGGAACAGTCGCAAGGGTGATCAAAATTCTCCAGATGCCTGATAACTCTACGTCAGTTATTATTCAAGGGAAGAAGCGTTTTCAGCTTGATGAAATGATCAGCGATGATCCTTATTTTTCGGGGCGCGTTTCTGTGTTAGAAGATAAAGAACCTGAAGGTGATAAAACCCGGGAGTTTGAAGCAGTCGTATCTTCACTCAAAGATCTGTCTCTTTCACTGATTAAGCAATCACCTAATGTTCCTCCGGAGGCATCCTTTGCTGTTCGCAATATTGAAAGTCCCTCCTTTTTGATTAATTATGTTTCTTCAAATTCAGATATTCCTGTTAAGGAAAAACAGAGGTTGCTTGAAACCGATGATCTGAAAGAAAGAGGGATGAGATTGGTTGAGTTTCTGGTTCGGGAAGTTCAATTGATGGAAATCAAAAACGACATCCAGTCCAAAGTTAAGCAGGATATGGATCAGCAACAGCGAGAGTATTTGCTGCAACAACAGATGAAGACCATTCAGGATGAACTAGGCTCCAGTCCCGTTGAGCAGGAAATTAAGGATATGGAAAAAAAGGCTGCTAAAAAGAAGTGGCCTGAAAAAACAGAAGAATTCTTTCATAAAGAACTGGCGAAGTTGCATCGCCTGAACCCGGCTTCGGGGGAGTATTCTATTCAATACAATTATGTACAGACCTTATTAGATTTACCCTGGAACGCATACACCAAGGATAATTTTGATCTTAAACGAGCTGCAAAAATCCTTGATCGCGATCATTATGGATTGGAGAATGTGAAGGAAAGAATTCTGGAGCATTTGGCTGTTCTAAAATTAAAAGGTGATTTGAAATCACCCATCTTATGCTTACATGGCCCTCCAGGTGTGGGTAAAACCTCGCTGGGAAAATCCGTAGCAGAGGCATTGGGACGTGAATATGTCAGAATGTCATTGGGTGGTGTGCATGATGAGGCAGAGATACGTGGGCACCGTAAAACCTATATTGGTGCTATGCCCGGACGAATTATCCAAAACATAAATAAAGCCGGATCTGCTAATCCTGTTTTTATTCTGGATGAGATTGATAAAATTAGCAATAGTTTTCATGGCGACCCGGCATCCGCATTGTTGGAAGTGTTGGATCCCGAGCAAAACAGCGCTTTTCATGATAATTTTCTTGAGGTCGATTTTGATCTTTCGAAAGTGATTTTTATTGCTACGGCCAATACTTTAAATACCATTTCGCCACCATTGCTGGATCGTATGGAAATGATTGATGTTAGTGGCTATGTTCTTGAAGAAAAGGTGGAGATTGCCAAACGCCATCTGATTCCGCATCAAATGGAAAATCATGGTATTCCAAAAGGAACCGTGAGTATTCCCAAAAGGAGCATCGGGTACATTATTGATCATTATACACGTGAGTCAGGCGTTCGGGATCTTAATAAAACCCTTGCCAGGCTTTATCGGAAAGTTGCTTTAAAACTGGCAACCGATGAAGGGGTTAAAAAATCAATTGCGATGGCTGATATCAGGGAATACCTTGGCACCGAGAAGTTTTCTAAAGATACATGGCAGGACAATCGCTTTGCCGGAGTGGTTACCGGCCTGGCATGGACTGCCGCTGGTGGGGAGATTCTTTTTGTTGAAAGTAGTTTGAGTAAGGGGAAAGGTCGTTTAACGCTTACCGGTAACCTGGGAGAAGTGATGAAAGAGTCGGCTATGCTGGCATTGGAATATCTTAAGTCACATGCCGATTCTCTGGAACTGGATGAAAGCATCTTTGATGAGCGAAATGTACATGTTCATGTTCCGGAGGGAGCCATTCCCAAGGATGGACCATCAGCAGGAATTACAATGGTGACATCTTTGGCATCATCTTTTACACAGCGAAAGGTTAAATCGCGGATTGCCATGACCGGGGAAATAACTTTAAGAGGAAAAGTCCTGCCTGTTGGAGGTATAAAAGAAAAGATATTAGCAGCACGTCGTGCCGGAATCAATGAGATAATTCTTTCAAAAGATAATAAGAAAGACATTGATGAGATAAAACCCATCTATATTGAAGACCTGAGTTTTCACTATGTTGAAGATATTCTTCAGGTGCTAAAGCTGGCCTTGACCGAAGAAAAAGCCGAAGCTTAAATACTAAAGAGAAGCCTGATCAGACGATCAGGCTTCTTGTTTTTGTTCCGAATAACTCATATATCTTTTATCGAAGGCCGTCAGAATGGCTTGCATGTCTGGCGTAATTCTTGCCAGTGCACGTCTAGTGATTGATTTCGGGATGTGCTTAAAATAGGCTTCTGCCAATCCACCGGTTATACAAGCTATAGTATTGCTTGGGCCTCCAATCGCAATGGCTAGTCTGATCGCTTCTTCGAAGTCAGATGCTTCCATAAATGCGGCCAATGCAGGTTGAACCGGCGAAATGTCACTTTCCGGAGTGATTTTTTGATTTTTCCAGTCTTCTACTTTAATGGAGAAGTCATAATCAAAAGCCTGACCGATAAAAGTCTTGATTTCTTTTTTAGTTCCGGCAGATTTGCAAATGAAAATTGAGGCTGCAACAGCTTTTGCAGCTTTAATGCGCTCTGGAATGTTATGGGTGATTTTTGTGCTCTTTTCTGCTTCTTTAAGTGCTTCTTCCACACTGCCGGCAGCAAATCCTATTGGACTGATTCTTCTTGCAGCACCTTCCCCTTTACTGACATACGGAGCTGAATCATCGGATAAGGCCCATTCCAAAAAAGCAGGTCGGTAACCGGCTTTGGGAAAAGCTCTTACCCATGATTTCAAGGTTGTTTCCTGGTCTTTCTGATTAATAATGGAATCAGCTGTAGCGAGGGTCAATATGGTGTCATCGGTATAAGCTGAATAGGGTTTGAAAAGTTGAAAATTAGTATCAGGAGTATTATCAGTTTTAAATGCCGAACCAATAATGTCTCCAATTATAGCACCTTTCATTGTACGAGGATTTGGGGTTGAATAAATGAGTTTCAATAAAAGCGACTAATATGATAAGTTTTAGTTAAAAAACAAATTTTTTGGCGCTTTATTATGCGATATATTTGATGGGGTAGCCTTTTTTGTAAGGTCTTTATTGAATAAATGAGAGTGAAAGTCAGGTTGATCCAATGATTTTATCAAACTGCATCCGGATTAGGGGTTTCACTATTCCTTCTTTTTAGTAGTGTCAGCCTTATATGGTTTGAGCTTCTGAAAAAGGTTTCAGATGAATATGCTTCTTCAAAAATGATCTATTGGGCCAGGGATTATTTAAGAATAATTTGGTTAAGATATTTCAACCACATTTAATTTGTATATTTGATTGAAGGCTTTTTTTGATTCTTAGAAGTTGAATGCAGAACTTCAAAAGCTTTCTGTCCAGCTACTGTTTTCAATTGCTTAATTTGCTTGTATGAGGATGTTTCTTAAATACATGTTCCTGACAGCCGCCATTATCGGAGGTTTTTTTCTTTTATGGTATTTCCGGTCTATAGTTTTGTTTGTTTGCGTTGCTGCAATTTTGTCTTTGGTTACCCGTCCAATATTTGATCTTTACCGAAGGTTGAAGATTGGAAAATGGTACCTGGGAAAAAGTATTGCCGCATTGCTGACGGTATTATCGCTTTGGATTTTTATTGTTTTGTTTTTTAGGTTTACCGTTCCTCTTATCGCATCAGAGGTTCAATTCTTTTCTACAATTGATATTCCCCAGGCACTGGAGAAAATCGGCAAATTATTATCGGAAGCGTTAAATCCGCTGCGCGGTTCTGCATTTGGTCGGTCAGTCATGGTTAGTATAGAAGAGCAATTGAAAAGTGCATTGCTGACTTTTATGGACCTTGAAGCAGTTCGTCAATTCTTTACTTCAATTGCAGGTTTTTTTGGAAGTGTTTTTATTTCGGCCTTTTCCATTTCCTTCATTACTTTCTTTTTCCTGAAGGAAGAGGGGTTGCTTATCGGGTTGATCTTGTTGTTTGTGCCGCATAAACACGAGGAAGGAATAAAACATGCGTTATTGTCTATTAAATATCTTCTGAGAAGGTATTTTCTTGGGATTTTGATTCAGACCTCTCTGATGGGAACCATTGTAACATCAGGCTTTTCAATGCTGGGCATTGGGTTTAATCACGCTGTAATTATTGGAATCTTTAGTGGATTGATGAATATTGTGCCATATTTGGGTCCTTTAATAGGAGCTTTTTTTGGAATGAGTGTCGGAACCCTGGTTTATTTGCAGTTGCCGCTTGATTTGGCTTTTCTTTCGTTTTTGGGAGGAATGCTGGTCATCTATGTCACAGCACAGTTGGTGGATAATATGGTTTTCCAACCTTTGATTTTTTCAAACAGCGTAAAAGCCCATCCACTGGAGATTTTTATTGTAATACTGAGTGCTGGTTATCTCTCAGGAATTTTAGGTATGTTTCTGGCTATTCCCGTATATACTATTGTAAGGGTAATTGCCAGAGAGTTTTTTGATAAATATGAAGTGGTTCAAAAGTTGACAGACCGAATGTAATAGCACCACCGGGCTGGTTTTGAAGAGGTCTATTGCTTTTGATTTAGAGCTTCTTCAACATTTAGTCTTTTCCCATTTTTAATAGCTATTATGTAGGCATCTTTCAATCCCAAAGTCAAAACCTCTTTTCGAAATCTCTTTGCCTGCTCGTATTCCGGAAAGATGCCAAGGGTAAACTGATTAATTCCCGAAGAACTGTGTTGGTGGAGAGAGAGCATGTTTTTATTAAATTCATTGAGGTCTTTTCCCAGGTAAGCTCCTATTTGAACACTGAACAGAATTCCATCAGAAGGGATTTTTAATAAAATGGTATCCCTTACGGGGGCAATAATTTTGATTTGGCCGGTTGAAGTCTGAGGTGAAGAAGTTTTCTCTTTGCGTGAAACCGTAGTATTTTTTGTTTGTCTGGCTTCAGATGCAGGGCTCGTCTGCTTACCTTCCATTTCTTTGTTGCCCAAAAAGAAGAAAATAATGGCATACGAGGCTATTATTAGGATGCCGGCAGTAATAAAGGAAATTTTTAACTTCTTAAAAGATTCGCTCTTCTTTTGGTTTTCTTCCTTTAAACGCTCTACCTCGTTTTCGAGAGCGGTTCGCCGGGTATCTTCTTTCCATTTCAGGAATTTTTTTTCGTGTTCGGTCATTGTCCTTTTTTTGGGGTTTATGGTTTCGTCATTATGTTTTACTTTGAAAAAATCAATTTAAATTATGTCAGCTTTCTTAAGGATTTCTATTACTGACGGATAGGTGTGTTTTATAAATTCTTTTCCTTCGCTTTTAGGGGTCCAACGAATGTGAGTAATGTTCTCTTCAAGCTGGGGGGTTGGGGTTGAACTTCCGTGATAGATCATCTCGAACCATCTAACCTCCTTAAGAATTTTTTCCCCATCCAGTTCATAAGTATGAAATGTGGACCCTAACGGCCGGGTTATTTCCGGATGCTCAATGCCGCATTCTTCAGAGACTTCTCTTAATGCCGCTTCTTCGAAAGTTTCATTGATCTCAATTTTGCCCTTCGGAAGATCCGCTTTACCCAGGCGTTCCATGCTTAAGAAATGGCTTTTGTCCTGGTTCCATATTAGGCCTCCTGCAGCTGGAAGGTTTTTGAATAAACCCCTAAAACGCTTTAATAATTCATGTTGGTTGTGGTGATAAATAAAAGCTTCTTTCCTGTCTTCATTTGATTCAAAATGATTCACAAACTGCTTCAGCTCGCCGTCACTTCCCAGTTTATGAATGGCTCCAAAATCCCGGCTCAAATCATTGTCTATTTTATCAGTAAGAAAGACAATTCTATCTTTAAAAAATATCTTGTACATTTGCACTATGAAAAAATTAGAGGAAATAATAGCCCTGCAGCTATTGCAAATAAAAGCAATAAAACTGCAACCTGCAAACCCCTTTACATGGGCTTCTGGGTGGACTTCGCCCATATATTGTGATAACCGGAAAACACTTTCTTATCCGGAAGTTAGAAATTTTATTAAAATCCAGTTTGCCCGCCGTTTGATGGAACGATGGCCTGAGGTAGATGTTGTCGCAGGTGTTGCTACCGGCGCCATCGCTCAGGGGGCAATGGTCGCTGATGTCTTGGGCAAACCGTTTGTTTATGTACGTTCAAGTCCCAAAGGGCACGGATTGGAGAACCTCATTGAAGGAGATTTGAAACCCGGCCAAAAAGTAGTGGTGGTAGAAGATCTTATCTCTACCGGAGGCAGCAGTCTTAAAGCTGTAGAGGCCCTTCGCAACAATGGTGCTGACGTGTTAGGAATGCTGGCCATTTTTACCTATGGGTTTAAAGTGGCTGAAGATAATTTTACCAATGCAGGTGTTGAGAACGAAACTTTAAGTGACTATCAAACCCTCATCAAAGTAGCTGCTGAAGGCGGATATGTGTCGTCGGATGATCTTAGTGAGTTGTCCAATTGGCGTGAAGATCCGGCTAACTGGAAGAAATAATTTTTTATGACACGTTTTGAAAGCTCTGTAAAAAGCATTCCTTATCCGGCCTCACGGATTTATGGAATGCTTTCTGATTTTGATAATTTTGAGTCGCTGTTGCCATCAGATAAGGTGAAAAACTGGGAAAGTCAGGGTGATAGCTGCCGTTTCGAGGTTGAGGGAATTGGTCCTGTAGGGTTAAAGATTATTGACAGGGAAGAACCCAAAACCATTAAGTTTACAGCCGACGGGAAAGTGCCATTTAATTTCTTCCTGTGGATTCAGTTGAAGGAGGTTGAAGATGAGGATACTAAATTGAAACTTACGCTTGATGCCGAGCTTAATCCAATGATTAAGATGGTGGCTCAGAAACCTTTGAAAAAATTCTTAGGATTGCTGGCGGATGCTATTGCAGATCACCATTATTAAAGGATGAATTCAACTTCCTTAAAGGCATATCTGGATATTTCCCCGTTTTCCCGTTTAAGAAACAGATAGCCGGCTTTATCGATGTCTTTTATTTCTGCTTTAAATTCGCCCTTTGTATCTCGATAACGACCCATTTCATTTTTTCTATACAAATGGGAAAAATAATCCCGGGTAATATTCATGGAATTTTCCGAAAGCATCAGATCATAATGTTCTATTATTGCTTCTAAAATCTCCCTGAAGACGCGGGATAGTGGTAATTCTTTTCCGGAATTAAGTTTGACAGATGTTGGATTTGGAAGGTATTCAGAAAACTGTTCCTGATTTATATTAAGGCCTATGCCAATTATAGATTGATCGATTGTGGAACCACTTAGGGAATTCTCTATTAAAATACCTCCCATTTTTTTATTTCCAAGATAGATGTCATTGGGCCATTTAATAGAAATTGGGGAGATGTATTTTTCAATTGCTTTTGCAATGGCAACTGAAACTGTTTGAGAAATAATGAATTGATGTGATGCATGAATCTGGTCAGGATAAAAAACCATGCTGAAGGTAAGATTTTTGTTGGGGGCACTTTCCCATTTATTCCCCGGTTGTCCGCGACCTGCCGTCTGATTGTTGGTGATTACTACCGAACATTCAGGCAGGAAACGCTGTTTCAATAACTCTTTCAGGAACGTGCTGGTTGATTCCGTTTTATCGGGTTGAATTATCTCAGGGGTAATTTCCATATGCTTGATTTATGGGATTAATGCCTGCCACGACATAATGTCATTTTGTGGATGGCAGATGAAACAAAAATAGGCATATATGTCCTATTAAAGTATTATCTTTGAGCTCAAATTTCATTGTGGCATTGTTTTTTCTATGAGATTCCCGTAACATAATTGAGTATTAAAGGGAATTGGGTTGAATTGAAAATTATTATTGAATGGGGGAGAATAATCCTGAATTAGTAGCATCTAAAGAATTGGTAAATACCATTGTTGAAGGTATCCAGGAGAAAAAGGGAGCCAATATTACCATTCTTGATCTTCGCAAGATTGAGAATATGATAGCCGAATATTTTGTTATTTGTGACGGAGACAGTAATGTGCATGTTGATGCATTGTCTGATTCGGTTGAAGAGGTAGTGAGAAGAGATGCCGGAGAAAAACCATTTCATGTAGAAGGAAAACAAAATGCCGAATGGATTCTTCTGGATTATATGAATGTTGTTGTGCATGTTTTTCAAAAACAGGTACGCAACTATTACAACCTTGAAGAATTATGGGCAGATGCCGGACGGACTGATATCGAAAATCTTTTTTAACGGATTTATTTCTTAGCAATTATATGACAGAAAACGAACAAAAAAAGCAAAATGGTTGGAGTAACGATCCAAAGGAACTAAACAAAAAGCCGTCAGGTCCGAAACAGCCATCTAAGAACAATTCTGAGGACTCTGAAAACGGAGATCAAAAACCCCAGGGACCTAAAATGCCTAAATTTAATGCTTATTGGATTTATGGTCTTATTTTAATTGCCTTAATCATTGTTAGTACTTTCAATCTGGGACAGGGACCTCAAAAGCTTTCTTATAGTATTTTTGAGGATGAATTATTACCCGGAGGTGACATTGAAAGAGTGGTGGTAGTTACAAATGAAGGGTTGGCTGAAATTACTTTGAAACCCGAAGAACTGGATCAGTACCGGGATCTTTTCAAAGGAGATTATACCCCTTCCAACGTTGGGCCACATTTTTCGGTTAAGATTCCTACAATCGACCGTTTTGAGGAAGCCCGCAAGGAAGCTGAAGATGAAAATAATATTCGCATCCCTGTGGAATATGAAGAAAGGGTGAATTTCTTTCGTGATTTTCTTGGAATGATATGGCCTTTACTTCTTCTGATAGTGATTTGGGTTTTCATTTTTCGCAGAATGAGCTCTCAGGCCGGCGGCGGAGGTGCCGGAAATATTTTTAATGTTGGTAAATCCAAGGCTAAGGTTTTTGATAAAGAGGCTGATATCAACGTTAATTTTGAAGATGTTGCCGGGCTTTCAGAGGCCAAACAGGAGGTGGAAGAGATTGTTGAGTTCCTCAAAAAGCCTGAGAAATTTACGGAGCTTGGAGGTAAAATCCCCAAAGGAGCTCTTTTGATAGGCCCTCCCGGTACCGGTAAAACTTTATTGGCAAAAGCTGTTGCTGGAGAAGCCAATGTGCCTTTCTTCAGCATGTCAGGGTCTGATTTTGTGGAAATGTTTGTGGGTGTTGGTGCTTCCAGAGTACGCGATTTGTTTAAAAAGGCTAAGGAAAAGGCACCATGTATTGTTTTTATAGATGAGATTGATGCCATTGGCCGTGCACGTGGTAAAAATGCCGGCTTCAGCAGTAATGATGAGCGTGAAAACACTCTCAACCAGTTGCTGACAGAAATGGATGGCTTTGGTTCGAACAGTGGTGTTATCATTTTGGCTGCTACGAATCGTGCGGATGTTCTGGACAGAGCTTTGATGAGAGCAGGTCGTTTTGATCGCCAGATTTCGGTTGAATTGCCTGACATGAAAGAACGTAAAGAAATCTTTAAGGTGCACTTGCGTCCCCTGCGTTTAAAAGATGATGTGGATCCGGATTTTATGGCCAAACAAACACCCGGATTTTCGGGGGCCGACATTGCCAACGTATGTAATGAGGCCGCTCTTATTGCTGCCAGACGCGATAAAAAGCTGGTTGAGAAGGATGATTTTCTCGATGCAGTGGACCGTATTGTGGGTGGTTTGGAGAAGAAGAATAAAATTATCAGTAAAGATGAAAAAAGGACTATTGCTTATCATGAAGCAGGTCACGCCGTAATTAGCTGGCTGTTGGAGCATGCTCATCCACTGGTCAAAGTAACAATTGTTCCTCGTGGTAAAGCATTAGGTGCAGCCTGGTATTTGCCGGAAGAGCGTCAACTCACCACATCAGAGCAGATCCTGGATGAAATGTGTTCTGCACTGGGAGGTCGGGCTGCTGAGGAATTGATATTTAATAAGATTTCCACCGGTGCATTGAATGATCTCGAAAAGGTGACACGTCAGGCTTACGCCATGGTTAGTTATTTCGGAATGAGTTCTAAACTCGGAAATTTGAGTTACTTTGATTCTACCGGACAGAATGAGTATTCCTTCCAGAAACCTTACAGTGAAAAAACAGCAGAGGTAATTGATCGCGAAGCCTCAGCAATTGTAGAGGCTCAATATGCCAGGGCTAAGCAGATTCTTAATGAAAACAAAGAGAAACATGCTGATCTGGCAGAACGATTGCTTGAAAAAGAGGTGATTTTTAGTGAAGATCTTGAAAAGATTTTTGGAAAAAGGAAGGGCCCTGAACATGTTATTTCTGCCAACCCAAATGGAAATGGTGATAATAAAAATCAGGATTCTGAGAAACCTGATAGTTCATCCGATGCCTCTTCCTCCAAAAACAAATCATCTGATGACGGAGATGAGAAATCTTAAGAAAATAAATAATCTCTTTATATCCAGGATTATTGTTTTAAGGTATGTTTAAAGAGCTATATATTTCCCCCGGTAATTTCGTCTAGATGGAAATGCCGCGGGGAATTTTTGTTAATGAGAAATTGATCTGAATGAATCGTGATTCTCAAAATCGCAGCCGGTCAAGAATTCTGTCCAAACTGAGAGCAAACCCGAGGAACTATTGGTCTGAAAAATGGCCTGATACTGTGCCGGAAGGTCGTTTGTTTCCACAATCAGAAAATCTCGTTTCTTCTTTTCAACAAGAGCTTGCCGGACTTGGAGGGGAGGTGTTTCTTGAAAAAGATCAGAATGCTTTAATTGAAAGGCTTTTTGAACTTATTCAGGAAAGAGAAAGGGAATCCGTCGTTTCAGCAGAGAATCTTTATCGACAAAAACTTACAGAAAGGGGTATTCTTGTATTGAGCCCTGATAAAGGTATTGATGAATTTGAGATAGGCATTTCCTGTTGTGAAGCTTTAATCGCTCTTACAGGAGGTGTAATGGTAAGCAGTAGGAGCGGATCAGGGCGAAAGATGAATGTGTTCCCCCCTGTTCAAATAATTGTCGCAAAAAAAAGTCAGTTGGTTGAAACCATTGAGGAAGGTTTCACAATGATTGAGGAGCGATATTCTGATTTCCCGTCTCAAATTTCCTTAATTTCAGGCCCCAGCCGAACCGCAGATATCGAAAAGACTTTGGTAATGGGGGCACATGGGCCTGAAAAATTGATTGTTTTGTTAGATTTGGGAAGTTGATTTTTTTAATTTTAAAGATATGTTAGATTTGTATTGTATTCTTTAACTTTTTCTGTTTTTATTGTTTCGTTTAAACAGGAAATATCATTTATCGCAGATGCAGCGAGCATTGAACATTGAAGTTTTAGAGCTGTCGTATGAGTTGCCATCCGCCGATAGGGAGAGTAATGCTATTTTCATTGGCCCAATGTTTTAGATAGATTTTAGGTATGAATAATTTTTGGCAAAGAACCATTACCGGATTTTTAGTTGTAACTGCAATTATTGTAGGCCTTTGGTGGCATCCCCTTGCATATATGACCATTTTTGCAAGTGTTGTGATGCTTGGTATGTATGAGTTTATCAGAATGATTGAAGGATTGGAAACCAAAGTTCGCGTGTTCTGGGCTTTTGCAATCGGGCTTTTTGTTTACTTTAGTTCTTTCCTGATTTTTTATGCGCATATACAATCTCGTTGGTTGATTATAATTGTTCCTCTGGTTGGAGGAGTGTTTGTTTCCGAATTGTACTTTAAAAACAAGAACTCTCTTTTAAATATCGCCACCACATTAATAGTACCCCTTTATGTGGCATTGCCCTTTGCTTTCTTGCATCACTTAGCTTTTTGGAGCGGCGATTATAGCTATAAGTTGTTATTAGGGTTTTTTTTGATGATATGGGGTAATGACTCCGGTGCTTATCTGGTAGGTTCTTTAATTGGACGTAAAAAACTTTTCCCCAGTGTTTCACCAGCTAAAAGCTGGGAAGGCGCCATTGGCGGATTAGTATTTGCATTTGGAATAGCAGCCTTTAACTTCTATGTGATTGATGCATTGAGTTTGGTTGACTGGATTGTAATAGGCGCCATTGTTTCTGTTCTGGGAACTTATGGCGATTTAATAGAATCTATGCTAAAAAGAAGTGTCAATATCAAGGACTCCGGAAGTATGCTCCCCGGACATGGAGGAATTCTTGATAGATTTGATGCTGTATTTTTCTCAGCTCCTGCTGTAAGTTGTTATCTTTTGTTTTGTTAACTTTGCATGCTTTAATTTTCAATCTTAAAAATCGTCATGACAATTCATAAAGAAGGTTTTGCAACATTGTCTATCGTTTTTCTGATACTGGCTGGCGCCAATACGGGAATTTATTTTCTTATGGATGAGCCCTCTGCAGTGTTGGAATGGACTGTAATGAGTTCAATTGTATTGTTTTTCTTTTTTCTCGCCTTTTTCCGCAGTCCCAGGCGGGAGGGTTACCGTCAGGAAAAGGCGGTCATTGCCCCGGCTGATGGAAAAATTGTGGTCGTTGAAGAAACTGATGAAACTGAATTCTTAAAAGACAAATGTATTCAGGTTTCTATTTTTATGTCTGTTTTTAACGTGCACATAAATTGGTTTCCAATAAATGGCATTGTCCGTTATTTCAGACATCATAACGGGCGCTTTCAGGCTGCTTATCTGCCCAAGGCCTCAATTGATAATGAGAGGACCACTATTGCTATGGAGGCTGCCAATGGCAAAAAAATTGTTGTTCGTCAGATTGCCGGAGCACTTGCGCGCAGAATAGTATGTTATGCAGAGGAAGGAGAAAAAGGGCAACAAGGTCGCCAAATGGGATTTATCAAATTTGGTTCCAGGGTAGATATCTATCTCCCGGCAGGCAGTCGCATTGATGTTAAGCCGGGGCAAAAAGTAAAAGGCAAACAGACCATTTTGGGCTGGATAGATTGATCTATATCCTGATGCCCATGAATATTACATCATCAATCTGTTCCAAATCACCTTTCCACTGATAAAAGCGATCTTTAACAGCTTCGTATTGCTTGTTCATTGGAAGGGTGCGTATTTCATTTAGCATGTTTTTCACCCCTACTTTCATGAACTTCTTTTCTCTTGGGCCGCCAAACTGGTCGGTAAAACCATCTGAAAAAAGATAAATCTGATCTCCTCGTTTGCATTGGTATTCAATGTTTACAAAAGGCGTGTCGTCATCAACCAGAGAATCCCCGATGCTTCGTCTATTGCCTTTAAAAATGGTTTGTTCACCATTGAGATAGAGATAGACAGGGCGCTTGGCTGAAGCGACTCTCACCTTGGAAGTTTCATCTTCAATTTCAATAACAGAGATGTCCATCCCATCTTTTGTATTGTCTTTGTTTTTGCTGTTTTGCAACAATACTTTTATTTCCAGATCTAGCCGTTCAAGCAAATCTGCAGGAGAATTGACATCTTTTCTTTTTACAATATCATTTAAAAGTGTGCTTCCAATCATTGACATGAATGCACCGGGGACGCCATGTCCTGTACAGTCAGCACAAGTGATAATAAAGTGTTCCCTGGTTTTGTAGAACCAATAAAAGTCACCGCTTACGATATCCCGAGGGGCAAAAAACACAAAAGAATCCGGATAATACGACGTCAGAATATTTAACGGTGGAAGTATTGATGATTGGATAGTTTTTGCATAATTGATGCTGTCGGTGATATCACGGTTCTTCCGCTCAATTTCAGCTTTTTGTTCTCTTAACTGGACTGTTTGGAGATCCACTTCACGCTGAAGCATCTCTTTCTGGCGTTTTAGATTGCGTTCTCTAAAGTAGATTATCAAGTAAACACCATAAATCAGCAATGCGGCCAGAACAAGGTAAAACCAGGCTTTTTTCCAAAAGGGGGTGGCTATACTAAATGAAACAGAAATGGGATCAGAGGCTACGCCATCAGAATTGAAAGCCCTTACCTTGAGGGTGTAATCTCCGCTGGGAAGGAAATCATATTCTCTGAATCTGGTTGTTCCAAGGTCAATCCATTTATGGGGAGAGTCATCGCCGGCCTTTTGCAGCTGATATTGATAACTTACTTCCTCCGGGGCTTTGAAAGAGATCCCGATGAAGTCGAAACGAAACTTGTAGTTGTTTCTATAAGGATATGGGAGTTCAATTTTATCGGAGGATTTATACTGCTCCCCGGAGATAATTATATCAGTGAAATTTAAGGAAGGAGCGACTTCATTTTTTTTGTGTTTTTTGGGGAAATAATGCACAATACCCTGTGCTGATGAAAACCAAAGGGTGTGGTTGTCATCTTTTTTGATTTGATAAAAATCGCTTCCCAATTCTTCTTCATGGCCAAAAACTTCAATTTCCCCTGTTTGCGAATCTATCATACTAAGTCCCGGGTGATGAGCAACCCATATTCTCCCATGGTTGTCGTATTCGATGCTGTAACAGAAGTTTTTTGCTAATCCATCATTAACATTAAATCTTGATATAGAATCATCCTGGTATTTTAAAACGCCTCTTCCGAGTGTTGCCAACCAAGTCTGTGAATCTCCGGCCTGAATCATGTCGTAAACATCAACCGGGGCATCTGATATTTTATGAATCTCAATACTTTGGTCTTTGATTTTACAAATTCCGCTGTTTTTGGGGCCAATCCAGACGTTATCTTCTTTGTCCAGAAAAACAAAGTTGATGTTATTATGCGGCAGTCCCTTTGCTGTTGTAAGTTGATTTACTGCATTCGTTTCTGTGTTAATTGTAAAGAATCCCCCATATGTTGCCAGGTAAATCATGTTGCCGTGGCCGGCAATGTCCCGTATTTTAAGGCCGGGGACTTCATTGGTATACCATAATTTTGAGAATCGGAATTCATTCGGGCGCCGGTAATACAAACCTTTATTACCACTGGCGGCATATATTGTTCCGTCTTTTTTGCGGTAAAATCCTGTAATCTCATCTCGCGGAATACCCAATTCTGTGTCGTAATATTCGAAGGCTGAAAAGCAGTGCGGGTCTGCCTTGATAAGACCGTTTTCGAGACCAATCCAGAGAGTGCTGTCGTGACGTAGGGTTGACAACACTTTATCGTTCTCAAAGCCTATATTGGATAAATTGTAAAAAATATTGTATTCATTCGCTAAAACAGAGGTGCCTCCTCCGTATGAGGCGAACCAGTAATTTGATTCACGGTCACAAAGAATGTCCCTGATGTAGTTGTTGTTTAGACCATTTTCGGTGGTGAAGTTGAAAGAGTCGGTGTACCGTTGCGTTTCGGCATTAAAAAAAAGCTTTATCACCCCGTTTCCCCATGTTGCGAGCAATAAATTGCCATTGGGTTCTTCTTCAATATCTTTAATGTTTTCCCATTGCAAATCAAATCGCAGACACAAGTTGTTGTCCACTATATGTTGGCTCCTGTTTCTCCCCTTGGAATAAAGGAAAAAACCATTGTCTTCGGTGCCAATCCAAAAATCACCACTTATACCCTTCCTTGGAACAACACAGGTGATGTTGGTCATGGGGATTTGGGATACTCTCTCAACACTTACAATTGAATCTGATTCTTGCGTTGAGATCTGGAACAATCCCTCAGAAGTTCCTGTTAAAATAAAATCCTGAGTGACTGCTAAGGAATAAAACAGTTTTCGTTTGAGCTTAGGATGCGAAAGGAGTTTATATTCTGAAGTTTCTTTGTTTATCTGAATTAGTCCTGTATTTTGGCTGATTGCCCAAATCTTTTTGTTATTAATTGAGCTGATTTGGTTTATCGGACTTTTAGTTTCGGAAATACGCACAGGGATAAACTGATCGTCTCTGAAAATAGTCAGATCCCCATTATTATGGCCCACCCAAAGGTCTCCATTGATTGTTTTGTGCATGGCCGATATAAAATCTCCGGCCAGTGAGTCGGTGTGGTTAAAATTCTCAAATTCCAAGCCGTTGTATCTTACCAGCCCTTCACCGGTACCCATCCATAAATATCCATCCTTGTCCTGCTCCAGTGTATAGACAAAGTTTTGTGGAAGACCAATATTGGAGTCGTAAGTCTTGAACTTAAATGACTGGGCCTCCGACAGGAATGTGAATGTCAGAAAAAATATCGCAACTGAAATGAATCTAATAAACCACCCGGCTTGATACGGCATATCTTTATTGTTTGGGTTTTATTCCTATACTGTATTTGTATTCAGGAATACCTCCAATGGGAATACTGTAAAACGGCATTAATTCCCCGTACTGGTTTTCCAAAAATATAACTACGTTGTTATCTTTTACAAGTTTCGACTTTTTCTTGATCATTTGTACATCCAGTGAACTGTTGTGTTCATCTTTTGAAATTTTGTGTCGGCTTCGAACCCACTTGTCATCCCCTGAGGAGGCTAGTAATTCACCATTTTTGGCAGGAGAAATTATTCGAATAAATCCATCATTGTCCCAGTCAAAATTACTTTGTTTGATGGCAACAACATCCGAAGTCATGTAGGGATAAATATGAGAAACTTCATTAACATCGTTATGAAGACGGAACTTATACTTAAAGTAAAAAGCGAATGCGCCTTCAACCGGGCGGTTTTCTTTGCCCTCGGTGCTGAGGAATAGATTGTAAAGATTTCCGTCGTCACCTTCCTCACCTTCTATGACAAGCTTGAAGATATATCCGCCATATTCGGGGAGAAATTCTCCTTCGGAGGGATTGAAGGGGCCAAAAGTATACCAGCTTTCGTTGTAACGGGGATTTTGGGTAAATACTTTTGATGCAAGTAGATTGCCACTGAGATAATTTCCTTCCAGATTTGATCGGCGGGCATCTTCTTCAGAGCAGGCGCCTTCTCCACCGTAAACCGAATATCTCATTACTGTATCCCATTCACCTTTTTGCTCGTCAATATCTTCTCCGGTTTCGGGGTCGAAAACCCTTATGAAAACAGGTAGTTCATAGTTCTCAGGTATTGAGAAAAAAATGATTTGACAAAAGTCGTCATCGCCCCAGGCAGTTTCTCCGTCTCCGCCAAAGGTTACCAGGTGTGGGATGTTTTCATCCACTGCCGGCACAGGCTGGGCATTTGTTTGGTGATGAATAAAAATCAAACTGGAAAAAAGGAATAGGCAAAATGCAGTTGTTCTCATAGCTCTCATTCTTGGGGATCCGTCACAATAATTTTTCGGTAAAAACAAACTTCCCGGTTGTCATTTAAAACTGCAGAGCAGGTTATTCGGTATTCTCCCGGGTTTTGATAAATATATGCAATATTTTTGCCAATTCTTGTTTCTCCGTCTCCAAACTCCCAGTAAAATTCGTATGCCGTGGTAGAATCCGGATAACCTTGAAGACTTGCACTGAGGTTTATTGGCTTATTAGCTTGTATCGTATCCGGGCTTTCGAACCAAATTTGTTGTGTTCTTTCCAGTTTGAGGTTATAGGATGCAACCGAAAATAATTCTTCATTGAGCAGGGTATCTACAACATTGAGAGATATATCATAATCTCCAGGTCCGGAAAAACAGTGGTCAACTTCTAAACCTCTTGCAGTTTGGTCATCTCCAAAATTCCACCGGTAGATATACGGTAAAGTGTCCGACTTGAACGGGCCGTTTTCAAAGAAAGTAAAACAATAGTTATCGGTCACTATTTCGGTTGGATCTGTGCAATTAATGCGTGGCAATGAAAATTTATAAATATCATCCTGCCCCGAGCGATTGGAGGCAAAATATCCCCAGCTTTCATCCCTGCTTACAAAACATGAAAAATCATCCGAAACAGAGTTGATAGGGGAAGGCATTGCTACTGCTCCCGCTTTCACATTTTGCAAGTCAATGTAGTAGATGTTAAATCCTCCTGTGGGATCAATCCCGTCAGAGGTAAAATAAAGTTTTCCGGAAGGATGAACATAAGGGAAGAGCTCTTTACCATCGGTATTTATAAAGGGACCAAGGTTTTTGGGAGTGCTCCAGCTTTCTCCCGTTTTTTTCGAAATATATATATCCGTTTGACCCTGGCCTCCCTCCATGTCTGAAACAAAGTATAAAGTACGTCCGTCCTGTGACAGTGACGGATGCCCAAAAGAGGTATTCTGGTTTTGGGTTTCATTTAACTGAAGTTCTTGATAGCGGTGCCAGCCACCATTCGATTTTTTAGCCAAAAACAAGCCCAAGGGATTGGTTGTTTGGCGGTCTTTTTTGCCGAGAAAATTTCGTCTTTGGTTATGAGTGGCAATCATTTCTGCCCCATTCTCTGAAAAAGTGAGTGGACCGGCATTGAGTTTGGGTTGTGATGGCGGTGAAAAACGTGTAACTTTTCCAAGCGTAGTGTCCGGTTTCAATGGAGCTCTGAAAACTCTGTATAAGAGTTCTTCATTTTGGTCCATATAGGTAACCAGCAGACTGGTTCTTCTATTGGAGATAAAATAAAGCGTGGAATCCTTAACTACTGGTGCAACTTCGCTGCTTGAAGGTGAATTGATACTGAGTTTGGTTACCTCAATCTTCTGGGCTCTGACATGCAGACTTAACGTCAGTACCAATGCTAAATATATGATTGTTGGTTTTTCCCAGCTCATTTTAGTCAGATTTTAAAAGAATTTCGGACTTGGGGTTTTTACTTTATATCCAAAGTCATATTGGATGGAAATCTCATGGCTCCCCTGATTGAATTGACCGATGTCGCCAAGGGAATAATCATATGAATAGGCCATTCTTAGTTGGGGTAACAATTGCCAGCCGGTATGAAAGATTATTTCCTCCCGGGTGCGGTAAGTAACTCCACCCCAGATTAGATTATTGTATATCATTGTTCCCGATAAATCGGCCCAGCTACCTGTTTCCTGATTTATTTTTGCCATAAAGGATGGTTGAAAACTGAGGGTAGATGAAAAATCAAGCATATAACCTCCGGTAACCAGGTAATCCATTTTTTGGGGATCGAAATTGGTTCCATCAAGTTCCTCGAAATTGTGGGAGAAGAATTCGGGAATAGAAAAACCACCAAAAAAGCGGTCGTTGTAAATGCTCCATCCAAATCCGGCCTGAGGACCAATAGAAGATTCATTCCCTCCAAAAACCTGATCACTGGCATCTTCAAGAGTGACATTGTTCCAGTTGATGGCATAGCTGGCAAATCCTCCCGATGCACTGAAAGCCATCCATGTATAAGGAATAATGCGTACCCGGTAGGTATAGGAAAGTGATGCCCCAAAATTATTTTTTATGGCAAAGGTTTCATTAAAAATTTGAAGTCCCATTGCCATGTTGGGATTCTTTAAAGGAGTATGTCCGGTGAAGTATTGTGCCTGAGGCGACTCGGGGAGTCCCGCCCATTGCTTCCTGAATGAGCCAAAAAGGCTGAGCGCTTCACGTGATCCGGCAAAAGCACTATTTATCGCAAAACGATTGTGCATGTATTGACTAAGCGTCATCGCTTTCTGTCCAAATGCCGAAGAAAGCGAGAGTGTTAGAATGATAATAATGAGTGCCGGTGTTCTCATGAATTCAGAAGAATTTTAGTTTCTTTTGATAACGATGTAATCCTTCAGGGCTTCGATACCTTCCCCTTCAAATATGAAGTAATATATTCCGTTATTTAGGGGTTCTCCATCTAAATCCCTTCCATCCCACTGATTCCCTTCTTCCAGGTTCTGACGGCGAAAGACCACCTGTCCGTTTTGGTCAAATACTATTAGTTCATTATTTGGAATTGTATGGGCCCCTTTCACTTTAAAAAAATCATTAATGCCATCCTGATTGGGCGAAATGCCTGTGTGATATGTTAGCCCCTTAATGGTCAGTGTTAGTGTGTCTGTCGCAGGTGTTTTACAGGCGCCATTTGTCACACTCCATTCTATTACAGTTTCCCCATGCTTTAGCCCGGAGAGCAGAGTTTCTTGTTGAGTTGGATCTGCTATTTCGCCTGATCCTCCCTGAATGTACCATTCACCAAACCATTCCCCCTGACTTGTTATGGGCGCTTTGGCTCGCAATGTAGTCTGGTATTGATGATAAAGTGTATGATCTGCTCCTGCATCAGCAATTGGTGGTTCGTCGAATCTTATGGTTACCTGGTCACTGGCATTGCACAATCCGTTAGTTTCTTCCCATGTCAATATTTGTTCTCCCCAAATATTGCTGTTGAAAACAACTGTGGGATTTTCTGCGTCGTTGTTCTCAAATGTGCCGTCAGCCTGTGCCCATTGTCCAGATTGAGCAACCTCTGACGTGGAATCATTGAGCTCTACCTGTAATCCACACACTGCTGTGTCGTTACCCGCAAAAGGGGTTGGCATTTGGTCTACCTGAACTTCCAGTTGATTGTCTAAGTTGGCCACACAGCCAAGATCGTCAGTTATTGATACAATTTCGTAAATACTTGTCTGATCGGGCGAAAGAGTAAGTGTGGCTGAAGACTCTGAAAAATCAAAGGTGGATAAACTTCCGTCTGTCTGGTAGGTTAACGTCCATGGGCCATTGGTACCTGTGGCAGTAAAGGGGAAAGATGCTTCGTCTCCCTGGCAGACAGTTTCTTTGGTAACCTCCAAATTAACAGATGAATATTCTATAAACTGAATTTGAACCTGATCTGAATTTTCACACCCCTGGTTGTTTTCTGTCCAGGTGAAAACATAAGTTCCCTGCCCTGTAGAGGTGGTTGTGCTGTTGGGCTCCGAGGGGGCATTGATGTCAACATTGACGGGATTATCAACTGTCCAGATACCGGTTCCTTTATGGGGAATGGCTTGTAGCTCGTACGAAAGTCCGCAGGATATTTGATCTTCTCCTGCATTGGTATTGGGCTGTAAATCCACCACAACAGCTTCACCTGAGATGTCTTCCGGCTTTGCATGGCAACCATTGGTGTCGATCACCTGGTTGTAGGTAAAGGTGGTTTCACCGCTAACAAGTGTTGTTTCATTTGTTGTGGAGGTAGAAGATGTACCGGTTATGGTGTTGGTTCCACCATCAGAGATTATATAGTCCCATGGTCCGTCCTCACCACCGAAACTCAAGTTGAGAACAGCTTCCTGCTCGGCGGTGCCGCACACGTCGGAGGTGGTGGAAATGGTGGCGGTGGGGGAGCCTCTGAAAATAATATCTACCGTGTCTTTTGTCGAACAAGCCCCGTTTTCCTGGGTGAAAAAGAGTTGGTATGAGCCCTTTTGGGAGGCCAGATAAGGACTGTTGGGATCTTGTAAATCGGAAATGGACCCTTGGGCGGGGACTGACCAGGAATAGGTTGAGGAGATGGGATCTGGTATCGCACTAAGTGTGGCTTCCAGGCCACAGGAATCAATGTCAGAACCTGCATTAGGAGAGGGCATAGCCCAGTTGGTTAGTGACACAGAAACTCCGGTCATGGAGTTGCCTGATCCATATGACCATGGGGAGTTAGTATCATCAAATACTTCGGTGATTTCGAAGGTTCCGGTTCGCATTTGATCTCCATTTTCAACCGGGAAATTTATATTGTAACTGACATAATAAACACCGTCAACCAGATCTTCGGAAAAGATGGACTTGTCTTCAAATATTTCATTGGAATCGGGCAACTTGATGGTATAGGCAAAAGGGGCGTCTCCGTAGAATCTGATTTGTAAATCTACAGAAGTGGTTGTTTGACTGCAAACATTTATGTCCGCGTTAAGCAGTTCAGCGTAAGGTTCAGTTTGTGACCAGGAGAAAAGAGGAATGGTCAGGAAAAGGAGGAGTAGATATGTGTTTTTTGGTTTTATCATTCTTAACAAAACAATTGTATCAAATTAGGTATGGGGAATCTCTATAAAACACCCACTTACAAACCTAATAAAAAACTCGATGTGAAAAACAATCGTTTTGGTGTGTTATGTGTTATTTTGTAAATAAAAACACTCCATTCATCAAAAAACAGCCTGAAAAGGTAATTTTTTAATGGTAAATGCGGGTTGGAAATGTCTGAAAAAGGGTTATTCAAAATTTATTTTGTTGATCTTGTTCAGCACTTTTAGTAAACCATGTGAGGATAGTGTAGCACCGCTGATTGCATCAACATCATTCCCGATCCGGATTTCCTCTCCTGATTTTACTCCAATGAAATCTTTGAGCCAGCTTTTTGAGGTTATTTGGTACCCATGGGATGACCGGTATTGGAGTATTTCCAAATGCCTGATTACCCCGTCGGTGTAAATAACCATGAAATCGAAGTAATTCCTGCGGCCTTTTCCTTGTGCAATAATGGCATATCCGGATGTTTCTGTGCTGTCAGAAATGTATATTTTTAATATTTCGAATGGATACTCGTTTGCAGTCTCCTGTAGTTTATAGTCAGGGACCTCATCGTATAGCTTTTCTATGGCTTTATTAATTGATTTCAGGTTTTTTTTATTCAGCAAATTGTTTTGTGCAACAGCAGGTAAACTTATTATTACGAGAATGGCTATGGCAATATGTCTTGTGAAAAAGGTCATGTCAGAATAAAAAAAATGAAATGCTTATGCAGAAGCTTATTGCTAATATTGCCCCGGAATTCATGTTGATTCCGGGGGCTGTTATCAATGTCTCTTGTATTTTTCTAAAACCAGAATCCAATTCCCATGTTGAATTGTTTTTGAGCCTCGCTTGCACCTTCCGGCTTAACCCATTGCATGTCAGCTTTCCATACAACTCCCGGAGCCAAAGTGTACCCGACGCCTGCAAATACTTCATGAACGTTGTAAGCGTTGTTGGGAGTTATTGAGGCTGTTGTGTTGTGCAAATCGTATTTTTCAAATCGCACAAAAGGTGTTAGTTTTTGCTGTCCATCGCCCAGGGCAATATCATATGCTCCTTCGAGGTACCAACCCAGAATGCTTTCTCCAAGATCATTTCCTGTGAATTCATTGTAAGCTTTTGTATTGCTTATTTTATTGTAGATAAACTGCCCTCTTGAGTGAAAATTACCGGATGTAAAGCGGTAGTCAAGGCCAAGCATGTTAATACCTACTTGAGAGGAATCAGCACTTGCTTCAGCTTGGGAATCTGACTTGTCAAGTCCGTCAAACAGTGTAGATTGTGTTTTTCCCAGATATGTGGATAGTCCAAGTTGCAGGCCGGGGATGCCGAAATAATTGACTTTTGCCGAGAAATTGGGGCTGGAAATGAACGATTCTGCACCTTTTTGTCTTCCGCCACGGATGCTTTTACTTCCTCCCAGGGTGCCCTCACCGTCATAACCATTAAAGCCATTGACAATAAATGCTTTGTAGCTGAGAGATGCTGAAGGGATAACACCGGTGAAACCTGCGCCTATTTCGCGCCAGGTGGTAGGCACTACTCTACTGTCGATGGAAGGCCGTTCCACCCCGTTGTAAGTTGTAGGTTCATGAAACTCATTTACTATCCCCATCGGAATAAGCATTAATCCGCCGACAAGGTTAAAACCATTGGCAATGCGATGCTCAATAAAAGCCTGTTCTACATATACCTCTTTAACGTGCTCATATTCCAACTCGGTTACCACCGACGTATTTGGCGAGAAACTGTAACCAAATAACATCACTAATCTGTGAACATCAAGCTTACCGTTTTCTCTGACGCCTGAGGTAATTGGTTGGTTGTAATCAATTTGTCCATAGCCGCCAATAACAATCTTTTGCTCTTCAAGTTGTTTCAATAGTTTGTCTGCGGCATTGCCTGAAGCTTCATTCTGAGAAAAGCCCGATGAACCAAATAGAAAAGGTAGGATAAATAAGAGTACAATTTTTCTCATCACTATTTTTGTTTTTGTTATTTCTGATTGCAAAAATGGTGGAGAGATTGTGGATAGACAATAGCCTAAAACAGGGATTTTTTTTGCAGGATGTATTTATTAAGTGGCTTTATATGTGTTGGTTGTATTTAATGGGGTTGGCGCATATCCCAAAATGTTGGTAGAGTAGAAAATCAGGGGCCAAAAATTGAGCGGTTTTCCCGGGGATTTTTTCTTTGCAATTGTCGTCTGTAGTCCCTGTATTTTTCGATAAATCTGTCGTGAAAATTCTCATTTGGCGATGGAGCCGGGGAAAGTACCAGCTGACCATCAGGATTAATTAAATAGTAAAGGGGTACGGCTCTTACATTGTAATCTTTTATAATGTTGGCTTTCATCCCAAAGAACAGAAACTCCCAATTAAGATTTTTATGTGCTTCAATAAAATTTTTGGCTTCTTCGAAATCATTATTGATTATGATAGTAACAATTTCAAGGTCTCTTTTAAAGGTTTCGTGCAGTTTTGGTAATAGTCTGAGATCCCTCTGGCATGCATAATTATCGGTATGGCAGAAGTTGATGTAGACGAATTTGCCTTTATAATCTTCGAGCGATTTATCTTCTCCCTCGAAGTTGTACAGGGTAAACTCAGGTGCAGGCATTCCGGTGCGCAAAGCACTGATTTTTGAATAAAGGCTTGACGCAATTGCCTTTACTTCGGGAATTGAAGCCTGGCTTTTTAGTTGGTTTAACAGCTTAAGAGCTGTTTTTTCCGGTATTACTTTTTCATGATAACTGCGGTGAAGAGAAAATACTGCCACTGCTTCTGCCAAATCAGTTTTTTTTATTAATGTGTCTGACTGGATGCTCGAAATCAGGGATTGTATATTAAGAGAATCTGATTTGAAGAGTTTCTTTTTTAGTTGGCGTTCGTACCCGCTAAAAACGTCCTTGAAAGTATGCCAATATGCCGGCAGGGAAAAGTATACAGGTCGGTTGTAGAAATACTTTCCTATGATTTCTTTTTCAGGGTTTCGGCTTGTGAGCATAGCAAGCCGGGCGTATTTAAAGTGTTTATGGGCCTGAAAAAAATCCTTTTCATCTGGGAATCTCATTTCCAGTGAATCAATGATGGTTGAAGTAAGTTGCTTATTTTTTGTAGTCAGAAGTTTTAGGGCATTGGTGTTGAACTGGTAGTCGAAAGCCCTGTTAAAATCCCGGATTAATGGGTTTAAACTATTTCCATCTTTGTTGGCTATTCCCAGTAAGATTTCTTCCGGCTGGTAAAATGGATTGAGCTTTTCTGATTGGGTTAGAGGTTCAAAAGGGGGCAACTCAAGTTCATACTCCTGCCCGGGTTCCAGGTAGAGAAAACCTCTGAAACGGCCCAGGTCAGAAAAGGCATAAGTGATTTTATTCAGGGGGAAGGAGAAATTAAAATTGCCTTCTTCATTGATTTGGACGGTGATTAACTCCTTTTTGTCGTAATTCAGGAAGTTTTGATAGTATTCAAACACTATGGCCATTTTACTGTATTCAGGGGCATGACCAAAAATCCTCACCTCTTTTGGCTGACCATTGAGGGAGGATGAAGCCAATAAAATACCTGATATTATGAAGCAGAACCTTCTGAATGTGCTTTTCATGCCATTGACTGGTTTTTAGTGGATTTAAACATGAATTGTGCCAGATTAATCTCTGCTTTTGTTTTTTATCTGGATTTTTATTTTTTCGGGAATAAATTTTGAGGCATCCCCGCCATGCTTGAGAATGTCGCGTACAATTGAGGAATTAACAGGCGTATGTTCGGGAGAGGTGAGTAGAAAGACTGTGTCTATGCCCGACATTGATTTGTTGACCTGAGCAATGGCTCTTTCGTATTCAAAGTCAGCTGAAGTGCGGATGCCTCTTAAAATAAAATTGCAGTTAAGCTCTTTGGCAAAATCAACTGTTAAGCCTTCAAAGGTTACCACTTCAATCCTTGGTTCGTCCTCAAACACTTTTTCTATCCATTCAATTCTTTGTTCAATGGGGAAGAAATCTTTTTTGTTGGAATTGTAACCAATGGCAATAAATATCTTATCCACCAAAGATAGTCCCCTGCGGACAATATTTTCATGACCAACGGTGAAAGGATCAAATGAGCCGGGAAATATTGCTGTCTTTTGCATAATTCTCTGTTTTATGAGGCTGTAAAAATCAAAAAAAATAGTTAAAACACCAATTTAACAAGGATTGTTTTGCGTTTAAATGTTTTGTTACTTTAAGTGTGGTGTCCAACTTTTTCTCTCTTATTGGAAAGATGCACTATCTCTTGTTCCGTGGGGCTTTTGATCTGATATTCCGAAATATGAATTTTTGTGTTGATTATTCTTTCTGTTTCAACTGTTCTCAGTTCTGATTTAAAGTTATTGGTTGTTGAAGCTTTGGGGTGATAATAAAAAATTGAAAATCAGGGAGATTAAAAGATATTTTTGTATATTGCGCATGAGCCTTCTCAATGAGCGTAAGTTTGTTAATTCGTGTAGTTGTATGTAATAGGTTCTGTGCAACAAATTTGGAAAACTATATATGAGGCTTTATCTTTGCCGGCGTTTGTTCAGCCTGATTAGAGAATTAGTCCCTTGAATTTTTGTTGGTACAGAAATGAAATAGGTGTTTTAACATGTTGGTTAAGATAAGGTTGTTCGTTGACTGACTTTATTGTTTTGAGAACAGAACAGTGTCTGAATTGGAGTTAAGCCCAAAAAAGACTTGACTTACTTTAGCTTAAAAGCTTATTTTTATTAGTTGATTATTCCCGGTCAGTCAATTTCAGGAAAAGCAACTGCTGTTACACGTTCGGTGTATGATTGTGGTGCTTTTTATTGATAAAGATTTTCCAGATTTTTTATTTGTTTGAGATCTCTCATTTTACCAGAGAGATAAATATAGTATTCAAGTTGAATATAAATTTAAAATTTAAACTATTTAAATTATGAAGAAAGTAGTTTTTGCGATTTTTGCTATTGCCGGACTCCTGACCCAAGGGGTGCTGAATGCACAGGAAGCAAAAGAGGACTATGTGAAATTTGGCGGTGCTGTTCGTTACAACATTCATGACAAAAGTTGGAACGATGATAATACCGATCCACAGTTCACCTGGGATACCTGGAGGCTTAATGTGGATGCACGCACGGCCGGGGTTGACCTTAGCTTCGAGTATCGTTTCTATCCTGATGGAGGCTACCATATGCTTCACCATGGATATTTAGGTTATGGATTTAACGACGATCTTTACATGAAGTTAGGAGTCAGTCAGGTGCCTTTTGGTATTACTAAATTCGCTTCACATTCATGGTGGTTCCAGGCCCCTTACTATGTAGGTCTGGAAGATGACTACGACATGGGAATTAAATTTGACTATACCGGTATTGAAAACCTGACTTTGAACTTTGCTTATTTCCACCAGCCGGAACCAGCCGGAACTCCTGGGTATAATTCCCGCTATTCCTACGATATTATTGCGTCAGGAGAAGGAACCTATGATGCAGATGGGAACTTTACGAAGCCTAATGGCATGACAAAAGAAACCAGACAATTCAATCTTCGAGCAGCTTATAACTTATCAGATAATGTTGAGATTGGTGTTTCAGGGCAGTTTGGCCGTAATTATCATGTGAATTCTGATGAATTTGAATCATCCAATGCATATGCTGCTCATGTTGTAGCTAACTTTGGTGATGGGTTCAATTTTAAAGGAGAATATATTTCTTATGATTTTGGCGCAATTGATGGTAGTGGAGAGGAAGTTGATGTTGTGCAAATGGCTGCCTATAATGCTGCATACAATGTTGCCTCCAAAGCAAATATCTGGGTAGCAGGTCTGGCTTATACCATTCCTGTAGATTTCGGACCTATTTCCAGTATTCAGCCATATGTAGATTATTCAGTTATTGTCAAAGATGGTGAAACTGCCGGTGGAGTTGAATTTGAAAATACCGAGCACCTTGTTCCCGGTATGCTGATTACCGCCGGAAGCATTTATACCTATGTTGATTATGCAATGGGTAAAAACAATGCATGGTTAGGATCATGGACCAATGGTCTTGCCGCAGGTAGCCCCGATGCTGAATGGGAAAGCCGTTTCAATATCAATATTGGCTACTATTTCTAAACAATAATCCTGAGCAAATGAGTAAAATTGAAGTCAAAGACCTCAATCTAATATTTGGTGCCAAACGGAAACAAGCTTTGGAATTAGTCCAAAAGGGCGTTTCCAAAGATGAAGTGTTGGAGAAAACCAAATGTACAGTGGCGGTCAAAGATGCAACATTCTCGATTGAACAGGGCGAAATATTTGTAGTGATGGGACTTTCCGGTAGCGGAAAGTCCTCGCTCATTCGTTGCTTTAATCGACTGAACAATCCTACATCCGGATCCATTTTGGTAAATGGTAAGGATGTGATGAAAATGTCCGATGATGATCTTCGCCAACTTAGAAGAACTGAGATGTCAATGGTGTTCCAGCATTTTGGGTTGTTGCCACACCGTTCTGTAATTGCTAATACTGCATTTGGTCTTGAAATTCAGGGTGTTCCTGAGTCTGAGAGCTACGTGAAAGCCAAAGAGATGCTTAAAACCGTTGGCCTGGAAGGATATGAGGAGATGATGACCGGTCAGCTTAGTGGAGGTATGCAGCAAAGAGTGGGATTGGCACGTGCATTAACAACCAATCCTGAGATTCTGCTTATGGATGAGGCTTTCAGTGCATTAGATCCCCTTATTCGCACAAATATGCAGGATGAGTTGATTCAGTTGCAGGAAAAGTTAAAGAAAACGATCGTCTTTATTACGCACGACCTTGATGAGGCTCTGAAACTGGGTGATCGAATTGCTATTTTAAAAGATGGTGTTATAGTCCAGATAGGTACGCCCGAAGAAATTCTGGTTAAGCCGGCAGACGATTACGTTCGTGCTTTTGTGGAAAATGTAGACCGGAGTATGATCGTTACTGCTTCAAGTCTGATGTTTAAGGATACCGGAAAACTGACCATTGAAAAAGATGGCCCTGCAATTGCGCTTCGTAGAATGCGTGATATGGGGGTTAATCGTTTGCCTGTGGTTAATAAGAACAATAAGTTCCTCGGATTTGTGATGGATGATGGTGTTGTTAAGTTGAAAAAAGATGGAGGTAAGGATTTGAATGAGATCCTGATTTCTGACGTAATGCCTACGGTGTCGCCTGATACTCCTGCTGCCGATCTGTTGCCATTGTTTATTGATAAGCAATTGCCATTACCGGTTGTTGATGATGAAGGAAAACTGCTGGGAGTTGCTGTACATTCTTCTGTCATTGCTGAAGTAACCGGCCGTGATAAAGATGAGATTATTGAAATTCAAAAGAGCGGAGGCAACTGATTATGGAAAAATTAGATCTTGGACAATTTATTGAAAAAGCAATTGAAGGAATTACCAATAATGCCGGTCCTGTACTGGACGGTATAGCTTTGGTTATCGAAGGAATTGTTGATGGCCTTCAATCTGCATTGATTTCAACCCCATCCGGAGTGGTGATGATTCTAATGGCAATTATTGCTTACATCGTTCAGGGTGGAGGAGTAAAGCCCAGTTTAACCAAGAAAGGTTTTAAAAAAGCCTTTGGTTTGTCCATTTTTACAGTGGTAGGTTTGTTCCTGCTTTTCTGGATGGATTATTGGGAAGAAACCATGGAAACGTTGGCATTGGTGTTGGCATCCGCCTTCATTGCGCTGGTAATAGGGATTCCTCTCGGGATATGGGCTGCGCGTAATTCAAAAGCAGACCAGGTTATTCGTCCCGTTTTGGACTTTATGCAAACCATGCCTGCCTTTGTGTATCTTATTCCTGCTATCTTGTTTTTCTCAGTAGGAAACGTTCCGGGTGTTGTGGCAACAGTGGTGTTCTCATTGCCTCCGGCTGTGCGCCTTACCAGTCTTGGTATTCGCGGAGTTCCGGCAGAGGTTGTTGAAGCCGCCCAGTCATTCGGAAGTACCAAGCGTCAGCTGCTCTTTAAGGTGCAGATTCCGTTGGCTATGCCTACCATTCTGGCAGGTGTAAACCAGGTTATTATGTTGGCACTATCTATGGTTGTAATTGCTTCCATGGTTGGAGCTGCGGGTCTGGGAGAACGTGTTTATTCCGGAATTTTGCAGGCCAAAGTCGGACTTGGTTTTGAAGCAGGTCTTGGTATTGTTATATTGGCTATAATTCTTGACCGTGTTACCCAGGCTTTGGGTGGTCTTGGAAAAAAATAGCTACATATAACTCTGAAAATTTGTTATTTAAAAGTTTTTTGTTGAATTTTATTCAACAATCAAACCTTATAAATGTAAATGACTATGAAAAGTAAAATGCAAAAAGTGTTAAATCTGACCATTGCTGCTGCAATTATATTTGCGGTTGCATCATGTGCAGGAAAAAAACAGAAGAAGGAAGTATTTATTCCTTATCCTAACTGGTCTGAAGGTATTGCGATGACCCATTTGGCTAAAGCGTATCTTGATCAAAAGGGATATGATGTAGAAATTAAGCCAATTGAGCCGGGTCCAATCTATGCTTCACTTTCAAAAGGTGATGCTGATGTTTTTGTTGATGCATGGCTGCCTAATACCCATGGAGAGTATTGGGAGCGCTTTGGCGACAAAATTGATCATATCGGTACTGCTTTTGGTGGTGGAACAACAGGTTTGGTAGTGCCAAGCTATGTACCAATTGATTCCATTCCCCAGCTAAATGAGCATGTAGAGGAATTTGGTGGAGAGATTATTGGTATTGGTAGTGGAGCAGGGATTCACAAAAACACCCTTAAAGCTATTGAAGAATATGGTCTGGAATACAAACAGGTAACTTCATCCGGTACAGCCATGGTTGCAGCTCTTGAAGGAGCTATCAATAGCAATGATTGGATTGTAATTACCGGATGGAAACCTCATTTTAAGTGGGCTCGTTACGATATTAAATATCTTAAAGATCCCAAAGGTGTTTATCCGGCAGATGAGCTGCAGATATTGGCCCGTAAAGGCTTTACTGAAGACTTCCCTAAGCTTACTGAATTCTTTGGTAACTTTAAATTAGAGGAAGCTAAGCTTTATGAATTAATGGATGATGTGAAAAATGCCAATGATCCAATTGATGGAGCAAAAGTATTCCTTGAAAACAATAAAGAAATGGTTGAAGGCTGGTTTCCTGCGGCTGAATAAATAATTTCTTTAAAAACATAAAAAAACCGGAGCTGAGAATCAGCTCCGGTTTTTTTATGTTCTGATTTGCTTTTCTACCTGTATTCATTCCAGCTCTTAATTGAAATGTCGCTGATATCCATCTTACAGAATGAATAGATGAATGCACTGGCAAGCCTGGCATTGGTTATCAAAGGGATGTTGAAATCAATGGCGTTACGTCTGATTTGATAGCCATTCCTAAGCTCAGTCTTGCTAAGATTTTTGGGGATATTCACCACCAGGTCTATTTTCTTTTTCTTTATGTATTCAAGAGTATTTGGATGCTTGTCCGGTTCGTCCGGCCAGTGGAGCATGGTTGACTTAATACCGTTTTCTTCAAAGAACTTGTGTGTTCCTGCTGTTGCAAAAATATTGTATCCTTTTTCAACAAGCATTTTGGCGCTTTGTAGCATTTCAACTTTGCTGCGCAAGGGGCCTGATGAAATAAGAATGTTTTTCTCGGGTAATGTGTATCCTACAGCCAGCATAGACTGTAGCACCGCATCGTAATAATTGTCTCCAATACAACCAACTTCTCCTGTTGAGGCCATATCCACACCCAAAACCGGGTCGGCATTGAGCAGTCTTGAAAATGAGAATTGGGGTGCTTTTATACCTACGTAATCCAGTTCAAAGATGCTTTTACTGGGTCTTTCTACAGGTAAATTGAGCATTACCCGTGTGGCAATGTCAATAAGGTTTATTTTTAAAACCTTTGAGACAAACGGGAAACTCCGGGATGCCCGAAGGTTGCATTCTATTACTTTTATGTCATTGTCCTTGGCCAGTAACTGCATGTTGAAAGGGCCGGAAATGTTGAGCGCTTTTGCTATTTGTCGTGCAATGCGCTTGACCCTTCGAATGGTTTCGATGTACAATTTTTGCGGAGGGAATACAATGGTTGCATCTCCTGAGTGTACACCGGCAAATTCGATGTGCTCGGATATAGCATAAGCCACCATTTCGCCATCTTTGGCTACGGCATCAATTTCAATCTCTTTGGCCTGTTCGATAAACTCAGATACCACAACAGGGTATTGCTTTGATACGTTGACTGCCAGTTCAAGGAAATGCTCGAGCTCCTCTTCATTGGAGACTACATTCATAGCTGCCCCGGAAAGCACATATGATGGCCTTACCAGTACCGGATAGCCAACTTCCCCAATGAATTTATAGATGTCTTCGGTTGAGGTCAGTTCACTCCACCTGGGCTGATCAATTTTAAGGTCATCTAAAAGTGATGAAAACTTTTGGCGATTCTCAGCACGGTCAATATCCTCTGGTGAAGTTCCCAGGATGGGAACACCGTTTTTGTGCAGGCGCATTGCCAGGTTGTTAGGAATCTGACCTCCAACTGATACAATCACTCCTTTGGGCTTTTCAATATCTGCTACATCAAGGACACGTTCAAGCGTCAGCTCATCGAAGAATAAGCGGTCACAAACATCATAGTCAGTACTAACCGTTTCCGGATTGTAGTTAATCATTACCGAGCGGTACTTCTGTTTGTTGATTGTGTCGATGGCATTTACACTACACCAGTCAAACTCGACACTGGAACCTATCCGGTACGCACCTGATCCAAGTACCATGACCGATCTTCCGTCCTTTTCGAAATCAATGTCATGGTATTCTCCATTATAAGTAAAATATAAGTAATTGATTTGTGCCGGAAACTCTCCGGCCATGGTATCAATTTGTTTAACTACAGGAAGAATATTTCTGCTTTTTCTGGTCTCTCTGACTTTAAGCAGGGCTTCTTCCATGTTTTTGTCTTCCGGAGAAAGAACAACTCTTGCGATCTGAAAATCGGAATACCCCATCTGCTTTGCCTTTAGCAATAACTCATCGGGCAAATCTTTTAATGTTTTATGATTCGAGAGTTCATTTTTCAGGTCAGTGATGTTCTTTAATTTGTCCAAAAACCATTTGTCAATTTTTGTCAACTCATGGATTTCATCAACGGTTGCACCGTTTTGAAGTGATTCTGAAATGGCAAAAATTCTCTGATCTGTCGGTTCTGCAAGCTCGGTTTTCAGAACGATGTCCTTGAGCGGATGGTTTGCAACAAATCCGTGCATGCCCTGGCCTACCATTCTCAAACCTTTCTGGATGGATTCCTCGAAAGTACGTCCGATGGCCATGATTTCCCCGACACTTTTCATGCTGGAGCCAATTTGCTTGGAAACACCCGAGAATTTGTTTAAGTCCCATCGTGGGATTTTACAAACAATATAATCAAGAGCAGGTTCAAAGAAAGCGGGAGTTGTTTTTGTCACCGAATTTTTAAGCTCAAATAGACCATAGCCCAATCCAAGTTTTGCAGCAACAAATGCAAGCGGATAACCCGTAGCTTTGGAAGCAAGCGCACTTGATCGGGAAAGACGGGCATTTACCTCAATAACACGGTAATCCTCGGAATAGGGGTCGAGGGCATACTGGACATTGCATTCACCTACAACACCAATGTGGCGGATGATTTTTATAGCCAGCTCCCGGAGCTTGTGGTATTCGGAGTTTGTAAGGGTTTGTGATGGAGCAACCACAATACTCTCGCCGGTGTGGATACCCAGCGGATCGAAGTTCTCCATGTTACAAACAGTTATGCAATTATCGTAACTGTCTCTTACGACTTCATATTCTACCTCTTTCCATCCTTTTAGAGATTCTTCGACCAATATTTGCTTAGAGTAAGCCAGGGCATTGTCTGCCCGCTTTATGAGTTCTGTCTCGTTGGTGCAAAATCCGCTTCCCATTCCTCCAAGGGTGTAGGCAGCTCGAATAATAACCGGGTAACCTGTTTTGTTGGCTGCTTCTACTGCATCTTGAACAGAGGTGACAGCGATGCTTTTGGGGGTTTTAACATCTATCTCTCCCAGTTTTCCTGCAAAAATCTCGCGATCTTCCGTGTCAATAATAGCTTGAATGGGGGTTCCCAGTACTTCAAGGTCATATTTTTTGAGAACGCCTTGTTCGTAAAGCTGGATTCCGCAGTTCAGAGCCGTTTGCCCTCCAAATGCCAGCAAGATGCCTTCCGGTTGTTCTTTTTTTATGACTTGTTCAACAAAATAGGGGGTAACCGGCAGGAAGTAAATCTTATCTGCAATTTTTTCGGAGGTTTGAACCGTTGCAATGTTCGGATTTATAAGGATGGTTTCAATACCTTCCTCTTTAAGGGCTTTGAGCGCTTGAGATCCGGAATAGTCGAATTCACCTGCTTCTCCAATTTTCAAGGCTCCCGAACCCAGGATGACCGCTTTTTTTATGTCCTTCTTCATTGATAGAGTGTTTTTTTTATCCAAAATGGCTTACCTGTTCTCCGGGATGCAAAGGTACATTATTCTTTATTAACCTCCATATGTGTGAAGTGATTTTTTGTATATTTTTTGAATATATATTTGTTTTTCATATCTGGCTATCCCTTAGTTGGATATCCGGTGAGTTTTGTTTGCGGGAGGTTTGAACTTGACATTGGCACCGATAAAAAAATGCAAAAAAAGTGGATAAATTTTTGGAATTTGCATTTTTTGAATAAATTTGCATTTGTAATTGAATAATTATTCTGTATTTCAGGAGGGTTTTTCAATTTTTACTAAAGCAAGTGACTGAGGCATTCTCTTGGTGCAATGATTGCGCCGGGGGATATTGTTTTTTATAGCATATGAAAATAAAAACACAAAGACTAAATGTAATCCGGCAACTGATTTCCGATAATAAGGTAGGAAGTCAGGAGGAGCTTTTGAGTTTGCTCGAATCAGAAGGCTTCTCAACAACTCAGGCTACTTTATCTCGTGATTTGAAAGCGTTAAAAGTAGCAAAGCGTCCGGATATCGATGGAGGATATGCTTATGTGCTGCCGGAAAATGATGACCAACGGGATGAAGAGGACGGAAGTGAGGTTTTCCCTGTTAGCGGACTTGAGTCCATTGAATTTTCGGGTAATATGGCAGTAATAAAAACGCGTCCCGGATTTGCAAACAGTATCGCGTCGGTAATCGATAGCCACGGGCCCTTTGAAGTGTTGGGAACCATTGCAGGGGATGATACTATTTTGTTGATAAGTAAAGAAGGAGTTTCTCGTCCGGATGTTATTAATGCATTATCGCTTTTTATGCCGGGGCTGAAAAAGAAACTTGTGTAGAATATTCTTGGACACAATCTAATGACGCAGGAATCAGATATTAATATAATTATTGCTTCGGAAGAACATCTTCCATACGTGGATACCATTCTTAATACTATTGCGGATGCTGCAAAGATTAGAGGAACAGGTATCGCTAAGAGGAATCCGGAGTATATTAAAAGTAAAATCGTTGAAGGAAAGGCAATTATTGCTTTGAGCGGGGAGGAGTTTGCCGGCTTTTGCTATATCGAATCCTGGGGGCACAAGAAATTTGTGGCTAACTCAGGTCTTATTGTAGTGGATAAGTTTCGTGGGCAAGGTCTGGCAAAAGAGATTAAACGTAAAGCATTTGAATTATCACGTAAAAAGTATCCTGATGCGAAAATTTTTGGCTTAACCACAGGTTTGGCCGTGATGAAAATCAACTCCGAGCTTGGATATAAACCGGTGACATTTTCAGAATTAACCGATGATAATCAGTTCTGGAAGGGGTGCCAGAGTTGTGTAAATTATGATATCCTTATGCGAACCAATCGGAAGCATTGCTTGTGCACAGGGATGCTTTATGATCCTGCCAAGGAGGCCAATGCTGATCCTATTCCTCCCAGGCGACTAAGTGTTTATGAAAGATGGTTGCGTTTCAAAAGGTTCGTTTTTCTGAAGAGTAAGAAGAAAGGCGGCAAAGGAGGAAAGGGGAATCTGCTGAAGGGACTTTTTGCAGCTATTTTTGCCTGAATGTTTCATGCCGCAGTGTGATTCAGGGGGGGTAATCAAATCGCAGACTCAGGTAAGACAGCCTTGCCAAGGAGTTTAGAGCAAAGAGATAAAAAAGATAAAAGGGGTTTGAAATCCCGTAAACAAATTGAAAACTGATGAACAATAAAGTAGTACTTGCTTTTAGCGGAGGTCTTGACACTTCTTTCTGTGTTAAGTACTTGAAAGAGGAGAAAGGCCTTGAAATATTTTCAGCTATTGCCAATACAGGTGGTTTTTCAGAGGAAGAACTGGTGGAAATAGAGAGAGGAGCCCGTGATCTTGGTGTTGCCGATCATGTGACGTTGGATGTGACCGATTTGTATTATAGAAATTGCATCCGGTATATGATTTACGGGAATGTTCTTAAAAACAATACATATCCACTTTCTGTATCATCAGAACGTATATTTCAAGCCATGGCTTTGGTTGATTATGCCCGGAAAGTGGGGGCAAAATACATTGCTCATGGTAGTACAGGGGCTGGTAATGATCAAATTCGTTTTGACCTTACGTTTCAGATTCTAGCCCCTGAGATTGAAATATTAACCCCCATTCGTGATTTGGTCCTTTCGCGCGATGAAGAGATTGATTATCTTATGAAACGTGGTGTGGAGAAAGACTGGAGCAAGATGGCCTATTCCATCAATAAAGGAATATGGGGAACCAGTGTAGGTGGTAAAGAAACGCTTACCACCGATCAAAATCTTCCTGAAGAGGCTTATCCCAGTCAATTGAAAAAAGAAGGCAGTGAGGAAATGGTGCTTTCCTTTGAGAAGGGAGAGCTTAAAATGGTCAATGGAGAGAAGTTCGATAATGTTGTTGATGCCATCCGTAAGGTTGAAGCTCTGGGAAGTGTTTATGCCATCGGACGTGATACTCATGTCGGAGATACCATCATTGGAATTAAAGGACGGGTTGGCTTTGAAGCTGCAGGTCCCTTAATGATTATCAAGGCTCATCATTTACTTGAAAAACACACCCTTACCAAGTGGCAGATGTATTGGAAAGAGCAGTTGGGTAATTGGTATGGAATGTTGCTTCACGAAGCTCAGTATCTGGAACCGGTTATGCGTGATATTGAAGCATTTTTAGAAAACTCTCAGGGCAATGTTAACGGAGATGTTATTTTGAAATTGCATCCTTACCGTTTCGAACTTGTGGGTATTAAATCTGCTAACGATTTGATGAATACAGGATTCGGAGATTATGGTGAAGTAAATAAAGCCTGGACCGGAGATGACGTGAAAGGTTTCACCAAATTAATGAGCAATTATCTTAAGATTTTTAATACAGTCAACAAAGGTCAGTTGGATGTTGATTAAAAGGCTGTGAAAAGAAAACAGGGTCAATTTTTAAGTTGATAAAAGCCAATGATTAAAGTAGGTATAGTAGGAGGAGCAGGTTATACAGCCGGTGAACTCATTCGTATTTTGTTGGGGCATTCCATCACCCAAATTGAATGGGTAAACAGCGGTAGTAATGCAGGTAATTATATCAGTGATGTTCATGCTGACCTGGTAGGCGATACAGAAATGATGTTCACCGACCAGTTGGATTTTGATGCGGTTGATATTTTATTTCTGTGCATGGGGCATGGAAAATCAAAAGGTTTCATGCAGGACCACAAGTTGCCGGAGAACTTAAAAGTAATAGACCTTAGCAATGATTTCCGGTTGAACAGGGATGGCAATGAATTTGTTTATGGGCTTCCTGAAGTAAATCGCCCTAAAATTAAGGATTGTAAATATTTGGCCAATCCCGGATGCTTCGCCACATCTATTCAGTTAGCGTTACTGCCTTTGGCAGCCAGTCATATGCTTAATGAAATACACGTGCATGCTATAACCGGTAGTACCGGAGCCGGTCAGGCACCTTCAGCTACCACCCATTTTAGTTGGCGAAACAGCAATGTGTCAACTTACAAGGCCTTTGGGCATCAGCATCTTCATGAGATTAATGAAACGATGGAAGAGCTTATGCCTGCTTTCGACGGGCCATTTAATTTCGTTCCCATGCGGGGAAATTTCGCCAGGGGAATTCTGGCTTCTGTCTATCTCGATTTCGACCCTGACGAACAGGAAGCAGTTGACCTCTTTAAGAAATTTTACAGTACACATCCTTTTGTTACTGTTTCCGGAAAACCAGTGGATGTGAAACAAGTGGTGAATACTAATAAGTGCTTATTACATGTCAGGAAATACGGTACTAAGTTGCATATAGTAAGTGTTATCGATAACCTTACAAAAGGTGCTTCGGGGCAGGCCGTTCAAAATATGAATCTAATGTTTGGTTTGGACGAATCGGAGGGGCTACGACTGAAGCCAGTGGCTTTTTGAGATAGATGAAGGGTTGTTTTTTACGGTTTAAATTTAGGTGTTCATTTTTTCAATCCCACTCCCGCCGATTTGATTGCCGCTGCCCTAAGTAAGGTGCAGCGGCTTTACCAAACCAAATTTTAATAAGAACCAATGGCTTTTGGGAATAATTAAATTTTTCATTAGCTATCAAATGTTTTACGATGCAGTTGTTTGATGTTTATCCGCTAATGGACATTACTCCGGTTTCGGCCAAAGGATGTTATGTTACCGATGATAAAGGTGTTGAGTATTTAGACCTTTATGGCGGCCATGCCGTTATTTCTATTGGTCATGCTCACTCACATTACAACGATAGGATCAAAGAACAATTGGAGCGTATAGGGTTTTATTCCAATTCTGTAATAAATCCTCTTCAGAAAGAGTTGGCCCGCAAGCTTGGACAAATGTCCGGCTTTGATGCTTACAACTTGTTTCTCTGCAATAGCGGAGCTGAAGCCAATGAAAATGCATTGAAACTGGCTTCTTTCTCAACAGGAAAAGGCCGGGTGATCGCTTTCTCCAAGGCCTTTCATGGAAGAACGTCAGCTGCTGTCGGGGCCACCGACAATGAAAATATTCGTGCATATATAAACAAGACGCATAATGTTACGTTTCTGCCTCTGAATGATATTGATGCTCTGGAAAGGGAACTAAAAAAAGGTGATGTGTGCGCTGTGATAATTGAAGGCATACAAGGTATTGGCGGGGTGAGAATTCCTGAAGTTGATTTTCTCCGGAATCTTGAGAAAGTATGTCATCAATATCAGTGCAAACTTATTCTGGATGAGATACAATCCGGATATGGCAGAAGTGGGGAATTCTTTGCGTTTCAACAGGCAAAAATCAAACCAGATATAATAACTGTAGCCAAAGGCATGGCCAATGGGTTTCCTGTTGGTGGTGTGTTAATCAATCCCAGCATAAAAGCCAAATATGGTATGTTGGGAGCCACTTTTGGTGGAAATTATCTCGCTTGTGCTGCTGCCCTGGCAGTGTTGGAGGTAATGGAATCTGAAAGCTTGATTGAAAATGCTTCGCAAGTTGGGAAGTTTTTGTTGTCTGAACTTGGAAAGATGGAAGACATTAGCGAAGTGCGGGGCCGTGGATTGATGATTGGCCTGGAGTTTGACTCCAAAGTGGATGTGCTAAGAAAACAGCTTTTGAAGGATGAGCATATCTTTACGGGAGTTTCTTCGACCAACATCATCCGCTTATTACCGCCTCTTTCATTGAGTAAGGAACAGGCAGCTCATTTCATTCAGGCTTTAGGTCGTCTTTTGGCTTCCTGAACCCTTTAAATTATGATTAAGTCTTATTGGAATGAAGAATGGAAAGAAATCCCCTTTGAAAAAGGTGCTTTAAGGAAACGTTATGCAGTTTCAAATTATGGTCGTGTTGTTAGTTATTGTGCCGACGACATGAGCGATGCTTATTTTGTGAAAGGAGGTGTTTTAAAAGGATACAAAACGCTTCCCTTAAGACCTTTCGGCAAATCAAGAACCTACTATGTGCATAAACTTGTTGCCGAGCAATTTGTTGAGAAGATATCTGACCAGCAGAAATATGTAATTCACCTGGACTATAATAAGTGTAACAACTTTGTTGAAAATCTCTGCTGGGCTGACAAGAAGGATATGTTTTGTCATCAACAGGGAAATCCTTTTGTGCTTGAAGGAAGAAAAAAAATGAAATCAAAAAAACATTGTGAAGGGGCGAAGTTGACTGATACACAGGTGATGTTGTTGAAAAAAAGAATTACCGATCCACAACGAAAAACCCGATTAAAAATCATTGCCCGCCAGTTTGGTATCAGCGAAATCCAACTTCACAGGATTAAGCGCGGAGAGAATTGGGGGCATGTGAAAGTTGAGGAGTCTGAAAAAGTGGACCGGGACTAAAAAATATCCTGATGATAAAAAAAATAGCCATAATCGGAGGTGGAAATCTTGGTTCTGCCATTGCTAAAGGACTCAAGAATGCTAAAAAACCATTCGAAGGAGAAATAGCTGTTACCCGCCGACGGGTGCACCTGATTAAGTCTCTTGAGCAGGATGGCATTATAGTTGGTAAGGATAATGTTGAAGCAACTAAAAATGCGGATATTGTCGTCCTGGCAGTAAAGCCATATCAACTAAAGGATATTCTGGATGAAATATCCCCGTATTTCCTGGAAAAAACGATTCTTATCTCTCTTGCAGCAGGTGTTGACTCCCTGCAAATTTCTGAAATGGCCGGAGGTCGTAAAGGCATCTTCAGGGTTATGCCCAACACGGCCATCTCTATCGGAGAGTCCATGACTTGTGTGTCGGCGTTCCAATCAACAGAAGAGCAAGATCAGATTATTAATGGTCTTTTTGAACCTGTTGGTGTTGTTCAGTTCATTCCGGAAGAATTAATGGCGTCAGCTACCGTTCTGGCTGCCTGTGGCATAGCATATGCCTTGAGGTTTATCAGGGCTGCAACTCAGGGGGGTGTTGAGATTGGTTTTGGTTCCGAGCTTGCTCTCCGAATTGCGTCGCAAACGGTTAAAGGAGCTGCCGAATTGATCATTCAGGATAAAAGTCATCCTGAAGCTGAAATCGATAAAGTAACCACTCCCAGAGGAATAACCATCTCGGGACTTAATGAAATGGAGCATCAAGGTTTTAGTTCCGCTTTGATAAAAGGGGTCCTTACTTCATTTGAGAAAATAGAAAACGCTGGTAAAAAGAAGTGATAAACACTGAGAGCTTGTATTACAATTCAGTTACGATAAAGGTGGGATCCAATGTGTTGACACAATCTAATGGTATGTTGGATTATCAACGAATTGAGCACCTGGCTGCCCAAATCTCCGACTTGCACAAACACGGTACACGTGTTATCTTAGTCTCTTCCGGAGCAGTTGCTGCGGGGAGGAGTATGGTCCAATCCAATGGAACTAAGGATCCGGTTTCTCAGAGGCAATTGCTTTCGTCAGTAGGGCAGGTGAAATTGGTAAATCTTTACTCTCAGTTATTTGAAGATCATAATTTAACCTGTGCTCAGGTTTTGGTCACAAAGCAGGATTTCAGTACAAGGGAGCATTACCTTAATATGAAAAACTGTCTGTCGGTTTTGCTGGATAATGGCATTGTTCCTATTGTTAACGAAAATGATGCGGTCTCTGTTACAGCTCTGATGTTCACAGATAATGATGAGCTGGCAGGATTACTTTCATCGATGATGAATACGGATGCCCTTTTTGTGTTGAGTAATGTGGATGGTATTTATACCGGAATGCCAGGCGACGAAGGAGCTGAATTAGTTCCGCTCATACGCGAAGGCAGGGAGGATTTAAGTTCATTTATCTCCACCACTAAAAGTGACTTTGGTAGAGGAGGGATGCTTACAAAATGCCGGATAGCTCAAAAAACTGCAGCTTCCGGAATAAATGTGCACATTGCAAACGGCACCCGGGATAACATTATTCTGGACCTTGCTACTAGTCCGGAAAGTGTCCAGCATACCCGGTTTGAAGCGAATAGCCCCAGACCCGCCATTAAAAAATGGATGGCTTATGCCGAAGGGTTTGCCAAAGCTGAGATTGTAGTCAACCAGGGAGCCCGATCGGCACTCACTGGTCCCAAAGCAAGGAGTGTGCTGCTTGCAGGAGTGGTCTCTTTTCTGGGTGATTTCAAAAAAGGAGATCTTCTGAGAATTAGAGATGAAGAAGGCGTTCTGATAGGCATTGGCAGGGCTCAGTATGAAAAAGCTTTAGCAGAAAGACATTTGGAAGATGACAAGTACCGTCCTCTGGTTCATTACGACTATTTGTTTATTTTCCCGGATGTACATTAAATCCTTCGTTCGAAATTGTTTTATGATGATTTGAAAATTAACCGATATGACCAATCTTGACCAATTTAAACAAGCTAAGGAGGCAGCACAGATAATGGTTCGTCTTAAAGATGAGCAAATCAGGGAAGTGTTGACGGATTTGGCTGATACAATGGAAGCGCGTACTGCTTTGCTGTTGAGTGCAAATAAAAAAGACCTGGAGAGAATGGATGAGTCGGATCCCAGATACGACCGCTTGATGCTCACCGCTGAAAGAGTTGAAGGTATTGCCACGGACATGAGGGCTGTAGCCAATATGGAGACTCCTTTGGGTGAGGTTTTGGATGAGCGCGAAATGCCTTCCAGGCTTCACTTGAAGAAAGTTACCGTACCTATTGGGGTGGTGGGAGTAATTTATGAAGCTCGACCGAATGTAACATTTGACGTGTTTTCCCTTTGTTTCAAATCAGGCAATGTTTGTGTGCTAAAAGGCGGACAGGATGCCTGGCACTCTAATCTTGCAGGAGTGGGCATTATTCGGGAATGTTTGGCTTCACATGCCATTTCTTCTGAAGTGGTCCAACTGCTCCCGCCAGACCGCGAAGCAGCCAAAGATTTGATGCAGGCCGACGGCTACGTTGATATGCTTATTCCTCGTGGTTCTCAGGGTTTGATCAACTCTGTCAGAGAAGAATCTAAGATTCCGGTTATTGAAACCGGTGCCGGAATTGTGCATACTTACTTTGATGTTTCCGGAGATTTGGAGAAAGGAAAACGGGTTGTGTTTAATGCCAAAACCCGTCGCCCAAGTGTTTGTAATGCTCTGGACTGTCTTGTTATACATGCTGAACGATTGAGTGACTTGCCTGAAATGCTTGCTGCCATGGCTGTAAAAGATGTGGTGGTGGAAGCTGATGAAATGTCATACAGTCAATTAAAAGGGCATTATCCCGACCAACTGCTGGAGAGGGCCAATGAAGAGTCATTCGGGACGGAATTCCTGGGGTTTCGGATGGCAGTAAAAACAGTAAAGAGTTTTGATGAGGCTATTGCGCATGTCACCACCTTTAGTTCGAAGCACAGCGAAGCTATAATTGCTGAGGATGAAGCAACAATTGCCCGCTATTTTAATGAAGTAGACGCAGCAGCTGTTTATGCCAATACATCTACCGCTTTCACAGATGGAGCTCAGTTTGGTTTAGGGGCTGAGATTGGAATTAGTACTCAAAAACTGCATGCACGTGGCCCGATGAGCTTAAAGGAGTTGACAAGCTACAAATGGCTCATAGATAGCGATGGAGTAACACGCCCTTAGCGCTTTTATACATTCAGCTAGCGCTTTATTTTTCTCAACCCGGCCTTTTAAAAAACTTTAAGTATGAAAAGATTTCTCACACCCTCAGATATTGGCGATCTCGAACAAGCATTGAAAGATGCTGCCGAAGTAAAAAAAGACCCTTACGGTCATCAATATCTTGGTAAAAACAAAACGGCTGTTCTTATTTTCTTTAATTCCAGCCTGAGAACCCGCTTAAGTACCCAAAAAGCGGCGGCCAACCTCGGGATGAATGTTATTGTGCTCGACATTAATAAGGATGGCTGGCAACTTGAGACTGAATTCGGAGTTGTAATGGATGGTGATAAGCCCGAGCATATTCGTGAAGCAGTTCCTGTGATTGGACAATATTGCGACATTATTGCGGTTCGTTCCTTTGCTAAGTTTGAAGACAAAGAGGAGGATTACAGCGAACGTTTGCTGAATCAGTTTATTCAGTTTTCCGGAAAGCCTGTTATCAGTATGGAATCTGCAACAAGGCATCCTTTGCAGGCTTTTGCTGATTTGGTAACTATAGAAGAGCATCGCAAAGTGAAGCGGCCCAAGGTGGTTCTTACCTGGGCGCCCCACCCCAAAGCATTGCCCCAGGCAGTTCCCAATTCATTTGTGGAATGGATGAAAGAAGCCGATGTGGATTTGACAGTGACTCATCCTGAGGGATATGAGCTGGCTCCCGAGTTTATGGAGGGCGTTCATGTTGAATACGATCAGAAAAAGGCATTCGAAGGAGCCGATTTTATATATGCTAAAAGCTGGGCCAGTTTCTCTGAATATGGGAAGGTGCTGTCAACCGATCGCAGCTGGACTGTTGATGAGGAAAAAATGGCTTTGACCAATGATGCCAAATTTATGCATTGCCTGCCGGTAAGGCGCAATATGGTTGTAAGCGATGGTGTTATAGACAGTCCGAATTCAATTGTGATCGAGGAAGCTGCTAATCGTGTGGTTAGCGCCCAGGCTGTTCTTAAGCGTATGCTGGAAAACTTATAATTGAAAATGATTGCCTGTAAGGGGTAAAAAAGATTTACATGGACCAACAACTGACTATAGTAAAAGTAGGTGGCAAGGTTTTGGAGAACCGCGAAACGTTGAGTGTTTTTCTGGATGATTTTACGGCTTTACCGGGAGCCAAAATTTTGGTACATGGAGGGGGGCGTTCAGCCACAACCATGGCTCAGCGTTTGGGGCTTGAAACCAGAATGGTTGAAGGAAGAAGGATTACAGATGCCGGGATGTTGGAGGTCGTTACAATGGTCTATGGAGGGCTGGTTAATAAAAACGTAGTGGCAGGCCTTCAAGCCAGAGGAGTTAATGCTTTTGGCGTAACAGGTGCTGATTTTAACCTGATTAAAGCGCATAAAAGAACTGGTGCTGAAATCGATTATGGCTTTGTAGGTGATGTGGACGAAGTGAATCCGGAATCTTTGGCAGGTCTCGTTAAGCAGGAAATTGTTCCTGTTGTTGCTCCTCTTACACATGATGGAAGTGGTAATCTTTTAAACACAAATGCTGATACCATTGCCTCCTCACTCGCTGTTAGTTTTGCGCAAAGCTTTGATACTAGTTTGGTTTATTGCTTTGAAAAGCCAGGCGTTCTGATTAATCCTGAAGACGACAATACGCTTATTCCTTATTTAAATCGTGAATTATTTGATATGTACCGGGAGGAAGGCATAATTGCTGAAGGAATGGTTCCTAAGCTGGAGAATGGGTTCAACTCTCTTGCCAATGGTGTGCTGGAGGTTGTTATTACTAATATTGAAGGGCTTTCAATTCCCGGTAGAGGCACAACTCTGGGTGAGTAATGCTGATTGCTGCGTCTGCATTTTGCTTGTTCCGGTTTCATTTTCGTAATTTAAATATTTCGGCTTTAACCTCTTTGCACTCAGAAATTATTCTGTTGAAATGAATGTTGTTTTTGAGTGCAAAACGATGTAAAGAGCATGAATTAAGTACATCGTGAGTTTCATTCGGTCAATGGATTAACCAAATATTGATCGAATGAAGAAAACGTATCTCCCGTCATAAATTAACTAAAAATGTTTCTAATGAATCAACATTCTTATATCTCCGACTCTATTGAACTGCTCAAAAGTATGATTGACATTCAATCATTTAGTCGTGAAGAAAAGGATGTTGCTGATTTTATTGAACAATTTCTGAAAATAAGAGGACTCTCCCCCCGACGAAAGGGCAATAACATTTGGGTGATTTCAAAGCATTATTCACAGGATAAACCTACTGTATTATTAAACTCCCACATAGACACTGTTCGCCCTTCTTCCGGTTGGACTTATTCACCAACCAGGTCAACTATTGAGAGTGACAGAATTTATGGTTTGGGGAGCAATGATGCAGGGGCATCGGTTGTCTCTTTGTTGGCCCTGTTTAGAATTCTTGAAGAAGAAGAGCAGCCCTGTAATTTTATTTTCTCTGCTACTGCCGAAGAGGAGATTTCAGGAGATGGTGGTGTGGCCTCTATTCTTGATGAACTTTCACCTGTTGATTTGGGTGTTGTTGGGGAGCCCACCCGTATGCAGATGGCAGTGGCTGAAAAGGGGTTGATGGTCCTCGATGGGGAGGTGATGGGTAAAAGCGGTCACGCAGCCCGCAATGAAGGGATAAATGCTATTTATCAGGCGTTGTCTGTCATTGATTGGTTTAAAAACTTTGAATTTTCCAAAAAGTCCGATTTTCTGGGTGATGTTAAAATGACTGTCACCGGTATTGAAGCCGGCTCACAGCATAATGTTGTTCCCGACTCCTGCAAATTTATGGTGGATATACGGGTTAATGAACATTATCAAAACCGGGAGCTGTTTGAATTGATTCAGCAGCAGGTGAGTTGCGAATTGACGGCCCGCTCATTCAGGCTTAACAGCTCTTTCATTCCCGTCGATCATCCTTTAGTTAAACGAGGAGAGGAATTGGGGTTGGAGAAATATGGTTCACCTACCACTTCAGATCAGGCACGAATGCCATTTCCTACAATAAAGATAGGACCGGGAGATTCGGCGCGATCGCATACTCCAAATGAGTATATTATAGTTTCAGAAATAATTGAAGGCGTTCAAATTTACAAGGGATTACTTGAAGGATTGCATATTAATTCAAAGTGAATTTTTTTGTAATAAATGACTTTTGACAGATAAAATTTATTTTTTAGCTGTGATTTCTAAAATAATCGGTTATTTTTGTGATGCTTTCTAGAAAATGATGACATTTTGGAGAAAAAATGTAATATTTTTTTCCATGATTTGAAAGTGAATATTATTCATTCTAACCTACTGGTGAAAAGTAAGGAGCGTAAAAAATATCACCGGTAATTTTGCTTTCACCACATATTGTTCAACTTTCTTATATTAGGCTGAACGTAAGACTTTCCACGCAGTGGAGGAGGGTAAAAGGAATTCTGTCTTTTTTTGAAAAAAATGAATATACGATATGAAGCTTTGGGACAAAGGAACCAGTACCGACAAAAAGATTGAATCTTTTACAGTAGGCAAAGACAGGGAGCTCGATTTGTTTCTGGCCCCTTTTGATGTTGTTGGCACCATGGCTCATACCCGCATGCTGGCAAGTGTCGGGCTTTTATCCGATAAGGATCTTGGTCTGTTATTGCCCGCCTTAAAAGATCTGTATAAAAATACGCAGGAAGGTGATTTTCAGATCGAGGAGGGTGTTGAAGATGTGCATTCACAGGTTGAAATGGAGCTTACCCGGAAGTTGGGCGATGTTGGCAAGAAGGTTCACAGCGGTCGTTCAAGGAATGATCAGGTCTTGTTGGATCTTAAGCTTTTTACCCGTGACAGACTTATGCAGGTCACTCAATCTGTTGAACAACTGTTCGCTGTTCTACAAAAAAGAAGTGAGGAGCATAAAAATGATCTGTTGCCCGGGTATACGCATCTGCAGGTGGCTATGCCTTCATCATTCGGATTGTGGTTTGGTGCTTATGCCGAGAGCCTGGTGGATGATATGCATTTGATGTTGGGTGCCTGGAAAATTACCAATCAAAATCCTTTAGGGGCTGCTGCAGGTTATGGAAACTCTTTTCCTCTCGATCGAAGATTAACCACGGAGTTGTTGGGTTTTGATGATTTGAGCTATAATGTTGTTTATGCTCAAATGGGGAGAGGTAAGATGGAGCGTTCTGTTGCAATGGCACTTTCTTCTGTGGCTTCAACTTTATCACGTTTAGCCGTTGATGCTTGTTTGTATATGAGTCAAAACTTTGGGTTCATTAAGCTCCCTGATGAATTCACCACTGGTTCAAGCATTATGCCCCATAAAAAGAATCCCGATGTTTTTGAACTTCTCAGGGCTCGTTGCAACCGGTTGATTGATGTACCTCAGCAAATAGCTATGATAACCGGGAATTTGCCTTCAGGATATTTCAGGGATTTGCAGCTAATCAAGGAAATATTTATACCGGCTTTTGACGAAATATTAAGCTGTTTGGAGTTGATGACTCTTGCAGTTGAGAAAATGGATGTTGTTTCGGAGATAATGAACAACGAACTTTACAAATATGCCTTTAGTGTGGAAGAAGTAAACCGCCGGGTTTTAAAGGGAGTGCCATTTAGAGATGCTTACAAACAGGTGGGACTGGAAATTGAGAAAGGCAAGTTCTCGCCTAATACTTCGGGTGTTCAGCATACTCATGAGGGGAGTATCGGAAACCTTTGTAACGCTGAAATAAAAAAGAAAATGCAGGATGTTATTGGGCAATTTTCTTTTGACAGGGTGCGCGATGCGATAGGGAATATTATTACTTAACTAACCAAAAAACTGTGTATATGGTCTTTTTGAATGAAATAGCAAAATCTGCAGTTCAGTCATGTGAGATTGATAAGGACTTGTATGTAAAGTACAATGTGAAGCGGGGACTGCGAAATGCCGATTTTTCAGGAGTCCTGGTTGGACTTACCAATATTGGTGATGTTGTTGGTTACAACAAAGATGATGAAGGAAATATAATTCCGGATCATGGTCAGTTATTTTACAGGGGTGTCGAACTGAAGGATCTTTGCCGTGGATTTCAGAGTGAGGGGCGGCATGGTTTTGAGGAAGCAGCTTATTTATTGCTATCAGGTAAATTACCCGATAAAACCCATCTTGAGATATTTTCAAAGCAATTGGCTGAAGAACGTGAGCTTCCGGATTTTTTCTCAAAAAATATGATTTTGTCATTGCGGGGCAGATGTGTGATGAACATGTTGGCAAGGTCTGTTTTGGGGCTCTATACTGCAGATGATGAAGCGGAAAATTATGCTCCGGAGAATTTGCTAAAGCAATCAATGAGTTTGATTGCCAAATTTCCGGTTATTGTTGCATATGCTTATTTTGGAATGCGCCACAGTTACCAGCGTAAGTCTCTTATTATTCGCCACCCCCAACCTGAGTTAAGTGCTGCTGAGAACTTCCTTTATATGCTCAAAGGTAAAAATTATACCAGGCTGGAAGCTGACTTGCTGGATCTTTCCCTGGTACTGCATGCCGAGCATGGTGGCGGTAACAATTCATCTTTTACAACACGTGTGGTAAGTTCGGCACAGACAGATACTTATTCGGCTATTGCTGCGGCTCTTGGGTCACTGAAGGGAGGTCTCCATGGTGGTGCCAACCTGAAAGTCATCAACATGATGAATAACATTAAGCAGAATGTTAAAAACTGGGAAGATGAAGATGAGGTGGCTGCTTACCTTGAAAAAATTCTGCATAAAAAGGCCAATGACGGGACCGGGAAAATTTACGGGATTGGTCATGCCATCTATACGTTATCCGATCCCCGTGCAGTCCTGCTGAAAGAAAAAGCAAAAGATCTTGCCAAAGAAAAAAATCGTCTGGACGAGTTTAATTTGTATGCCATGATTGAGCGGCTGGCTCCTGAGGTTTTCTATAAATTTAAAGGGACCAATTCCAAAGTGGTTTGTGCCAATGTCGATTTTTATTCAGGATTTGTTTATCAGAGTCTGGAGATTCCTGAGGAACTTTACACCCCTATTTTTGCAGTAGCACGTATTGCAGGATGGTGTGCACACCGCATTGAGGAAGTCACTTGTTCGAGTCGTCGGATTATCAGGCCTGCCTACAAAGCAGTGTATCCCAGACTTGAATATACACCCATTGATAAACGTTAAAACTGAATATTTATTCTGAATTTTGATGGGTCTGTAATAAATATTCAGATAATCTTATGTGAGGTGTGATTTTATGCAAAATAATTGCTAATTTTGCAACCTGACAGAACCCATACAATATGCATTTACCAAGGTGAATTGACCGGTAAATGCATTTTTTACGGGAAAAAAGAGCGTTGGATTTTTAACGAAGATTGTTAGTATGCCTGATTTTAAGCCAATTAAGCTGGTTCTGGAAGACGGGACTGTTTTTAAAGGAAAATCCTTTGGTTACCATAAGTCGGTGGCCGGAGAAGTTGTTTTCAACACTGCCATGACGGGATATCCTGAAAGTTTGACCGATCCATCCTACGAAGGTCAGATTCTAGTATCCACTTACCCCCTTGTTGGTAATTACGGAGTGCCACATGACGATAAGGAGAATGGTATACCCAAGTTTTATGAGTCGGACCGGATTCATGTTTCCGGATTCGTGATTTCTGATTACTCTTTTGATTACAGCCACTGGAATGCCAGAGGGAGCCTTGGTGATTGGTTGGAGCAAAACGAGGTGCCGGGTATTTTTGGTATTGACACCAGAGCTTTGACAAAGATTCTGCGTGAAAAAGGAACCATGTTGGGAAAAATTGAGGTTGATGAAGATGACATTGATTTTTACGATCCTAATAAAGAAAATCTTGTTGCAAAAGTCAGTACCAATGAAAAAATCACCTACGGCAACGGGAAGCATAAAATTGGACTGGTAGACACAGGTGGTAAGTACAATATTGTTCGTTGTTTGCTTAAGCGCGATACCACGGTTACAATGGTGCCCTGGGATTATGATTTTAACAATGACGATTTTGATGGAATTATGCTGGCTAACGGACCCGGTGATCCTCAAATGTGTCAGGCAACCATAAAGAATATTAGTAAGGCATTAAATGGTAATAAACCTATTTTTGGTATCTGCCTTGGAAATCAGTTACTGGGAACTGCTGCCGGAGGATCCACACATAAACTCAAATACGGACACCGTGCGCACAACCACCCGGTAATAAAAGTTGGAACCGGAACTTGTTATATCACTAGTCAGAATCATGGTTATGTGTTGGATACGGATTCATTGAGCGACGAGTGGGAACCACTTTTTGTGAATATCAATGATGATACCAACGAAGGAATCCGCCATAAAACCAAACCTTTCTTTTCCACTCAGTTTCATCCTGAAGCTTCCAGTGGGCCTACCGATACGGAGTTTCTTTTTGATGAGTTTGTAGATTTGATTAAGGCATCAAAAGGAGAGAAATAATATTCTACAGAACCAAATATAAAGCCCCGGGAATAGATCTTCCCGGGGCTTTTTCATTGTTTCCCCCGGTTTCTGAAGCGATTTTGAGTTAAAAAAAACCAGAGGTTTTTAGTTTCCTCTGGTTTTGGGGTAATATATCATTTTTCCAGATGATTTATGGATGGCTTTAATTGAAAACCATCATATATCATAAGAATTGTAATTGCCTCCTGCGTTATTCTTGTTTAGGAGGCTGTTTCTTCCGATTCGGTTTTTTCTTTCCATTTTTTGTCAAAAACCTTGATAGCATAAACCGAAGCCAGGTAACCAATAGCAACAGTTGCCAGCCATGAAAGATAGCCTAATATTGCGCCAAAATAACTCATGATATTTATCGTCTTTAAGTCGTTTTTTAATAAAAGTGGGCTTCCCCCGATTTTAGTTCGTCTTTTGTTATTTTCTTTTTGTTTATAGCCCGCCATGTAAACCAAATATAAGCTATAACAAAGGGTACAAAAAGTGAAACATAACTCATTACAGTCAGTGTAAAATGGCTGGATGAAGCTTTCATTATCGTCAATGAACTTTGGATGTCATAGGTTGAAGGATAAAATGCAGTGTTGTTAAAGCCTGCAAGCAGAAAAAGGGAAAATACAGCCAGGAATGTTCCAGAACCTGTAAACCATATACCGCCGTTGCTATTCTTGAAAAGGCTTATTGCAATGCCGTACAAGACCAGCAGCACTGCTGAAAGAAATATAACCAAAACCAAAGGCATCTCAATCAGGTTGTTGAAGTATTTGTTAGCCTCCATAAATACTTTTCCGGTTTCAGAATTAACTGCAAATCCATCTCTCAGCATTAGCCAAATCACGAAAGTCAGGAAAAATACCAGGAATGGGATGGCGTTGTACCATAGTTGTTTTCTGATTCGTTGACTGATATTTTCGTCTTCAATGGTATTTTGAAAATATAACAGCCCCAGCGTTCTTGCCAAAAAGAAGACGGCTATTCCCAAGCTCAGATTGTGAAGGCTGAATAAGAGTTCAATACCCCTCAGTGGCGACTGCCAGCGTGTCTCATTCATATCTGTAAGAGAAAACTGTGACCCTGTGAAAAAGCTGGCTATAACCACCCCTATTAATATTGTTCCAATAAAACCGTTGAAGAACAAAAATGATTCATAGGTGCGCGCCCCAAAAACATTGCCGGGTCGGGATCTAAACTCATAGGAAACCGCTTGCAGGATGAATGCAAAAAGCAGTATCATCCATCCCCAGTAGGCACCTCCGAAACTAGTACTGTAAAAGAGTGGGAAAGAGGCAAAAAAAGCTCCGCCAAAAGTGACCAGTGTGGTAAACGTAAATTCCCACTTTCGGCCCAGGGCATTGATTAGCATGGTGCGTTCATCTTTGTCTTTTCCTATCTGGTAAATCAGTGTTTGTCCGCCCTGAACAAACATCAGGAAAGCCAGCGTTGCGCCTAATATGGATATGATTATCCACCAGTATTGTTGAAGTGCCAGGTGTGATAGAGATTCAAACATTATTTGGGTCCTCCTTTTTTTGCGGTCCTACTTTAATTTGCTTTAACATGATTTTGATCTCGGCGATGAAAAGTCCGACAAAGGTGACGGCGAAAAGAATGAATGTTGTTAAAACCGAGCCGACATCGATGTGTGTGACTGCTTTCATGGTGGGCATTAAATCCTGAATGACCCAGGGCTGACGACCTACTTCGGCTACAATCCATCCGGCTTGGGAAGCAATGTAGGCCAAGGGGATAGTCCATACGCCTGCCCATAAAATCCATTTTTTATTATGAAGCTGGTCTTTCATTACTAAATAGAGAAAAACAACAAAAAGCAATAAAAAAAGGCCGCCTAACATTACCATAATGTGGAATGCATAGAATGTTAATGAAATTGGAGGAACCATTTTAAAGGCATTCTTTTCCAGTTTCTCGGGATCAGGATCATAAAAGTTCCCATATCCAAAGTATTGAACATTGTTATCGATAAAATCTTTATCTCGGAACTTTGCTTTCAAAGCTTCAGCTTCCGGTCCGTTAGGATCAGATTTCTGTGCTTCTTTAAGGGCAATAAGTGCTTTCTGTGCTTTATGGCCTCTCCTTATTTTTTCTGCATAAGAGAGAATTCCATGTTCCTTGTTACCCATAATCAGATCCTTCATTCCTGCAACAAAACTATCTGTGTTTCCATATGCAAGCCAGGAAAGCATCGAAGGAATTTCTATTTTAAAAAGGAAATCAGACTCTGTTTCAGGTGTAAGGTTCTCATTGTTGTATTCTGATCCCAGAACACCAACAGCAACCAGTGGAGCGTTGGTTTGACCTTCGTAGAGGGCCTCCATTGCAGCAAATTTCATGGGTTGTGTTTTGACAATTTCTTTGGCTGAACTGTCGCCGGTTCCTATTAACACTACAGAACTGATTAACCCAAAAACGGAGGCTATAACAATGCTTCTTTTGGAAAGTAATAACTCACGCTTCTTGATGAGATACCAACTGCTGATACCAATAACAAAAATTGCAGCAAGTACGAAACCGGAGGTGATGGTGTGAACAAATTTGTTAACGGCCGTTTCAGAAAGAAATACATCCCAGAAACTGATCATCTCATTCCTCGCCGTTTCGGGATTGAAAAATGTTCCAACAGGATTTTGCATCCAGGCATTGGCCACCAGAATCCATACTGCACTTAAACTGGCGCCAATGGCTGTAAGCCAGGTGGCTGTGAGGTGGAAGCGCTTGCTTACTTTGTCCCAGCCAAAAAACATGACTGCGATGAATGTACTTTCCAGAAAGAAGGCCATAATTCCCTCGATGGCCAGAGGAGCACCAAATATATCCCCGACAAACCAGGAATAATTACTCCAGTTGGTGCCAAACTCGAATTCCAGGATTATTCCTGTTGCCACTCCAATGGCAAAGTTTATCCCAAAAAGTTTCATCCAGAACTTAGTGATCCTTTTCCACTCGGGATCGCCTGTTTTGAAATACATGGTTTCCATGTAAGCAATAATGTAGGCCAGACCAAGTGTGAGAGGAACAAAGAGCCAGTGGAACATGGCTGTTAATGCAAACTGTCCTCTGGACCAGTCGACCAGTGCGAAATCAATGTTTTCCAGCATTTTTTTCTATTTTGTAGATTGGTTCGGTGTTTTGACTATTTTATGAATAATTAATTACCTGGTGTTGTAATGCTTTCAATTACATGCCTGGCTCTTTCTTCATCTGAGTTGAAATTGTTTTGCAATTGATCGGGGAAGAAAAAAAGGCGTAAAACTACAAACATGATAAAAAGCTTGATAAGAATTATTGCCCACATTGTGCGCCCCCATGGCGGGAGATTGCGGAATCCTGTAATGTAAAAATCTACTATTTTCCTTAGTTTTTCCATATCTCAAGCATGAATATAGCAATTTTTCATTAATGATAATAAACTGAACAAGTATAATGGGGTTGCTAAAATAATAAAATAAAAAGGAACTCAAATGCCTGAATGTGGAAAATACTGGCTTTCGGTAGGGGAGAAGAATTTAGTGATTGCTTAGAAATTGAGAGTTTCTTTTAGCTTTCTATATCCTGTTCTGCTGATTTTCAGACGTTGTCCTTCAGTCATTATGGCCACGTAGGTGTCCTTGTCATAAGGTTCAAGTCGTTCCACGAAGTTGACATTAACAATATACGACCGATGGATTCTGACAAAATTTCCCGGGTCGAGATGATTCTCATAATACCTCATTGTTTGGGATTTTAAGTGTCTGGATTTTTCTCCATAAATCATTACATAGTCTTCACTTGCTTCAATGAACCTGACTTTCCCGGTGGGAATAACATGCATCTTATTGCCTGTTTTTACAACAATTCGGTCAATGAAATCATTTGATGCATCCAGGCGGTTTTGAATGACTTCTTTGGTGTTTGTCTTGCTTCCGGAATGTAATTGATCCAGCACTTTTTCGATAGCCTTGTCGAAGCGTTCCTGTGAATAAGGTTTTAATAAGTAATCAACAGCACTCATCTCAAATGCTTTGAGTGCGTATTGATCATAGGCGGTTGAAAAAATCACGACCGGAACTTCATCAAGTACTTCAAGCAATTCCAATCCGGACACTTTCGGCATTTGAACATCTAAAAATAAAAGATCGGGGGTTTTTTCCTGAATAGCCTTGAGAGCTTCGAAACCATTAGAGCATTCTCCCACGACCTTTAAGGTGGAGTGCCTTTCCAGGAAAGAACGAATAACTTCTCTTGCCGGAGGTTCGTCGTCAACAATTAATACTGTAAATACTTTGTTTTGGGACATGGTTAATGAGTCTTTGGTAATATGAATGAAACTTCGAAGTAATCTTCTTCTTTAGATATGGATATTAAATCTTTTCGGTTGTAAAAAAGATATAACTTATTCCGAATATTTTCAAGTCCTACACCTTCGCCTTTTTGCCGGGTGCTGTCCGGGTCGAAGTTGTTTACTATTGACAAGCGCAGTCCATTTTGATAAATCCGGCAGGTAGTTTGTATGGTGACAGGTTCAATGCTTTCGTACAGGCCGTGTTTTATCGCATTCTCGTAAACAGGCTGCAGTAGCATTGCCGGTACGGGCATGTTCAGGCATTCTTCAGGAATGTCAAATTTTGATATTAGCCGTTCTCCAAAACGTACCTTTTCTATATCCAGGTAGCGTTTCATGTTTGTTATTTCATCATTAAGGGGCAAAAATGATTGGTGATTTCTCCTTAAGGAGTAGCGAAGGAAATCTGAAAGTTGGGTGAGCATTTGCCTTGCTGCTTCAGGTTTAGAGATGGTAAGTGAACTTATTGAATTCAAGCTGTTGAATAGAAAGTGTGGATTAAGTTGAGCCTTCAAGGCTTTAAGTTCAGCTTCCTTAACCATCTTTTTGAGTTGTTCTTCTCTCCGGGATTTTTCTTCAAGGTTTTGGTAAAAACTAATGAAATGGTACATGAAAATCAAAAGAAGCAGAAGGAGGCTTCCCAGAGCTGCTCTTACCGGAAGGCTTGATCTTGCAAAATCCATGTATTGAGGGTTGTTTTCAAATACCAGTTTTGCCAGAAAGAATGAAGACCCAAGCCAAATAATAAGTGTAAATAAACCAGTGATTGTATGGTGCAGTAAATGAATAATAAAAACTTTGTTGAGGCTTGACTGTCTTGTATTGTATTCTGAGTATGTTAAAGGGAAATAAAGAGCCAACCCAATAATCATTAATATGAAATTGTAAATAAAGGCATCAATAATGGCCTCATTGAAAGGTAGTAAGTTTTGGTGAGTCAGAAAAATGGTATGCACTAAAAATAAAGTGCACCATCCTGCCAGGAATGCATATAATAATTTTTTCTGAACCAGTATTGGATGGAGCATGTTGGTTTGACCTAAAAATTAGAGATTTCACCGCCACCAAAGATGGTTACCCCTTTAAGGGTGAGGGTTGGTTTTGAGGTGTTTTCTTCTTCCATGTAAACTCTTTTGTCAGCAAAACCTCCCAAAATACTTACTACCTTTATCTTTACATTCCAGTCGCGGGGAACGACCAGCTTAGTGCCGCCAAAAATGTTGGCTAATTCAATGTTGGCGCCTTCGGGAGCCAACTTTGAATTGTTAAAGTAAAGCTCTGTGCCACCAAAAATTGAAGTAATTTCTCCTCCTTTAAAGTTTTGAGATTCAATTCTCTTCATGTTGCCGCTAAAAATGGCCACCTCTTCAATGACATCGTCATCCTGAGCTTTGGGGCCTGAAGAAGAAATGCTTCTTCGCTTTTGATTTGTATAAAGGAAGAGGAGGCCGGCCAGTATGAGTAAGATAGGCCAGAAATTCCAAACTTCTTCTGTTTGTACATTGGGAAATACATCAGGAAAGACAAAAAACAGCCAGATTGTTCCAAAAACAAAGGCGGGAACAAATTTCTTTTTGACTACATTGACAAAAGCAAAAACCAGGAATATGGTTGGCCACCGGGCGATAATATCCCATAATTCCGGAGGAATCATGCCGAGGTTTCCTGCAAGGAAGATGACTCCTGCAATAACCAATGTAATGCCAACAAGCGAATGATGGTGTCTGTGCTTTTTTATTTCCTGATTTCGATCCATGATGTAATAAATATTCGTTAAAAGGTATTTTTATGCAAACTTCAATTGTCTGTTTGGTTGATGTGATTGTACTCTTTTTTTATTGAAAACAAATGTAGTATCATTTTTAAATTCTCACAGGTTTAAATCGATAAGAGAAGGAAATTGGCCGATGAAATGCGATATGAAAACTTGTATGCAGGGTGCGTTAGTGTTAAATTCGCTTTTGGATTATTAAAAAACAATAACAAAAGGGGGTGGTTATATACATTTTTAGGCCTTAGATTTGATAAATGTAATGAAAAGCAGTATTTTTGCTTTCGGTTATTAAGTTTATGTGTCTGCCAATTCAAATAATGTAAGTTTTGGTTGGTCGGCAGGCGCTGAGGCCTACCATTATATGTATTATCTCCTTCAAAAATTAATTCAGTATGCAGCAACGTTTTCCCAAGGTTCAGGGGCTGTACGATCCGGCCAATGAGCACGACAATTGTGGAATAGGATTTGTCGCTCATATCAAGGGCCAACAGTCTAATGATATTGTGCGCAAGGGGTTGGAAGTTCTGGTGAACATGACCCACAGAGGGGCCGAAAGTGCCGACAATAAATCGGGTGACGGTGCCGGTATTCTGATGCAGGTTCCGCATGATTATTTTTCAACGTTTGATTTTGATTTGCCTGCAGCCGGCCATTACGGTACAGGTCTCATTTTCCTGCCGTCGGATCCTGAAGAAGCCAAAGCTTGTCTTGAGGTTTTTAATAAAAATATTGTCGCCGAAGGTCTTGATCTGATTGGATACCGCGATGTACCTGTTAATTCAGATGTGATTGGTGAAATTGCACGAAGCAGCGAGCCCGTTGTTCGTCAGGTTTTTGTGACCGGCGACCTGGAGGAACAAGATGCTCTGGAACGTAAACTGTTTCTTGTTAGAAAGCTGACCGAGAATGAAATTCGTGACTCTGAAATATCGGCACGGGAATGCTTCTACATCGTAAGTCTTTCTACAAAAATATTTATCTATAAAGGAATGCTTACCCCGGCTCAGTTGGGTGAGTACTTTGCTGATCTTCAAGATCCTCAAATTGCAAGTGCTATTGCGCTTGTACATTCTCGCTTTAGTACCAATACCTTTCCTACCTGGGACCTGGCGCAACCATTCAGGATTTTGGCACACAATGGTGAGATTAATACTATTCAGGGAAACCGTTTGTGGATGCAAGCCCGCGAAGGATTGCTGGAATCTGATATGTTTGGCGATGATCTGAAAAAGTTGTTTCCGATCATTGAAGGAGGTAAGAGTGACTCGGCATCTTTGGATAATGTCCTGGAGTTTCTGTTCCTGACAGGAAGAAGTTTGCCCCATGCGCTGACCATGCTGATTCCCGAATCATGGAACGACAAGAACCCTATTCCTCCCAGTCTTAAAGCTTATTACGAATACCATAGTACAATTATGGAACCCTGGGACGGGCCTGCCTCAATTGTATTCTCTGATGGTCGTTATATCGGTGGTACGCTTGACCGTAACGGGTTGCGTCCATCACGTTATGTTATTACTGATGATGACATGATTGTAATGGGATCAGAAGTTGGTGTTCAGACTTTCCCGGCTGAGAAAATTGTTGCTAAAGGGCGTTTAAAACCTGGAAAGCTGTTGTTGGTAGATACTCAATTGGGAATCATTATTCCCGACGAAGAAATAAAAGCTCAGTTATCGCGTCGTCACCCTTATGAAAACTGGTTGAATGAAAATCGCATCAGCCTTAGAGATATTGAGGTGCGTCAAAGAGTTTCCTCCGATTTGGGAGAAAAATACGATATGTATCTGAAGGCTTTTGGGTATAACAAAGAGGATTTTAATGCCATTATAAAACCAATGTCGGAGACCGGTGTTGAACCCATCGGGTCTATGGGTAATGATACTCCTATTTCCGCTCTTTCCGATAAGCCGCAAAGATTATTTACCTACTTTAGACAGCATTTTGCTCAGGTTACCAACCCGGCTATTGACCCGATAAGAGAAGGTTTGGTAATGGCATTGACCAATTATATCGGATCTGTATCCAAAAATATTCTTGTCGAAAGCTATGAGCATTGCCGTTCGATTAAGTTTACCAGTCCGCTGATTACCAATACGGACCTTGGTAAAATTAAGGACTTTAGAAGAGAAGAGTTTTCTCATGTGACTTTGCCCATGCTTTTTCCTGCTGACGGAGGGGGAGAAGGACTTGAAAAGGCAGTTGAGGAAATGTGTCAGGCTGCTGAAAAGGCTGTGGATGAGGGTAATAACTATATTATTCTCAGTGACCGTGGTGTAAGTCTCGAAAATGCTGCTATGCCTTCACTTTTGGCAACCGCTGCAGTGCATCACCACTTGATTAAGGCCAAAAAGCGGATGCAGGTCGGATTGATTGTTGAGACAGGTGAAGCCCGCGAAGTTATGCACTTTGCTCTGCTGCTTGGATACGGTGCCAGTGTTATTAATCCATATGTTTGCTTTGCAGGAATAAATGATCTGGTAGAAAAAGGTAAAATAGAAGGCTCTTACAGCGAGGCCCGTGAGAAATATATCAAAGCAGTGGACAAAGGCTTGATGAAAGTATTGTCCAAAATGGGTATTTCTACACTTCGAAGTTATCATGGTGCTCAGATATTCGAGGCCATTGGTGTCTCAAATGAAGTTGTTGAAAAATACTTTACCGGTACCGCTTCCAAAATTGGAGGAGTAGGCTTTGAGGAAATTGCCAAAGAGGCGATTCAATTCCATCAAAAAGCCTTTGACGAACTGTTGCCAGAGGGACCATTTGACACTGCTGGTGCATATGCCTACAGAAAGAATGGGGAAAAGCACGCCTGGAATCCTGAAACCATTGGATTGCTTCAATGGGCTACAGCCAGAAACGATTACGAAAAATACAAACAATACAGTCGTCATGTTGAGGATGACAACCGCAAGCCATTGTTTCTTCGCGGTTTCTTTAAGCCCAAGACGGGCAAGTCTATCAATATTAATGAGGTAGAGCCTGTAGAAGCAATTATGAAGCGCTTTGTAACAGGTGCTATGAGTTACGGGTCGATTTCTAAAGAAGCTCACGAGGCGCTGGCCCTGGCTATGAATAAAGTTGGTGGTAGAAGTAATACCGGTGAAGGTGGGGAAGACGCCAAACGTTTTAAATCACCAGCCCGCAGTTCAATTAAACAGGTAGCCAGTGGACGTTTTGGGGTGACCAATAATTACCTTGTTAATGCCGATGAGCTTCAGATTAAAGTAGCTCAGGGAGCCAAGCCGGGTGAGGGAGGACAGCTTCCCGGATATAAGGTCGACAAAGTGATTGCCAAACTGAGAAATTCTACTCCGGGAATTACATTGATCTCACCTCCACCCCACCACGATATCTATTCTATTGAGGATTTGGCACAGTTGATTTACGATCTGAAAAATGCCAATCCCAAAGCAAAAATCAGTGTTAAACTGGTATCCGAAGCAGGAGTTGGAACCGTAGCTGCCGGAGTGGCCAAAGCACATGCCGATTTGATTGTCATAAGTGGTACAGAAGGCGGTACAGGAGCAAGCCCTGCAAGCTCAATTAAGCATGCAGGATTGCCTGTGGAGCTTGGTCTCGCAGAAACACAACAAACCCTGGTGCTGAATAACCTTAGGGGGCGTGTTAAATTGCAAACCGATGGACAGCTGAAGACCGGACGTGATGTGATAAAAATGGCTCTTCTGGGAGCTGAAGAATATGGTTTTGCCACTTCAAGTCTGATTGTCTTAGGCTGTATTATGATGCGTAAATGCCATCTGAATACCTGTCCTGCCGGTATTGCAACTCAGGACGAAGGATTGAGAAAGCGTTTTATTGGAAAGCATGAATACCTGGTAAACTTCTTTAACTTCATTGCTCAGGAAGTTCGTGAAATCCTTGCAGAAATGGGATTCCGCTCACTGAATGAAGTTATCGGGCGCAGTGACCTTCTGGAACAGGATCCGGAAGTAAAAGGCTGGAAAACCAAGGGAATTGATCTTTCCGGATTGCTTCACTTCCCTGAAGAAGGACATAAGTATCCATTGCATAATACCATGGAGCAGGATCATAAAATTGATTCTGTGCTGGACCGTAAACTTATAGAAGAGGCACATCCTGCTCTTCAGAGTGGATCGAGAGTTTGGATGGCTTACCCTGTAAATAATGTTGACCGTACTGTTGGAGCTATGCTCTCGGGTGAAGTATCCAAAGTATACGGTGAGGAAGGCTTGCCTAAGAATACTATTAACTGTTCTTTTGCCGGTTCAGCCGGTCAAAGCTTCGGTGCATTCCTTGTGAATGGTGTAAGTTTCCGTCTTGAAGGTGATGCCAACGACTACTTAGGGAAAGGATTGTCTGGCGGTAAAATTGTTGTGGTTCCCCCAACAGGATATACATTTAAGGCTGAAGACAATATAATTATTGGGAATACTGTCCTTTATGGGGCTACAAGAGGAAACCTTTATGTTCATGGAATGGCCGGAGAGCGATTTGCTGTTAGGAATTCAGGTGCCAATGCGGTGGTCGAAGGTACCGGAGATCACTGTTGTGAGTACATGACCGGTGGACGTGTAGTAGTGATCGGACCAACCGGACGTAACTTTGCCGCAGGTATGAGTGGTGGTATAGCTTATGTGTTGGATGAAGCCGGAAACTTTGACTTTTATTGTAATAAAGGGCTGGTGGATTTATTGCCGGTTCAGGATCATGAAGACGTACAGGAGCTTCAGTTCTTGTTGCACAAGCATTTGCTGCACACCAATAGTTCGAAAGCGCGACAGGTTCTTGTGAACTGGGATAAGTATCTGCCAAAATTTGTGAAGGTAATTCCATTTGAATATAAGAAAGTGTTGGAGCAGAAGAAAGTAGAAGAGATGGAGAAAAAGCTACGCGAGACAGAGGATGCACCACACTTAAGAGAGTAGTAACCAGATTTCAAAAATTAGGAATACAGCGTTATTCAGGACAAACGCTGTATTCTTCTTAATAAATATTAGCTATGGGAAATCCAAAAGGATTCATAGAAGTTCAACGTAAGTTGAGCGGAAACAGACCGGTAAATGAGCGAATTGATGATTACGGTGAAGTAGAGCAAACACTAAATGATGGGGATCGCAAACTACAGGCATCCCGTTGTATGGATTGTGGTATTCCTTTTTGCCACTGGGCATGCCCTGTTAGCAGTAAAATACCAGAGTGGCAGGATGCTCTTTACAGAGGGGATTACAAGCTCGCCAGTGATATATTACATTCTACCAACAGTTTTCCGGAGTTTACCGGACGTGTTTGCCCCGCTCCTTGTGAAAAATCATGCGTTTTAGCAATTCATGAGGAAGCTGTGACCATTCGTGAGAATGAGGCATCTACTGTTGAAAAAGCTTTTGATTTAGGCTTAATTCAGCCACAACCGCCAAAAACAAGAACTGGCAAAAAGGTGGCTGTGATTGGTTCAGGTCCGGCTGGACTTTCAGTGGCCGATCAGCTTAATAAACGAGGACATAATGTGACCGTATTTGAACGTGATGACGCTATTGGTGGGTTGTTGCGTTATGGTATTCCGGACTTTAAGTTGAATAAAAAGGTTATCGATCGTCGTCTTAGGATTTTTGAAGCTGAAGGGATTGAATTTAAAACCAATACCTCAGTGGGAGAGGACGTGAAAGGGTCTGAATTATTAAAAGATTACGACGCAGTAGTTCTTGCCATTGGAGCTATGCAGCCACGAGATCTTCCGGTTGAGGGACGCGATTTGGAAGGCGTACACTTTGCGATGGATTATCTTAAACAGCAGAACAAAGTAAACCGGGGAGAAACTTTTGGCGCTGATGAACGCATCGATGCCAAAGGGAAGAGTGTTATTGTGATTGGAGGTGGTGATACCGGTAGTGACTGTGTTGGAACAGCCAATCGTCAGCGTGCATCTAAAGTGACACAGATTGAAATTATGCCTAAACCACCTGCAAAAAGGACTCCCGACAATCCCTGGCCTTACTGGCCGAACATGATGAAGGTTTCCTCCTCGCATGAGGAGGGGTGTGATCGTATGTGGAGTTTGTCTACCCGCCGTTTCATTGGAGAAAATGGAAAGCTTAAAGGTGTTGAAGTTGTAGAAGTGGAGTGGATGCAAGACAATGGCAGATGGGTCATGGAAGAGAAAGAAGATACGGTTCGTACCATTGATGTGGATTTTGCATTTCTTTCTATGGGCTTTGTTCATCCCATTCATAAAGGTCTTGTTGAGGAACTTGGTCTGAATCTTGATCAGCGTGGTAATGTTAAGGTGAATCATGACTTTGCCACCAGCAAAGAAGGTGTGTTTGCTGCCGGAGATGCTGCAAATGGAGCCAGTTTGGTTGTGACTGCCATCGCAAAAGGTCGAGAAGCTGCAGCACAAGTACATGAGTTCCTGACAAAAGAATAATATTCAGAGGGATTTTGATTTTTTTGGTTTTCCCTGTAGAGGAAGTAGGTTTTAATGAAAACCTGCTTCCTTTTTTTATAATGGTCCATTTTTGAAAAAAAACATGTAGCTTAAGTGTTGGATCCCTAATGCCTTATGGAGAGGGTGATGGAAATATGAAGAAAAAATTATTTTTTTGTACGTGTAGTTGCGATCAGGATTGTCTTATATAAAGGTTAAATTGATGAAGTGTTAATAAGCAGGTAATTTATAGATTGTTACAATTTTCTGAATGTCCTGCTTTTTTAAAAGTTTATAAAGAATGGAGCAACTCATTTCGACCAAAGCGGATATTCATCCTGATGCTAAGATTGGAGAAAATGTAACAATTGAAGCTTTTGCTAAGATTGACAAAGATGTGATAATAGGGGATGGGACATGGATTGGAGCTAACGCTACTATTTATCCTGGCGCCCGCATTGGCCAAGAATGTAAGGTATATCCAGGAGCTGTTATCTCGGCAGAACCCCAGGACCTGAAATTTAAGGGAGAATACACAAATGTTGAAATAGGTGATCGGACGACTGTAAGGGAATATGTTACTATTAACAGAGGAACTTCGGCTAAGGGGGTTACCAGGGTTGGTAATGATACCTTGTTAATGGCATACACGCACCTTGGGCATGATGTGGAAGTTGGTAATCATTGCGTCGTGTCTAACAGTGTTCAGCTAGCCGGAGAGGTGGTTCTTGAAGACTGGGTTGTTGTTGGTGGCATGAGCGCCATTCACCAGTTTTGTCGTATTGGAGAGCATTCAATGGTGTCTGGTATGAGCGGAGTGTTATCCGATGTTGCACCTTTTACCAAGGTATTTGGCCTGCCTGTAGCCTATATGGGCGTTAACCTGGTAGGGCTGAGACGTAGAGGATTTAACAGGGAGCAAATTGACAACATTCATGAAATTTACCGGGCCATCTATCAACAGGGAAGAAATGTTTCTCAAGCCATTGAATATGTCCAGGCATATTTGGATCCAAGTCCTGAAATGGGACAAATCATTAACTTTATTAAAGGTTCCAAACGTGGAATTGTGAAAAGTGCCATTGGACAAACAGCAACTGTCGATTCATAAATGTATTACATATCATAAAGAAGAAAGCGCCACATAATGAGGATGTGGCGCTTTCTTTTTTTTAATAGTACCTGTTTGTAAATTAAGCAAATAGTGTCAAAATTTATGTGTGTGTTCAGAAAGTTTTATTTACAAGGCTTGCGTAACGATGCAAATGGTACTTTATGGACAGATACTAAATAGTTTCTTCTTCCGACTGGAGATCTTTCCGGAATGGTGCTACAGCTCTGTGGTAAATGCCATGTACCCAGGCAATGGCCATTCCGTAATTGGTCACAGGAATGCCTGCTTCAATGGCCGGTTGAAGTCGGTTGTGCAGTTGCCTGCGTGTTATCATGCATCCACCGCACTGAATGATGAGCGAATAGTCGGTTATGGGTCTGGTAATTGTGTCCAGACCTGCAACTATGTCAAAATCAAGTTTCTTTCCTGTGAATGCCCTAATCCATCTGGGGATTTTTACCCGGCCTATGTCATCGCAAGAAACATGATGTGTGCATGATTCAAGCATTAAGACCCTGTCGCCATCTGTGAGTTTTGAAATGGATGGAGTCCCCTGCAGGTAATTTTCAAAGTTACCTTTTAAGCGGGCCAGAAGAATGCTGAAGCTTGTTAAGGGAATGTTGCCGGGAATGGATGCATCTGCTTTTGGAAATACCTGGGAGTCTGTAACTGCAAGTGCCGGCTTAATGCCGGTTCTTTCAATGAAAGCATCTGTTTCACGTTCTTTAAGCACGATACAAATTGCATCGTTGTCTAATACGTCACGAATGGTTTGAACCTGAGGCAGGATCATTCGACCGGCGGGGGCTTCTATGTCAATGGGGGTAATGAGCAAAACAATATCCCCGTGCTTGATAAGATCCCCTAAAAGTGTTGGCGTGGTAAATGCCGATTCAGGAATGGCTTTTTGTATGGCTTCAATTACCGGCTCGATGGAGTATTTATGTGAAAATTTGAGAAAACCTTTTGCTCCGGCATCTATTGCTCTCTCCTCCGATTTGGAACTGCTTTGGCTGATGTCCTCCTTGTTATGTATAATCAAAAAGGGAACGTCACGTCTTTTAAACTCCTCAATTAGTTTTTGCTCCGGTTCTTCCAGATGGTTGTTGGTTGTGATAAGAATGGCAAGGTCAACCAAATCAATGGCTTTGAGTGTTTTGGATACTCTTTTTTCGCCCAACTCCCCAATGTCGTCGGTTCCAGCCGTATCAACAAGCACAACCGGGCCGAACCCGGTGATTTCGAAAGACTTTTTTACCGGGTCTGTAGTAGTTCCGGGTGTATCAGAAACAATGGCAATTTCCTGGGCTGCCAAGCGGTTAATAAGGGTGCTTTTGCCGTTATTTCTTCTGCCAAATATGCCGATAAATGGTTGTCTGTCTTTGCCCATTTTTTTTTTTTGTAAAGTAATTAAAATTATTTCAGTTCGGACAACGACCTTTGCTTGCCTGATTTAAAATTAATAAGAATACTCAGGGGGGATTGACAAGAGGCTGATTGGTTGAGGCTGTAATGATCCGACATAGAGCATGTTTGGATGCCTGGCCGTCAGAAAAAATGAGTGGCTTTTTCGGGATGAAAATCACTGGAAAAGAGTTATTTTTGTGACAAATAGTTACTGATTTTTAGATAAACAGATTTCATGGCCCGAAAAATATATTTTCTTGTTCTGCTGATAAGTTTGATGACATATATTAATGCCCAGACCTATCATGATTCTCCCTCCGATTTCTTTTTTTCTAAAAAAGTGGATGCACAGCCATTAATGATGTCTCCCGGCTTTATTTCTTCCGGTATGGATGAATCTGGCGGGTCACTGGGGAAAAACGGTGACGAGTTTTTTTTTGCTTTGAAAAAACAAGGTGCTTTTTCACTGATTTTAGTTACGCGCTTCACTGATGGGTTTTGGACTTATCCTGAAGTTGCTCCATTTTCAGGCCATTACTTTGATGCAAGCCCTTTTCTTTCGCCTGGTGGCGACTATCTTTATTTTGCCTCAAATCGCCCCGAGCATCCGGAGGATGGAATTCCCAACTGGAATATATGGAGAAGCAAAAGAGGTCCGTCCGGTAACTGGTCAAAACCTGAACTAACCGGGTTTAGCAATGCAAATGGGAATGAAACTTCAGTATCTGTGGATAAAGAGGGGAATGTCTATTTCTGTGCGGATTATGAAAGTGGAACCATTACCTTGGAAAAAGATCACCTGGATATCTACTATGTTCCGGTTTCTGATGATGGAAAATGGGGAGAGGTGGTGAAATTTGGTATGCAAATTAATTCTGAAGCTGTGGAACAAACTCCTGCAATCTCGCCTGATGGGAGGTGCCTTGTGTTCAGTTCGTCAAGATCCGGGGGTGAAGGAACGGCAGACTTATATGTATCGTATAAAGAAAATGAAGAGTGGACTCCGTGTCAGAACCTTGAGTCTCCAGTAAATTCTCCGGCTTACGAATATTGTCCGGTGTTTTCTGCAGATGGCAAACTGCTCTTGTTTACAAGCAACCGTGAAGTAAAGATGCCGTCCGGAATTAATTACTCCCGATTGAAAAAATGGGTGCTGGGGCCTGGAAACGGAGCCGGTGATATCTGGTATGTTAAGGCTTCATCTGTTCAAAATGAACGCTGATGATCAGGGGTGTTTTTGATTTTCGGGGAGATCGTTCAGACTAAATCCTTTTGAGATCAGTGAAGATGGTTTTAATATTTCTCTGAGTAATTTATCGCTAAGAACTTTAAGCCTGTCATTAACTTCAAAGATGCTCTCTTGTGCATCCTTCATTTCAAGTGCAATTTTCTCCGCTTCTTTGTGCCCGATGTATGGGACCAGAGCAGTGGTTATTGAAGCTGATTTAAACAAATCTTTTTGCTCATCTTCGGCATCAATTTGCAAGTCTTTAAGCATATTTTGGTGTAGGCTCCGGCATGCTGATTCAAGAAGGTTGAAGCTTTCTAGCATTGCTACACCAATGGAAGGTAAGTAGGCATTAAGATCAAGGCACCCTTGTCCGGCCAATCCCGAAATCATCTGGTCATTGGCGTAAACTTTATGGCTTACCGATACTACATATTCAACAATTACAGGGTTTACTTTTCCAGGCATAATGGAGCTTCCCATCTGTTTTTGTGGAATTTTCAAGGATTGATGCCGGGAGATATCAGAACCGATTAGCCGAAGGTCATTTGAGATTTTTTCGAGATTGACGGCGTGAGCTTTTAAAATGGCATGAACCTCCACTAAACTATCTTGATTCATTGTGGTATCAGCCAGGTTTTCGGAGTGGGAAAGGGGCAGATTTGTTAATTTTCTGAGTTCTGCTATAGCATTCAGGATAAAATATCTGGGGATGCCCATTCCTGTACCTGCTGCTCCCCCTCCAAGGTTGACTTCTTTGAGTCTTTCTCTTATCCGGGAAACCCGCCACCAATCTCGTGAAAGAGCATCGGAGTAGCTGCTGAACAGATGTCCGTAAGAGCTGGGCACTGCTTTTTGCATTTGAGTATACCCTTGTCGGAGGATATTCCTGTGTTGTGTTTCAAGTTCTTCAAGAGAGAATCTGAGCTTGTTGATGGAAGTCTCCAGTTTGTGGGATTGTTGCATCAGCGACAAGTGCAACGCTGTGGGCACAACATCGTTGGTGGACTGGAATATGTTGGCATGATCAAGTGGGTCTGTAATCTCGTATTCTCCGGGATTATGACCGGATTTTTTGAGGGCAGTATTTGCAATGATTTCATTGATGTTCATGTTGATGCTGGTTCCGGCCCCGCCCTGAATTCCCGGAACAATGAAATGATTAAAATAACGCCCTGAGCTTATCTCTTCTGCAGCTTCTTCAAGACTGTTTACTTGTTGGTCACTCATCCATTGATGCCCTGTGGGCCCATTGAGTTGCTTTTGCCGGGCCGTATCGCGAAAATTCCGGTAGGTTCTGTAGTAAGCCTTTTTCACAAGACCTATGGCACTGTACCATTCTATTGGGAAATGTGATTTAGCCGGAAAGTTGGCCTGTGCCCTCACGGAATGAATCCCGTAGAGCTTATCATCATGAATTTCTATTTCTCCCAGAAAGTCTTTTTCAGTGCGCATACAGGGTGGAATTGGTTTTGACTGAATTAAGCCAGAGGCATAGCATAGGTCTTTACATCATCTCCGGATATGGTGCCATTGCAAAGAATGATTAACCTTTCGATGACGTTTCTGAATTCCCGGATATTTCCCGTCCAGTTGATTTGCTGGAGCGCTTTGACAGCAGACTCTTCAAAGGTTTTTGGTTGTACGCCGAGCTCCTGGCATATCAGCTGATTGAAATGCCCGGTGAGTAAAGGAATGTCATCATTACGTTCGTTAAGCGAGGGTACTTTAATGATAATGACACTAAGCCGGTGGTAAAGATCTTCGCGAAATCTGGATTCTTTAATTTCGTCTTGAAGGTTTTTGTTGGTGGCAGCCAGGATCCTTACATCTACTTTTATGTCTTTATCGCTGCCCACCCGTGAAATGACATTCTCCTGTAATGCCCTCAGCACTTTGGCCTGGGCCGCCAGGCTCATATCTCCGATTTCATCCAGAAAAATAGTTCCCCCATTGGCTTGCTCAAATTTCCCTTTGCGCTGTTTATGGGCTGAGGTAAATGCGCCTTTTTCATGGCCAAAGAGCTCACTTTCGATAAGTTCTGAAGGAATCGCAGCACAATTCACCTCAATAAAGGGCTGTCCTGCACGGTTACTTTTTTCGTGAAGCCATCGGGCTACCAGTTCTTTACCGGTTCCGTTTTGTCCTGTAATTAAAACCCGGGCATCGGTTGGCGCCACTTTTTCAATCATCTCTTTGACTTGTTGCATAGGGGCTGACTCGCCTATCATGTCGTAGGTCTTGCTTACCTTTCTGCGCAAAACTTTGGTCTCGTTAACCAGGTCTTTCTTGTCCAGCCCATTTCGAATGGTAACCAAAAGCCTGTTAAGATCAAGAGGCTTTTCGATAAAGTCATAAGCGCCTTTCTTGATGGCTTCAACTGCCGTGTCAATATTACCATGCCCGGAAATCATTATAATAGGTATCTCTGTACCCGTTTGGATCATTTTTTCCAGGACCTCCATGCCATCCATCTCCGGCATCTTTATGTCCAGAAGTACAACATCATATTTATCGGCTGTGAACTTTTCCAGACCCTCAGGGCCGTTTTCAGCCAAAACAACTTCATGTTTTTCGTATTCCAGAATGTCTTTTAGTGTGTTTCTAATGCTTTTTTGGTCGTCAATAACGAGTATTCGGGACATATGAAATTGTATTATCTGGTTTATTTATTTAATAGGTGTTGGTGTTGATATGGAGTTTGTTGCTTATAGCTGATTTGAAATTATTTGCAAAACGGCACCCTCTTTTAGGGCAAAACTACATTGCCAAACCTCTTTTACTTTTAATTCATCAATGATAAACTTTACGATAATGCTTGCAGGTACAATACTGTCGACCCGATGAGGGATCATGCCTGGCATTACTTTTCTTTCATCCGAGGTTGAATCCATCAGCTCTTTGTGAACTGTCATCAGCCGTTTGTCATCCAAAAACAACGAGGTGAGTTTAGTTATGTCCAGTAAAGGGAAAAACTTCTTCGCCAGTATAGCAGCCAGAGTATCGAAAGAACCGGAAGAACCAACTAGTTTCTGAATGGGGAAGTCCTTTATGGCTTCGAAAAGGGGATCTAATTCTTTTTTTAGATGTTTCTGAATGGCTTTAACTTCTGATTCATCAATGGGGTCTGAGGGTTCAAATTGTTCGAGAAGACGGGCTACCCCTATTTCAAAACTATGTTTCCAGGCTACCCCGAATCGATTGGCAATAATGAATTCGATACTTCCTCCGCCAATGTCCATTATAAGAATGTAATCTTCATCCATAGGAAAAACCTGACGTACGCCATCGAAAATGGTTTGGGCTTCTTCATCACCCTGGATGATACTAATGGTTAACCCAAGCTCATCTTTCACTGTTTTTACAAATTCCTGTCCATTGTCTGCAGACCGGATAGCGGAAGTGGCAAAGCAGAAGATGCTTTCAACCTGAAACTCCGAAATGGTAATCAGGTGAGACTTCAGTGCTTCCAGGCCCCTTCCCATGGCTTCGGGAGTGATGGTTGATTTGTGTATTCCGCCTTTCCCCAGTTTTGCCGGATTTTTTGACTCCAGGAGAATACTGTATGTTCCATCGGGCTTAACTTCTGTGATGAGAAGGTTAAATGTGTTTGTGCCAAGGTCTATGATTGCGATCCTGTTGTGTTCCATAGTGATTGCTGAAATGTAAGTTCAAAGTTACAAATAATCATTATGCCGGACTTATATTTCTATCTAAAATAAAGATTGAATTGTTCGGTAAATGAAAACGGCCGGATAACTCCGACCGTTCTGATGTTTATTAATGAGGCTAATTTACTTAATCTCCGGAGTAACGGAACCATTTCCACAACTCTTTGTAATCTACTTTCTTGCCGTACATCAGGATGCCGGTGCGGTAAATTTTTCCTGCAAACCAGGTAGTGAAAATAAATCCGCCTATCAGCAGGGCCATTGACAGCATTAGCTCCCAAAGTGGCACGTCGAAGGGAATTCGGGCCATCATTACAATGGGCGATGTAAACGGTACCATGCTGAACCAGAAAGCCACTTCACTTCCGGGGTTTCGGAAGGTCATCATTGCCACATACAGCGATATAATGATTGGGATCGTTATGGGCAGCATAAATTGTTGCTGGTCGCTTTCATGGTCAATAGCTGAGCCTACTGCAGCAAAAAGAGCTGCGTAAAGCAGGTAACCGCCAAAGAAGTAAAATATGAAAAGTAACAGGGTCTTGATTGGTTCAAGACTTTTGACCATTTCCATAACTTTATCGAAATTGAAACCTTCTTCCATTGCAGCCATTTGCTGGGCAGCTTCCTGATTTCCCATCATTTCTATCTGATTTTGGGCCTGACCGGGCATAGGGGAATCTGAAAAAAATACGCTTTTTACCCCGGTGACGATCAAAATGGTGAGTACCACCCATAGCAGGATTTGCGTAAGGGCGACCATGGCTATGCCAATGATTTTCCCCATCATGAGCTGAAACGGTTTTACCGAAGAAATAATAACCTCTACAATGCGTGAGGTTTTCTCTTCCATCACGCCCCGCATTACCTGCGCCCCGTAAATGAAAATGAACATGTAGGATAGGAAAGCAAAGGCAATGCTAATGATCATTGTCAACTCGGTAGAGCTTTGTTTTTCTGTGCCATCCTGACCTATCTTAACCGTGGAAATGTCAATGTTTACCTGGTTGAGTTCGTTTACAATGTTCTCCAAACCATCAACCTGATAAGAGTTGAGTTTCTGGTTTTTCAAATGATCCCGCAAACTCCTTTTCACATGGTCTTTGGCATCGATGGTTATTTGTGAGTCAGAATACAGGGTGATGGCATTCGGGTTTTCAAGGAGGTTGTCGCTGATTACCAGATAGGCATAATAACCGGATTTATCAAAATCTTTGCGTACGCGGTCTTCAGAATCCTCACTTAAAAATTCAAATTTGAGGATATCTGTGTCTTCAATCTGGCCGGCATAAAGCCCTGTTTGATCAAGGACAGCAATTGTTTTTACTTCATCATCTTCGAGTGTGGCCAGCCATGCCGGAACTACCATCAATGCGGCGAAGAGGATTGGGCCAAGAATAGACATGATAATGAAGCTCTTCTTTTTGACCCGGGTAAGGTACTCCCTTTCTATAATAAGTGATATTTTACTCATAGCTATGATTTTTGGGTAGGTTGTTTTTGTTGATTAACTACCTGAATAAATACATCGTTCATACTGGGAAGCAGCTCCTGGCAACTGTGAATACTGCAATGATCTATTACGGATGAAAGAACCTGGTTGAGCGATTGTTCTTCATTCATTTTTACCTGTGCCGAAATGTGGTTATTGACCGGCCGGATACTTTGAAGGTGAAATTTCTCTTTCAGGATATTCTCCACCTTGTTTTGGTCTCCCGAGAAATCCAAATTGATGAGGTTTTCCCGGTAGTCGAGCCGTACCTTGTGAGTAGGGCCTTCAATCATTGTTTTTCCATTGTTGATAAGGGAGATGTGGTCGCAAATCTCCTCAACCGACGACATGTTATGTGTGGAGAAGATGATGGTGGCCCCTTTTTTCTTAAGGTCTAATATTTCCTCCTTCAAGAGGGTGGCATTGATGGGGTCAAAACCGCTGAAAGGCTCGTCAAATATAAGAAGTGAAGGCTCGTGCAGGATGGTTACGATGAATTGCACTTTCTGTGCCATCCCTTTTGAAAGTTCTTCCACTTTTTTGTCCCACCAGGGTTGGATTTCAAATTTCTCAAACCAGTACTTGAGTTTTTTGAGCGCATCACTGCGAGACATTCCTTTTAATCGGGCCAGGTAAATGGCTTGTTCCCCAACTTTCATTTTTTTGTAAAGCCCGCGCTCTTCGGGAAGATACCCGATTTTTTTGATGTCAGTGGCTTTAAAGGGGTGTCCGTCAAGAGTGAGAGTCCCTTCATCAGGACCGGTAATTCGGTTGATGATGCGGATGAGAGTAGTTTTTCCGGCCCCATTGGGGCCGAGCAACCCGTAAATGGAATTTTCGGGCACATCAATGTCTACTTTGTCAAGTGCCAGGTGGTTGGCAAATCGCTTAACGATGCCCCTGGCTTCTAAAAACGCCATATTTCTTATGGGTTTAGGTTCTACAATAGATGAATTAAGTCGTTGGCAGGCATTTGAATCAATCAGAAAGTTTTCCTGTTTTTTTCAAGCCCGGACAAAGTTAATAAATTTACTTATTTGGTAACTAGATGTTTCCGGAATAGTGTGTTTTAATGGAAAAATCAGATTAGCTGATAGTTATTGTGCAAAGAGCTATGGTGATAGAAATTGACTCTAAAAGTGCAGAATTTGCTTCCGGATTTGCTGAAAAGGAATCTAAGTTAACAGACAAACCATCTTACAGCGCAGGATTGGGATCCAAGCGCAGAGAAACAGTATCCGGGTTTGCAATGATAATATCAAAGCCGGAATATGGTAAAAACAGAAATCAATTCTTACACTTAGACAAGTATGCAATATTTTGCAAAACATCATGCGCCCGGGAACCCGGGGTTGTGTTTTTTTATCAGTTAAATTTTAAATATGAGTCTCGTTGCCATTAACTAACGTCCCCGATCAACCAGTACAATACCGTACTCATCCTTTATAAACTGAAAGTAGTAATATAAGCGATAATTGAGCTCAAGGCCATAATTTTCATGCGTGTTATAGTGAATGCGGGTCTCGTAGAAATCACCATAAGTCAGGGGTTGGTCATGACGATAATTCCATTCAACCACATACTGTTGATTCCAGGTTTCATAGTATTGTTGAGAGTGGTAGTTTGGGGGTGGCTGGGTGGCAAGGTAAGACTCAAATCCAGGGTCCAGTACAACCAGTTCATATTCAGTTGAATCTTTCATGTTCGTAGTGTCATTTTCTACCAGGTCCACTTTTTGTTCCGGAGCACTGCCTTTTTTTAGCGTTTTACAGCTTTGAAATGATATCCCGAAAACTAAAAGCAATAAAGGAATCGCTTTGAAAGTGATTTTTATAGCTGCCTCCTTGTTATTGTGCATATTCATGGTTCAACGATTTTATTTCGGTTTTAAATTTATTATAAAATAAAACCCATTCCCTGAAATGTCAAGGAATGGGTTGCTTTCGTTTAATAGCTTTTTTGTCTATAAAGTACCTTTTGTGCTTGGGAGCTGATCGTTTAAATAGTCTTTCCTGATGGCTGCTTTTATCGATCTTGCAAGGGCTTTAAAAATACCTTCAATTTTGTGATGTTCATTTTTGCCTTTTGCCTTAATGTAGAGATTGGCAGCGGCCGCATCAGAAAAGCTTTTGAAGAAGTGGAGAAACATTTCAGTGGGAAGATCTCCTACTTTTTCGCGTTTAAATTTGGTTTTCCATACCAACCATGGCCGTCCTCCAAAGTCCAGGGCCACATGGGCCATGCAATCGTCCATCGGCAAGGAGAATCCATAGCGTTCGATACCTCTCTTGTCTCCCAGTGCTTTTTTGAAAGCTTCTCCCAGTGCAAGGGCTGTGTCCTCAATTGTGTGGTGCTCATCTACCTGAAGGTCACCTCTTACCTTAATGTTTAGGTCGCAGCCGGAATGACGCCCGATTTGCTCCAGCATGTGATCAAAAAAGCCCAGTCCTGTATCAATTTTGCAGGCTCCGGTGCCATCAAGTTTTAGTTCAACTTTGATTTTTGTTTCAGAAGTATTACGCTCAACGGTAGCTGTTCGTTCCTGCTGGAATAAAAAGCCGGCAATTTCTTCCCAGTCTTCGGTGCAGAGGGGGCAGATATCTGTTAGATTCTTCTCTTTCAATAAAGGAAGGCCATCATCAATTGATTTTACCAGAATACCACGGCAGCCAAGATTTTTAGCAAGCTCAATATCGGTAATCCTGTCCCCTATGACGAATGAGCCGGCCAAGTCGTATTGATCCGAAAAATAATCTTCCAAAAGCCCTGTTCGTGGTTTTCGTGTGGGGGCATCGTCTTCGGGAAAAGAGCGGTCGATGTGTATGTTATCGAATTCAATGCCTTCTCCTTTCAAAGTATTCAGCATCTTATTCTGGGCGGGCCGGAAAGTGTCTTCCGGAAAAGATGAGGTGCCCAATCCGTCCTGGTTGGTCACCATCGCCAATTCAAAATCGAGGTGTTTGGCTATCCTGTTGAGGTTAGTGATGGCACCGGGTATAAAATCCAGTTTTTCGAGACTATCAATTTGATAATCGGTTGGGGGTTCTTTAATGATGGTGCCGTCACGGTCAATAAACAGTACTCTTTTTGGGGTATTTTTATCCATTTTGATTGATTTTTCCAGGTTGCAAAAAATCTGGCGATTTTTTTTATTCGGATATTCGATTATCTAACGTTTATTCGATGTCTTCTTTTAGCCAATGTTCCAGATATTCAGTCCATATAAAGGCAGGACTCTCTTTGCGAAAGCCGAATCCATGTCCGCCCTTTTCAAGTAAAACTTCTTTGACTGCAACATTGTTGCTGCGGAGCGCCTTTGCATATCGGATGGTATTTTCTACAGATACTCCTTCGTCATCTTTGGCGTGAATAATGATGGTGGGTGGCGTATTCGCTGTAATTTGTTTTTCCAAAGAAAAAAGCTGCACGAGTTTATCGGAAGCATTTTTCCCAAGCAAAGCTTCTCTTGAACCTTGATGAGTTATAGTGTCGGCCATTGATATTACTGGGTAAACCAGTATCGAGAAATCAGGTCTAACCTTGTTGCCTTCCCTGCTCAGGGGGACTCTTTGATTAAACAAATTGGATGCCGATGCAGCCAGGTGTCCACCAGCCGAAAAACCCAGGATCCCGATTTTATCGGGATTTATACTCCATTCTGAAGCCTTTTCCCGAACCAATGCGATCGCTCTTCTTGCATCGGCAAGGGGAACAAATGTGGCGTCAGAAAACAGAGAGTCTTCGGGCAGTCGATACTTTAATACAAATGCCTCATAGCCTAACTGAGAAAGCCACTCTGCAACCTGACTTCCTTCATGCTCGTAAGCTTCAACCCTATACCCGCCTCCCGGGCAAATTATAATGGCCGGTTTAATACCTTTACCTTGGGCCGAATAATGCCACAATTCTGGTTCAGTTACATTGTAAAGGATGGGTGTCCCGTAATCGGAGATGGTTTTTCTTTCCTGAGGTGGATTCCCTTTTGATCCTGGGGATGATCCTTCGTATAAACTCAGTATTTTGTCCTGCCCTTCGATGTTTACAGTAGCTGCCATAGCAAAAAGAAAGAGGAAAATTGAACGCATATTTTTATCCCGGGTAAAAAATGAATGTTTTAAAGTTCAATACTTCGTTAAACTTTTATAAAAGTCTAAATTTCAAACTCTTGCGAGCGAATGGGCTTTCGTTTTAAAGCTCAGATTATCAGCGTTATATGATTTATCTTAAATCTTATATCTATCCCGAAGCATCGGGACTAACGATCTATTGAAAGTTAAGCTTTATTTATCCTATTTTGATAACCCTCAAGAGCAGCCAATAGTTTTTTGTTTTCTTCCTGAGTACCCACTGTAATTCTCAGACATCCTTCGCAGAGAGCTACATTGGAACGGTCGCGGATAATGATTTTGTTTCCCACCAGATAATTGTAAATATCCCTGGGAGCGTCTGCTTTTAACAAAATAAAATTGGCATCAGTAGGATAGATCTTATTGACAAATTTACATTGATTAAGAGCTTTCGTTAGCCTGGCCCTCTCAGTCAGTAAGTTCTCCACCCATTGTTCCATATCTTGGCTTTCATTCAGAAGATTCAGTGCCTTCTTTTGAGTAAGGATATTGACATTGTAAGGGTATTTTATCTTGCTAAACACGTTTATTATTTGAGTACTGGCGAATCCCATGCCCAGTCTGATACCTGCCATTCCCCATGCTTTGGAGAATGTTTGAAGAATTATGAGGTTGGGGTAATCCTCAAGTTTTGGAAGCCAGCTTTTTTCAGGGGCGAAATCGATGTATGCTTCATCCAGTACCACAATTCCCTGAAAGCCTTCCAAAACCTTCCTGATTCCCTCTTCTTTGAAACAGTTTCCGGTAGGGTTGTTGGGAGAACAAAGGAAAATGATTTTTGTATGCTCGTCTGCTTCCCTGAGCAATGCATCAGGATCCAGTTCAAAGTCGGGCTTTAGCAGGACCTTCCGAACTTCAATATTGTTGATGTCGGCTGCTACCTGGTACATGCCATAGGTGGGTGAAATTGAAACAATGTTGTCGACTCCGGGCTCACAGAAAGCACGGATAGCAACGTCGATGGCTTCATCACTACCATTGCCAAGAAAAGTGTTTTCAGGTTTGGTCTTTTTAAGTGAGGCAATTCGTTTCTTTAATTCCCTCTGGTATGGGTCGGGGTATCTATTATAGGGAGCATTAAATGGATTTTCATTGGCATCCAGAAAAACAGCGGCCTCACCACTGTATTCGTCACGTGCTGAAGAGTAAGGTTTAAGGTCTCTGATATTGGGACGTAAGAGTTTTTCCAAGGGCTTCATGAACTTTATTTTAAAGTATTTTGAAGAACCCGGCAACCAGGCTCTTCAATCACATGGATATTTAACTGTTTTTAGTTCTCAAGGAAACTGCCATTTTGTGGGCCTCCAGTTGCTCGGCTGCCGCCATTGTTTCAATGGTCGGGCCAAGTTTCTGCAACCCTTTTGGGGTGATCTCCTGGAAAGTAATCTTTTTGCAGAAACTATCCAGATTGACACCACTGTAAGCTTTGGCATATCCGTAAGTCGGAAGTGTATGATTGGTGCCGGAGGCATAATCACCTGCACTTTCGGGTGTATAGTTTCCAAGAAAAACAGATCCTGCATTTACAATTTTTTCACTAACCCAATTATAGTCCCTTACAGAAAGAATCAAGTGCTCCGGAGCATATTGATTGGTGAAGTCTATCATCTCGGAGATGTCTTTCAGGAGAATCATCCGGCTGTTTTTGAGTGCTTTTTTAGCAGTTTCTGTACGGGGAAGTGTTTTCAACTGCTTTTCAATTTCCTTCTCCACCTGCTTAATCATGTTTTCTGAGTCAGTAACCAATATAGATTGGCTGTCAGGGCCATGTTCAGCTTGAGAAAGAAGGTCGGAAGCTACAAATTCAGGGTTGGCACTCTCATCGGCCATAACCTCCACTTCAGATGGACCTGCCGGAAGATCAATAGCAACGCCGTCAAGCGTAATGAGCTGTTTGGCTGCTGTGACAAAACTGTTTCCCGGTCCGAAGATTTTGTCCACAGCAGGAATGGTTTCTGTGCCATAAGCCATGGCAGCAATAGCCTGCGCTCCTCCTGCCTTATAGATTTTTGTGACCCCGGCAATGTGTGCAGCAAACAAAATGGCCGGGTGAATTTTGCCATCTTTTCCGGGAGGGGAGCAAAGCACAATTTCTTTACAACCGGCAATGTCTGCTGGTATTGCCAGCATCAGGACTGTCGAAAACAGAGGTGCCGATCCTCCGGGAATATAGAGACCAACTTTTTCAATGGGGGTGCTTCTTTGCCAGCAAACTACACCCGGCGCTGTTTCAACCTTCTTAACTTTTTGGATCTGTGCTTCGTGAAACTTCCGAATGTTGATAATGGCATTATTTATGGCTCCTTTTAAATTGCTGTCAACACGCAGGCACTCTTCGCGGATTTCATCTTCCGAAATTGCAAAGGAATCAATGGATACCCCGTCAAAGCGTTCGGTAAACTCTTTCAATGCCTTGTCTTTGTCTCTTTTTACAGCGTCCAGAACAGGTCGTACTTTTTCAATAACGTCCTGTTGGTTGCTGATGGCTCTTGTTGTGAGATGGCTCCACTCACCCGGTGCTGGAAATTTGAATGTTTCCATGATAAACTGTTAAATAATTACAGAATCATTTTTTCGATAGGAACGATGAGGATACCCTCTGCGCCATTTTCTTTCAACTGGCCGATAACATCCCAAAACTGATCTTCTTTGATCACAGAGTGAACACTGCTCCATCCTTCTTGTGCCAAAGGTAAAACAGTGGGGCTTTTCATTCCGGGCAAAATCTCTATTATTTTATCCAGATTATTGTTTGGGGCGTTAAGAAGAATGTACTTGTTCGAGTTGGAAGCCATCACAGCATTCATCCTGAAGATCATTTGCCCCAGAATGGCTTCTTTCTCAGGAGATAATTTTCCGCTGGAAACCAATACTGCTTCAGAATCCATTACTTTTTCAACCTCTTTAAGGTGATTGGCTACAAGTGTACTGCCCGAACTAACAATGTCAAAGATGGCATCTGCCAGACCTATTCCCGGCGCAATCTCAACCGATCCTGCAATTTCATGTATCTCAGCATTGATTTTCTTTTCATCAAAGAACTTTTTAAGGATTTCGGGATAAGAGGTGGCGATTTTTTTGTTCTCAAACCATTCAAAACCTGTGTAATCGATCTCCTTGGGAATGGCCAAAGAAAGTCGGCACTTGCTGAATCCCAGTTCTTTCTCGGTTTTCAGGGAGAACCCTTTTTCTTCCAGTTCGTTTTGCCCCACAATACCGATGTCTGCCACACTGTCGGCTACTGTTTGCGGAATGTCGTCGTCACGCAAGAACAATACTTCCAAAGGAAATTTGGTGGCAGTGGCAACCAGGCGTCCGTTTCCTAAGTTAAACTTAATACCTGCTTCTTTGAGCAAGTTACGGCTGTCTTCAAAAAGTCTCCCTTTTTTTTGTAGTGCAATTCTGAGTTTTGTTTCCATTTTTTTGTCAGTTATTATGTTCTTAATTAACTTGTTTTGCCAATCTGATGTTCGTTTTTAGCATAAAAAAAGGCTTACCAACGAGGTAAGCCTTTTCAGAGTAATATTCTTGCATAGTACAACCAGCCCACCCTCGCTATATGAGGTAGAAATGATGATGAGCATGATGATGTACTGAAAAAATCATAGTTTTTATCGGTTTTTTGTTTCGATTCAATGCAAAAGTAGATTCTTTTTGCATAAAATCAAATTTTAGAGCAAAAAATTATGAAGCGACATAGGCTGCATATTGTTTGTCTTCACTCTTAATGTGATTGGTAATCCATTTTTTGATAAAATTGGTGACCTCCAGAGACAAGATTAATTTACCGGAAGTATGTTTGTCATAAAAATCTGTTGCCTTCCCGATAAATTCTTTGTGCTCTTTTTTGTGTTTTTCCAGATTGGGAAAGCCAATGGATTTCATATAGTCCTCTTCATTGCTGAAATGGAAGTTGGCATAATCCAATAGTCCTTTGATGAGGTTGCCTAACTCTTCTTTTGATGACCCGTTTTGAAGACCCTGATAAAAGTCATCCAGAAGTTTGAACAGTTCTTTGTGTTCATCATCAATTTTCGGGTTTTCGACGGAAAACTCAGTTGTCCACTCAATCATAGTTACAAGGGGTTTGTAGATTTATTAATATCAAAGTGTTGGCTGTTTTTAACATTTAAGTGTTAAATGACTTTTAGCATTGGCCATATTAAATTTGATAGTTTGAAATTATCTTGAATTAAAAAAATTGTTTTTAATCAATTGTATTTGCAAACCTGGCATATTGCTGGTCGGTGCCTTTAATGTGGTTGATGAGCCATGTTTTCAGGAAATTGGTGACTGTAAGTGAAAGGATCATCTTATCGTTCACAATTTTTTCATGAAATTCAGTTATTTTCGCTACATACTCGTTGTGTTTTTCTTTATGTAGCTCAAAGTCAGGGTAATTAATTGATTTCATGTAACGCTCCTCATTGGCAAAGTGGTATTTGGTATAATCCAACATTCCAAGGACCAACTCTGTCAGTTTTTCCTTTGATTTCCCGTTCATTAAACCCTGGTAGAAATCATTCAAAAGAGAAACCCATTTTTTATGCTCATTATCAATTTCTTCTATTCCAACGGATAGGTCGGGTGTCCATTTAATAATCATACAGTTTGCTTTTTTTATGTTTCTTGAAATAGGAAGAGAAAAGGTGATGTCCTGGTTGTATTTCCAGGAGGTTTTCTGATTATAGGGATTTAAGGTACAGGAGGTCGTTTTTATTCGATCGATAAAATTAATTAATTGCCGGTTCTAAACGATCAATACTCCGTTAAACTTTTATAAAAGTCTAAAGTTCAAGCTCTTGGGGATGAATAGTTTTTCGTCTTAAAGCCCAGATTATCAGTGTTATATGATCTATTTTAAATCTTATATCTATCCCGAAGCATCGGGACTAACGATCTATTGATTGAAAGGATGGTTTTAATAAAATTAACGGTAGAAGCCGACGCTGTTTGCAATTTTATTCTAATTCGTCCAAAAACGTTACTTTTGTTGAGCATATGTATCTCTTTGTAGGAAATACGAAGGGTGCCAGTGCTGATTCAAGTTGAATAAAATCCTTTCAAATGAGAATAGTTAAAATAATTCCGAATACACTTACCAGTCTCAATTTGTTTTTTGGTGCAACAGGTATGTTGCTTGCTTTTCAGGGAAGACCGGATTTAACTGCCTGGTGTATCCTGATTGCAGCTGTTTTTGACTTTACAGATGGTTTTGCTGCACGGATGTTAAATGCTTACAGTGACATCGGGAAAGAGTTGGATTCTCTGGCTGATCTTATCAGCTTTGGGTTGGCTCCAGCAGCCGCATTTGTGAGCTTACTCAGTTTTCATTTTACAGGAAGTTGGCGGCTAGACTTCTTTGAAATGGAAATACCCCTTCAATTTGTGTTTTTATTGCCATTTGTCTTAACTGTGTTCTCTGCCCTGCGGCTTGCCAAATTTAATATTGATACCCGTCAGACAGAATCATTCCTGGGACTTACGACCACGGCAGCGGGTATGTTCTCTGTTTCACTGATTCATTTGATTTTTACCCGTGAGGGAGGCTGGACAGCCTTGTCTTCTCCCTATGTTATTTTTCCTTTGATTGTTGTGTTTTGCTATTTGCTGGTGAGTGAAATTCCAATGTTTTCTCTGAAATTTAAAAGCTTTGGCTTTAAAGATAATGTAATCAGATATCTGCTTTTGCTGGTTGGCCTGGTAGCTATTATAGCCTTTGGTGTAGGTGGAATTGCTGTGACGATTCTGGGCTATATTCTTTTTTCGGTGGGGGGGGATGTTATGGACGGAAAAAAATAAAGGCCATCTGTTTCGACGGCCCTTAGTATTTTATGTAATGCATTTCCCAGTTTCTTTTAACCTACAAGTTCCAGCTCCTTTACATTGATGTTGAGCGCGGATTTGATGTCGCCTTCTTTTCCTTTGAAGCCTTCACTCGAAGGTGTTCCTTCAATCAGGACTTTTTGTCCTTTTTTTAGAAAATCAGCAATCTTCGTGCTTTGGCCGTCGTTTTTCCAAATTACGGCTTTCACCCATTCGGTCCGCTCAACTTTGTTGCCCTGCTGGTCTTTGTAATTCATCGAAACGCCAACATTAAAATTGATGGCTTTTCTTTTGCCTACTTCTCTGATTTCGGCATCCCGTCCGAGGGCTCCGGACATAATCATCTTTAGCATAGAAACATAATTTTAGGGTAAAAAAATAATAATTAAATATTTATGTCATGTAAATATATGAATATGTTTTGTAAGACTCTAATATTCTGATGATTTTATTAAATTTATTTGAGAAAAGAGCGAATGATGAATTAAGCTGGGCTGTCAATAGCTGCGATATGTCATTCAAGATTAAAGGGGAACTGAATTATCTTTGTATATACTTATCCATTTAAATTCCATGCAAAATGAAGAAATCCTTGTTTTTCCTGAGTGTGCTGATAACTGCACTTTTCTCGTGTAGTCAAACTAAAGAGACTGATATGCAATCTGCTACGATTCCTCAAAACGTGATTGATCAAACCATCACTACCATCAGTGAAAAGTTTCCTGATGAAGCTGCGCGAATTGAAAAGGGGGTACGTCATTCTGCCTCTCTATGGCGTGATAGGGATGGGGATGTCAATCAATTTTCGAGCTTCTGCGTAGAAAATTTTATCGGAGAAGAGGAGTCGCTTGATCTGTTTTTTGAAAAGGTTAGCAGAAATCTTGAGATTTTAAATGGTCATTTTAATCAGATTTCCCTGGAGCTGCTCGAGCCGCTTCATTTAAGATATGGTGAAGTTACTCCAATTGATGAGGTATTTGGGGGATTTAGTCCGGGGGCTCATCTGGACGAGGATCTTTATTCCAGTAAAATTGCTTTCCGCATAACCCTTAATTTTCCTTATTATTCTCTTTCCGAAAAAGAAGAGTTGGGGAAAGACTGGTCGCGCAAACAATGGGCTTATGCCCGTCTGGGGGACTTTTTTACTTCAAGAGTGCCGGCAGAATTGAAGCAGGAAGTTTCAAGAGTAGGTTCCAATTCGGATGTTTATATAAGTGCTTACAATATTTATGCAGGTCAATTGGAGGACAATGAAGGCAAAAAACCATTCCCTGAAGATATGGTTCTGCTTTCACATTGGAATCTGAGAGATGAGTTGAAGGCGAATTATCCTCTTGGAATACAGGGCTTGCATAAGCAGAAGATGATTTATGAGGTAATGAAGCGAATCATAGATCAAACCATTCCCCGTGAAGTCATTGATAGTGACGAATATGTTTGGAATCCGTTTTCAAACCGGGTGACTAAGGGTGGTCAGGTTGTTACCATTGAAAGAGAGCCTGATACCAGGTATAAACAAATAGTAGACAACTTCAAAGCTCTGAAAGCAATTGATAAATACACTCCGCTTGATACCTACATTAAAAGAAAATTTGAGGGAGAGATGGAAATTGCTCAACCAGAGGTGGAAACGCTGTTCGTTAAGTTTCTGGAGTCAGATGTTCTTAAAGAAGTGGGCCTTTTGATCAGTGAGCGATTGAAACGACCGCTTGAGCCTTTTGATATCTGGTATGATGGTTTTAAATCACGTAGTACAATCAATGAAGACGTGTTAACTGCCAAAACACGGAACCGCTACCCTAATACTGAAACTTTTGACAAAGACCTGCCTGTTCTTTTGACTCAACTTGGTTTTTCTAATGAAAAGGCCAATTGGATAGGTGAAAGAGTTTCGGTTGATCCGGCACGTGGATCCGGACATGCATGGGGTGCTGCTATGAAGGGGCAGCAGTCGCATTTGCGCACCCGCATTCCGGAGTCAGGAATGGATTATAAAGGGTACAATATTGCTATTCATGAGTTTGGACATAATGTGGAACAAACCATATCATTGTATGATATGGACTATTATACCCTCAACGGAGTCCCTAATACTGCATTCACAGAAGCATTGGCATTTATTTTTCAAAAACGGGACCTTCAGTTGTTGGGAATAGAAACAAATAATCCGAGGCAGGAAGCTCTTCAGACTCTTGATGTTCTGTGGTCTACTTACGAAATCATGGGGGTTTCATTGCTGGATATGCGTGTTTGGAAATGGCTTTATAAACATCCTGATGCAACTCCGGGAGAGTTAAAACAAGCCACTATTCGCCTTGCTCAGGATATTTGGAACAATTATTATGCTCCTGTTTACGGAATGAAGGATGAACCCATTCTGGCTATTTACAGTCATATGATTAGCTACCCCTTGTATTTATCAGCCTATGCTTATGGCAATATTATCGAATTCCAGCTTGAACAGCATTTAAAGGACAATGACTTTGCCAGTGAAGTGCAACGCATCTATAAGCAGGGCAGACTGACCCCGAATGAATGGATGCAGGAGGCGGTTGGCTCTTCTTTGGATGTTGAGCCCATGCTGCTGAGTGCGGAAGAAGCTTTGAAAGAAATGTAACATTAATAGGGTTGTTATCATGAAAGGTTGTCTTTTTCAGGACAACCTTTTTTTTTGGGTGTGGCCTGCGATTTTTCTATTGAATTGCAAACTAATAATTTAATGATTGTTTTGAATTCTTGTGATTTCTTGCCCGTCTGCCGGAAAAATGTTTTGTCAAGCTCAAAAAATAATTGAGATGGTGAGGTCTAAGTATCCCATAAACAAGGAAAAGTAAGTGTCTTGATGTTTTTTTTCTGGGATATGGTGCCGGATGGATAAAAAGGATGTAATTATCCATTAATTGTATTGACAAAGAAGAAAACTAAGAATAACTTGAAGGATTGGATTATGAGTTAAACCAAAAATTTAGGACAATGAAATTTTATGTTAAAACTTGCCTGCTTCTAATGTTCTTGTCTTTTTCAATAAGCTCCTTTTCACAGGGATTTCTGGAAAGGGTTGCCAAAAAAGCTTCTGAAAAAATAGAGAAGAAAGCCGAAAAGAAAGCGGAAGAGAAGATGGATGAAAAGATTGATGAGGGATTTGATGAAGCAGAGGAATCTCTTGAAGGGAGGAAAGAACAGGAGCCTGAATCCAATAAGAGGCAAAGCTCGAAGCGTATGGAGGAAATGATGAAAAAAATGGGGGTTTCATCAGAGCCTGCACCCGTTGCCGATCAATACGAGTTTAGCTCAAAAATGAGGATGGAATTTCAGAATTATGATGAGAAGGGAAAATTAAAAGACGAAGGAGAAGTGGTGACCTTTATTTCACCGGGGGAAAAGAATTTTGCTTATGAGTTTTTATCTGGCACTCCGGATAATAGCCGCGGGCCCGCGAAAGGCATTTTTATTATGGACTATGAAAACGGGTCAACCATTATTCTGTCTGAAGAAGATGGTGAAAAATCAGGTGTGGTTTACGGTATAAAGTTTTTTGATGAGGCCGTTCAGGATGATGATCCTGAATATACTGAAGAGTACGAAGAGAAGCAGGATATAAATTACACTAGCCCAGGTTTTAAGAAAACAGGGAGGACCAAAGATATTCTTGGCTATAAATGCAATGAGTATGCTTTTGATGACGAGGAGAGTGAAGGAACTGTGTGGATTACGGAAAAGATTGACTGGAAAGCAAAAGATACTTTCTCTACCATTTTCAAGTCAGCTATGACAGCAAGAGGGATTTACAATGGGATGATGTTGGAGAGTGAAAGCAAAGATAAATCTTCGGGAGAAGTAAATAAAATGCAAGTGACAGAAATAGACGATAATGCCAATAAAGTGTTCTCCCCCGGTGAATACCAGTTAGTGAATATGGGCTCTATGAATTTCAGGCAGGGGGAGGAATAACCTCTGTTCCCAAAAGATGAATCTGACTTTTTATTCGAATGGATTCTGAAAAGGGCTGTTTACTCCCGGTTGATTGATCCCCGGTACCAGGAGAAGTATATGCCGGCCACACCGATAATAGAAAAAGTGATAAATCCGTAATTCATCGCTTTAAGAAACGTTTCGTTCGGTACCTGTTCCACCTGGCTGTTTCCAAATAACAGAGCGAAGAAAAAAGTAGCAATGGTCATGCTGATGATTTGGCCCACTACGCGCATAGTGGCAGCGGAACCCGATGCCATCCCGTATTTCGTTTTATCAACGCTACTCATTATGGTGTTCATATTTGGAGAGGAAAAGAAGGCAAATCCCAGTCCGACCCATGTTAGTAATCCTACAATAAGCAAGGTGGCGGTTTCTGGTCCAAGAAAGGCAAAGGCTGCCAATCCCAGTGTGCACATTGCCATGCCAATGGTTGCAAGGTAACGCGGCTGTATACGGTCCGATAAACGTCCGGCCAGAGGAGAAAAAATGGCCATCATTATCGGTTGTGCAACCAGGATCATTCCGGCTTCCCCTGGATCTAAATCTTGTATTTTTTGAAGGTACAGACTCAGTAAAAAAACTATGGCAAAGGTGGCGCTGTAGTTGATTAATGCTGCCATGTTGGAGTATGCAAAGAGCCGGTTGCCGGTGTATAGCTTTGTGTTTATCACCGGATTGGCTGACCTGGATTCAACGCCCCAAAAAATGGCAAGGGAACTAGCCCCTGCTGCAATTAAAATCCATCCTTTCCAAGCCGGGATGGCTGAAGAACCATACACCAGCGCTGTTAATCCAACCATATAAAATAATACTCCTTTAAAACTCATGGTTGGCCCGGGTCCATTTTCTTTCTTTTCATCTTTTTCCAGAAAGATCCAGGTGATGGCTATTACGATTATACCAAGTATGGTTGATGCTCCGAAGATTGACCTCCAACCAAAGGCCTGAGTTAAAAATCCTCCAAAAAAGGGACCAAATGCCAGCCCCAGGTATACGGCAGAAACGGAAATCCCCAATACTCTTCCTTTTTGTTGTGGAGGGAAGGCGGATACTAAAATTGCCGGACCGGTGGTACTTGTTAATGCGGCTCCTCCTCCCTGAAGTAAACGGAATCCAATTAACCAATATCCCGAGGTGGCCAGACTGCATAACAAAGATGATAAGGTAAATAGAATAACCCCGATTTTGAACAACCGGTTTATGCCGGTGAGATCGCCCCAGCGACCTACAGGCAATAGCAAAATTGCCATAGATAACAGGAAAGCTGTTACTACCCAGCTAAGAGTTACAGCATCAAGGCCAAAACTTCTTTCAATAGCAGGAAGGGCAATGTTAATTGAGGATATTAGAAAGGTTCCCATGAAAGAAGTGGTGGCTACTATTGCCAGAATTGATAATTGTTTTTTAGTCCAACTCATAAAAACGAGATGATTGTTCTAAACAAATATAGAAACAATCATCTCGTTTTAGGTTTTGTTTGCGGTTTATTTATAGTTGCCAATAGAATATAGTGTCGTCAGATTCTCTGTTTGCCGTCAGACCGGAGGGGGTGTAAGGGGATTTTTTAGCTGCTTTTTCATTGATGTCTGTCGCCGGGTTATTTTCAAAGTGTGAAACCATCTTCAAAATAATAATTGGTTTCAAATACCTCCTCCGGAATTTCCGAAGGACTACTTTTTCAGCATATTACCCTCATTAAAGGTTGCCGGCTTCAAGCTCTTTGCACCGGAGACCTGCCTCAATCGGGGCAAGACGATGTTAAACTTCATAGAGCAGATTTAATTTCCGGTATTTAGGGGCTGCTGAAAAAGTCAAAAGGGCAAAATTTACAAGCCGCCCAATCGAAGGAGTATTGAAATACTTCGAGATTCGGGCGGGGAAGAAAATTTTGTTCTTTTGATTAGCTGTATTTTAGGATTAAGTGCAAAGAAATTCGAGTGTGATGCGAAATAAGCTTGCACTTTGGAGTTTGTTGATGTGACTTAAGATTTTAGTATTTAATAATGCAAGGGTTTTTCAGCGCCCCCTATTTACAACGATTCTGCAATGATTAGTCATTACTCTATCCACAGGTCAGAGAATCTCTTTTTTGTGAGGGAGAAAGTGCATGTTTAGTTGCATCTTCGACCTTAAGTTCTTTGTGTAGTGAAAAAACGGCGGTTTGGGTAACCTTGATGGAAGAAGGGCCAGTCCGGACTTTGTATTCCCCTGGTTCTGCGACCCACTTACCTCTTTCGGTATTAAAATAGCTTAAGTCGCGGGCAGAAATTTTGAATGTGAGTTTCTCTGATTCACCAGGTTGAAGAAGTTTTGTTTTTGCGAATTGTATCAGTTCCATTACAGGCTTTTTTATCTGACTTTCCGGAGAAGTGAGATAAATCTGAACAACTTCCCGACCGGCAGTAATACCCGTATTTTTGATGTTAAGATTTATTGTTACATGCTCCTTAAAATCATACGAAGAAAGTTTTATCTCACTATAATCAAAGGTTGTGTAAGAGAGTCCATATCCAAACTCATAAGCAACCGGGACCTCAAATGTGTTGTAATACCTGTATCCCACAAAAATGTCTTCTTGATATATTACTTCCCAGGGTGTTCTTTTCATCATTGAGAAACCTGACAAATCTTTGGTCTCATCAACAACTCCCTCTATTGCATGTCCGGGAAAGTTGGAAGCGGTTGGACAGTCTTCATAAGTAATTGGAAATGTGACGGCCAGTTTGCCTGATGGGGTTACCTTTCCCGTTAATATATCCACCACGGAGTTTCCGGCTTCTTGTCCTGGGTGCCAGGCAAGCAGTATGGCATCAGGAAGGTTCCTCCAACTTACCGTTTCAATGGGGGCTCCAATATTAAGGATAACAATGGCTTTTTTATTTTGCTGTTGGAAAGCTTCCGAGACATCTCTGATCATCTGCTTTTCTTTTTGCGTCAGATAAAAATCACCTTCAATGGCTTCCCTGTCAACTCCTTCTCCCGAATTTCTACCAATGGTGATTATCGCCAGGTCGTTTTCAAGTGCCATTTTCCGGGCAATTTCCGGGGTTATCTCCAATTCGGAGACCGGTTCTTTTCCTCCAAGCAGAAAGGTTATGAAGTTTTTGGGCTTTCCTGCTTGCTGACGCATTTTAGTGATGTGTTGGTCGTATGTCAGAGAAAGGTTTTCGTTTGGCTCGAAACCTCCATTTTTGAGGCCTTCAATGAGAGATATTGTGTAAGCCTCATTGACATCGCCACTACCTGTACCTCCGGAAATAAATTCGTAGGAAGCATTTCCAAAGGCTGCAACTTTTCTTGTTCGCCCTGAGTCCAAAGGTAAGGCGTTATTTTGGTTTTCGAGAAGTACTATCCCATCTGTTGCAGCCTGGCGGGTTATTTGAGCATGCTTCCCAAGATCGGGCTTTTGAGAACACTTGTAACTTTTGTACCGAGGTGTCTTCAGCATAACTGATAGTATCCTTTTAATGTTTCTGTCCAGCACCTTTTCTTCCAAAAGGCCGCTTTCTACAGCCTCAATAATGCTTTCAACCTGATGGGGCTGACCTGGCATGATCAGATCGTTCCCTGCCTGCATTTGTTTTACAAGGTCGTTGCCTGCACCCCAGTCTGTCACCACGTAACCTTCAAAACCCCATTCATCCCGGAGGATTTTTGTCAATAAATCATGGCTTTCGGATGCATATTGTTCATTGATTTTATTGTAAGCCGACATTACAGTCCATGGCTGTGATTCTTTGACTGCAATTTCAAATCCTCTTAAGTATATTTCCCTCAACGCGCGTTCGCTGATTACGGTGTTGACTGACAAACGGTTTGTTTCCTGATTGTTGGCTGCAAAGTGCTTAATGGAGGTTCCTACGCCGTTGGATTGTACACCGTTTACTATCGCAGCTGCCATTTTTCCACTGATTAGCGGATCTTCCGAATAGTATTCAAAGTTTCTTCCACACAGCGAATCACGTTGGATATTGAGTGCGGGTGCCAGTAGAACATCGCCACCATACTCCAGGACCTCTTTTCCCATGGCTTTTCCAACTTCTTCAGCAAGTTTGGTATCCCATGATGAGGCAAGAACGGTTGCAATGGGGAATGCCGTACAAAAAAAGGTTTCATTGGAGCCTTCTCGTTTGGGGGAAATCCTTAATCCTGCCGGCCCATCGGCCAGGACCTGTGTTGTTACACCAATATCAGGAAAGGCGGCAGTGAAGCCAGCTGCCCCCGGCAAGATTTTCCTTATGGTGCGGACCATATCGGTATATGTCGCATCGTCAACCTTTTTTAAGGGGTCTTCAAAGGGAGCTTCAGCCGACCCGGGAACATCAAAAATTATCCCTGTTCCGATGACCAATTGAGCTTTCTGCTTTAAGGTCATTTTTGATATTAATTCCTGCAAACCACTCATGTTGCTTTGTATTTTATAGGTTGACGTACATTGTACAATAACATATAAGAATACAAAGGAAAGAATTTATTGTTAACATTCTCACATGGTGTTTCAAAGATACAGGATAGGATTAAAAACAGGGCTTCTTTGCAGTCTGAAAATACCTTAAGTAGTGCCAGCAAGAAAACTCATGTTTTTCATCTGTGCTTGCAAGAAGGCGTCAAGTGTAAGTCTTGCGATGTCAGAAAAACTGGAGTCCCGATGCTTCGGGATGACTGTTTTGAAGACAAGCATAACGTAGCAATTGTCGATTTCTTGCAAATACTAATAAATGCAAGCGTGGCATTCGTTACTGCTTTAAAAACTTCCTGGAAATGGTTTTTTTGTTTGTATCTGTTACAACTAAAAAATAGACTCCGGGTGACAGCTCAGAAACATTTATTTGATTCTGTCTGAAATTTGAATTTTCGAAGACTATCTGGCCGCTAGCGGATATTATTTTCAATGCTTTTACCGATATTCCTTCAATATATAATTTTCCCTTTACCGGAACGGGGAAAATTTTCAGTTCCTGCTCTTTTTGGAATAAAAGATTGTTGGGAACACCATATTCTGCAACTGCCTCCAGGTCCTTAGATATGCCGGTTTTAATAAATGACGAATAATCATCGTTGTCAGTCAGTTTGTCTGAATAATCAATTTCGTTAATGGTGAAGCCAGCTATTTCATAGCCCATGTCAGGGGTTAAGATGAACTCCACATCTGCACCTTTTGTGATCTTGATGGTCCCATCCGGAGTTATCGACCCATTTCCTGAATTAACAATACCTGAAACATTATAGTATTCGGCTTCGATAGCTCCAATATCAATGACGGCTTTTGTAATACGCGGTACATCCAGAAGGTCAAAGTCCGGAACAGGTAACCCGGACAAATTGGTTTTTCCGGCGTCTAATAATGCTGAGTTGAGGTTGAATTGGTAATCACTGTTTAATATCTCTTCTAATTCCTGTTCATTGGAGGGAGGGCCAGAAAAAGATACAGGATTTTTGAATTCAGGGTGGTTTTCAGTTCCGGAGTTGTCGGAAGAGAGGATAATGAGGTTGTCAACTTCAGGTGAAGCGGTTCCTTCCTGTATGGCGCAGAAATCAATGAGAGGAGACTGCGATGTAGATGTGTTGTCATCAAATGATAATTGACGATTACTGGAATAAGGAGTTGTATTTCCCCACATTACAGTATTGTAAATCCGGCCACCGTCGTTGCAATAAACAGCAGCCCCTCTTTCTCCCTTGTTTGAAACCACGGTATTATTTAAAGCAAGACCACCCAGCTGAAGGAAAATGCCCCCTCCTTTTCCGGAGGCTTCATTGTTACCAATGTAATTATTTATAATTTGCCCTCCTTCGTAAGTGGCTACACCGCCTCCCTTGTTCGTCGAACTGTTGGCAAAAACATAGGAGTGAGTTAGTTTACCCTCCTGAGTTTCATCACAGGCAATGAAAATGCCACCTCCTTTTCCATCAGTGGTTAAATTTCCTGCTGTGTTTTTGAAAATGGCACATTTCGAAACAGTGCCTCCCAGATTGGAATAAACTCCGCCACCCTGAACAGTGGCGGCATTTCCTTTGATGATACAACTGTCCGCCCTTCCTCCTTTGTAAAGGTAAACACCGCCTCCGCTTCCTTCTGATTTATTATTAACGACCATACATTCCTTTAATAATCCCCCTTCCCGGATGTGCACTCCAGCTCCCGTTTTAGCAAAGTAAATGTCGGGACCATCGGCATAACCTCCGGATACTTCTACATTTTTTAATATGGCGGTATTATCTGATTCAGGAGGGAATATTACCACGTGATAGACATTGTCTTCTGTTTGGCCTTCCACGCCTATGTCCCCGCTAAGAATGACCTTGTTTTCCGAAGCAAATAGATCTGTCGTTCTTTCTTCTAAACTTGATTCGGTTCCCATAAATCCACCAACGACAGATACTCCGCTAGACATAATAAAGGACAGCTGGCGCTCGTCAGGGGGAGAGTTAAGATCAGTTGGGTTTTGTAAAGGTGGATTTGGAGCATCCGGGGCTGCAGCCAAATATTCTGTAGGTAAATAAGTCCCACCGGCTACCCATATTGTGCCACCTCCATTGCTGGCAACCTGGTCAATTGCTTTCTGGAGGTCATACGTTGCTGTTCCCCATGTGCTGTGGTTGTTGACATCCGAAAAAGCAATGCCTCCTTTTTCGGAAGTTTTAACCTTTACAATGAGTTGAGCATCTGTTGCGACCGGCGCTGTAATGACTGCTAAAAGAATGAAAATGAAAAAGAGATTTGAGGTTCGGAAGGATGTGAATGACTGCATCGGATACTGCTTTAGTGGTTCAAAAAGAAATCCTAAGTTCCAAAAAGGGATCATAAGATGCAATTGAATTATTGTGAATGGCCTCTTTTTTTATAGAAAGGGAGCTTTTTCTTATGCGAGAGAAAAATGGCCGAAATGGTTTTTGTGCTTTCCTTCAAAGTTTTCAGGGTGATTTTTTTCAGGAAAAAGGTTATGTGCAGGACGACAAAACCCCCTGTCCTGGAATAATTCCTTAAGACAGGGGGTAACTCTGCTTTGGTTTAGCAGTCTCCTTCAAAAATGGTTATTAAGAAAATTCGCTAATTTTTCACGAAGCGAACAGTTCGTACTTCTCCACTTATGTCTTCAATGATAAGAATATAAAGGCCTTTGGTGAGGTCAGATACCACTACCGGGGATTCGATATTACCTTTAAGTTGTTTTACCAATTTACCACTTGCTGAGTAAATCTCCAACCCATTAATCTCAATACCTTCGATAAAGAGCTGGTCATTGGTTGGAATCGGATAAACGTTAAATGCATCCAGTCCTGTTTCGGCAAGTGAATTTGGAATACCAAACGATACCACTGCATCTATATCGTCGGAAATTGAAGCCTCGGTGTATGTATAAGAATCACCTTGATCTGCAATTTGATCAAAATAATCAGTTGAATTAATGGTAAAGGTTGAAACATCATACCCTTCTTCCGGCGTTAATGTTATTACAACTTCTTCACCAGCAAGATAATTAGCTGGTCCAACAGGATCAATGGTGCCATTGCTGCCTGAAACAGCTCCGGTTACGGTGTAGTACAATGCTTCGTAGGCACCAATGTCTATTACTCCTTTGGTGATTCTTTGATTTCCGCCTAAATCAAAGGAGGGGATTCCGGCGAATGCATCATTACCCGCATCTAAAAGTGCTGATGTGAGATTGATGCGAAAATCACTGTTTAAAAGGGTTTCTACTTCAGATGAAGTTAGCGGTTGTGCTGCGAAAGAAACAGGATCCCTAAATTCGGGGTAGTTTTCAGTTCCTGACCCTGGATCTGAATTACTAGTTGAGAGGTTGATTACATTGGTTATACCTGTTCCTGTGGCTCCCCCTTGGATGGCAGTAAAATCAATAATGGTGGAATTATCAGTTCTTACAAATTGCACATTGGAGTAAGGGTTTTCATTATTCCATAAAACGGAATTGTAGACAGCTCCCTGAGTGTCTGCATATACTCCTGGACCTAAGTCTGAATAATTGGCAACCACGGTGTTGTTCAGAACAGTTCCACCTCCTTGTAAAAAAATACCACCCCCGTTTCCAAGGGCTTCATTGCTGAGAATAAGATTATTGATAATGGAAGCTTCCCCGAAGGTGCCAATTCCACCTCCTTTATCATCAGATAGGTTAGTAGCAACAACGCAATGAGTTAATGTTCCAAATAAGCCAGGCTCAGAATCAAAGAAAACACCAGCCCCATTTGCCACGCTGTTATCTGTTGAATGATTGGAGTGTATTAAGCTATTCGAAACAGTACCTCCCAGATTAAGAAGGATTCCAGCTCCATTTGACGGGGTGAGATTGTTGGATATCTCACTTTCTGTAATCAAGCCTCCTTTATACAAGTAGGCTCCACCACCACCATCAGAAGAACCATTCTCGGTAATAACGCAATTATTCAAAGTTCCATCTTCCCGCATGTGAACTCCACCTCCACGGAAAGAGAAATAATTTGCTCCATTAGCAAGGCCTCCGGTAATATAGACATCCTCAAGTATGGCCGAATTGTCTACTCCCAGAGGGAAAAGAACAACATGATAGGAATCATTATCAGGATCGACTCCATCCTGATCAATATCTCCACTTAGGGTAACCCTGTTGGTAGTTCCAAATAGATCTGATGGCCTTTCAGCCGCAGTAGTTTCGGTTCCTTCAAACCCCCCCATTACAGTTACGTTGGAGGCCATCACAAAGGTCGCATGTCGGGGATTCCCACTTATATCCACGGCCTCAGGATCTGATGCTGGATCTGCAGCTTGTCTTTTGGTAGGATAGTAAGTACCGCCTTCGATCCATATGGTGCCACCTCCTGTTGCTACAGCAGCCGCATCAATGGCAGTTTGAAGTTCACTTGTGGCCGTGGCCCATGTGCCGTGGCTGTTGGCATCTACAAAGGCACCACCGTCAGTTGTCACCATTATCTGTACCTGTGCGTGGACCCCCAGGGTGGTAAAAGAGAGGAAGAGGATTCCAATAAGAATGCTCCGCACTAATTGCTTTGAGTTGTTGTAAAAATGCATCATAGTCCCTTGTTTTTCAGAATTTGATATATAAGCTTAACTCAAGTTCCGAAAAACAGTTCAAAAATGCACCTTTTTTTTTATGAACGACGAAAATTTAACGTTAAAGCTGCCATTCTCAATGAATGGCGATGTCTCTTTTTGATTTAGCTACATCCACCCTGTACCCTCGTCATCTTTTTCTTTACGGGTTTTTCGCGAGAAGCAAGATTTTCTTCTATTTCAGTCATTTTTTCAGCTGCTTTTTGCCTGAAATTGGCCACCGTTTTTTCCTGCTTTGACGGATCATCAGAAATAGTAATCTCCCCATAGAAGGTTTCCTGAAATTGAGTGGCTGTTTGTTCCAGTGCAAGACTTGTTTGATTGCCGTGGTATCTGGCTATTAGACAAGCTTGTTTGGCTTGTTGGGTAGAAGCGCCGTAAAATACATTTGTCCTGATGCGCTGGTTCAATAACTGCCGGTATGCAGTACTGTGCAAATCGTCAAGTGGAATATTAATGGCTGTGGCGATATGGAATTTCTCATATTCTTCCGGACTTCTGACATCAATGACATTGTATTTATAGTAATTGTTCGTCAATTCGAAGGCCAGTTTATCTGCATCAATTAAGTCAGGTTTACACTCACCGGAAGCAGCTTTGGCTTCTAGCTTAGACATGACAAATTCTTTTCTTGATGGAGTGACCATGACCAATAGCACGAGAAGCACGGGTATGGCTGCAGCTAATACTTTGTTTTTGGGGTTGCCACCCAACAGACTAACTGGCCTTTTATTGACCTTGTCTTCAATAATACCCGTGGCAAAGAAGGCAAACAGAGCAATAAAAGTCATTATGAGTGCAAATGAAATTCGATTGATTCCAAGTTTCTCATAAATCAAAACAGGCCCTTGGGCATCCATTAGGTAGAAGTCTTTCAGTAAAGGATAAAACTCTCCAAAGGAAAAAATCCCAAGTGTTGCTCCAAGGATGAAGGCCCACCCATCAAGTTTGCCGATGGCAGCAGCACAGGCACTGGTTCCGGGGCAGAACCCCCCAATTACAAACCCCAATCCCATAATGACGCCTCCAGTGAGTGCTGATGGCAGAAACGTAGGATTAACAAAAATGATATCGGTATTTAGTAATTCAAGGTGGGAAAGAATTAACACCCCAGTCATGGCTGTGATACCGGCCGTGAAAAAAACTCTTAAAACTGTGAAGTCGTAACCGTAAAAAAGACCAACCAGTTTTCTGGTGGAAGAAAAACCTGCCTGCTCCAATGCAAAACCAAAGCCTATGCCTACGATTAATGCAATGAGATAATTGTATTCAGGTGCTATAATGTCTGGAATTAATGGTGCCATATTACCCTTTCTTTATCCTTTGATCCATAATTTTCTGAAAAACCAGGCAAACGCGTAAGCGCCGCCAAAAATTGCAAGCATAGTCATTATACCGCCGAAGGACATCACTGCCATTCCACTTAAGGCTGAGCCGCTTGTACATCCGCGGCCTAGTTGACTTCCGAAACCAAATAGAAATCCGCCCAAAATAGCGCCGATAATGCGGGTTGTGTTCTGAACGCCGGGTCCTTTTTCAAGTTTCAGGCCCAAACGGCCTGCCAGAGCGCCTGAAAGAAAAGCACCAACCAAAACGCCCAGCATTTCAAACACCAGCCATGATTTCATGGGCCCATCAGGATGATCCGCTGCATAGTTTTGATAGTAAGCGGTTTCTTCAAAATGCTCAGGTGCAGCTTTTTGTACTGCAGAAACGGCAACACTTTTCATCGCACCGCTGGCACCGAGGCCCCGGCCTGTGACATATATGGTTACCAGCAAAACGAAGCCAAGTAAAACTCCGGCCAGGTATGGGTTCATAAATTTATTACTGTGGTCCATATTGTTGTGTTTTTATTTTTTAGGAATGTCGGAAAATTCCGATTCGTATAAGTTCTCTTCAGGCTCATCCTCTTCGAGGTTTTCATAACCAGTAAGCATGGCTTTAATGTTGGATGTGGGTGTTTCTCCTGTTGTGGTCATGTATATGTGTATAATGGCAAACATGAGTATTAGATATGCTCCCAACGTATGTAAAAATGCGATTACATTTAAGGGGATATCGCTAACAATCACCATATCGTTGGCATCAATAGAGCGGTAATACATATAAACCAATCCGGTAATGACCAGCAAAGGTGCCATTACCAGTTTGAAACCAAGATAGGTAAGTGCCTGAAGCGGGTTGAGCTTGTTTCTTACTGATTTTCGGGTGGGATGAGGTTCTCCCTTGAAAATGCCTAATGTATAATATCGTATTTGCGCCTGTAACTTTGAAAATGTGGGGATGTACTGCTTCCATTCTCCGGTTGTAAAGTGCCAAAATATGGAAAAAGCAATCAGGGTCAGCAACATCCAGGCTGCAAATCTGTGAGATTCTACCGCCTGCTCATATCCAAAGAGTGAAAAGCTGCCATGTACTTCAAAGCCTGTTAGAGCCAGAAAGAAAATTAATGCAGCTTGTGACCAGTGCCAGAATCTTTCGAAACCTTTATATATATATACCTTTTGCATAATTCAAAATGGAATTTTAGAGTTCGGTGTTAATTTCTCTTGTTTCTACTTCTTTGTTTTTGATGGAAGCTACGATGCGTCCTAAACCATGGAGAACAACCCCTGCAAGGGCAGCAATAAGAAGAAGTTTTCCGATTAAATCTAATCCTGCATTGGAATCACGGCCGGGCATGTAAAAATTGTCCAGTCCGGCAAGGCGGCTGTCTTCCCGTCGATGGCATTCTTCGCATGACAGTGCCTCTTCCTTGGGGGCTACCATATGATTGACCGGCCAATACATTTCTGTGTTTACGAACTTGTAATTTCCACTGTAAGGTAAGCCAACTCTTTTCATACCTGCCTCGGCAGCTAAATCCCAGTTGAAATCTTTCCAATAGGCGCTATCGCCTTTTTCAGCTGCCCATAGTTTTGGCTGAACAAGCATATTGTTATCAATATCATATATTTGGTCTCCACGGTGAACTTTTACCGGATATATTTTGGCATTTCTGTCGGTTGCTGATCCAAGCAGACTGTTAATCTGAATGGGTATTGAGTTTACCTGATCACCAAGAATGTAATGGGTGGCATGCCCGTTGAACCAATAATACTCAGGTTCAACATTGGTTTCCCAAACAAAAGATCCTTTGATGGACATGTACGTTTCAGCACCGGTAACTGTGTCAGTTTCATGGTAAGGCTTCCCTTCTTTTAGTTTTCCGGCTTCCGACCATCTCCATTCCATCTTGGTTGGATTTACTTTTGCGTAAGTGGGAATGTGGCACGTCTGGCAGGCTACCTTTGAAGTGTGAAGATCCAGGTTTCTGTCCATGTGTGGGGTGCTGGTGTGGCAATGATCGCATGTCAGGCGGTTCTGATCGCTTGATGAAACAGAGTATAGTTTTCCCTTTATATTATGATCTTCTGCAGAGTGACAATCAACGCACGTCATGTTTATACCATTTGCAGCCATGTGCACATCCACCTCTCTGGTTGTAGCCAAAAGTGCTTCTTCCAAATCACCATGTTTCACATTGTTGCCGCCTCCACTGTAAAAGTGACAGGCTCCACAGTTGATGCTCTGAGGTCTCCCGACACTTTGAGCAACCTTTGTCAGGTTTACAGATCTGTCGGGATATCCTGCCATGGAGGCTCCCTTGATGTATTCTTCACTATTGTCATGGCAGACCATGCAATCTACGTTACGGGCATTTTCGAAATCAAAATGATCGTCGCTCATCCCAAATCCAATGTGGCATTTGGCGCAGGCTTGTTCGTTTGAGCTGGCTCCGATACAATAATTATTAAGGACATTGCTTTTTCCCATACTGGCAATCCCTCTTCCTTCGACATAGGATATTCGTTCCCAATTCCAGTGACTGGATGCAATTACCTCTTTATGTCTTTGGTTGTGACACTCAATGCAAGCCTCTGTGACTTCCTGTGGGGTTTTGAAAGTTTTTTGAAGTTCAGGAAACAGAGAATGATCAACATCCGGTTCCGGTTTGATAGCAAATTCCTGCTTGAGCTTTAATTCTCCCAGGTTTGGCAAGGGAGGTTTATAGGCGATGTGAAGTAAAATCAGGATCCCTATTGTAATGGCAATAACAGAAAGTACGACCTTCTTCATGGGGAATATAGTTTGTTTAAAGGTATTGTTAATTTACTTTTTTTTACGGAAATTGTTAATAAATGTTTGAAGTTTCATCGCCACTGAATGGGTGAAGCTTCAAATTGTACATTTTAATGAAAAGTGTTGTGTTCTAAAAGTCCTTAAATCAGTATTTATATCAGTGTTTTAAGGGGTTTGTATGCTGTGTTTTGGTATGGGTAAAAGTAATTATTAATCAAGATATATAAAAATACAAATATATGTAATTAGTAATTTGTAACAAGATTGTTTCTAAATAGTACCAGTCAATAAAGTCAGCTTTTAAACTTATTAGCCATGTGTCTGGTCAGAAAGTGCCAGTTGCAATCCCGAGGCTTCGGGAGCGAAGCTCCAAAAAACGGAGTCCCGATCCTTCGGGATGAGTAATTTTCGGGCAAACGTAACGCGGTAAATGGGACTTTTGGGACACGCACTAAATAGGGACTTAGTCCGCTGGCTGTTATATTTCTCAAATTTGGTTTTCACAATTTTTATTCATTCAAAATCTTGCGGGATAAAAAATCCTTCCCCTAAATCTTTTGTATTCTGTTTGTGTTTTTGTAGGTTCGCATTAACTGATTGGTAGATAAATAGTTGTTTTCAACTTATTCACGGTCAGGAGAAGCGAAATGAATAGCGGACCGAAGGTCATATTGGGTGACCTGAAGATTAAGTTCCGTTAATATTAAAAATTAAAAAGAAGAATATGAATTCATTTAGGAAAACAGTTTTTAGTTTGATGATGTCAATCTTTCTGATTGCGGGAGTAGGTATACAGGCACAGACGCAGCAAGGTATGATGCCTGCTAATGCCCAGCAGTCTCAAAAGGAGTACAGTGAGAAGGAGATTGATGTATTTGCCGGAACGGTTGCAGAGGTAATGCCTATCCAGCAGGAAGCTCAGAAAGAAATGATTAAGAAAATCCAGGAAGGCGGAATGGAACTTAATAACTTCAACCAGATTGCCCGGCAGGTTCAGCAAGGAGGCCAACCTGAAGGGGTGTCTGAAGAGCAGATGGAAAAGTTTCAGGCCATTTCTAAAGAGATCCAGACCATAAACATGGGGATTCAGAAGAAAATGACAAAGGTTATCACAGATGAAGGGATGACGCCTGCTAAGTACCAGGAGATGATTGGAGCGTATAGTTCTAATCCCCAAATGAAGCAAAAAGTGGATCAGAAGTTGGCTGCTATGCAGCAATAAGATTAAGGTAAAAGTCAATGCAATATTATTCCCGTTGTTCATTTCCTGAGCAACGGGTTTTTTTGTTTTAAAGGTTTTGTTGCAAAAAAGAGGAAAGTGTTTTATCTGCAATTTCAATGCACCGTCGGCAGCTTATCGTTCCCTGCTTGCGAATTTGTCTGCAGAAAGGACTTCCCGTTTCTTCTGAAAAAGCTTTGATACATGCATTTTGGGATAAAGGGTGCTTATCTAAAAGAACAAGGGCTCCGTGCAGGGCACCGCAGTAACCTTTGGGCGCACGTCCTGATCCCATTGGTTTCATTTCAGAAATGTCGGCCTCACTTCCTCCGAAATGACAGACCATAGCCTGGGCACAGTTGTATCTGTAATCGGGATGATGGTAGTACCCCGATGCATTTTCAAATTCTTTTTTTACAGGAACATTTGGCACCACAATGAAAATATTTTCACTTTTTCTTCTCCGAATTTCCCCAAGGATTTCATAATCTTTTCCGGGGTTTTTTCTTCTTTCAAATCACGTCCTTTACTGAAGAAGGTGTCTGCAAAGCAGATGATTTGCTCTTCGATGGATCTCGGGATCATATCACGAAGGGGGAGCGGCAGATTTTGTGCTTTTATCTCTTCCTCTGTAAGTCCTGTTCCGGTATGACGCTCACTGACCAGTCCATGCTTATAGAGACCTTCCTTTTCAAGAAGTTCCCGCCCAAGGTAGCCGTGACAGATATATGGATACTCGCCATTGCATCCAATGTCAGGGGCCTCCGTCATGAAAATACCAATGTCGTGAAGTAGGGCGGCTTCAGATAGAAATTGTTTATCGGCATTTAATTCCGGGTGCTTTATCGCTATCTCCAGACTCTTATCCCGGACAAGTTGGCTATGAGTCAACAAAATCTCCCTTGCCGGATGAATGTTTGAGTAGTATTTGTCAAAAATGGTATGAGCCATTTCTATCCCTGACTGCGACATAATCAGCAAAAAATTAAAGATGATCGGGGAGCGTCACACTCCCCGGATCATAATAGTTTTATTTATGTCTTCCCTGAAGCACTTTGATGACGTCTTCAATTCGATGTCCCTTAGCTGTTAAAAGTACCAAAGTGTGGTAGGTTAAATCAGCCACTTCATTGAGGAATAGTTCTTCGTTGCTGTCTTTAGCTTCAATGACTGTTTCTACAGCCTCTTCTCCTACTTTTTGGGCTATTTTGTTGATGCCTTTGTTAAACAAAGAAGTGGTGTAGCTTCCCTCCGGCATGTCTTGCAGACGTTTGTCAATCAGATCCTGAAGGTGGATAAGGAATTCGGCATTACCAAGGTTGGATTCGTTGAAGCAGGTGTCGCTTCCGGTATGACAAACAGGCCCAACCGGGTTGGCTTTAATCAAGATGGTATCGCTGTCGCAATCAGGGGTAATGGAGACCACATTAAGGAAGTTTCCTGATTCTTCGCCTTTTGTCCATAAGCGATCCTTTGAACGGCTATAGAAAGTAACTTTTCCCTCTTTCTGGGTTTTTTCAAATGCTTCTTCATTCATAAATCCCAGCATTAGTACAACGCTGGTTTGCGAGTCCTGCACAATGGCAGGGATTAATCCGTTTCCTAACTTAGAGAAATCTAATTGCATGGTATTGTCTGTCTTTTATTTTAATTACTTGATTGCAAAGATAATAATTTGTCTGTCTTTGCGTGTTTTGGTTATCTTATAGTGATTCCTTCCTTTATCAGGTAGTCTTTTAATTCCGGAACAGGGATTTCATTAAAGTGAAAGATGCTTGCAGCCAAACCGGCATCAGCTTTCCCAATAGTGAATACATCCTTGAAGTGCTCTTTGGCTCCTGCTCCTCCCGAAGCAATAATAGGAATGCCTCTTTCGTCGGAAAGTTTGGCAAGGGCTTCATTTGCAAACCCCTGTTTTACGCCATCGTGGTCCATGCTGGTAAATAAAATTTCACCCGCACCACGCTCTTCAGCTTCTTTTGCCCAGGAGAAAAGTCGCTTGTCGGTTGGGATGCGCCCGCCATTAACGGTTACCGTCCATTCATCTCCCTGCAGTTGTTTTGCATCTATGGCTGCCACAACAAATTGACTGCCGAAATGCCGGGCCATGTCGCTAATTAGTTGCGGATTCTTTACAGCTGACGAGTTGATAGAGATTTTGTCAGCACCGGCATTCAGCAAAGCATCGGCATCGCTCAACTCACTAATGCCGCCACCTACGGTAAAGGGGATGTTGATATGTTGGGCAATCCGCTTAACCAGGTCAACAAATGTTTTTCTTTTCTCGTGACTTGCAGTGATGTCCAGAAACACCAGTTCATCGGCCCCTTGTTCCGCATATAGTGCGCCCAGTTCTACCGGATCACCGACTTCTTTGATGTCCAGAAATTTCACTCCCTTTACGGTTTGGCCGTTACGGATGTCAAGACAAGGTATGATTCTTTTTGCGAGCATTTTTTTAGTTTTTTAGTTCGTAAGGCAGAAGGCAGAAGTTGTGTTAGTTTTTTCGCAATTTCCAGATTAATGACGAAAGCATCTTCTCTATTTCATGGCTTAGGGTGTCAATTTTCTCAAACTCCTCATTGGTACAATAGTGAAGACGATTTGCAATCTCCAGTTGCGTTTGAAACTCATATAAAGAGCCACTTGCAATCTGTAGAAATCTTATATAATCATTTTTGCTGTTCCTGCCATAACCTTCTGCTATATTGCTGGGAATCGATATTGATGATCTTTTTATCTGACTAGTTAATGAATAAATTTCTTCAGAGGGAAATTTTTTAGACAACTTATAGGTGAGGCAGACAAGGTCAATGGCTTTTTGCCAAACAATTAAATCACGATATGATTTCATAATTTATATGGATTAGTTGGTAAAATCTTCTGCCTTCTGCCTTATAACTTCTGCCTGTTATCTCCCCCTTCCCTCAAGCTCCTTAAGTCCAATCCGTCCTTCATAAATGGCTTTGCCAAAAATGACGGCCGGAACACCTGCTTCTTCCAGTTTATCAATGTCGTTCATACTGCTGACCCCACCACTGGCAATTAGCCATAAATCCGGGAATTTCCCAAGAATTTCTTTGTAAAGGTCGGTTGACGGGCCCTCTAACATTCCATCTTTGCTGATGTCGGTGCAAATGGTTTTGGTGATGCCTTTATTTATGTAATCCTCTAAGAAATCAAACAGGTCCAGGGTAGAGGTTTCTGTCCAGCCAGAGACCGCAATTTTTCTATCCTTCGCATCTGACCCCAGAATGATTTTCTCAGATCCGTATTTCTCAATCCAGCCGGTGAATTCATCAGGGTTTTTAACAGCTATGCTGCCTCCGGTTACCATCTGAGCACCACATTCGAAAGCTATCCTTAAATCCTCTGTGGTTTTAAGTCCACCACCAAAGTCCACCACCAGGTTGGTATTACCGGCAATTTTTTCAAGAATGTTATAGTTGATGATTTGTCCGGCTTTAGCGCCATCCAGGTCAACCAGATGAAGGCGGCTGATGCCGCTATCCTGAAACTGGCGGGCTACTTCAAGCGGATCTTCATTGTAAACTTTCTTCGTATTATAATCTCCCTTGCTTAACCGCACACATTTTCCATCAATGATGTCGATCGCCGGGATAAGTTCTATTCTTTTTTTCATTGTCTTAAAGCTCCAGAAAGTTTTTAAGAATTCTTGCCCCTGCGTCGCTGCTCTTTTCGGGGTGAAACTGAGTAGCAAAAAAGTTGTCTTTTTGAAGTGCAGCGCTAAAAGGATGTATGTAATTGCTTTGGGCTGCGGTATCGGGGCCCACTGCTACGTAATAACTATGTACAAAGTAGACGAATTCATTTTCCAGCGAAGCATCAAAGAGTGGCGTTTTTAATTTTGTAAGATTGTTCCATCCCATATGGGGAATCTTCACCTTTTCGGGATTTGAGGTATCCGGAATAAATTTCTTTACGGGTTCGTCGAAGATTCCCAAACAGGGGGTGTTGCCTTCTTCTGAATGACTGCACATCAATTGCATACCCAGGCAAATTCCAAGTACCGGTTGCTTTAAAGAAGGTATCAGTTTATCCAATCCTTCCTGCTTCAGAAATGCCATTGTGGTACTGGCTTCCCCAACTCCCGGGAAGATTACCTTGTCGGCATTTCGGATCGCCTCATGGTCGCTGGTAATCAGGTGGTCTTTGTAACCCAAACGGTCAAGTGCAAAACTTACCGACTGGATATTACCGGCGTTGTATTTTATTATGACAATGTTCATCTCTGTTTTGTTATTATTGCATCAATTCATCAATCCTCTCCACAAGAGAGGAAAATTCTTTTTCGTTGAAAAGGCGGGTAAGAAAAACAATTTTTCCTTCCCGGTCAATCAAAACATTCCTTGTTACACCGGCTTCTTTTTCGGCATAAAGAGAAAATATTTCAGCACCCGGATCCAGTGCCAGAGGATATGTGATACCTGTTTGTTTGGCAAATTCTTTAACTGTTTTAAGTGGCTCATCGCGATCAATGCCAATTACAATCAAGCCGTTCTCTTTGTGTTTTTGCCAGATCTCTTTCTCAATATGCGGCATCTCTTTTCGGCAAACGCCACACCAGCTTGCCGTAAACTGAAGCAAGACCACTTTGCCTTTTTTTTCTTGCAGATTGAATTCTTCACCATTCGTAAGCGTGGTTTTGAAGACCGGTGCTTTTTCACCAACTTCTACAATGTAGCCGCGGCTTTCATTTTTGCTTTGACAAGCTGTAAGTCCTGAAATTATCATTATTGCAAACAGGTATTTGAATAGATGCATGTTGGTAGTTTTGAGTTTTTAGGCAAACACGACGGTTTTGTTATTATATACAAGCGTTTTTCTGTCCAAATGGGCTTTTACAGCTCTTGAAAGAACTATTTTTTCGATGTCCTTGCCTTTCTGAACCAGACTTTCCACAGAGTCATGGTGCGAAATCCGGATAACATCCTGATCTATGATGGGCCCCGCATCCAGGTCAGATGTAACATAATGGCTGGTTGCCCCTATGATTTTAACTCCTCTGGAATGGGCTGCATGATAAGGCTTGGCCCCCGCAAATGCCGGTAAGAAAGAGTGGTGAATGTTGATCACACTGTTGGGGAAATTGGCCACAAATTCTGAGGATAAAATCTGCATGTAACGGGCCAGAACCACAAAATCAACCCGGTGATTTTTTAATATCTCCAGTTCCTTTTCTTCCTGCTCCTTTTTGTTTCCTTTATTAACCGGAATGTGGTAAAAAGGGATGTCGAACTGTTTTGCCACCCGCTCCATCTCTTTGTGGTTACTAATTATTACCGGAATTTCAACCTTAAGTTCCCCTGCTTCATATCTTGCCAGTAAGTCATAAAGACAATGCGAACTTTTAGATACGAATATACCCATACGTGGAATCTTGTATGAGAATTTGAGATCCCAGTACATGTCGAGCGGCTTTCCCAGTAACGGGCCAAAAACGGTTCCAATGTCATTGCGGTCTAATAAGAACCCTTCCAGTTCCCATTCCACCCTCATGAAAAAACGCCCTTCTTCACGGTTGGTGTACTGATCCAGAGCCACCACATTTCCATGATTCTGATGAATAAAATCAGTTACTCTTGCTACAATTCCACGTTGATCCGGACAATGAATCCGTAATATTGCTGTTTCTGTTCTCGGCATATTTGTTAGGTTTTTGATTGCAAAAGTAATAATTTAAAAACCGTTGAGTGTTTGCAGATAACAGTTTATTGGCCATTTTTGAGTTTTTTAATGAATCCGACAATTTCGTTGTGGTCGTCCCCAATGTTTTCAAGATGCTTAATAAAAGCGCTTCCAACAATTGCTCCATGGGCATAATTGCAGACCTCTTTATAATTTTGATGATTGCTGATTCCGAAACCAACCATACACGGCGTTTTTAATTCCATAGAATTGACTCTTTCAAAGTAATCAACCTGTTTAGGTGACAGTCCTCCGTTCCGGGCACCTGTTACTGCTGCAGATGATACCATGTAAATGAAAGAAGTTGAAGCTTTGTTCAGTTTTTTGATTCGGTCGTCAGGCGTTTGGGGGGTAATTAGGAAAATATTGCTAATGCCGTTTTCGGTAAATAACTTTTCGTACTCTTCGATGTAGGTTTCGTAGGGCAGATCCGGAATTATTAGGCCACTGATGCCAACTTCTTTGCATTCTTCAATGAATGCTTCAACTCCAAACTTCAGAACAGGATTAAAATAGCCCATCAAAATCATCGGGATTTTCACCGATTTTTTCAACTCTTTGAGCTGTTCGAAAAGCACTTTGAGTGACATTCCGTTTTTCAGTGCAACTGTGCTGCTGTTCTGAATGACAGGTCCGTCTGCCAGAGGATCGGAATAAGGCATGCCAATTTCCACGAAATCGGCACCTCCTTCTTCCAGGGCTTTAAGCACCGGAAGGGTACTGTCAATATTTGGGAAACCTGCTGTAAAGTATACAGATAATAAATCTTTTTTCTGCTTGAAAAGGGTTTGTAATTTTTCCATTATTCTGTTTGTTCGGTTCGCAGAATTTTTCTGCTAAACGGTAAATGAATAGGTTTGTGTTATTATGGCCTGCTAACTTCTACAATAATCGTAATACATTTATTTTAAGATGGTGGGTTTAACCCATCTTGCCGGGCATGTCTATATTCTGTTTACAGTTTCTTATTTCGTGCGATTTATTGTGTTTGGTTTCATTAAACCAGTTGCAGTCGATCCATGTAGGTCTTCATATCCTTGTCTCCACGACCAGAGATGGTGACAACTACATTTTCACCCGATTTCAGATCGAGTTGATTTAAGGCGGCCAAAGCATGAGCTGATTCAAGGGCCGGAATAATGCCCTCTTTTCGGGTGAGCAACAAGGCTGCATCCAAAGCTTCCTGGTCAGTTACCGACAGGTATTTTGCTCGTCCTGTGTGATTGAGCCATGCATGAAGTGGCCCAATTCCCGGGTAGTCCAGACCGGCAGAAATACTGTATGGTTCAGTAATTTGACCGTCATTGGTTTGCATCAGGTTGGTCATGCTTCCGTGAATAACGCCTGTTTCTCCCAGTGCAATGGAGGCGGCTGTTTTTCCTGAAGACAATCCTTCGCCGGCTGCTTCAGCTCCAATGAGTTTGACATCCGGGTTGTCCATGAAATGATAAAAAGAACCTGCTGCGTTGGATCCACCACCAACACAGGCCACCACATAATCGGGGTCCGACTTATCGGTCTTGTTCCGCAATTGCCATTGAATTTCACCACTAATCACCGATTGCATTTTTGCCACCAAATCAGGATAGGGGTGAGGGCCCACTACTGATCCTATTAGGTAAAATGTGTCCAATGGATTAGCGATCCAGTCCCGTAAGGCTTCGTTTGTGGCATCTTTAAGAGTCCTGCTGCCCGAGACTGCTGATCTTACCTCTGCTCCAAGCATTTTCATCCTTGCCACATTTGGTGCCTGTCGTTCGATGTCTGTTTCACCCATATAAACTATGCATTCTAATCCCATTAGTGCACAAACTGTTGCAGTGGCTACCCCGTGCTGACCAGCGCCGGTCTCAGCAATAATTCGCTTTTTGCCCATTTCGTGCGCAAGCAGAATCTGACCAATAGTATTGTTGACTTTATGACTTCCGGTGTGGTTCAGGTCTTCACGTTTAAGCCAAATATTGCAACCATATTGCTCCGAAAGCCTGGTTGCATAGTATAGGGGAGAAGGCCGTCCTGCATAATCCTCCAGAAGGGTTTTGAAATTCTTCCGAAAACTCTCCGAATTCATGATCCTGATGTAGTTTTCTCGAAGGTTTTCTATGTTTGGGATGAGCATTTCCGGAATATATGCCCCGCCATAGGGACCATAAAATCCTTTTTCGTCGGGTTGAAATGATTCTGACATGAGCTTGTTTGTTGTAAGTTTGGTTACTTTATGATTGTTTTCTGATGGTTTTTATGAATCGTTCAATGGATTCAATGTTTTTTAATCCGGGTTCGATTTCAAATTTACTATTGATATCTACCGCAAAGGGACTGACCGGACAGTCCTCAATGAGTGTTTCAGCATCATTTTCTTCGATGCCACCGCTTAAAAAAAATGGCTTCTCAGAGGGCAGAGCTTTGAGTAAAGACCAGTCGAATTTTTTACCGCTCCCACCATATTTGCGGGTTGGGGTATCGAAGAGAAAATAATCACAGACTTCTTCGTAAGCCATAATTTGGTCAATTTCCTCCATTGAATTTAAACTGAAAGCTTTGATGACTTCCAGCCCCAGGTTTTTTATCGCCCTGCATTGCTCCGGAGATTCTTTTCCATGCAACTGAACAGTGTTTAGGCTTAAGTTCTTGCATATTTCAAGGATGTCCTGATTTTTCAAATTTACAAAAACCCCGGTTTTTTTTATGGATTCCGGGATTTGTTTGATAATCTTGGGCGTTAAGAAACCTCCTGCAAACCTTGGAGATTTAGAGTAAAAAATAAACCCCATATAATCGGGCCCAAGGGCAGTAAGAGCTTCAATGTTCTCTTGCTGTCGCATGCCGCAAACTTTTATTTTTAGGTTATTTTGCATTGTCTTTAATTTCAGGTATTGGCGGTTTTTTGATGGGTGATTTGCTGCCTGAATTCGATGCAGGCTCTAGCCGGATCATCGTGCTTCATAAAGTATTCTCCCATCAGGAACCCTTTGAAGCCTGCTTCTTTCAAAAAAAGGAAATCTTCAGCTGAGTGGATACCGCTTTCAGCTATGGGGAGCATGCTTTCGGGCAGTGAGGAGGCCAGATTGGCAGCGTGCTCCAGATTAACCTCAAAGGTTTTTAGGTTGCGGTTGTTGATGCCCACAAGATCTACGTAGCTGTTGAGAATCTCGGTTTCCGATTCATCGTGTAATTCCATTAGAACTTCCATGCCCAGATAATTGGCCAATGCTGCCAGATCAAATGCCTGCTGCTTGTCAAGGATGGCTGCGATAAGTAGTATTGCACTGGCTCCTATAGCTTTGGCCTCATAAACCTGGTAGGGGTCTATGATGAATTCCTTTCTGATGATAGGCGTTTCGGTCAGATCTCTGGCGGTACTGAGGTCATCATTGCAGCCACCGAAAAAGTCTTTGTCTGTTAATACAGAGATGCCTGAAACACCAGCTTTGGTGTATCCGGGGATAATGTCCTTAATTTTAGCATCAGCATTTATGTTGCCTTTGGATGGTGAGCATCTTTTGAATTCTGATATTACAGGGAATTCAGGATTATTTATCAGACTCTCCTTTAGAGACCTCACCGAAGTTTTAAAATGCCGGTAGTACTCCAGCTCTTTGATGGATGTTTTCTGTTTGGCTCCGGCAACTTCGGTTTTTTTGCGTTCTACTATTTTATCGAGAATATTCATTTTGCCGCTTTGTTTGATTATTGCAAAGACAATAAGGTGTCCAACGTTTTTTTAGCGTTCCCGCTTTTGAGTGAATTTACCGCTTCTTCAATGCTTTGATCAAGCGTTAATCCCGGATTTATGGTATTAATGGCCAGAGCAGCATTGGCTGCTACTGCATTGTTTTGGGCGCTTGAGCCATCTCCTGAGAGAACTTTTTTAAAAATTCCGGCCGATTCTTCCACTGTGCTTCCTCCAAATATGTCTTCTGGCTTATTCTGTGGCAGATTTATATCTTCCGGTGTCATCAGTTTTTCACCATTGTGAGAAATGATCTTGAAGGCATCTGTCAGTGAAACTTCATCGTAACCGTCAATGCTGTGCACAATGCTGAAATTCTTGTCGGTTTGCTGATAAATGTACTGATAGATTCTTGCCAGCTCCAGACTGAATACTCCGACTAATTGATTCTTTGGATCTGATGGGTTTACCATGGGGCCGAGCATGTTGAAAAATGTTTTAATCCCCAACTCTCTTCTAATAGGACCAACGGCTTTCATTGCCGGGTGAAAAAGAGGGGCGTGCAAAAAGCAAATGCCTGCTTTGTCTATTTGATTTTTCAGTTTGTCATTGTCGTTGGTGAATTTATACCCCATGTACTCCATTACATTGGATGACCCGCAAGCCGAACTGACACCTGCGTTCCCGTGTTTGGCCACTTTGTATCCTGCTCCGGCAACGACCAGGGAGGCGAGGGTGGAAATATTAAATGTGTTTTTGCCATCTCCTCCCGTTCCACACATGTCAATGGTGTTGAAATCGGAGAGATCCAGCTTTTTGCATTGCTCAAGAAGGCCGTCGCGAAACCCGGAAAGTTCTTCAACGGTAACCGAACGCATCATGAATACCGATAAAAAGGCCACTACTTCTGATTTGCTGTAGTTTTCGCTGGTAATATTTACCAGTATATTGCGGGCTTCATTTCTGGTAAGGGTGTTGTATTCAAATAGTCTTTTTAATGTAGGTTGTAACATTTCTCAGGTGCTAAGTTGTTAAACAATAATTGAATGATTTATCCTTCCAACCAGTTTTTAATCATTTGTTTGCCATGCTCTGTAAGTATAGACTCCGGATGGAATTGAACCGCCCTGACGTCATATTTTTTATGAGTTATAGCCATGATTTGTCCCTGAATATCTCGGGCAGTTATTTGAAGATCATCCGGAAGGTCATCCTCATTTACGACCCATGAGTGGTAACGGCCTCCCATAAAGGATTCAGGAATCGTATTGAAAAGCAACTCTCTGCGCTCGCATACGGTAATAGGAGTGGCGATGCCATGATAAACACGTGGTAAATTGTAAATGCTTCCGCCAAATACTTCTGCAATGGCCTGGCATCCAAGACAAACGCCAAAAATGGAGTGTGTGGGAGCGAGTTCTTTTATCAAAGATTTTAGAATTCCTGCCTCATCAGGAATCCCGGGACCGGGGGACAAGACTATCTTGTCATAAGCCTTAGCTTCTTCAATCGTAATTTTGTCGTTGCGGAATACAGCCACTTCCTGATTGGCAACTTCTTCAAGGTAATGAACCAGGTTGTAAGTGAATGAATCGTAGTTGTCTATAACGAGTATTTTCATTTTTCTTTTTTTTCGCAAAGACTCAGTGTCTTTTGTTCTTTGTGATTTTCTGTTTTCTCTACTTGGCTATTGTCTGCTTTGACCTGACTTAAAACTCAGCGGCCATTTCGATGGCTTTTTTCAATGCACCAAGTTTGTTGTTTACTTCCTGTAGCTCTTTTTCTTCCACCGATTCCGAAACAACTCCGGCCCCTGCCTGATAGAATAAAGTGTTGTCTTTACTCAGGAAAGAACGAATCATAATTGCCTGGTTGAATGATCCGTCTAGGCCCAGTTTTCCGATGCAACCACCATAATACCCGCGGATGTGGGATTCATATTTGTCAATGAGTTGCATGGCTTTGTATTTTGGAGCTCCTGAAAGAGTTCCTGCCGGAAATGTGTCGGCCATGACACGGGCGACATCATTCGGGTTTCTTAATTTTCCAATTACTTCTGAAACCAGATGCAACACGTGACTATAGTATTGAACTTCCTTATAGGTTTTTACTTCAACTTCTCTGCAGTTGCGGCCAAGGTCGTTGCGGGCCAGGTCTACCAGCATAACATGTTCCGCGTTTTCTTTTGGGTCTTTACCAAGTTCTTCAGCGAGCTTCATGTCTTTGAGGTCATCCCCTGTTCGGCGGAATGTACCTGCAATAGGATTGATTGTAGCAACTCCTTTTTCAATTACCAACTGGCTTTCGGGTGAGGAGCCCATTAACCGGTAATTTCCATAGTCGAAGTAAAACAGATAAGGAGATGGGTTTATATGACGCAAAGCCCGGTATACGTTAAATTCATCACCTTTGAAGGACTGAGAGAATTGTCTCGAAAGCACAATCTGAAATACATCTCCTCTGTAGCAGTGCTGTTTGCCTTTGGTAACCATTTCCTTGTAGGTATCTCCGGTTATTGGCGACTTTTCTTCATCTACCGGGTTAAAGGTAAATGAAGGCACAGCCCTGTTTTTTAAAATCTCAAGTGTGTTTTGAAGATTGGATTCTTCTCCGGGGAGAAGGTGCTCAACAAGATAAAGTTGATTTGTAAAATGGTTGAAGGCTATAACTGACTTGTAGAGATGGTAGCGAATATCGGGGATGGAATGGGGAGCGTTGTAATCAATGTCAAGATTTAGGTCTTCGAAGTATCGGACGGCATCATAGGCAGTGTAACCGTAAAGCCCCGAGGCTGGAACAGAGCAGTTTTTTTGATCTTCTTCAGGGATCTCAAAACTGTTGATAAATTCCTGCATCAGGGCCGGCACTGATTTTTCATCGGGAAGCGATGATCGGGAGGTACTGCCATCCGGATAGCGGCATTTGACCTCTTCTTTTTCAACAATGAAATCGGCCATTGGGTTAAAGCAAATAAACGACAACGAATTGTTGCCACCATGGTAGTCCGAGCTTTCAAGAAGGATTGTATTGGGGAAAAGATCTCTCAACTTCAGGTAGATACTAACAGGCGTAACAACATCGCCGACATGGGCGGGAATCCTGTTGCAGGAAAGATGTAATTTTTGTGTCTTCATAGTCAGGTCTGTATTTGTTCGTTTGTTTCTTGTTTAAAAGCATAAAAAAAAGGCTTGCCGGGGTTCGGCAAGCCTTTTTGATGATATTGTCTGTTTACAATAGTGCATGAGGCCGTCGCCTTCACCCCGAATGAGGAAGGAAAGAATGACGCCACCACCAAATATTGCAAACTGTCTTGTTCATGACTTTTGTTATGTTTTGATTATGCAAGTTTAGGCAATGATTTTTTAATATGCAAGTATTTTTTTCTTCGAATTGTAAATTATCTCCATTTGATCTTCTTTATGTTCTTGGTTTTGTTGATGTTATTAGGGATGTTGTCAAGAATGGCATTTTTTATTTGTTCGATGAGCAATTGTCGGCTGAAGTTTTGATGAACAACAATGCTTACCTCTCTTACAGGTTCAGGTTCTGCAAACCGGCGAACAAATGGACTGTCTGTCATGGAATCGACTGAAAGCTCAGGAACAAGTGTGTAGCCAATGCCTTTTCTTACCATCGATTTAAGAGCTTCAATGCTGCCACTTTCGTAAAAAAAACCAAACGCATTATTGGTCTGATTTTCTTTGCCACAAATGTCCAGAGTCTGGTTGCGGAAACAATGCCCTTCGGTCAGAACCAATACTTTGGCCGGATCCAGGAGTTTGTCTTCAATAAATTTATTGTGCATGAATGGATGATCATAAGGCGCATAGAAGAGAAATGGTTCGTAAAAAAGAGGAACTTCTTTTATTTGTTTTTCGTCTGTCGGCGTTACCATCAGGCCAATGTCTATCCGGTCGTGGTGCAACGCTTTCAGTAGCTGTTCAGACTCTAACTCCTCAATACGAAGATGTGTGCTTGGATTTTCCTGGATAAACTGAGGCAGAAATCTGGGAATGAGATAGGGCGCAAGCGTTGGGATGATGCCAAGACGAAACTCTCCTTCAATGCTCTTTTTTTCGATGGAGACAAAATTGTGAAGTTCATAAACTTCCCTTAGAATCTGTCTGGCCCGCATTATTACCTCTTCCCCTGCCGGCGTAGGTTCAATGGGCTTTTTGCCTCTGTTGAAAATCTTGACATCAATTTCTTCCTCCAGCTTTTTTATCTGCATGGTCAGTGTTGGCTGGGTAATGTGGCAACTTTCAGCGGCATCCACAAAATGACGGTGATCATCAAGTGCAACAATATATTCCAGTTGTTGGATATTCATTTGGTTCTCTGTTTTAGAAGGCAAAAGATATAAAAAAAACGGGAACCTTTTTGGTCCCCGTTTTTAGGAAAATATATTTTATGTATTCGTCTCGGAAAAGAGGGGTCTTTTTATGCTAAAAGATATCTTTCATCTTACTGAAAAAACCACCTTCTTCCTGGTTGGCTTTAGGCTTGAAAGATTCAGACTCTTTCATTTTTTCCAGAGTCTTTTTCTCTTCTTTAGATACATCTGACGGGATCCATACCATTACTCTGACTAAAAGATCCCCTTTGTGGTAACTGTTGACTTCCGGAAGTCCTTTTCCACGCAGTCTGAGAATTTTTCCGGGTTGAGTGCCTGCATCGATTTTAACTTTTACTTTTCCTTCAACCGTTGGGATTTCTGCCGGAGTGCCAAGTACAGCATCGGGAATACCCAATTGGAGATTGTATATCAAATCGCTTCCATCCCTTATTAGCTCGGGATGTTTTTCTTCCTGAATTAGTACCAGCAAGTCGCCATTGATTCCGCCACGACGAGGGGCATTTCCTTTGCCTGAAACAGAAAGCTGCATGCCCTCTTCAACTCCCGCAGGGATGTTGATGCTCACCACTTCCTCTTTGCGCTGAACCCCATCGCCATTACAGTGCGCACACTTTTTGGTAATGGTTTTTCCTTCACCGTTACAAGAGGGACAAGATGAGCGGGTTTGCATCTGCCCCAGAATGGTATTGGCTACACGGGTAACCTGTCCTGTGCCACCACAGGTTGAGCAATTGCTATAGGCGGTTCCGTTGTCTGCACCTGTACCACTGCATTCATCACACGAAACGTATTTCTTTACTTTTATTTTCTTTTCAACGCCATTGGCTATTTCGTTCAATGTCAATTTGACTTTAACCCGCAGATTTGAGCCCTTGTTGACTCTTTGGCCGCCACCCCGGGAGTTGCCGCCAAAACCACCAAAGCCGCCGAAACCACCAAATCCGCCACCAAAGATGTCGCCAAAGTGAGAGAATATGTCATCCATACTCATTCCTCCGCCACCGAAGCCTCCGGATGATGCTCCGCCTACACCGGCATGTCCGAATTGGTCGTAACGTTGTTTCTTTTCGGGGTCGCTCAGTACTTCGTACGCTTCAGCTGCTTCTTTAAATTTGTCTTCTGCCTCTTTGTCACCCGGGTTCTTATCCGGGTGAAATTTCAAAGCCTTTTTGCGATAGGCTTTTTTGATCTCGGCCGCACTTGCACTTTTTGAAACCTCCAGTACTTCGTAATAGTCTCTTTTTGACATGATTAAGTTTTGATTTTATTCTCCTACGACAACTTTGGGGTATCGGATTACTTTGTCGTTCAGTTTATAGCCTTTTTGAATGCAGTCAATGATTTTTCCTTTCAGGTCGTCGGAAGGGGCAGGGATTTTGGTGACAGCTTCATGTACTTCACTGTCAAATTCCTGTTCTTCAGTTTCTATTTCTGAAACTCCTTGTTGCTTTAGGAATTCCTGGAATTTATTATGAATAAGGTCAATGCCTTCCTTTACCGCATCCAGATCACTTGCAGCTCCAAGGTGAGATCTTGCCCGGTCGAAGTCATCAATTACAGGCAGAACGTTGAGCAGGATGCTTTCTCCGGCATTCTTTGAAAGTTCCATTTTCTCACGCAGAGTACGTTTGCGAAAATTATCATACTCAGCTATGAGACGCAGGTGTTTGTCGTTCAGGTCTTCCAGCTGACGTTTTAAAAGCGTTTTTTCGTCTTCAACATCTTCTTTAGCTTCTTTGCACTGATCTTCCTCTTCAGAAATTTCCGCTGCTTCCTCTTTTACCTGCTCTTCCTTTTGTTTCTCCTTGTTTTCAACAGTATCTTGAGCTTCAGAGGCTTTCTTTTGCTCTTCAGTCACTTTTTTTCTGCTCATATTTCGTTTCGTTTTTTTATTATTTGGCGCACAAAGGTATGCAATTTCTTTGCCATATTAAAAACAGGGTCATTTTGGCACATGTGTAACCTGTAAAAATGACAAAGACAGCAAAAAGTCTCTGACTTTTAAGCTGTCTTTGTTGCGCAGTATGGTATTATTTAAGCAGTTACTGTTGCAGTCTTGCCAATGTTTCGTCTATTTTTTCCATGTTCTTTGAAACTGAAACAATTCTGCCATGGCCATCAACCAGATAATTGGTCATGTCTTCAGTTGTTTGAAATTTCTTTGCAATTTCAGAATTACGACCTTTAAAATTGCAGATGTGATACATCTCATTTAGTTGATCCCTCTTAATAACCTGCATTAAGGGAGATTTAAATCTGTCAAGTGAAATACTGACAATGACAAAATCTTTTCCATTTAGAAATTTGTGATTGTTGTATTTCCTGATGAGTTCCTTTTTAGCGGAACTCTCAACTCTGGACGGAGCATCGTAGGATGCCCAAAAGTCCAGCAGGACCATTTTCCCCTTGAGGCTGTCTGTTGTGAAAGCGGTGCCATCAAGTAAAGGCTGGTTTATGGAAGGAATCTTATTCCCTACTTGTAATCCATCTCTTGGTTCCGGAGAACCATTAATAAAGGAAAGGAATACAAATCCAGCTAAAATGGTAATTAATAGTAACTTGTTCCTCATAAGCATAGTCTTTCCCTTTGTTGCTATAGCACAAAGTTTCAACAATTATTTTGGACTGATCAAAGTTTTTCGATGAACAAACAATATTGAGTGACCAGTGGGTTTAATTTGACTACAAAGCTATGCTGTAAAACAGGAAAAAAGGAAGGCTGTTTTCTTGGAGTTTTGAGAAAAAATGTTAATTTATGTGCTTTTGATATCTAAGTCGCATTAAAACAGTCTTTTGGGTCGTGGTTAAAAGACCGTAAAAAAAGAAAAAAGAAGGTGATTAATAAAGAACTTATTCTTTAAATGCGTTTTATTCTTGCTCCTAAACGGCTTAATCTTTCATCAATTTTCTCATATCCACGGTCAATTTGCTCAATATTGTGGATGATACTTTTTCCTTTTGCTGAAAGTGCCGCAATTAACAGAGCCACCCCGGCTCTGATATCCGGAGATGTCATTACACTGCCTCTCAGAGGTGTTTCCTGATTGAGTCCTATAACGGTTGCCCGGTGAGGATCGCAAAGTATTATTCTGGCCCCCATGTCTATTAGTTTATCAACAAAAAAGAGGCGGCTTTCAAACATTTTTTGGTGGATAAGCACACTGCCATTTGCCTGGGTGGCTACTACCAGAAATACACTCAATAAATCCGGGGTAAGTCCCGGCCAGGGGGCATCGGCAATAGTCATGATAGACCCGTCAATGAAGGTTTCTATGGCATATTTTTGTTTTGGGGGAATGTAAATTTCGTCTTTACTTATGTGCATATTTATGCCCATTCGGCGGAAAGCCAGTGGTATTATTCCCAAGTGATCGGTAGCGGCATCTTTAATGGTTATTTCGCTGCCAGTCATGGCTGCCAAGCCAATAAAACTGCCAATTTCTATCATATCCGGCAGAATTCTGTGGGTGCAACCGTTAAGATCTTTGACGCCTTCTATGGTAAGCAAATTGGAACCTATACCAATTATTTTAGCTCCCATGGAAACAAGCATGCGACATAATTGCTGAATGTATGGTTCGCAAGCCGCATTGTAAATAGTCGTGGTTCCAGGTGCCAGAACAGCAGCCATTATGATATTTGCGGTTCCTGTAACAGAGGCTTCATCGAGCAACATGTTAGCCCCTTTCAGGTGTCCTGCATGAACGGTGTAAAAGATTTCTTCCGAATCAAAATCAAATGTGGCACCCAGCTTCTCAAAACCAAAGAAATGAGTGTCCATCCTGCGACGGCCTATTTTGTCACCTCCGGGTTTTGGGAAAAATGCTTTGCCAAAACGCGCAAGCAAGGGCCCCATGATCATTATGGAACCTCTCAATGAGGAAGCCCGGGTTCTGAATTCTTTCGTTTTGAGGTAATCCGGTTTAATTATTTCAGCTTTGAAGCTACATGTTTGAGACGATTGACGATTTATTTGAACTCCAAGATCTTTTAACAGGTCGATGAGGTTGTTGACATCCAGTATGTCTGGCAAATTATCAATAGTAATCTCGTCTTTGCTGAGAAGGGTGGCACAAATCACCTGCAATGCTTCATTTTTTGCACCTTGAGGTGTGATCTCACCTTTCAGGGGTTGTCCACCTTGCACTTCAAAACTGTTCATATTTCGGAGAATGAATTGGGGGTCAGCTACTAATTGCTTTTGCGAATGAATTTTTTTCGAGGCCTGTTGTGGTTGGTGTTACTCTGCACTTCCCGAAAATCAGAAATCTTTGGTTGGCCTTCAATCTTGATTTTTCCCTTAGATAAGCGCTCAATGTCATTCAGGATGCGGTCATCGTTAGCATTGTCTTTATTCCAGTTGGAAAGAGACTTTTTCATGTGGTTTCCAATCAGCATGATGAGGTGACGCTTTAACGGCCCTTCTTCCATTTCAGAAGCTTCTTTGATCATTTGTTCTACAAGCCTGCCGTAATGTTTGAAGGTCATGTTTCCCTGATTGTAGTGAATGGGATCCGGTTTGGCCTGAAAGTTCTCCGGTGCCGGTGGATCGTAAGGATAATCAATATCCAGTTTGAAATCTGCCATTATGGCTAAGTGATCCCATAATTTGTGCTTGAAGTCGCTTACATCGCGCAAATGCGGGAAAAGATTTCCCATAACCCCGATGATGGCCCGTGCAAAGCGGGTCCTTTCATCTTTGTCTTCTATGGTACAGGCATGATCTACCATTTTCTGAATATGGCGGCCATACTCAGGTAATACCAATTTCTTTCTGTTCGAATTGTAATCCATTTTTATAAGAAATGTTTGACTTTCTTTTGATTCCCTGTATTGATTTGCCTAAGGGATTTTGTGTTTAGTTAATCGAAATTTTCCGAAACTATTATTTCCGGAGGGTAATGTGGTTTTTAGTATTTTGTGGGTCCCTGGTGATAAAAAAAAATTATCCGGGGCCAAAGGGTCATGGCATTTTGAGACCTGCAAATATCGGTTTTCGGTTTAAATAATTTGCATTTATCAGGATAAAATTTCGAGGGACAAAACGCTTACTGGTAAGTAAAGCTGTAAAAAAAAGTTGTAATCCTTTGAAGCCTAATTGTATTGCAAATTTAAGAGATTATTTTAAGTTTGGCAAATTTAAGTAATAATTGTTTCTGTCCTGCATTTTTAAAAAATACGGTTGCTTTAATGTTTGGGGCATTTCCCTCTAAATGAAGTACCTTGCCGTGGCCGAAGCGTTCGTGCTCAACCATCACGCCTGGTTGGATTTGATTTGGAGCAGCCAAATCCCGGCTGTTGAATTTTGGTTCAGGTCTGTTGTTCTGCAATACTTTTCCGGAGAAATTAACTTTTTTCTTTTCCGGTGTTTCGTCTTCCAGATTGAATTTTCGCCTGGTTGTTTTTCCCATTCCCGGCATTCCGGGTTTGGGTTTGGCAAAGCTTTGGCTTTCTTCCGGGATGTTTAAGTATTGTTGATCGATCTCTCCTAAAAAGCGGCTGGGACGGGCAAATGTTAATTCTCCGAATTTATATCGACTCCTTGAGCAGGTTAGTGTTGCTCTCTCCTCGGCTCTGGTAAGGGCAACATAAAATAAACGCCGTTCTTCTTCCAATCCGGGTTCAGTGGTGGAGGCCATTCCGGATGGGAATAGCCCTTCTTCAACCCCGACGATGTAAACATTCTTGAATTCCAGTCCTTTTGCAGCATGGATAGTCATCAGTGTTACTTTATTGATGTCGTCAGAGGAATCGTTATCCTGATCGGTTAAAAGGGATACTTCTTCCAGAAAGTCCACCAGCCCATTGTCCTCTCCGCCTTCCTGGCGTTCATCCGAAAACTCTCTGATGGCATTGAACAGCTCCTCCAGGTTTTCAAGTCTTGTTTGACTTTCGTGAGATTTGTCTGTGTGAAGCTCTTTTAATATCCCACTTTGAGTGGCAATTTCATTGGTAATGTCAAATGCTGACATGTTTGGCACCTGACTGATAAATCCACCAATTAAAGTGGAGAAACTGCTCAATTTTTTAAGAATCCCCGAATTAAACCCGGCATTGGGCAATCCGGGATTGGTGATCACCTCCCATAAACTCACATCGTGTTGACTGGCAATGGCCTCCAGTTTTTCCATCGTGGTTTTGCCAATGCCTCTGGCCGGATAATTGATGATTCTTTTTAGCGCTTCGGAATCTTTCGGGTTGATGGTTACCCGGAGATACGCCAGGAGGTCTTTGATTTCTTTCCTCTGGTAGAAGGAGAGACCTCCATATATTTTATAAGGTATATTCTTTTTACGCAGTGCTTCCTCAAAAATCCTTGACTGGGCATTGGTGCGATACAGGATCGCAAAATCTTTATACTGACATTGATGACGCAGACGGGTTTCGTTAATGTCATTAATGACAATAAAACCTTCATCCACATCAGAGTGGGCCTGTATCATGTTGATTTTTTGACCTTCGTCTTTTTGTGAAAAAACGGTTTTTTGTATTTGTTTGTCATTTCGGGCAATGATGCTGTTTGCTGCGTTGACAATCGTCCGGGTGGAGCGGTAATTTTGTTCCAGCTTAAACAGTTTATAGCCTTGATAATCATTGCGGAAGTTGAGTATGTTTTCAATTTTAGCGCCTCTGAAGCTGTAAATGCTTTGGGCATCGTCTCCTACAACACAAATGTTTTTGTATTTTTCCGCAAGCTTTCGGGTAATGAGATATTGAGAAAAGTTTGTATCCTGGTACTCATCTACCAGAATATATTTAAAACGTTCCTGGTATTTAGCCAGAACATCCGGATGATCTCGAAAAAGCAGATTGGTATTTAAGAGCAAATCATCAAAGTCCATGGCTCCGGCCTTTTTGCATTCACTCATGTACTTTTGATATATTTCCGGCATCCTGGGGATTCTGGATGCAGCATCGGCAGTTGTACGCTGTGCATCTCGCGCATAAACAGGCGGAATGATCAGATCATTTTTGGCTGCTGAGATACGTCCTAATACAGTTCCTGTTTTATATGCTTTCTCCTTGTTCAGTTTCATGTTTTTGAGAATGCTGTTGACAAGGCTTTTGGAATCGGTTGTGTCGTATATTGTGAAACTGCTTGGAAAACCAGCATGTTCTGCTTCTACCCTCAGGATTTTGGCAAAAACAGAGTGAAAGGTTCCCATCCATAGCTTGGAGGCCACTTCCTGTCCTACTATTTGGCCAATTCTTTCTTTCATTTCCCTGGCGGCTTTGTTGGTGAATGTAAGTGCCAGGATAGACCAGGGAGCTACACCTTGCCTCAGAAGATGGGCAATTCTGTATGTCAGAACACGGGTTTTGCCGGATCCTGCTCCCGCTATCACCAGGGATGGGCCGTCCGTGTTGAGAACAGCTTCTTTTTGAGCTTCGTTTAATTGTTCTAAGTAATTTTCCACAAAAAATTCCGGTTTTCGAGACATCGAATATAGGGATTCTTTAATTTTTTGATGTCAATGTGATCGAAAAATCAGTCAGGCCAATATCCTCATGCCTGAGTTCGTCTGTGCCCTTATCCAGTTCAATGAACTCTGCATCGGCAGGTATGGAAACCGACTGTGTCATCCACATTGCATCAGGTTTGGGGCTAAGTTTAAAATAGTTTTGATTACCTAGCCTGTTGTAATTTTTTACGAGAAGGATGTTTTTCCCTTTTTTCAGGTCAAGAATCAATTCTCTTGCCATGGGTTCCCCGGGCCTTGAATTGACTGTTAAAATTATCTGCTTTTTGTTAAGCCAGACTTGCAAACCGTCATTTGCCCTTATTTCGTAACAAAATTTCTGGGCGTTTTCAGATTCAATTTCCAGATAATAGTATTTTGCATTTAGCGGCAACGGTAAAAATGGATCTTTCTTGTCAGGGTTTATGCCCATCCACGGAGAGTTAGACATTTGAAGCCGGTTGTTGCCATTGGGATTAATATGAACTTTCTTAAGACAGCCGTAAAAGGGTGGTGTCTGAAATATCTTCCCGGTTTCAATGGTGTCATTCTCAGAGCGGATTAGCTTTTCCGGTTTCCCGTTTAATTTGAGTTTTATGGTGTCGGTTGCAGTTTTTAATGTCAATTCTTTTCCCTGAGATTGCGGGTTGAAGTGCAGTTTTCCCCGAAGGTTTTCATCTGAAATAACATTCCATTTGAGGCCAACAATTGAGGGAATATTTGTGCTTTTGTCCATTCCTGAAATGCTGCGATGTTTGATGGCGTTATCGATATCCAGAATAATCGTATCAGCCGATGAAACGGAAATTGGACTTTCTGTTAATTCACTAACAGGGTTTTCAAAAGAAATTTCCAGGACAGGCAGTTGCATTGGGTCTGCCATGGCGGGTGAGGTCCACTCAATAATATGGGTTTGCCCCATTTGTCTGAAATCAGGTTCAATGCCACTACCCAAAAACTGAACCGACTCAATTTTGTTTTCAAAACCGGATAGCCGGATGGCTTTGTTTGTTGGAACCCTTAGCACAAAAACATAGAGTTTGTTGTTTTTAAATGTAAGATGCCAGTTTGGGTTTGAACGATGAAGTGGATTTTGCCTGGTTCCGAAAATGGCTTCGCGATTTACCTTTATCCAGCGTCCCATATGCTTTATTATTTCCTCTTCGGTTTCAGAAAAGGAGCCATCAGCTTTTGGTCCAAGGTTAAACGCAAAATTTCCCCCTTCGGAGATTACCTGAACCATCTCACGGACTTTTTTCCTTGCAATACTTAATGCATCCTGATTGTCAGTCTGCTTGTGGAAGGAGAGTGTGTTTTTAAAGGCAGATGATCTTTTTATCCATGGAACGGAGAGTGAATGTTCGTGGCTTTGGTTAAATTCGGTGGCGATGAAATCTCCAAGATCATTGCCAATTCCATTGCTGATGAGACATTCCGGTTGCTTTTCTTTGATGAGTTTTTTAAGCTCACGGCTTTGTTTGGTTGTATTGATTCCGGAATGAAAGTATACCTCTGAAATGGGTCCGTAATTGGACATCAGTTCCTCCAGTTGGGCAAGGTTGGTTTGGTGATGTTCCGGTGATACCGGATTGTTCTGCTTGTCAGTCATTGGGAAGGCTACCGGTAAATGCCAGTCTGTTAGCGAGAAGCTTATGCCAAAGTTCATATTGGCTTTTTCGCAGGCACTAGCCATTTCTGCAATTAAGTCTGCATTTAAAGGGGTGAAATCAACCGAGTTGAATTTTGTAGTTTTTGTACCGAACAAGCAAAATCCATCGTGATGTTTGGCAGTGAAAATAATGGTTTTATACCCCGTGTCCCGGGCGATATTGATGATATTTTGAGCATCCCATTTTTGGGGATCAAACTCTCTTACCATTCGTTCGTACTGATTGAGAAAGATACCTGAATTGGCCCAAATGTCTTCAGCCGGGCCATCAGTCAATCTGCCTTGCCATTGGCCTTCAAGCTGGGAGTAAGCGCCAAAGTGCACAAACAAGGTCAATTTATCGTTTTTCCAATCGGAGTAATCTTTTTTTTGGTCCAGGTTCGCAGACTCCTGTTCTCCTGATGTTGATTTTCCGGCATCATTCCGGGAGCACTGAGATGAGAGTAATCCGATAAGAAGGATTAAAAAATAAGATTTGACGGCTTTTAAATATTTGTTTGTCATTGGTGAACAAGTTGTTTTATATGTATTGGCTGCCAGATTTTTTATTAATCAGATGTTAAAGCCCCAGGGATTTGATTGTCGCCAAGTTGATATTATTGCCGGCATCCATGCAAGTTCCCTGTCTCCTGAAATCTGATGATCGATTGATATGGGTCAAAGATAAGAAATCCTGTGCGATGGTAAGTGAAATGCACCTGCAGGATTTGTTTTTATAAGGGATTAACAATTTTCTGATCACCAAATACGTTAATTTATTGTAATTTCGTAGTTCTGATGCAATAATTGTCATCTAATTTGTGCCGGTCTATAAAATCGGCTTTGAAACTGAGGAGTCATGTTTCTGGTCAGAAGGTTCCAGTTGCAATCCCGAGGCTTCGGGAGCGAAGGCCCCAAAAGCGATTTTACTCATGTAAATGAGCATTTTGGGGGCAAGTGTAACGCAGCAAATGGGGCTTTATGGACAGACACTTCTAATTAAGGAGTATTTTGTTAAGAATTCGTTTTCAATGATCAATATGCATAAGCTTTTTACTTTTTTACTTTTTTGTGTTTTTGTGCCCTTTTCAGTAAGTGCGCAGCTGTCCGCTGATGGTGCCTATATTGTGGAAACTGATTATGCTTCCACGGTGGAAAATGATGTGGTTTTTTGCTTTCCTTCCACTTCAACCATGACTATCAGGCATGAAAATGCATCTGCAGGAGCGGTTTATAGTTGGTATCGTTATGATGAGGAAAACAACAGCTGGAGCAATCCTTTGACTGAATCCAGTGCTCAATTGACAGTGTTGTCGCCCGGAGGGTACAGGGTTGTTGTACAGGATGGTGGCAGGGAGACTGAGGAAAGGTGTTGGGTATATAATTCACAGGCTATTCGGAGTGTTTCTCTTCAGGTTGTTTATGATGATTGCTATGGAGTTGATTTGGAGGCATCTGTAGACCGTGTTCCGTTGGTTTATTACGATCCGCTGGATGGAACCGAAGGAACTGTGGACTATAATCTGACTTATTCCTGGAAAACCACTCCTGCCGGGGATGAGCAGCATATAGGCAACCCCGTTTCTTTTGATGCACCCTATGAAAATGTATCTTATGGTGTCACTGTGGCGGATCGTTTTGGCAATACAGCAGAGGGATCAATTGATTATTCTGCCATAGCCGTTAAAGCAGAGTTTGAGGTCGAAAATTTGAAAGATACTATTCAGCATGAGAGGCATTCTGAAACAGAAGGTTCCGCTCCAATAGAAATTCGATTCTTAGACCAATCATCAGGAAAGGTAAGTGCCTGGCAATGGACCTTTGGCGATGCGGGTCAATCTGTTCAGCAAAACCCGCTTTTTGTATTTTCAGAAGCTGGCACCGATAGCGTAACTTTGAGGGTTGTAAACCGTCAATCGTTATGTGAAGACCTCAGTGAACCTTTTATTGTTGTGGTTCGAGAATCGGAGCTTGAAGTGCCAAATGTGTTTACCCCAAATGGAGATGGGGTTAATGATGAGTTCAGAGTAGCCTATAAGTCCATAAAAAATTTTAATATGGTAGTCTATAGCCGTTGGGGGCGCAAGGTTTTCGAAAGTAGTGATCCCGAGCGGGGATGGGATGGAAAAGTAGGCGGTAAAATTGGTGCACCCGGGGTTTATTTTTACAATATTTCAGCCCAAGGTTACAATGAAGGCGAGTCTTATTCTAAAAAAGGTGCCGTTCATCTGATTCGGGGGAAATAGGTTAAGAAAAGATGCTTTTCTCATTTTTTTTGTTGGCGTTTTGCGTTGTGCATTAAAGGTTTTCCAGCTTGTTTTTCACATTCTGGTGTTCAGTTAAATACAGAAAATAAAAAATACTGGTATATTTTTTTTACTTTTGAATCCATTCTTCCGAATTTTGCAGAACATTATTTGAAGATAAATGTTTTTTCTCAATACCTGAAACTCTTCCTGTCAGACTATTAGAATTTTGTTATTTTAACCTTCCTGCAACACTCTGATCTGAAGAACAAAATGTTTTCAGATTATTTTGTTTTAGATCTTTTCAAAGAGATTGTATTTGAATAGAGAACTCCCCCTCCCTAATCTCTGTTTTTGGATAGCTATTGCCTCAACTCTTCCCGGACAAGGATGCACGTTATTAGAAATAAAGAATAGAGATAGAGAATATTTAAAAAGACAAACTGAGAATGCAAATTGAAAAAAACAAAGAATTGATTAGGGTAGGTGTTTTTTATGATGGAAATTACTTTTTTCATGTAAGTAACTATTATAATTATGTCCATGAGCGTCACAGCCGTATTAGCATATCGGGACTTCATGACTTTATCCGGAATAAAATAGCTGATGTTGAGTATGGGCCAAGTGGTTTTCCTCACTGTCAGATAGTGGATGCTCACTATTTCAGGAGCCGGCCGGGGGCCGCGGAAGCCAGTCAGAAAGGAAATCTCTTATACTATGACCGGGTATTTGATGATATTCTAATGTCTGAAGGTATTACAACCCACTATTTGCCTCTGAAAAATAACGGGGGTACACAGCGTTTCGATAAAAGCATTGACGTGTTGCTTGCTCTGGAAGCATTTGAGCTGGCCTTTCATAAAAGCTTTGATGTTATTGTACTGATTGCCTCGGATAGTGATTATGTGCCTTTAGCACGTAAGTTGAATTCGCTGGGAACCAGGATTATGCTTTTATCATGGGACTTTGATTACCAGGATGATTTTGGTAACCACAGGGTTACCCGTACTTCTCAGGATCTCTTGAAAGTGGTGACTTATCCTGTTTATATGGAAGAAATAATTAATGAGCCAACTCCTGAAGAGACGCTATTGGTGGAGAAGTTGTTTGTTAATAAAGAGATTTCCTCAAAGGGAAACGGGAGTGAAGTGAAAGGATCCTATTCCGAAGAAGACAATGAGGACTTTAAAGTAAGTACCATTCTTTCTGTGAAATCGGGGTATGGATTTATAAAATATCCCCCTGAGAATTTATTTTTTCACTATGAAGCTGTTGTTGGCTGTGATTTTTACGACCTTGAACCGGGAGATCAGGTACGGTTCCGGATTGTAAATAACGACAAGGGAGAAGATGTGGCGATGGATGTTGAATTAGCCACTTAGTCGCGAGATAGATAGTATAAAAGACCCCGTTAAGGATTCTTTCTTTAACGGGGTTTTTGCTTTTAACAAGAGCATTTTATAATAATTTCATCGAGAGATCTTTTGGGAACGTGATGTGTCTCTGCGTCGTCCCTCCAATATTTAACATCCTCATTCTTCACATCTTCCAGAACCACTTGCTCTCTTGGTTTCCCGAGGGCAATTACTTCAACAATCTTTAGGTGATCAGGAATGCTTAGTTTTTTTTGGAGCTTTAGTCTGTCGACAGACCCAATAATACACCCACCAAAACCTTGTTCTACCGCCCCCAGCAGAATACTTTGGATAGCAATTCCGTCGTCACAGAAATAATTGTCTGAAATCTTTGTGTCATTAAGTATGACTATGTATGCCGAAGGTCTTTCACCCGGTGCCGGACCATCCCAGTCTTTTATGTATCCGGCCCATGCCAGATGAGGGAAAATCTTTTCATTTGTTTCCGGGTCACAAGAAATAAAGTACTTCAAGGTTTGAGCATTTCGTGCCGAAGGGGACAATCGGGCCAAATCAACTAAACCTTCTAAAATGTATTCAGGAATGGTGACTTCCTGATAAAAGCGGCGGTAACTTCGATTTCGCCGTACCAGATCTTTTAAATTGGTCATTTGTTTAGTTGTTAAAAACAGAAAAAAGGGAATTTGACTGAAATTCATTACCCGGTCTGATGTGGAGACCGGATAATGAGGATTTTGGTTTCTAGAATCGCTTGCCGACGATGTCCCAATCAACACATTTCCAGAAACTCTCAATGTAATCGGGCCGTTTGTTTTGATAATCCAGATAATAAGCATGCTCCCATACATCGCATGTGAGAATGGGGGTCATTCCGTTACGCAATGGATTTCCGGCGTTGCTTTCCTTGATGATTTCAAGTTTGCCGTCGCTGTTTTTTACCAGCCAGGCCCATCCCGATCCAAAAAGAGTTTTTGCAGCTGTTGAAAACTCCTCTTTAAATTTATCGAAAGAGCCAAAAGCCTCATCAATGGCTTGCGCCAGAGGACCAGTCGGAGCATTGCCTCCCTTAGGTGAAAAAGAGGAAAAGTAGAAGGTATGGTTCCATACCTGAGCTCCGTTGTTGTAAATCCCACCATCTGCTTCTTTGATGATGGTTTCTAAATCTGCATTCTCGAACTTGGTACCTGGTACCAGGTTGTTGAGATTGTTAACATATGCCTGATGATGCTTTCCATAGTGGAATTCCAGTGTTTTCTTTGAAATGCCGGGCTCCAGGGCATCAAGTGCATAAGGTAATTGAGGAAGTGAAAAATTCATAGAATTATTATTTTTTTGGTTCGACAATCAATACATTGAAAAGACGAACTGCGAAGGTCTGGTGACCTTCAACAGTGGGGTTTTATAAGAATTTTCCCCCTCTAACAAATATAAAAAAATTCCTGAATTAATTCTGTATTTACTGTGGTTTATGCGTGGTTTTATGTTAAAAAATTCTTTTTCTTTTTTTTCTATATTTACTCTGGTTATCCTGGTCAAGCAATGGGTTGGAATAGCCCTGACATGGCACCGCCGGGCGGCGACCACGGTTGCGGAGCTTGAAATTCTGATTGAATTCGTATATAAGACTTAGTTCATGAGCTCCGGCTGAATTCCATCCAAGTCCGCTGATGGTAATGTCGTAGCTGTACCCAAAACGAATGGGGCCATGGCGATAAGACAATGAAATAATGATTGCATCCTGATTGATCTTGTTCTCCACTTCATTATTGAAGATGGGTAATCCACGATACCATACCCCAATTTCAAGCGGGTCGTTAAACCAGTAAGCCCCAATGTCAGCCTGGTTGAATTCTTGTTGATGCTGAATCCTGAAGCTTCCTGCAAAAGAGCGGTCGCCTTTTATTCTCCGTCGTTTTTCGGTCCATAAATTAACACCACCATAAAAGACATACTTTCGCGGCAGCTGCATTCGTTCGCCAAGGAAGGAGTAGTTGGGCGTGGCAAGGTGATCGGCTGTAAATCCTATCCACATTGCCGGACTATAAAAAAGAATGGAAGAAGCAAAGTCCACGTACTCTGCTTGTTCATTGGTGAGTTGATCCCATGAGCCGGAAGCTCCCCCCCCTATTTCTTCATCTGCAAACCGGAGCTTACTGAAGTCTATGGAGCGGTTGCCGTACGCAAATTGAATTGCCGGCACTACCTGCCAATTCTCAGTAAGTTGGATGTTGTATGAATATTGAAGAGCTGCTTGGGTGGTTGTTAAACCTGCTGAACCTGCTTTGTCCTGTATCAGCATTATCCCAAGGCCACTGTTGAATGAGTTGAAATAATTGTCAAATGATACTGCATAGGTGGAGAAGGCATCTTCAATGCCCGGCCATTGGTTGCGGTAATTCATTACCAGTCTGCCTCCATCTGTGGCACCTGCCAAAGAGGGACTCAGGTAGAGAGGGGAGGCGTAAAATTGCGAAAAGTGCACGTCCTGCCCCCTTACTGAAATTCCGAAAAAGGATAGAATTATCCCCAGGATGATGTATTTTTTTAATTGTTTTATCATTAATGCTCTTCTTGTTTAGCCCTTGGCATTAATTGCTTAATTATCGCAGCAGTGTTACGTCTCCTGCTTCTTCAATTCTTCTTCCGTCGCTGTACGTGGCGGTAACCCTCCAGATGTATACCCCCTGGGGGCATAGATCTTTCCGAAAATAGCCATCCCATCCCTGATGGATATCGTTGCTTTCAAAGACCAACTCGCCCCAGCGTGAATAGATTTGAAGCTTGTATTCTACTATTCCTTTTTGTACAAATGGATAAAAAACATGGTTGTTTCGTTCTCCGTAGTCGTAGTTCCCTCCCGAGGGCCCGCTTTTGTTGGGCGTAAAAGCATTAGGGAAATCAATCTCACCTCCCTGCTCGGCTTTCACTGCATCCGGAATGGTTCTTTCATCTGTGCATCCTTTTTCATTTTCCACATTAAGTGTAACATCATAGCTTCCTACATCCTGGTAGGTGTGCGTTGGAGAAAACTCTGAGGATGAATTGCCATCTCCAAAGAGCCAATGCCACATGGTTGCTCCCTGTGATCTGTTTAAGAAGGTTACGCCGTCGTTGGGAATATAAACTACTTTAGGAACGGGTTCGAAAAGGGCGACAGGAGTTTCAAATACCTCAATGGTAACATCGTCGGCAGACAGTGTTCCTCCCGGGCCATATGCTGTAAGGGTAACGGTGTAGGTGCCGGGAACCCGATAAGTATGTGTGGGCTCGGCTTCCTGTGATACTTGTCCGTCACCAAATTCCCATAGGTAGGAAGTGGCATCCAATGTGTTGTTGTAAAATGACACCATTAGCGGTGGACAGCCACTTTCATCCTGACCGTAATCTATGGCCGGAACCATGGGAAGTATAGAAGTGATTTTAGAATCGGTGGATTCACAGAAAGAACTGTAAGCCCGCAGTACTATTTCGTAATCTCCGGAAGCTTCATACAGATGTGGGGCCGGTGCCATTTCAGTTGACGTTGTGCCGTCACCAAAATTCCAGTCGTAGTTCCATGAGCCGGGAGTGTTGTTGGTCACAGAGACGGTTCGTTCAGGCATCTGTTGTTCCATTGGGGTCGCCTCGAAGCTTGTTTTCGGTGTGGGATGAACCAGAATTGTAGCAGATGCTTCTTCGATGCAGCCAAAGGAAGATGTGCCGGTAACCTTTACTTCATATGAAACATCCTGATTGGTGCTGTTCTCATAAATATGGGATGCTTGATAGGTGCCTGCTTCGGTTTGTCCATCTCCGAAATTCCAGGTGTAGTCCTTTGCTCCCGATTGGGTGTTTAATTCTGTTGCCAGAGGCGCGCATCCTTCTTCAGGAGTTGCTGTCAATTCAATATTTCTTACAGGATAAACTGATATATAGGCTGAGTGTTGATCGGTACATCCGTAGCCGTTTTCTGCGGTCAGCTCCGTGAGGAAAGACTGAACGAAATTTTCAGAATTAAGAAATGTGTGTGTTGGATTTTCTTCAATGGATTCGGTGCTGCCGTCTCCAAAACTCCAGCTGTAGGTAGTTGCTTCGGTGGAGTTATTGGTAAACGAAATTTCTAAAGGAGAACACCCTGCAAGCTCCGAAGCATTAAATATAGCTGATGGAATGGGGTTGGCAATAACTTCGTATTGTTCTTTGTCATTACACCCATAACTGTTTCTGGCATCAAGTATCACCGTGAAAGTATCCGGAATGATGCCACTTGCCTCAAAAATATGATTGGGGCTTTCAGAACTACTTGCACTTCCATCTCCAAAACTCCACTGGTAAGTGTCAGCATTGATGGAGGTGTTGTTGAATGAAATGTCCATTGGAGAGCAACCTTCATTGTTGAATGGATCAACCTGAGCTTCAGCCTGAGGGTAGAATTCCACCACTTGTTGAGCGGTTCCGGTACATCCGTTTGTTGTTGTTTCTGTCCATGTGAATGTGTACATGCCGGGAGCATCAACTGTGACATTGCTTAAGGGGTTGCTGCTGTCTGAAAAACTGCTGTTTCCGGGCCCTGAGGTAACGCTCCATTGGCCCGCAGAAAAGTCTGGAAGGGCTTCCAGTTCGGTGGTTAGTCCACATATTCCAAAATCATCACCAGACATGGGAGATGGTGTTTCTGACAGGGTAATGGTAACATTATCTGATGAGGTGCAACCATTGAGTCCCAGGGTCCATGATAATTCATATGTTCCGTAAGTGTCAGCAGTGATTGTGGCACCGGGGAGAGAACTGTCATCAAAGGCAACAGTCCCCGATCCTGAAATAACCTGCCATTGGCCTGAACTCTGGCCATCCTCATTGCCGTCAAGTTGATAGGTCAATGAGCATGCCAGATCATCGGGGCCGGCAGTGGCAACCGGTTGTTCTTTAACGATTACGGATATGTCTGTTTGATCTGAGCATCCTTTGTCATCAATTACTTCATAGGTGAAAGTAAATGTGCCAGTTTCTGTTGAGTAAAATTCAGGATTGGGCACATCTGTCGCTGAAAGCTTGTCCGTGTCTGTGCCGGTCCAGCTGTGTGATATAAAGGTTGTAGATCCTCCGGAAACGATTGGTGATAACTGGGTGGAAGTGCCTGCACAAACTTCAATAGGATTGGGGGTGAAGTCAATAGATACATCCTCTATGTCAATGGAAATATCTGCCTGATTGCTACAGCCGGTAGCATCGGTAACAATGGCGGTTAAGCTGTAACTGCCTATTGTTGAGGTATTGAACTGAGGGTCTTCTATGTCGGTTGCACTAAGGGGGGCTGTGTCCCCTGTCCATTGAATGGTGTACGGAGGCGTTCCATTGGCAATGGAGGCGTCAAGCTGAAGATCCAGTCCGGGACAAAGATATATGGATGTGCCGGGGGATACATCAATATCCGGGGCTTCCCGGACTTCAATGTCAATGCTGCCACTCGCCGAGCATCCGTAACTGTTGGAAACATCGTAAGTGATGGTATGCGTGCCCGGGCCGGCATCTATAGGGGTGAAAAGCCCTGTAGAGGGGTCTATACCCGGACCCGACCAGGTTCCTCCAGATGTGGCAGGGGTGAGAGTAAAAGCGGGATCGGTTTCACAAAAGGGGCCCGCTGGATCTATTGATCCATCCGGGATGTCAACAATCAATGCAATGGCTGTGGTGGTTACCGGGGGATTATCGCCATTAATTGGATCAGAGGGTGGTGTTGAAGGATCCTCATTGTAGGGGTTACAGGTATTCCAGTTTCGGATGGTGACTTCAAAAAAGTCACCTACATTGTAGTAATCAGGAATGTAAATGTTTTCAGACTCGGAAGGAGGTGGTAAGGGGCCTTCTGCCGGAGCAGGGTAATAATCAATGCTCCCGGAATAAGGCCATGCATGGTTGGTGCCATTGACGGTTGCATCAGTGATAGAAGTGGCACCTGTTCCATAGATCCATTGGGTCCAACGGTTCTGGTCATTTGGCGTGTCCTCTTCAATTGGGGGAGTGCAATTCCATTGGCTGACATCGATGAATTGAACGGAGCCATCGTTGCCAATACATATGGGGAAAACGTCAGGGCTGATGCTTAGCTCTCCTCCGTTTTCGTCGTCAACAGCCCATACTGTTACGAGTTGTTCCTGAACCTGACTTGTGCACCGGGTTCCATTCACTTCTAACCAGGCCCGGGTCTGGTAGTTACATTGATCGCCATCTTCAGGGTAGATGTGGTTTGCAATAACCATCCAGTCATCGGCCGCATAATTGTTGGCAGATAAGGATTCGAGGGGAGAAGTGTCACCCCAATCAATGATGATTTTAACATTGCCGGTTCCACCGTCTTTAACCCCCTGATACCTTACCTCCCAGGTGGCAGTGACCGGGGCGCAAAGCTTGTCTTGAGACATAAAATTGCCCTTCCCTGAAATGTCACATTCTTGTGCATAACCTGTTTTTGCCAAAAACAACCAAAACGTTGCGGCAACTATTAACCCTGTGAAAATATGTTTATTCATATTTGATTTTAACCCTGCTTCCTTACTTGTGAAATCCTCAAATAATAAAATATGAATTTTATCAGACTAAGTCAATCAGTAACTTAATCGTGAGATACGTCATTTTTTTTATGACCTGAAATTGGAATATTTACGTAAGTCCTTTCCGTTTTGTTTGTCTAAATAAGGTTTTTTAAGGACTTGCTCTGATTAATTTATAAGTCTTCACAATCAGTGATCGGACAATTGATCAGTTTTGCTTTGAATCATTTGTTTCACGACTTCAAACTTTGGGTTTGCGAGTCTTATTTTCAAAACGTATGGTCAATAAATTAATTGCATCGGTCCTTCCTCTCCTGCCTAAAAAATTCGTGTGGCTTTTTTCAAAACGTTATATCTCAGGTGAAACTCTTGATGATGCGATAAAGGCATCAAAGAAACTTGCTGGCCTTGGGATTAGGGTTACAGTCGATCATTTGGGTGAATACATTCGGGAGCTAAGTCAGGCTAAGGATGTAAAGGCTGTTTATCTGTCAATGATTGAGCGTTTCGAGGAAGAGGGCATTTCAGCTACTTATTCATTGAAGCCCTCTAGTTTTGGGTTGTTGTTGAATTTTGAGACTTGCTATTCTCATGTGCGGGAGATTATTGAAAAAGCTAAACAATACAACTCTTTTGTCAGAATAGATATGGAAGACAGCAGTTGTGTGGATGCCGAGATTGAACTTTACCACCGGTTGCTTCAGGAGTTTCCATCCAATGTGGGACTGGTTGTTCAGGCATACTTAAAGCGCACTCCTGGTGATTTGAAATACCTGGCTGCTTTTCATAGTTCCAACACACCGGTTAATATTCGTTTATGTAAAGGGATTTATATGGAATCGCCCGAAATTGCGATAAAAGACCGTAAGGCCATTAATAAGCAGTTTGCAGACTCGTTGGAGTTTCTTTTTGAAAAGGGTATTTATGTTGGGATAGCTACCCATGATCATGATCTGACTGATATTGCAGAAGAATTAATTGGTCAATACGGTTTGGGCGAAAGTGATTATGAATTTCAAATGCTCTATGGCGTAACTCCTGAGCTTCGTACTAATTTAGTAAAGAGAGGACATAAAATGCGGGTTTATGTTCCATTCGGGAAAGAGTGGTTTGGTTATTCAACCCGCCGTCTTAAGGAAAATCCAAAACTGGCATTCTATATTATAAAAGCACTTTTTAAGCATGGTTGATTGGTTATGGTGGTATTTGTATGAAAAATTAAAGGGCCGTTTCTCGTTTGAAACGGCCCTTTACACACAGGAATTGTTGGGAGGAAATAAAAAATGTTTCCGGGGTCAAAGATCTCCTTTTGCTCGCTTTTTAATGTTACTTGTATGTTATCCTTGTTTTAATTCCTTTTAAGCTGCGAATTGGTAAAGCCCGCGTTATTCGACTCAGTACTTTTGAAGCTATTTGCAAAGAGTTGAATTGTCAGCCTGGAGATATTCTGGAATGGACTCGAATTAGATGGATAGTCTTTGATCCTGGTGTGCCAAAATGACGCCTACTTGTAGTTTCTTGCGCCAAAATGACACCCAGAGCTTTCTAAGGGTGTCATATTTACTGATTTATGGTATTGGCATTTGGTTTGATGATATTAGGACAGAAACAAAAAACAATAAGTATCAAACCAAAAAAAATCGGAGGATATAGTTATGACAATTGTAAGGAGATTTAACAACCAAGTGCCCGACATCGCCAATATTTTTGATGACTTTTTTGGCGGAGATTTCTTCAATGCACCTGCTGCACGCCCAAACAGAATTTCAACTCCAGCTGTAAATGTGATGGAGAATGAGGAAGAATACGTTATTGAAGTGGCTGCGCCGGGGATGAAGAAAGATGATTTTAAAGTTGAGGTCAATAATAGTGTTCTTACCATCTCTGCTGAGACAGAAGAAAAGAACGAAGAAAAGGGTGAAGAGGAAGGCTACACACGTCGTGAATTTTGCTACTCTTCATTTACACGATCATTTGCCATCCCTAAAAATGAAGTAGACGAAGGAAAAATTGACGCTTCATACAAGGATGGTTTGCTGAAAATTAAATTGCAAAAACGAGATGAGGTTAAACCAAAACCTGCTCGTATGATTGAAATTAAATAATCAGTGTGAAAGAGTTTCGATGGACAAAAAAAGTGTTTGAGTGACTCTTTTTGATGTGTCCCCCTGTTTCTTTGAGGCAGGGGGATTTTTTTCACCAATTGATTTTGTCTAATCCTTTGTCGACCAGCCATTCATTCGCTTTTGAGAAGTGACGACAACCAAAGAAGCCTTTATCGGCAGAATAAGGTGATGGGTGTGCAGCTTGTAAAATAAGATGTTTTGAAGAGTCGATCAGTTCGGCTTTGTTTTTGGCATATCTTCCCCACAATAGAAACGCAACATGATCTTTGGTTTGGGATATCGTATTGATTACAGAATCGGTGAATTGTTCCCATCCTTTTCCCTGATGCGATGCCGGAGTTCGGGCACGGACTGTTAGTGTGGCATTAAGAAGTAAAACACCTTGTTGAGCCCATCTGGTTAAGTCTCCGTTGGCTGGCATCGGATTACCTGTGTCTTCTTTTATTTCTTTGAAGATGTTTATCAGTGAGGGGGGAGGATTGATCCCTTCCGGAACAGAAAAACACAATCCATGTGCCTGGCGTGGCCCATGGTAGGGATCCTGTCCGAGTATTACGACTTTAACTTCGGAGAGAGGTGTTTGGTTAAAGGCATTGAAAATTAAATGACCGGGAGGGAAAACTGTATTATGCCTCTTTTCTTCGATAAGGAATTTTTTTAAATCGGAAAAATAGGGAGCATTAAACGCATCGTTGAGAGCTAATCTCCAGCTTTCTTCAATTTTTGGTTTAATTTCAGGCATATTATAAATTGGGATGTTACTTCTATTTGTCAGGTCATTTACAAATATAAAAAAAAGCACCCCGGAAAAGTACTTTAGTCCGGAGTGCTTTTGCTATGAAAAATTATTGGTTGACTGACAAATGGTCTGTAAAATTGAATTAGCCTTTGAAAAGTTTAGCTACTTCATCCCAGTTAACAACCTCCCAGAAAGCATCAATGTACTCCGGACGTTTGTTTTGATATTTCAGGTAATAGGCATGTTCCCATACATCAAGACCGAGAATGGGGGTTCCTTTGAAATCCGAAAGATCCATCAATGGATTGTCCTGATTGGGGGTACTGCCAATAGCCAGTTGGCCGTCTTCTTTTTTTACCAACCATGCCCAACCTGAACCGAAACGGGTAGCAGCAGCATTGTTGAATTTTTCTTTAAACTCATCAAATGAGCCAAACTCACTCTCGATAGCAGATAGAAGCTCGCCGTCAGGTTTTCCGCCTGCATTGGGTCCCATTACTTTCCAGAAGAGGTTGTGGTTGTAGAATCCACCGCCATTATTTCGAACGGCTGTTGAGTGTTTTGAAACACCGGCCAGGAGGTCTTCAATGCTTTTGCCTTCCAGATCAGTTCCTTCGACAGCTGCATTTAGTTTGGTGGTATATCCGCCATGATGTTTACTATGATGAATTTCCATCGTACGTGCGTCGATGTATGGTTCTAATGCGTCGTAGGCGTAATTTAGTTTTGGAAGTTCAAATGCCATAATGTTTAAGTTTTATGATTATACAATCCTTTTATTTCAGATAACTTTGTCCAAAATTAATTCTTATTTGGATTTATTCCAAATAAAAGAGGCAAAAAATTGTTAAATGTTTTGATTTGGAGGTTTGACAAAATGCAATAGGTGTTTAAACTTCTCTTTTTACCTTTGCAGATTCATAAAAAAAATAAGAGATGAATAAGGAGATACTCAGACTCGCTATTCCAAATATCCTCACAAACTTAACCGTGCCTTTATTGGGGATGGTTGATCTTCATTTAATGGGGCATTTAAACTCCTCTGTATTTATGGGTGCGGTTGCTCTTGGGGGTGTTATCTTCAATTTTGTTTATTGGGGGTTTGCTTTCCTTAGAATGAGTATGAGTGGTGTCGCTGCACAGGCCTTTGGAAAAGGCAAGGATCAGGATATGGCGCTGGTTCTTCAGAGAGGGTTGATGGTGGCTTTTGGAGGTTCGGTATTACTCTTGATTTTGCAGGTGCCGCTTGCTAATCTTAGTTTTTGGCTGCTTGAGGGATCAGATGGAGTTAAAGCAATAGCGAGGGATTACTATTATATTCGCATTTGGGCTGCTCCGGCGGCTATTTCTTTAATGGTCTTTTATGGCTGGTTTCTGGGGATGCAGAATGCACTCTTCCCAATGATCATATCCGTTTCTGTAAATGTGATAAATGTAATTTGCAGTTTTTTGTTTGTACGAGTATTTCACATGAAAGCCGAAGGGGTAGCTCTTGGTTCCGTTGTCGGTCAATATGTGGGTTTGTTGATGGCTGTAGCATTTTTCTTTTTGAAATATCGTTGGGCTGCAGATTTTTTTACCGCCCAAATGGCACTTATTAAAAGAGGTTTTCGCCGGTTTATGAACGTGGGGGGAGATATTTTTATTCGAACACTGAGTGTGATTGCGGTATTTACATTCTTTACCTCCCGGTCGGCCGGAATTGGGAATGATACTCTTGCGGCCAATAGTGCGTTGCTTCAGTTTATGTTACTATTTTCATATTTTCTCGATGGCTTCGCTTTCGCCGGAGAGGCAATGGTTGGACGTTGGTTTGGGGCTAATGACAAGTCAACTTTAAATCGGACTATCGGGCACCTGTTTAAATGGGGGGTAGGTATGGCGATTCTGTTCTCAGCTTCTTATGCAATTGCCGGTAATCAGCTTTTGGCTTTTTTTACCGATCAGGCAGATGTCATTGAACGGGGTAGTCACTATTTACCATGGGTAATTGCTTTACCCATTGTGAGTTTTGCTTCCTATATTTGGGATGGGGTTTATATTGGAGCAACTGCATCGGTAGCCATGCGTAACAGCATGGTAATTGCTGCAATTGGGTTTTTCTTTGTCCCGTTTTTTATACTTTTCCCTGCGATAGGTAATCATGCTCTCTGGCTGAGTATGTTGTTATTTATGTTTTCCCGGGGAGTGTTTTTGACAATATTATTTCCTAAGCTGCTCAAATAATCAGAGGGACTATCTTTTTCCACCTGTTCCAACGGTGAAAAAGTCTTTTAATGCTTTCATTTCTGATTTTCGGGCTTCCTCAAGAGAACCATCGAACGCGATGATTCCGTTGTCAACAAAGAGAATTTTGTCTGCGATGCGCAGAATGCTCGAAACTTCGTGGGTTACCATCAAAACCGTCATTCCAAGTTGCTGGCGAAGTTTCAGAATTAAATCATCCAGACCGGCCAAAGAAACGGGATCCAGTCCTGCACCGGGCTCATCGCAAAATAAAAGTGGAGGGTCCATGATGATGGCTCGTGCCAATGCAGCTCTTTTTAACATCCCCCCACTCAATTGAGAGGGATAAAGGTAGAAAGCGTCTTCAAGGTTGACCAGGTTCAATTTGGTTCTAACCATGTCCTCAATTATTTCAGCCGGAAGATTGGTGTGTTGCTCCAGTGGAAGGGCAACATTTTCTCCAACCGAAAGGGAGTTTAAAAGGGCTCCGTTCTGATAAAAAACACCAAGTTTCTTGTAAAACCGAAGGTCGTCTTCGTCGACTTCTGCTAAATCGCTTCCAAAGACTGAGACAATATCTGACTTTACCGGAAAAAGCCCCAGAAGGTGTTTTAAAATTGTACTTTTTCCGGAGCCACTGCCTCCCAGAATGACTGTTATTTCTCCCTGGTTGACAGAGAAGGAGACGCCTTTCAGGACTTCCCGCTCATCGAAAGAAACCCTCAGATTATTGACTTCTATTATTCTTCCTTCTTCCATTAATAAAATATTAGTCCTAAAATACTGTCCGCAATTATGACCAATGTGATGGCAGCAACAACCGAATTGGTGGTAGATTTTCCTACTCCTTCGGCACCTTCCTCAACTTTGAACCCAAAGAACGTGCCCGTGACAACAATAATAAGGGCAAAAACAATGCTCTTAATAAGACTCGTTATGATGTCTTTTTGGTAAAGAGCTTCGGGCATTCGGTTGTAAAATATCTCCGGGCTGATGTCAAGGTAAAGATAGGCAGCTAGCGCACCTCCTCCAATTCCAGCAACACTGGCCAATACTGTGAGAAAGGGAAGTGTTATTAAACTGCCGTAAATTTTAGGAACCACCACAAATCTTATCGGGTTGAGCCCCATAGTTTTTAGGGCGTCGATTTCTGAAGTCACTTTCATGGTTGCAATTTCAGCAGCAATAGCAGATCCGCTTCGACCCGCAACTAAAATGGCTGTAATAAGCGGGCCCATTTCAGCCATCATGGCAATTACCGTGAGGTCAACGATGTAGATATTTGCTCCAAAATTCCTTAGCTGAGAGGACGATTGTAAGGCCAGTACCAATCCTATTATAAAAGCCATGGACATTACTATGGGAACTGCATTGACGCCAATTGAAACGGCTTGATTTACAAATTCCCCTTTGCGTCGTTGCTTGCTTTGGAATAAATCTTTTATGGACCAGAAGAGAATATCTGAAACCATGTAAAAGAAGGTCGTGACATATTCTGCCAATACATGGGTTGCTATGTCACCAATTTTTACTAAAAAAGACTCTTTTCGATGAGGTTTAGTAGTTTTTGAATCTACTGGTTTGAAAAGATCCAGCTTGCTTTGAATGTCTGATGAAGCATCTCTGATATTTAGTGAAATGCCGTATTTTTGGGCCATCCCTGATAGCGAGTGAACTGCCAGGGCACCTGCGCTGTCTATTTCTTTCACTTCGGATAAGTCAACAGAAATGTCGCCTGACTTTTTGTTCCGGAACAAAAGATCTGTTTGGTAAAGAAAATCCGGAGTATTATCGATAGTCAGTTTGGGGGCTATTCTTATAACATTTCCCTCCTCTGTAAACAAGTCGGATTGATTTGGCCTCTTTTTTTTCACGCCTGTTTTATTTATTCGCTGGTAGAGTTTTTCTTATTTGTTCTGAGAAACCACTTAGCTCTTCGTGCAGCATACGGCTTATAGCAGATGCCCAAAGATTCAAGTCGTTCTTTTTCAGCATTGTATTGCGTGTGACATTGTGAGAGGTTATTATGGTATCGGTTTTAGCATCAATGAGTTCTAAACGAATTCTTAGTCGGGCTTCAAACTTTTTCTTTTCGATGGTCCCCAACTCAAGCTTGAAAATGGTTGTTTTTAATTGGTAATCCGGCGTGACTTCCCAGAACCTGTCTGCCACCCTCTTGAATACCAGATGGGTTGAAAGATAGTCAATAATTAATGGTGTTAAAATCTCGGTCGGGCGAACCGCCCATTCGTGATTGCCAAAGTATCTAATCTGGTGTGAGGCATCACGCAAAACAATGCGCCTGCTTGCAAATGCCGGATAAACTTTGACTTCATCCACTTCACACCAGGCATCAATCATTTTACTTGAATCAGGCTGCAAATTGATCAGGCTGTCAGGCTCCTCAATCATGTAGTATTTTTTAACTATAGTCTTCTGACTTCCACAGCCTGATGATAATAGGAGTAACGATGCGAATATGAAAAATATAATGTGCTTCATATTAGTTTTTTAATTGTTCGTCAGGTAGATTTTTCCCTTTGCTTTTTCTGATGAGCAGAGAGGGGTTTTCATTGATTTTTCTTGATGCTTCATTGAGGTTTCGAAGGGTCGACCTCAAAAGATCCTGACTTTCGACAAAACCTTTGGTGCCTTCATTGATGTCATCATCAACCTTAATCAGCAATTCCTGAGTTCGTTGAACTACGCCGGCCAAATTCTCAATGAGTTGCGTAATGTTAGACTCTTTTAGTTTTGCCGAAATATCCCTGGCATTGCCAATGATGTCGGAAATGGAGTCGCTTCTGACCATGCGGTCAACCCGGGAAATGGTTTTTTCAATGGCTTGACTGGAAACGAGTACCGATTCACTAATTTGGTGAGCATTTAGTATTGTTGCTCTGAAATCATCCTGATTCTGATTGATTACGGTGTCCAGCCGAAGCAACGTTCTGTCTGCATCTGATGCAAGTTTACCGTATCGGGCAAGTGTCCGGGTGATTTTAGAAAGAGTATCCGGATGTGTTATTACCAGAAGATTGTTGAGAACATTTTCAACTTTCTCTGCAATAACCTCTGCTTTCCCTGTTATTTCAGAAGATAAGGAACTTCCGGGTTGAATATAAGATTCCGGGGCCAGAAGTCTGGTTTCATTGGTGCCACCTCGTATTTCGATGGCTTTCATTCCGGTTATGCCCATGGAAACAATGTCAGCTTTGCTGTCTTCCTTGATTGGTGTTCCCGATTTCAAAGAAAGCTCTAGAACAATGCTGGTGATATCCTTGGGATTAATTCTAATATCGGAAATTGTTCCTACATTAATTCCCAGGTATTTGACCGGACTTCCTACTTCCATGCCACTAACGGAAACATCTTGAAAGGCAACATAATATGTGTCACTCTTCTGAAACATTTCTCTGGCCGTAAAATATACGACCAGGAAAAGAAGAAGGGTGGAGCTGATGACAATAAAAATACCCAGTCTGACTTTTTTTGCTCGGTTATCCATATTTTGTTTTGAGGGATTTTATCAAAGATAATGATTTTTATATCCTCCCGGGAATTTTTTGAATGGTTTCAATGGCTTGCGAATGTTCCGAATTGAATGACATTACCAAAGTTCCCTTGATACCGTCATTGGCTTTAATCGCAAAGCATACCATTTCGTCAGCCGGGTCCGTTGGGCCTTCAAAACGATAAGACTTAACGATAGTCAACGCATCAGGGGCATATTTCTTTTTTGAACTCAATGCTTCAACACACTCCTCGGTAGCCCTGAAATTTTCGTCAAATCCTTCCTTGATCAATGTGTTGATGGCTTCTGATAAAGTATCCATGACAATAAATTTTAATGTTGTGGTGAAACTTGATTCTTAAGTTCTTTCCCTTGTTTAAAATCAAGAATGTTTTGTATGGTTGTTGTTGCTATTTGTTCCAAAGCTTCTCTTGTAAAAAAAGCCTGGTGAGACGTTATTAAAACATTTGGGAAACTCATCAGACGCATAATGTCCTCATCCTGTATGATGTTTTCTGACAGGTCTTTGAAAAATAAATCTTCTTCCTGTTCATAAACATCTATTCCCAAATAACCTATCCGGCCTTTTTTTAATCCTTTAATGGCATCTTTGGTGTTAATAAGGGCTCCGCGGCTGGTATTTATCAGCATTGCTCCCCGTTTCATTTGTTTTATGGTTTCTTTGTTTATCAAGTGCTTCGATTCGGGGGTCAATGGGCAATGAAGAGAAATGATGTCGGATTTCGACAGTAGTTCTTCTGTGTTTATATACTCAATGCCTTTGTCAATGAGTTCCTGGTTGGGGTAGGGATCTTGTGCAACTACTTTGCACCCTAATCCCTGCATGATTTTGGCAAACTCGACTCCGATTTTACCGGTGCCAATTACCCCTACTGTTTTACCGTTAAGATTAAATCCTGTCAGCCTTTCCAGTGAAAAGTTGCTCTCTCTTACCCTGTTGTAGGCTTTGTGGGTTTTTCGGTTTAGGGTTAATGTTAGTGCCAGGGCGTGCTCGGCAACGGCACTGGGGGAGTAGGCGGGTACTCTTACCACTTTTATGTTGTGCTTTTCAGCTGCTTCAAGATCAACGTTATTGAACCCTGCACATCTTAGGGCTATTATTTTATTGTTATGCTCAGCCAGTTTCTCTATGACGTCGGCATGAAGTTGGTCATTTACAAAAACACATACTCCATCAAAACCTTTGGTAAGTTCTGTGGTTTCGCAATTAAGTGTTCCATCAAAAAACGTCAGCTCTATTTCAGAATTTTCACTAAAATTTTCAAAATAATCTCTGTCATAAGATTTTGTATTGAAAAAAGCAATCTTCATATATTATCGTTTTTTAGTTAATGAAAAGTTAAGTATTCTTCTACTTTTGATCAAAAAATATTGAATCAGATTAAAATGTTGTACACTAAATTAACTCCTCATTGCCAATAGTGTTTACAATTCTCAGTTCATCTTTTACAATAGACTTGCAGTTGTTTGTGTAATGCTCAGGTTTTTAGTTTTATACGATTTGTTTTGCATCTTACCTGACTGCCTTCAGGCAGGTATCTAAAAATCTAAGGATCTATTGGTTTAGTAAATTACATAAAAAAAGGGTGTTCCGTCAAGAACACCCCTTCCCAGAATAATGAAAAAGCTTACTCTTCTTTTTCTTTCGATTGCTTTTCATAGTCAGTCAGCAACTGTTCCTGAATTTCAGGTGGAACTTTGTCGTATTTGCTGAATGACATGGTGTAAAATGCACGTCCACCGGTAAGAGAACTCAGTGATGTTGAATATTTGTTCATTTCTTTCAAAGGCACTTTAGCCTTGATTACTTCGAATCCTTTTTCGCTGTTCATGCCTTCAATAATGGCCCGGCGTCCTTGAAGGTCACTCATAACATCCCCCATGCGATCGGAAGGTACCCGAACTTCAACAGTATAAACAGGTTCCAGGATTTTAGGCCCTGCCTCTTTAAATGCTGTACTGAAAGCATGACGACCGGCTAGTTTAAAACTTATTTCATTGGAGTCTACCGGGTGCATCTTTCCATCGTAAACACATACCCGAATGTCGCGGGCATAAGAACCGGTCAGCGGACCTTCCTCCATTTTTTCCATTAACCCTTTTATAATTGCGGGCATAAACCGGTTGTCGATGGCGCCACCTACGATACAATTGCAGAACACCAGTTTGCCACCCCATTCAAGTTCAATTTCTTCTTTGTTACGAACGTTGACTTTGTATTCCTGGCCGTTAAATCTATAGAGGGTTGGATCAGGCATGCCTTCATAATAAGGTTCGATGATAAGGTGTACTTCACCAAACTGACCGGCACCACCCGATTGCTTCTTGTGACGATAGTCGGCACGGGCCTGTTTGGTGATGGTTTCCCGATAAGGGATGCGTGGTGTAAGAAATTCAATCGGTAGCTTGTCGTTGTTTTCAATGCGCCACTTCATGGTATTGAGGTGAAACTCTCCCTGCCCGTATACAATGGTTTGCTTAAGTTCTTTAGAGTATTCCACAACAATGGTTGGATCTTCCTCATGCATGCGCTGAAAGATTTCGCCCAGTCTTTCATCATCACTTTCATTTACAGGCCTTATTGCTGTTCTGTATTTTGGAGCAGGGTATTTTATGGGATCAAACACGTAGTCGCATCCTTTGGTATTGAGGGTGTGATTGGTTTTGGTCTCCTTTAGTTTAACGGTTGCACCAATATCGCCAGCCTGCAATTCTTCTACTTTATGGCGTGTGTTTCCAGCTACGCAATACAACTGTGACAGCCTCTCTTTTGAAGACCGGGTCATATTGACCAAATCCATGCCTTCGGAAACTTTTCCTGACATGACTTTGAAAAAACTAACCTCTCCCAGGTGAGGCTCTATGCTTGTTTTGAAAACAAATATTGAAGCAGGACCATTGGGGTCGCAGGCAACTTCCTCTCCTTTGCTGTTTTGCTTGGGAGGCATTTGAGATACCAGAGGAATAATGTTGCCCAGGAATTCCATCAAGCGCCGAACCCCCATGTCTTTGGCTGCTGAAACGCAGAACACAGGAAATAAATCCCGGGCTACCAGGCCTTTTCTTATGCCTCTTCTCATTTCCTCCTCGTCGAGAGAACCTTTGTCAAAGAAAAGCTCCATTAAATCCTCATCATTCTCGGCAGCAGCCTCAACCAACTCATTATGCAGCTCATCTGCTTTGGTTTTTTCGGACTCAGGAATTTCCAAAATTTCAGGTTCTCCGCCATCGGGTCCCCATTTGTACATTTTCATTTTGAGAACGTCAACCAAAGCATCAAAGCCGGTGCCAACAGTAATGGGATATTGCACAATGATAACTTTTCGGCCAAAAGCTTCCCGGGCCGTTTCCATAGTGTTCTCAAAATTGGCCTTTTCATGATCCAGCTGGTTTACAACGAAAATCACGGGTTTGTGGTAGGTGTCAGTATATCTGAAGAGGTTCTCTGTGCCTACCTCGATACCTTGTGCCGAGTTTAAAACCATCAATGCGGTATCGGTTACATTGAGAGCCGTGATGGCACCACTAATGAAGTCATCTGCGCCCGGAGAATCAATGAAATTCAGCTTTTTCTCCTGCCACTCGGTGAACAGTACGGACGAAAAAACCGAGTAGCCATATTCATGTTCTACCCGGTGATAATCCGAAATTGTATTATTATTTTCAATGTTACCTCTGCGTTTTACAACACCACCCTCGAAAAGCATTGCTTCTGCAAGGGTGGTTTTACCCGAGCCGCTACTGCCAAGTAGCGAGATGTTTTTGATTTGATCGGCCTGATATACTTTCATAGTAGTATAATTTTTAAAAAAGGTTAATAAAAATCGTTAAAAAGGGTCGACTGTAAAATTAATAAATCCTCAATAAGATACAAGTGTGAAACCTAAATTCTGATGCAGGAATGAAAAAATTTTGGCCAATACTGTTTTCTCTTAATAAGGCTGATTTGTATTCAAGCGACTTTTAAGTAGCCTTTAAATGAGGATATTTTGGACTTGATGTGATTACGTGGCCGCTTTTTGTAAAGTAAAATTGAATTTGTCAGCAGTAATCTGTAACTTGATTATCTGTTATCAAAACGAAGCCTATGAATCTCTCTGGTCAAGTTAAAAAGTTGAAAATTATTGTTGGAGAATCTGACAGAGTTTATCAACGGCCACTTTACGAGGCAATTGTTTATGCTGCTAAAAAGTATAAAATTGCCGGAGCTACAGTTTATCGGGGGATGCTCTCATATGGTGCCGAAAGTATTGGGCATAGTGGAAAAATATTTGCTTTGTCTGATGATGTACCTGTCATTATCAGTTTAGTAGATGTAAATGAGCGGTTAAGCGATTTTGCATTGATTATTAACCGACTCTTGGATAAAGCCGAGGCCGGAGGACTCATGACGCTTGAAGATGTGGAGGTTTTAAGATATGGGGAGTTCTACGAATGAAGGGTGATCTCGGTGAAAGTTTTGAGCAAATCAGGGCTTTTTTCAAGGGCGTTTCCTACTACCACAATATCAGCACCGCTATTGTAAGCATTTTCCAGTTTGTTGGGAGTGTCTATACCACCTCCGATCATTAATGGGACTGATAGTTGGTCTTTTACTTTTTCAATCATTTGGGAGGGAACAGGTTGATCAGCGCCACTTCCTGCATCCATGTAGATCATCTTTAAACCAAGCATTTGGCCTGCTAGTGCTGTGGCAAGGGCAATATCGGTTTTTTTTGCCGGAATGGGTTGAGTCTGGCTGATGTATTCAACAGAAGTAGGTGTTCCCCCGTCGATAAGCATATAGCCTGTTGAGATGGTTTCAATGCCACTTTTATGAATGGTGGGTGCAGCTGTTACATGAGCTCCGATAAGTAATTCGGCATTTCTTCCGGAAATCATAGATAAGAAAAGCAGAGCATCGGCTGCAAAAGAAATTTGGACGGGATGTCCGGGGTAAAGCACTACAGGAATCTCTGTCTTTTCTTTTAAAAACCGGACCACTTCATCTACCGGATAACTAGTGAGGCTGCCTCCTACGAGAATGAGCTGGGGTTTATAATGATTGATTAGTTTAGCCTGATCATCAAGTTGCTTTCCATGGCACTTGTCGGGATCTATCAACAAAGCCAGCATTTTTTTTTTATTTGTTCTGTAATTCTCTATGTATGCTTGTATCTTCACCCTCATTCTGTATTGGTTTAGGAAGCAAATATAAGTACTTTGATTGTTAATGTCAGATACTATAGAAGCCAGACCAGATAAAAATCATCAGTGCAGTAATATTTCAGCTTAATGTCGTATTCCACTTCTTTTAAATATAACTTAGCTTCAAAGCTACCTTCATCGTTTTCAGGGAAAAAGGGGGTTGTAATGATTTGGTCCTTAAATATAAGCCCGGGTTGCCCGGCTTTTTTAAAGATTGCTTCTTTTGCACACCATATAAGACCCAGCTGTTTCTCTTTTAATTCCGGTCTTAGAAATGTCTCTTTCTTCTGATTGAGGAAACGCCCGGCTACTTTGGTTATCCGCGGGGATGGAAATTCAATGTCGATTCCGGGCGTTGAATCGCAGGATACTGAAACGGCTGCGTAACCTTTTGTGTGGGAAATGCTTACATGTTCCCGGTGCCGGACGATGAATGGTTGTCCGTTTTCAAAATATCCGGTTTCCGGATAAACACCGGTCATTTGATAAATCAGGACTCTTGACGCCAGCCACTCCAATCTTCGTGGCTTGAAGGAAATCTTTTTTAAAAGCTCCTTCTCCGCGGTTTTTAACGGAGGCAGCAATTGTAATAACTTTTCCTCCTCTTCGTGGATGGCCCAAACGGCTATCCTGGTCGATTGGCTGACTTGTTTCTTGAAAAGGAGTGGCATTCTATAGGTCTTTCCAGTTAAGGGTTTCAATTAAATGGACAATGTCTTTTTCTACAAACTCAAGTACAGGAGCTATTGAATCTTTATTGGGGACTGAGTTGAAGTATAACGAACCTCTTAAAAAATGCTCAACACTGTCAGTAACAAAAAACTGCAGGGGTGAAGCGGTGTTGCCTTTTATTTCATACAGAATGCCGTAGACATTCTTTTCAGGAGCCTCAAACATTTTTTCCCGGATAGCGTCGGCTTTTACTGTATGCTTGAATGCCAATTCGCGGTTGTCCTCCAATAGTTGATAAAGGTTATTCTCAACTGACTTATAACTCATATGAACCTTTGCTCCAAAACGCGGAAAATTCAAATTGGCCCAGTATGGCTCATCTTTTGGTCCATGATCCGGTACCACTTCGGAGTAAACGGGATATTCAAAAGAATATGGTAATGTTGTGTCCAGCTTTGAATACTCTTTATCCGGGAGAGTGATTCTAAAATACCCTCTCGGCTTGGGGGCATAGTTGCTTCCGCATGATGAGAGAAACAAAATGCCTCCAGTAAATATAAAGCTGAATATGTGTTTGGCTTTTATCATGAATTCGGTTTTTGGACAAATTTCACTTTTTTTATTCGTCTCTTATCTGCTGCCAGAATGGTGAATTTATAGGGGCCGATTTCGATGATTTCATGTTTTTCCGGAATCACTCCTTTTACTTCCAGTAATAATCCTGCAAGCGTCTCTGCTTCTCCTTTGTAATCATCAAAGGCGTTTTCGTCGATTTCGGTTATTTTGGAAAAATCCTTTAGAAGGGTCTTTCCTTCAAATGCCAATGAACCATCTGGTTGGATAGAAAAGAAGTCCTCTTCTTCATCTAATTCGTCACTTATTTCCCCAACGATCTCTTCCAGGATATCTTCTAAAGTAACTATTCCGGATGTGCCGCCATATTCATCAACAACGATGGCCATGTGAATTTTGTTGGCCTGAAATTCGGATAAAAGATCGTTGATTCGTTTTGTTTCGGGGACATAATAGGCTGGGCGAATGAGGTCTTGCCATTTGAAGCCGTTGTCTTTTCCAAGGTGCGGAAGCAAGTCCTTTACGTAAAGTATGCCCTTTACATTATCAGGTGTTTCATCAAAAACGGGGATTCGGGAGTAGCCGGACTCTACAATAACCGATAAAACTTTGTTGAAATCGCTTCGGATTTCCAAATCGGTTACATCTACTCTGGCGGTCATGATTTCACCGGCATTTATATTGCCAAAGGTGACAATGCTTTTGAGAATATGTTTTTCCTCAAATATTTCATCACCGGTAAGATCGAGGGCGTCAGATATGTCGTCGAGAGACAAATTGCTGGCTCTTTGAGCTGCCTTGTTTTTAACATACTCTGATGATTTAACCAGAAGAATGCTTGCCGGCTTTAATATTTGAGCTGAAGTTTTAAGGGGAAACGCCATTCGTAATGCAAATTTACGAGGCGATTGACCTGCGAAAACTTTTGGCAAAATCTCACCGAAAAACAGTATAATGGCCGTGATTACGACCACATCAAAAATGAATTTCAGTGTAGTGCTGTCGCCGAATGAAATCAACTCTGATGAAATATAGGCTGATAAAATTACAATACCTACATTAATGAAGTTGTTAAGGATTAATATTGTAGCCAGAAGCAGTTCGGGCTTCTCAAGATGTTTGAGAACCTGATCGCTTTTTGCGGAGTTGTTGACTTTGAGGTGGTCAATGTCATCCGGCTTAAGGGAGAAAAATGCCACTTCTGAACCGGACACGAGCGCCGACCCCGCCAACAATAGCATGGTAGCTATTGTGGCTATTATAATGCTTGAGGATACGGGGTGGAGAATAATGTTTGTCGCCGATATGAAAAAAGGTGACAGAAATAACTCTGTTTCCAAGGAATGACTAATTTTTCAATTTACTAAAATGGCAAATCGTCTTCTTGTTGTTCAGCGTTATCATCACCGGCGCTGAAACCTTCATTGCCCGCTGATTGGCCTTGAGGGGCAAAGTCACCGCCTGAAGGAGCAGACTGATTTGCTTGATTTCCGCCCTGAGCAGGACTATCGCCCATGGCTGGATTGTCTGATTTACGTCCCAGAAGCTTAAGGGTTTCGGCAATTACTTCGGTAATATATTTGGTGGTTCCGTCCTGTTCATAGGAGCGGGTCCGCAACTTACCTTCAATGTATAGCTGAGTGCCTTTGCGAATATATGATTCCGCAACTTTTACCAGCCCTCGTCTAACGGTAATATTATGCCACTCGGTTCTTTCCGGAATTTGTTTCCCGTCACGCGTGGTAAAACCAGGTTCAGTGGTGGCCAGCGGGAAGTTTGCTACACCTTCATTGTTGTCAAAATATCTTACGTCAGGGTCTTTCCCTACGTTTCCAACCAAAATTACTTTGTTAATCATTTTATGGGTTTTTTGGATTCCAATCAGCTAAAGTACTAAACTTTTGGCTGCGTTTCATAATGGAATGCTACTTTTTATAATATATTTTTCAGGTTTTCCCGGATTAACTGGGGAAAGGGGATTTTAGGTACATCTTCTTTTTTGATTTCTTCTGTGGCGATTTCATCAAAAAACTCGGGGAGATTTTCGGTTGTTGGCCACTTTATTCTATAAAAAACGGCATGCAGTTCCTGATGGGTTAGTAGATGTTTCTTCTCATGCGCCTTTTTGGCTGTTACCTTAACTCCGGTACCTTCTTCGATAAGTTCAACAATTTTGTTTTTTGGGGTTCGCTTGCTGGTTTCAAGCAATGGGAACTGATAGAGTCCTTGCCAAATGTCTTGTTTTGCCCTTTTTTGAACAATGGTTTTATTGCCTTTTATAATGATGAGGTAGTTGAAAAATCTTTTCTTTCTGATTATTTTCTTTTGTTTTACCGGGAAGCGGTTTTGAGACTTTGTGCCATAAGCTTTACAGTGATTTACAACCGGGCATTCATCGCATTTTGGATTGGCCGGTTTGCAAATTAGTGCACCCATTTCCATAATGGCTTGGTTGTGAGTAGCCGGATCGGCCCGGTCGAGAAGATTATCTGCCAAATTGTAGAAGTATTTTTTTCCTTCTGTAGAGTCAATAGGGATCTCTTTGGCGAAAAGCCGTGATAGCAAGCGGTAAACATTTCCATCTACTACCGGATAGGGGAGCCTGAAAGCGAAAGAAGCAATTGCAGCAGCCGTATAAGGCCCAACCCCTTTTAAAGTCCTGATTTTTTTGTATGTTTGCGGCATCAAACCATTGTGTTCGTTTATAATGGCCTTTGCAGCATGATGAATATTTCTTGCTCTGGAGTAATACCCCAACCCTTGCCATTGTTGCATTAACTCAGTTTCTGTAGCCCTGGCAAGTGTCTGAACGTCCGGAAACCGTTTAATGAAATTACGATAGTATTCCAACCCTTGTTTAACCTGGGTTTGTTGCAGGATGATTTCGGAGATCCAAATTTTATATGGATCCTTGGTCTCCCTCCAGGGGAGCTGTCGGCCGTTCTCACAATACCATTCTCTGATTAATTTGGGGAAATTGGTCATTATTAAAATTTTATGCAAAAATAAGGGTTTTGTTTTTTTTCTTATGGAATTCCTTTATCTTTGCATTCTGAAATTCCAAAAATGAGGTCTAATTAGTTGAAAATTAAATAATTTAATAAAGAGATGACAAAGGCTGATATTGTTAACGAGATTTCGAAAAATACTGGAATTGAGAAGGTTACAGTTCAGAAGACTGTTGAGGCCTTCATGGAAACAGTAAAAGGGAACCTTGTAAAAGGCAAGAATGTGTACCTGAGAGGGTTTGGAAGTTTTATCGTAAAGAAACGTGCAGAAAAAACTGCCCGTAATATTTCCAAAAACACCACTATTATTATTCCCGAACATTTTATTCCTTCGTTTAAGCCTTCCAAGAGCTTTGTTACGAAAGTGAAGAACAATGTTGATTAAAGATGTTTAACTGCTAAATCGAAATGCTATGCCAAGCGGAAAAAAAAGAAAACGGCATAAGATGTCAACACACAAAAGGAAAAAAAGACTCAGAAAAAATCGTCATAAGAAGAGAAAGTAGTCTTTTGAACCTATAAGATTTAAAAAGAACAAACAGCCATGGGGCTGTTTGTTCTTTTGTTGTATTTATAAAATCGCTCTTTGAAATAATTTTTATTTAACTTAATTCGTATTGTGAGTGCTGAACTATTTGTAGATGTAACTCCCAGCGAACTTGTTATTGCTTTGCTTGAAGATAAACGCTTAGTTGAACTAAGGCGTGAACAAAGCAATGTCAAATTCGCAGTTGGCGATATTTACCTTGGGAAAGTTAAAAAGATCATGCCCGGGTTGAATGCAGCTTTTGTAGATGTTGGTTATGAGAAAGATGCCTTTCTCCATTATCTGGATCTGGGGCCTCAGTTTCAAAGTCTGAATAAATATCTCAAGCTGGCCAAAACCAAAAAGGGGAGTGTCTCATTGCACAAGTTCAAACCGGAAAAAGATATCAATAAAAACGGTACTATTTCTGAAGTACTAACCGGTGGACAGGAAGTCCTTGTTCAGGTTGCAAAAGAGCCTATCTCCACTAAAGGACCGAGGCTTACTTCTGAAATTTCTATTGCTGGTCGAAATCTCATTCTTATTCCTTTCTCAGACCGAGTGTCGGTGAGTCAGAAAATCGATTCTCCAGAAGAACGAAGTCGTCTTAAACGCTTATTATTAAGCATTAAACCTAAAAACTACGGTGTCATTATTCGTACCGTAGCTGAAGGTAAAAGGGTTGCAGAGCTGGATAAAGAACTTCGTACCCTCGTAAAACGATGGGAAGATAGCACCAATAAAGTACGTGACGTCAAATCCCCCGGACTTGTTTTGGGCGAGGTTGGTCGTACTTCTGCTATTTTGCGTGATCTTCTCAATCCTTCATTTCAATCGGTATTTATCAATGATACCGAGATCTTCAGGGAAGTTAAAGAGTATGTTGAATTAATTGCTCCCGGTAGAGAAAAAATTGTAAAGCTTTATAAGGGGAATGCCCCTCTATTTGACCAGTTTGGAATAGAAAAACAAGTTAAAGCCCTCTTTGGGCGGACGGTATCGTTTAAAAGTGGTGCTTATCTGATAATCGAACACACCGAAGCGCTTCATGTTATTGATGTGAACAGTGGAAACAGATCCAGATCGGCTTCCGATCAGGAAACTAATGCTGTTGAGGTTAATGTTGCTGCTGCCGAGGAGATTGCCAGGCAGCTTAGGTTAAGAGATATGGGTGGCATTATTGTGGTCGATTTTATTGATATGCAAACCTCCGAACACCGGCAACGTGTTTTTGAGAAAATGAAGGAGGCCATGGACTCTGACAGGACTAAGCATAATATCCTGCCGCTGAGTAAATTTGGCCTTATGCAGATTACCCGCCAACGAGTGCGACCCGAAATGCATATCCAGACTAGTGAAAAATGTCCGGTATGCAAAGGATCAGGTGAAATAACACCTTCCGTTTTGTTGGTTGATACTCTGGATGATAAAATCCGGTTTGTTGTGCAAGAGCTTAAGAAGAAGAATTTGACCCTGTGGGTGCATCCCTATATTTATGCCTATTTAAAACAAGGTTTTCCATCACAAATTTTAAAATGGAAATTTGATCTTGGATTTGGCATAAAGGTGAGACCCTCCGACTCTCTTGCATTTTTAGAATACAAGTTTTTTGATCAAGATAATAAAAAGGTCGATCTCAGTTGAGATCGACCTTTTTTGCTTTTATGCCATTTGCTGCTTATATTTAAACTGTTATGTTATGGTCAAATTTTAAAAGTGCAGACAAATGGACAAATCATCTTTGAATAGGCGTAATTTTTTGCGCCTGGGGGCTGCTGCTACGGCAGGCTTCGCAACTTCTTCTCATGTTACCGGTGCAACTGAAAAGACTTCTTCTAAAACAGACAAAAAAATCATTACCCGGCAGTTGGGAAATACCGGAATTTCTGTTCCCGTCGTTAGTATGGGCGTAATGAGAGCAGATAATTCCAATATTTTAAAAGCAGCCTATAATTTGGGAGTAAAGCATTTTGATACTGCTCATGGTTATCAGGAAGGTAGAAATGAGGAAATGGTGGGGGAATTTTTTAAAGACAAACCCCGGGATTCATTTATTGTGGCGACAAAGATCCATCCTTCAAAGGATGCATCCACCCAAGATTTTCTGGATATGCTTGAGGTAAGTCTTGAGAGACTTCAGATGAGTTATGTTGATATTTTGTATCTACATGCTGTGAATGATGAAGAGTATCTTCATAACCCCAAATTTATGGCGGCTATGAAGAAAGCTAAAGAAGAAGGAAAGGCTAAACACCTTGGTTTCTCTACTCACCGCAATATGGCGAAATTGATTAATTCAGCTGTTACCCGTGGCTTTTATGGGGTAATTTTGACCTCCTATAACTTTCGCCATGTTGACAATACTGAACTTAATGAGGCGATAAAAAAGGCCCATAATGAGGGAGTTGGCATTATTGGTATGAAAAATATGGCTGGTGGATTTCTGGACGAAGAAAAAACCAAGCCGGTTAATGGCAAAGCAGCTCTTAAGTTTGCTTTATCTAACCCACATATACATACCTGTATTCCTGGTATTTCATCGTACGAAATGCTGATGGAGAATTGGTCTGTTGCTAAGGATGTAAATCTGAGCCCTTCCGAGAAGCAGGACCTTGAATTGGCATCAAACGAAACTGGAATGTATTGTACTGGTTGTGATACTTGCGCCGGCCAATGCAAAAGAGATTTGCCGGTGTCGGATCTGATGCGATCCTATATGTACAACTATGCGTATGCTTATCCAGCAAAAGCTCGTGAAACGGTTGTTGCTCTTGGTGTTTCTGATAGCCCCTGTGACGATTGTGATGAATGCTCCGTTAAGTGTCAGTCCGGGTTCGATGTCAGAAACCGGATCACCAATATCGCAAGGATCCAAAATGTTCCCAACGAATTTCTTGTATAAATTTACAACCATTATGATGAAGTTATATTTAATTCCTTTACTGACCGCCTTTTGCTTTATGGCAAAGGCGGCTTCTTTTGATCCTCCTCAAATCCCAGGCTGGCTGCAGGATGGAGATGTTGAGGTTTTTGATAAGGACAATTTATTCAATCACATTAACGGTGCTTCAGAGTTTTACTTTAGCTATAATTTTCAAAAGCTATGGGTGACACGCTATAAAAAGGATGAAGCCGAAATGACGCTGGAGGTTTACGACCATGGAGATATTGTTCATGCCTATGGCATTTACAGTATGGAGCGGCCTCCCGAAGCTGATGTTAAGGATATTGGGGCACAAGGATACTATGAAGAATCCATCCTGAATTTTGTGGCTGGACGTTACTATGTAAAAATGAATGCCTACCGTGAGCCCAATGCTGCTCTGGGGGTGTTGATGAGCACGGCACGCATGGTCTCTGAAAGAATGGCAGATGATCCGTCGCTTCCAGAGATTGTAAGAGCCATGCCCGGCGACCAACTAGTACCCAATTCCCGTCAGTTTGTTTCCAATACTTTTATGGGACTTGAATTCCTCGGTAGTGCTTATCGCGCCAAATATAGTAATGATGATGGCGAACTTACACTTTTTGTTATGGAGCGTGACTCTAAATCAGATATCGAAAACCTCTTATTAAAATATCACGAATTTGCCCAGACGGATGTTTCGGTCCTTTCGGAAGGTGATTATGTTATTGAAGATCCTTTTAATGGTACTATCCATTTATCCTGGATTGGAAATTATATTATTGGCTTCTCAGGAGATGATTTAAAATCTTTACGAGAACGAATTGCTGCTGAGATGGAAAGGAACCTGGGTGTTTGAGGGAGAAAGGTTTGAATCATTAATATTATCTTTTCTTTCATCCTTGAAAAACATCCTTTACGGCAAAGGTTGGAGAATATTTAGGTATGGCGGATTCTTTGGCAAGGAAAGCAGCAGAGCTGAGCATCGATCCGCCATTGTTTATATTATGGACCTGTTTGAGTTTTGTTGTAATGTTTTTATTGATTCATGTATTAAAAAAGCTTGTTTGATCGCCTTGTTCTTTTTGCTAACTATTGCCAATGGACTTGGACAAGAGCGATCTGACTCAGTATCTGTCAACTTTTATGTGGATAATGAAATTCAGAATGTCGACTCTTCTTTTTTTCTTGAATTTCATGCCTCCGGCTAATTGTTGGTGGAGTATCCTTACAAAGGGAAACTGAAAATCCCTGATCTTGGAGAAAGAGAGTTTGTGAAGCTGGCATTTGTTTATGAGGATTCAACAATTGTTACCATTGAGGTTTCTATCAAAGATCATCTGGTTTGCTCTGGAAAGGTATCCTGGGTTTTAGGAATTGACTCCGTCCCTTTTGATAAAAGGTACTTGAAAGGCTTCCCAGTATGGAAGACAACCACAAAAGTCTTCTTTTGGAATAATGTTTCCGATGGTATAGAGGATCTTTTGGTTATTCCTTTAAATGGAAGTCCTGAAATAAATTTTCCAATTTTTGAAGAAGACTTTTAGTTCGGCAAAGTTTGCAACTTCGTCGCAAAAAGTAAGCTCTATACCTTTAAATGCCCTTTTATGCCTGAGATAGTTAAATCATTAAGACCAAGACAGCCCCTCAAATCCTAACAACTGTCTTTTGTTATTTTCCAAAATAAATATACCTTGTTTGAGTGTTTTAAACCAAATTCTACCAGGTATGTCAGGAGAAGAGGAATACGTTGAACTTTCCAAAATATTTAAAAGAAAAAAATCGGATCAGGATATATTTCAAGAGCTCATGTCCTTCAAAGTAACCGAGGTTATGCTGGTTGCTACGTATTACGATTCCTATTCTATTGTTCGCGAAGGGCGCTTTTTTGATAAGATTTTTGGAGAATATCTTCAGCTTAATCTGTTTTCTGCACCTCGCATCACAAGTGTGGCCACTTACGATGAAGCTCTCTCGCATATGGAGGACCGTAAGTTTGATATGGTCATACTAATGGCCGGACTTGATAAACAGATGCCGGTATCGCTGAGTCAGGAGATTCGCAGGTTGTATCCCGATCTACCCATTCTCTTGATGGTTAATAACAACGAAGATCTGAAGTATTTCGATAAGCCCTCTTCTCCCGGGGGAAGCATTGATAAAGTTTTTGTTTGGAATGGCGATTCCCGCGTTTTTCTGGCTATGATAAAGTATGTGGAGGATAAAATTAATACTGCCAATGATGTGGGGGTAGGGGATGTCAGGATCATTCTTCTGGTTGAAGACTCACAAAGGTATTATACCCGCTATTTGCCTTTGCTATATTCCATTATCATGACGCAAACGCAGAATATCCTGACAGAAGAGACTTCGGATCAGACGCATAAAATATTGAAGATGAGAGTTCGTCCCAAAGTCCTTCTGGTGAGTACTTACGAAGAGGCTGTGGAGATTGTGGATAAGTACATGGATAATTTGATCTGCGTGATCTCGGATGTCAAGTATTCCAGAGATGGGGAGCATGACGAAAATGCAGGGGTTGATCTGATTCGGTATGTAAAGTCAAAGATAAATCTTCCTACGCTCCTCCAATCTTCTGATCCGGCTAATGAAAAGGCAGCAGAAGAAGTGGGCGCCGACTTTATAGATAAAAACTCGGATACACTGAGTATGGATATTTACAACTTCATACATCAGAAACTGGGTTTTGGAAATTTTGTTTTTACCAATTCCAGAGGTATACCCCTGGCTACCGCCCGAAACCTGAAGGAATTTATTCGTTGTCTGCGTGATGTTCCCCCTGAGTCGTTGCTTTATCATGCCCGGCGAAATGGTATCTCTACCTGGTTAATGGCACGAGGTGAAATATCCATCGCCAAAAGATTACGTCCTTACAGAATAGAAGACTTTGAAAGTACGACCAAGTTGCGCCAGAAGATTCTTGATGTATTTGAAGAAGCCAGACTTGAGCGCATGCGTGGCCGAGTGGTGCAGTTCGATCCATCGATGGTTGATACCGACCGTTTTGTGATGCGGATTGGAGACGGTTCTTTTGGAGGGAAAGGTAGGGGATTGGCTTTTCTCAGTAATTTTATCGAGAATGTGGATTTTCAATCCACTGTTCCGGAGTTGAATATAAAAATTCCTCCCACAACCATCATTGGTGCCGGAGAGTTTACAGCTTTTCTGGAAAAGAATGACCTGCTGAAATCGATATATGAAGAGAAAGATTTTGAACAAATAAAAAAGCAGTTCCTATCAGCCCATCTCAGCGATGAAGTAGATAAAAAGCTGCACCAGTATGTTGAATATATGAACTCCCCATTGGCAGTACGTTCATCCGGTTTGTTTGAGGACAGTCTGCTCCAGCCTTTTGCCGGTGTTTTCTCTACTTACGTATTGCCCAATAATCATCCCAATCCTGAGGTGAGATATAATCAACTGGCATCTGCAGTTAAGTTGGTTTATGCTTCTATTTTTACGCCTACAGCCAGAGCTTATTTTGATGCGGTACATTATAAGATAGATGAAGAAAAGATGGCCGTTATAATTCAAAAACTGGTGGGACAGAAAGCACATGATCGTTACTATCCACATGTAAGTGGAGTGGCTCAGTCATTTAACTATTATCCCTTTTCTTATATGAAGCCTGAAGATGGGTTTGCCGTTATTGGTGTAGGGTTGGGAAAATATGTGGTGGGAGGTGAAAAGGCCTGGCGCTTCTGTCCCCGTTATCCCAATCTTGAATTGAGTGCCCTTGGCGATCAGATAAAAGATTCTCAGGATTACTTTTATGCTGTTGATCTGGAGGAAAATGAGAAAAGTCTTCAGGACGGCGGAGAGGAGACATTTATTCAGAAACTGGATATTAAAGAAGCTGAGGAAGATGGCAACCTGAAGCATCTGGCAATGGTTTATGACATAGATAATGACAGGCTTAGTACAGATTTCTCCTTGCGAGGCCCGCGGGTATTGAATTTTGCAAATATTCTTAAGTATGACCTGGTGCCGTTGCCAAGGACCTTGGACATTTTGTTGAAGTATTTCCGTGAGGCAATGGGAGCTCCGGTGGAAATTGAATTTGCTCTGGATCTTGATCCGGGATATAAAGGGAAACCGACACTTTGCCTGTTGCAAATTAAACCTTTAATTAGACTGGAAACTCACTTGGATGTGGATTTCGATGAAGTGGAGCAAGAGAGGGTTATTCTTAAATCAGAAAAGGGAATGGGAAATGGCCGCCATACTCATATAAGGGATCTGGTTTATATGGATATCAGTAAATTTGACCGCACCAAAACCCGTGAAATGGCAGTTGAAATGGCCGATCTGAATAAAAAAATGGAGCAGGAGGGGCGAGAGTATGTTTTAATTGGCCCCGGACGTTGGGGAACCCGTGACCCGTCGACAGGCATTCCGGTATACTGGTCGCAAATATCTCAGGCACGTGTAATTGTGGAAATGGGATTGCCCGATTTCCCCCTGGATGCATCATTGGGGTCACATTTCTTCCATAATGTAACTTCAATGAATGTGGGGTATTTCTCCATTCATGGCAAGAATAAAAATGAATTTGTGAATATTGACTTCCTTGATGAGCAACCAGTTGAGGAACATACCGGTTATTTTAAACATGTAGTGATGAAACAGCCATTGACCGTTCTTATGGATGGGAAAACTCAAAAAGCTGTAGTAATGTGGAATCAGAAATAAAAAAGGACTGCTCAAATCAATGGGCAGCCCTGATAATAATTAAAAACGTTCTTATTGAAGTTGACTGATGCCTTCAGTAACCATTTTTCTGTCAACTTTCTTGATTAGTCCCTGAAGTACTTTTCCGGGGCCAATCTCAGTAAAATGATCTCCGCCATCAGCTATCATGTTTTGAACGGTTTGTGTCCATTTAACAGGCGCTGTAAGCTGAGAAATAAGATTGGCTTTAATGTTTTCAGGATCTGTTTGCGGCTTGGCATCCACATTCTGATAAATTGGGCAAACCGGGATGTTGAACTGAGTATTGTTGATAGCTTCAGCCAATTCAGTACGGGCCGGTTCCATCAATGGTGAGTGAAAGGCACCACCAACCGGTAGTTTGAGTGCTCTTTTTGCACCTTTTTCTTTCAATAATTCACAAGCTTTATCGATTCCTTCAAACGTTCCTGAAATGACAAGCTGTCCGGGACAGTTGTAGTTAGCAGGTACAACCACGTCCTCAATGGCTCCGCAAACATCCTCAACGGTTGCATCATCCAGACCAACGATAGCAGCCATGGTTGAAGGCTTTATTTCACAAGCTTTTTGCATCGCCATAGCACGCTGAGAAACCAACTTTAGTCCATCCTCAAATGAGAGTGCTCCGGCAGCAACGAGGGCAGAAAACTCGCCCAGTGAATGTCCGGCTACCATTTCAGGCTTAAAGTCGTGACCCAGGGTTTTTGCCAAAATTACTGAATGTAAGAAAATAGCTGGCTGGGTTACTTTAGTCTGTTTGAGGTCTTCATCGGTTCCCTCAAACATGAGGTCCGTAATGCGAAAACCTAAAATTTCATTTGCTTTCTCGAAAAGTTCCTTGGCCATGGGATTGTTTTCATAAACATCTTTTCCCATTCCAACGTATTGGGCGCCTTGCCCGGGAAATACGTATGCCTTCATTTTTTCTTGATTTTGATGAGTTTACGAATTTGGTTTGCAAATATACAATTGTTCTTTGTTTTTTTGGGTAAAAAGAGGGAGTGTCATTCTACATCTTCTTCTGTACACAAGTCCCAAATGTTTAAAAAGCTAAGCTTTACTATGCTCTCGAGCTTTTTCCAGTCGATCTTTTCCACATGGTCATATGGGCCATGATAATCGGGATGGCCACCAGTATGAAACCACATTATGGGAATGCCTTCTTTTGCAAACGGCGCATTGTCGCTGCCACTGGCAGGATTATTCATGGCACCCCATCTTATATTAAGATTCACATCATATCGGTCATTGTTTTGTTCGGTAATGTTTTTAGCAAGTTTCCAGGTTTTGGTATACATAAACGAAACTGAAGAGTCCGGTTTCTCCGGGTCAAAGCTCCTTCCTATCATGTCGTAATTGTGGTAATATTTTATTTTGCTTAAGTCCTGAAATGTTTTTACGAAATAGGTTGAGCCATGCAGACCTCTTTCCTCAGCAGTCCAGGCAGCAAAGATGAGTGTTTTTTGGGGTTGAATACCAGATTGAGCGAAAGCTTTAGCCAAAGCCATAACACCAGCTGCTCCTGATGCATTATCGTCAGCACCATTATATATATAGCCGTTGTAAATTCCCAGGTGGTCGTAGTGGGCACCTATAACGATTACTTCATCTTTGTTTTTACCTTCGATCATCCCCGCTACGTTCCCACTTGTGAATGGTTCTGATTTAAAACCGGCTGTCAGATTGGCGGAAAAAGATGACTCTTTCAATTCAACAGATTTTTTGTGTGTTTCCCTATCCAAATCTTTCTTCCAGGTGGGGAAAAGAGCAGACAATACTCTGTGGGATATTTTAAAAACCGGAATCTCTGTGTTTATTTCGGCATCCGCCTGTCTTATGGATCTTTTGTAAATACCGGATGAGTATTTCGTCTTTTTTTTCTCGCCGAAGTCTGCCTCTTCAATGCTTTTGTTTTGAAAAACAGGAGAATCCGGATCGAATTCCAGGATGGCTGAAATTCCTGATTCTTTGGCAAGTTGATTCTTTTTTCTTTTCAGCTGTCTGTCCGATAAATTATGGTATTCTTCGTAGCCGTCAGGTAACCCAATTGCCCTCACAAGAATTTGAATCTTATTTTTGTTTGATCTCAAAGTTTTCTCATTGAGCCCGTATCCAGCAAATGCGACTTTGCCTTCAAGCGAGAAAGAAGCATTTGCAGAGGTTACCTGATAGTCTGCCCCTTCTTCCAATGGGAGAAGGAGGTTGCCATGACGAATGTCCAGGGATGAATGCTCCAGATGTTCCCATACCAGTGGCACCGCCTGAATGTAATCCTCTAAAGATTTTGCTTCAGTCCCGGCGATAGGAGATAAGCCATAGCTTTTAAATTGAGATGCTATGAAAAGTGCTGATAAATCAGCCCCTTTTTTCCCGGCCTCCCGGCCCTCAAGCATATCTGAAGCCAAAAATTCAAGATTGGCCTGAAGGTTGTTTTTTGAAATTTCTTTAACAGCTTCGGCTTTTGAGGTTTGGTTCTGTCCAAAGAGTGCACCTAAATTGCAACTCATGGCCAAAAATGCGATGATGATTAAATGTCTCATTGTAGCAATTTTATTTTATCAATATTCCGTTATGCTTTTGGAAAAGGCTGTAAAACAACTTCTTGGGATTATATGCAATTGTATTAAGGCTCCAATTGTCAGTGTTTTATGATTTGTCTTAAATCTTAAAATCTAATGATCTGTTGTTTCTTAAGTGCCCAAAGAATCTAATCTGTAATATAACACCACTTGGAAGTGGTTAGGGATTTTCGTAATAAGAAGCCTGTACGCAAAATTTATTGGGCAAAATGATGATTTGAGCTTGTTTGTTGTTTTGATATGATTTGCAAATAGATATCACGAAATTCTTTTTGTTAGGGGGCAAAATACTAAAGTTTCCTGTTTTTTCGGCATCTGACAAAAAAAAGTTATCCTTTTCAAAACCTTTAAAGCAGCCCTGATTTAAGCTAAAAGTATTTTTAACCAAATATTTACAAGAAAAAATTTCCTTCTTTTGTGGTTTTTCAATTGAAAATTAGTACTTTTGCACCGCTTTTTTGTGCAGAGGTGTGAAAAATGTTGAAAATCAGTGAGATTTTTAATGAAAAAGCCATACCTTTGCAACCCGTTTTAAAAGAGTATTTTAAGTTTAAAATAATTGTTTATATGCCAACAATTCATCAGTTAGTAAAGAAGGGACGGAAGAAGCAGGTGGAAAAAAGTAAATCCCCCGCTTTGAATGCTTGTCCGCAAAGACGAGGTGTTTGTGTGAGAGTTTACACAACCACACCTAAGAAGCCAAACTCAGCCATGCGTAAAGTGGCGAGGGTTAGATTGACCAATGGGAAAGAAGTGAACGCTTACATCCCTGGAGAAGGACATAACCTGCAGGAGCACTCAATTGTATTGGTGCGTGGTGGCAGGGTAAAGGACTTGCCTGGTGTACGTTACCACTTGGTTCGCGGAGCACTTGATGCCTCAGGTGTTGAAGGACGTACTCAGCGTCGTTCAAAGTATGGTACAAAACGTCCTAAGAAGTAATCATTAGTTTCACTGTTTGGTTTTGTTTGTTGGTTTGTAAAAAGGTTGAGTAAATGGTCGTAAGGCCGTTGAAGACACGGATACAGCCAATGAAAGAAAAAGCTGATAAACAAAAAAGAAGAGATGAGAAAGAGTAAACCAAAGAAGAGAATTATTCTTCCAGATCCAAGGTTTAATGACACTTTGGTGACCCAGTTCGTGAACAACATGATGCTGGATGGTAAAAAATCGATCGCTTATGGAATCTTCTACGATGCCATGGATCGTATTAACGAAAAAGCAGAGAAAGAGGGAAAGTCAACCCTTGAAATGTTTAAAAAAGCATTGGAAAATGTGACTCCTTCAGTTGAGGTTAAAAGCCGTCGTGTTGGGGGTGCTACCTTTCAGGTTCCTACCGAAATCAGACCTGACCGCAAGATGTCAGTGAGTATGAAAAACCTGATTGCATTTGCCCGTAAGCGTAGCGGTCGTTCAATGGCCGAGAAACTGAGTGCTGAGATTGTTGCTGCATATAACCAGGAAGGCGGAGCCTTCAAGCGAAAAGAGGATATGCACAAAATGGCGGAAGCCAACCGTGCATTTGCCCATTTCAGATTTTAAACTTAATTAAAAAGGATACCTTAATATGGCAAAGGCAGACTTAAAATATACCAGGAATATCGGAATCATGGCTCATATTGATGCCGGTAAGACAACCGCTACTGAGCGGATCTTGTTTTATACCGGTATGACTCACAAAATTGGTGAGACGCACGATGGTTCCGCTACTATGGACTGGATGGAGCAGGAGCAGGAAAGAGGTATTACCATTACTTCCGCTGCCATTACTACCAATTGGAAATACAACGGTGAGGAATATAAAATTAACATCATTGACACCCCGGGTCACGTTGACTTTACTGTGGAAGTAGAGCGCTCGTTGAGGGTTCTTGACGGTGCTGTTGCTGTATTCTGTGCCGTTGGTGGAGTTGAACCACAATCTGAGACTGTTTGGAGACAGGCCGATAAATATGGTGTGCCCCGGATTGGTTTTGTGAACAAAATGGACCGCTCAGGAGCTAACTTCTTTGAAGTGGTTCGTCAGGTTAAAGAAGTTCTTGGAGCAAATCCAGTGCCTCTTCAAGTACCAATCGGTGCTGAAGATGACTTTACCGGTGTTGTCGATCTGATCGAAAACAAGGCTGTTGTTTGGTTTGACGATGATGTGCTTGGCGCACGTTACGAACTTCAGGACGTACCAGCCGAAATGGCTGACGAAGTTGAAGAATGGAGAGGAAAACTCATTGAATCAGTTGCTGAATACGATGATGAGTTGATGGAGAAATATTTCGACGATCCTGATTCTATCACTAAAGAACAATTGCTTGATGTATTGCGTCAGGCTACTCTTGATATGAAAGTGGTTCCTATGTTGTGTGGTTCGGCTTTCAAAAATAAAGGTGTTCAGCGTTTAATTGACGCTGTTGTTGGTTTCCTTCCTGCGCCTACTGATGTGGCTGAGATTGAAGGTACCAATCCCAGAACCGGTAAAGAAGAAGCTCGTCCTAATGATGAGGACGCTCCATTTACCGCGCTTGCCTTTAAAATTGCCACCGACCCGTTTGTTGGACGCTTGGCGTTTATGCGTGTTTATGCTGGTCGTATCGACTCCGGCTCTTATGTTTGGAATTCTCGTACCGAGAAAAAAGAACGCATCTCTCGTCTGTATCAAATGAAATCAAAACAGCAGCTTCCTAAAGAGAGTATCTCTGCCGGAGATATTTGTGCTGGTGTTGGATTTAAAGATATTCGTACAGGAGATACCCTTTGCGACGAGAAGCACCCAATTGTATTGGAATCAATGGAATTCCCTGATCCGGTGATCGCGGTTTCTGTTGAGCCAAAGAGCCAGAAAGACATGGATAAACTTGGAAACGGGCTTGCAAAATTAGCTGAAGAAGATCCAACTTTCCGTGTTGAAACTGATGAAGAAAGCGGACAGACCATTATCCGTGGTATGGGAGAGCTTCACCTTGAAATCCTTATCGATCGTTTGAAACGTGAGTTTAAGGTTGAGTGTAACCAGGGACGTCCTCAGGTTAACTACAAAGAAGCAATTACCAAAACTGTTGATCACCGTGAAGTATTTAAGAAGCAGACTGGTGGTCGCGGTAAATTTGCCGATGTTGTGGTTAAAGTTGGCCCAGCCGACGAGGGAGAAGATGGCTTGCAGTTTGTTGATCTTATCAAAGGAGGTAACATTCCAAAAGAATTCATCCCTTCTGTTGAAAAAGGATTCAAAGATGCCATGAAGAATGGTGTTTTGGCAGGCTTTAATGTTGATAGCCTTAAAGTGGAACTGCTTGATGGATCTTTCCACCCGGTTGACTCCGATCAGCTTTCGTTTGAGGTGGCAGGGCGTCAGGCATTCAAAGCTGCGAGTATGAAAGCAAAACCAGTTTTGCTTGAACCTATCATGAGAGTTGAGGTCGTAACTCCCGAAGAGTACATGGGTGATGTGATTTCAGACTTCAATAAGCGTCGTGGACAGGTTGAAGGTATGGAATCTAAGTCAGGAGCCCGTGTGGTTAAGGCGATGGTTCCTTTGGCTGAAATGTTTGGTTATGTTACAGCTTTGCGTACCATTTCATCCGGTCGTGCTACTTCCTCTATGGAGTTCAGTCACTTCGAAGAGGTGTCTAAGAACATTGCAACAGAGGTTGTGAAAGAGGCAAAAGGTAAAGTCGAATTATTATAGAAACAGTTCTCATCAAGGATTATGAATCAAAAAATAAGAATCAAATTAAAGTCATACGATCATAATTTGGTAGACAAGTCTGCCGAGAAGATCGTGAAGACAGTGAAGACCACCGGGGCTGTCGTAAGTGGCCCCATTCCGCTGCCCACACATAAGCGGATTTTCACAGTATTGCGCTCGACCTTTGTTAACAAAAAGGCACGTGAGCAATATGAGTTGGCATCTTATAAGCGGTTGATCGATATTTACAGTTCTACTGCTAAAACAATTGATGCCCTCATGAAACTGGAACTTCCCAGTGGTGTGGAAGTAGAAATTAAAGTGTGATCTAATTTTAAATCTTTAAGCAATGCCAGGATTAATTGGAAAAAAAATCGGAATGACTTCCGTTTTCAGTGCCGAGGGAAAAAACATTCCATGCACTGTTATCGAAGCTGGTCCTTGCGTCGTCACCCAGGTTAAAACACAGGAAACCGATGGGTATGAAGCCATTCAGTTGGCTTTCGACGAAAAGAGAGAGAAAAGTACCACCAACCCTATGAAGGGGCATTACAAAAAGGCAGGTACTACTCCCAAGGCCAAGCTGGTTGAATTGAAAGAGTTCGAAGAAGAACTGAAATTAGGTGATGTTGTTACCGTTGATCTCTTCGATGAGAACACGTTTGTAGATGTTACCGGCCTTTCGAAAGGAAAAGGGTTTCAGGGTGTTGTAAAACGCCACGGTTTTAGCGGTGTTGGTGATAGCACCCACGGTCAGCATAACCGTTTGCGTGCACCAGGTTCTTTGGGCGGTTCTTCGTTCCCGTCAAGGGTGTTTAAGGGCATGAGAATGGCCGGCCGTACAGGCGGTGACCGAGTGAAAATCGAAAACCTGAGAGTGATTAAAGTTATTCCCGAAAATAACCTGTTGATGGTTAAAGGGTCTGTTCCTGGACCTAAGGGTTCATATCTAATTATTGAAAAGTAATGGAACTGAACGTAATTAACATACAAGGACAGGAAACCGGCAGAAAAGTGCAATTGCCTGACTCTGTTTTCGGTATTGAGCCCAACGATCATGCCATCTATCTTGATGTGAAACAGTATCTGGCCAATAACCGTCAGGGTACGCATAAATCTAAAGAGCGCGCTGAAATTGCCGGGAGTACTAAGAAAATTAAAAAGCAAAAAGGTACGGGTACAGCTCGTGCCGGTAGTTTGAAATCTCCGGTTTTTCGTGGGGGTGGACGCGTATTCGGTCCCAGACCACGCAACTACAGCTTTAAGTTGAATAAAAAACTGAAGCAGCTGGCTCGTAAATCGGCTCTGGCTTATAAAGCCAAAAACAATGCGATTGTTGTAGTCGAAGACTTTAAACTGGAAGCTCCAAAAACCAAAGAATTTGTAAACATTCGCAAAAGCCTGAACGTGGACGGTAAAAGTTCATTAGTGGTTTTGAAAGATGTGGATCGTAACATCGTTCTTTCATCTCGTAATGTTCCAAAATCAGAGGTTGCTACGCTTTCCGGACTTAATACTTACAGTATTATGAAAGCCCAGTCGCTGGTACTAGCAGAAAGCTCGGTTGAAGAAATCGCGCAACTTTTTAACGCTTAACAAACTAAGTCATGGAAGTAATTATTAAGCCTATAGTAACGGAAAGAATGACCTGGCTTGGCGATACCCTGAACCGATACGGCTTTATTGTGGACAAGCGTGCCAACAAAATAGAAATTAAAAAAGCTGTTGAGGACATGTATAGCGTTTCTGTTACCAGTGTAAACACTATTGTTTATGCCGGAAAAGAGAAAGTACGTTATACTAAAGGCGGTATCATCAACGGGCGAACCAATTCTTTCAAAAAAGCAATTGTAACACTAGCCGAAGGAGATAAGATTGATTTCTTTAGCAATATTTAATTGACATGGCAGTAAGAAAATTAAAGCCCACAACACCGGGGCAGAGACACAAAATTATTGGTGCATTTGATACGATTACCTCAGGTGTACCAGAGAAGTCCTTATTGCGACCTTTGAAAAAATCCGGAGGACGTAACCACAGTGGTAAAATGACCATGCGTTACATCGGAGGCGGTCACAAGAGGAAGTACCGGGTAATCGATTTCAAGAGAAATAAAGACGGTGTTCCGGCAACAGTTGATTCAATTCAATACGATCCTAATCGTAGTGCTCGAATCGCTTTGCTGGTATATGAAGATGGTGAAAAGCGGTACATTCTTGCACCTAACGGTTTGCAGGTTGGACACAAAGTGAATTCAGGTTCGGGAATCGCTCCCGAAATCGGAAATGCTCTTCCTTTGGGAGACATTCCTCTGGGTACTATTGTGCACAACATCGAATTGCGTCCCGGACAAGGTGGTGCATTGGCTCGTAGTGCCGGTACCTTTGCTCAGCTGTCTGCTCGCGAAGGAAAATATGCCGTTGTGAAATTACCTTCAGGAGAATCCAGAATGGTGCTTACCACTTGTCGTGCCACTGTTGGCGCTGTTGGTAACTCAGATCATGCCCTCGAACAATCAGGTAAGGCCGGACGTTCACGTTGGTTGGGACGTCGTCCTCGTGTTCGTGGTGTGGTTATGAACCCAGTCGATCACCCAATGGGTGGTGGTGAAGGTCGCTCCTCTGGGGGACATCCAAGATCAAGGAAAGGCGTTCTTGCCAAAGGTTATAAAACTCGTAACCTTAAGAAAGCTTCTTCCAAGTACATTCTCGAAAGAAGGAAAAAGTAATCGGTTAATTGTTTGAATTATGAGCAGATCGTTAAAGAAAGGACCCTATATTCATTATAAGCTCGACCAGAAAGTGGCAGCAATGAATGAATCCGGCAAGAAGTCGGTCATTAAAACATGGGCCCGTGCATCAATGATTGCCCCTGAATTTGTGGGGCATACCATAGCTGTACATAACGGAAATAAATTTATTCCCGTTTATGTTACCGAAAATATGGTAGGACATAAATTGGGCGAATTTGCTCCCACGCGTACCTATAGAGGTCATGGTGGGAACAAAAAACGATAAACGCCCCCCGCAGTTCTAATTTTTTAATGAAAAAAAAATGGGTGCAAGAAAAAGAATAAGAGCAGAAAAAATAAAAGAAGCCCGGAAACAGGAATTTGTGGCCAGGCTTCGAAATGTGCCTACTTCACCCCGCAAAATGAGGCTCGTAGCTGATATGGTGCGTGGGATGGAAGTAAATCAGGCACTTGACGTCCTGAAGTTTTCCACCAAGGAGGCCTCCCGTCGTGTTGAGAAACTTTTGTTGTCAGCTATTGCCAACTGGAAAGAGAAGAACGAGGACGTTCGGCTGGAAGATGCCAATCTCTATATTAAAGAGATTTATGTGGATTCAGCTAGGATACTGAAAAGACTCAGACCAGCTCCACAAGGACGTGCACACCGCATTCGCAAGCGGTCGAACCATGTGACTATCAAGGTTGACAGTAAGTTAGAAAATCAAGAAAATTAAATTGAGCTAGATGGGACAAAAAGTAAATCCAATAAGTAACAGATTAGGAATTATCCGCGGATGGGATTCCAACTGGTTCGGTGGGAAAGACTACGGCGATAAGCTGGTGGAGGACTCAAAGCTTCGTAAATACCTCAATGCTCGTCTGGCCAAGGCCAGTGTTTCACGTATTATTATCGAGCGTACTTTGAAGCTCGTTACCATTACTGTATATACTGCCCGCCCGGGTATTATCATCGGTAAAGGTGGACAGGAAGTGGACAAGCTGAAAGAGGAGTTGAAGAAGATTACCGACAAAGAGGTACAAATTAATATTTTTGAAGTAAAGCGTCCCGAAATGGATGCCCTGATTGTGGCCAATAATATTGCGCGTCAGCTTGAAGGCCGTATCGCCTACCGCCGTGCTACTAAAATGGCTATTGCTTCTACCATGCGTATGGGAGCAGAGGGGATTAAAATCCAGGTGGCAGGCCGTTTGAACGGTGCTGAAATGGCTCGTTCCGAAATGTATAAAGAAGGTCGTACTCCCCTTCATACTTTCCGTGCCGATATTGACTTCGCAAAAGCCGAAGCTCTTACAAAAACAGGTTTGATTGGTATCAAAGTCTGGATTTGTAAAGGCGAAATTTATGGTAAACCCGATCTTTCACCCAATTTCAATGTGAAAGAATCAGGTGGCCGCGGTAAAGGCGGATTCAAAAAGAGAAGAAAGTAATCATCCGTTAAACTTTAATTGAAACATTAACGATGTTACAACCAAAAAAAGTAAAACACAGAAGGCAACAAAAGGGAAGAATGAAGGGAAATGCTCAACGCGGGCATGAACTGGCATTCGGCTCTTTTGGAATTAAATCACTGCAGACCAAATGGATTACAGGTCGTCAAATTGAGGCTGCCCGTATCGCAGTGACACGTTATATGCAACGTCAGGGGCAAATCTGGATTCGTATCTTCCCCGACAAACCGATTACCAAGAAACCTGCAGAGGTGCGTATGGGTAAAGGTAAAGGTAGTCCAGAAGGATTTGTGGCCCCCGTTACACCCGGACGCATGCTTATTGAATGCGACGGTGTATCTTTCGAGATCGCCAAAGAAGCCCTGCGTTTGGCTGCTCAAAAGTTACCCGTTACCACCAAGTTTGTGGTGCGTCGGGATTTTGTTGAATCTTCAAATGATTAAGAGGTATGAAAAGTTCAGAAATTATTGAGATGGCACCTCAGGAAATTGAGGAGCGTATCGAAACTTTAAGTCAAGAGCTGGTTCGTATGAAACTTAATCATACCATTTCTCCGTTGGAGAATCCTTTGAAGATTAAGCAGACCCGCCGAGACATCGCACGCATGAAAACAATCCTGCGTCAGAAGCAACTTAATGAAAAATAGTAAGTAGATGGAAACCAGAAATCTTAGAAAAGAAAGAATAGGTGTGGTGGTGAGCGACAAGATGGAAAAATCCGTCGTTGTTGCCGTCGTGATCCGTGAAAAACACCCCATTTACGGGAAATTTGTGAAGAAGACAAAGAAGTTTCACGCGCACGATGCCGAAAACACCTGCAATACAGGGGATACTGTCCGTATTATGGAAACACGTCCCTTGAGCAAAACCAAACGTTGGAGATTAGTTGAAATCCTTGAAAGAGCTAAGTAATCATGATACAACAAGAATCCAGACTTAGTGTTGCCGACAATAGTGGCGCCCGGGAAGTCCTCTGTATCCGTGTTCTGGGAGGAACCGGACGCAGATATGCTTCTATCGGCGATCGCGTTGTGGTAACTGTAAAAAGTGCCCTTCCTTCGAGCGAGATGAAGAAAGGTACCGTGAGTAAAGCGGTTGTGGTTCGCACTAAAAAAGAAGTTAGGCGCGCCGACGGCTCTTATATCCGTTTCGATGATAATGCATGTGTGCTTATCAATAATTTGGGCGAAATGCGTGGAACCCGTATCTTTGGGCCCATTCCACGTGAACTTCGCGAAGGTTACATGAAGATTGTTTCATTGGCGCCTGAAGTGCTTTAAATTTTAAAGAGTTACAATTATGGGAAAATTACATATCAAAAAAGGTGACATCGTTATGGTTAATACCGGTGTCAGCAAAGGTCAGGAAGGAAGAGTCCTGGAGGTCTTTCCCGAAAAGAAGCGCGCCATCGTGGAAGGGGTTAATATGGTAAGTAAACATACCAAACCCAATTCTGAAAACCCACAGGGCGGCATCGTGAAAAAGGAGGCCCCCGTTCATATTTCCAATCTCAACCTGAAGGATCCCTCTTCAGGTCAGGCTACCCGCATTGGTCGTAAATTGAATGATCAGGGTAAATTGGTTCGTTATTCAAAAAAATCAGGAGAGGAGATCAAGTAATGAGCTATACACCTACATTAGAAGCTAAATACAAGGAACAAATCGTACCTGCTCTAGTTAAGGAGTTTAGTTACGAAACCGTTATGCAGGTTCCAAGATTGGAGAAGATCGTGATTAACCAGGGTGTAGGCGATGCTGTAGCCGATAAAAAATTGATTGATATCTCTGTTAAGGAGTTAACAACAATTTCCGGTCAGCAGGCAGTGCCCCGTTATTCAAAGAAGGATATCTCCAACTTTAAATTGCGTAAGAGAATGCCCATCGGTGCCAGTGTTACTTTGCGTCGCGATAAGATGTACGAATTTCTCGAGCGTCTGATTCGCGTGGCCTTGCCTCGTATTCGAGACTTTAATGGCATAAATAGTAAACTGGATGGCCGCGGAAATTACACCCTCGGTGTAGAGGAACAAATCATTTTTCCTGAAATAAATATTGATACGGTGAACAAAATTATGGGTATGAATATTACCTTTGTCACCTCAGGAAAAACCGATGAAGAAGCATATTCATTGCTTCGTGAATTCGGGTTGCCTTTTAAAAACCTTAAAAAGAACTAGTTAATATGGCAAAAGAATCCATGAAAGCCCGTGATAGGAAACGGGACAAACTTATTGCCAAATACGCTGAAAAAAGGGCTCGCTTAAAGGCCGAAGGCGATTACGAGGGATTGCAGAAACTTCCTCGTAATGCGTCTCCCGTAAGACAGCACAACCGGTGTAAAATCACCGGACGTCCCAAGGGATATATGCGTCAGTTTGGTGTTAGCAGGATTACTTTTCGTGAATTGGCTTCATCTGGATTGATTCCAGGTGTTAAAAAGGCCAGTTGGTAAGGAGAGTAAGTGTTAAATATTGTCCCGGGTACGGGATCAATTTAAACTTAAGAAGATGACAGATCCAATTGCAGATTACCTGACCAGAGTCAGGAATGCCGTTATGGCAAGGCACAAAGTTGTTGAGGTGCCAGCCTCCAACTTGAAAAAGGAGATGACCAAGATCTTGTATGACAAGGGTTATATCCTCAACTACAAAGTTTTGGATGACGGGAAGCAGGGCCTTATTAAAATGGCTCTGAAGTATGACCCCGCTACCAAAGAAGCAGCCATCAAAAAATTAATGCGTGTGTCTACTCCCGGTTTGAGAAAATATACCGGGTATAGAAATGTACCTCGCGTTTTGAATGGCTTAGGAATCGCGATTATATCCACTTCCAAAGGGGTTATGACTGATAAAGAAGCCCGCAATGAAAAAGTGGGTGGTGAAGTATTGTGTTACGTATATTAAAAAGGAGGTTTAGTTATGTCAAGGATAGGAATTTTACCAATCAGCATACCTTCCGGCGTTAACGTAACGGTTAAGGAAAACACCGTGACTGTAAAAGGTCCCAAAGGTGAGCTTCACCAGGAGATCAACCCCGATATGATCGTGGAAGTTAATGACGGAAATATTGAAGTGAAAAGGCCCTCAGACGAGAAAAAGTTTAAGGCAATGCACGGTCTTTACCGTTCTTTGATCAACAATATGGTGATTGGAGTATCGGAAGGTTATAAACAGCAACTGGAATTGGTTGGTGTAGGTTATCGAGCTCAGAATTCAGGTCAGGTTTTGGAGCTTTCACTGGGATATTCACACCCCATTCATGTGCAGCTACCAGCTGAGGTGAAAGTAGAGGCCAAAACCGATAGAAAAAGTAATCCAAAGATTACACTTGAATCGGCTGATAAACAGCTTCTTGGCCAAGTATGTGCTAAATTGCGTTCTTTACGTAAACCAGAACCTTACAAAGGAAAAGGTGTTCGCTTTCTTGGTGAGCAGATTCGTCGTAAGGCTGGTAAGAGTGCAAAGGTTTAATCTGAGTAAATAAGTTATTTATTATGGCTTTTTCAAAACTAAATAGAAGACTTAAAATTAAGAAGCGGGTCAGGAAAAACATTTCCGGCTCAGCTGAGAAACCCCGTTTGTCGGTTTATCGAAGCAATAAGCAGATTTCAGTGCAATTGATCGACGACAAAAGCGGGAATACCCTCGCGGCAGCTTCCTCACTTGTAAAAGATATTGTATCTCAAAGTGGAACCAAATCAGACAAAGCTGCTTTGGTTGGAAAGTTAATTGCCGAGAAAGCTCAGAAAGCTGGCATTGAGAATGTGGTTTTCGACCGTAACGGGTATTTGTATCATGGTAGAGTTAAACAATTGGCCGATGCTGCTAGAGAGGCCGGTCTTAAATTCTAAACATTATGGCTGGAAACAATAAGAAAGTTAGAAATAACAACGATATCGAACTTAAAGACCGCCTGGTAGCCATTAACCGTGTTACCAAAGTAACAAAAGGTGGGCGTACTTTTAGCTTTTCCGCCATTGTTGTCGTAGGTGATGAGAATGGTGTTGTAGGCTGGGGACTTGGTAAGGCCAATGAGGTAACTACTGCTATTGCTAAAGGAGTGGAAGCGGCTAAGAAAAATATAGTTCGTGTACCCATCTTAAATGGTACCATTCCTCATGAGCAAGTTACTAAGTTCGGTGGTGCACAAATCTTTATGAAGCCTGCATCACATGGTACCGGTCTTGTGGCTGGTGGTGCGATGCGTGCCGTACTTGAGAGTGCCGGCGTTACCGATGTTTTGGCAAAGTCAAAAGGTTCGGCCAATGCGCACAACCTTGTCAAAGCAACGATCAATGCATTGTGCGAAATGCGTGACGCCCGAACAGTTGCTATGCAACGCGGTGTTACCCTGGATAAAGTTTTTAACGGATAAAACACTTTCAAATGGCTAAGATAAAAGTGACCCAGGTCAAAAGCCGCATCAGGTGTAATCAACAGCAGAAGCGCACCCTAGATGCCCTTGGTCTGAAAAAACTCAACGGTACCGTAGAACATGAGGATACTCCCAATATTCTCGGTATGATCGAAAAAGTGCAACACTTGGTAAGTGTTGAAAAGTAATTTTGGTTTAACGTTTTTATCGATATAAATCATGGAATTAAATAATTTAAAACCTGCAAAAGGATCGACACACTACAAGAGACGTCTTGGACGTGGTCCTGGGTCCGGTCTGGGTGGAACTTCTACTCGCGGACATAAAGGAGCCAAATCACGTTCCGGTTACTCCAAGAAGGAAGGTTTCGAAGGAGGTCAGATGCCATTGCAGAGAAGAGTACCTAAATACGGTTTCAAAAACTTTAACCGTAAAGAGTACAAATCAATTAATATTCGTACTCTTCAGGAATTGGTTGAAAAAAGCAATACCGCGGAGATTACTCCTGATGTTCTTTACAATGCCGGACTCATTGGTAAACATGATCTTGTGAAAATTTTGGGGCAAGGAGAACTCAAAGCCAAGGTCAATGTTAAAGCTCACGCTTTCTCAAAGTCGGCAAAAGAGGCTATTGAAGCCGTTCAGGGAACCGCCGAAGAATTATAGACATCGACAAAGGCCCCTCTGCACCTGCAGAGCGGGCTCTTGTTTGTTGTTAATATAGAAAAATACACTCATGAAGTTTATAGAAACCATCCGAAATATCTGGAAAATTGAAGACTTAAAGTCTCGCATCCTGACCACACTCGGTTTTATTCTTATCTACCGTTTGGGGTCATTTGTGGTTATTCCGGGTATTGATCCAAATCAATTGGCCAATCTGGAGGCCCAAACCAGTAGTGGTGTCCTAGGACTGTTAAACATGTTTTCCGGGGGTGCATTTTCCAATGCTTCCATTTTTGCCCTTGGAATTATGCCCTATATATCGGCATCCATTGTTGTTCAGCTTCTGGGTATTGCTATTCCTTATTTTCAGCGACTACAACGTGAGGGTGAAAGCGGAAGACGGCGAATTAATCAGATTACCAGGTATCTTACAGTTATAATACTGTTGTTCCAGGCTCCAGGGTATATTGCTAACCTACATGCTCAGTTGCCACCATCGGCGTTTGCAACTGCAGGATGGGCGTTTACTGTTACTTCAACCATCATCCTTACTGCAGGATCTATGTTTGTTATGTGGCTTGGAGAGCGAATTACCGATAAAGGAATAGGAAATGGTATCTCCCTTATAATCATGATCGGTATTATTGCCCGTTTACCTTTTGCTGTTATAGCAGAATTTGTTTCCAGAATAGAAGAGGGTGGCGGTTTAGTAATGCTCCTGATTGAGATTGTTGTATTATTCTTTGTTTTTGCCGGTACCATTCTTTTGGTACAGGGAACACGTCGTGTGCCTGTTCAGTATGCAAAAAGAATTGTAGGAAATAAGCAATATGGAGGCGTTCGTCAGTATATTCCTTTAAAGGTTAATGCTGCCGGAGTAATGCCTATCATTTTTGCCCAGGCAATTATGTTTATTCCTATTACATTGGCTGGATTTGTAGAAAGTGAAGCTGCCACCGGGTTTGCAGCAGCGTTCGCTGACTTTACCGGCTTTTGGTACAACTTTACATTCGCATTTCTGATTATTATATTTACTTATTTCTATACTGCGATTACCATTAATCCCCAGCAAATGGCTGAGGATATGAAACGCAATGGTGGTTTTATTCCAGGTGTTAAGCCTGGTAAAAAGACCATGGAATTTCTGGATTCTGTAATGTCAAAAATTACTTTACCAGGTTCTATTTTCCTTGCCATTGTCGCTATTTTACCAGCATTTGCTATGTTGGCAGGTGTAGATCAAACTTTTGCTCAATTCTACGGAGGTACCTCATTGCTGATTCTTGTGGGAGTGGTATTAGATACCCTTCAGCAAATTGAGAGTCACTTGTTGATGAGGCATTATGATGGATTGATGAAGTCAGGACGGATTAAAGGACGTACTGGTGGTGGAGCCGCTATGTATTAAAAAGAAGGGCTGTTTTATAGAATGATTTATTTAAAGACCAAAGAGGAAATAGAATTACTTCGGGAAAGTAACATGTTGGTGGCTAAAACTCATGGCGAAGTTGCAAAATGGGTGGAACCAGGTGTTACGACCTTGAAACTGGATAAGATAGCTGAAGAGTTTATCAGAGATCATGGAGGTGTTCCTGCTTTTCTAAACTATCAGGGTTTTCCTAATTCTCTTTGTACTTCGGTTAATGATCAGGTTGTGCATGGAATTCCCGACAACAAACCTTTAAATGAAGGGGATGTTGTTTCTGTTGATTGTGGCGTTTTGCTCAATGGTTATTACGGCGACTCTGCTTTTACATATTGCATAGGTGAAGTTGATCCGGAGATCAAAAAATTGCTGGAAGTAACCAAAGAATCCTTGTATAAGGGCATTGAACAAGCTGTTGAGGGTAAAAGAATAGGTGACGTTGGTTGTGCTGTTCAATCACATGCAGAGGGGTATGGCTTTTCTGTAGTTCGCGAAATGGTAGGACATGGAGTGGGAAAAAATCTTCATGAATCACCAGAAGTTCCTAACTATGGACGGCGTGGAAATGGAGTAAAACTCAAAGAAGGAATGGTTATCGCGATAGAGCCAATGATCAATTTTGGGAAAAGACATATTGTTCAGGAATCTGATGGTTGGACCATTCGTACAAGAGACAGGAAGGTTTCTGCTCATTTTGAGCACACTGTTGCAGTAGGAAAAAATGAAGCAGATATACTATCTAGTTTTAAATTTGTAGAAGAAGTATTACATTTGCAGTCTGAAAAATAAAAAGATACACATTTTATGGCTAAACAAGCTTCTATAGAACAAGACGGAACTATTATCGAAGCGCTTTCCAATGCTATGTTTCGTGTAGAATTGGAAAACGGGCACGTAATTACAGCCCATATTTCGGGTAAGATGAGAATGCACTATATCAAAATCTTACCTGGAGACCGGGTCAAGGTAGAAATGTCGCCTTACGACCTGACAAAAGGAAGAATAAGTTACAGGTATAAATAATTATTCAAAGAGATAACGACATGAAGGTAAGAGCATCCATTAAAAAGCGCAGTGCGGACTGTAAAGTTGTTCGCCGTAAAGGTCGCTTGTATGTGATCAATAAGAAAAACCCCAAGTTTAAACAACGTCAAGGATAAAATTTACGAATATGGCAAGAATTGCAGGAGTTGATATTCCTACGCACAAAAGAGGTGAAGTCGCTTTGACTTACATCTTCGGAATTGGCCGAAGCACCGCGCAGAATGTGCTTGACAAGGCCGGTGTTAGTCGTGAGACCAAGGTGAAAGACTGGACTGACGAACAACTGACCAAAATCCGTGAAGTTATTAGCAATAACATCACTACAGAAGGTGAGCTGAGATCTCATGTACAGCTTAATATTAAGCGTCTGATGGACATTGGTTGCTACCGTGGCATCCGTCACCGTATTGGATTGCCCGTTAACGGCCAGTCTACTAAGAACAATGCCCGCACACGCAAAGGCAAGAAGAAAACTGTTGCTAACAAGAAGAAATAATAAGTGAGTTATGGCAAAAAAGACGGGAAGTCAAAGAAAAAAGGTTGTTAAAGTAGAAGCAGTGGGACAAGCCCACGTGCATTCATCTTTTAACAATATTATTGTTTCTCTGACCAACAATAATGGTCAGGTTATCTCGTGGTCCAGTGCCGGCAAGATGGGATTCCGTGGTTCTAAGAAGAACACCCCATACGCAGCTCAGACTGCTGCCAGCGATTGTGCGAAAGTTGCACATGATATGGGGCTGAGAAAAGTAAAAGTATATGTTAAAGGTCCCGGTAACGGAAGAGAATCTGCCATCCGTGCTATTCACGGTAGCGGTATTGATGTAACCGAGATTGTTGATGTGACGCCACTTCCACACAATGGATGTCGCCCTCCCAAAAGAAGAAGAGTTTAATTTTAACTAGTTGTTAACCATAAGTTTTTGGTTTTGAGTTTTGAATTATGGTGGGTTATATATTATTAGTAACCTCCTCTCTATAATCTTGCGGCTGTCATATTCATCATTTGAAATCAAAAATTTAAAATCAAAAATTTAGTAGAATGGCTAGATATATTGGTCCAAAAACAAAAATTGCCCGTAAGTTTGGGGAAGCCATTTACGGACCCGATAAGTATTTCGAAAGAAAGAATTACCCTCCGGGACAACATGGAAACTCACGACGTCGCAAGACAAGTGAATATGGTGTTCAGTTGAAGGAAAAGCAAAAGGCAAAATACACCTATGGATTGCTTGAGAAGCAATTCCGTAACCTTTTTAAGAAGGCAACTAACCAAAAAGGTATTACCGGTGAAGTATTGCTTGGATTGCTCGAATCCAGACTGGATAACGTAGTATTCCGGATGGGAATTGCTCCTACGCGTTCGGCAGCTCGTCAGCTTGTCTTGCACCGTCATATTACTGTTGACGGGAAGGTTGTAAATATTCCTTCTTATACGTTGCGTTCTGACCAAGTTATTGGTGTTCGCGAAAAATCCAAATCACTTGAAGTGATTAATACCTCTTTGAATAATTCAAGTGTTCAGAAATATTCCTGGCTTGAATGGGACGAAAGTTCCATGCAGGGTAAATTTATCAATGTACCTGAAAGGTCAGAAATACCCGAAAATATTAAAGAACAGTTGATCGTTGAATTGTACTCTAAATAATAAATTCTTATGGCAATATTAGCGTTCCAAAAACCTGACAAAGTCATCATGCTCGAGGCAGACGACAAATTCGGTCGCTTCGAATTTCGTCCTCTTGAGCCGGGATATGGTATTACTGTTGGAAATGCCTTAAGAAGAATCTTGTTGTCCTCACTCGAGGGATATGCGATTACAACTGTGAAGATTGAGGGTGTTGACCATGAGTTCTCCAGCATTCCGGGAGTGGTTGATGATGTTACGGAAATCATCCTCAACCTTAAACAAGTTAGGTTTAAGCAAACCATCGAAGATCATGACCAGGAGAAATTTACCGTTAATATTAGCGGGAAAGAAGTTCTTACTGCAGGCGACTTTGAGCAATTTCTTAATGGGTTTCAGGTATTGAATCCTGATTTAGTTATTGCCCATATGGATGCAGATGTTAAGCTGCAGATGACTTTGAATATTGGTAAAGGTCGTGGTTATGTCCCGGCAAGTGAAAACCAGAATCCTGAACAGGAACTTGGTACTATTGCCATTGACTCTATTTATACTCCCATTCGTAATGTAAAATACGATATCGAGAATTATAGGGTTGAGCAAAAAACCGACTACGAGAAACTGGTTTTCGAAATTGAGACAGATGGATCTATTCATCCGAAGGATGCATTGAAAGAGGCTTCTAAAATTTTGATCCATCACTTTATGCTGTTCTCTGATGAGAAGATTACTTTGGATTCAGAAGAAAAGACCAGCGGTGATGAATTTGATGAAGAAGTACTGCATATGCGTCAGATGCTGAAAACCAAATTGGTTGACATGGACCTGTCTGTACGTGCTCTTAACTGTCTTAAGGCCGCCGATGTGGAAACTCTTGGCGAGTTGGTTCAATATAACCGAAACGACTTGTTGAAATTCCGTAATTTCGGGAAAAAGTCACTTACGGAATTGGATGATCTTTTAGACAATATGGGACTCAATTTCGGTATGGATATTTCGAAGTATAAATTAGACAAGGAATAAATAGCGATGAGACATAGAAAGAAATTTAACCACTTAAGCCGCACGAGCGCTCACCGTAAGGCCATGCTCTCAAATATGGCTAGTTCTCTTATCTTGCATAAGAGAATTAAAACTACCGTGGCCAAGGCAAAAGCGCTGCGTATGTATGTGGAACCTTTGATCAATAAATCAAAAACAGATAATACTCACTCACGTAGGATTGTGTTTAGTCATCTTCAGAATAAAGAGGCTGTATCTGAACTCTTTCGTGAAGTATCTGAGAAAGTTGCCAACCGTCCTGGTGGTTACACTCGTATTCTCAAATTAGGAAACCGTCAGGGTGATGCAGCTGAAGTTTGCTTCATTGAGCTGGTTGACTTTAACGAGAATATGCTTTCTGATAAAGCAGATGGTGAGAAGAAACGTACCAGAAGAAGCCGTCGAGGTGGTGGTGCTAAGAAAACCACTACCCCTGCAACTGAACCAACAGCTAAGGCTGTTGAAGCTGCGGAAGAGACTAAAGAAGACAAGGCTTCCGATAGTGAAGAGAAAAAGGAAGAATAAATCAAATGTTTCTTCATTTGATTTAAAAGTTCTTAAAAAAGGGATAAAGGGTCAGAGCTTTATCCTTTTTTTTTGACAATTCAGCCAGATGTTGAGATATTTGAACTGCCAAATAAAACAACATTGATAAGACAAAATTGAATTTTAATATTTAACTGAAATAAAACGATTAATTATGGGACAAATTGCTAATGTTCATGCCCGCGAAATTCTTGACTCACGTGGTAATCCAACTGTTGAAGTTGAGGTAACTCTGGACTGTGGAATTATTGGTCGTGCTGCCGTTCCTTCCGGAGCATCTACAGGCGAAAATGAGGCACTTGAGCTTCGCGATGGTGATAAAGGTCGTTACCTTGGGAAGGGTGTCTTGAAAGCCGTTGAAAACGTAAATAACGTTATTGCTCCAGCTTTAGTAGGTATGAGTACCCTGGATCAGGTTGGTGTTGATAACAAGATGCTTGAAATCGACGGAACCAAAACAAAAAGTAAATTAGGTGCCAACGCCATTTTAGGTGTTTCATTGGCAACAGCTAAGGCTGCTGCTGAATATCTTGATATGCCTCTTTACCGTTATATCGGTGGAACCAACTCTGTAACTCTTCCGGTTCCTATGATGAACATTATCAACGGTGGTTCTCACTCGGATGCTCCTATCGCATTCCAGGAATTCATGGTTCGTCCGGTTGGCGCGAAGAGCTTCCGCGAAGGATTGCGCATGGGTGCTGAAGTTTTCCATGCTCTTAAGAAAGTACTTAAAGATCGTAACCTAAGTACTGCTGTTGGTGATGAAGGTGGTTTTGCTCCTGAATTAGAGGGAACTGAAGATGCCTTGAACTGCATCATCAAAGCTGTGGAAAACGCAGGCTATAAGCCGGGTCGTCTTGAAGAAGGTGGTCAGGTTTCTATTGCACTCGACTGTGCTGCTTCTGAATTCTTCGAAAACGGCGTATATGACTACTCTAAATTTGAAGGATCAAACGGCGCTAAGCGTAACTCTGAAGAGCAGTCTGCTTATCTTGCTGAGTTGATTGAGAAATTCCCAATTGATTCTATCGAAGACGGTTGCGATGAAGGTGACTGGGACGGTTGGGTGAAACTCAACAACCAGATTGGTGATAAGTGCCAGTTGGTAGGTGATGACTTGTTCGTAACCAATGTCGATTACCTGCAAAAAGGTATTGAAATGGGAGCTGCCAACTCCATTCTTATCAAAGTTAACCAAATTGGTACTTTGACCGAGACATTGAATGCTATTGAAATGGCTCACCGTGCTGGCTATACTTCAGTGACTTCTCACCGCTCAGGTGAAACTGAAGATGCTACCATTGCTGATATTGCAGTAGCAACCAATAGTGGTCAGATTAAAACCGGTTCTTTGAGCCGTTCAGATCGTATGGCTAAATACAACCAGTTGCTTCGTATTGAAGAGGAATTGGGAGATGCCGCTGTTTACGGTTACAAGAAAATTGTTAAAAAGTAATCGTCAGTTTTATCGACATTCAGGCTCTGTTTTAAGCACAGCTTTGGTATTTTTATTTAGTTATTGTTGCTTCAAACAGTTGCCTTTATCATATTTAAGCCGGACAGGATTTATTTCTGTCCGGCTTTTTTGTGCGTGCTGGCAGAGAACAATTTTAACTTTTTTTTGTTTGTTTATCAGGTTTTGACCTTTTGTGGCCATGCTCACAAATTAACCAATTTCAAATCTTTAATTAAAAAATATTATGGATTATATAAAGGAGAAGCTTATCACCATAGGCCGCCCAAAAGCTGAAATTGTTAAGAAACTTCAAAAGGAACATGGTGATAAGGTTGTTCAGGAGGTTACAATGGGACAGGTGCTTTCGGGAATGAAAGGGGTTGTGTCTTTGCTAACTTGTACCTCCAAATTGGATCCCGATGAGGGTATCCGCTTCAGAGGTTATTCAATACCCGAACTGCGCGAAAAGTTGCCTAAATTACATGAAGATGGCGAACCGCTTCCCGAAGGGTTGTTTTACCTGATGCTATTAGGAGAATTACCCACTACTGAAGACGTAAATTTTATCAGTGAATCGTGGGCCAGGAGAGCGCAAAATATTCCTCAGCACGCTTTTGATGTTATCAATGCATTGCCCAAAAGTGCGCATCCCATGATTCAGTTCAACTCTGCTATTCTGGCAATGAGTACCGAAAGCCACTTTCGCCGGGCTTACCTGGCAGGCGCAGATAAAAAAGACTACTGGGATCCTATGTATGAAGGTGTAATGGATCTAATTAGCCGCCTGCCAATTATTGCTGCATATATTTACAGGAGGGTTTTTTATGATGAGAAGCACATTGAAATGGATCCCTCACTGGATTGGGCAGGAAACCTTGCCCATATGATGGGATACGATTCTGAAGAGGTCAGGCGCATGATGCGCTTATATATGGTTATTCATGCCGATCATGAAGGGGGTAATGTTTCTGCCCATGCCACCCACCTTGTGGGGTCAGCTCTTTCCAATCCCTATTATAGTTTTTCCGCTGGAATGAATGGGTTGGCAGGCCCGTTACATGGAATGGCAAATCAAAATGTAATGCATTGGCTGCAGCGCTTAATGGATGAGCTGGGGACACATGATCCTTCGACGGAGCAAGTTCGTGAATATGCCAAGGCTACACTGGATTCCGGGAGAGTAATTCCCGGGTACGGGCATGCTGTTCTTCGGAAGACAGATCCCCGTTTTGCCGTGCAACTGGATTTTGCCAATAAGTATCTCCCCGAAGCCACACTTATCAAACTTGTTAAGAAGGTGTATGATGTGGTTCCTGGTTTATTGGAGGAAACCGGCAAAGTTAAAAACCCATGGCCCAATGTTGATGCAATTTCGGGCAGCCTTTTGTCCAGTTATGGCATTACTGAGTATCCGGTTTATACCATGCTTTTTGGGGTGAGCCGTGCATTAGGTGTTTTAACACAGCTTATCTGGGACCGTTTATATGGACTGCCTATTGAGCGACCAAAATCTCAAAATCTTGATTGGTTTAAAGAAAAAGCCGGGTTTAACCATTAGTTTTAAAATAGCATTTCTCCGTTTTACTATTGCAAATAAACTAAAATCAATTGTTTGCAATTAAAATTCGTATTGTCAGTATTATATGCTTCATCTTAAAACTTACATTTATTCCGGGATTTGGGATTTAATACTTTGTTGTACAGTGGGTTGCAGAAATAGGAAGTGATTTTTAATTAACAAATGTTTAATTGCTTGTTAATTAGGGCTTGCTGGAAAACACTTATATCTCTACGCATCAGCACATTGAGGGTGCTTTAACAAGAATGAGGTGCAAGGATGTTTGTTTGGAATCACAATTAGCTTTGCACTTGGGAAATTCTTTAGGATAAAATTTTAGTAGTTTTTGTTCTGAAAGATTGTTTAAAACAGCTACGCATCTTAGTATTAAAAAGGCGCGCGGGCCCGTCCGTTTTCCGGGCCGGCGGTTGGCGAGAAGGCTTAATGGTCGACTTCCAGGCCTTGCGGGCTAGCCGGAAATTAATCCTGATGCGGGTGGATAGGTTTAAACGGACTTCCCGAGAATAGTTTTTGTGGGTTTTTGGCCTAACAAAAACCTTACAAAACTTAATTCGGGATTTTGTTTCTTTTTGGGGCTATGCCAAAAAGAAAATCAAAAAAAATAAAAATGAGGCTGCTGCCTTTTTAAGCAGCCTCTAATTAAAGGCAAGACTGAGCAGATTTGATTTTTAAAAGTTTTGAAGAAGATGCCGGGGTGCTCTTTTAAGAGTATACCCGGTTTTTTTCTTAGCTAAACTGTTTGCTTTGGTAGTATTTTTATATTTTCGTAGAAATCAATTTTGAAAGCCAATTCCCTTTATTGTGAAAAAAAATCCGAAAGTATACTTTTTTCTTTTTCTCCTTTACGGTTTTCTTGCTTCTTCAGTAGAAGGTCGTAACCATGTTGAATTGCCAAATTTTGATATTGGCAAAGGCCTTTCTAATAATTCGGTTAATGTTTTATTTCAGGATGATTACGGGTTTTTGTGGATAGGAACTGAGGATGGTCTAAATAAATACGATGGGTATGGATTTAAAATCTATAGACATGACCCGTCAAACAAATATTCCATTGCAGGTAACCATATTCAAGCTATTGTGCAGGACGACGAGAAAAATCTTTGGATTGGAACCCTAAACGGAGGTCTGAGTAGACTGGATTATTCAACAGGGAAATTCTATAATTATTTTGCTGATTCCAATGATCCCAATGCACTTCCCGAGAATGGCATTTATGGATTACTTGTCGATAACAGAGGCCGCTTATGGGTTAAAACTCAAACTTATCTGTCACTCTTTAAAGGCGATTCTATAGGTTTTGAAAATTTTGGTCATTTTGATAATGTCTTTAATGTGCAGGAATCAAGCAAATATCCTCTCGTGCTTGAATCTGACACATCGATCCTGGTTGGAACGAAAGATGGTTTGAACAGGTTTAATACACGAAACAAACATTTTACAAGATTCTCATGCCTTGCGTCAGAGGAGAATAATCGGCAGGAATCTGTATTCGATGTCTTGCCATACAATAAAGGGGTTTACCTTGTTGCAACTTCATCAGGCCTTCAAATCCTGGAGTTCTCTGATGAGAATAAGGCTTTGGCTTGCAAAGCTGCAAATGTTGAATCTCTGACAGCTGTAAACGATATTCTCCAGCTTCAAAGTGGAGAAGTTTTTCTGGGCACTGCAACGGGACTTAAGAATGTGGATGTTGAATCATTCGATAGTCAGGCTGTTGAGGAAGTGGATGCTTTTTTGGACAATAAGATTGTTACTTCTATTTGTCAGGATAAAACCGGCATTATCTGGATTGGGACCCGTTACAACGGATTGTATAAACTGAATATGACACCTTCCAAGTTTAAGACAATACCGAAGAGCGTGTTGAAAAACAATAGCATCTCCTCACTGAACATTCAAAGTGTTTTTCAAGATGATGATGGCGCTTTATGGCTTGGAACGATCGATTCAGGGATCTTTAAATACAATTTGAAGTCGAAGAAGATAGAGTTGCTCGATTTTTATTGTGCAGAGACAAGCACACATCAGCCAAATTCTGTTTTTGTATTGAAGAAAGATGTTTTAGGTAAGATATGGGCTGGTACAAACTGCGGTTTGTTTTATTTTTCGCCTACGCAGAATAGGTTTGTGAAATTTTCTAATGTGATAAATAAAAGGGTTGGGAATTTGGTCAAGAAGAATCAAATCTTTGCTCTTCAGGATGACTTAGACGGCAACTTATGGATTGGAGCCCGATTTGGATTGTATCGTTTTGATGGAACACACTTATTTAGCTATTTCTATGACAGTAATGACTCTTCTGGTTTATTAGATGACAGAATTAATTCACTTTGTGCAGATGAGAGAGGGAATATCTGGATTGGTACAGCATCAGGCCTGAATGTTTGGGATCGGGAGTTGAAGCAAATAAAAGCAATCGGGTTGGGCATGAGTGAGGATTTTAATGGCAGAATTCCGGTTCTTTCATTGAATCTGTCGTATCGGGGGAGTGTTCTTGTGGGTACACGCTCAGGTGTTTATGAGGTTGTATCTAAGGATTCCAAGCCGAGATTGATGTCAGGAAATGATAATTTGGAAAATGATATGATCAAGGCGGTTGTTTCGGATAATACCAATCGCGCCTGGGTTGCCACCAATAAAGGGATTTCTTGTTTGAATCCTGACGGAACAGCATATAATTTTGATTTAGTGGATGGTTTGCCCGGATATGTATTTAACCAAAACAGCGTTTTTAAGAATCGCTCGGGAACTATGTTTTTTGGAAGTACCGATGGATTATGTTGGTTTCATCCCGATTCTATAAATTATAATCTCACATTACCTCCGCTGGCATTTACAAGTATTGAAGTAATACGGCGAGGAGAGAAAACAGAATCTTACTGGCCCCAGCGTGAGGCGGTTGAGATTAAATACAGACCATTTACCAGTGTGGAGGTTGAGTTTTCAGCCTTAGAGTTTACCCAGCCGTCAAAGAATAAATATAAAGTTTTTTTACAAGGATACGATTCTGCCTGGCGGCCTTTAACGAATGAGAATAAAGTTTCCTTTTCTAATCTGCTGCCCGGGGAATATGTTTTAAAGATTATTGCATCGAATAATGATTTTACCTGGAATAACACGCCTCATGAACTGAATATCATTGTTAACCCACCCTTGTACCTGTCCAATTATGCTTTTGCTTTTTATATTTTGGCCGTTATTTTCATTATTCATCTTTTCATTAATTACAGAGTAAGACATTATCGGAAGGCCAATAAAGAGTTGCAAGAAAAAAATGTAAATAAAAAGCAAATAGAAGCTCAGCGGGAGGTTTTAACCAGAATAAACAGAAGTTTGACTGATAGTATCAACTATGCAAGGCGCATTCAACGAGCAATGATTCCATCCGAAAAAGCTTTTGCAGCCTTGTTCCCGCAGTCGTTTGTTTACCTGAGAGCCAGAGATATAGTTAGTGGTGATTTCTTTTGGTTCCATGAGCAAAATGATAAAACCTATATTGCAGCAGTAGATTGTACCGGTCACGGAGTTCCGGGGGCTTTTATGTCTATCATTGGGATCGACTTATTAAAAAACATCATTGAAATACAGGGAGTTGTTTCTCCCTCCGAGATATTAAGAACAATGAATGCCGAGTTGATCCGTACTCTTCATAAAGAACAGCCGGTGGAGTCGATAGATGGAGACATCAACGATGGAATGGATATGTCACTTCTGGTGATTGACCGCAAAACTAAAGTAGCAGAGTTTGCCGGAGCTTATAATGGTTTTTACCTTGTGAGGGATAATGAAATTCTAACCTTTAAGGGAGATCGTTTCCCTGTGGGTTATTTGAAAGATGGCGTCTCTCCTTCGTTTTCCAAAAAGGAGGTGCAACTCCAGAACAATGATATTTTGTATCTATTCTCAGACGGACTTCCGGATCAATTTGGAGGGCCTGATCATAAGAAATTTAAGTACAGACGATTCAGGCTTTTATTGCTAAATATTCACAGAATGACTTTCCGTGATCAAAAAAATATGCTTCATCAGAAGATAGAGGAGTGGATGAACGGTGAAAACGAGCAGGTTGATGATATGCTTGTCGTTGGTTTTAAGCCCTATGGAGGGTGAGGAGTACAGTAATCCTCATATTGACCCGTTAATCACAGGTTTATCGATGTCTCATTTTCTTGCCCCTATAAGCATTCATCCCCTCCCTTGCGTTTTTAATAGTGCGTGTCCATAAAGTCCCATTTACCGCGTTACGCTTGCCCGAAAAGTACTTATCCCGAAGGATCGGGACTACGAGTTTTCGGGCTTCTCAAACCTTGTAAATGAAATTTTCTCAACACGCACAACAATTTCAACACTGTTTGCTTAGTTTGTAGACCGACACGAAATAAAACAGGAGGGGAATATCCTCCTGCTTTTGCAACGCAGTATTAAAGATGTTTCTTGATTAATTGCAGCAGCTCATCGGGTTGAAAGGGCTTACTTATGTATCCATCCATGCCGGCAGCCATACATCTTTCTTTGTCTTCTGGAAAAGCATTGGCTGTAACTGCTATAATAGGAGTGTGGGAATTGGTACTTTGTTCCATCTCGCGAATTTTTTGAGTTGCTTTTAACCCGTCCATTACAGGCATCTGAATATCCATAAGAACCAAATCATATTTTGTATGCCCAAATTTTTCGAGGGCTTCTTTCCCGTTAAAAGCCACATCAATCTTTTTAACAGAATTTTTGATGTATAGGATGATGATTTGTTGATTGCTGAGGTTGTCCTCGGCCAATAAAATTGTTGAATCTTTGAGGTTTACCTGTGGTTTAACAGGTTCTTCTTTCCTGATGCTCGTTTCAGACTTACTCGTTGAGACGTTATCAACATCCTGGCCTTCAGAGAAGGTGAAACTGAATTCGAAAACCGTTTTGTCATTTTCTGAAATTATATTGAATGAGCGTCCTTCTGATTCAATTATTTTCAAGGTAATGCCAAGATCAAGTTTGTCAATAATTCGGCTGTTGTTGATCCTGTCCAGATCTTTGTGATTAAAGAAACCTTCATCTATTCTGGTCTTTTTGCTGTCTTCGGGCACAACCATGTTGGTAATAATCCGGAATAGCAGTTCCACCTTACCGGGCATCCCGTCCAGACGGTTAACTTCAATGGTAATAAACTTGCTGGATTGATTGTTGTTTTTAACAATGCTGTTAATGAGATTCAGGAAGACCTGCTTAATTTTTATACTATTGCCGGTGATGGCCGTTGGTATATCGGCAGAGAGGGAGAGGTTGAATCGTGTGCGGGCAAGACCCGGCTTTCCGGAAAAGAGTCTGATGGTATTGTTAAGGGTGGTATATAGATTAAAGCTGACCATGTTCTCCGGTTCGTGTGTGAATGTCTTAGATGAAAAAACCAGATTATTTACCACGTCAACTAAGTTGTTGGTAGAAGCATGGATGGTATTCAGATAATCCCTTTGCTCATCACTCATTACAGAGTTGTCCAGAAGTTCCAGAATACCGGTAATGTTGTTCAAAGGGGTTCTTATTTGGTATGAAAGTTTGTTTATCAGGCTTTCCTGGGCTCTGTTTTGGTTTTCTGACTCCAGAATTTGTCTGTCTTTCTCCAGGAATACCTCGGAACGTAAGAATTGAAAGGTAAATCCTATCAGAAAGGAAATGATGTAACTGCTTACGAAAAACAATTTTTCCTGAAAACTATAGTCAACGATCCAATTGAGAGCTGGCGCAGGAATCAGGAAAAATAAAATCACAAAACCAAACAACCCAAAAGCCCAGTAAATCCCTCTTTTTCGACCGCTAATGGTCATTGTGACCAATGGGTAAAAAACCAACCAGTATCCATCCATCCCGGTTACACCGCCGGTTATCATGAAAAAAGAAAAGGTCACAAATAAGATGGTGAGAAAAATATTTTGAAATCTTAAATCTTGTTCATCACGGGAACTAAAATAATAATTTGCCGTAAAGGACAACGATAATACCAAAAGAGGGGCTGCAAGAATTATGTTTTCCTGAGCTAAGGAGATGAGGCCTTCAATTAAAACAGTGATGATGAACAAGAAGTTGGTGATATTAAGCAGAAGGGTTTTGGTTTTTGAGTCCATGTCTGCTTTATCTTCCCGTTCCGGGATAAACTGACTGACAATTTTATTGAAAAAGGAAGTGAGCATATTTTCGGTTTAGTTTTAAAGTTGTAAATGTATGTATTTTTGTAAAATTCATAAATTTTCTTTTAATATGAAATAGCTTTTCTTTCCTCAAACCGGAGTTTTTTATTAAATTTTGGAACCATTATTGAATTAATTTAAATGTATTCATTCTGGTTTTGTTTAAAAAAGTAATTATGAAACGTATCTTATTCTTTTTATTTGTGGTGGTTTTAGGTGTTTTTGCCCGGGGGCAGGAACATATTCCTGAATTGGAAGATTACCAAAATTTCATGAACAGTAAAACGCTCGTTTTGCTCGAGAAAAACCCAATGAGTGACTTTAACCTTGTCATCAAGGATGTGATGGAAAATACCTGGACCATTACACCTTATGAGTTTATTGATGACGCAGAGTTTGAAGCTTTCAGAAACAATTCGGATTATTCTTTTTTATTAATTACCAAAGCCGCATTTGAGCGTGATAGAACAAAAGCCCGATACAATTTCTTAAGCCTTTTAATGGCAGAAAGAGCCAAAAAAGTTAGGGATATGCCGGATTTATGCAGCCTCCCGTTAGGTTATGTTCAGGTAGAGGATGACAGCTATAGTTATAAGATCGAGGCGTTCATTCGTTTTATCCAAAACCATGTGAAGTTGATGATGGGAGACCCTTCTTTAATTGGTAAGAATCCCTTTAAATACTATAACCGGACCATGCGCGATGATTTGGAAAATAAAACCTTATATTTGACTAAGAAAGATCTTGCAAAAGATATCGATACTGAATCTGAGATTAGGGATGTGTATCCCCATGATTTTGAAATCGTTGAGCCTGAAGAGGTGGCTAGAGCCATCGCGGATAAACGTGAAAATGTTGTGTTTTTGCACAAAGTGGGACCGGAAAAAACCCGAATCAGAGCCCGTGTTTACAAAATGTTGGTAGGAGCTGGAGATCCTCATTTTTATTATTTTGATTATGAAATGATGAAAAAAGCACAGGATGATGCATTCCAAAAGAAAGATTTGAAAAAAATCAGATAATATAATTCTGTTTCCGGGATTGATTTTTATTTTTTCTTAAACCTGTTAGTATTTTTGCATTGCAAAAAGATACTGACAGGTTTTATTTTGGTATCTTTTAATAATAGACCGTTAGAGTTCCTGCCTCCGGCAGGCAGGTCAGGTATAAGATGTAAGGCAAATATTATAACACTGAAAACCTGTGTATTAGCCTAAATCAAGGTATTCCTGCATGCGAGTGATAACAGGTGTGTTGCAAGGGTTTTTCGGAGTATTGTTTTAAGAAGGATAATAAATAAAGATTACGATATGTCAGACGACAAAAAGATTATTTTTAGTATGGTGGGGGTGAGTAAAATATACCCTCCTCAAAAGAGAGTTTTAAATGACATTTATTTGTCATTCTTTTACGGAGCCAAGATCGGAATCATTGGTTTAAATGGTTCTGGTAAATCTACCTTGTTGAAAATTATTGCGGGTATTGAAAATGAATATCAGGGAGACGTGGTATTCTCACCCGGGTACTCTGTTGGCTATCTGGAACAGGAGCCACAATTGGATGAAGGAAAAACAGTAAAACAGGTAGTTGAAGAAGGAGTAAAGGAAGTAACGGATGTGCTTAAGGCTTATGAAGAGGTAAACCTGAAGTTTGGCGATCCTGAAGTACTTGAAGATCCCGACAAGATGCAGGCTTTGATGGATGAACAGGCAAAGTTGCAGGAAAAAATTGATCAACACGATGCATGGAACCTGGATACCCGTTTGGAAAGGGCCATGGATGCCCTTAGGTGTCCCCCTGAAGATCAGCCTGTGAGCGAATTATCAGGAGGAGAGAGACGCAGGGTCGCTTTGTGCCGTTTATTGCTTCAGGAGCCGGATATCCTGCTTTTGGATGAGCCTACTAACCACCTTGACGCAGAATCGGTTCAGTGGCTTGAGTTGTATCTGCAACAATACAAAGGAACGGTGATCGCCATTACCCACGATCGTTATTTCCTAGACAATGTTGCGGGCTGGATATTGGAGCTTGATCGTGGAGAAGGTATTCCCTGGAAAGGAAATTACTCCGGCTGGCTGGAGCAAAAAGCCAAGCGTCTTGAAATGGAAGAAAAACATGCTTCCAAACGGCGAAAGACCCTTGAGCGTGAGCTTGACTGGGTGCGTATGGCTCCAAAAGCAAGGCAAGCCAAGTCAAAAGCCCGACTTTCTGCTTATGACAGTTTAATGCAGGAGGATGTGAAACAGAAGGAAGAAAAACTCGAGATATTTATCCCCAATGGTCCACGTTTGGGTGAAAAGGTTATTGAGGCTCAAAATGTAGCCAAGGGGTTTGGAGATCGGTTGTTGTTTGATAATCTTGATTTTAAACTGCCACGAAATGGGATTGTAGGTGTTATTGGGCCAAACGGTGCTGGTAAAACTACCTTGTTCCGTATGATTATGGGACAGGAATCAGTTGATGAAGGGAACTTTGAAGTAGGCGAGACCGTGAAAGTAGGGTATGTGGATCAGTCGCATGCCGATATTGATCCCGAAAAAACAGTTTATGAGGTTATTTCCGGCGGAAATGAGACACTTAAAATGGGAGGTCGTGAGATTAATGCGCGTGCTTATATTGCAAGGTTTAATTTCTCAGGAGGAGATCAGGAGAAAAAATGTGGGATTCTTTCCGGAGGAGAGAGAAATCGTCTGCATTTGGCCATGACCTTGAAAGAAGAGGCCAATGTATTGTTATTGGATGAGCCGACAAACGATATTGATGTAAACACATTAAGGGCGCTGGAGGAAGCTTTGGATGACTTTGCCGGATGTGCTGTTATTGTATCTCACGACCGTTGGTTCCTCGACCGTGTCTCAACTCACATTCTTGCCTTTGAGGGTAATTCCAATGTCCATTTCTTTGAAGGGGGCTATACTGATTATGAGGAAAATAAAAAGAAACGGGTAGGTGATAATTCACCTCATCGCATAAAATACCGGACTTTACAAAAGAAAGGATAAAGCATTTTAAACCGGAGATCATGAAAAAAATGGTTTCCGGTTTTTGTTGGTTTTAAAGGGTGTCAAAATTTGAAATAGAGGCGTTTCTTAAAGGTCTCCCTTTTTGGGAAAAGAGACTCGAGTCATTTTGGGGTTTGTGAAGGTAATACATTTCAATCATGCCTTTGCCTTTAACACGCTGTGGGACCCTCCTTACAAAGCTGAAATGCGGCTCCAGGAGTTTTTTTGTTGATTCCGATATGTTTATCTGCATTGGACCGCTGTGAGTTTGCATACGAGCGGCGATGTTCACATTGTCTCCGAAAATATCGTAAGAAAGATTGTGCTCACTGATAAAACCGGCAATGATTTCGCCGGAGTTAAGTCCGATTCGCAATTCCCATTGAATCCCATTTTGCAGATTTCTCTTTTGTATGAATTTCCGCATTTCCATGGCGGCCTTGGCTGCTCGCAGGGCATGTTCCTTAGAGTTGCTAAACATACCACTTACGGCCATGTAAGCATCGCCAATGGTTTTGATCCTGACACAATTATGCTTTTGGGAAATCTCATCCATTTTGGTGAAGATAATGCGAAGTTCATCCAGAAGTTTTCGCGGTGACATTCTGGTGGACTTCTCTGTAAAATTCACCAAATCAGCCATCAAAATGGTGACATTCCTGTAAGGTCTTGGTTGAATGGCTTCACCCGCCTTGAGCGATTTGACAATTTCGGCCGGAAGAATATTCTTAAGAATATGGTGCGTTTTCTTTTGTTCAATTTCAAGTTGCTGCTTCTGAATTTTAAGTTGTTTAAGGGTGCTGGCAAGCGTCATTGCCGATCTCACTCTTGCAATAAGTTCTTCTGTTTCAATGGGCTTGCGCAGGTAATCAATGGCTCCGGCTTCCAGGGCTTCTTTAACTTTGTCAGAAGAGCTGAAACTTGAAATAATAATGATGGGAATGTCTTGTGTTTCAGGATTTAGTTTTAGGCTTCTCAAAGCTTCCATCCCTGATATCTCAGGCATTTCCCAGTCAAGAAGAATAATGTCTGGTTTCGACTGAAATGCACATCGGTAGGTTTCATAACCATCTCTTGCCCTTTGAAAATCGATGTCATTGGAAAGCGAGCTCAACTGAACTTTGATAAATTCAGCAATGCTGTCCATGTCATCGGCAATGAGTATGGTTAATTTTGTCGATTGCATTGAAAATGAGTTTGTGAAGGACAAAGTTAGTGTTTTTTGTTGAGATGTGTTTTAATTTGTGTAAAGGATGAAAAAAATATAAACTGTTTGGCAGAAGTCTCTGGTTTTGTGTAATTTTAGGTTTTACTGTAATTGCAATTTTTAAAGAAAATAAATTAGTATGACGCCCGATGAAAAGAACTGGGGGATGTACAGTCACTTAGCGGCCTTCGCAGGTTTGCTTTTCCCTTTTGGAAATGTTATTGGCCCGCTGATTATCTGGGTTCTCAAAAAGGACGAATACCCCTTTGTAGAGCAGGAAGGTAAGGAATCCCTTAATTTTCAAATAACTGTTTCCATTGCCGTGATAGTGGCCGGACTGTTGAGTGTGGTGTTGATTGGAATTCCCTTGTTGATTGCTATTGCCATCTTTGCCCTGGTCTTTATCATTAAGGCCGCAATGGAAACAAGTGAGGGACGTCCATACAGATATCCCTACAACCTGAGGTTGATAAAATAGCCAATATATTGGTTTTTTGTAAAGCAATACTTCGTTAAACTTTTGTAAAAAGCTATAAATCAACTTTTTGGAATCATATGCATAATTGCTTTAAAGTTCTGTTTATTAGCGTTATATGGTTTGTCTTTTGTCTAAGTAAAATCATAAACCCTTTTAAATGTGTTTTTATGATTTTCTTAGTTTTTTAAATATGCCGCAAAAAGAATCAAAATTTCTTATATTCGAAAGTTTCCAGCTTCTAACTTCCAGCCTCCAGCTTCCGGCTTCCGCGCGGCTGGGCTACTTAAATCTGATATCTATCCCGAAGCATCGGGACTAACGATCTATTATAAAGTGAACTTTAATAATTGATAAAGATAACTTTGAAGGATGAAATTAATTAATCAGGATTTATTGAATGACTTGTCCAGCGAAGCTTCCAAAGCTACCCGAAAGAGAAAAAATTACAATTTTCATTTCGGGCCGGCCGATGTTCTGCAACGCATGTTAAATGCATTCGAACCCGGCACTTATGTCCGACCCCATAAACATGAGAATCCAGCTAAGCGTGAAGTGTTTCTTTTATTGCGGGGAAGGTTGTTAATGCTTTTTTTCAACGATGGAGGGGAAGTTACGGAAAGGATTACTTTATCGGCAAAAGATGGCAGTTATGGTGTCGAGGTGCCTCCCGGTGAGTGGCATATGGGCATCTCTCTTGAAAAAGGAACCGTTATTTATGAACTAAAAGACGGCCCTTACGATCCTGTTAATGATAAGGAATTTGCCCCCTGGGCTCCTCCGGAAGGGGCTCCTGAGGTTAAAGAATACTTGGAAAACCTGCTTTGGGAAAATGTCCCAAACTATTAAGCAGTGTTTGGTGGCATTTTCCACTTTTTTATTGTTCATGTTACTGGTCAGTAACACACCCTTCCGAAGCAGAGGAAACTGTATTTCGAAACTTCTTTAGAATCCCCGTTGCAGCATTGGCTTTTGGGAGCCGTTGTTTATTTTTCCTGGATTTAATTTCTTCATCCGAAAGATTCACTTCTATTTTATTTTGGTTGATATCAATGGTGATTTTATCGCCATCATTGATATAACCGATAAGTCCTCCGTTGAAAGCTTCAGGGGTGATGTGTCCAACCACAAAACCATGAGAGCCACCTGAAAAGCGACCATCTGTTATGAGGGCAACATCATTGCCTAATCCCGCTCCCATTACAGCTCCGGTTGGTTTGAGCATTTCCGGCATTCCGGGGCCTCCTTTAGGACCATTGTTGCGTATAACAATAACATCTCCCGGTTTTACAGTTGACTTGATGCCCTCAATAGCCGATGTTTCATCATCGAACACACGGGCCGGACCTGTAAATTTTTCTCCCTCCTTTCCGGTGATTTTGGCAACGGCCCCTTCCGGTGCCAGATTTCCATAAAGAATCTGAATGTGACCGGTTTTTTTGATGGGGTTGTTGACTTCATGAATAATTTGCTGCTCTTTTTTAATTTCCGGAATCTTTTCCAGGTTTTCGCTAACGGTTTTTCCGGTAACGGTCATGCAGTTGCCGTTTAGTAGATTTTCCTTTAGGAGAAATTTCATAACTGCGGGAATGCCCCCTATGTTGTGAAGATCCTCCATAAGATATGTCCCGCTTGGCTTTAGGTCTGCCAGGTATGGTGTTTTATTACTTATGGCCTGAAAATCATCTATAGTAAGTGAAATGCCCACTGCTTTAGCCATTGCGATGAGGTGAATAACTGCATTTGTTGAACCGCCAAGTGCCATTATCAGAGTAATGGCATTCCCGAAAGCCTCTTTGGTCATTATATCACGTGGCTTCAGGTCTTTTTCAAGAACAAGCTTGATGGCTTCTCCCAGTCGCTCGGTTTCTTTACTTTTCTCAGAACTAACTGCAGGATTGGACGATGAAAATGGCAGGCTCATTCCCATGCACTCAATCGCTGCAGCCATTGAATTGGCTGTGTACATTCCACCGCAAGCACCTGCTCCTGGAATGGCATGTTTAATTATGCCTTTGAAATCAAAATCGGAGATGGTGCCTTTAAGTCTTTCGCCATAAGCTTCAAATGCTGAAACTATATTGAGGTCTTTGTTGTTCCAGCGTCCTTTTTTTACAGTTCCACCATACATCAGAATAGCCGGACGATTTAACCGACCAAGGGCAATCATGGCTCCCGGCATGTTTTTGTCGCAGCCCACAATTGGGATAACAGCATCATAAAACTGAGCACCAACCACGGTTTCGATGGAATCCGCAATGAGCTCTCTGGAAGGCAAAGAATATCGCATGCCCGATGTGCCGTTTGTGATGCCGTCACTTACTCCAATGGTATGGAATATAAGTCCATATAAATCTTTTTGGGCATCCACTTCTTTCTTGACCTCGGTGGCAATGTCATTGAGGTGCATGTTACAGGGATTGCCCTGGAAGCCTGTGCTTACAATGCCAACCTGAGCTTTTTTCTGATCACTTTCGCTCATTCCGATGGCATATAACATTGCCTGCGCAGCTGGAAGACTTTCATCCTGAGTAATAAGCCGACTGTATTTATTAAGTTGATTTTGCATAGTTTGTTTTTTGAAATGATTTAAGAATAACAATAAGGTTCCATTTTATGTTGAGCAAATTGTAGTATTTGATGTTGTGCATGAATCTTGATAATTTTGAGCAAAATGCAAACATGGATTTGGTGGATGAAATTGCTTGTAACTTTAGTGTCTTACTCCTAATATTCGTGTTTTTTGGCAAAATATTTCTAAAATGGCTACGCCATTTTCTGTTTGGGGTCCACGAATTTTACAAATTATACGAATTTTGGTCGCACTTGAAGTGCGACATTTAACGGCTTTCTTTGGCGAGCAAAGCGGCAGAGCCGAGCGGCCGTTTCTCAAAAAAGCTTTAAAACAGCTTTTAATTCGCTTAATTCGTGAACAAAAAAAGTAATTGCGAAGCAATTAGCTTATCCAGCAAATTCTCATTTGATTTTCTTTTACTTGTTTGGTTCTGGCTATGCCAGGTTAGGCTTTAACTCTTTTATCAGTTGTGACACAATGAAGGTATTGGTTACCATAAAAATAGATCGTTAGTCCCGATGCTTCGGGATAGATGTTAGATGTAAGATAATTCGTATCATGCTGAAATTCTGCACATTAATACAAAAGAGGGTGCTCGCATAATTAATTGATTATGAAAGTTTAACGGAGTTGCCTAAAGTATTCGGGAAAAATAGATTTTTAGTATGCCAGTGTGATAAAAAATTAACCATCATAAAAAAAGAATTCCATGAAGAAAATTGGCCTTCTCGGTGGAATGGGCCCCGAATCAACAATTGAATATTATGAGGGAATAATCAATGCCTTTAAAGCATCGAATGACGGAAAGCCGGATTATCCTGACATTATTATTTACAGCCTCAATCTATCCAAAGTTTTAGGGAAGATGCGGGCTTCTGACAATAAGGGGGCCATTGATTATCTGGCAGCCAAACTCAGGAAACTGGAGGATGCAGGTTCCGATTTTATTGCCATGACCGCTAACACAGATCCATATTGATGAGATAGTGAAGCGGTGTCGGGCGTGAAGGTTTCTTATTGATTGTCATGGAATCTTTTTCCTGATGTTAAAATCAGCCTTAGCGATGTATTTTTGGTGACGTATAGCCAGGCCCAGTTAATGAAGATAACGAGCCGGTTCCTTACACTCAAAATCAACATAAGGTGTAAAAACATCCAAACCAACCATGCCAAATATCCCTTAAACTTCATGAACGGGAGATCAACCACAGCTTTGTTGCGGCCAATAGTGGCCATTGAACCCCGATCTTTGTACTTATAGTCGGCAACTGGTTTTTGCTGTAACAAACTTTTCAGGTTTCGGGCCAGTAACCGCGCCTGATTAATCGCTACATTGGCTACCTGAGGATGCCCGTTGGGATAATCGGGAGTTTCCATGTAAGCTATATCCCCTACGGCAAAAATGTTATCAAACCCTTGTACTTTGCTTTGTCTGTCGACGACAATCCGGTTTCCACGAGTGATGACATCCGCAGGGATTCCTTCGGTTTTTCTACCTGTTACTCCCGCTGCCCAAATGACAGTTGCAGATTTGATGGTTTCTCCTGAGCTCAGGGTGAGGTTTTCTCCGTCGTAATCTTTTACAAACGTGTTTTTAAGCAGCACAACACCCATCTCTTTTAGGTATTTCTCGGCGGCTTCGCCTGATGCTTTGCTCATGTTGTTAAGTACATGATTGCTGCCCTCAACCAGTCTTATGGTGAATTTTGAGAGGTCGATGTCGTGGTAGTCCTTTGGAAGGATTTCTTTCTTTATTTCAGCAAAGGCACCGGCCAGCTCTACACCTGTTGGTCCAGCACCCACAATGGTAAGATTAAGCATACGCACCCGGTCCTCTTTAGGCGCGGCAATTACCTTTTCAAAGGTGGTCAGGATATGATTGCGAATCGTGATAGACTGATAGGTGGTTTTAAGCGAAAATGCGTTTTTTTGAATTCTGGAGTTTCCAAAGTAATTGGTCCGGCATCCGGTGGCAAGTATCAGATAATCATAGTTGAAATCACCAATGGTAGTAGATATGCTTTGCTGATCCGGATTTACCTTTAGCATTTCTGCCATACGAATTTGGATGTGAGACCTGCTTTTGAAAATATTTCGGAATGGGAAAGAAATACTTGCAGGTTCTATTTGTGAAGTAGCTACCTGATAAAACAGTGGCTGAAACTGGTGGTGATTGATTTTGTCAATCAACAATACGTTAAAAAAACGGCTATCCAGATTTCTTACTAATTGAAGACCTGCAAAACCTCCGCCTATTACAATGACCTGTTTCTTGTTGGTTTGATCTGCCTCTTTTGCTAACATCATTCTTTCCTTATTTGATATAAATTAATGAGCTGTTGATAGTGGACTAACAGGTCTTAAACATCGAAAAGAAAAGATGGTTTGCTGTTTTAAAGAAGTTTTTCTTTAATTAGAAAAAGATGGTGCTTTTTTAACGTTAGAGAAAAAACAATAGGTCGTTAGATTTTTAGATATCTGTTTGAGGGCAGTCAGGAAAGATGTAAGATGTTTCGTGCAGTATTGATAATCTGTATTTTAATAAACAAATGCTTAGGTGGTTAAGTGGCTGTAAAGGAGTAATTTGAAAGGGTTTGTAAGGGTTTGGCGGGGTATTAAAAAAGAAGGTTGCTCAATAATTTTTTGAGCAACCTTCCAGGTATATCGTCCGGATAAACTGGGTTTAAAAATATTCAGCATAGTTAAGAGGGAGCTTTTCAATTTTTCTTATCCTAATGTCTTTGAAAAACACTTCAGCAGCTTCGCTTTGAATCTGTATTCTTCCACTATCCAGAGCTCGGGAGCCTTCCTTTGTGAAAAACCGTGAATTTTTGAGTACCATTACAACATGTCCGTTCACGATATGCAGGCTTTGTCCTTCATGACATATAAGCTCCAGGGTTGTCCATTCTTCCTTTTCACTCTCATAGTCGGCACTTCTGATGCAAAAAGCATTGCGACCACTATCGCCACCAAGGCTAATAAATGGCTGGCTATGACCGGCAATTGAATTCATCATTCCTTCCTGTGGAAATGCCCTCACGTCGATGGCACTGTTAGCTATGGCCCAATAATCTCCCATATGTCCTTCCATTATCTGAAACTCCTGAGCAAGCATCCATGAGCGCCAGTAATCAACGCCGCATTCTCCTCTGGAATGATACAATACTCCCGAATCCAATAATTTATCTTTTCGCGGTTCCCATTTTTTATTTCCCCACTTAACTTTCAATTTCAGATGGTAATTCCGATAGTCTTCTTTTGTAAAGATACATCCGTAGTACTCGCCTGATATTCTGAGTATTGGTTCGCTGTTTTCTTCCGAAACCGAGAAAACATTGTTCACGTTTTTGCTGTACCCTATTGGTTCAACAGGATTGCCGGTACTATCCAGGGGGTGTTCTCCGTTGTAATCATTGGTGTGTTTGAAGCTTAGATACATATCCCACTGAGAGAGATCCTGGTCAAGTAAAGGTTGCCATTCACTTTCGGGTTGAAATGAAGAAAGCCCCCAAAATGCCAAGGCAATTACCGTGAGCCGGAAAAAGCTTTTCTTTTTCATGAAACAGATTTAGTGTGTATTTTATATTGAGTTGGTATTTGAAGTCTGTCCGTAAAGTACCATTTGCTTCGTTATGCTTGTTGCCAAAATACTCATCCCGAAGCATCGGGACTCCGCTTTTGGCGGCTTCACAAGCTCCCGAAGAAAAATCGGGGCAGGCTTTGCAGCTGGCACTTTCTGACCATACACATGACTAAAACAAATTTTACTTAGTTTACAGACAGGCACTATTTAGTGCCAGCAAGAAAACTCATGTTTTTCATCTGTGCAAACACTATTTACAAAGAAAAAACTCCCTCTATGGCGGTTGCCTCCTGGGTTATTTTTACAACATCGTCAGGTGTCTGCATTACTGCCTTACAGGTAACTGATACATGGCGCATACTTTTCGTATGCTTAAAAGAGATATCTGCTTTTTCCGGCAAAAGTGCCACTACTTTATCCACTTTTCCATGCTGGTTGGGCACAATGAATTTAAACATATACAATTGTGGCCAGTTATCACTCTCTGCTAAAATCTTTCTTAATCTCCTGTAGTCTTTTAAAGCCATATTATTTGGTGTCTGTTACGGTTTGTTTGTTCTTTCTGTGAAAGTCTGTTAGTGGTTTATTTTGTATGGTAAAAATCAGACTTTTATTTTTATATTAAAAGAATAGTTTGGTGCAAAGTTATTATTTGAATTCTGATATTTTTCTTAAATTTAAAGAAATGTAAACTCCAGGCTATGAAAATACTTTGGTCAACATTTATTTCCTATAGGATTGTTTTTGTCGAATTTTCCCAAGCAGTTTTCTGACATCGCACCTATCTTTCCTCTGTTTTTCAAAACTGTATAATCCTTCTCAAAAAAATGCAGATATGAATAAAAACAATGATTGGAAAATTATATACGAAGATTATATTCCTGAGCATGAGCCTTTGCGTGAGGCCCTTTTTACTTTAGGAAACGGATATATTGCAACCCGTGCTGCTGCGGAAGAATCAAAAGCCGAAAACGATCATTATCCCGGAACCTACCTGGCAGGTGGTTACAACAGGGCCAAATCGGAAGTTTCGGGGCGGATTGTTGAAAATGAAGACCTGGTAAACTGGCCCAACTGGCTGTCGTTGACCTTTAAACATGACGGTGGGAGTTGGTTCCTTTTGGATGATGTGGAAGTCCTTCATTACAGACATGAACTGGATTTGTACAAAGGAATAATGAAGCGTACCATCAAGTTCAGAGAGGAAGACGGGCGCGAAACCAGCTTGATTGCCCGGCGTTTCGTAAATATGAAAAATCCCCATTTTGCCGGTATCCAATGGGAGATTACTCCTGAAAACTGGTCGGGAAAGATACAAATTCGCTCAGCACTTGACGGAACCGTTACCAACTCAGGAGTCCCCAGGTATAGAGATTTAACAAGCGTTCATCTTCAACCATTGGAAATAGGCTCATTTAATGAGGAAAGCATCTACCTTAGGGTTCAGGCCAATCAATCGAAGTTAAGAATGGTTCAAGCTGCCAGAACAAGAGCTTTCAGGGATGGTGAGGAGCTTCCAGTAAATCGGAGATTTTTTAAAAAAGTAGGATATGTAGCACATCTTTTTGATCTTGATTGTGATGAGAATGAAAGTGTAAAGATTGAAAAAATTGTGGCCATTTATTCATCAAAAGACAGAGCTATTACTGAACCGGTTTTGGAAGCCAAAAATTCCCTGTATGATGCCGGTAGTTTTGATGAGCTTGCCGAAGCACATGCCCATGCCTGGTCTGAATTGTGGTATCGCTGTGATATAGATCTGAAGGATGGGAATAATACTCAGTTAATTTTACGATTGCATATTTTCCACATTTTACAAACTGCTTCTCAAAACACCATTGGGTTGGATGTTGGAATTCCGGCTCGGGGCTGGCATGGGGAGGCTTATCGGGGACATATTTTCTGGGACGAGCTGTTCGTTTTTCCCTTTTTGAATTTTCAGTTACCCGAATTAGCCAGATCTCTCTTGATGTATCGTTATCACCGCTTACCGGCAGCAAAGCGTGCGGCAAGGCTGGCAGGTTTTCGGGGTGCTATGTTCCCCTGGCAGAGCGGAAGTAATGGCCGGGAAGAAAGTCAGGTAGTTCACTTAAATCCCAAATCAGGGAAATGGGACCCGGATAATACTTATCTGCAAAGGCATGTTGGTATTGCTATAGCATACAATATTTATCAATACTATGAAGCTACCCGTGACATTGAATTTTTAATGGCCTATGGCGCTGAAATGATGCTTGAAATAGCAAGGTTTTGGTCAAGCTTGTCCTTCTTCAACAAAGATCGTGGGAGGTACGAAATTCACAATGTGGTTGGTCCCGATGAATTTCATACAGAATACCCGGACTCCGACCAACCCGGGTTAAATAATAATGCTTACACCAACGTGATGGCAGTGTGGGTTTTGCGCACTGCCCTTGATTTTGTGGAGCTTCTGTCCGACACCCGGAAAAAGGAACTTTTTACTGATTTGAAGATTGATGAAGACGAGATAACGAGATGGGATGAAATCAGCAGAAATATGTTTGTGCCATTTATGGATAATGGCATTATCAGTCAGTTTGAAGGTTATGAAAACTTAGAAGATCTGGATTTTGAAAAATACCGCGGGAAGTATGGCGATATTCAACGACTCGACCGTATTCTGAAAGCTGAGGGTGACTCGCCAAACCGATACAAAGTAAGTAAACAGGCTGATGTTTTAATGCTCTTTTTCCTGCTCTCTTCCGATGAGATAGAGAATCTGTTCAACCGTTTGGGGTACACTTTTGATCGCAGCATCATTCCAGATACGGTGAATTATTATATTCAAAGAAGTTCGCATGGATCTACCTTAAGCCGACTGGTATATTCCTGGGTTTTTTCTCGTTCCGACAGGGAAGAGTCTTATCAGGTATTCAAAGAATCGCTGATAAGCGACTTTGAAGACATACAGGGCGGTACAACAGCCGAAGGCATTCACCTTGGTGCCATGGCCGGTACTGTAGATATGGTTCAGCGTTGCTATACCGGTTTGGAGATTCGTGGAGGGATTCTCTGGTTAAATCCACGGTTGCCAAAGGAAATGAAGGGATTTAATATGCGTATCCGATACCGTGGGCACTGGATTTGGCTTCATTTTACTCAGCACAAAGTTGAAGTTTCTTTTGAATCAGGGCACTCACCTCAAATTGAGATTGGAGTTATCGATAAGGTTTATGAACTTGGGCAGGGAGATTGCAAAAAGTTCTTACTCTAAGGGTGTTGGTTGAAAAGTTAAAGGAAAAATCTTCAATTGAGCGGTTTGTAAATGGGGCTTTTCAGCAATCCTTAGTTTGAAGAGTAAAAGTATTTTTTGAGTTTTAAAAACTTTTTCTCAAATAAATTGTAGGATAAAATGCTAATTACAATGGTAATGGTTAATGAAAGCGTGGCGATTATGGCCCAATTAAAACTGACATTTAATATTTTTTGAACTTGAAGCACCAAACTAATCACAATGGTATGAAATAGGTATAATCCGTAAGTGTAAATTCCTAATCTGCTGATCCATAAAGAGTCTTTAATGTGTAAGGCATTTCTGGGAGGAAGAGTAAAAAGAATATTAATGGCAAAGAAAAATCCAAGAATATTTGGTGTAATTATGTCTTTGCCCGGAAAGTTGACTTGTGGCACAATAAATATTAATCCGAGAGTAAATAAAAAAAACAAATATTTGAGCGTTAGCGGAATTTCTGCAACCTTGTCGATCAGTCTGTGCTTTTTAACAAGGATAAACGCCGGAATTGAGCCAAAAGCAAAGTAATCGATATTGGTAAAGATGTCGGCAAAAATGAGCCCGTTCATATGGTAGATGATTCGGAATATGACCCCCGAAAGGAGGGCTGTTAATGCAATGATCCAGGTTTTTGAGTTTGGAACAATGAAAAAAAGCAATCCCCACAAAATGTAAAAATGTTCTTCAACGCATAATGACCACATTACGGGCAAAGGGGAAATTCCCGGAAGACTTTCTGTTAGCATAATTTTGTAGTTTTCCAGGAAAAGTACCGATACAAGCCAGTCGGGCTCATACCCCTGATTGGAGTCGGGTAGATTTAAAAAGTCCAGTATATGCGGTGTAAGAAAGGCAAAGAGAATCATGGCATAAAACAGTGGCCATATTCTTAATATTCTTCTGCCAAAAAAATTCTTTAGCGATAGTTCAGTTTGATTGTGTTTCTCCAGAAGAAGAATATATGTAATTAAAAACCCACTTAGAACAAAAAAGAAAGAAACCCCGATTCCGCCACTTTCTGAAAACCATTGCAGCCAGCTGTTTTCTTTTGTTGGAAGATGGTGAAAGAAAACCAACAAAAAGGAGAAGAACCTTAATGCATCGAAAGTATGAAAGTGTTTGCGGGTTTGAGCCATTTTTTATGTTTTAATCCGGCTTAAATCTAGAAAAAAAACAGGAATTCAGGAAAGTTTTAATTGAGTGTAAGAATTTTGTTGGGTTATCTTCCCGCCAGAACTCAGTCAATGACTTTGTTATTATTTAAAATATTTATATATTTGCATAAATAAATTTAATATATGGAGTTTAAGAAACTTGAATTGGAAACTGAAAACAGAGGCCTTAAAGGATGGATTAAAACCAGACATTTTAAGACTTCAATAATTAGCATTGTCGTTGGTGCAGCTGCCGGATTTGGCTATTATTATTTTTCGGAAGCTAAAGCCTTTGATTCCGTAATTTTCACAGAGGCTTTTAAGTTTATTGCAATGGGAGGCTTTTTGGGATTTTTTGTAACCAATAGCCCTTGCGCCAGAGGAAGGTGTTAAAAGCTGTTTTAATAAAGTCTTCTTCGTAAAGGTAAAATTCGTCAAGCTCTTTCAATGCTGTGCAAGTCAGTTATTTGTTTTTTAAAGTGATTGTTTCTTAACAATACTCCGTTAAACTTTTGTAAAGGGCTATAAATCAACTTTTTGGAATCATGTGCATGATTGCTTTAAGACCCTGGTTATTAGCACTATATGATTCATCTTAAATCTAATATCTAAAAATCTAACGATCTATTGTCTTAATGTATAGAACATCAGGGTTGTATGAATTATTTTGCATTTTTGCTGACTGCCCTCAGGCAGGTATCTAAAAGTCTAATGATCTATTGCTAAATAATCTCCCCTAAAACTTAGAGCTTATCTCCCCGTCCATCCAGCCCAATGGCTTTTATTTTCCGGAACGAATTTCGATTAAGTCCTTTGGCTTTTATTTAAAAAGGGATGTAGTGTTCACCATATCCGGTGGCAAATCCGGTTGAGTCATTTTCATTGAAGCCGACAATCTTGTAACCGGCTTCATAAAACTGATTAGCTAAAGCATCAGTCTCATACTGATTCATGCGGAAGCCCGGTGTCTTAAATGCCACCCGGCGTCCGTTTCCGTTTGCAAGATTCAAGTTGGTTGGTATTGTTTGGATTGTGGCGATGTCCATTTCTGTTTTATCGATTAATGTTGGCTGGAGTTTTGACCTGTTTCCCGGGGCATATCTACAATCTCTCTACTTAATGACATATCAGCCGCTGATGTAATTTTTACATCGATGATTTGCCCAATGAGTTCAGGCGCTTTTCTTCTTTTTCGGTCTTTTGGTACCCCATCTTCTCCAGCACGGCGCTTACTCTTTAAGTATGTCCAGTGAATTGAATATCATATTGCTGTTTCCACAGATGTAAAATTCGGTATTGGTTGAAAAAGTTGCTTCTGCTATATGCTTTGTCAATCTTCCCTGTACTTTTCCTGTTTTATCCAGGGAGGTGCAATCTGTATATCTGGCGGGATGAAAAACCTGCCTGTCATAGGCCTCGTTGCCGTACCTTATGCCATGGATAACCTGGTAGTTTAATTCAGGGAATGTCTCCGCCATACTGCGAAAAGGGGCGATTCCTGTTCCGCTGGCGATGAATACGAAGTGGCGGGTGTTTATTTTTGATTCATCTATCGTAAACTCTCCAATGGGGCCATTTAGCTCTACGATATCACCTTCTGACAGCATGGATAGGTAGCCGGAAAAGATCCCATTCTCAATTTTTCTGACGAGCACCTCCGGATTAGATTGACTTTTGCCATTATATAGGGAATACTCCCTGCTCTGACTGCTTCCCGGAATACTTAGGATTACATGCTGGCCGGCTTTGAAGTTTAGCTTCTGACCGGTCATTCTCAATGAAAAAGTATCATCGGTGAGCCAACGGATTTTAGATACTTTGTAATATTTGCTCTTTGCTTCCTGCCCTCTCATTTTTCTGAAAATGAATTTAAATGGCGGCAAAGTTAATTAAAGAAGAAAAAAGGATGAAGAAATCCTGAAAATGTTTATTTGCAAAACAACCGGATTACAGGGATGGAAGCGTGAAGGAGATAGTAGTGCCGGAATTAACTTTGCTTTCAATGTTCAATTGTCCCTTATTTTGCTCAATAAAGGTTTTGCAGAGCATCAATCCCAGACCGGAGCCTTTTTCATGAGCCGTTCCGCGAGTAGTAAAAAATTCTTCCTGAGAGAAGATTCTTTGTAAGTTTTTTTGTGAAATTCCTAATCCATCGTCTTTTATGTAGAAGAAGGCCTGTTCTTTGTTTGCTTTAACTCCGATTTCAATATTTCCATTTTCGTGACTGAATTTTATGGCATTGGATAACAAGTTCCGAATTGTCAATCGTATCATGTCTTCATCGGCATAAGCTTTTGAAGCCGCGCTGTGATTGACCAACATCGTAATCCCTTTTGATTTGGCCCTGAAGCCGTTTTCATTAACGCAATAATCAACAATTTTATTGAGATCGATGATTTTAGGTTTGTATTTTAATTGGTTTTCATTTTGCCGGGCCCAGTTTAGAAGGTTTTCGAGCAAATCAAAAGTGTTTTTTGAGATTTCGAGCTGGGATTTCATAAATTGTTTGAAGGTGCTTTCGTCAATGTCTTCATTTTGAGATATGACTTCTGAAATTTGCAGTAAACTTGCAATAGGGCCTCTTAAATCATGTGCAATAATGGAGAAAAATTTATTTTTTGTTGCATTGGCAACTCTGAGCTCATTTTCAATCTCTTTTTGGCGATGGATATCCACATGAATACCGATGGCCCTTGATGGTTTTCCTTCTGAGTCATGTGCAATTATTTTACCCGAATCCATAATCCACTTCCATTCACCCGATTTGGTTTTTATTCTGTGGATGGAGTGATAAACAGGAATTATTCCTTCAATGTGTTTTTGAAAAGTTTTTTGGACAATGGGAAGATCATCCGGATGAATAAGATCTTGCCATTTTTTTAGGCATGGCTTAAGTTCGAAATAATCAAAATCCAGCATTTTTGTCCAATTTTCATTGAAGTAGGTTTCGCCGGTTCGCATATTCCAATCCCACAAACCAATCCCCGTATTTTCAATAGCCATTTTCAGCTGGGTTTTCTGCTCTTTAAGTAAATTGTGATACTTGATGCGTTCAAAAGTGTTGGAGGTAATATTGGCTATTGTTTTAAGAAAGCTAACATCTCCGGTGCTGAAAAACTTTTGATTGCAGCAATTTTCAAATGCCAGAAAACCAAAGAACTGCTGCCCTGTTATCAGCGGGATGGCAAAAAACGATTTCACATTGAATTGGCTCAGAAAAGCTTTGATTTCTTCCGGACCTTCTGCCATTTCAGCAAAAAAGATCTCCCCTTTTTCCATCAAAAGATTCTTCCAGATGGAGTTTTCTTTAAAATTAATTAATTGAAATCGGGGGGTAGATGTTTTTCCAGAGAGATTATACCATTCATGAGTGCAATGGGCTGTATTTTCGTTCGCATCGAATTCAAAGACTGCAATTCTGTCCACATCGATGTGTTTCCCTATTAATTCAAGAGTTTCATCAAATTTTGGTGAGGATTTGGTAATTGAGTTGAAACTTTGGGATATATCAGCAATCAAAGCTTTTTGTTGAAGGTTTTGATTAAGCTGTTTTTCAGCTTCTTTTAGTGGCGTCAAATCAATGCCGGAAGTAAAAAAGTAAGTTGTATTATTAATGAGGAGTTGGGAGGCAGAGTATAAGCAAGTCAGGCTTTTTCCCGATTTTGTCTGAAGGATAACTTCTTTGGTCTGAACTTCCGTGTTTTTTGATACTTCAATAAATAAGTTTTTGCATTGATGATGGTCAGCAAAAATATTGAGTTGTTCTGCTGTGTGACCGATAACTTCTGATTTTGAATATCCAAGGAGTTTTAAGAAAGTTTTGTTGACATTGATAAACTCTCCCGTTTCCGGGTCAGAAATCGACATGAGTGTTTGGTTATGATTAAAAATCCGGTAGAATTTTTCTTCCGAGAAAGCCAATTCAGAAAAAGGTTTGGCAACAACAATGAATGACTCTGAGGTGTTCCAGGAACTTTTGAAAATGTTTAATTCAACAGGGATAGATCTTTTGGTTTTTGATAGGAGTTTTAACCCCGGAAAGTTGCGTTTTTCATTGCCTTTGGTGAGGATCTTTTTTTTTGCTCTTTCCTGCAATGAATAAGGGAAAAGCTCCAAAATGTTTTTTCCTGACAATTCGTTTCCCCGATACCCCAGAGTGGCAGTAACAGGATTGTTTATTTCGAGAATTTTTCCTTCTGAGTTTATTATAAATAATAAATCTCCAATGTCGTTAAAAATGTCCTGGTAATTATTTACTTCTGTGAGGTTCATAGCTTTTATCTTTTTTCCTGATAAAGAGATCAGGTCATTGGATTCCTGACTTGGTGACAGATAGAGAATCTCGCCCTTTTTGTGCAGGTCGTCTTTTGGGAGATAAGGAGCAGTTGTGTTAAAACTTATTATGTAAGTTAATTAAAAATCAAGCGATATGCACCCCTTTTTTTCTTCTTTTTCAGAGAAAATACTTCATTATGCTTTTATGAAATTGAGAAAAAATTTATCAACGGGTGAATAATATCTATATTTAGAGTTTCGAATACAATAATACTCTGTTGAAATTTTGTAAAAGGCTATCAATCAACTTTTTGGAATTGCATACACAGCTGATTTAAAACCTTGGTTATTAGCAATTTATGGTTAGTTTCAAGTCTTTTATCTAAAAATCTAACGATCTATTGTAATACAAAGGACTTTCATTAAATTGTATGAGTAATTGACGTCCTGGAAAAACTGCCTGAACTTTTGACTCTTGAAATTTATTCCTAAGTTCTGAGCTCTATACTTGATTAGCAAAAGGGACTATAAAAATAAATTGATAATGAACTCCAGAAATAGTTATAAAAAGTCTGAAAGACGATATTCAATGGTTCAGCGTGTGAGTTTTTCTTTGTTGGCCATGATTCTTTTTATTTACGGACTCATTGCTGTTCGCAATTTTCTTTGGCCCATTGCTTTTGGTTTTTTGTTGTCTTACTTGTTCTTTCCGGTGGTCAATTGGTTAGAAAAACACAGCATTCCTCGCATTTTGGCTAATTTTATTGCCATTGTTGCAGGACTGGGTATATTGGTAAGTCTTGGGCTTTTGGCATACAGTAAGATCACCCCCGTAGCCGGCGATTTTCCGCATTTGGCAGAGACCGGCCTGCGAAATTTGGCCGATTCAATATCACGCATAAGTGAACATTTTGGTTTTGACAAAAATGAAACCAGAGCATTGATAAAGGAGCAGGCCGGCAATTTGCTGGCTTCAGGAGGGCAATATGTTCAGGATATTTTTAATGCCACCACCAGCACTATTGTGAATTTTGGACTTCTGCCGGTCTATATCTTTTTGTTTCTTTACTACAGGACTAAGTTTGCCTATTTTCTGATGATGATTTTCGGGAGGCAGCACCGTGAAGAAGTCATCACCATTCTTCGTGAAATATCACAGGTGTTTGGCCGATATATGGCCGGAGTGCTGGCAGTTGTTCTAATTCTGTGTATTATCAATTCTACAGGGCTTTTGATAATAGGCTTAAAATATCCAATAGCTTTGGGGATCATATCTGCCATTTTTAATTTTATCCCATACTTTGGTACGTTACTTGGCGGTATGGTGCCACTTCTTTATGCTCTGATTGGGGAAAACGATCCGGCCATGGCCTTTAGGGTCGTTATTCTTTTCATTATTATTCAGTTTATTGAGAATAATATTCTGACTCCAAATATTGTTGGAGGGAATGTCAGGGTCAATCCCTTCTTTATAATTACCGGGTTGGTCGCAGCCAGCATCATATGGGGCATTCCCGGGATGTTACTGATTGTTCCGTTTTTGGCTATTACGCGCATTGTATTTACTCACATCGATGCAATGAAGCCTTATGCCTTCCTGCTGGGCGATCAGGGAACTTCCAGGCACTCTATTACCATTAATAAAATTAAAGGAGTATTCAGGAAGAAGAGATCTTAAATCAGCTGTTTTTTTCTGAATGGCAGATTATAGCTTTCTTTGCATTCCGATTATTTTATTTTCGTGTGTTTTGTGATGTGTCTGTTTTGCAAGGGCTTAATGAATAGGGGGTGTTTTTGAGGGAGTTTGTTTTAGAGGCCATGAAGTTAGTTGAAAGCGACTCATCTGATGTCTTACCTGACTGCCGTCAGGCAGGTATTTCAAAATCTAACGATCAATTGTATGGGAAGAAGAGAGAAACGTCAAAAAAGCAAAGGATCTGCTGGCAATAACCGTAAGGTGGGAGAAGAATTCTTAGCTCAAAATGCCCGGAAGCCAGGTGTCGTTGAAACGGAAAGTGGTCTTCAATATCTTATCGTTGATGAGGGGGAGGGTGAAAAACCCGATGAATGGAGTACTGTTGAGATTCATCAACGGGTCCTGCTTTTGAATGGAACCATTCTGGGAGATACTTATCGTGCCAACCAAACATCTATTGTCCCGGTGAATGAACTTATTGAAGGACTGCAGGAGGGACTTCCATTAATGTCAGTCGGGAGTCCTTACAAGTTTTGGGTGGCTTCGGACCTTGCCTGGGGGAGAAAAGGAACCGGAAATAAAATTCCGCCCAATGCGGTTCTGCATTTTGACATAAGGTTGGTGAGTATAACTTAGGACCTACCGGAATTATTCCTAAATTTGCAGCCGAATTTGAAAAATCTGTAAAGCAATGGCTCAGAAACCATCAATCCCCAAAGGAACAAGAGATTTCTCTCCCGCCGAAATGGTGAGGCGCAATTATATTTTCGACTCCATTAAAGAGGTGTTTCAACGTTATGGGTATATGCCCATCGAAACCCCTGCCATGGAAAACCTGGATACATTGCTTGGTAAATATGGCGATGAAGGCGATAAACTGCTGTTTAAGATCCTCAATTCAGGCGATTTTCTGAGAAAAGCGGATGAATCTCTTTTGGCCAGAAAAGACTCAAATGCCATCGCCGGTCAAATTAGTGAGAAAGGACTTCGTTACGATCTTACAGTTCCTTTTGCGCGTTTTGTGGTTCAACATCAGAATGAGCTGTCTTTCCCTTTTAAGCGTTACCAGATTCAGCCGGTGTGGCGTGCCGACCGTCCTCAAAAAGGCCGTTACCGTGAGTTTTTTCAGTGTGATGTGGATGTTGTTGGCAGCGATAGCCTCTTCAATGAGGTGGAGCTGATTCAGATTGTGGATGAGGTTTTTCAGAAACTGGGGATCCGTGTGGTGATCAAGCTCAATAACCGGAAAGTGCTGGCCGGAATTGCTGAAATTATTGGCGAAGCTTCCCGCCTGACCGATATCACGGTTGCCATAGACAAGCTGGAGAAGATTGGTCTGGAGAAAGTTAATTCTGAACTATCAGAGAAAGGTCTTTCTGATGAAGCTATTGAGAAACTTCAACCCATCTTGTCTTTGAGCGGCAGCAACGCTGAAAAATTGGTGAAGCTGGGAGAGATTCTTGCCGAATCAGAAGTGGGAACTAAAGGAGTTGATGAACTTAATGAAGTTTTGACCATCATTGATGCGTTGAACGTCGAGACAGGTGTGGAGCTTGACCTTACTCTGGCCCGTGGTCTGAATTATTATACGGGGGCTATTTTTGAGGTGAAAGCCATTGATGTGGAGATTGGCAGTATTACCGGTGGTGGTCGTTACGATGACCTGACCGGTATTTTCGGTCTGAAAGATGTATCAGGTGTTGGGATATCTTTTGGTGCCGATCGTATTTTTGATGTGATGAACCAGCTTGAACTTTATCCTCCCGAAGTCACTGTTACCACTCAGTTGATGTTTGTGAACTTTGGGCCAAAAGAAGGTGCGCATTGTCTTAAGCTTGCCGGAGATCTGAGAAAATCAGGATTGAAAGTTGAAGTTTATCCCGATAGTGCCAAAATGAAAAAGCAGATGACTTATGCCAATAAAAAGAATATTGGTTTCGTGGCTCTGGTGGGTGAAGAAGAAATAAATAATGGTGTAGTGACCATCAAAAATATGGAAACAGGAGAGCAGAAATCTGTTAAACCTGAGGAGATCACTTCTGTTATTGGTTGATATTGTTGTTCTCAATACTCTGTTAGATTTTTTTAAAATCTGGGAATCAATTTTTTGGAATCATGCCCGTGGTTGCTTTAAAGCCCCGGTTATTAGCATTGTATGATTTGTCTTAAATCTTTCCTGAGTGCCGTCAGGCAGGTATCTAAAAAATCTAACGATCTATTGTGTTCTGAGAGATATTAAATTGGGGCTGTCAAAATTAGTTTGACAGCCACTTCTTTTTATACCCATTCTAAATCATTATATTTGTTGGTAATTACAGAAAAAAATCAGGATAAATGTTTTTGGTAGGCATCACAGGCTCCTTACTTCCATTTCTTTTTCTGTTGGGTGTGGTTTTTGTTTTTTCAATGCAAACTTCCACCCAATCGCTTGATGATGCTCTCTGTTTTGATGATCATAAAGCTCAAAATCATCATATATATAATCCTTCCGTATTTGAATCCGATTGTGAAACTGATTTTCATTTTACTAAGGCTTGTTCAGACAGTTTTGATTGTAAAAAAGATCATTTGAGTGGAGTGCATCCTCCGATGCAATGCTGTTTGGAGGCTGCCAATCTGCGGATTATTGTGCGAATGCCTGATCCAGTCGTAAATGAAAGTCAGTACTTAAACTGTTTTTCAGGATTATCTCCTCCCTTTTGGTGCTAAAAGCATCGTTTCTGTAAAAGAATTGATACTTACTGCCACCCGGTTGTAATTGACAGCCCTAAACGCTTTGTTTTTAGTTGTGTTTAAAATTGAAGCCTAACAATTCGAGTACCCTTTTTCATCCGGTCAGAGGGATTCGCAGTTCATTTCACACTCATCACCAACCGACACTATGATAGGATTAATCGGTTTAAGTCATAAATCTGCTCCACTTGAAGTACGGGAGCGATATGCTTTTAACAACGAAGACATCGTGCATTTATCGGAATGCATTCTTTCCGGAAGCCGGGTAGAAGGGATATTGGTTCTTTCCACCTGCAACCGCACGGAGTTGTATTTCTCTACACAAGCCAACTGCCTTAAAGGGGGAATTCAGCATATTGATGAATGTCTTCACAATTTTGCAGAGTACTCCTCCAAAAGTAAAGAATACTTTTACCATCTGTTTGATCAGGATGCAGTCAATCATCTTTTTAGGCTGATATCCGGGTTGGAGTCAATGGTAATTGGTGAATATCAGATTGTGTCCCAGATAAAAGATGCTTATGGGTTTGCCAGGGAGAAGGGGTTTGCCGGAAAGATCCTTGATCGGCTTTTTTCAAAAGCACTGGAAGTGGGTAAGCAGGTGCGAACCCAAACAGGTATTAGCCGAGGGGCCTTTTCAGTAAGCTATGCCGCAGTGGAAAAGTGTCGGGAACATTTCTCAGACCTGGAAAAAAGAAAGATCTTGCTGGTGGGAGCCGGAGAAACTGGTGAATTGGTGGTGAAAAACCTTCATAAAAGAGGTTGTCAGTTTATCTCTATCGCCAATCGTACTTATGAGAAAGCCAGTCACCTTGCCTCCAGATTTCAGGCTGAGATTGTCCCTTTCGGGAAGCTTTCAGCTGCCATCCATGAAGCAGAGATTGTGATTTCATCTGTATCAGGTGAGCATCTTATTAATCCCGGATTGATCGGGGAGCAAGCGCCGACGCATAAAATTATGATGATTGATCTGGGGGTTCCCCGCAATATTGACCCACAGCTGGCCGGGATAAAAAATATTCGATTGCTTAACATCGATGATTTAAAAAAGGTGGTGGTGCAGAATGAAGAGAAAAAGAAGAGTTATTTCGATACGGCATGCCAAATCATCCAAACCAAGAGTGTGGAGTTTGAAGACTGGCTGACCAGTCAGAAGTTATCTCCCACCATCAGGTACATTATGTCCTCGGTCCAGGACTTGCATCAAAACGGATTGGACGCATTTCGCTCAGCTCATTCCGATGAGGAGGTGGAAATTATGGAGAAGTATGGAAAACATTTGTCTGAAAAGATGATTCGTACATTGATAAAGAACCTGAAAACAACCACCGATAATGGGCGGAAAAGAGAGTTGGTAGATATGGTAAACAGGTTATTTGATTAAATTCAGGGGGTGTTTGGCACGGAACGAATGTCACAACGGACAATCCTCTTATTTCTGTTGTCTCAAAGTCTAAGGCTTAAATGAATATGACAAAAAATAAAATAAATATAGGCACCCGAAGCAGCAAACTTGCCATGTGGCAGGCTCATAAGGTAAAAGGTGCTCTGGAACAAAATTTTCCGGAAGCAGAGGTGGAAATAATTACCATAAAAACCAAAGGTGATGCAGTGTTAGATGTGGCCTTGTCGAAAATAGGGGATAAGGGGTTGTTTACACGGGAAATTGAAATTGCCTTGCTGGATGGCCGCATCGATGTTGCAGTGCATAGCTTAAAAGACCTGCCGACGACCCTGCCCGATAAGCTTACACTCGGAGGTGTTCTGCCAAGAGGAGAAGTGCGCGATGTTCTGGTTTCCCGTGACGGCAGGTCACTTAAAGAGCTGAATTCTGAGGACAAAATAGGGACTTCAAGCCTGCGTCGTCAAGCCCAGTTACTGCACTTTAATCCCGAACTTAAGGTGGTAGATATCCGTGGAAACGTAAATACGCGTCTGCGAAAAATGAAAGAAGGATATTGTGATGCTATGGTTATGGCCGGTGCCGGTTACATACGTTTGGGACTGGAGTCTGAGGTTACAGAGTTTCTGGAACCGGAAGTAATGCTGCCGGCGGTGAGCCAGGGGGCTGTGGCGATGGAAATCCGGGAAAATGATCCTGAAATGTCTGAGATTATAGACAGCATAACTGATTCCAATACTTTTTTGACCACAGCTGCCGAAAGGACTTTCCTGAAAACTATAGAAGGTGGTTGCCAGGTACCTGTGGCTTGCTATTCTGAGGTTTCGGGCGATCAAATAAAATTAACCGGACTTGTAGCGGCTGTTGATGGCAGCAAGCTACTGAAGGAGTCGGTTACATGTAATATAGAATCCGCCAATGCTGAAGCTGCTGCCCTGGCTGAAAAGTTGTTGTCAATGGGTGGTCGTGAAATTTTGAAAACAATCCGATAGTTGGGAATCAACGGGAGTAAAATCGGGCAATTTCTGAGGTTTGCCCTGGTAACCCCGGAGCCCCGCAAAGGGACCAGCAGGTTTTGGAGGCAACGATTCTGTTTTACTAAAAACGTAAATTAGTAACTCTTTTGAGAGAAACAACAACCATAATTACCACCTGGCCGGTTAAAAAAAATGACCGGTTTTCCACGATTCTGGAATCGGAGGGTATGGCTGTTTTGCCTTTGCCGATGATTGAAGTCGATTTTCGGTTGTTTACCGTTCCCGGATATTTGGAGGATTACGATTGGGTGGTTTTTACCAGTAAGAATGGTGCAAAATCGTTTCTTGAGCAGACCTCTTTTCACCCCCACAATAAGATAGCGGTTATTGGCGAAGGGACTGCAGCACCTTTAGAAGCGTATGGTATTCAGCCTCATTTTGTAGGAAGCGGGAAAACAGGGCAGGAATTTGCTGATCAGTTGACAAGCCATACTGGCAGGGGAAAGCGCATTTTGTTGGCCCTGGGAAATATGGCTCCCGACACATTGTATCAAGCGCTTGCTCCTCATAACCGGGTGGAGCGTGTGAATGTTTACGATACCAGAAGACCCGAGGAAGTTGATCAACAATTGTTGAACCGGATTGTAATCGATGAATATGATTTCATTGCAGTGAGCAGTCCTTCTGCCATAAAAAACCTGTTTGAAATGGTGAGTGAGCGGTTGAAAGTACCTCTCAGGATTGTGAGCATTGGCGAAACCACTTCGCATGCAGCACGTGAGCTGGGTTTAGAACTTGTTAAAACTGCTACAGAACCGAGTTATGAGGGACTGGCCAAGTGCGTGGTTGATATGGTGGAACGGGGAGAAGGTAAGAGGAACAGACGGTAAGAGGGTGAAAGGGGTGAAAGATAGAATGGTGTTAAGGCTGGGTGTAAGCAGTTGGCTGATATGTTTTTAATTTGAATTGAAGCCTGGTTGCCCCGAACCCAATTAAACCACACCGGGACTGTTAGTCGGAGGGACGAGTGTCACACAGGAAGAGCAGTTATGCGATATCAACGGGATAAGAGAAAAAACCAAACGGGTTCAAAACATTGGTTATGTGCCTTGTATGTTTGATCTAAATAGTGCCAGCAGTTTTCATCTGTGCCTGCAGGAAGGCGTCAATTGCATGGCTTGAGATGTCTGAAAAGCGGGAGTCCCGATGCTTCGGGATGACTGTTTTGAAGACAAGCATTGAGTTTACCCCGACCCTTCGGGGCAGCAATTGTCCTTTCCTTTCAAATACTAAATTAAAAGTAAAGACTAACGTGCTATAATCTAATAATCTAACGATCTATTTTATGAGCTTTCCAATAACACGACTCAGACGACTACGAAAATCCCCGGCCATTCGAAACATGGTGAGGGAAACCATTGTCAACAGAGACGATCTGATAATGCCTTATTTTGTGTGTCCCGGCGAAGGGGTACAAAACCCCATAAAATCAATGCCGGGAAACTATCAGTGGTCTGTTGATTTGTTGGTTAAAGAAGTGAAGGAGCTTTATGCTTCTACAGGCATTGATAAGATACTGCTTTTTGGTATTCCGGAACAGAAGGATGAGGATGGAAGCGTCGCATGCCGTCACGATGCGATTGTGCCAAGAGCTGTAAAGGCACTTAAAGAGGCTGTGCCTGAGGTTATGATTGTGGCGGATGTGTGCAATTGTGAATACACCACTCACGGACACTGTGGAACTATTGTAGACGGCGATGTAAATAACGATATTACACTGAAAACGCTTTCGGCACAATCGGTCACGCTTGCTGAGGCAGGGGCTGATATTATTGCCCCGAGTGACATGATGGATGGCCGGGTGGGTGCCATTCGCCGGGTATTGGATGAAAGCGGGTTTGAAAACACCCCCATCATGGCTTATTCTGCCAAATATGCATCAGCTTTCTACGGGCCGTTTCGCGATGCAGCGGAAAGTGCCCCGCAGTTTGGAGACCGCTCCACTTATCAGATGGATCCGGCCAATACCGATGAAGCCCTCCGTGAAGTTCAGGAGGACATTAATGAAGGTGCAGATATGGTAATGGTGAAGCCGGCGTTGAGTTACCTGGATGTAATCAATAGGGTGAAGTCAAGTTTTAACATGCCTGTAGTGGCCTACAATGTGAGTGGCGAATTTTCTATGGTAAAAGCTGCTGCCCAAAATGGCTGGATTGATGAACAACGAATTATCAAAGAGATTTTAACCTCAATCAAACGAGCCGGTGCAGATGTGATTATCACCTATCATGCCAAAGAATTTGTGTTGAATAATGAGTGAATTAATCAATGAGAAAATAGAAGAAAAACTCCCTCATTCCTTTATGGCTCGATTTACGATATTTAGCAAAAACAATATTTATGAATACAACCAAAAGTAAAGAAGCATACAAAAAAGCTCTCGAACTTATGCCGGGAGGCGTCAATTCGCCGGTTCGCGCCTTTAAAAGTGTAGGGGGCGATCCAATATTTATTGAAAAAGGAAAAGGATCCCGGGTCTGGGATGTTGATGGTAACGAATACATTGATTTCGTGGCATCATGGGGGCCTCTGATTCTGGGGCATGCCCGTGAAGAAATTGTTGAGGCCATCACAAAAACTGCAGCCAAAGGCACCAGCTTTGGAGCTCCGACTCTGCTGGAGAATAAAATGACAGAGCTGATCATTTCGATGGTGCCATCCGTGGAAAAAGTACGAATGGTTAACTCGGGAACAGAAGCTACAATGAGTGCCCTTAGGTTGGCCCGTGGCTATACCAAACGCGACAAAGTCATCAAGTTTGCCGGTTGCTTTCATGGTCATGCCGACAGTTTTTTGATTCAGGCCGGATCGGGAGCAATGACACTGGGCTTGCCAGATAGTCCCGGAGTTACTAAAGCAGCTGCCGGAGACACTCTGATCGCATCTTACAACGATCTTCAATCGGTAGAAAAATTATTTACTGAATATAAAGACCAGATTGCCGCTGTAATAGTTGAACCTGTGCCTGGAAATATGGGGGTAATTCCCCCAAAACCGGGTTTCCTGGAGGGTTTGAGGGAGCTGACCTGCACCAATGGCGCTTTGCTGATCTTTGATGAGGTTATCACCGGTTTCCGTTTGGCTCCCGGAGGAGCTCAGGAGTATCTGGGCGTAACTCCCGACCTAACCACCATGGGAAAGATCATTGGTGGTGGACTACCGGTTGGTGCCTTTGGAGGAAAAGCTGAAATAATGAACCATCTGGCTCCTGAGGGCCCCGTTTATCAGGCAGGAACACTTTCCGGAAACCCTCTTGCTATGGCAGCCGGGAGCACCATGTTGGGTGTTTTGAATGATCAGCCTGAAATCTATAAAGACATCGAAGCCAAAGCTATTTATTTGGAAGCAGGGCTTAGGAAAAATGTGGAAGAATCAGGTGTTTCTGCTGTAATCAACCGCATAGGTGGAATGCTGACTCTTTTCTTTAACGATGCACCAGAAGTCTGGAACCACGAATTGTCATCGGGTTCGGATACCGATAAATATGCCGCCTATTTCCGGAAGTCTCTGGAAAATGGCATTTGGCTGGCTCCCTCTCAATTTGAGTGTACTTTTGTTTCAGCAGCGCACACCATGGAAGAGATTGAAAAAGTGATTGAGTTGTCAGGAGAGGCGCTAAAGGAAATTTCAGCATAATGCACAGGGCATGGGGCATAGGGCATAGAGATGGTGTTTACCCATTCTCCCTGCCCCATTCTCTCTGCCCTCTGCTAAAACAGGGAAAATGCAAAACACAATATTACTCGACAAACTAAAAGGTAAACCCACCAACCGGCCTCCCGTTTGGTTCATGCGTCAGGCGGGGCGGATATTGCCCAACTATCAAAAGCTGAAAGAGAAGTATGCTTTTCATGAGATGATGAGTGATCCGGACCTGGCATCTGAGGTGACTCTAATGCCCATTTACGACCTTGGGGTTGATGCAGCCATTCTGTTTTCAGATATTTTGGTGGTACCTGTTGCACTTGGAATGAAGATGTCATTCACTGCCAAAGGGCCTGTTTTTGAGAGTCCCCTGGCCGGGGCAGCAGAGCCTTCCAAAGCCCTTGAGCCGGATCCGTCAAAGCTGGAATACATCTACCAAAATATTGAGGCCATTATAAAACACAGGCCGGATAATACTCCGTTGATTGGTTTCTGTGGAGCACCGCTCACAACTTTATGCTACATGGTTCAGGGAACAGGCAAGAATCCCAATTTCCCTGATGTAGTGAAATATCTTTACCGCAATAAATCGGATGCACGAAAAATGATTGATGCCATTGCGGATATGTCGGTTACATATGCCCAAAATCAGATTAAACATGGCGTGGAGGTGTTTCAGCTGTTCGATACGCATGCCGGACTGATTCCTGTAGATCTTTATATGGAGCTGTTTTGGCCGGCCATTGAAAAAATATCTAAAGCAGTAAGGGAGACCGGTGCGCCATTTATCTATTTTCCGAAGGGATTGGGCACGGGCATTAAATATGTAACTCCCGATATAGCTGATTATGTGAGCATCGACTGGCAAATGCCCATCGAGCACGCACGTGAGCTGGTTCCCCAAGGCGTAGGTCTTCAGGGAAACATCGATCCCCGTTTGCTTTATGCCTCAAAAGATGAAATTGCCAAAGCCCTGGAGAAATTCATTCCCTTTTACCGGCAAAATCCCGATCTAATACTTAATCTCGGACATGGTTTCCTGCCCGATGTGCCTTACGAAAATGCCCGCTTTGTTGTTGAATGGGTGAAGCAGGCCTGGTGGAAATAGGCTTTCTGTCCCTGGCAAAGGAATTAAAAAAGGACGAATTTGATACCATTGGTCTGTATCAAATGCGTCCTTTTATCTTAGGCCCCGCCCGATAGACAAATTTATTTTTGCAGTCTCTTGTTTTACAATAGATCGTTAGATTTATAGATGTCAGATAAATCAATGTTGCTGAAAACCACTCCTGGTGGGGATTTGGAATCTGTACCTTTTAATCGAAGAATCTATTTTAGTAAATCCAACAGAGCTTTGGCGTACTCAGGTAAATCAACCGGGGTACGGCTCGATACTAAATTTTTATCCACTACAACAGGCTCGTCAACCCAATTCACACCCGCATTTACCATATCGTCTTTAATCGCACTAACACTTGTAGCTTTTCGGCCTTTCAGTATGTTTGCCGAAATGGTAACCCAACCTGCATGGCAAATGATACCAATGGGTTTACCGGCTTCGTCCATCTTCTTAACAAACTCCAAAACCCTGGGGTATCGACGCATCTTGTCCGGGGCATAACCACCGGGGATTATTAACCCGTCAAAATCATCAGCATTCAAATCATCGTAGCCAATATCGGCACTTGCAGGTAATCCGTGTTTGCCGGTGTATTGTGCACCTGGTTTTTCTCCTGCAAGAACCACCTCTGCACCTGCTTCGCGTAACCGGATGACCGGGTACCATAGTTCAAGATCTTCGAAAATTTCGTGCACAACTGCTGCTATTCGTTTGTTTTTGAGTTCCATAATGTATTTGTTTTGGTTTTACAGAGGAACCAACCACAAAGGGATATTGTTTGGTGGGGGGGCTTAAGTGTCAGTAATTGTTGAATTTCAGGTTCTTTATTCGACCTGTTGACTTTTGCATGTAAGTTTTCATAAATTGGGAAAATGTTTTAATGAAGCGTCCTGCCGGTTCCTTTGTGTTTTTTTCAGTTCCTCGCAGGCAAAAGGTCTCTAAAATAAAAAAGATAACCATGAGAAAGATTTTAAGCATTGATGGAGGAGGAATCAGAGGACTGATTCCGGCATTAGTATTGGCTGAAATTGAGAAAAAAACAGAAAAGCCGGTTTCAGAAATATTTGACCTGGTAGCAGGAACTTCTACCGGGGGTATTCTGGCACTGGGGCTGACCAAGGATGATGGAAATAACAAGCCCGAATATATGGCCAAAACGCTTTCCGAAGTTTATGAAAAACGCGGAAAAGACATATTCTCCCGATCCCTGTGGAAAGGCATATCGTCAGTTGGGGGAATCACTGATGAACTCTACTCTGAAAAGGGTCTTGAAAAAGTATTGGATGATTATTTTTCTGATGAGCCACTAGGGGCATGTTTGACTAATACTTTGATTACAACTTACGACATTCAAAACCGTGAGCCTCTGTTTTTGAAAAGCTGGAAAGATGAGCACCGGGCTGTTTTAATGAAACATGCCGCACGGGCCACATCGGCAGCACCTACCTATTTTGAGCCGGCCCTGGTACCCATTGGTAGCGCCACCAGGGCCCTTGTTGATGGCGGAATATTTATCAACTCTCCTTCTGTTTCTGCATATGTTGAGGCTAAAAAAATATTTCCCGATGAATCGGAATTTTTGCTGTTGTCACTTGGCACAGGTGAACTGGTTCGGCCCATTGGTTATGCCGAGGCAAAAGATTGGGGAAAAGCCGGATGGATGCTCCCCTTGCTGAGTTGCATGTTCGATGGTGTATCGGATGCAGCTAATTATCAGATGAAGGTGTTGCTGGGCAGCAATTATTATCGATTACAAACAACCCTTTCATTAGGATCTGATGACATGGATGATGCTACTGAGGGAAATTTAGAAAATCTGAGGAGTGAAGCGCGCAAGCTTATAAGAACTCACAGAAGTGAAATTGACGAAATATGCAAAGTATTGTAGATAGCGTTTTTAGTCAATAATTATCGTTTGGGGTTTAAAATTCATCAACTATGAACTGCAAATTATATTACTGGCCGGCTCCTTTTCGTGGAAACTTCATTCGTCTTTTGCTGGAGGAAGCAGGTGAAAAATACCAGGAAGCTTCGGTTGAAGAAATTTTGGAATTGTATTCAAAGCCGGTGGAAGTTCAGCCGTTACCAATGATGGCGCCACCTTACCTGCATGATTTGGACCACGATGTTTTTCTCAGTCAAATGCCGGTTATTGTCATGCATCTATCCCGAAAACTCGGTTTTTTGCCGGACGACGCCTTTAAATCTTCAGTTTGTCTCAAGCTGGTGCTTGACAGCAACGACATACTGGCCGAGATCACCAATCTGAATGGTAACACCATGTGGGAGTATGAAAAATGGAAAGAGTTCAGGCAAAAGAGGCTGAAAAGGTGGCTTGAGATGTTTGAAGAAACCGGTAAGGGATTTGGGTTGAGTTCCAAAAGCGAATACATGCTTGGAGGCGATCAGATCAGCATGGCAGATTTGGTTACTGAAGCTCTGTGGGGAACCATGATTCGTTGTTTTCCCGATCTGGCAGAAGACTGCCGGAGGCATGCGCCAAATGTTTTTCAACTAATACAACGGATTGAGATCCGTCCAAAGATCAAATCATTTATTGAACGGCAACAACAAAGTTATGGTTCTTCTTATTGTGGAGGACAGATTGAGAAGTCGATCCGAAGTATGTTGGAGAAAGATAGACAATAATATCTGTGATGTTGTAAACTGGAAGGATATCGGTTATGGCCATAAATAATGATGTCCCAAAAGGACTGATTGAGTTTTAAATGAGAACAAACGACCTCCTTGTTGCCGTTATCCAAGAGCCCCAGCGGGGCGCCAGCCAATAGAACGGGGCATCGCCCGGCTTAGTATTGTACCGGTTGTCGTAGCCTTTCAGACGGTCTTCGTCACGCCAGAAAACAAAACGACTACACTCACGAATTTCGTTAATGGGGCGCTTAAGCAATGTGTACATCCGGTCATGCATTCTTTTGGTGTCATTGGCATCAAACCTTTCACCGTTGGCTCTGACCAAAAGATCGGCCATTTCATCCGACAGGGTTGCTGCCTTGTCAAAATCTTCGGCAGAATAGCCTGCTTTGGCGCAGAAATCCAGGTTGTTGCGCCCCAATTCTGCTAGGTCGTTCAAATCCCGGATCATATCGGCATGTAAGGCGTTTCAATTTCTTTTTGGGTTAAAGCCGTGGCTTCAGGCTTTTTTGCTTCAAAGTCTTCTAATAATACTTCGTTGAACTATTGCAATGATCCGAAAACTAACTGTTTGCAGTGAAGATTGTTTGTTAAAATTCAGAATGTCAATATTGTACGAATCGTCTTAGATCTTTTATCTAAGTAAAGTCATAAACCATTTAAAACGTGTTTTTTATAATTTTCTTAGTTTTTTAAATATGCCGCAAAAAGAATCAAAATTTCTTAACTTCGAAAGTTTCCAGCTTCTAACTTCTAACTTCCAGCCTCCAGCTTCCGGCTTCCGCGCGGCTGGGCTACTTTTATCTAAGTAAAGTCATAAACCATTTAAAATGTGTTTTTTATAATTTTCTTAGTTTTTTAAATATGCCGCAAAAAGAATCAAAATTTCTTATATTCGAAAGTTTCCAGCTTCTAAATTCCAGCCTCCAGCTTCCGGCTTCCGCGCGGCTGGGCTACTTTTATCTAAAAATCTAACGGTCTATTGTTCTAAATTAGACATGTTAAATTTGATTTTTGAAAACCGCTGAATGCTCACAGGTTTCACCAATAGATGATCCACACCTGTTGAAGTGGATTTTTTTTGAAAGGAAGAAAATGCAGATGGGTTTGGGAGCATTTTTTATATGGTTCATATTTTTTCTCCCTACCTTCCCTAATCCCTGTAAAATAAAAACAGGGAACACCCGCTGAGGCATTCCCTGTTGTCATCATCCGTTTGTCGGCCGTTTATGAAATCCTGATATTTCTGGCCGGTTTAGGTTTCACTTCTTCGGTTTTGGGCAAAGAAATGGTCAAAATTCCGTCTTTGTATTTGGCCGAAATATCGTCCACTTTTACCAGTTCTTCAGAGACGTTGAAAACTCTTTGGAAAGACTGGTAATTGAACTCACGGCGGGTTACTTTGCCCTCTTTCTCATCCTTGTGTTCCTCTTTCTTTTCAGAAGAGATGGTCAACTTGCCGTTTTGGTAGTCCACGTTAAAATCCCTGCGTTCCAATCCGGGAGCAGCGACCTCTACTGTAAATTCATTTTCATTCTCGCTTACATTTACGGCAGGCAGCGTTTCCCGGGTTCCTGCAAAATTAGACATACCCCAGTCCATCAGGTTTCCATTGAAAAAGTCGTTAAAAAATGAAGGCACTGATGGAAAACGATTTTGATTGTATCTGGCCAGTGTCATAACTAAACCCTCCATTCTTTAAGTTCGACATTCCTATTAAATTCCAATAATAAATCTTCAAAGTGTGTGCCAACTTACAGGTCAGGATATAAACCCTGGGCAAGTGCCTTAAAATCACTGACAGTCAGTGATTTTCAGAGGGTGTTTTGTTGTGTTTTTTCACACTGTCAATTTGTTGCTGTCAAGGAGTTTGGGTGCTGCCAAAATGGCGCGGACTATAACTCAGATGACACAGATTGAGCAGGTTTAAAAATATGCATTCATTTGTCCGATCCTCGTTGTCTGCGTGCCATTCCTCTTAAAATTTATTACATTAGTTGAACTTAAACAATCCTCACATTGCTTACTATTTATGCAAGGACTCATAATACTGATCCATTTGGAAAAGATAATATATAAGATTTTTTTGGTTGTGCTTCTTTTTTTGGCTTTGCAGGAAGGGCAGGCTCAGGAAAATGCAGAAATCAGAAAAATTAAGTTTAAAGGCAATGATGCTTTTAACGACGGGGAGTTATTAGATAAAATAACTTTTCGCGAGGCCACCTGGGTTGGGAAAACGTTTTTTAAAAAAGAACCCTCTTTCTACAGCGTGGAAGCCTGGGAGATGAACAAAGCCCAGTTAAAGGCCTTTTACCAATCTGAAGGTTATCTGCATGTAAAAATTCATGATCCTGAAATTGACGAACCTACCGGGAAATATAAAGTTGAGCTTAAAATTCGTATTGAAGAAAACAAACCTGTTGTCGTTGACTCGGTGAGTTTCGAAACTTATTCAGAAGGGGCAACCGACTCCTTATTTGATGATGGAGGGTGGAGACGCCACCTGAAAAGGATGGAGGTTGAGCAGGGAATGCGCTTTCAGGACGATCTTGTAAACAGTGATCAGGATGCCATTTCTGAGTGGTTTTCCTCTCAGGGATATGCCTATGTTAAGGTTGAACCTAAAGTTGCCTTAAGCAAGGATACCTCTTCAGCAGTTATTAACTGGCAAATATCGAAAGGCCCTTTTTGCCGCCTGGGGGAATTGACGATTGAGGGTGTCAGGAGAACCCCTGAGGAGGCTATTCAAAAACAATTGGCTGTGACGCCGGGAGATCCTTACAGTTCCGGAAAATTATCGCGGTCACAAAAGCAGGTTTATGAACTGGGATTGTTTCGAATTGCATCATTGCAGGCAGGCCTGAGCAATCAGCAACCCGATACCATTCCGTTGACGCTGACCATTGAGGAGGCACCCCGCTGGTCTACCCGCTTTGGGGTGGGTTATGGACGTGAGGATCAGTTCCGCACTTTTGTGGATATCGATTATCTTAATTTTCCGGGCAAAACCATGAGGTCGAATTTTTACGCTAAGCACTCAGGATTGGAGCCTTACAGGTTTGAGGCCACCATTACGCAACCCGCTGTGTTTGGTCCCAGTTCATCACTGGAGTTTAATCCTGAAGTAGGTCGTCGTTCCGAGGAGGGCTTTGAGTCCTTTCGTTGGGGAGGGGATTTGTCATTGCATCAGAATTTGAGTGATGAAATTACTGCCTCTGTTTCTTTGTATTTCGAGCGTGTAAATATTGATATTGAATCAGACTTTGAGCGTTCCCTCTCGGAATTAAATCAATCCACTTATTCTAAAAACGGAATTTCACTGGGAATGCTTTTCAATACCGCAAAGCCCCGCTTTGACCCTGCGAATGGCTGGTCACTGGCATTTAATACGCGCGCCAATAGTTCGTTGTTCAATTCTCCTTATCCGTTCTTGAAGTATCTTTTTGAAGCCAAAAGATATCAGCCCTTAACCAATGGGGTGGTATTGGCCATGCGATTTGAGGGCGGAAGCATTCTTCCTGTTGGTAAGGGAGTTGTAACGCCGTTTGAAGAGCGCTATTTTGCCGGTGGAAGCCAGTCGGTGCGAGGATGGGCCCGACAAATGCTGGGTCCCATGGACGAAGATGGTGTCCCAATTGGAGGGAATTCGATTATTGAGGGAAGCATCGAACCACGCGTAAAAGTGATTGGACCAGTCAGTTTGGTTGGCTTTCTGGATTATGGAAATGTATGGAGGAGTCAGAATATGTTTAAAGTGAATGATATGCGCTTTGCTGCCGGTGCGGGCATTCGGGTGTCCACTCCCATAGGGCCGGTTGGACTCGACTTCGCCCGTCCTGTGTTTGAGTCGTTGAAAAAGTGGCAAATTCATCTTAACATTGGCCACGCTTTTTAATTTATCTCTGAACGCAGAGAACTTTTAATGTAGAGCATAAGTAAATACGTCCACTCCCTGCCGGTGGTAAATCTGAATACTCCTCAAAATCATCTGGGGAGATTCAATTACAATCATGAGGATAATGAATAACAGACTAAATTCAATGCTCGGTGGAAGTTTTTTAAAAGATTAAAAGTTAACTATTTGCAGTATCGAACATGGATGCTTTAAAACTTATATTTTCAGAATTATATGGCTTGTCTTAAATCTTACCTGACTGCCGTCAGGCAGGTATCTAAAAATCTACTGATCTATTATAAATGCAAAAATTACTAAAATACATATTATACACTTTTTCAGGTCTCATTGCTTTGATGCTGCTATTGTTGCTGTTTACCCAAACCGGAATATTCAGGGAAATAGTCAGGGATAAAGCAGTTAAAATGGCCAATGAGCAACTTAACGGCGAAGTCAGTCTTGAAGAATTGGAAGGCAACTTCTTTACCAATCTTACGTTGAGAAAATTCAGCGTAAAGTTACCCGAAAAGGATACGCTCTTTTCTTTCGACAAACTTGCACTCCGCTATTCTCTCTGGCCCCTGCTCTCCAATAAAGTGTATGTGGAGTTCATTGAACTTGACCAGCCCGGTATCAACCTGACTCAGTACCCGGATTCATCCTGGAATTTTCAGGCTTTATTTCCTTCTTCAGAAAAAGAGCCGGCCGAATCCGGCTCATCTAAAAGTAAGATGGTTTTTCAGATGGGAGCTTTTAATCTCAATAACGGGCAAGCTCACATTGATATGGCCGACTCTGTAATACCTGCTTTCTTGTCTGATCTTAATATTCAATTATCAGGGCGTTACGGGCCGGGGGAGCTGGCTGTTGATTTGCAACACCTGGGATTTTTAACTCCTCCGCGCGTCGTTGATTTGAAACATCTTCAGTTTTCTGTTAATAAACGAGACTCTGTTTGGTCGGTTAAGGATTTTGCTTTGGTGACCCCCAAAAATCAAGTGGAAGTAGATGGTAATTATGCCGGATTGGATTCACTGAAAGCTGATATTGTGACAAAACCGGTGCATCTGGAAGAATTTTCATGGGTTATTCCGGATTTTAAACTGGGTGTTACACCGGAAATAAAGCTGAACAGTCATGTGTCCGACAATAACCTGGAGTTGGAGTTTGAAGCAGGGCACAAGGATCAGAAAATTACTGTAAAAGGCAGTGTAAAGTCTTTCACAAATATTTTGAGTGATAGTCTGCGCTATAAGTCCTCACTGGATTTACGGTTGTTGTTTCAAAAAATCAGTCCGGAGGAATGGCTTCTTTTACCTGATTTGCCCTTGAAGGTAAGCGGCAATGTTCGTATCTCCGGAAATGGATTAAAAGACAGTAATCAACCATTAACGCTGGAGGGAGATTTCTCAGGGACTCGCTGGGATACAATTCTTTTTAAGGATTTTGGCCTAAGGGGCAGATACCTGGATGGCGATGTTAAAGTTCGTTCTAATCTGAAAACAGGAACCGGTACTTTTAATCTTGATGCTTCGGCAAACATCAACAAATCCTCTGCACCTGTCGATTTATGGGTTCGGACCCAAAACTTCTCCGCCGACCGGTTTTTACCCGAATGGGGCGACAGCACAAAAATAAACATGGAGCTTAAGGCAAGGGGGACCGGCCGTGATTTTGAATCGCTGATAGCAGATTTTTCGCTGATGATGAGCCAGTCATTGGCGGCGCGGGTTCCCGTGGATACTATGTTTCTTGAAGGCAAGCTTGTTAAAGGGGAGATTACACTGGATACGATGCTCCTTCAGAATCATTCAGTTTTTCTTCATGCCAGAGGCAGGTATTCGAAAGATGGAGAAATTCAATCTTATTTTCATTCTCGATTCCGCGATTTAGTGGCTTTCCAACCTTATCTTCAGCTTCCGCTTGGGTGGGATAGTTTGTTGGTAGAGGGACAAGCCCATGGCCGTCCCGACTCTTTATTGCTAAATGTGCTGGCACGGGCTGATTCCCTGAATTATGATACAATAGCCATGGCTGCGGGCGTTGATCTTCTGGGCAAGGGGGTATTGACCCAACAGGGCTTTGAAGGCGAGGGCAACGTCAGGCTTTCAAAGATAAAAGCCTCCGGTCAGTATGCCGATTCCCTGACACTGAAAGCATCGGTAAAACCCGATACATTGGACGCCCGCTTGTCTGTCTGGATGCCCGATTCTTTGTGGCTTGAAACGCATATTTTGAGTAATATGAAGTCACCTTTGAAAATGCATATTCCGGTGCTTAAAATAGGAACTCCTTATGATGAGTTTGCCATTGAAGGGGAGGGACCACATATTTTTATCGATTCCACCCGCATGGAGATGGATGAGTTGCACCTCCGCGCCGGGAATAATAAATCGTTGGAGGTTAAAGCAGGAGGCATATATCAACCCGGGGATTCCATTGATGTAAGGGCTTCGGTAAGCGATTTTGATCTTTCACTGATTCAGAAAATTCTGGATCGGGATATCACTTTTTCCGGAATGGCATCAGCGGATCTGGAGGCTTCCGGCCCTTTACAAAAACCGGTTCTGAATCTTAATTTGAGGCTGGACAGTCTGGAGGCCCGCGAGCTCAGAATTAAAAAGTTGATGTTGGATTTGGGGCATCGTTCAGATACTATTAAAGCTTCCATGGTGGTGCAAAGCCCCGCGGGAGACTCGATCAGTCTTAATGGTTTAGCTCCTGTATTTATTAGTCTTTCCGACAGTCAGATGGTTTCAACGCTGAAAACCATTGAAGGAAGACTGGTGGCAAAAGATATTCGACCTTCGTCATTTTTGGAATACGACGATCCGGATAAACAGTTTTTCAGAGCCCGCGTGAACATGGATATCAAAGCGGGTGGAGAAATCGGGCAGCCGGTTTTGAAGGGATATATCCGGGTAAATGAAGGAAAGATCTCTTACCCCGCATATGGCCTTGAGTATACCGACTTAAAAGTGGTTACGAATCTTGACAGTAATAAAGTGGTCATTGATTCGGTGTTTGCAAGAAGTGGCGACGGATCCCTGTTGGTAAAGGGAATTTTGAAGTTTGATACCACATTGGTAGCAGGTGACTTTTCTGATGCCAATTTGTCGCTTAAAGCCAGTGAGTTTTTTGTTTCTCATCATCGCAACCATGAAGTTCAGATTGATGCAGATGCCTGGGTGAAAATTAATGATGACAAGCCTCAGTATGGAGGTAACTTAACGGTGCTCCGGGCCAGTTTTTATCTGCCGGCACTATTGGATATGGGAGGGTCTTCCGAAATAAATAAACCCTTGCTGGTTCAGGCAATGGAAGAGACTCCCGGTGACAGTGTTGTTGTAGAAGAGGGAGATACCATACAAATACGCCCAAAAGAGCAAATACCTCAAACCGACCTGGTAAAGAATATGACCGGTAAGATGAATGTGCGAATTCCCCGGAACACATGGGTGAAATCGGAGGATATGAACCTCGAACTCTATGGAGACTTCGACTTGTTGAAGAACAATGAATACTTTGAAATATTCGGAACATTAGGTATTTCGCGGGGCTACTATACTTTATACGGGCGAAAACTTATAATTCGTGAAGGAGAACTGTCCTTCCAGGGAGGGGAGGAGATCAATCCCCGGGTAAATCTTAAGGCTGCCTACCAGTTTCGCGGAAAAGATAAACAGAAAAATGAACTTATCATGATTGCCGGTGGCACGGCCTTTGAGCCTAATCTCTCGTTCACCCTCAATGGGACCAATATTACAGAACGGGATGCTATGGCCTATCTGATTTTCAATCAGTCGTTTGATGAGCTTAGCTTCAGCAATCAGGAGGGTGTTTCAGGCAATGTGCCGTCGGCCATGTTGTCAGGTCTGGTTTCTTCGCAGCTGACAAAAACGGTTGGCAAAACATTCAACCTTGACATGGTGGAAATTAAAGCAGGCGAAGACTGGGAAAGTGCTACCTTTATGGTTGGGAAATACATCACCAATAATTTGTTCGTTACTTATCAACGAGGTTTTGGTGAAAATGAGGAAGAGTCTTTAACGCCACAAACAATAACCCTGGAATATGAGGTGACGCGCAACTTGTCTTTGCGTCTTACACAGGGCGACGTGAAAGATTCGGGGGTGGATGTAATTTTGAAATTTGAAAAAGACTAACATATATGAGTAATCCCGCACAAAAACTGCAGGAAAAGGTTTACAGGCTTTTGGCCGCCAAGCGTGTCAAGGAAGCTCTTGATGTCTTGTCCGAACTGGTTAAAGAGACTCACGACAGTGATTTGATCGACGGACTCTACAACATGGAAATGACCTACAAGAGCTTATTGCGATATACTGTTGAAGGTTTTGCCGATCCCGAAAGGCAGCAGGTCTATAACCACCTTTTGGTTGATGTTTACAAAACAGCTGATCGTATTGTCGATGAGCTGCGTCTCAGGAGCGGGCAGGGCTGGTTGTTTGATGCACGGCGGTATCTTAACAGCATGTCAGAGGATGAGAAAACCGGCCTTATGAGTACTTATCTTAAGGAAGCTGATCAGTATATGGTTTCCTATACGGTGGATCCTGACATTTCTCTGCCGTATGAACTTGAAAAGGCACAGGACCGTTTATTTGAAATGATTGCTTCTTTGCCTGAATTTCAAAAAGGCCGGGAGGAAGAAGTGAAAAAGGTTTTTGGGGGGGACGATTTCTTTTGGCCATGGCAAAGTGTTATGGTTAGCGGTCTTACCCTGAACCTGCTGACCTCTTTCAGAGAGGAGAATTTGCACCTGCTTTTCGACCTCTGCGAGCATTCCAACAGTCAGGTAAAACTCCGGGCTTTCACGGGGTTGATATTTGTGCTTTACAAGTATGACAATCGATTGTCGTTGTTTTCAGGCATCGGGGAGCGTATCTCCAAGCTAAATGATATTTTCTCACCATCAATGATTCAAACCATCCTTATTCAAATTATTCGTACCCGGGAAACCGAGAAACTTACGAAAAAAATGAACGAGGAGATATTGCCCGAGGTCGCACGTATGCAGCCTAATTTGCGTAAAAAACTGGATTTAGATAATCTCCTTGGGGATACTTTTTCCGAGGATAAAAATCCTGACTGGGAAGACATCTTTTCCGATTCACCTGATTTAATGAATAAGCTGGAAGAGCTTAGCCGCCTTCAGATGGAGGGAGCTGATCTTTTTATGTCCACTTTTGAAATGTTGAAGCATTTTCCTTTCTTCAATGATATACATCACTGGTTTTTGCCATTTTTCTATCCAAATCCCATTGTTAATGAGGCCTTGAAAAATGAGGAAGGACCTTTGAAAAGTGAGGACTTGCTCTCCTCAATGTCTGAGTCGGGAATACTGTGTAATTCCGATAAATACAGCTTGATTATGAGCATTCCTCAGATGCCGGGTATGCAAAAGGATATGATGGGGAAAATGTTTGGTGCTGAGCTGGAGGCTATGAAGGAAGTGCAAAAGAGTGATGAACTGGTAGAGCCCGGAAAGAAAGGCCACTACATTAGTAACCAGTATATCCAGGATTTGTACCGCTTTTTTAAAGTGCATCCTCAAAAAGAATCCTTCGATGATCCATTCGACTGGAACATTGATTTTAATAATAAATGGTTTCTTTCTTTGTTGGCTCCAGGAGATAATATTACCTTAAAGTTGGGAGAATACCTTTTTAATAAGAATTATTTTGAGGAGGCTGCCAAAATATACCAGCATGAAGCTGATAAGGATTTACCTGACAGACACGTCCTTCAGAAGCTGGCGTATTGCTATCAGCAACAAGACGATTACGAAACAGCACTCAATTATTATTTGCAGGCTGATCTATATGGAGATTCTCAGGTGTGGAACCTCAAAAAAATAGCCCTCTGTTATCGCTATTTGAAGAACCCGGAGAAAGCACTTGAGTATTACAAGCAGGCCGAACAGTTAAAGCCTGATGATTTGCATACCCAGGTGAGTATTGGGCACTGTTTGCTGGAGTTGAAACAGTTTGATGAAGCCTTAAAGTATTATTTTAAAGTGGAATATCTGGCCCCTGATAATCATAAGGTATGGCGACCTATTGCATGGTGCTCCTTTGTGGAAGGGAAATTTGATCAGGCGCTTAAATACGGGCAAAAGCCAATAGATGAAAATCCTTCGCATCACGATTTTATGAATATGGGCCATATTCTCTGGTGTATGGGTAACCGAAAAGAAGCGCTTGATTGGTACCTTAAATCGATTAAGCATGAGAAGTCTTCTTTAAAAGAGTTTATTTCAGCCTTTGTAGAGGATAAAGAGATTTTGTTGAAGCATGGCGTAGAGTCGTCCGATATTCCAATTATGCTTGATCAATTGCGTTACTATCTTGAAAATTGAACTTAAATGCCTAAAAGGAAACGACCCCAAGTAGAATTATACAGTTACGGAATATACAGTGCCTGGGATCGCACTTCAAAAGATTTGCCCAAACTGCAGGAAATAACAACCGAAATTCCTGTTACCCCTGAGGTTGAATTCGGATATGTTTTGAAAATCAAAGGGGGCAAAGGAGAAGTTCTGGATTTTGAAATAGTTCATCCTCCATTCCCCGATAGCAATGGTAATCCTGCTCCGCCTTTTACGGGGCAGGTTGTTATAAACTCTAACGACTGGGAATTCTTTCTTGGGGATACTGTATGGGAGCCATACGAAAATAAAGCCGGTGACTGGATATTGGTTACACGACTTCAGGGCAAAGAAGTTGCCCGCAAAACACTCAGGCTTTATTTAGCCTGAACATCACTAGGAAAAAGTGATGTTAAATAAAAACGCACCAAATAAAATCAGCACAATTACAATAGCTACTTCGATAATTGAGTAAATCAATATTTTCCTCTTTAGCTTCGCTATTGTATCATTCTCGCTCTCTCTCATCTTATTTTTTTTCAAGAAATTCATATCTACAAAGGAAAAATATTTTATAGAGATTTTGAATGCTTAAAACCAATGTTGTGAATTTTTAACATATTTTAATTCAGGGGGTAGCGTATTTGTGCTAGGGCGTTTGCCTGGTTTTTATAGTGTAATAACCCGGGAAAATGATCGAATAGTATTCGATGGTTTTGTGAAAATAGATTTAAAATTTTCGGATTTAGACATTAAATCTGAAGTGCATTACATCTCCATCCTGAACCTCGTACTCTTTTCCTTCAACATGAATTTTCCCTGCTTCTTTGCAGGCTTGTTCCGATCCCAGGTTTGTGAAATCATTGTATTTTATGACTTCAGCTCTAATGAACCCTTTCTCGAAATCGGTGTGGATAACACCAGCAGCCTGCGGTGCCAATGCCCCGGCAGGAAATGTCCAAGCTCGTACTTCTTTCTCACCTGCTGTGAAAAAGGTTTTTAGTTCCAAAAGTTCATAGGCCAAACGAATTAGTTTCGACACACCCGACTCTTTAAGTCCCAAATCTTCCAGAAACATTTGGCGCTCTTCAAAAGTTTCAAGTTCTGCTATCTCAGCTTCAGTTTGAGCTGCAATAACCAAAACCCGGGCATTTTCATTCTTTACCGCTTCTTTAACAGCGGCGACATGTTGATTGCCTGAGACTACAGCTGATTCGTCCACATTGCAAACATACATAATCGGCTTGTTGGTCAGTAGGTAAAGCTCTTTGGCTATTTGTTTCTCCTGGTCCGATAGTTCAACAACCCGGGCAGATTTGCCGCTCTCCAGGGCATCTTTGTATTTGAGCAAAACGTCCAATAATCTTTTTGCATCAGGATCTTTTGAGGTTTTGGCCATTTTTTCGGTTTTGGATATTCGGCTTTCGACGGTTTCAAGGTCTTTAAGCTGAAGCTCCATATCAATAACATCTTTGTCGCGAACGGGGTCAATGGTTCCATCGACATGGGTGACGTTTTCATCTTCAAAACAACGGAGTACATGAATGATGGCATCTGTCTCCCGGATGTTGGCCAGGAATTTATTGCCAAGGCCTTCACCTTTGCTGGCTCCTTTTACCAATCCGGCAATATCAACAATCTCTACCGTTGTAGGTACAACACGTTGCGGATTTACAAGTTTTTCCAATTGAACGAGTCTGTGATCGGGGACAGTGATGACCCCCACATTGGGTTCAATGGTACAAAAAGGGAAATTGGCCGATTGAGCCTTTGCATTCGACAAACAATTAAAAAGTGTTGATTTTCCCACATTTGGTAAACCGACTATGCCGCACTGTAAAGCCATTGTATTCCTGGTTTTTTAATGTTCTTCTAATATATAATTCCCGATTTAGTTGCTTTTTGCTTCCTCACTAATTTCTTTTAAGTGTTGCAGCCACAAACTAATTGCAATCAACTAAATCGTTGTCTCTAAAAATGAGTTTGCAAAGGTAGCTGAATTTTTTTGATTAAAAGAAGATGCTTTTACATTCTCTTGAGGTGTTTAATTCTTTGTATCTTCGACGGCAAATTAATTAATTAAAAACATGCAGCCTGACGATAAGGAGATATTGTACCTGGCGCAAAAAGCCAATAAAAAACAGGAAGCTTTTGCTTTGCTGGTTGCAAAGTATAAAGAGCGGCTTTATTGGCATATCCGAAAAATGATTATTGTTCATGAGGATGCGGATGATCTCCTGCAGAATACATTTATGAAAGCATGGGGACACATTGGTCATTTCCGGGGCGATGCTTCATTGTATACCTGGCTGTATCGTATTGCAACCAACGAAACCCTTAATTATATAAATAAAAAGAAAGAAGGACTGTTGCATGAAGATGCTGACATGGAAGTAATGCTTGGTAATAAGATTGAGACAGATCCGCTTTTTTCGGGTGATGAAATTCAAAAACGATTGCAGAAATGTTTGCTTGCTTTACCTGAAAAACAAAGAATGGTATTCAATATGAAGTATTTTGAGGATATGACCTATGAGGATATCTCCAATGTTCTGGGAACCTCCGTGGGTGCCCTAAAGGCTTCTTATCACCATGCAGTTAAGAAGATTGAAGCCTTTATTAAGAATGAAGTTTTTTAAATAATTCTAAAAGACTTTGCGTATTGCGGGGTTAAACCTTTTTGCCTGTAAATGTTCTAAATAAAGGTGAATGAAAAAAGCATCTGGAGCAGCGTTCTGCTTTATTTGTTAAAGATAATTGGAAATGAGAAAAGATTATTTTGGAAATAACGAGTTGCCTTTTGAAGTTCCTGAAAATTATTTTGTGGAATTTGAGGAGAAGTTGATGAGACGGGTTGCGCAGGAAGAGACTCATGATGATAGCGAGAATTCCATTGCTCCGATTATTTCCATTGTAAAACCATGGCTTGCAATGGCCGGAGGTTTTCTGTTAATCGCATTGGTTTATTACCAGGCTCCCCGCATCTTTTCGGATCAAATGGACGAGGTGAGCGAGGTTACTATATCCGGAGAGGATTTAATTAACTCTGTAGCCCTGATAGTGGATGAAAATGAAATCAATGAGTTGATTGTTAACGAAGATTCAGCTTATCACTTTGGCACCGACTCTTCATTGATTAAATCCATTACTGAGGAAGAACTTGCCGCCCTGACGTATTTTGATTGATCCGAAGTCTATTTTTTACGCAATTCTGGTTATTATCATATTTTGTTATGAACTACTCTGTTAGGAATATTGCTCTGTTGTTTCTGTTGGCCCTTCAGTCTATTTCTGTTTCATCAATTGCTCAGCACGACAAGAAGAAAGATCGTATTGAGTGCTTAAAGTCTCAGAAAGTTGCTTTTCTGACTGAGCGGGTAGGACTTTCTTCTAAGGAAGGGCAGAAGTTTTGGCCTGTTTACAATGAGTTCTCAGGTCGGATGGATAGTTTGTGGAGTATTAAAAAAGAGAATCTTGACGAGCTCTATGATTCAAAAAACAAAATGACGAATGCTCAAAAAGAGGCTGCTATTGATTTGCATATCGAATTAGAACTTAAGAAAGCAGAACTCGAAAAAAAATATCATCGTAAGTTTAAGAGTATCCTTAGTATTGATAAAGTCATTAAGCTTTACGGGGCAGAACATGAGTTTAAAAAGAAAATGCTCCATATGATTCGGGACGGGAAGCCATCCTCTTGCGGAGACTGTAATCAGCTTCCCGATGATGAATTGTCTAAAACCTGAATTCGGTTGTTGGCTGATTCTTTAAAAAGTCAACAGCTTTTTCGATTTCCATATACATAATTTTGTCTTCATGAACAAAAGGCACCTCTTTCCTGAATTCGTCCAGGAAAGACTCAAGAAACTTTGATGTTTTGGCCGGCTTTCTGAAGTCTAAAGCCTGAGCGGCATTAAAAAGCTCTATACCGAGTACTCTTTCAACATTTCTAACAATTTTAAGAGCTTTCGTGGCTGCATTCCCTCCCATACTTACATGATCTTCTTGTTCATTGGAGGAAGGAATGCTGTCGACCGAGGCCGGAGTAGCCATCTGCTTGTTCAGGCTCACTATTGATGCTGCCGCATATTGTGGTATCATAAATCCGGAATTGAGGCCGGGATTCGCCACCAGAAAAACCGGAAGCCCTCGTTCTCCTGATATTAACCGGTAAACTCTTCTTTCGGAAATGCTGGCCAGCTCAGTTATGGCAATGCCCATAAAATCCAATGCCATTGCTAAAGGTTCGCCATGAAAATTTCCACCCGAAAGGATGACTTCTTCATCCGCAAAAATAATGGGGTTATCTGTCACCGAATTGATCTCTGTTTTTACCACTTTTGCTACATAGTCGATGGCATCCTTTACAGCTCCGTGAACCTGCGGAATGCAACGGAAAGAATAAGGATCTTGTACTTCTTTATTGGGTTGCTTTATGAGCTCACTGTCTTTTAATAGTTCTCTGATGTGGCCGGCTGTTTCCACCTGGCCCGGATGAGGTCTTACGGCATGCAGGTGTTCCAGAAAAGGGTCAATTCTTCCGTTAAATGCATCAATGCTCAGTGCAGCAATGATATCAGCCTGCTTTACTACTTTGAAAGCCCTTAAAAGTGTGTAGACCGCATGTGCACTCATGAATTGTGTTCCATTCAGAAGCGCAAGTCCTTCTTTAGCTTCCAGTTTTATGGGTTCCCAGTTGTTTTGGCTGAGCATTTCCCCGGCTGTTATTTTTTGGTCGTTTAGCCAAACTTCTCCATGACCTAAAAGAGGCAAAAAGAGGTGGGCCAGGGGCGCCAGATCGCCGGAGGCGCCCAGTGAACCAAGTTCCAAAACCACAGGCACTATACCTTTGTTAAAGAAATCGATTAACCGCTCAACGGTTTTTAGTTGTACACCGGATTTACCCATACTAAGTGCATGGATTTTTAGCAGAAGCATTAATCGCACTACGTCGTGCGGAACTTCCGGGCCTGCACCACAGGCGTGACTTAAAAGCAGATTTTCCTGAAGCTTGTTGAGCTCGGTGCGGCTTACAGACCGGTTGTGAAGTGCCCCGAATCCTGTGTTTATTCCATAAACAGGGCCGTCTTCGGTTTCCAGCTTGTGGTCCAGCCAGTTTTTGCACTTAACAATGAGTTCTGTTGATGTATCTGACAGGGCTAGCTTTTGATTTTCTGTCAGAATGTGATTGATGGTCTCAAATGAAAGTGGGTCGGGAGAGATATAGTGGACTTTTTCCATGATACTTTCTTGGTTTATGGGTGTGATAAAATAAAAACTCAAACATCTTTTTTGTGAAGGATGTTATCATGGAAAGCGAATGTCTCCACCCTGAGAGACACTTAAGTTATCGCGGTTTTTGAGTTTTCGTCCCATAAAATCTAATTCGTTTTATGATTCCAAAATACAACGATTTTGTTGGGAGGCTAATGATTTTCGTCACAAAATGGATCAATGGTATTCGAAGAGAATTTATGAAAAGTTTTCCCTTCGAACTTGCTTCGTAGCTGCCTTTGAACAGAGTCGGGACAGCTTCACTATAAAGTCATATTAAAGTCGAATTAAATTCAATTATAATAGTATTTAATTAGGCTTTAATATGAGTTGAATACATCTTGATAACAACTTTCATGCGAAGTTGGTCCAGGGCTGTCTCGAAACTGGTGCGGAGTTGGTTTGGCCCTGGAATAATTAAGCTGGTATGTTAAATCGTGACATTGCTGCAAATCTAAGATTGGTGATAAAATTTAAAGATTTCTCCATTGATTACTGAATAAACTCCATCTTTCTTAAGGTTTCCCGACCTTTCTTCACCTTTTCTTCTGAAATCCTTTCCTTTTTCCATCTTTCCGCAACTTTACCACCATTTGGATCTTATTATTTGAGGAATATTTGTCTTTTGGGAGGTATAGATTCGGTAGTGAGAAGTGTTTTTTTGCAGTGGAACTGTTTTGAATACTTTTAAATCTTGAAATAGAAAGCTTGAAGAACGAGAATTTGTTTAAAAAAACCTTACATTTTGAGTTTCCAGCAGGTCTAATTGACTTATCAAAAATACTCCCCGAGAGAAGAATTCCTAATGTTTCATTTAGTGTTGTTATAAAAAACCTGACCTCAAAGTACATAACCTTTATGTCATGTGCTTTGAAGTCAGGTTTGAATAAAAAAATCAGGTAGTTTTTTATTTAATGACAATTTTCTGATTAGAAATTGTTTTACCTGTTTTATCAACACATTGAATAAGATAAATACCGCTCGGAACAGAGCTAATATCAATGGTAGTTTCTGGAGTTGAAATAACTTTTGTTCCTGACATATTAAAAATGTTGACTGTTTCTACATTTTCTGCTTGGACGTTAAGTTTCTCCTGTGCAGGATTTGGAAAAATTTCCACAGAATTTTCCATTGTTTTTTCTGCAATATCGGTAACAATTGGAGCTCCAAAATATAACTCCATTACCTCTGTGTCATTTAGAGTACGGTTAAAAACAGTCAAGTCATCAAAATAAGCACGGACACATTTACTGTTTCCACCTCCATCTACTCCCATGGAAATGTCTCCTGTTGCTGCATCAACTTCTGTTTTGGCCCCAATAAAGAATTTGAGATTTGTTAATGAATGCAAGGCTTCAGGGCTGGCAGCAGGGGTTTCACCTTGAAGAGCTCCGTCTATGTAGATTTTAGCTATCCCGTTATCGTAGGTGAATACAACATGATAATAGACATCTTTTTCAAGAATATTGTCAGCTGTTTCAAACCCCAAACCATTTAGAGTACCTGATGGTTTCTTCACCTGAAGTTTTGGAGAAACCCACCCGGGTTCAGTAACTTCTTCTCCGGTATCGGGATCTGTTACTGTGCGATTTTCGTCCCAACCAACAAAGTTTATAAATCCAAGCCACCATACACTTTGGCCTGTCCATTTGTAATTGGTTACGATGGAAAATGTGTTTTTGTTAAGAATGGTTTCATCCAGGCCAATGTATCCTTCATAGTCTGTCCAGAGAACTGTTTTGTTGTCATCAGCGACAACTTCATTGGGAGTTTGGGTATATGTGGCATCATTTTTTATTACCACATCACCTGTACCGTCTACATTATAAAAACCATCGATTTGAGGTATTTGACCATCTTCAAAGTCAACCATGAAGTCAGCAGTGTATTGCGCCATACTTAATAATGGTACCAGAGCAACGAATAAAGTTGTAAATAATTTTTTCATGATGTAAGTTTTTAGTTATACAATTAATTGTTTGATAGGATTCGTTAACAAAATTATAGATAGCATTGGAGCATGGTTATTAGTAATTATTCAATTAATATGACCTTTTTTTGTTTTTCATAGAAACGCCTCGAAAGAGAGAAAGGGGTACCTGAATATTCCTGGTGGATCATTGGTTTTTTGGACTCTAATATTTTTTGAGAACTTATATAACTAATTGGATAATTCTGCCACAAATTCTTTATGAAAGAATATGCGTTATGTGGTTTTTGTTGCTTATTATTAGGTGTTTGGTGTTTTTGTTGGTGGTTTTGGTCCCAATTGCTTCTATCGGTTTATGAATGATTAATTGCAAAAAATGAATAAAAAATTGCAACAAATACAGATAGGTTCATGTCTTTTTTTCTTCTGGAGTTTTTCTCATAATGAAAGCTTATTTTTTTAAATGTTATAAAAATTAAATCCTTCACTTTTGGAAAGGTGAAAATTAATTGAAGCTTTTTACCGCGGAAGTGTTTCGTGATGAATATAGAGGTAGATTTTTAAACTATAAATAAAAAACAATTATATGAAAATGAGGTTTTCAGTTTTATTGGTGTTTGCTTTTTTTGTGGCCAATGCAATTGGTCAGGATTGGCGGGATGTTTCTGTTTTAGACATTAATAAACAACCACCCCGGAGCGGAAATCTTCCCAGTTCATCTATAAGGGAGGCTCTTTCCGAAGATGGGACACCATTTTATAAATCTTTAAATGGGCAGTGGAAGTTTCAGTTTTCTGAAAATGTAAATGATCGCCCTCTTGATTTTTATAAGGAGAATTTTTCAGTAAATGACTGGGCTGAAATACAGGTGCCCGGAAATTGGGAGTTACAGGGATATGGAATACCGATGTATTTGAATCATCCCTTTGATTTCTCTCCAAATCAAAGACCTCAACCACCGGTTTTAGATTATATTCCTAAAACGGAGAATCCTGTTGGATCTTACAGAACCAGTTTTACCCTACCTGAAAATTGGGACGGGAGAGAAGTTTTTCTTCATTTTGGTGCCGTTAAATCGGCATTTTATTTATGGATTAACGGAGAAAAAGTTGGTTACAGCCAGGGTTCCAAGTTGCCGGCCGAATTTAGGATTACACCTTACTTAAAAGAGGGGGAAAATGTGCTGGCGGCTGAAGTTTATCGCTGGAGTGACGGATCATTCCTTGAATGTCAGGATTTTTGGAGGATTAGTGGCATTGAGAGAGACGTTTATCTTTATTCAACACCTGAGACAAGAATTAGGGATTTTAAAACCCTTACCAGTTTGGATGAGGAATACAATAATGGAATTCTGGATTTTTCAGCAGAGATTCTTTCTTATTCAAATAAGAAGGAGAAGGTTTCTTTGAGTTTGGCCATATATGACGATCAAGAGGTTATCTGGCAATTCAGTGAGGAGTTGAAATTGAATTCCGCAGAGGCTGTTGTAACAAGAAATGTGGAAGTTGAAGACATTAAACACTGGTCAGCAGAAACGCCATACCTATATGATTTTGTGGTAGAACTTAAAGATGCTGATGGCGACGTTTTAGAGGTTCAAAGCTCAAAACTGGGATTTCGGTCGGTTGAAATAAAAGACAAGCAACTTCTTGTAAATGGTAAGCCCATACTTATAAAAGGAGTGAACCGGCATGAACATGATCCCCGTACCGGTCACTACATTTCAAAAGATTTGATGGAAGAAGATATCCGTCTGATGAAATCTTTAAATATTAATACCGTTCGTACCAGCCACTACCCGCACGATCCTTACTGGTATAAGCTTTGCGATAAGTATGGCTTGTATGTGATAAACGAGGCCAATATCGAATCTCATGGGTTAGGGGCTGCATTGCAGGCGCCTTACAATTATCATATAGCAGATGACCCTGAATGGGCTGAAGCTCATTTGGAAAGAGTTCGGAGAATGTATTACCGGGATAAAAATCATCCTTCAATTATAATATGGAGCTCGGGAAATGAGCATGGAGATGGTTGTAACATCCGTGAAATATATAAATGGTTTAAGAGTCAGGATTCCAGACCTGTAATGATTGAACAGGCCGGTGAGAAAGCTCATACAGATATCTTTGGACCGATGTATGATACTCCGCGGGAGATGGAAAACTATGCTCTTCAGCCCCAGGCTTACCGTCCTCTTATTCAGTGTGAATATGCGCATGCCATGGGCAACAGCCTTGGTAATTTCAAAGATTACTGGGAACTCATTGAGAAATATGATATCCTTCAGGGAGGCGCTATATGGGACTGGGTTGACCAGGGAATGTATGATCAGTTAGATAATGGCATCGAATACTTTGCTTATGGTGGAGATTTTGGACAAGAGGATCAAAGGAATGATCATAACTTCTGTATTAATGGCATCATTTCTCCTGATCGTCAGTTGAACCCGCATTCCTATGAAGTCAAGAAGGTTTATCAGAATATTGCTGTACACCCGATAGATATACAGGCAGGTACTTTTGAGATTGAAAATAAATTTTTCTTTAAGAGCCTGGAGGGATATAACCTTGAGATTACTTTTCTGGAGAGTGGCAAGCCATTTAAAAGTCTTGTAATAGATGACTTATCGGCAAGCCCTCGTGAAAAGGAAGAAGTTAAGATTGATTACCCCCAATTTGATGAGTGTAAAGAGGTATTTGTCAATTTTAATTTTACACTGAAAGAAAAAAATGGTTTGCTTCCAAAAGGATTTAGTGCTGCAAAAGAGCAAATCCTGATTCAAAATGGAAACCCTGGCAAATTTGCTTCCCCAAAAAATGCAAAGAAGGTCAAAGTGAAAGAGGTTCAGAACGGATGGGATATCACAACCGATGATGTAAACCTGTTTTTTGATAAAGAAAAAGGTAATTTTCTGAATTTTGCTGTGGATGGAAAAGTGTTGATTAAATCCGGACCGGAGCCTGATTTCTGGCGAGTCCCTGTGGACAATGATTATGGTTATGGTATCAGAAAAGAGATGGGGGTTTGGGAACATGCTGCTGGCAATGCTCAGGTTAAGAGTGTGAAGCTTTTGAGAAAGAATACAAACATTGAAATCAACGTTGACAGAAGGTTGGATGATGTGGATGCATGGTTTCGTTCAAGCTATACCATTCAACCTGGTGGTGAAATAACGGTCGATCATCATCTGGATTGCGATCCAAACCGGAAATCGCCTGAAATTCCACGTGTAGGTAGTTTGTTAAGAATTCCTGAGGCAATGGAAGTATTTGAGTGGTATGGTCGCGGACCCCATGAGAACTATGTTGATAGGAAGGAGAGCGCATTGATTGGGATTTATGAGAAAAACGTTGAAGAGTTATTTTATCCTTACATACGGCCACAGGAAAACGGATATAGGACAGACGTAAGGTGGGTGAAAATAACTGATGGAAAAAACGGTTTGTATGTTTCTTCCAAAATTCCGTTTTCTTTTGGTGCCGAGAAGTTTGAAAAAGAGGATTATGGTTTCAATGAGGAAAAGCCCAATAAACGGCCACGAATGCATACCTATGATATGATTTCCAGAGATTATATTGTTTTGAATCTTGACTATGGACAAATGGGAGTTGGTGGAGATGACAGCTGGAGAAGAATGCCTCACCAGATATATAGGTTGCCAAGAAGAGAGTATAAATTTTCTTATACCATCACTCCGTTTTTAGTTGATTAGCCGGAATTTCTTTTTGCCAAAAGTTTATTCAATCTGTGTTATTCACGAATTTTCGTTGTCAGATGTTCAAATTTCAGAAGAGGCAAGGTGCCATAATAATTATGGTTGAATGTGGAGAATTGTTGTCCATCCAAAATTGCAAGGCACAAATGTGCCGAAAAGATATTTGAATATCACATCAGAATAATTTGTGAATAATGCAGGCTAAACTTTCTTATTTATGTTGTCGTCCCTGAAAAAAATAAAGTTTCTGAAATTAAGGCTTTTGATCTTGATGGTTGGATTATTAAGTCCGATTGTGCTTTGGGCAAAAGAGCCGGTTCGTCCCAATATATTGTGGATTACTATTGAGGATACCTCCCCTCACTTCCTGGGGTGTTATGGAAATTCAGATGCTAAGACTCCTAACATAGATGAATTGGCGGATAAAGGCGTGCGGTTTACAAGGGCTTTTGCAACAGGGGCTGTTTGTTCATCGTCCCGAAGTACAATTGTTACAGGTCTGTATACCGGGCAATTGGGCACAGGTAATCACCGTAGTAAATATGAAATTCCTAAAGAAATAAGAGGATTCCCGGCTCTTTTGAGGGAAGCCGGGTATTACACAACCAATAATAAAAAGCTGGATTACAATATTGCCAATATGAAACCCTTTGTGGCAGATGCCTGGAATGAAAGTAGCGGTCAGGCAGGCTGGTGGGGGCGAGGAAAAGATCAACCTTTTTTCGCAGTGTTTAACTTTATGAGTTCGCACCAATCGCGCACAATGACTAACCCCTGGAATTGGTATGAGCATTTTGTTTTGGAAAAGCTGGGGGAACAAAACCGGATTGGGCCCGGTGAATTTGAAATGCCTCCTTTTTATCGTGACACACCCGAAATGCGTAAATATATGTCACGGGTCTACAATTCTTTGTCTTATACCGATCAACAAGTGGGTGAGCTGCTGGGCCGTTTAAAGAAAGACGGTTTAATGGAAAACACCATTATCTTCTTTTACGCCGATCATGGTGAGGGAATTCCACGAGGCAAGTGTAATCCTGTTGCCCTGGGATATCGCGTTCCATTTATTGTTTGGGCGCCTGATAAATATCGTCATTTGCTGCCATGGAAGAATGATTCAGTAGCATCCGAACTGGTTTCATTTGTAGATCTGGCTCCGACTGTTTTATCTCTGGGCGGGCTGGAGAAACCGGAATATATGCCTGGCAGGGCTATTATGGGCGATAACCGTGAAAATTCACCTGAGCTGGTTTATGCTTCGCGCAATCGTATTGATGAGTCTCCCGGCTTGGCCAGGAGTGTTACCGACGGAAGATTTATTTATACACGCATTTTTATGCCACACCTGCCCGAACTTAAATACCAAAAGTATGCTGATGTCTCTGATATTGTTAAGCAAATAAGGCTGGATTACCGAAAGGGACATTTGAATCCCATTCAATCAGGAATGTTAGAGAAAAGACCCATAGAGGTATTGTATGATCTTGAAAATGATCCCTGGGAAATAAACAATCTTGCTCAGGACGCCCGGTATGAGTCCGTTCTTCAAAAGTTTAGAGCCGCTTTGAAATCGCAGATAGAGGATATTAAGGATGTGCATTTTCTTCCGGAGTCTGTTATGTTAAAGCGAGCTGAAGGAAGTAATATTTACCGGATGCGGCAAAACAGGGAGCTCAATCCCATAAAAACACTCTATTCAGCAGCGTCTTTAGTGGGAAGAGAAGATAGTATGAAAAAACAATTTGAATTATTGAAGCATCCGGATGCAGCAGTCCGTTACTGGGCTTCACTTGGTTTGAAAAATCAGGAATTACCTGTAGAGAGCAAAAAAGAGATAGAGGAGGTGCTTGAAAATGAAAATGCGCCTGAGGTCAGAATAGAGTTGTCATCTATTTTATATAACAGGTGGAAATGCCCGAAAGGCTTTAATGTTTTATCAGATATGGCCGTTAGCGAGAACCTGATAATTTCCAACCAGGCTCTTCAGGCAATTCTTTATTTAAGTGATTTTTCAGAATTTATTCCTATTGCAAAGAAGGTTTTATACCTAAACAAAGATAGGAGTGGAGGATTGAGCTATGAAGTGAAATGTGGTGCAGAGATGATTTTGTTTAAATCAGGAAACCATCCTTTGAACTACGCTCATTTTAAGAAATGGATGAACTAGCCAGAAAGCAGGGCAATTTGATGAAAAGGGGGCCTGGGTTAAAGAAATATTAAGCTAAACGTACTATTCAAATTTAAAGATTATGAAAAAAATTACTACAATCTTTTTTCTTCTGTTTCTTCTAATCCAACAGGCATACCTGCAGACGCCATGCGGGGTGGTTTTGGAAGAGGATTTCTCTACAAGTCAATTGCCGACGGGTTTTTCGGAAGTTTCAACATCCGGAAATGTTTTGGTTGAAGACGGAGTGTTGAAAATGGATTATAATCCATCTCCCAAAACGCAGTTGAAAATTGATTTTAATGAGTTGTCGGGTAATGTGTTTGTCAATTTTGGCTTTGAGACAGAAAGAAATTACTTCACTGTTTATGGCGATGTTTTCAATAGTAATGGAGAAGTGATTGCTCAAATAGTGCTTGGAAACAACGGGACTAAAGGTATTTGTATTTCAAATGAATATGTGACCTCCGGCGTTTCTAATGACTTTGTAAATCTGCTGTCAGAAAATATTTCAACAGGTACCCGTTATGATATCTATTTAGAGATAGATACTGATTCAAAAACGATTTCCGGCAATGTGAATGGAAATATTTTAGATCCGGCCCAAGATGTTTCGTTGTTCAGTTCATCCATGAATGATGTTAGTCATATAGTTTTTGTTCAGGATTATATGTATGGTAATGACTCAGATAGAGATGATGTTGCTTTTGATGATTTTCAGGTGATTAATGACCCTGTGAACAGACTCCCATTATCTGATAAAATTGATGAAGCAAATGAATATATTAATAACGCTGTAGTTGGGACTGAAACAGGCTTTTATTCTCAATCGGATGTTGATGATTTTCAAAATGAAATTGACCAGGGCGAACTTGTTTTGGGTGATTGCAATTCCACCCAGACCATTGTAGATCAGGCTGAAAATGACCTTGACCAGGCCATCGCTTTGTTCCGAAGATCTGAAAATGCCTCCCCTGTTTCTGTATTGATAAACAGTTCAGAAGTGCATGAATTAACTGAAGGGCTCGCTGGGTATAATGTACGTATTGCCGACTCCCCCTGGAATTTTAATAATGAGGTGTTTCGTGAAGGGGTGAAGAATGCTGATGTTGGTTTCCTTCGTTATTTTTCGGGTACTACGGCCGACTATTTCGATATGAATACAGGAATGTACGAACCTCAGTGGTATGAGCAGGTGCATAGTACTTCAGACGGTAGTAAAGGATGGAGCGGATTTCCGAATTTAATGAAGTGGCAGGAAGGGAAAGGACCTTCGCGTTTAAGTGATTTGTATGATTTATTAGGAGAAAATGAGGCAAAACTGGTTATTACATGGAATGGGTTTGTGGATTCGCCGGACAGATTGAGAAATCTTGCCCAATTTTGTAAAGACAATAATATAATTGTGGAATGCTGGCAATTTTGTAATGAACCTAATTTCTATATTCCTGATAATCGACATTTCTTTAATAATGGTGCTGATTACGCCCGCAAAATGAAAGAATTTGCAGATGCTATTTTGTCTGTTGATCCTGATGCTAATCTGGCATTAAGTTATGGTTGGGATAATTGGGGCGGTTTTTCCGCTAGTATAAAAGATTATCAGAATTCTAATGGCCCATTTTGGACGCATCCTTCCATCCATTCCTATCCAATTCATGGATCGGGAGTTGATTTTAACTCGGCGATGAGTAGTGCAAATGCCATGCTAATCTCAAGGACAGATGATGCCTATTTTAATTCGGTTGAACAGCGCAGTTGGAATGGCGCTCAACTCTTGATGACTGAATATGGCGTATGGAATGAATACCTTAAGGATAAGGTATATTCGGGAATATACTCCGGGGAGTTTCTGACGCGAATGTCCGTGCATCCTCAGGCCTGGCTCATTGGAAAGCATGTGATAAATGGCGCAGTGCAACCCGTTAATGACTATAAGACTGAAATTTGGGATGCCTGGGAGAATAATTATGAATTTGATGCAGATGCCTTTGCAAATGATTATGAGGTAAACGTTGAAACACTCCCATTGCTGTACATTACCCCAGCCATTAATAACAGTAAGAGTGTATATTTAACAGGCGTTTTAGGTGGGGAGACTGTAAACTCATCTTCAGGAGAGATGGCTGCCGTTTATGCTGCAGGTTATGTTGGGAATTTCGACAAAGACTATCTGGTTCTCATCAATAAATCTGATAAACTGCACGAAGTTGAATTGAAGATTGACGGTCAAATTTTATCCCAAAATATTTCTGTATATAGTGCATTCTCAGAAACTCCTGATGGAATTGCTTTTGAAAGCGATACGCTGCAAATCACTTCAAGTGCTCTAACTTTGATGCCCTTTTCTGTAACACGTGTAGAATGGGATAAGGATCAGATGCTGGCTCCACGATCTCCTCGTATCTACAATGTTGAGCATGGTGACGCGGAGGTAACCTTGAACTGGTGGAAACGGGAAGGAGCCGATAGTTACACGCTAAAATATGGAACAGTTTCGGGTCAATATGATCATTCTGTTGAGGTGACAACCAACTCGGCAACTTTGTCAACACTTTCACCCGGTACAAAGTACTATTTTGCGGTTACAGCTTCTAATTCGGCGGGCACCAGTGAATTGTCCAATGAGGTGCCTGCATTCACAGGCACTCCCGGCATACCTGAAATTAACTATATCCACGAAAGTGATGGCAGAATAACCATACATTGGGAGAGTGTGCCGTTTGCAAATGGATATAAAGTGAAGTATGGTACAATATCCGGAGATTATACCCAGGAGGTAGATGCAAAAAATGTTTCAGGTTACGTTTTGCGTTGGTTACCCAACGATACTGAGTATTTCATAACTGTTTGTGCCTACAATAATGCCGGAGAAGGAGGAGATGCTCAGGAAGTTACTGCCACTGCCATCTCAGGACGACCATGGGCCCCATTCTTATTGCAGGGCAATGAAAAGTCAGATGGCACAATTAATTTGAGTTGGTGGGCTTCTGTAAATAATAATGGTGCCACCTACGATATTTACCATTGTGAAACCCCATGGGATGAAAGTTCATATACCCTTGTGGAGAGTGGAGTTCAGACCAATACCTACAACGATGTGACCATGAGAGATGCAGGGCGCCATTTTTACAGGGTTAAAGCCTCAAATGAGAAGGGGGAAAGCTTCTTTTTCTCTAATATCGCAACAGTTTGGAAAAACCAAAGTGGAAATACCGTAGGAATTGAGGATGTTTTTGCAAAGAAAATTTCTGTTTCACCTAACCCGGCAAGTTCTTATGTTCGAATCGAACTGGCGGCTGAAATGGGACCTGTCAATTACCGGATGGTTAATATGAATGGAGAAGTTTTGCTGGAAGGTGAATTGTTGAATAATAAGAGGCTGGATGTTAGCAGGTGCAATACGGGGGGCTATTTTCTGGAGTTTACCATGGAAAATGAAAGGACTATTGAGAAAATTGTGATCAAACCTGAATATTAATGATTGAGCCAAAAGGAGAATGTTCGAAAAGTTCACTTCTTTTGAACATTCTCCTTGATTACATATCGCTTAGTCTTTGTTTTTATCTTCCTTATTCAGTTTAGGAGAATGTGAATTTTGCTTTCCAAAAGATTCGAGCCGCATTATCCCTTGTCTGCAGTGAAAATGAAAATGCAGGCAACCATCACTTTTTATATAAAACACACGATTTTACAGTTTCAAAACCTACTTTCTGGCACTATTTAATAATCCTGTTCAAGTAATAATTAAAGGTAAAAGAATGATAAAAATATACAGATTAACTTTAAATGTGATAATAGGCCTGTTTGTTAGCGGAACTGTTAATTCTCAAATAACTTATTGGTTAGACCAGTCGGCACTGGATAGCCCCCATCGGGATAAAATTATCCAGGCTATGGATTCATGTATAAGCGCCTACAATACTTATAGTAACTACGATGAACATGTAAGGGTTATTTATGATGAAACAATCCCAACTGCGAATGCCGGCTATCAGGGCCGTATAGCCTTTGGAGGGTCTATTGGTGAAAAAACGGCTATCCACGAGATGTCTCATGTTTTAGGAGTGGGCACTTACCGTGAATGGGATAATAACCGGGATGCTGATAATAAAAAATGGTTAGGAGAAAAAGCCATTTCCCAGCTGAAGGAATTTGACGGTGAAGATGCAGTATTAAATGCAGATCATTGGCACTTTTGGCCTTACGGGTTGAATAAGAACTGGGCTGATGTTGAACATCATGTATACATGGTTGGTGCTTTGAGAGAAGACATGGGACTTTCAAATACCAGTGGTGAAGGTGGTGGGAGCTGGTGCAATCCTGCAATGCTTGAAGGGTTTAGTGAAATTAACAATGGCGGAGAAAGGGATTTTGGCTTTGCTTTTGCAAAAGCAGGTGATGATGTTCGTTTAAAAGCTTCCACCCTATCTGACGACGAAGGTTCCTGGAGTTGGAGTGGGCCCGGTGATTTTTCAGGCAACTCGGAAAGTATCCTTATTAATGATGTGCAGAAGAATCAAAGCGGCACTTATATTGCAGAATTTACCAAGAATTGTGATGGGGTTACAACCAGAGAGTTTCCCGTTTTTGTGCATCAACACACTGCTTATTATGCCATTGAAATCACTACAGGTTTCCTTTTGCGACCAGAAACTGATTTGGAAGGATCTGAAATGAAATGTGCTGAATCTACTGTTACTGATTATTGGGTGCAATGGGAGAAAATTGATACAGATAATGGCTATTTCTACCTGAAAAACCGCAAAACCGGAATGTATTTTCGTCCGAAAGGGAATAGTGACGGCGACCGCATGGAGCAAATTAAAGTAGAAGATGGAGACGAAAGGGCTCAGTGGAAGATAAAAGACACAGGTGAAGGAAATGCATTTATAGTGAATCGAAGTACCGGTCTGAAGTTTCGGATTACTTCCGGGCAGGTAAATGATGCTTATATCGAACAAACGCATGATGGCAATACCGGGGGATGGACCCGATGGGACTTTGTAATGCTGGATGATGTAGATAAAACATCTACCAGTGTTTCAGAGATGGATGGTTCTTCAGAAAATGATTTGTTGAATTGTTCACCAAACCCCTTTTCAGGGAAGTTAGATGTTGGCTTTTATGTGCTGGAAACCGGGAAGGTATGGCTGGAGATATATAGTCTTTCAGGAAAACGGATAGCCATCCTTGTTAGCGGCGAAAAATATCATGCAGGTGATCACTCGCTTGTTTGGAATGGAGAAGGTGACTGGGAAATGTCTCTTCATCCAGGGTCGGTTTTACTTGTTCGTTATCGTACCGGACAAGAACTGGTTTCATCTAAAGTAATGCTGAAAAAGTAAGCAAGATGTTAAACTTACAAAGGAACCAAATATGCCATGGTCTTATACCATGAAATAATTGATAAGCATCCTGATACAAGGTTTCGTGCCGAAAATATGGAATGATAATTTTTATCTGGAAATTAAATAATTGCAGTAAAAATGGAGTATTTTAAGTTTTTATTATTCATTTTGGCCGGGCTTCTATTTGAACTCACTTTACTTAATGCCCAAAATGCGTCAAAAAAACCAAACATTTTACTTTTTGTTGGTGACGACATGACCTGGAGCGACTGTTCACCGTATGGCAATGAGGATGTTCATACGCCCAATATCGAAAAACTGGCTGATCAGGGTACTTCTTTTGACAACATGTTTACCGGAACAGCCATGTGTGCCCCTACGCGTCAGCAACTTTATTCGGGAATGTATCCTGTTCGCAGCGGGGCCTACCCCAATCACAGCATTGTGTATGTCGGGGCAAAATCCTTTGCCACCTACTTTGGTGAGATGGGGTATCGCAACGCTTTAATCGGCAAAAAACATTATGGGCCTGAGTCATCTTTCCCGCTTACTTATTTTGGTGGTGTTCATCATGACAACGGGAAAGGTCAGGATATTGATTTGTCTAAAGTTGAGGATTTTATAGTGGATGATCATGAAAAACCTTACTTTATGGTCATTTCACAAAACCAACCTCATATGCCATGGACCAGGGGCAACCATGAGCAGTATGATGCCGAAAAACTAACTGTGCCTGAATATCTTATTGACTGTGACTTTACCCGTTCGGAAATGGTGAAATATTATGCCGAAATAACCTACATGGACAGTCTTCTTGGGGTATGCATGGATTATGTTGATCGTTCAGGGGAGGCTGACAATACAATCGTCATTTTCACCAGCGAGCAGGGTTCGCAGTTTCCCTTTGCCAAATGGACGTGTTATGATACCGGGCTAAAAACCTCTTTTATTATGCGTTGGCCCCAAAAAATCGAGGCTGGAAACCGCATTGATGATTTGTTGCATTACGTGGATGTTTTGCCGACATTAATTGAATTGGCAGGAAGTGATCCCCGGAATATTCATACCGGTATTCCCGATGTTTGTGGTAATACAGACTTTGATGGTCAAAGCTTTGCTTCCTTATTTGAGGGGGGTGATCATCCCCGGGAATATGTTTACGGAGCGCAAACGACCAGGGGAATTTATCACGGGCCAGAAGCATACGCTATTCGATCCATCAGGAACAAAAAATATAAACTCATCTGGAACCTGCATCACGAAACGGGGCTTACCAACCTGGTAACCGAAAAAAAGAAAAACAACATTCTGGATATTTGGTTGCGTGAAGCCTCTGATTCGTCAGATAGTGCCCGGGTAAAAATGTACACGAACCGGCCCGAATTTGAGTTGTATGATATTCGCAAGGATCCTTATGAGTTGAATAACCTTGCTGGTGGCGAAGAATATGAGCATGTTAAAAAACGGATGTTCAATGAACTTAGAAAATGGATGGCCAGGCAAGTGGATCTTGGGCATGAGACGGAAATGAGGGCATTGGATCGACAAGACAAGTGAATGTTATTTAAAACCGACAGAGATTCTGATTTATTGAATTGTTTTTATGCTTTGAAATCAATTAGTGATTAATATAAAAATTTAAAGAAAATGAGAGTACTATTTGTGTGGTTAAGTATTTTTTTAGGAATTTATGTTTTTTCTTCATGTGGTTCAAGGGCCAATCTATCAGAAAAAGAAAAAGCTTTCAAAGACCACGATAAGGCCATCTATATTAAAGATGGTTGGATTCGCGATCCCTATATTTTTCTGGATGATGATGGATTTTATTACCTGACCGGAACCACACCCCAGCCTAATGATCCACGGGTGGAAAAGGAACTTTACAATACCGGACTGGATGCCCAGAATATGGAGCTTTATGGCACTCCCAGTATCGTTGGACGGAGTTTGAGGGTTTGGCGAAGTAAAGATTTACTGGACTGGGAATATTTGGGCGAACCCTTCACTCTTGATAAGGGGTATTGGGCCGATGTATACCCGGAAAGATTTGATACCATCCCCAAACAAGACTGGCGTTTGTGGGCTCCTGAAATTTATAAAATTGATAATAAGTGGGTCTATGTTCACACTACCCCCTCACCTGTAAAGGGGGGAGCGAACCTGGCAATTTCAGAGTCAGGTACCATGAAAGGTTCATTTAAGTTCCCAATGGGCAAAGATATGCGTTGGAAACATGACCCGTCGCTTTTTGAAGACAGTGACGGTACCTGGTATCTCTTGTGGGGAAACACGAATATTGCACCTATTAAATCCGGTTTTAACGGGCTCGCTGATGAGCCCAAAAGAATTGATCCTGCAGACCGCCGCATTGGTCATGAGGGAGCCACCATACGAAAAATAGGGGACAAATACGTGCATTTTGGGACGGCTTGGTCGACGGATAACATGCGTAAAGGTTCTTATAACCTGTATTATTGTCTGGCTGATAGTATTACCGGACCTTATGGGTCCCGCAGGTTTGTCGGTAGATTTCTTGGCCATGGCACGCCTTTTCAGGACAAAGACGGCCGTTGGTGGTGTACAGTATTTTACAATGCCAATGTCCCACCTGTTGACAAGGAGGGTATTCAGGAGCACGATTTGAGCGAAACAGCCCAAACCATCAATGAACAGGGAACCACTATTGTACCGCTGAAGGTAGAGATCAGGGATGACGGTGATGTCTTCATCCGGGCCAAGGATCCACATTATGCAAATCCGGGGCCTGACGAAGCCCAGGACTTTGATGCGGTTGATTGATTCATTATTCTGTTAATCTCTTGAAAAAGGTTGTCAATCATTTTTGGGGAATTATACGCGAGATTGCCTCAATGCCAGGGCTATTAGTGCTATATGGTTTGTCTTGCACCTTGTGTTTAAACTATTGAAAATAAAAGTTTTAATAGTATGAAAATATTTTGTAAGCTTATTGTATTGTTAGGTGTATTTTGGTCTTTTCATATTTCCGCCGGGCAGGTGGTACAAGACCCTGATTTTTTTCACGGGCCGCGTACCAAGTGGGTGATTTATCCCGAACTTCCTTCAGGGCCTGAATGTACAGGAGGTTGTATAAACCGACATTCTATAATTCCTCAAATGGATATTGGGATGGCTGAATGGCTTGGCAACCTGGAAGCTGTCGGGGCCAATTCGGCAACAATTAATCTTGAGGCCAGACGGGGACTTTTGTCATCCCCGGCTCATGCTACTTTTGATCTTTCCGCCGAACAGATCAATAATGGGGAATTTACCCCATACCAGCGCGACAGGCAGTTGATCAATTTTCTGATCGACGTACAGGCGGCCATTAACAGAGGTGCTGTTAACGGAAATATTCGATTTCATGTGCATCAACGGTTATATCCCCGTAGAGAAAGTTCAAGAGAACAGCAGTTTATAACCGACTTTTCGGAATTTGTTAATCGAGCCAAAGAATATGGTGTTGATCATTTAATTGCCGGCATAAGATTGGGCGAACATGGAACAGATGGCCGAAATTACGTTTTGGAGTTTGCCCTGAAGGTTGTTAATGCAATTAATGAAAACACCGGGGGGTGGCTACGAAACAAGGGCTTAGAAATGAGCGGCGATGAATATGGACGGATGTTTAAAAATATACATACCCGGGCGCTTTCTTCTACCTTTTTCGAAGAAATTAGCGGGGAAACAGGATACTTTACATTTTGCTTTAAAGCTTTTGGAGTAGGCGGCAGGTTACGTGATATGGGGTATGATACAGAATCGGTTTCCGGTTGGGAAACCGGCCTTCGGGAAGGCTTAGGGCTTGACGATTTAGTTAATTTTATTCAGGATCATCGTGAAGAATATCCTTATCATGCCAATGTAATTTTTATTGGCGATTCAGGAGATGCGCTTAAGCAAATCGGCTGGCAGGAATATTGGGCTACAACCAATATTTTTACTCAGGCCGGTGATGGGTTTTCCGGAATTATTGGGGTCAATGGGTATCGGAGACCCGATAAAGGAACGGATGATAATCACCTCTATTTTTATGATGCCATAGATGGAACCACAGCCACAGCTAAACCTAATAGTATTCAACGATGGCAGGCATGGCCATTTCACGATGGGGATGTAAGTGAACACCACATTGTACTGGCCAAATCAGGGATGTATGGCACCATGCAACCAGCCGGCCCTTTGAAAGTTGATAATGGTGCAAGCCTGGATTTTTCAGCTACGCCATGGCCCGGCTATGAAATCTCCGAAATTCTTGTAAATGGCAATCCTGTTTCTGTTTCAGAAAATTTTTCGATAGAAAATATTACCAGCAGTACAAAACTTCAGGTAAAATACAGGAAAACGGAAGCTGTTCATAATGTGATTGCTTTCTCTGGTCATGGGGGAACCATTTCTCCTTCCGGTGTTGCCGGTTTTAATGATGGAGAAACAGCCACATACAGTATAACTCCATATCCCGGATATGAGGTGAAATCATTGCTGATTAATGGTGAGGAAGTGTCTCCAAGGGAAACTTTAATTCTTGAGCCTGTTGATAAAGATCATACCGTTCAGGTCTTTTTTAAAGCAATTACCAGCTCTGTCTCTGATGAATTTGAAGATGTCTTAATAGATGTTTACCCTGTTCCTGCAAAAAGCGGTGGATCTGTGTTTGTTGAACTGGATGGTTGGGGTATGCGAAATTATTCACTTAGTTTGTTTGATATGCGGGGGCGTTCTGTAAGTGATTATTCACCAGAATTAACCGGAACCGGTATGGTTTTGCATCTAGGGAATATTGACGGAGGGCTTTATTTTCTAAAAATTGATATCGCCGGGAAATCACTGTTAAAGAAAATACTGGTTGAGGACTAAAAAAAGGTTGCGCTTTTATAATCTGTGACTTGAGGAGGGTGTGGTTTTGATTTTTTAACCTGGTTTCTTGTGTTTTTGCTTCATGAAAAAAGACAAATATAGCTATGATTACTTTTTTAATTTTAAAAAAAACTTTGCCTTACCCAACATATTGCAAATGACATAACACTCTTTTCAAAACAAGAATTTATGAAAAAAATAATCTTTCTTCTGGTTTTTATTCTTTTTGTATCAAATGCGCGTTCAAATGAACCATTTGAATATAATTATTCATGCGTATATAAGACAATTGATACGACTAAACTTTCTTTACATTTCATCACTCCGGCTTCTATGTCGGATGACAAAGAATATCCTGCCATTGTCTTTTTCTTTGGCGGCGGGTGGATTGGTGGCAGTGTTAAGCAATTCGAACCTCAGGCAAAATATCTTGCACAAAGAGGAGTGATTGCTGTATTGGCGGAATATCGAGTTGAAAAAAGAAACGGAACCACACCCTTTGATGCAGTTGAAGATGCCAAATCGGCAATACGTTATTTGAGAGCAAATGCATCCGGGCATAAAATCAATCCAGACCAAATTGTTGCAGCAGGCGGATCAGCAGGCGGTCATCTGGCGGCGGCTACAGCTACTTTAGAGGAGTTGAATGCTCCGAACGATGATCTGTCTGTAAGTTGTGTCCCAAATGCTTTAGTGCTATTTAATCCGGTGATTGACAATGGGCCTGACGGTTATGGATATGAGCGAATTAAAGCTCGGCATAAAGAGATATCACCACTGCATAATATCCACCAAAAAGTTCCTCCAACAATTATTTTCCTGGGTACAAAAGATCATTTAATCCCGGTTGAAACGATGATAAAATTTAAAAATGAAATAGAGGCTTTTGGCGGTCGTTGCGATCTCTTTTTGTATGAAGGACAAAAGCATGGCTTTTTTAATCTGGGTGCCTTTAATAAGAATAGCCCTGAATTTTTTAATGAAACTATGTACAGGACTGATCTCTTTTTAATGTCGCTTCATTATATTCCAGGAGGGCCTAAAATAAAATCAGAAATAATACCAATAGGTCTAAGAATTGAATCTGATTGCGGTAATTAGTCTTTGCATGAAATAAAATAGTCTTTTAAACACATGCTTATCTGCTTTGTTCAACCTTATTCCGAAATAGAGGATCATCCTGAAAGATTGGCCTGCTATATACAAGTGAGTGAGTTGTTTTATGAGAATGGGGAACTCTCTGCCGACAGGAATAAACGTGTGCTTCCTTCAGAAGATATTGAACCCGAAAATGGAGAATGGGGATTTGTTGGGAAGCATTAACAGTTGCCTGCTAAAGGATTTTTGTATATTAACAACTTTGAGATATTGATTTATGAAGGAGCTTTTAACTTTTATAATGTTATTTGCGGGTTTAAGTGTGTTTGCCCAGGACAATATCAAATACACTAATGACATGGATTATGTGTTGGGGGATGTCAAGCAAGCCTTTATTCATGATAAAATCTCGAATAAAACTCAGGTTGATAATCTGATAAAGGGCTTTAAGAGTCTTAAAGTTAATGGTATCCGGATTCCGATTTTTGCTGAGGGACTTGAGCCAAATAAGGCCATGCTTGATTATTTTTTTGAACAGGCAAAGGCCTATGGTTTTAAGATTTTTGCCAACCCTGCTCTTACCAGTGGAGGTATACGCATTGCCAATGTTGTTTTTAAAGATGAGGATGCAGGAGGATCTGTTTGGAACGATCCCGTAAAAACTCAGGTGCTAATTGACAGAATCAAGGCTTTTGCAATTGAATATCCCTGCGATTGGATTTGTCCCTTTAATGAAGATGGGAGACCCGGGAAAAAATGGTCGGTAGCGCAATACAATGCGATCTTCCAGGGGTTGTTGGGGCAACTCAATGGGGCTGAGCTTGTTGGTTCCTGTCAGTGGGGCCTTGAGGCTGGGATTTTAACCTTTGATAAAACCGAAACAGATCAATATATTAGTGTTGCTACCTCCCATAATCTGGGGTTTAACCATAATTTGTGGTCAACTTTCATAAATAAGGCCAGAGCGAAGGGCTTACCCGTTTGGGATTCAGAAGTTAATCACAATCAAAAATATCCCGACAGGCTTACAAGGCTTGAAGCAGCCCTTGAAAATAAGGTTGATGGTTTGGTTATATATAATAGTTGGAGGGGGATTAACCTCTCCAACGGCACTTTGAATAATACTGAGCGGGTTTTGGAACAACAAGCCCTTTTTTTGGATAGTCAAACCTCTGTTAATGATTTGTATGGTGTTGATTCTGTTTTTGTTTATCCCAATCCGGCCTCCGAATTTATCAGCGTTAGCGGATATGTAAATGTCAAACAACTTTCTTTGATCGATTTACAGGGGAAAATTGTAAGGTCTCAATCTGAAGCCAATCAATTAATCGTTGAAGGTCTTTCACGAGGAATATACATCCTTAAGCTTGAATTATTTGATGGTCATGTTAAGTATATGAAGGTTACAATTAACTCTTAAAACATGCTTTATATCAGTAATATCAAACATTAAATTGTGTGGTTGATAATCCGAAAACCCGGCATTGTCGGGCAAAAAAACGATGATAGTGGTTTTTTTCTCCGTAGCCGAGAAACTGATGGCCAACAGCAAATTCATTATTAATAAAATATATTTTATTTAGATCGAGTGAAGTTGAAATTTCATTGCATTCTTTTTATTTTTTATTATTACTTCGTGTCTGTCCATAAAGCAGCATTTTCTGCATTGTGCTTGTCCGAAAAGTTCTCATATACGATAAGTAAACTCCGTATTTCGCAAGCTTTGTAAATGGCACTTTCTGAACAGACACATGACCATTTACAAAGTTAGCTTAGTTTATGGGCGGGCACTGTTTACAGTGTTACCGTTACGTCAACTTTTTCTTTGCCTTTGGGAAAATAAATTTTCCATAATCCACCACCAAGTTCTTCAACTTTGCTTGCCATGGCGCATTTTACAGGCTTTTTGTTATACACAACCAAAGTGCCGGGTTCAATCATGGTCAATTTTAGTTCCGATTGGTTGTATTCAATCGCATCAATAGCCGCTGCCGCCAGGTATTTATCGATACACCCAACAACCGACCAGCCTTTTTTAACCGGAGATAATTGTACAAAACAATCGGAAAAACCATCGAGTTCTATTTTATATTGATCGTTTAATAATCCACCTTTGCCATCGTACCAGTCGTAATAAACCAGTCCTTCTTCAGGAACTTTCCATTTTGGAACAGCAGGTTGTATAAATGATCCGGCATGTTGATAATCCTGTGTAGATATTTGAGTTTTAACAATTTGTTGCGGAGTTGGATGTGCTAAATTGTAGGCAACAAATGCCGCAGCACCGTTTGGCAGAGGAGCAACAACACGGTAGGCCTCAGGTGTTGTGAGTGCCGATATCATGGCCGATTCGGGTAGCGGTACAGCAGGTGCTAATGGACGAAGCAACTTACCATCGCTATAACAAAGCGGTGTAACCAGTTCTTCGAGAAAATGGTCGGGTGCATCAGAGAGGTAAATGGGTGCGCCAGACATGGCTTTGCTAACAGCCATCATGCGGCCGGCAAATTTATCGCTGGAGTGAAACATATCGTGATCGGGCCAAACAGCTTGTCCCATCCAAAGGGTATTTTGGTACGATTGGAAAAGGTGCGATTTTGCTTTTTCCATGTTGTTTAGCAAATAGTCGACACTTACACGCGAAACAGCGCTGTATTTGGTGTTCATCAGGCTTAACAAATCCGAACAAAAGCAGTTGATCAGGCCACCCGATAGTTCATGGGCGGCACGCTCGAGCGATTGCGCATGTTGCGACACTGTTTTTACCGGGTTTTCTTTGCCTTTGTAAAATCTCATCTGACGGTTTTGGTTATCGATTTTCACAAAATCGAAACCATGTTTTTTAGTAGATCCAATAAGACCTTTGTAAAACATCCACGAAGATATGGAGTCGCCTTTGGGCATCATTACCGGCAAGGGTTCTCCTCTGAATTTTTTGTCAATTTTTATCAGGTGAGGATCCAGTTCCCGCAATTCATGATCGGGGTGAAGTCCTTGCCACTGGCCATTCATGGCATGCCAAATGCCCATCCACTTTATTTTTTCTGATCTTAAATCCATCAGGGGTTTAAATCCATTCGGAAACGTTTCAGGGTGCGCATCAAATGATAACATTCTGCTATCGCCCATCTTAAATCCTGTTTGGTGCTGGTGCCCGTCGTCAACCAATACCCAGCGCACAGGTAAGGGGCTTTCTTCAATTTTTTGCATGGCATCAACCATTAAATCGCTGGTAATTTTGCGGCGGTATTGTTCCCAACTGCACCAACCGAGGTATGTAAACATTTCAGGATACTCTTTTTCATGACGCATGGCTGTGCGTCCGGCAAGAGCTTCTGTGTTTATCGCATTTTTCCAGGCATTTTCAAAAACATCGTATAGATTATCACTTTTGGCGTATGCTACCAATGGGATATCGCCCGAAACAGTTTCAGTACCAAATGTAACAAGTTTAATTTTTAACGAGCCATTATCGTTAATTGTGAAATGCGACATGGCATCAGGACTGGCAATACCTTGCAAAAGAAGGAACTCATTGTTCGGTAGCTTAAACAACACGTACAATCCATTGCGCGAAGGTTCTGCTGCTTTGGGGTCTGGTTTAAAGCCCTTGCTGATGATTGTTTGTAAATCTTTGGCAGCCCATGGAAATATCCGGTTCGCTGCATCCAGTATTTTGTCGCGGTGATCGGTACTAAAATAAACAACCGATTCATAAGCGGGTAAATCAACACTTATCTCTTTTAATAACCCGTTTGCAGGCCTGGCCTCGAAATTCTTTAACACTAAGGCATCTGATCCTTCTGCATTTGCAGTATTCAAAACGTTTTTTTCAACACACAGTAAATCATTATTGTCTTTTGAATGACTAACGCATCCTGATAGGCTGAAAATGGTATTAACAGTTATGAAAAGAATTAATACTCTTTGAGGGAATAGATTTCTCATTTATACAATTTTTGTTTTTAATGATTATTTTTATGGCTATATTATTTCTGGTTTTTGATTTCTGAAGGATAAAAATAGATATGAGTGATTTCTTGTAAAAGGAATTGAAGTGTTACTTTTGTTATTCTTCTGTTATTTGTTAATAATGTTTAATAATGAGAGAGTTGGATGCATTGAGAAAGTGGGTTGAATTAGTTCAGGAAATGAATCAATGGCCTCATTATAGTGACTGGAATAATCATCAATTCCGGTTATTAAGTGATGAGATCAGTGAAAAGGCAGGCGTCAGGATTGACAGGAATACGGTGCGCAAGGTAGTAGATAATGTTAATAATGGTAAAGTGTATTCTCCTCATATTAGTACAAAAGATGCATTGGCCTTATATATCGGAAAGAAAGACTGGGAGCATTTCGAAAAAAGTATTACAAGACCTGAAAAGCAAATAAAGGGAAAGCTTTTCTTCATTACTGCTGTTGCTGCAGTATTCTCTTTTATTGCGTTTTTGTATTTAATCAATAATGATGATGAACCATATTATTTTGCTGTTAAAAATCCGGAAGGTGTTATTCCTCATACTGTTGTTTGTAATTTTAATTTAAAGAAGTTAAAGGATGATGAAGTATATATAGACTACGGACATGTTAATCAGGAGGGCAATTATGTATTTCAGGAGATTAACAAAAACTCGGTCATTAATAAGCACTGCTTTCATTTTCCGGGGTATTACAATATTCGTCTGTTTGTTGATGGAAAGGTTAAAAACAGGGAAAAATCATGGATCAATTCCCCTGGATGGTTTATTTATGCCATCGATGCTACCTCTTATTTAAGTAAACATGAAGTGCCTGAAATGGTGAGGAAAGCAGGGTTACCCCTTCTTCAGCATATTCCTTTTAATGCCATTTTGGAAAAACAAACCACTGATGATGGACATTTTTTTATACCTGAAGAAAAAATTATGGATATAAATGGGCAGGCAGTCAATCATCATCTGCATTTAAGGAATTTTAAACCTTTTGGCGTGGATATGCAAAATGCACTTTTTTCTATCCGGTTTAAAGATGACGATTTTGGTGAAGGGATTAACTGTTCTGAGGCAGCTGTTTATTTGCATTGTGAACATGGTGATGTCGGCTTTAAATTTGCACAAAAAGGTTGTGAAAGATATACCCATCGGCGTATTGGAGATGATTTTAAAGCCGGGAGGGTTTCCGACCTTGATTATTTGATTTTAAATTACAAACAATTCAGAACAATATCCGTGAGGGGTTCTGGTGACGAAGTTACGCTACTGGTTGATGGAAAGGAACTGAAATCTTTTTCTGTACAGCAACAATTTGGCGAAATACGCGGAATGCACTTTTGGTTCAAAGGATCCACGTATATCGATTACGTCAGACTAGCCGACAATGAAGGTCAGTTGGTATTTTCAGAAGAGTTTGAGTAGCATTCAAAAATATCCCGACAGGCTTACCAGGCTTGAAGTAGCTCTTGAAAACAAGGTTGATGGTTTAGTTATTTATAATAATTGGAGGGGGATTAACCTTTCCAACGGCACTTTTCCCGGAGTGGTGATTACTCCTTAACAAACGTATTTGCAGAAATTTGTTCAGAGTTATCCATTAATTGCAATAAATAAACCCCTTTTGGTAATATTCTTATGTCTATTTTGTTTTTTTCTGTCATGCCTGTTAATGTACAATCACCGGCCATATTAAAAACCCTGTACTTATATTTAAATCCTTCCTGATTGTCCTTAATATATAAGAAATTAATCGAAGGGTTTGGGTAAATCTCTATTCGGTTTTGTTTTGAATCATTTATGCCCGTTTCGTTGTTTAGCAATATTTTAAAGCAATACAACGAAAAACCTTCCAGATCATAACTAAAGTTGGTTGAGAATGTATTGGCTAATTGCGATACTTCTCCGGATCTGTTTAAAGAATTTTGCCATTGAGTCACTTCAATATCCTGACCCGCTAAATCATAGCCCGATACATCAAACTCTACTAACGTTTTGTCAAAAGGACTTAGATTCAGGGCAAAGATGGTCAATACATTGTCCTTAATAAATGAGGTGGCTAAAACATCCGCAGAAGATTGGGTTGTTTCTAAATAATAGCCCCCATTGGCATTATTGACTACCTTTTTGAAAATTTCGTATTTTGTCGATTTTAAGATGTCTTTGTCGTTTGACCATATCATTGTGTGATCTTTCCCATTGTACGGGCCGTAAAATAACCATGTATCCAATCCAACGAAACCAGCTTTTACATGCTCAAAAAAATGCTTCGAATTAATTATTTCGTCTTGTTGAACGATGCCTACCCAATTATGTAATTCAGTATTCCAGGGTTCTTTGCCCAGTTGGTTGGCTTTGTTAACAAACCCTTCCGGAGTTCCACCATCACCCGTATTATGACTTGCAGCAATAGCAATAGATTCAATTTCATCCGGTGTTGCATTGTTTAAATAGTTTACCCCCTGCTCGTAACTCCATGTGGAAGGAGCAATAAGCTCAGGCATATAAACCCCCTCATTTAGCATATCAGGTATGTTGTCATACAGATATTTACCATGTGTTGCAGTAATTTGATTCTTTTCATTAGTAATATCCAAATAATCAATTTTAAAGCCTTTGCTGTGCATAAAATTCAAATAATCGGCATAGTATCTTGCTAATTTATCCACATACAAGTTGTCAAATACCCACTTTTTTACAACTTGTCCATCAACGGTTTTTGTGCCATTCTCCCTCCAGGTCATTATCCAGGCCGGTACCGGAGCCCATGGAGCCTTGGGGCCGCCCCATACCGTCCAGGCTTCATTAGTCGAATAAGCTTCATCAAGTGGACGAGGACTGGCAAAAAACTTAATATCAGGGTTCGCTTGCTTCATCGCGCCCATCATGTTCAGGATTTTATCATATGCTTCAGGCTTTTTTACACCTTCTTCTCTTTCATAGGCACAGCTAATGGCTACACGCACAAATTCTGATTGTAATTTTTTAACTCCCAGTTCTGCCAGTTGTGTGCTTAACTCATTGGTTCTCCAATACCACAAGCGTTCAGCATCAATGCCAAAACGAAGTTTTTGCTTTTTATTGGAAGTAACATTTACCAATACCGAGCTTTCAGATCCAATTGAAATATACTCGCCTTTAATGGTTACTTTGTTCACATTCCAATCGAATGTTCCGTAATCAGGGCCACGGGCACAGACCCATGCAGTAACCGAGTTGTTGGTGCCTGATGATGCATAGTCAATAGGTGGATTATACGTTGTACTATTTAAGTTACTTGAAAATGGGATGTTATCAGTTGACTGATTGATATCCTTATTGTCGGGTGTGACTTCATTGTTTGTACAACCTATCCTGTAATAATATGGACCATCTGCTAAACTGGCACTATGCTCCACAATTATTTCCGTCACTACCAGCGAATAACCATCAATGGGCGTAATATTCATTGCCATATAGGTATTCTTATAGTTTGTTGCATTGTTATTAATGATTTCACAACTCAAAACCGTTTTTCCTTCGACAGATTGAAAGCCTGTTGAGTTTATTTTAGGCCCTCCTGTTATAGCTGGATCGCCAACAATGGCTTCGCTTCCCATAGAAACCAAGGCCTGCATGGTATTATTAAAATTATACTCTATGCTAAACTTGTTAGTCTGTGCAGAAAGCCCTAAACATAGGTTTATAAATAGTAGTGGCAGTAAAACTCTTTTCATATTTTAGTTTATAAAATTTTGCTTTGAAACAGGCCTTCGTCTTTGGCCGGCATCAAAATATAAATGCCTGCTGAAAGATCTGATACATCCCACCGAAAGGGAGCTATAGAAAGTGCCTCTTTTTACAACCTTTTCTGCTATCTCAACTAGACTGTTGGAGAGTTCTGAATGTTATTTGACACTTCCATGTTAAGGATCTCCACTGCTTGCATGACTTCCGAATAGAGTGATGAACGAAGGACGTTTCAGCTTTGTAAAGATAGTTTTAGTAAACTTTCTGATGTATAACTTAAATTGCAATCACTATTAACTATTATTCATGAATGTTGGTTGTTGGTGACCTAATCATTTATTTTCTCAATCTATTAATCAATACTTCGTTAATCATTTCTTATGGTCTAAACACTGATGTTGATTCTGTTTGGATATTGAAGATTATACCCCCAATTCATCAAAGATGAAGCGATAAATTCAACTGCATGACTAATGCTTTTTAACGAGGGATTCTGTTTTTGGATTTATGAATATTGAAAACTCTCTCTCTAAAATACTGTTAAATTTTTAAGCAATAATCAGTGGGTTAATAATGGGAAGGATTTTTTTGTCATATAGTATTAGATTTTCTCCAACATTGGAAAAGTTACAGAATTTGACAAAAAATTAATATTAATAACACTTATTGGGGGTTATGTTTGCGCCTGTGATACGTAAAAACCAATAACTATGAAAAAGATCAGAATTAACAAGTTCTTTAGATTTTTTGTGCTCCTTGGATTTTTAGCAGGGTGTAGTGAACAGTCCTCCTTTCATGAGGTAGAGGAATCAAACAATTATGTTGGAAGTTTAAAATCCGCTGATTTAACAGCCGAAGTAGATCCTTCCACTTTTCATCAGGAAGTGACCTTTGGAGGTGATGGAAAACTGACCATAAAAGATTGGGCAGAAAAAGATGTTTCAACCACTTCACAGCTGCTATTCGGAGATATGCAATTAAAGGTTCTGCGAGTACCAATTTTTGCGTTGCAGGATATCTCCGATCCCATTTATGATAACGTAATAACTGTAATTCAAGCCGTACAGAACGTAAATCCCAATGTTGAAATTTTTGCCAGCATTGCAAATGGTGATGGCTATGGAAATCATTATCATGGAGCTGATAAATTTCCCAACCAATGGATAGGTTGTTGTCCTTATAATGTGTATGATCTAAACTTAACAGCTTATGCTTCTTACCTTGATAGCTTCATGGACAGAATGAGTAATGTCGGAATTAACATCGATTACCTTGGTCCCTGGAATGAGGATCCTGCAGATGAAAGTGATCACCGGAAAGTATTTGATCAAATGCTTAATTTAGGTGGTACCGCAAAAGTAGGACTTGAAAGATGGGGGTTGCAAACTTCAGTAAATGATGTAGAAGATGTAATGGGGCAAATAAATGTTTCCGGCTCACATTTTTATGATGACGATGCTATTGCTGAATCATCATGGGAAAGCACGTGGCAACAGTTGGTAAACAAATCTTCAAATCCGGTTTGGTACACTGAAGCCACAAGATATTCAACCAATGATGGCATTGAAAACCTCATAGCCGGAATGAATAATATTTTTCCTGCCATAAGAGGAGGAGTTGAAAATGTAACATTTTACCAAGTCGTAAAAAGGTTTGTTTGGGCTAATGGTACGGCTCTTCCAATTAAATATTCAGGGTTTAAAAATCTTGTTAATAATGCTTCAGGAAAAAGAGTGGTGCCTTCGAACTCTTCTATTAACGATGTAAAAGTAATTGCTTTTGCAAAGAATAAAAGTTTGAGTTTGCATTTTATTAATCTATCAACCAACAATAAAACAACCCGGATTGAATTACAAAGCGGGTATGAAGCTCAGGGAACAGTAACAAGAACAATTTGGACTTCAAGTGATACTGAAAGTAGCAATAGTTATAATCTAGGGGGCAACTCGGCCTGGAATGTAACCATCCCGGCAGAATCATATGTACATATTAATGTTCCTCTGAATAATAATGCAGGGAATTAGTAGAAAAAAAAGAATTGTATAACAGCGTATCGCTTAAAGGGGTTGTTTTATGCTTTCTTAAAACAACCTCTTTTTTAATGATATTCTCAGATAAGGGATTTATTAAAGCTCCCTTTTTGTCCTTTTCTGGTAAGCTGTAGGTGTAACTCCATATTCTTTTTTAAAGCATACCCCAAAGTAACTTAAATCATTGAAGCCAGTGCTGTAAGCCGCCTCCGATACATTTATTGAATTGTCTTTAAGTAACTGTGCTGCTCTTCGAAGTCTTATACTCCTGATAAATTCATTCGGTGTCATGTCAAGTAAGGCCTTCATTTTACGATAAAACATTGAATTACTTAATCCAAGTTGTTCACACATCATTTTAACCGATAAATCCGGATTACTCATTTCCTGTTCAACGATTTCCTTGGCTTGTTCCAATATCTTTTTATCAATCGAAGGAATGGTTATTTTTTCAGGTTCAAGAAACTCATCGCTATCGAAATTGGCTTTTAGTTCATTTCTTTTCTTTAGCAGAGACTCAATTCGGGTCAATAAGAGTATGGGTGTAATCGGTTTGGTTAAAAAAGAATCAGCGCCGGATTCATATCCTTCCAGTCTTTCTTCATCCTGTTGAAAAGCTGTAATTAAAATAAAAGGAATATGGCTGGTGTTGATGTCATTTTTAATCAACTTACATACCTCTTTGCCGCTCATTTCCGGCATCATTACATCTGAAACAATAAGATCTACTGCTTTTTCTTTGGCTGCTTTTATCCCTTCTTTTCCATTGGGGGCTGTATGAACAGTAAAGTATTTTTCAAGTTCAAAGGTGATTAACTCCAGAAAATCCTGATCATCTTCAATAAGCAGAATCTTTTTGTCCTTTTGTGATTGGATTTTTGGCAGATTTTCATCCTCTTTGGGCGATTGTACCCTTATTTTTTGTGGGTCAATTATTGGCTGTTGCTTTTTAATATCAATTTCTTCATAAAAATCTTTAGAAAATGGCAATTGGATGGTGAATGTTGTTCCTGACCCGGGCAGGCTGGTTACTTCAATAGAGCCTCCATGAAGTTCAATTAAATTTTTTGTCAAAGCCAGTCCTATTCCGGCTCCTTCCTGTTCTTTGCCTCCATTCCCAATTCGATAAAAACGATCAAATATGGTGTCTATTTTTTCAGGTGGGATACCCCTTCCGTTATCGGATATTTGAAAGGACACCCAGTGGTGCTTTTCACGTTGAAAAGCTTCTAAGTTCAGAGATACTTCTCCCCCGGGGCTTGTGTATTTAAATGCATTTGAAAGAATGTTGTTTAAAGAAATATCCAATTTTTCAGTATCAATCCATCCCCAAAGTTCATGAGGCAAATCTGTTTTTAAAGAAATATTCTTTTCTTCAGCTAACAGGTTGTAGTTATCCAGAATCTCTTTTGTAAACGAGGATAAATTGACCTCATGAAGATTTAACTTTATATTACCCGTTTCCACTTTTCTAAATTGCAGAACCTGATAAATTAATTGGGATAGCCTGGAGACATTTCTTCCAAGTATATTCCTTACTTCATCCTTTTTATTAACTACCAGATCCTCCCATTTTTCTGAAAGAATCTTTAAAATGGAAAGAGGGGTTAATAGTTCGTGTGAGAGATTTGTAAAGAATTGAAGTTTAAATTGGTTTATTTGTTCTGACTTCTCTCTCTCCAAGTGCTCGATTTTTAAGGCTTGTTTTGTTTTTATTCCGCTGAAGTATAGATATGTAAAAGCAAAAACCAGGCCCAGTAAGAATAGGATATAAAAAGTAAATGCCCACCATGTTTTATATGGGGCCTGTAATACTTCTAAATGAAACTTGGTTGGTTTTGGATTCCACACACCAAAACTGTTAGAACCCTTCACAATAAAGGTGTATTTACCAGGTCCAAGATTTGCGTATGTAGCGTTTCTGGCATTGGCACCTGCATTTTGCCAATGTTCATCAAAGCCTTCAAGTTTGTATCGGTATTTTATGTTTTGAGGGTTTCTAAAATCCAGTGCAGCAAACGAAATACTGATGTATTTTTCGTTGTGTTTTATTATGATGGTTGAATCTTCAGTGATTTTAGACCCATTAATCTCTTTCCCTGAAAGGTTTAAAGATGTAATGTGCAATGAAGGAATATAGTTGTCCGTTTTTATGGAAAGAGGGTTAAAGATATTATATCCATTATGTCCCCCGATGTAGAATAAACCTTTTTTATCCTTCTTAATGGCACCTTTAATGAATACCTCACCTTGAAGACCATCTCTGGAAGTGTAATTCTCAAGAACATAATCTTCCTCTCCCTTTTTCTTTAGGCAAATGACTCCTGTATTGGATGTGGCCCAGATGCTTCCGTTGGCATCCTCTTCGATACCATAAATAATTGTGCCATTCATAGGATTCTCTGGTATGGGAGAGACGAATTTATGAGCAACAGGGTCCCATTTTTTTAGGCCGTCTCCGGATCCAATCCAAATGTTTTCTTTACTGTCACTAAACAATGAAATTATATGGTTGGTTGTTAACCCTGATCCATCATTCCAGCTGTATCTTTTAAAAGCGGTTTTTTGGTTGTTTTCAGCAATTGGTGAAGTAGATCTTGCAAGCCCGTTTTGGAAGGTCGAAACCCATATATTGCCATCATTGTCCATGACTAAGTCTGAAATGTTGTTGGAGGGGATGGTTGTTGAATCGCCTTGAATGTGTCTGAAACTTTGAACCTTGAAATTGAAAAAAGATTTGTCTTTAGCGGGTTTTATATGATATACTCCATTTTCTGTAGCTACCCATAATTGATTGTTTTTGCAATGGAGTATAGATCTGACTTCCCGGGAAAAGAATAGTTTGTTTTTATTCCTCGGGTTCATAACGTAAGTTTCTCCGGATTCCGGATTTAATTTTATAAGTCCCCGGTATCGCGTACCAATCCATAAGTTGGAGTCGTTGTCCCAGGCAAAACAATTAACTGTGTTTATATCGAATTTTTGTAAGCTTTTATAATTGTCAATTTTACTAAAATGCTTTGTTTTCTTTTGTTTTTTATCAGCAACAACAAAGCCCAAGCTTTTAACCCCTACCAGTAGCCTTTCCTTATTGTCGATAGAAAATGCATGTATGCTCTGGCTTTTCTTTTGAGGATCAATGACCGGGATTTTTTTTGTTTCAAATTTTTGATTTATTAATTCTGTTTTATTCACTCCGCCACCCGTGGTTGATAACCACATAATATCTGTTTTGTCTTTGAAAATATGTCTGATAACATTATTCGATAAATTGTTTTTGTGGCTAGATGCTTCTATGTGAGAAGATTGAGGGCTTTCTGAAAGGGGGTCTTTGATAATGCCCAATCCGTATGGAGTCCCAACCCAAAGATTGTCATAAATATCACTTCGAATGCTAAGAATAATGTTACCTGGTATTAGATTCTTTGTTTTTTGAGTAGTGGTATGCCGGAATGTTTTAATTATTTCAGGCGTCTCAGGATTACTGATGTCCAGTATATGTAATCCAGTCTCCCACTGACCAGCTAAAAGATAGTTTTTCTTATAGGCATAAAGGCTGTTAATAGCCTTGGCAAAATCGGCTTTCCGGGATTCGAAAATGTCATGAAACTCAAAATTGTCTTTTGATTTATTATATCTTGCTATTCCCTGGTTCCAGGAACTCATCCATATGTCACCTGATTCGGTTTTCACCAATTCTTTACAATTACAACGGGTATTGTTTGGTCCCGGATAATGCTTAAGAATGCCTGAGATCTGAGAATATCTATATAAACCATTATCTGTGCCAATCCAGACTGAGTTTTCATTGTCACAAAGTATTGAGTTGAATGGTCCGTTTAGGTATAAATCAGGGAAATCTGCAGAGGTGAAAAGGTTTACACTGTCGTTCTTTTTGTTGTAAAATAAAAAACCATTAGAGGTGGTAAACCATAGATTCTTGTTTTGATCCTCAGCAGCATCTGTGAAGTTAATATTTGAGAGGTCTGATTTTGTCAGATCTTTAAAGTTTATCAACTCATAACCATCAAACCTCATTAGACCCTCCTGGCTTCCGATCCAAAGAAAATTATCAGAGTCCTGAAAAACAAAATTGCATTCTTCAGATGGTAACCCATTTTTGGCATTGAAAACTTCAAAATTGAGATTAGAATAATCCTGAGCCAAACACAGGGCAAATACGAATAATATATTAAAGAGGGTTAATGCAGCTCTGAGAAACAACCTATTCATATTCATTTTTTTATTGTGGAGTACTGAAACGCAAAGGGGAAGTCTTAAGGCTGAATTGAATCTTGATTGCGTGTTAAAATCAGTTTAGAAAGTTTAGGGCAAAGATAATAATTGTTAACTGGAATGTTGTTGTTTTTTGTTCTCAGGTTTAAAAGAATCCGTTAAAAACAGGTTTTAACAAAGAAATTAAAGGAGTGAGTTATACCCTTAGAATCTCATATATTACATGGAAATATCTATTTAACCTGTTCTTCTTTAGGCAAAATGGATATCATCGCACACTTGAGGTAAAGTAGTCAGTTCTTTACATCTGGTTGACATTTAGAAAATGATTTTAATTTTGAGATTTAAGCCCATGATTAAGTGTTGTTTGATGTTGGTTTGGGTCGTTGACAAACAAGAATAAACCGGGTTATACTTAAATTGGGTAGTTTTATCTAATTACCGCAGGATTATTATAAGGTTTTTCTAGAATAAAGCAGAAGTTAGCATCTTAAGCCCTAATACTCCGTTTCCTTTTTACAATAACATCTGGTTTTTTTATATACGGGACTTTACAAACATGTGTATAACAAAATGCTGGTGGGTTTGCTGCTAGTGGTCTGAAAGAGAGACTTCTTTTGTCTGGCCTGAATAATTATTTATAATAATTGACAGTTTTTGCATAGTTTCTTTAGGTTTCTGTTCCGTCGTTTTAAGTGTTAGTAAGTCAATTCATTAAGATTGTTGTTTTAATTTCTTAATGTTTGAAAAAAATATCACAGTTTTTTTGTTTCAAAAGAGAGAGATTTGAAGTGTTGAATTTTAGTTAGTGTTTTAAATAAATCAGCTTTCAGTTATTAAAAACTATCGTATGCAGAAAAGAGTTTTTTTATTAACGATGGTCATGTTGCTATTTTATTCGGTAATGTGGTCACAAACGCAAATGGTTTCCGGAACTGTTTATGATGATACCGGGGCTCCACTGCCTGGTGCTTCAGTTATTGTAAAAGGATCTCGGGAAACCCAGTTGGTTGGTACAATTACTGACATGGATGGTAGGTATAGCTTAGCCGTTGATGATGGTGATGTTTTGGTGTTTTCTTTTATAGGGTTTGAAAAGCAGGAAGTGCCTGTTCAGGGGAAAGAGGCTATAAATGTTACACTTCAATCTTCTGCAGCCATGTTGGAGGATGTCGTGGTGGTAGGTTATGGTATTCAGAAAAAAGCTTCTGTTGTTGGTTCAATTTCCCAGGTTGATGGGGAAGACCTTTTAGAGGTAGGAAGTCCGACCAATATATCGCAGGCAATTCAAGGACTCATGCCCGGGGTTATTTCCATGAGTGAAACAGGAAAACCGGGAGCAGACCAGGCAAATATTCTTATTCGGGGAAAAGCCAGTTGGCAGGAGACTGATCCGCTTGTTTTGGTTGACGGAATTGAGCGTGATATGAATGATGTGGATCCAAATGAGATTGAGAATATTTCAGTTTTGAAAGATGCCTCTGCTACTGCAGTGTATGGAGCCAAAGGTGCTAATGGAGTAATACTCATTACTACCAAGCGAGGAAAAGAAGCAGCCCCTGAAATTAATTTTTCAGCAAATTTCGGGTTCAAATTACCTTCGGCACGTCCTGAATTTTCTGATTACCCTACAGCGCTGGAGATGCGGAATGAGTCGTTGATGAACGATCAGCGTTACAGTGAGCTTATTCCCCAATCCATCATTGAGGAGTGGAGAGAAAATCTTGATCAGGCCGGCCCTTATAATGATTATTTCCCCAATGTGAATTGGTGGGACCAAATTGTTGATGACGCAGGATATCAGCAACAGTATAATATTAATGTCCGTGGAGGAACAAAGTTTGTAAAATATTTTGCTTCGCTTGGTTACCTTAATGACGGGGATATTTTTAAAACCAAAGAAAATGATCTTTTTGATCCATCTTTTTACTACGAGCGTTATAACTGGAGATCGAATTTCGACTTTGATATAACCGAAACAACCCGTTTGTCGGCAAATGTTTCCGGATCTCTGGCATACCGAAACCAACCCGGGTATCGCATTAACGATGGTGATGTCAGCGAAGATGGTTGGGGACAGGCCCAGTTTTTTGAACAATTATATACCGCCGGGCAAAATGAGTTCCCTGTTAAATGGTCGGATGGTGAGTGGGGTGTTTCTCCCGAGGGAGGTGGTAACCTGCTTATGGATTTTGATAAGGGACAGAGAAGCTATAGATACTACAAAGGATTTCTTGATTTCTTGTTGGATCAGAAACTCGATTTTATTATTGAAGGGTTGACTTTTAACGGGAAATTAAGTTACAATTCACGAACTGCATATTCGTCCAGGATTCAGAGGTATCAGGGAGGAAATTTTGGCGATAGCTTTCCCGTAAGATATAGCCGGGAATGGGATTATACCAATCCAAACCCGGATGGAACTTATCCTTTGATCAATGAAGTGCGCTGGCCTGATGCAAATGCCCAAAACCCTCCACCTTCGGCAGATTATGATATTCTGATGAATAAAGGATTCACCAAGAGCCTTTATTATGAATTGGCCTTGAATTACAGTCAAAGTTTTGGCAATCACAATGTTTCAGCTCTGGCTCTATTTAGCAGAAGAGAAGATGAAGGGTTGGCCAATAATTCTAGTAACAACATACAAATCCCCTCCAGGAGGGAGGATTATGTAGGGCGTATCACCTACAACTGGAAGGAGCGGTATCTCATGGAATTAAACGGAGCTTATAATGGTTCTGAAAAATTCGCACGAGGTCAACGATTTGGTTTTTTCCCTTCCCTGTCTGCGGGGTGGAGGATTTCCGAAGAACCTTTTATTCAGGAAAGACTTGGTTCTTTTCTTGAAAATTTAAAAGTCAGGTATTCTTACGGGCAATCAGGTTATGACAATGTTCCCGGAAATCGGTTTGCATATATACAAACCTACAATTCGGCCGGCAATTTGGTTTTCGGATTTGACAACCCTGTGCCTTTTGGGCCACGGTATGTTGAAGGAGATGCTGCCAACCCCAATGCTACCTGGGAAACGGCCACCAAACAAAATTTTGGTGTTGAGATGAACCTGTGGGGTAAGCTTAATTTTACCATGGATGTTTTTAAGGAGCGCCGAACGGGGATTCTCATGAATGTTTGGTCGCCTTTGTGGCTGGGTGTTTCTGAACCATCCGGAAATATTGGGGAAACCAAAAATCAGGGTGTTGAATTTGAACTTGGGTGGAGAGAGAAGATCGGAGCCAATTTTAATTATTGGGTGAAAGGAAATGTTTCTTTCAATGAGAACCGGATTGTATACCGTAATGATGGTGCCAATGTTGAACCTCACCTTAGAGAAGCTGGAAAGCCCATCGATTGGCAGTCGCGTTACCTTGTACATGATTACTACCAGGATCTGGATGATGTCTTTAATTATGCCATTCCTGGTAATCGTGATCTTCAGAGTGGGATAATACCTGGTGATTTTATGTTTGTTGATTATAATGGTGACGGTGTCATTGATCAAAACGATCAGGTTGTTATGGAAGAAGTTACCCATCCGCTTCATACCTATGCATTGTCGTTTGGGTTTAAATACAAGAATTTATCAATGAATGCCCGGTTTTATGGAGTGTCTGATATTTCAAAAAATGTGGACGGAGTCATTCTTTATGACCTATGGGATGCAGAAAAAGGTATTATTAAAGCAGGACCAGAGGTTTTGGGGCGCTGGACTCCTGAAAATGCTGATAATGCGGTCAAGCCTGTGTTGCACGCGAGTAGTTCATACGGAGATTACAGCAAAAGAAACAGCAGTTATGGATTTCGTGATCACTCCTATGTTCGTCTGAAAAATGTTGAAATCAATTATACATTTCAAAATCTTGGAGTATTCGGATTGAGCAGGCTTCAGGTTTATGCCAACGGTGACAATCTTTGGACCATTACCGATCTGGATGACAGAATGGACCCCGAAACAGGGGGAGCTGGTGTTTATCCAATTGTGAAAAGATATAACCTCGGATTCAGAGCCAGGTTTTAATTCAACAGGAAATGAAATAAACCCAAATTTTTAAAAATAAAGAAGCATAAACCAATAATATGAAACGAACATGAATTTTGGATTGCCAAATTCTAAAAAAGGCATATACAATATTCATCGTGAGTTCCATACGACAATAAAAAACAAATTTTATACGTATGAAAAAGATTAGTATAATTCTCCTGATAATAGTGGGGTTTCTTGCTTCCTGCGAGGATTACCTCGAGTTGTCTCCGGACATGGGAATGGAGGAGTCAACTGTCTTCAACGACTTTAATTCTGTGCGGGGTTATCTTGACAATGGATATCACTTACTTTTTGATTATACAAGGTGGAATGCCCAGAAACTCCAGCGAACCAACATTGCTGCTCTTTCTGATGAAGCAGCGAGTACTTACGATTGGTCACCAATTCGAACTGCATTAAATACAGGTGATTGGTATAGAAAGGCCTGGCCATCTGAAGTTGGTTACGGAGGTGGTGATATAGGAAGTTTAAAGGGAAATGTTATACCAAACTCGTTTAGAGCCCTTCGTGTAATGAATAAGATTATCAATAAACTCCCTAATGTATCCGGATTAAGCGAAGACCAGAAAGATGAGATTCTTGGTCAGGCCTATTTTCTGAGGGCTTGGCACTATTTCGAGATACTAAAGCGATGGGGAGGGCTCCCTATTTATGATAAGGTCTATGCGCCTGACAGTGATCTTGATTTAACGCGTAAGACTTACAAGGAATCGACAGAATGGATGCTCACTGATCTGGACAAAGCTATTGAGATGTTACCTGATCGATGGCCTGAAGATCAAGTTGGAAGAGCTACTAAGGTTTCGGCAATGGCACTTAAGTCAATGGCCACTCTTTACGGTGCCAGCCCTTTAATGCAAAATGGACTAAATTCTATCACTCAGCAGGATTATGATCAGGAGTGGTGTAAAGATGCCGCCCGGTATGCACATGAAGTGATAACTTATATTGATTCCAATTTGCCTGAAAAACGCATGAAAGGATCCGACCTGGGATCAGGAGCCAGTCAGGAAGAAAGAGATTCTGCCTACAGGCATGTTTTTTATCACTCTCCTGAGTTTGTGAGCAGTGAAGCACTTTGGGCCAATAATTCTGGAGGAATGGATCGAGAACTTGATATGGCCATCCATTTTTACAATAGTCGTTTTACCAATCGTGCAGGTAACTATGGATGGGCTATAACGACTCCTTCTCAAAATTTGGTTGATAAATTTGAAGTCATTAATCCCGATGACGGGAAGGCCTATCCAATAGACCATCCACAATCAGGATACTCATTAGATGATCCTTATTCAAACCGGGATCCCCGTTTTTATAACAATATTCTTTATCCCGGTGGTCAATGGGGGTTTGGTGAACAAAACGAACCCTGGTATCTGGAACCCTGGGAGGGGGGTGCAGATTATGCTACAGACTGGTCGCGTACTGTCCCAACCGGGTATATGTGTGTGAAGTGGTTGTGGCCGGAAGCAAAATTCAGAAGACCAAATTTTGAGGATTACAATTACAGTGCTTCTTATATTCGTACTACACAGGTTTATCTGGACTATGCCGAAGCCATGAATGAAGCTTATGGGCCAAACAATGCAGGCCCTCATTCTATGACTGCAGTTGAGGCTGTTAATATAGTCCGTGAGAGGGTTGGAATGCCTCCGGTTCTTCAGGAACTTGCCAGTTCTAAAGAAACTTTCAGAAGCCGTATACGGGACGAACGTGCAGTTGAATTAATGTACGAGAATCATCGGTGGTTTGACATTCGCCGGTGGATGATCGCTGAAAGCGTTTTGAGCGAGGGTATCATGGGTATGCATGTTGAGGATTTGACTCCGGGGGAAGACGATGTTTCGAAGAAAGAGTTTCGTTTTGATGTCAGACCTGTCGATACGGAAACCCGGGTGTTTGAAACAAAACATTACTGGTATCCAATTGCTGCCGATCATACTGATCAGTTGATGGAATTTGAACAAAATCCAGGATGGTAGAATGATTAAAACGGATATAAATAGTTTCTTTTCGAAAATGGCAGCTTTTGCTTTTGGGATATTTCCGGTGTCGGGAATGAAGGAGAGAAATTCAGATCCATCAGATTAATAATTAAATTTTACTGTGGAAAATATGAAACAAGATAATTTTAAAAAACAACTGGTTATATACCTGGCCATCATTTTTCTCTTTAATGCAGGCCTTTTATTCGCACAGGAAGGCGGGGGGACTCAAGATGCCGGGACAGAGTTTGAGCTTAGACTTGAAAACAGCGACGGAGCACCTGTAACCAATGCCATGGTATATGGTAATGAAGGGTCACTGGTTTTTTTCCCCGATAACGATGGGCGTGTAAAGGTTGCTGTGGAACAGGGGTCTGTTTTGTTGATTGAAGGCAGTGGATGGGCATCCACTGAGATTGATCTGAGCAAAGATAAAATACCCTCTGTAGTCGTATTGGAAAAGGCGGCTGTTTATTTAGATAAAAATGAAACCCTGGGTCTTCCTATGGGTATGGAAGTGAGCAGGCGCAATAATACCGGGGCTATCAGTAAAGTGGACGTGGAAAAACTGAAACATTATCCGGATCCTTTATTGTCTAATACCATGCAGGGGCTTGGATTAGGATTGACAGTGGTGATGAATGCCGGCGGAATGAATAATAATCCCGCAGCGCTCTATTTGAGAGGTCTTCCCCGAATGAGTGGTAACGAAGTTTTAACCATTGTTGATGGAATTGAGCGGCCTATTAATGATTTGATCCCTGAAGAAATAGAATCGATTGAATTGTTAAAAGATGCTACTTCAAAAATTGCCTACGGTTCCAGGGCTGCGAACGGAATTTTGATGATTACGACTCGCAGAGGTGAAGCCAATAGACGGGTAATTAAAGCAAGTGCTGATTATGGTATTGGCCAGGCGACCAGATTGCCTGATTTTATTAATTCCTATGATTATTCAAGGTTGTATAATGAAGCCAGACTAAATGACGGGTTAACACCTCTTTATTCTGAGGAAGACATTGAGGGGTATAAAAATAGTTCCGGACCTAATGATTTCAGATACCCGGATGTGGATTACCATGACTATTTCCTGAAAAGTTATACCAACTACTCAAAGTTTACCACTGAGTTTTCGGGTGGAAATAAAGGTGCACGCTATGCTGCTGTTGGCGGGTTTCTTCAATCCAAAGGTCTTGAAGCCGAGGGGCGGACCCCAACCAATACTCGTTTCAATTTCCGGGGTAATCTGGATGTTAAAATTAATGAAATGATATCAGGAAATATGGGGGTTGCTGTTGTGGTTGATAATCGGGAGAGGGCATCACTTAATCATTCTGAGGTGTTCTCTGCCTTGAGTTCTCACAGACCAAATGAATACCCGGTAATCATAGACGAGGGGATTATGCCCAAAGATTCACTTGGCACCCCTGCCCTTGGTACCAGTTTTGATAAAAGCAATAACCTTTACGGTGACCTTAAATACGGGGGCTATAATAAAGCACAATACATTAGTGGACAGACTAACTTTGGGTTGGATTTTGACTTGGGTTCGGTTGTTGAAGGGCTTGAAGCTAATGCCTATGTGACTTTCGACAATTATTTTTTCGGTTCTGAAGTTCAAAACAAGTCTGCTGCTACCTATGCAAGGCGATTTATTCAAACTCCGGAAGGTGAAGATTCCATTGCACTTTTTGAACTTAATCGTGCCAATTACAATGACGATATTGAGTTAGCTTCGAATGAGAATTACAGGAATGCCGGGTACTTTGGAGGGTTTAGTTATAACAACTCTTTTGGTGTTCATGAACTGGATATGGACCTGGGATATTTTTTCTTCCAGCGTGAAGTAAAAGGAATCGATCAGGACCTTAAAACAGCCAATACTTATTTCCGCACCAATTATGCCTTTGATAACAGATACGTTGCCGAACTGGGGCTTTCCTATATGGGCAGCGATAAGTTTGACGAAGGCAACAGGTATGAATTATTTCCTGCGGCCGGACTTGGATGGGTTGTTTCGGAGGAAGATTTTATGGCCGGTAATAACATTTTTGACTACCTGAAGCTTAAGGCGAGTGCAGGAATCCTGGGATACGATGCTTCAACCCCCCACTATTTGTATGAAAAGCGATGGGAAGACACCGGAAATGTTTCTTTTGGAGAACAAAATAATAATAACCAGGGGAAAGTTTCTTTTGGTCAGGAAGCCAGTCCCGGACTGGACTGGGAGAAGTCACGCGAAATAAACGTAGGGCTGGAAGGTGTTGGGTTCAATTACAAGTTGATGTTCGAGCTTAACTATTTTAATGAATTGCGTTATGATATAATTCAATATGCAAGTGCTGAATATCCCGAATTGTATGGAAAGTGGTATCCGTACAAGAATATTGGTGAAGTTAAAAACCAGGGTATTGAGTTACAGGTAAACTGGCAGGATCAGATTGAGGCGTTTTCATATAGCATTGGTGCAAACGTACTTTGGTCCAAAAATGAAATCATTGAACAAAACGAGGTGGACCATCCTGACCAATATTTGAGAACTACAGGAGAATCCACGGACGCCATGTATGGATATGTTTCGGAAGGCCTTTTCGGAAAAGGTGTTGATATTGACGGTCATCCACATCAGGCCTTTGGTGATTACCAGGATGGAGATATTGCCTACAAAGATCTGAACAATGACGGTATCATTGATAATCGCGATCAGAAAATGCTGGGCAATAGTTTTCCGCGTACCTCACTGGGCCTTGATATTTCTCTCAAATACAAAGGATGGGGACTTTATGCTCTCGGTACAGCAAGTTTGGGTATGAGCAGCTGGTTGAATAATTCTTACTATTGGATGAACGGTGAAGGGAAGTATTCTTCCATGGCGATGGATCGCTATCATTCCGCAAATAATCCTGGAGGTAATTATCCAAGACTTACCACCACTTCGGGAAGTAACAATTACAGGAATTCTGATTTCTGGATGGAGAACACCAGCTTTTTCCGGCTTAAAAACCTGGAGTTAAGCTACACCTTCAATAATCGGAACATGTCTGCATTGGCCAGAAAAGTAAAGATTTATGCCAGAGGATCTAATTTGTTGGTAGTGTCTGAAGTTGACGATCTGGATCCTGAAGCACTCAATGCAGGGGTTAATAACTATCCTGTTTTGTCCTTTATTACAGGAGGAATTTCAGTTTCATTTTAAAAAGAAAAAATTATGAGAATTAAACAGATATTTTCAGTGCTTTTGCTTGCGTTTGTTGTTTTGGGATGTGAAGATCAACTTGATCCCAAAATTGACAATACGTTTGGGGATGAATATACCTGGTCACATCCGGAGAAAGCACAGGGAGTTTTGATGAACGCTTACGCAACAATTCCACAAATGTGGGATAACTGGGGAGGCAATAACTTCCTGGATGTAGCTACCGATGATGCCGTGACCAACGATTATAATTCAAGTCTTTATGATTTGGTTCATGGGGGAATGACTCATCAAAACAACCCTCTCTCAAACTGGGAAACAGCCTATAATCAGTTCCGGAACATCCATATGTTTTTGGAAAACGGATTAGGAGATAATATTACTTATATTCTGAGTGATTCTGCTCGTAATGTTACCGTTAAGGAACGTTTAAGAGGCGAGGCCTATTTTCTTCGCGCATGGTGGGGAATGGAACTGCTTCGCAGGTATGGTGGAGTGGCAGACGACGGTGAAGCCTTGGGGTATATAATCGTGAAACGAGACCTTGGCGAGGATGACCTTGAGGAAATGAAAAGCCGGGGAAGGGATACTTATGAGGCTTGCGTCCGGCAAATCATAAGTGATTGTGATACTGCGATAAAATATTTGCCTTTGGAATTTACCGGTGGTGATCCGGATATTGGTGAAAGTCATATAGGACGTGGCTCCGGGAAAGCTGCCTGGGCGCTGAAATCAAGGGTTGCTGTGATGGGTGCCAGTCCGGCGTTTCAACCGGAAGGTAGTTATGCTGTTTCAGCAGATTCCATAATGAGGAAATGGGAACGTGCTGCCAAATTATCTTTCCAGGCCATTGAAGAAGGTCAAATGGGCGGTTATGCTACTTTAGAAGAACACCATTTTAATGATGTTGGAAATACTCCGGATGAGTTTCTATTCAGACAATATTTCAATAACCGATGGATGGAGAACCGGAATTTTCCACCCTATTTCTTCGGACAGGGGTTTACCAATCCTTCTCAGAATTTGGTAGATGCCTTTCCTGATGCCGAGGGGTATCCCATTTCACATCCGGATTCTGATTATGATCCACAAGCTCCTTATCAGGCAAGAGATCCTCGTTTAGACCTTACGGTCTATTATAACGGGCGTATGTTTGGTGACCGTGAGCTCGAAATTTATTATGATGTGGAGAATGATACAGAAGGCCGCGACGCACCAGGGTTTGAGTATAATACCACCCGCACGGGGTATTATCTCAGGAAATGGCTTTCGCAGAAATATGAGATGTTAAAGCCCAATGAAGAACAGAACGACCGTCATATGCATGCATTACTTAGACGGGGAGAGGTTTATTTCAATCTTGCTGAGGCTCTGAATGAACTGGTTGGTCCGGCCACCACCTTCGCTGACGCTGGTTCTTACACTGCAGAAAGTATTATTCGCGAGGCCAGGAGTCAGGCTATCGGGATTAATGATGATCCCTATCTGGATGAAGTAACAGCTGAAGGGAAAGATGCTTTCCGTTCTTTGCTTCAAAATGAAAAAAGGCTGGAATTCGCATTTGAGAATATGCGGTATTTCGACATGAGAAGGTGGATGTTGCCACTGGATGAACCTGTTCGAGGATGTGAAGTTGAAAAGACTTCCGATGGTTTTGTCTATAAGGGGACTGATCCTTCCGCAGTCAATGAAAGTATTATTGTTGAAGAAAGACTACTGGATGATCCAAAATACTATTATTCGCCTCTGCCATACTCAGAATTGGTCAAAAATATGGACATGAAGGATAATAAGGGTTGGAGTTTTTGAAAAACTAAAAAAAGGAAATTATGAATATTAAATTTTTTATATCTGCTGTTGTTTTATTCTCCCTTGCTTTTTTCGGTTGTGAGAAATATGATGATTACGTAGAGGATTACACACATTCTACTGTCTATTTCGGTGCTCAACACCCCCTCCGTACGGTGGTTGCAAGAGGTGATGATATGCAAATCAAACTTGGTGTGGTTTTAGCCGGTAAAAGGCAAAACAATGATGAGGAGTGGGTCACATATTCCATTGAGCCTTCTTTACTGGATGAAGTTAACCAAGACGAAGAGATGGATGTGCAACTTGAACTTCTTCCCGAAGAATACTATACCCTTGCTGATGAGAAGCAATTTACGATCCATAAGGGGGAACTTCTTGGTGAGATAGAAATGACCATTGATCATGATCTTTTTGTCTCTGATCCAAATGCAATGAACACTCATTATGCTTTGCCACTGCAGATCCAGGAGACTTCCGCCGACTCAGTTAACGCCACCAAAGATTACACCATTGTTGCGATAAAGTATATCAGTGAAAAGAGCGGTTACTATTATAGTAAGGGAGCTTATTATGAACTTGATGAAAGCGGTGAGCAATATGTTGATACATCAGAATTTTGGAATAAGGATCTGACAGAGAACGATTTTTGGTATCTGGAAACGTTAGGTTTAGACAGTCTGGAAACATTGGATGAAGCGGTTTCAAGTGCTAGCCATGGCGTTAACCTCCGAATGAAAATTGAAGACAACAACCAGGTTGTAATTGAGCCTGTTGTGTTTTTTAATAATATTCTGGAAGGAGGAGGAACCTATGATCCGGAAAATAAATCTTTCTATTTAGACTTTAAGTACGAGCAGTTTGGTAACCAGTATCATGTGCTGGACACCCTTATTCAAATGCATGATCCTGAAAAAGATCTTCGTTTTGAAGAGTATTAGTTTTTCAAAGGTAGAGGACTTCTCTATTCAGGAGATCCTCTACTGATTTTTTCTGGCGTTTAGCTTTAAGTCAGAACAAGGACAGTTTATTGTGATACAATTTTATAATTATGAAGAATAAATTTTTGTACAAAACCTTTCTTGCTGTCTCAGTGGCAATATTTTTATTGTCCGGCTGTAAAACAAAGGGGACGGAAGAAAAAAAGAATATTTCTGAAAAACCCAATATTATCTACATTCTGGCCGATGATGCCGGTTATGGAGATATTGGTGCCCTGGGACAGGAAAAAATTGAAACACCAAATATTGATCGCCTGATATCGGAGGGTATGTTGTTTACAGAGCATTACAGCGGAAGCACTGTTTGCGCGCCTTCACGCTCTGCTCTACTTACCGGTCAGCACACTGGTCATACGGCTGTCAGGGGAAACCTGGAACTTCAGCCGGAGGGGCAGTACCCTCTTCCCAATGACCGAAAATCCATTGCTCAGGTGTTGAAGGATGCCGGTTATAAAACCGGTGCTTTCGGGAAATGGGGACTTGGTTTTATTGGCACTACTGGTGATCCCGTTAATCAGGGGTTTGATGAGTTTTATGGCTACAATTGCCAGCGAATGGCACATCGTTATTACCCCAATCACATCTGGCATAATGATAAAAAGGTCATTCTGGAAGGTAACGGTTGGGAAAATACCGAGGTTTATGCACAAGATTTAATCCAGGAAAAAACACTTGATTTTATTGATAAGAATCAGGAAGACCCTTTTTTCTTGTTTGTTCCGGCAGTATTGCCTCATGCTGAGTTGATTGTGCCTGAGGATTCATTGTTTAATAAATATCTGGGCGAATTTCCGGATAAACCTTTTGTGAATAAACGGAAAGGCTCTGATTATGGCTCTGAAAATTTTGAGATCATTTTGTATACTTCTCAGGAATACCCACTTACCACCTATGCTGCAATGATGTCCAGACTGGATGTTTATGTTGGTCAAATAATGGATAAAGTTGAAGAATTGGGGCTTGCTGAAAACACTATTATTATGTTTTCATCTGATAATGGCCCCCATCAGGAAGGCGGTAATGATCCTGATTTCTTTAATAGTAACAATGGATTCAGGGGCTATAAAAGGGATCTTTACGATGGAGGTATACACGTGCCCTTTGCAGTGTCCTGGCCTGGTGTGGTTAAGGAGGGAAGCCGTACAGATCATATTTCTGCATTCTGGGACGTCCTTCCTACTTTCTGTGATATTGTAGATTCAGATATCCCGGAAAATACTGATGGAATTTCTTTTCTACCTACTTTGCTTGGCAATCCTGGTGAACAGAAAGAACATGATTACCTCTATTGGGAATTTCATGAAAGAGGAGGAAGACAGGCAATTAGAATGGGGAAATGGAAAGCCGTACGCTATAATGTTTTTAAGGGTAACAGGCCTATTGAATTGTATGATCTTAGTGTTGATCCCCGGGAACAAAACAATTTGGCCGGAGACCATCCTGAAATCATAAAGAAAGTAAAAGAGATCTTTGAAAAAGCAAGGACAGAGTCGGATATTTTTAAATTTCAGGCTAAAACCGTTGCCGGAGATTGATTAAATATCTGGTTTCAGGACAAGTTAATTTGTGTTTCAAAGGAAATTTTCCCTTTGTAATAGCGAATTATAGAAATAAAGGGGCTTTAGACTGTCATAATTAGAGCCTGTCTGTAAAGTAAGTAAAGTTTGTTTTTAGTCATGTGTCTGACCAAGAAGTGTCAATTGCAATCGTAACACATCAAATGATACTTTTTGGAAAGACACTAATTGGTCGGTTTTTCTAACAGGAAAGGTCAATTCTTAGTATTAGAAAATTAAATTTTTTGGAATGAGAAAAAATGGCTTTGTAATTTGGGTAATAGCAGTCCTCATAGGATTATCATATTATTCCTGTAATTATTCCAGCGGCAAGGATCTTCCTGCTGATTCTCCAAATGTTGTTTTTATTCATATTGATGACCTGGGATGGGCCGACCTGGGTTATATGGGAAGTGACTATTATGAGACGCCCCATATTGATAGGTTAGCCTCTGAGGGCCTTGTTTTTACCAATGCCTATGCTGGAGCTGCCAATTGTGCTCCAAGCAGAGCATGTCTGTTGACCGGAGAAAATACACCCCGTCATGGAGTTTATACGGTCAGCCCCTCAGAAAGAGGGAATTCAAAAACCAGGAAGCTCGTTCCAATTGCGAATACCGACAGTATTCTTCCATCTAACTTGACATTGGGGCATTTATTTAAAAAAGCCGGATATGAAACATGTGCTATTGGAAAATGGCATGTCAGCAGAGATGCATTGAACAATGGGTTTGACATAAACATTGCCGGGAGCCATCAGGGAAACCCGGGCAAAAATGGCTATTTCGCACCATTCAATGTTCCTCTTGATCATAAAGTTGAAGGAGAATATCTGACTGACAGGCTGACAGATGAAGCCATTAACTTTATTGAATCGAACCGGAGAAGCCCTTTCTTTTTATATATGTCTTATTATACTGTGCATACTCCTTTGCAAGGGAAAGAAGACCTGGTTAAGAAATATGAAATGAAACAGGGGCATAACGGGCAGGATAATCCTACCTATGCAGCGATGGTCGAGGCCATGGATCAGAATGTTGGCCGGATATTAAATCGGCTTGAGGCTTTGCAGCTCGAGAATAATACAATGGTTGTGTTTCTTTCTGATAATGGAGGTATAAGGGCTATTTCCAATCAAGCTCCGTTAAGAGGGGGAAAAGGATCTTATTATGAGGGCGGAATACGGGTGCCTATGATTGTTAAGTGGCCTTCTAACGTTTATCAGGGCGTTACAGAAGAGCCTGTCGTTAATTTAGATTTTTTTCCAACTTTTCAGTCTGTGCTGAATGTTGATTTAAATAAGGAGACTCTGGACGGAGTTGATCTTACTCCCCTGTTTGAAGGAAAAGAATTAAAAAAACGACCATTCTTTTGGCATTTTCCTATTTATTTACAGGCATATAACCCTTCGGAAGATCAAGGAAGGGATCCACTGTTTAGAACCAGACCTGGTTCTGTGGTAAGATATGGAAATTGGAAGCTGCATCAATATTTCGAAGACGGAGGACTTGAGTTATACAACCTGCTTCAGGATCCCGGAGAAACTAAAAATCTGGTACAACAAAAACCGGATAAAACCAGGGAGCTAAAGCAATTACTTGAGAAATGGAGGGAAGAACTTGATGCACCAGTGCCAGATAAGCCAAATCCTGATTTTGATCCGCAATTTGAATCAAAGCGGATTGAAAAAGCCCTGGAAAAGAAATAGATTGTTGTTTGATTGAAATTAATATTATGGAAAACAGAGCTATGAGTTAGGGTTAATACTAAAAAACTCATGGCTCTTTTTTTTATGTGTTTTCAGTTAATGTTTTATGTTAATTAGGTAAAAAGCTTTGTTATGAGGAAAATTATAGTCTGTCTTGTTTTAACTTTAATATTTAGTTATGCAGCAGATGCGAAATCAGGAGAAAAAAATCAGGAGAGACCGAATTTCTTATTTTTAGTGATTGAGGATACCTCTCCATATCTTTTGCCTCCATATGGCAATGAGGATATTAAAACACCCAATCTGGATTTTCTGGCGAAAAACGGAGTTGTTTTTTCCAAGGCATATTCAAATGGGCCTCAATGCTCTCCAGCCAGATCTTCTTTGATTAGTGGTAGTTACAGTACTACTTATGGAAACGATTGGCACAGAAATCCCCACATTGTTCCCGGCCAATATTTCTTCCCGCAATATTTGAGAGAGGCAGGATATTTTACTGTAAATGCGGGTAAAACCGACTACAATGTTACCAAAGATGTTCGACGGGAATTTTATCCTGTTGCCTGGGATAAGATGAGTGGGTATCAGTCAAAAACAGGTAAACCAAATGCTTCGTATAATGATGAGGAGCGTAATGGACGTCCTTTTTTTGCTCAGTTTAATAATATGACGACCCACATGAGTCGCATGACTTCCGTCTCAGTTGAAAACAGAGAGGCTTCAAAGCTAAATCCTGATTCCGTGAATCTTCCGCCTCATGTTCCCGATCTGCCAGATGTAAGAGCAGATTATGCTTTGCATTTGGATGGCGTAAGCGATGCTGACAAATGGGTTGGCTATTTTATTGAGGATTTAAAAGAAAAAGAATTATTTGAAAATACGATTATTTTCTTTTTCTCCGATCACGGTGGGTGTTTGCCACGTGGAAAGGCCTTTGGTTATAACACGGGTTATCAGGCCGGACTAATTATTTCAGCACCTCCCAAATGGCAACACTTATTACCTGAGAAACCCGGTTCTGTTTCAGAGAGAATTGTGGAATTTGCTGATTTCGGACCTACTTTACTCAGCGCTGCCGGGGTGGAGCCTCCTGACCATCTTCAGGGTAAGCCTTTCATGGGTGAACATGAAACAGAAGAAAGGGAGTATGGGTTTTGTTTTCGCACCAACACTGAAGATCATTTTGATCCCTCCCGATCTGCTTTTTCTAAAAAGTTTCAATACATAAAGTTTTATACCCCTTACAAAATTCATGCTTTACGGCAATCTTTTCAATGGGGTATGCCTGCACAATTGGCCTGGGATAGTTTATTTCTTGCAGGGAAAACGAAACCACAGCATCGACAGTATTATGAACCCAAACCAAGGGAAATGCTGTTCGATATGGAAAAAGATCCCTACTGTCTTAACAACCTGGCCGATGATCCTGAATATTTTTCAGCTCTGAAAAAGCACCGGAAACAGGTTTTCTCACATGTTAGAGAAACCAAGGATCTTGGGTTTTTTCCCAGGGATGTAAGGGATGACTTTGTCAGAAAGGGCATTTCGTTATATGAGTGGATTCGTGAGGAAGATTATCCGCTGGATTCTTTGTATGACCTGGTCGAAAGGGCTTCATGGCCTTCAATTGAAGACGTGGATTACTTTTCTGAAAATTTATCCCACTCCCGTCCGGAAATGAGGTTTTGGGCAGCATCAGGACTGGCCTATCTTTTCCAGCAGGGGCATTTTTCGAAAGTACCTGTTGAAGGTTTAAAAAAACTTTTAAATGATGATTTTCCAAGTGTTTCGGCTCATGCTGCAATGGCTCTTGTTTATTGTGGTATGGTTGGCCAGGGGATGGATACGCTTCTTGGTCAGGCTGCCGATGGAAATAGTTTTGCATGGTCGGCCATTGAGAACCTTGGAGCCCTGGCTCAACCGTATGTTTCTGACATCGCCGAAATTGCTGAACATCCTAAAAATCGTTCAGTAGCTTTTTCAGCCAGAAGTGTGTTGATAAACTTTGGCGAATTGACCATGAAAGATTTGATAGATGACAAAGCAGAACAGAATTTTATTAAGAATCAAAAGAATAGAATTGAGCATTGGGCACCGACTTTGCCTTGATATTTTGAAGCTAAACTCTCTTTTTGCAATGAATTGAATATAAAGTAATTGGTAGGAAAAAACAAGGATGTTGTCTTGTGGGTGCTTTGCCCGGCCTTGCAAATTAATTGTTTACCAATAAAAATAGATTTTATGGATCATAGATTATATTTCTTAAGACAAGTTGTTTTTTTAGCTTTATTTACCATATGCTTTTCTTTGAATGCAGGAAATCAATCTCATAAAACAGGTTTTCTCAGAATTCAAACTGAAAGTGGTCGTGAGATAGAGCAAGGCGTAAGTGGATTTAACGTAAGAATAGCTGATAGCCCCTGGAATTATACTCATCCTGAATTTCGAAATGCTGTTCATACGCTTAAACCCGGCTGGTTGAGGTACTTTTCAGGAACAATGGGTGATGCTTTTAATAGTGCTACCGGCCTTTACGATAAGGATTATGCCTGGATGTTTGATAAACAGGATCAATACTTCCGGGGATATGCATTTACTGATGTTAAAGGGCCTCACCGAATAGTAGATTTATACGATTTGCTGGGGGAAGTTGGTGGTAAACTCGTAGTCACGATCAATGGATTTTCCGAAACACCCGAGGTTGCCGGTGAGCTGGCACGTTTTTGTAAAAACAATAACATAAAAGTGGAGGTATGGCAGTTTTGCAATGAGCCTTATTTCTATGTTCCACATCGTGACCGTTTTTGGTGGAATGACGGGTATGACTATGCCTTAAAGATGAAGCCTTATGCGGAAGCAATCCGGGAGGTGTTTCCTGATGCTAAATTGGCATTGAATTATACATGGGATGGAATATGGGGATTCATGAAGGAGATCCATAAATATCAGGAGAAGAATGGCGCCTACTGGGATGTGTTTTCCAAGCATTCTTATGCTCCCCATATTGGGGGAAAGGAATCATTTCAGAATGCATATAAACGCGGAAATACCCGTATCATTAGTGCAACATCTTCAAAAGCCATGGATAATATTGAGGCTTATACCCGGGAGGATGTGCCTATGTTAATTACTGAATTTGGGGTGTGGAACCGTCCATTAAACGGAATCTATTCCGGTATTTACTATGTGGAATATACCTTGCGACAGCTTCAGCATTCTAATGCTTTTCTTATTGGTAGCCATGAGATTAGTAATAAATATGTTCCTGAGAAGAATTTGAATAAAGTTGTTTTAGACGCTTATTACAGTGGAAAAGAAATTGATACCGACACTTTAAAAACCGGGGGTACTCTAAATTATGATGGCAAAGGTGTTAAAATAATGCATGAGGCAACCAATAATAGTGATTTCACCTGGGATGTTGAGGTAAATGGCGCTCCATTGGTTGAAGGTCTTAAAAATAAGGAAGTTTCCGGTGTTTATGCGCGGGCGTTCAAAGGGGTTGAAGGACATAATTATCTGGTGGTCACCAATCGCTCCGGTGAGGATTGTTTTTTTGATGTCTGGTTAGGAGATGAAACTCTGGAGGTAGATATGGAAAGAACTTTTATGGCCTCTGAAAAAGCTCAAAATAAGGATTTTGATATTAAAACAGATCATGTCAACTCTAACAATGTGGAAATCCCGGCCTATTCAGTAGTTCTTTTAAAATGGGAATCAAAGGAGAAAACTGCGCCGTCAAAATCAAGAATTTATAAATCATCAGTGGTTGAAGACGGAATAGAGTTGAAATGGTGGAAACGAAACTCTGCAGATAAATATGAGGTGTTTGCAGGAGAATCATCCGATAATCTAAAAAAGGTTCACTCAGTCGAAGATGGTTCGAATAGTTATGTTGTTAAAGGGTTAAAGCCTGATACGAAATACTATTTTGCGATTGAATCCATTAACCGGAATGGACACAGTGGTTTGTCTGAGACAGTGAGTCTCACTTATGAAAAACCTGAAAAACCTGAAATTTTTAAAGTTGCACGTAGAGATACAACCATCACTGTTATGTGGAAAAGTGTGCCGGATGCCAGTGGGTATAAGGTGCGCATTAAGCCTGAGGAAGGAAATGAAATCGTATATGATGCTGAAAATGTTTTTGGTTATAGAATTTCAGGATTGAATTATGATGAAGAGTATTCTGTTTCTGTCTCGGCATACAATGGTTTAGGGCAGGGAGATTACTCTCCTGTACAGACCGTCATCTGTAAAGAATTTCTACCCATTCCTCCCAGAAATATTTCGGCTAAAGAGACCCCTAAGGGAAGTATTGCGCTGCAATGGGTGCATCAGGATACGATAAATCCGGGGGTGAAATACAGGTTGTTCCGGGGAACCGATCCTTCAAATATGAAAATGATAAAGGAGGAAATTTCCGGAAATCATTATTTGGATGAAAGTGTAAAGCATGACAGGAAATATTTTTATACTGTAAAATCCTATAATGATGCCGGAGAGTGTAATTTCCATCCTAATATTGCCACAGTTATCAGCAATGATGAGATTGTAAGCATTGAAATTGTCAATATTGAGAAAACTGAAGCGGCATTTAAAATAGAAGTTTCATTTGAAAATGTGAAAACCGATGGAAATGTTGAATATGGTGTTGCATTAAGTGATATATCCTATTTGAATGTAGAGGAAGATATTTTCAAAACCTCTGAAGTCTCTGGTAATTCATACACCATAGAAATTCCATTTTCAGAGTTGAAAAAGGGACGAACGTATGCTATTCGAGGTGTGATTTTCACCAATGGAAGTCCTGTTTACAGTCTTCCTCCTCATAAAAATATTTCGGTTGAATAAAGTGAAATTTTATTTTTTGGCAAAAATTTGTTTGAAAATGGTTAAAAAACAATCAATATTTATTTATGGGAAAGCAGCTTTGGTGGTTTTAACAGTATTGATTTCCGGAATAGCGGGCTGTCAGACCCCTCAATCTGAGACGAAAACGGGAGAAAGTACTCAACCCAATGTTGTACTTTTTTATGTAGATGATTTGGGGTGGAAGGATTTGTCCAGTTACGGGAGTGAGTTTTATCAGACACCCAATGTAGATAAATTGGCTGCTGAAGGGATTGCTTTTACTAATGCTTATGCCGCCTGCAATGTTTGTTCCCCATCCAGGGCAAGCCTGATGACGGGGAAATATCCGGCTCGAATAAACGTTACAGACTGGATAACAGGATGGAAATTTCCTTACGCAAAATTAAATGTTCCTGATTGGACCATGTATTTGGATACTGCACATTATACACTGGCGGAGGCTTTCAGGGATGAGGGATATACTACCGCCCATATTGGGAAATGGCATCTCGGAGAAGAGGAGGTCTTTTGGCCCGAAAATCAGGGATTTGACATCAATGTGGGAGGGTGGAAAAAAGGCTCACCAAACCGAAATAAGAATAAAGGATTTAATGGTTATTTTCCACCTTTCGGTAATCCCCGGCTGGAGGATAAACCCGGTGATAACTATCTTACTGACAGATTGGCTCAGGAGGCGTGCCGCTTTTTGGAAAACACCGGAGACTCTCCTTTCTATTTAAATCTCTGGTTCTACTCGGTACATACGCCATTGCAGGCTGAAAAGGCTAAAATTGAAAAATACAAGAGCCTGGTTGATTCTTCTTATTACCAGCAAAACCCTGTTTATGCTGCGATGGTAGAGCATATGGATTTAGCCATAGGAAAAGTTGTAGAAAAACTAAAAAGTGAAGATCTTTTTGAGAATACCATTATACTTTTCACCTCGGATAACGGTGGGCTTTTGGGTAATAAGAAACGAAGTGTTACCAATAATTATCCATTAAGGGAGGGGAAAGGACATTCTTATGAAGGAGGGGTAAGAGTCCCTTTCATTGTATACGCACCTTCGTTGGATGAGAAAAATAAAAAATGTGATGTGCCTGTTATTACCCCAGATATTTATCCCACTTTACTGGATTTATGCAATATTCCAATAAGAAAAGATTTAACGGGTGAAATAGACGGAAAAAGCCTTCGTACACTTTTGCATAATCCGGAGGGATCATTTAGCAGAGAGGCTGTTTATTGGCATTATCCACATTACCATATCCAGGGGGCAACACCTCACAGTGCAATTCGCAAGGGCGATTATAAGTTAATTCATTTTTATGAAAATGATTCTTTTGAACTATATAATCTTATAGAAGATATTGGTGAAACAAATAATGTGATTGATGAAGAAGTGAGCATTGCTGCGCAGATGAAAATGGATTTGGAAGAATGGATTGAAAATGTTGATGCTCAAATGCCAACTGTGAATAATGAATATAATCCCCAAAAACGCAACAAACACTGAGTTAGGGTTATTAGTATTGAGGAATATTTGCTTTTTGCCTGAAATGCCTTGGAGAAAAATCTTCTTTGAGGCATTTTTGGACTTATTGAATCAAAAATCTAAAAGAAATATTTAGAAAAGTCTTAGGCGTTTTTTGATTGAATTAAATTAGACTGTGTTTGCCTTAAAAGATTTCCATCGCCTATTCATTCAAAATGATCTTTTAAGAATGTTATTGTTCTGAAAACAAAAAAGCCACCCAAAAAATGAGTGGCTTTTTTGCTGGTGACCCAGCAGGGATTCGAACCCTGGACCCACGCCTTAAAAGGGCGTTGCTCTACCAGCTGAGCTACTGAGTCATCCGTTTCTCTCAAACGCGGTGCAAAAATAGGGGGTTCATTTGAAACTCGCAAGCGTTTGACTGAAAAAATGTCGTTAAAAAATGTTTCTCTCCCTTTAATTGTCATGGGTCTAGAGTATTAATGTTTAAATTTTTTTTGAGTCTGAATGATATGTTTGTAACTTTAAATAGTGCAAACAGACTTTTAGGAGCTATGGTCATTATTAATCTATCAATACTCATAAGGAAAAGGGGCAAATATGTATTTGTAGTTCTTTTAGTGCTGCTTGTTTTGAATGTAACAGGGCAAAATAACGATAGTATGCAAGCTAAAGACAGAAAACCGGCTGTGGCAGGGATGTTTTATGATGGTGACAGTGTTTCTTTAAAAGATCATCTGAAGACTCTTTTTTCCACAGCCAAAGGACGGATTAGTGAAGATGAAGTGGCTGCAGTTATTGTGCCTCATGCCGGATATGTTTATTCAGGTGGGGTTGCAGCTTCAGGGTTTAATCAAATTCCTTCAGACAAAAAGTATGAGCGGGTGTTTTTGATCGGCTCCAGTCATCGGGTTGCTTTTGAAGGGGCCTCGGTATATTCTTCTGGCGATTATTTCACCCCACTTGGAAAAGTAGAGGTTGATCATGATGTGGTAAAGGAGTTGATTAACTCCTCACGGGATATTTACTTTGAGCCTGATGTGCATGCAGAGGAGCACTCCCTTGAGGTTGAATTGCCGTTTCTTCAGTATCATTTACAGCACCCGTTTAAACTGGTGCCCATTGTAATGGGGCCACATGATGCTTCTGCAGCAAAGAATGTTGCCAGGGTTTTATCAAATTGGTTTAAGCCGGGGAATTTATTTGTGATCAGTACCGATTTCTCGCATTATCCTGCCTATGAGGATGCCGAAAGAGTAGATGGAAAAACCGCGCGGGCTATTCTTGAAAATGATCCACAGGCTTTGTTGGATGTGCTGGAGGAGAATCGCAAAGAGGGAGTGGAAGGACTTGCAACCAGTCTCTGTGGATGGACGTCGGTTCTTACCCTGCTAAATATTACAGGAGATAACGATCAGTTAAGGTTTGAGAAGATTGAATATAAGAATTCGGGGGATGCCCGTTTTGGCGATAAAAACAGGGTGGTTGGCTATAATGCCATAGCGATTTTCAGGGAGAGCCAAACAAAAAAGAAAGAGGATGGTTTTTCATTAAATGAAAATGAAAAGCAGTGGATTTTGAATCGTTCCAGACAATCGTTGAGGTCGGTTGTGATGGGCGAAACCCCGGATCCTCCCGAAGAAGATGATCTTACCGATAATCTGCAATATAAAACGGGAGCTTTTGTTTCGTTATATAAAGGTAGTTCATTGAGGGGATGTATCGGCAATTTTGGGAGTGATGTTCCTCTATGGAAGATGGTGGATCAAATGACAGCATCTGCCGCAGTGAACGATTCGCGGTTTTTGCCGGTCAAATCCAATGAAGTTAACGACATCCGCATTGAAATATCTGTGCTGACCCCCTTAAGGAAAATCGATGATATATCAGAAATAATTCCCGGGAAGCATGGTATTTATTTAGAAAGCGAAGGACGGACCGGAACTTTTCTTCCCCAGGTAGCCGGAAAGACCGGATGGAATCGTGAAGAGCTGCTGGGGCACTGCGCTAAGGATAAAGCGGGAATAGGTTGGGATGGATATAAAGATGCCAATATCTATGTTTATGAAGCTTTGGTCTTTGGGGAGTGATAACTGATAACCAGACATAGCGAATGTTGAACTCAAATTCTCGTGATTTTTCAAAAGAGTCGTCTCATTTCTTGTTTAAGGGGCGGCTCGCTGTTTTTGTAAGTGGCTTTACCATGCTGTTGGTTCAGGTGGTGTTGTTACGTGAACTCTCTTCTTTGTATGCTGTCAACGAATTAATTGTTGGCGTATTTCTTTCATTCTGGATGTTTTTTGCCGGGTTGGGGGCTTTCGTGGCCAGGTTCTTCAGAGGGTTTCGATGGCAGTATTCGGGATTATTTCCTTTGATTTCTGGTGCTACAGCCCTGATGGCACTTTGGTGGCTGTACCTGGCCAAAGAATGGCTCCTTCCAATGGGCGTTTCTCCGGGATTGTCAGACTGGATATTCATTACCGCCCTGGCTGCTTTTATTTTTTGTTTTCCTACCGGAATGATGTTTACCTGGTTTTCTGCTGTTTTGAGCAACAAGTCAGGAAGCCGGGAAACGGAAGGAGTGTATATGGCTGAACAAGGGGGGAGTCTCCTTGCAGGTTTTTTGTTTTATCTGGCAGCGTCTTTCTGGGTCAATGCCTTCACGACTTTTTCTTTTCTGGTGCTTTTGAATTTTCTTACCGGCTTGTATTTATCCGCTCCTGTCAGGAAGCTGTTTTTGCGCGGACTTTCAGTTGTTAGCCTTTTGTTTGTAGTACTGTTGTGGTTTGTTCCACAGTACGAAACAGCTCGTGAAATGGTGCTTCATAAGTCTGTAGGACATACTTTTTTTTCTCCTCATGGAAGTGTGGATGTTGTTGAACGCGATGGAGAAATTGATTTCTTTAAAAACGGGAATTTTATCTCGGGGGCTATTGTCCCCCGGAAAACAGAGGAGCTTTTGCATCCTGTTTTGTTGGTGCATCCTTCGCCCCGTAAATTATTATTGGTCAATGCAAGTGTGGGCTTGATTCCTGAGGCCTTGAAATACGATTCCTTAAAAGTAGTTTTTTTATCTTCTGATAATGCCCGGATTGAGCTGGAAAAAGAACTTCTGGAACTATCAGGAAAGCCAGCTTCCAGGGTGGATTTTATTCATGCCGATCCGGTTAACTATCTGGAGAAGCAATCATCAGAGAATTATGATGTTGTGTTGGTGGGGAAAGGTATACCCTATAACCTTGCATCGACAAGGTTTTTTACCGGGAGTTTTTTTGCATTAATTACTCGTCATTTGTCTCCGGATGGGATTTTGGCAACAGGAGGGATCGATTATTCTCCTTTGTGGACCAGCCATCGTCAGGAAATATTGATGGTGATGCATGAGACAGTAAATGGAGCTTTTCCTTTTTTAAGAATATGGGCAGGAGAAAAAGTTTTCTTTATGGGAAGTCGACAGGAAATTTCTAATGACTGGTGGCAATACCATCCCGCCGTTCTGACCGAAAATGTATTTTTAAACCCCGATTTTTTCCCCGATTACCTTTTGGAAGGGCAAATTGAGCATGTAAGACAATCGCTGAGACCCAATGTGCCTGAAAATACAAGAGTAAGACCGGTTTTGTTTCAGTTGGCACTGCATGACATGGGGGAATTCTGGGATGTTAAGGTTTATTGGTTCGTGGTAATATTAGGGGCATTACTTGTTGCGGGATTGGTGCTTTTTCGTGAAAGTGCAAAAGGTGTTTTTATGGCCGGGGTTGTTTTGGGTGGCATGCAGATTACTTTATTGCTTTTTTGGCAACTGGTGATGGGGGATATGTTTCGTGCAACCGGATTGTTGTTTTCACTTTTTATGGCAGGTTTGGCCGTTGGTGCCTGGCTGGGAAGACGTGAGGTCTTGTTCTTTAGCCCCCGATTTTTTCCCGCATTGTTAATAATCCTGGCAGTTCTTTCTGTTTCAGCCATTCCTGTTTTGGATACCATAGGGCATACCTGGCTTTTTCCATTAATTACCATTGGTTTTGTTTTTGGCTTTTCATTTATAGGTGGGGCCATTTTTGTTGCCGGCCTTTCCCTTCATCCGGGAAGTGTTGAGAAAACTGCTTCCGTAATATATGCTGCCGATGTAGCCGGAGGTGCTCTTGGATCTTTTCTTTCGGCCATTTTCTTCGTACCTTTTACGGGTATGGTGAATACCGGTTATTTATTAGGAATGGCGGTTTTGATAGCCGGTTTGCTGATGGTTAAAAGATTGTGAAATAGTCAATAAAAGTAATGGGACGGCGTAAGATATCAAAAAGAGAGTTTCTGAAAATCAGTGGTACTGCATTGGCCGGTTCTCCATTTTGCTTGTTTGGAAATAAGCTGCCTGCTTTGGCTGGTTTACCCGGAGTAAATAGATTTCCAGCCAAATATTCAATCTCAACCCCCAGGGGTGTGCGATGTCAGTTGTGCCCCAATAATTGTAAGATAGAAGAAGGTGACCGGGGCGATTGCCGCACGAGGATTAATAAGGGGGGTGAACTTTACACGCTGGCTTATGGCAATCCGTGTGCTGTGCACGTTGATCCTATTGAGAAAAAGCCACTGAATCATTTTCTTCCCGGTACCACCAGCTTTTCTATTGCAACCGGTGGATGTAACCTGGCATGCCTGAACTGTCAGAACTGGCAAATTTCTCAAAAAAAACCTGATGAACTTCAGACGATTGAGCTCATGCCTGAGAAGGTTGCTTTAGAGGCAAAGAACAGGGGGTGTACATCTGTGGCCTACACCTATTCCGAGCCCGTTGTTTTTTACGAATATACTACTGATTCAGCCGGCTATGTTCACGATTTGGGCATGAAAAATGTGATTGTTTCGGCCGGGTATATTGAAGAGCAACCCTTGCGTGAGTGGTGTCAATATATAGATGCAGCCAATATAGATTTGAAAAGCTTCAGGGATGAAACTTATCAGCAGCTAAATGGGGGAACGCTTGAACCTGTTTTGAATACCCTGAAAGTTTTGAAAGAGGAAGGAGTGTGGCTGGAAATTACCAATCTTATTGTGCCTGACTGGACCGATGATGCCGGTATGATTGAGGAAATGTGCCAATGGTTAGTGAAAAACGGTTTTGAAGATACCCCTTTGCATTTTAGCCGCTTCACTCCTATGTATAAATTAGCGCATCTTCCTGCAACCCCTTTGGCAATTCTTGAAGAGGCACGCCGGATTGCTCTTTCAGAAGGACTCAGGTTTGTTTATATAGGCAATGTGCCCGGCCATAGTGGCCAGGATACGTATTGCCCTTCTTGCAAGAAGAAAGTTTTAGACCGCTCCGGGTTTAGAATTGGCGAAAACCATATTAAAGACGGACACTGCGACTTTTGTGGAGAATCTATTGCCGGTGTGTGGTGATTTATCTCTTATCTATGATCATTGTCGTTTGAATGCATCACATGGTTTTACTACTTTTGCCGGGAAGATTATTGATATGTATGGAAGAATTTTTGAAACCAAATCTGCGGGCCGAATATGGCCTTGATCTGGATAAAGTTTTTGTTGGAAAAGAGATTGTAAGCCGGTATAACATTACGGTGGATGAATCTGTTTTAAGTATGTGGAGCGGTTTTATGCCAACATCTTCTTATCCTGAAAACAGCCGGGAGTTTGCCGGACGTCTGGGATTTCATCAAATCTTTCTGCCATATGGCTTTCTTTTGAACCTTACATTGAGTCTTGGGGTCGAAAGTTTTGCCCATTCCAGTGTCTTAAAACCTGAGTTGAAAAATGCCCTCTATCTAAATCCGGCTTTTCCGGGTGATACTTTTTCCTGCACTATAAAAATAACTGACATCAGGCCCGCTGAGAAACCGGATTATACTATCATTGAATCCGCTCATTTGTTGTTTAATCAAAAAGGAGAACCGGTTTTTTCACTTGTTCGGGTTTCCCTTTTTCCGGAATTTACAGCCCGTAAAACCATTCCATCGGAGAGAAAAGAGCCGTTTAATAATAATCGGTTTAAGGAAAATATTCTTGCCCGGACCAGGAGTATCAACATGGAGAATGTGATTTTCAGGTTCAAGGCGAATGATCTGTTGTTACATCCATATGTGCGGCCGGTAGGGAAGAGTGAGAATCTTTTTTGGGCCACTTACCTGAAAAATACACATCCCAGTCATTACAATTATCAAAGGTATCAGCCCGGGGAGATTGAGGTTTCAGGAGGGATTGTGCTTGGTATGGTGGTGAGCATTGCAGGACGCGAATTCAGGCAAATCCTGATGCAACAGATCGATAGTGCATTTCATGTTCACCCCGTTTTTGCTGAAGACAGGGTTGGCGCTTTTAGTTTTGTCAGAGAAGTTCGTCAATTGATGCCCGGTTTCGAAGAGATCTCTATACGTACTTTTGGAGTTAGAAATATGGATACTGAGCAGGAACTTGAGAATGTTGCCTTTCCAAAGTCTCTGTTTGATTACAATATTCAGAGACCTGCAGATGTGGGACAAATCATTGACGGGAAATGCCCCGAGTTGAAAGAAAAGGTTTGCAGCGTTGTCGACTGGAGCGTCTTAAGGAAGGTGGATGCCTGATTGGCTGTTTTCATATACTCAAGTGCAAAGAAACTCGAGTGTATTGTGAAATAACATTGCACTTAAGTGTTTGTTGAGATGGTGTAATGTTTTGATAGCTAGTAAAAATGCGTTTTTTAGCGCTACCTGTTTAGATGAACTTTCCTTTTTTTTTGCTCTTATCCTGGTTTTCTGCTTTATTTAACAAAAGCTCAAGAAGGGGTAGCATTCGTTTCAGGCCTCCCGTGTTTATAATTGTATTCCATAGCCCTTCAAATTTCTTCCATCCGCCTGTGTAAAAGAGGTGCTTTACCTGGTGTTTGGCCGATTCATGAAAAGATGCGGCTTTAAAGATGTTGTTCTATTTGTAAAATTCATTATAGCCCCATTTTTGGCCATCCTGAAATTTCCCGGGTGTGATAATGTTGGTTTTGCAGACTATATTTTGAGTATCATATAAATCCCAATCTGTGGTGGTTATCCTTCCTTCTTTGTTCATTTTATTGTACAGTCTGGTTCCGGGGTAGGGTGTAAGAATGCGATAGGTGAGGTGGTTATCCCGTTTGCTACACCCCAGTCAACGGTTCGTTTAAGCACATCCCGGTTGTCATTGTTGAGTCCGCAAACAAAGCTACCATTGATCATGATTCCCAAATTGTGGAGTCTTTTTACGGCTTTCTCATAATCGGCTTTTAGGGTTTGTTTTTTGTTGCTTTGCTTTAAGTTATCCTGCAAGAAGTTTTCAAAACCAACAAGGAGGCTTCTCAATCCGGCCTCTGCTGCCTTTTCGATCAAATTGCCATTTAGGATTGAATGAACCGTTGCAGGTCCCTGGAAGACCCGGTCGTTTCTTTCATGCCTTCAAATAACTCAAGTGCTAGCCCTGGATAGCTCAAGAGCTGATCGTCAAGATCGTAGAGGTGTTTGCCGGGGAGTTTTGGGGTCTCAGCTAATATCTCATCTGCACGTTGGGTATAAAAAAATTTACCTCCTTCGAAAATGCATCTTTATAGCAGAAATCGCAATGATGTGGGCACCCTTTTGACATAACCAGGGAATTGATGCTCTCGTCAAATTAAGGGAGGGGGTTGATCTTGTTTATGTTGTTGGTTTTTAGTCGTTGTAGGGGGTTTTAAAGAATTCAGGTAATTACTTTTGTCAAATAAAAATAAAGTTTAGTGTAAGAAAAAAAGCATTTAGTCAAAAAAAATACAGAAAAAAATGAAACTTGATAACCGGGGTGTCGTAATAGAATTCAAAGACGTTCGTCAATAAAAAACAATTGTTGGTCAAATAATATTTGATGTTCGTCAAAACCAAAGAGCCTGAATAATTATTAACTGAATACAGTAAAAAAAATGCCCTATGAAAAAGTTTTACCCCTTCTGTTTAGCAATCGTGTTTTTCGCATTAGTTGATGTTGCTAATGGACAAAACCAAAGGAATGAATCTACCGGTGTGGATTCTCAGGAAAATTTATTAAAGTCTTCAACTATTTACGATTTGATTCGACTCAAAATAGAGAATCAATACTTGTTTGACGCAACAGTTGTTTATTACTACGAAACTTTTACTGATGAGAAAGGTCCTGAAGACTCAGATAAAATGTTCAATTCATCTGAGAAGGTACCTGAAATATTTACCCGAATTGGCAGTAAGGCCATGGCGATCAACGGTTTTTCTGCACTTGATGGGAAAAGTTATGTTTCAGTTCCGATTAGTGTTAGAAACCGTATTTATGATGAGTGCGAGATTTCAGCAGATTTAGCTGATTTTACGGATGAATATGATGTGGTTCTTGAGGATAAGGAGCTGGGGCAGTATACTAACCTGAAGACTTCGACTTATACATACTCTCCCAGTGTTCTGGGAATTGAGGATGACCGGTTTGTGCTTCACCTTTCAAGAAGCGCTAAAGTTGCTACCTCAATTATGGAAGGAATGGAGCAGGAGGAAAACATTCATTTTTCGAGTGATTATGGAAAATTACAAGTAAGCATTGATGCTGATTTGTTGGCAGGTCCTGGTCCTCAGGGCCGTATTGAAGTGTATAGTATGAGCGGCAGAATGGAAGCAAGCAGACCGGCTGTGGCTGGTTTTAACCAAATCGAATTAGCGGGTGGTCAAATATATATCGTGAGTGTTGTCGTCGGTAACGAAAAAACTACGAAGAAACTAGCGATCCGCTAATTACTTCATAGGGTTACTTGGGTTATCCCCTCTCTCCGTAACGGCGGAAGAGGGGATTTTTTTTGTCGACCTTTTTGATTAACAATACTCCGTTAAACTTTTATAAGGCACTTGTAGTCAGTTATTTATATTCAAACGACTGTTTGTGCTAATGTGCAGATTTTCAATATCATACGATTCATCTTATATCTTATGTCTATCCCGAAGCATCGGGACTAACGATCTATTGATTAATGTAATAGTCTGTAATTATTGTATTTTAATTACCTCTGATTTTGTGGCGTTATTCTTGGTTGTTAGCGTTTGGTCGCAAAAAACTGCTTCACAATTTGCTGACATTCATCTGCTAAAACACCGTGGGTGACTTCAGTTTTTGGATGAAGGAGAGAGGGCGATAGTCGCTTGAATCCACGTTTTTCATCCGGAGCGCCAAAAACAATGCGTCCGATTTGAGCCCAGTTAAGGGCCCCTGCACACATAGAACAAGGCTCAAGCGTAACGTAAAGTGTGCAATTGTTTAAATACTTTCCGCCAAGTTGTTCTGCAGCCGAAGTAATGGCCAGCATTTCTGCATGAGCTGTAACGTCGTTCAAAGTTTCAGTCAGATTATGAGCTTTGGTTATAATGGTTCCTTCGCTAACAACAACGGCACCTACAGGAACTTCATCTTTTTGCATCGCTTCCTTTGCTTGTTGAAGAGCCTGTTTCATAAAATACTGGTCGTTGAAATCAATTTTATCCATAAATTTTGACCTTTTTGAGTTGCGTAGTAGCAGTTTCTGTTTTTCTTTATATTTTCGCAAAGATATTGTAAAATGAATTTTTTTACCGGAACCGGGGAGTTAATCTTGCCCCAAAAATAAAATAGTAATGTACAGAACACATACCTGTGGAGAACTAAGAATATCGGATGTTGATAAATCCGTGACCCTCAGTGGATGGGTGCAACGAGTGCGCAACCTGGGCGGAATGACTTTTATTGACCTGAGAGATCGATACGGGATTACCCAGCTGGTGGTTAACAGTGAAGCTGAAGACACCCTGAGTCAGGAGGTGCGCAATCTGGGACGTGAGTATGTGGTGCAGGTAACCGGGAAGGTTGCCGAGCGCAGCAGTAAGAATGCCAAAATTCCTACCGGCGAGGTTGAGGTGATTACAGATGGAATAAAGATTCTAAACTCTGCTGATCTTCCGCCTTTTACAATTGAAGATGAAACCGATGGTGGTGAGGAGCTTCGTATGAAGTACAGGTATCTGGACCTGAGGCGTAACCCGGCTCGTCGGGCACTCGAGCTTCGCCACAAAATGGCGCTTGAAGTAAGAAAGTACATGAGTGACGAAGGGTTTATCGAGGTGGAAACCCCGGTTCTGATGAAGTCTACCCCTGAAGGAGCACGTGACTTTGTGGTACCCTCACGAATGAACCCGGGCCAGTTTTATGCATTGCCCCAGTCACCACAAGTTTTTAAACAGTTGCTTATGGTAGCGGGATATGATCGCTACTTTCAGATTGTGAAGTGTTTCCGGGATGAAGACCTTAGGGCTGATCGCCAGCCTGAATTTACACAGATTGACTGCGAAATGTCTTTTGTGGATCAGGAAGATGTACTCAATACTTTTGAGGGTATGACAAAGCATCTTTTCAAAACCTTGAGAAATGTTGAGATAAAAGAAGAGTTTCCAAGGATGCCATTTGCTGATGCCATGAAATATTATGGTACCGACAAGCCTGATATCAGATTTGATATGAAGTTTGTGGATATTACCGAAACTGCCTCCGGAAGAGGATTTAAAGTTTTTGATGATGCAGAATATATAGGTGGAATTTGTGCTAAAGGTTGTGCCGGATATAGCCGCAAGGATCTTGATAAACTTACCGATTTTGTAAAAAGGCCACAGGTGGGAGCTAAGGGATTGGTCTATGTCAAATACAACGATGACGGATCTTTCAAAACTTCAGTTGATAAGTTTTTCTCCGAAGAAGATTTCAAAGCGTGGGCTGATGAGTTTGGTGCCAGACCCGGAGATTTGATTCTGATTTTAGCCGGAGAGAAGAAGCGCACATTGACCGCTCTTTGCGAGTTAAGACTCGAAATGGGTAACCGTCTTGGCCTTCGGGATAAAAATAAATTTTCCCCTCTTTGGGTAGTTGACTTTCCGCTATTGGAGTGGGATGATGAAACAGAGCGTTATTATGCTATGCACCACCCATTTACGTCACCTAAGGACGAGGATCTTGAATTGCTTGATGCCAATCCTGCAGAAGTCAGAGCTAATGCTTATGATTTAGTTATCAATGGTGTAGAGATAGGCGGCGGTTCTATTCGTATTCACAACGATGTATTGCAGCAAAAAATGTTTAAAGTGCTTGGGTTCACGGAGCAGGAAGCTGAAAATCAGTTCGGATTTCTTATGAATGCCTTTAAGTATGGTGCGCCACCGCATGGTGGTGTAGCCTTTGGATTTGATCGCTGGGTGTCTCTTTTTGCTGGTGTGGAATCTATCCGAGAAGTGATTGCATTCCCCAAAAATAATTCAGGCCGTGATGTGATGAATGATGCCCCGTCTTCTATTAGTAAGGCCCAGCTTGAAGAGCTGATGCTTGACTTGAAAGGTGAAGCAGTCAAAAAGGCAACACCTCAATAATAAATGACTTTTAACCGCAATAAAAAAAGGGTAGCCGGGGCCACCCTTTTTTTATTATCTGATAATAATATTATTCAATTACGGCGCGACCTAGGATTTCTCTCTTATTCACAACCGGATTGGCATACATTTCAAGCAGCATTTTGCGTAAAAAATTGCGATCCCCATCAATCCGGTCCAGGTGTTCTTCAATGTAATTCAAAAATACCTCTTTTTCGTCCTCTGTATATTGGTCTTTATATTCGTCAGTTTTGTTGAGCATGTCCCAGGCAACCCAGTTCCCTGGCCATAAGTGGTAGTTCTCATGAACATGGGTGTCAATTAACCCTGCCAGAAATTCAAATTTTTCATTTTTGTTCTTGACATCTTTAAGCTTGTCCAGTTCTTTGTCAATAGGATCACCAAAAGCAAAGTGAACTCGGCCTTTTCTGCCTCTTAATCCGGCACCCATATGTTTGAGATCATCATCCTGGGTTTTTGCATAATCAGGATTGTCGCGTTTGTGTTGAAATTCAAGGGCTTTAAGGTAGTCGCAAGGATCGTATTCATATGAGATTGAAACGGGTACTATCTTAAGTTTCTTGAAGTTTTCAGCGACCGATTCGTCTTCTCCGCTTATGTTGAGCATTTTTAATAAGCTCAATTGGGTGCGGTCGTTTCCGTCTTTTGATCGGCCTTCTCTTTGTGCAATCCAAATGCTGTGGGCTACTTCTGTTAAAGTATTACGAATATATTTTGAAAGCAGTGTTGAGCTTTCCATCATTTGACGAACCGGAAGGTTGCGCTTTACTATGAATGTGCGATTTAGTTTGACAAGATCTGTAATCCACGGGTATATCAGCAGGTTATCCCCAATGGCAATTTCGGTGGTATCAAAACCATGCTCAAACATTATTACATTCAAGATAGCCGGATCAAGTACTATGTCGCGGTGATTGGAGATGTAAAGGTATGATTCATTGGGATCTAATTTGTCGAGTCCCTCAGAAGTTACGCCTTTGGTGGTGTTTTTGATGATTTCTCTCACATAAGGAGAAATAACTTCCTGTTGGAATTGTCTGATGCTTTTGATCTGCATCATTTTGTTAATGAAGTTTTCGGAAGACAACTCCGGATAAAGAAATCCAATAAGTTCTAAAAACGAGGTTTCTTTTTTCAGACGTTCAAATACCTGTTGAATTTCATGGTCCTTGTATGGACGTATCGATTCAAAATCCAGTTCTTTGGCCATTTTAGATTTTTTGGTTCGCCGGCAAAATTACTTTAAACAAACCGGTTTTGGAAATTAACTACAAGTTATTCTGTATTACCTTTTTGTTATTATTCTTCGGCAGAAGTCTCACCGCAAAGCATATCCCAGTATTCCATGGCTCTTCGGGTGTGCGGAATGACAATGGTTCCACCAACAATATTCGCGACAGAAAAGACCTCCATCATTTCTTTGGTGGACACTTTTTCTTCGTAGCATTTTTCAAGGTGATATTTTATGCAATCGTCACATCTTAAAACCATCGAAGCCACTAATCCCAGCATCTCTTTTGTTTTTGCGGGCAAAGCTCCTTCCTTGTAGGTGTTGGTGTCAAGGTTAAAAAGGCGCTTAATTACCAGGTTGTCCTGAGATAGAATTCGTTCATTCATTTTGGAACGAAAATCTCGGAATTCTTTAATTTGTTCGTTCATTTTTTATGCAGTTTTTTTCAACCAATACTCCGTTGGTGTTTTACAATAGACTTGTAATTAGCTCCCTACGGGTGTGTGTTTGGGAAGATGCGTGTGTCCTCAGTGTTGTGCGAATTATCCTGGATCTTACCAGACTTCCGTTAGGCGGGTATCTAAAAATCTATTGTTACAACGGTTTCTATTACTTAACTACCTCACCACGAAGGGTGGCCTGGGTTGCATCGGTGATTGATACTTTGGCAAAACTTCCAACTTTAAGATCTTCTCTTGGAAATACCACGACCTTATTTTGTGAGGTTCGTCCAAAAAATTCTTCTTTTGATTTTTTTGAAATGTTCTCAACCAGGACCTCAAAAGTCTTGCCAATATCCTCCCGGTTGCTTTTTAAAGAAAGTTGGTTTTGCAGTTCAATTATTTCCTTAAGTCGTTTGCCTTTTGTTTCTTCCGGGATATCGTCCGGTAGTTTCTGAGCTGCATAAGTACCTGGTCGTTCCGAGTATTTAAACATGTAGGCCATGTCGAAACCGGCCCATTTCATTAATTCGAGTGTTTGTTGGTGGTCTTCTTCCGTCTCGGAATGAAATCCGCAGAACACATCGGTCGTAATGCCGCATTCAGGAATAATCCGGCGTATGGCTTCTACTCTGTCTTTGTACCAGTCAGCAGTATATTTTCGGTTCATTAGTTTTAATACTCTGCTTGATCCTGATTGCAGGGGTAGGTGGATGTGTTTGCAAATATTGTGGTGCGACGCCATCACCTTAAGTGTTTCATCTCTCATGTCTTTAGGGTGTGACGTAGTGAACCGTATTCTTGTTTTTGGGAAAGCCTGGGCCAAAAACTCCAGCAATTCAGGGAAGTCCATCGAGGATTGTTCTCCTGTAAAATTGAACGAGTTTACATTTTGACCAAGGAGGGTGATCTCTTTATATCCCTCATCTACCAACTCCTGAAATTCGTTTTTTATACTTTGAGGGTCACGACTTCTTTCCCGGCCCCGGGTGTAAGGCACAATGCAATAGGTGCAGAAATTGTTACATCCACGCATGATGCTGATGAAAGCAGATATTTTATTAGGGCCAAGTCTTTTGGGGAGAATATCACGGTAAGTTTCAGTTTTCGACAATTCCACATTGATGGCTTTTTCGCCTCTTTCAGCCAGACTGACGAGATTGGGAAGATCCAGATAAGCATCAGGACCAACGACCAAATCGGCGCCTACTTCAAAAAGCTGCTCTTTAGCTCTTTCAGCCATACAGCCAATAATGCCTATAATCATGCCAGGGTTGTTCTTTTTTAAGGCTTTAAGCTCCTTTACCCTTCCCAGAACCCTTTGTTCTGCGTTGTCTCTGATTGAGCAGGTGTTTATGAATACTGCATCTGCATCCTGGTTTTCTTTGGTGGTTTCGAAACCATCCATTTGCATTACAGAAGCTACCACCTCGCTATCTGCAAAATTCATCTGACACCCATAAGTTTCAATGTATAGTTTTTTTCCACCGCTTTCATAAGATAAAACGGTTTCTGTATTGGTGTCAGTAACTTGCTGCTTTTCGTCTCTCATCTCTTTGCTTTCTAAAATAAATCACTTTTAAATCTGCCGGGAATTATCTGTCCATAACCCATCTTTAAGCATGCCAGATGGATTTTTTTAAGGTAATAAAAAGGAAAAGGCAGATTGCAAATTTAATGTTTATAGGTGGTTTCCCCAAGTTCTTGTCTGCTAGACAGATTTAGCTGCATTGTTGTAAGCCTTAACATATCAAGGTGTTGTGTGCCTTTGGGGATTTTTGTACTTTTGTGTTCCCTTTTTTAATAAGGGGTGTCTGATTTTTTGTCAAAATTAATCAAAGCGATAGATTTAATTTGGTAATATCTTAATTTAAAATCACATAAAAACCATTTAGCGCATGGCAGGACATAGTAAATGGGCAAATATTAAGCACCGCAAAGGGGCACAAGATGCCAAAAGAGCAAAAATGTTCACGCGAATTACCAAGGAAATTCAGGTGGCAGTAAAAGAAGGAGGAAGTGATCCTGAAACCAATCCCCGTCTTCGCCTGGCTATTCAGAACGGCCGATCGGTAAACATGCCTAAAGATAACATCAATCGGGCAATATCTAAAGCTTCCGAAATTGGAGGAGACAGCTTTTCAGAGATTACATTCGAAGGTTATGGACCTGGTGGTGTTGCTGTTTTTTTGGAGTGCATGACTGACAATAATAACCGCACGGTAGGCGCTGTTCGTTCCATCTTCAATAAGCGCGGCGGAAGTCTTGGAACCAATGGTTCACTAAGCTTTCTGTTTGACCGTAAAGGCGTTTTTCAGATTGTGAAAAAGGATGACATGGATCTGGATGCTTTGGAGCTTGAACTTATTGATTCCGGAGCCCAGGAAATTGAAAAGGATGAAGACCTGATTATTGTGACAACTGCTATGGAGGATTTTGGAGCGGTGCAGAAAAAACTTGATGAGTTGGAAGTGCAGGTGGAGAATGCAAGTCTTCAGCGTATACCTAATAACTATAAGGAGCTGGATCTGGAAACGGCCAAAAAGTTACTTCGGATGATTGATGAATTTGAAGATAACGAGGATGTTCAGAATGTTTTCCATAACCTGGAAATGACCGATGAATTAGCCCGGTCTCTGGAGTCGGACTAATAAAATAACTGTTCAATGCAACTACTTTGGATCGCATTGCGTATATTAGGATGAAAAGCAGACCGGAGACCGATTTTGTTATCTCCGGTCTACTTGTATTGGGCAAAGGAGAAGTATATAAACGGTAAATAAGGATTAACCGAGCTGATAAGAAAAAGTCTTTGATTTTAGAGCCAATGGGAAAGTGTTGATTCTGGTTCGCATATCCTTATCAAGAAAAATCTTAAATAATTATGAAACGCATTCTTGTTCCCATTGATTTCTCTGAGAATTCAGTCTTTGCACTCAGCGTAGGAGTGGAGTTGGCCAATCTGCTTCATGCCTCACTGCGGGTTATTCATGTTCAGACAGGCCAACGATATGCACCTGAGTTTTTGGGCGATAACCCGGAGGAACGGTTAATTGGACAGGCAACTCACTGGATTAAACATTTGCTTGAGAAGTATTCTTCAGATTACAGAGTCTATAATGGTGAATTTGACTATAAAATAAGAGAAGGGAATGTAGTCAGGGAAATTACCAATCAGGCTCATTACGATGATGTGTCTTTAATTGTTGTAGGTACGCATGGTATTTCGGGGGTTGAGGACCGGTGGTTGGGAAGTAACGCCTACCGGTTGGTGTCACATGCTCCATGCCCGGTGCTGACAGTGCGTAAAGAAATGAAGTGGCAATCACCTCATAAAATGTTGTTGCCCCTGGATCACAATAAACTTACAAGGAAAATTGTGCCTGTTGTAACCGGGTTTTCTAAATTGTTGAATGCCGAGGTCAATGTAATTGCATTACAAAAAAATTCGAAATGGATATTGCCGGGAAGAAGCGACTTGTATGCCAGGCAGGCCGAAAGGTACATCAAGAATAATACCGGATTATCAGTAGATATTACTTCGTTCAAATGGGGAGGAGATGCAAAAAAAATTCTTTCGCTTGCTCATGAAAAAGAAGCTACCGTGATTGCCATGCATCTTAATAAGTCTATTAATCCTTTTGAGAGTTTTTTCAGACCTTTTGCCAATGAATTATTGAATCTTTCTGATATTCCTGTTTTGGTTGTACCAGTGAAGGAATAAAAGTTGTAAATTTGCAGCCAAAAGCAGTGAAGATGAGAGTGATTTTTCTTTGTTTCCCTTTGTTCGTTGCAATGAGCTTGCAAGCCCAATTGCCGGGCGAATATGGGAAGAACAATGATGTATTTGAGGAAATTGAAAGTGTTGATAAGGAAGGAGGCATTATAACGATTGACCAATCGGCAAGGATGAAAGATCTTGTGCTTACCCATATCAATATGAATAAGCGTTCTGCCGGAGTTGAAGGATTCAGAATCCAGCTGTTTAGCGGAGTTGGGAGTAAAGCCAGGCAGGAAGCATTGGATGTTAAGGCCCAGGTGTTGAGTGAGTTTCCGGACGCAGAGATTTATGTTGAGTACAGTGCCCCTTTTTGGAGGGTTCGGGTTGGGAGCTTCCGCCATAAACACGAAACACTTTCATTGTTAAATAAATTAAAAAAGGAATTTCCGGCCTGCTATGTTGTAAAGGTCAACGATATTCCGCTCAATGCATTACCATAGAACAGGCCCGCTTGTGTACAAGCGGGCTTTTCTTTTTTGCTTTGGGCTATTATATAAATAGAGATAAATTTGCCATTTCTTTTTAAGTACGATTATGAGTGACCAGATTAAACATGAGTGTGGTATTGTGCTGATCAGGCTTCTTAAGCCATTGAGTTATTATCAGGAGAAGTACGGAACCTGGCGGTTTGGCTTAAATAAACTCTATCTTTTGATGGAGAAACAGCATAACCGGGGACAGGATGGGGCTGGCGTTGCGAGCCTTAAGATTGATCAACCTGCCGGAAAAAAATATTTGTCCAGGCAGCGTTCTAACGAGGGAAACCCCATACAGGAAGTGTTTTCTGGAATTCATAAACGTTTTGATAACGTTTATGATCATCAGCCCGAGTTGTTGAATGATCCCATCTGGGCTAAAGAAAATCTGCCTTTTGCCGGCGAACTTTATTTGGGACATCTCAGGTACGGCACATTTGGAAATAACAGCATTGACTATGTGCATCCGGTGATGCGAGAGAATAACTGGAGATCAAGAAACCTGGTTTTAGCCGGAAACTTTAATCTCACCAATGTGGATGAGATTTTCAAAACCCTCATTGACCTTGGTCAGCATCCAAAGGATTATACCGATACCGAGTCTATGCTCGAAAATGTTGGGCACTTCCTGGATGAAGAAAATCAATTGCTCTTCAGACAGTTCAAAAATGAGGGTTATTCAAACAAAGAAATTTCCGCACTTATTGAACGTGATCTTGATGTAAGAAAAGTTCTGGAAAGATCAAGTCGACGCTGGGATGGAGGATACGTTATTGGCGGATTGATTGGCCACGGCGATGCTTTTGCCATGCGTGACCCATGGGGTATTCGTCCCGCATCATATTATGCCAACGATGAATTTGTTGTGGTTGCTTCAGAGCGCCCTGTAATTCAAACAGCCCTGAATATCAGGTCTACAGAGGTTCAGGAGCTTAAACCTGGCCATGCCTTGATTATCAAGAAGGATGGTCGTGTTTCGGAAGAGATGGTAACCGTTCCTCAAGACCGGAAATCCTGTTCTTTCGAAAGAATTTACTTCTCAAGGGGCAGCGACCGCGATATCTATAAGGAACGCAAAGAGCTTGGGCGGTTATTGTCGCCTGTTATCCTGGATAAAATTGACTGGGACCTTGAAAATACTGTCTTCTCATACATCCCCAATACAGCAGAAACAGCCTTTTATGGAATGATGGAAGGCATTAGTGAAAAGCTTGATAAAGTAAAGGCCGAAAGAATTATGGCTTTAGGGGATGACCTGACGGAAGAAAAAGTAACCGAAATATTAAGCCTTGAGCCCCGGATAGAGAAAGTGGCTATCAAAGACGTAAAGATGCGTACTTTCATTACCGATGATAGCAGTCGTGATGATTTGGTCGCCCACGTTTACGATGTTACATACGGAATTGTCAAAAATCAGGTGGATACACTGGTTATTATAGATGATTCAATTGTGCGGGGAACCACGCTTAAAAAAAGTATCTTAAGAATACTGGATCGTCTTCATCCAAAGAAAATTATTGTGGTATCATCAGCGCCTCAAATTCGTTTTCCCGATTGTTATGGAATCGATATGGCCCGCCTAAAAGACTTTTGTGCCTTTGCTGGTGCGGTGGAATTGCTTAAGGATCATGGCAAGCATGATGTAATTGAGCAGGTTTATAAGCAATGTAAGGAACAGCAGTATCTGCCAAAAGAAGAAATTGTTAATTACGTTAAGGAAATTTATAAACCCTTCACGGATGAACAGGTCTCAGCTAAAATAGCCGAAATGCTCAAACCGGATGATATTGATGCAGAGGTGGAAGTAGTATATCAGACCGTTGATAACTTGCATAAGGCTTGTCCAAAAGATCAGGGTGATTGGTATTTTACAGGTAATTATCCAACCCCCGGAGGAAACAAAGTGGTCAATACCTCCTTTATCAATTTCATAGAAGGTATCAACCGACGTGCTTATTAAGCTGATCTCGATTTAAGACTGATGTTTAAGAAGGCTGATTTTCTGCATTTAATCACACAATTTGTTAACCGATGTGTGTGATGTTTTGTTGAAAATCAGCTTTTTTTTGCTGTAGAAGAAAATGCTTTCTGAAGCCTTTTTTGTCAGAAAATTAGTTGTTTGAATGATGATTGGTGCAATGCCCGAAGCTGCACATCGCGGTATTTTGACTGGCTCTTATTTTGAGTTTCAATAAACGAATCTCTTCAACAGAATCCTGAATTTCTGAACCTAATTATTCTGCTTAATAATTTCCAATCCCGCTTTTACCCAGGTAAAGGCATCTTTGGGATGATGATTATGGTAAGAGTCACTCCGTTTATGCCCCAGTCGCACAATAACCGCATCGTGCTGTGGAACAACAAAGATGTATTGGCCTAAAATTCCCCTTGCATAAGGAATTTCCTGGTCTTTGTAATTCATAATCCACCAGTGAAGACCATAATAATCGACCATCTCTGCATTCTCATTTGTCAGGTATTTGGCAGGAGTGATCATCTTATTAATGTAATCTTCAGATAGTATCTTCTTTCCTGCAAAACTGCCATTGTTTAAAATAAGATTTCCGATACGCGCAAAGTCCCGGGCATTGCTGTTAAAGCAGCAATAAGCTTTTTCGATACCTTTTCTTCTGTCAAGGGACCATAATGCAGGTTCTTCGGCCCCCATTGGCTGCCAAAGTTTTTGCGAAGCATATTCTGACAGCGTTAGCCCGGTAGCTTTATTGAGGATTCTTTCCAGTAACTGGGTGTCTCCACTGCGATAATTCCATACTATTCCGGGATGTTGAACGATTTTTACCTCTTTAATTGTGCTACTCAAACTGCGTCCATAATAGGCCCGGGTGGTGATTGAGAAGGGGGAACTATAACTTTCATCCCAGCTTGACGCTGAACTCATGGTAAGTAGATGACGTATGGTCAAATCACCACTGTAAGGGCCATTTAGCCAAGGCAGATATTTCTTTGCTTTTTCATCCAGTGACTTTATTAAGCCTTCTTCAATAGCACAGCCTATAAGTAATGAAACAACGCTCTTGGACATCGAAAACGAGTTGGATATAGTGGTTTCTGTATACCCATCCCAATAACCTTCGTACAAAATAGAATCATGTTGGATTACCAGGAATGCCACTGAATTGTATTTCTCGAGAGAATCTATTGTAGTTTGATTTAATTTAAGGTGTCCGTACTTTTCTGCAGTCGGCCACGGAATAGGTTCACCCGTTTTTACTTCCCGGTTGTCAAATATTTTGTAATCGTCGATATTGGGATTCATGTATATCAATCCCTTCTGAAGATAATTGGGCAAGAAAGTGTAAGTGGCCATTAATCCTACAATAATAAGGATGACCGTTCGTAAGGTTTTGCTTTTATTTGTTCTTTTTGATTTCTTCATCTTTAGGGGTTTGTGTTATCGGATCACCTGGATTCCATTCGCTTACGATGATATGATCCGGGAATGCCAGTGGCTTATAAATGGACTTGGAGGCAAGGGCACGCATGCATTCCTGAATACCCTCAGTAATACTTGGGTGAGGATAAAATATTTTCAGGACTTCACTTACGCTGTTTCCCTGATTGATAAGGTGCGCCACTGCAACAATAAATGCTGAAGCCTGAGGCCCGGCAGCACGCATGCCTAAAATCCGTTGCTTGTTGTCATTGCTTACTAGTATCTTAACGAATCCATGGGTGTTGCGCATTGCTATGGCTCTATTTACGAGTGCATTAGAGTAAAACACAGCTCTGTAGCCAACACTTTTTTCCTGAAGTGTTTTTTCGTTAGCACCAACAGCGGCCACTTCAGGCTTAAAAAACATAAGCGTGGACATATTGGAGTAGTCGGGCGTATAACAAACATTGTTCATTATGGATTCAACTGCCATGCGTCCCTGAAATTCTGCAACACTGTATAGTTGGGTGTGGCCGGTGATGTCTCCTATGGCATATATATTCTTATGATCCTTTGTGCTCTCAAGTTGACCGGAGTCTTTTACACAAAGCATGCCTCGCTTGTCGGGGGAGACCCCTATATTTTCAAGCCCCAGATCTTTGGTGTTGGGGACTCTGCCAATGGCTACCAGAGCAAGGTCAACTTCAATAACTTTACTGTGTCCTGCTGCATAATCCAGGACTACCTCCAAATGGTCAGGATGTTCACGAATGCAACGCAATTGGGCTGTATGATGCACCTCAACACCATTTTTCTCCAGATTATTGGAAACGAAACGACTTACATCATCATCTTCATAAGGCAATACACGATTGGATCTGTCCAGTAAATGAACCTGGGTTTGGTTGAAATTGGAAAATATGGTTGCAAACTCACAACCAATAATCCCCGAACCAATAATCAGCATGCGTTCGGGAAAACGTGATAAGGAAAGTATATCATCAGATGTAATAATTCTTTTCCCGTCGGTTTTTACATCCGGTAATTGACGTGGACTGGCCCCTGTTGCAATAATGAAATGCTTACCTGAGATTTCGAAAGCTTCATTTTTGCTCGAAACTTCCACCACATTTTCATTCAGAAACCGGGCGTGTCCATTCACCAGTGAAATACTTCCCAGGCTCGGTTTATTGGTAAACGTTTCGATCTGGCTCCGCATCTGGTATTGTTTCTCGCGGGCTGCTTCCAAAACGGTATGGCGAACCTGATTGTAGTCCACGGACAGAGCACTGGCACGGTAGCCGCGATCTATTCTGGCAGCGACAGAATAGTCCATCGACAACTCATACATGGTCTTTGAGGTCAGAACTCCATTTATGACACCGGCTCCACCCAGGTGACTTTTTTCGATCAGGCATACATGTAACCCATAGTCCAGGGCTCTATTGGCTGCTGAAAATCCCCCCGGGCCGCTCCCAATGATGACTATATCGAAGTTATTGTCCCTGATGTCCGGCATTTATTTATGTGGTTCGTTCGGTTTGTAGCTATGTACGTGCCTGTTTACTTTTGCCTGATAAAGTTCTTTAATGGTTATTATAATGCCTGTCTCTTCAACGCCACCAAAAACCTCATTAACAGAGGTTCCAAATGTGCGCATGGATGGAGAAAGGTTCATGTAAGCATTTATCAGTGGTGGAATGTTTTCTCCAAGTTCCCTAACTGTTTTGCTGAGAGTTTTGTAGTCGTCAGCAAAGGAATCTCCTGAAAAAATTTCTTTGATTTCACTATCCGTTAATGCTGATTTAACCGGATTGTAAGGATAAACCAGATTGTCGGGATCATTGAAATATTTGTCCATGAAAGCCCGAATCAAACTTCTTACTTTCAGATTGGAATGAGAGTACATCGTAACCTTGCCAAAGAAATATTTCATTTCAGGGTGGTTGATGATCAAAGATCCTAATCCGTCCCAAAGATTATCCATTGCATAAAGACTCTTTGCGCCCATTTTGCTTGATTGATACTGTGGCTGAACAAAAGAGCGTCCCAATTCAATGGTATTAGGAAGGAATTCTTTAATGAATTTCTCGCTAAAATGAAACATTCGGGCGGTTGCCAGATGCATTTTTCCTTCAGCATCCGGTTTAAGTATATCACACATGATGTAGCGGTAGCCCCCCAGTATTTCTTTGGCTTTGGGGTCCCACACAATGAGTTGATGATAAGGGTCAACCCCGGTGTCGTATGCATCTACATCACAATCTTTTCCTGTGCCACCACCTGCAGCTCTAAAGGATTCTTCTCTTAAACGACCTACTTCCCGCATTAGCATCGGGGCCTCATTGGCAGTGAAGTCGTAGATTTTGTTTTCTCCTTTGTTGGTATACCTGACAAAGCGATCCTGTGTTAATTCTGCTTCAAGTTCTTCTCTCGGTACAGGCGAAATAATTGGTTTGTTGGAATCCATTTATCGAAATTTGTTGCGATTCAATTTTTTCCGGGTTGGGATATCTACAAAATTAATGGTTTTTTGCAAGTTCGTAACTTATATCCTCGATTTTCGATGCCCACTTGTCCGGAGTCCCCTCTTCTTTAAGAGATTGCCAGGGAATTGGGTTTCCAAATGAGATGGTTAGATATTCACCATGTTGTTTGAACATTTCATCGGGTAAATATAACATTTCTATATTGGCTTTTATGCCTGTGCTTTTTCGAAGTTTGGCCAACCGGTAAAAGAAATCCGTATTTCTGCCGGATATATGAACAGGTATAACATCACGCTTGTGCTGAATGGCTTTTCTTACAAAACTTTTTTTCCATTCAAGATCATGGATGATGCCTTTCTTTTTTCGGCTGACAAGTCCGGCTGGAAACATCAGGACTTGGGCGTCAGATTGATAAGCATCTTCGATTAATCTTGCCGCCTCCCGTGAGTGACCACCATGTTTGTTTATTGGAACAAATATATTGTCGAGTGGTTTGAGGTTTAAAAGAATGTCATTTACCGGGAATTTCAATTTAGGATATTTCTTGCTTACTGCTACTAAAAGAGCAATTCCATCTAAGCCTCCCAGTGGATGGTTGCTTGCAAAAATAAACCTTCCTTCATCCGGCAATTGATCCAGACCTCTTGTTTCGAAACCGGCGCCAAACAAATCATTTAAGATGGCCTCTCCGAATTCTGCTCCTTTTAAATGTCCCTTTTGAATGAGAAACTCATTGATCTCCTCCTGGTGAATGATTCGTTTTAAGTAGCGAATGATAAATGAGGGGATTATTTTCAGCAAAGCAGGGTTTTTGCTTGCAAAAACTTTCTCCACATCAATGAGTTGCTGCTCAGGGTTTCCTTTTATTTCGCTTTTTGTATCCACTTTTGATTTTTTTAATCGGCCTCAATATTACAAAAATTATAGGTTTTTCGCCTTAAGGTCAATAATTAATGGAGAGTTATTTTGTTCTCGCTTTTTCTTTCTTTCTCTTTTTGAGAGAGGAGAGTCTGTAATGAAGGGGCGTCTATAATATTTTTTTACTAAAAATGCAATAAAGTGGTTTTAAGTGGTTGATTGTGGTTTAAAAAGTTTGTAGCTTTACGGGCATATTACCCAAACTGTAATGTTCACATTTATAGGAGATTTTGCTTGCAGGACCGACGCCAAGGGACGCGTTGTTTTTCCTTCAGCTTTTAAAAAAGGGCTGGGAGAGGGCGATGTGCGTCTTGTTGTGCGAAAAGATTTATTCGAGTCTTGCCTGGTGATATACCCCTTTTCGGTATGGGAAGAAGAGTTAAGTCGAATAAGGGCAAAGCTGAATCCTTACAACAGAGAACACAATCGGTTTCTCAGGAATTTCTTTAGGGGATCAGCCGAAGTTTCGCTTGATGGAAACGGTCGTTTTTTAATCCCTAAACGATTAATGGAGCAGATTGATGCAGCTCGTGAAGTAGTGTTGCTGGGTGTGGACCGTTGTATAGAGGTTTGGAGTAAAGAGGTTTACGATGAGGAAGATTTGTCTCGTGAGGGGCTGGGCGATTTGGCCGAAAAAATTTTAGGTGAGTCAGGCTCCGGGGATGAAATTAGATGATAATTTTGCACGGTAAAAAGGAATGATGACGAGAGAATATCATATACCCGTTTTATTGAAGAACTCTGTTGATGGTTTGAATATTGAGCCGTCAGGGGTGTATGTAGATATGACGTTTGGAGGAGGAGGGCACAGCAGGGCCATATTAGAACGACTTGGGCCTGATGGCCGATTAATCGCTTTTGATCAGGATGCCGATGCATGGGAAAATGCACCAAATGATGATCGGTTGATTCTGGTGAAACATAACTTCCGCTTTTTGAAAAACTTTTTGGACTTCTTGGGGTACGAAAAAGTCGATGGCATTTTGGGAGATCTTGGCGTTTCTTCACATCATTTCGATGCCCCGGAGAGAGGTTTTTCATTTAGGTTCAACGGTTCCCTGGATATGAGAATGGGGCCCGGACTGGAAAAAACAGCAGCAGATGTGTTGAATCAGTATCCTGAAGACAGGTTGTTTTATGTTTTTAAGTTTTATGGAGAAGTCCCTTCGCCGGGGAGGTTGATCAGGAAAATTGCTGATTTCAGAGGAAGTCAGAAATTTGAAACTACCACCCAGTTGAAAGAGCTTGCCGAAACAATAGCTCCAAGGCGGGATGTGAATAAATATCTGGCGCAGGTGTTTCAGGCTTTGCGTATCGAAGTAAACAGCGAGATGGAAGCACTAAAAGAGATCCTTATGCAGACGCCGGATGTGATAAAGCCGGGTGGACGTTTGGTTATAATTTCTTATCATTCGCTGGAAGACCGTCTGGTCAAGAATTTTATCAGGTCGGGAAATGTTGAGAAGTCTCAGGCCGAAACCGATCTGTACGGACACAGAGATGTTCCATTCAAAGCTGTTACACGAAAAGCAGTGCAGTCGGATGCGACAGAGGTGGAAGATAATCCCCGGGCAAGAAGTGCGAAACTGAGAATTGCAGAAAAATTATGAAACTGTTCAAAAGTAAAAAGAAACAAAAGGACAGGGAGTTTCTCACTGGCAATGAGGAATTCAAAGAGTTGAAGGGCTTTTCTTTTAAGGAGTTTTTGCATGGCCGCTTTTTGGCAGGCAAAAGCCTTGGACAGCATTGGAGTTATTTGGCTTTTATTGTGTTTTTAGGTGTACTCTACATTGGGAATCGATATCAGATGGAACACCTGCTTGACCGACAGGCAGATTTACTTAAGGATCTGAAAGAATTAAAATACGAGGCGATCACAACATCTTCAGAATTAATGAATATGAGTAAGCAGAGTGAAGTGATGGAAAGAGTGCATAAAGCAGGAATAGACCTGGAGGTGCTGAAAAAACCGCCACGAAAACTTAAAGTGAGAAGTATCGATTAATACTTCTTTGGCCATAAAAGTTATAGAGACTGTTTTCAAAATTATATAAATTCCTGATAAAGGATCAACGTTCTGATTTATGGGAATCAAGCAAAAAATTGTATTTAGACTGGCCATCATCTATTTGATGTTTGGCGGCCTTGTGCTGCTTATTTTGTTTGAATTATTCAATTTGAAAGTTATTGAAGCTGCCCACTGGAAAGAGAAAGCACGGACCCTTGAGAGCAGCAGCATTGTTATTGAAGCCAACCGGGGCAATATTTTGGATGAGAACGGACAAAAAATCTCACTTTCTGTTCCCAGCTATCGCATTTACATGGACTTGCATGCCCATGGATTAACTTCGCATTTATTTAATTCCGGAATTGACAGTCTCTCTCTCTGTCTGTCCCGCTTTTTTGGGGATAAATCTGCATCTGCATATAAGCGTCAGCTGGTCAGAGCTCGTAAAAACGGGGAGAGGTATCATCTTGTTAATGGCAGAAAGATTTCTTATATGGACCTCCAGCAGGTAAGGGATTTTCCTATTTTCAGACAGGGGAAAAATACCGGAGGGTTCATACCCAAACAGTATGATGAGCGTCGTCATCCATTTGGATCTTTAGCCTCCCGCACGATAGGGAAGTTATACGGTGAAAAGACAAAAGGAGGAATGGTGGGCCTCGAAAGAGCTTATGATAATGTGCTGAAAGGCACAAATGGAGTCAGCACCTGGAAACGTATTGCCGGAAGCTGGATCCCGGAAGAGGAGATTCCTCCACATGACGGGAAAGACCTTGTTACAACTTTGAATATTGGATTGCAGGATGTGGCTGAGCAATCGTTAAGAAAACAACTTAAACAACACGATGCCCATCACGGTGTAGCTATTCTTATGGAGGTTGAAACCGGTGCTGTTAAGGCCATGGTAAATTTATACAGGGCACGTCCCGGAGTGTACATCGAAGATCATTTTAATTATGCCATTGGTGAGGCTATGGAGCCCGGCTCTACCTTTAAGCTGGCCTCTATGATTGCAGCTCTGGAAGATGGCGCTGTAAGATTGACCGATTCTATTGATGCAGGTAACGGGTCTTATGCTTTTTACGATCAGATAATGACAGACAGTCATCACGGAGGTTTCGGGAAAATTACGGTCCGTGATGCCTTCGAAAAATCTTCCAATATTGGAATTTCACGAATTGTTTTTGATAATTACAAAGATAATCCCCGAAGATTCGTAAACAGGCTTTACTCAATAGGTTTGAATAAACCATTGGGTGTTGAGATAAAGGGTGAAGATCCACCGGTAATAAAATATCCCGGCGATCCTTCATGGTCAGGGGTAACACTGCCATGGATGTCCATTGGTTATGAGGTAAAGATGACACCACTTCAGACATTGGCTTTTTACAATGCTGTGGCCAATAACGGAGAGATGGTTCGACCAATGTTTGTGAAAGGCATCAGTCAGCATGGAAAAAAATTAAAAGAATTTGATCCGGTAGTATTGAATCCTTCCATTTGTTCTGTGGCAACACTGGAAAAAGTTCAGGATTTGCTGAAAGGAGTGGTTGAACGGGGAACTGCTACCAACATCAGAAATAATACATATAAGATTGCCGGAAAAACAGGAACAGCACAGCTGGCAAGGGGAGCATCAGGATATGACGGGAAAGATGGTGTTCAGTACCTGGCTTCTTTTGCAGGGTATTTCCCTGCCGACAGGCCTATGTATTCCTGCATTGTGGCGGTTAACAGTCCTTCCAATAATGTTTATTACGGAAATGTTGTGGCAGGGAAAGTTTTTCGCGAAATTGCTGACAGGGTTTATGCTTTGAGTTATGAAAAATTGCCTGAGAGCAGCTCTGCAAAGGAAGTGAATGAAGGGGTTTACCCATGGTCAAAAGGGGGCCCCGAAGATGAGTTGGGAGTTATATTTGACGAGCTGGGGCTTCCGGTTCAGGATCGAAATCTTAATACTGAATGGGTTTCAACCAAGGCACTTGAGCATACAGTCAAGTTTCGGTCTAAGAGTATTCCCAGGACTATTGTCCCCCAAACAAAGGGAATGGGAGCCAAAGATGCTGTGGCAATTCTTGAAAATCGGGGATTAAAAGTCGCCATCAGCGGGGTTGGAAAAGTTGTCAAACAGTCCATTAAACCGGGCCGGCCCATTGAAAAAGGGAAAACTATTGTGATATATTTGGAATAAAAGAAGAAATGCAAAAGCGATTATCAGAGTGTATAAAGGGTATTGATTATATTGAAAAGATTGGCAACGCCGATCCTTTCATTGAGGATATAGTGTTTGATTCCAGGGCAGTTGGGCCACATTCCGTTTTTGTGGCGGTGCGTGGGACCCATGTCGATGGACATGAGTTTGTGCAGGATGCCATTGCTGATGGGGCACTTGCTGTGATATGTGAACAGCTGCCCGTGGGCAATCATCCTAACGTAGTCTTTGTGAAAGTGACTGATTCGCACAAAGCGATGGCTCAGGCAGCTGCTAATTTTTATGACGATCCTTCTTCTAAATTGAAGTTGGTGGGAGTAACAGGTACCAACGGAAAAACCACCATCGCAACACTATTGTATAATACCGCACGGCTATTAGGCTTTAAAGCAGGTTTGTGTTCTACTCTGGCCAACTATATAAATGACAAAAAACTTGAAACAACTCATACCACACCTGATGTGGTTACTCTAAATAAATTAATGAGTGAGATGGTTGATGCCGGATGCGATTATTGCTTTATGGAGGTAAGTTCTCACGCCGTTCATCAGGGACGGGTTGAGGGCCTTGATTTTAAAGGTGGTATATTTTCCAATATTTCACATGATCACCTTGACTATCATAAAACCTTTGATGAGTACATCCGGGTGAAAAAGAAGTTTTTTGATGATTTACCGGATGATGCTTTTGCCCTCGTCAATGCCGATGATAAACATGGACGGGTAATGCATCAAAATACAAAGGCCTCACATAAAACCTATTCGTTGCGGGAAGTGGCTTCATACCGGGCGCGTATTGTTGAAGGACTATTTGAAGGCATGCAGCTTTCCATTGAGGGGGAAGAATTCTGGACGCCATTTGTTGGGCGTTTCAATGCCTCCAACTTGATTGCTGTTTACGGTGCCGGAAGGGAGCTTGGCTGGGATAAAAAAGAACTTTTGGTTGCTATGAGCCAGCTTAAATCTGTGGGCGGAAGGTTCGAAACGGTACGTTCCAAATCGGGTGTAACCGGGGTGGTGGATTATGCGCATACCCCCGATGCCCTCAAGAATGTTCTGGAGGCCATCAATAACATCCGACGGCCCGAGCAGACTCTGATAACAGTTGTTGGAGCCGGAGGTAATCGTGATACAGCCAAACGTCCGGTGATGGCAGCCGAAGCAGTGAAAAACAGTTCAAAAGTGATACTGACCTCGGACAACCCCCGCGATGAGGAGCCTCAAATTATCATTGATCAAATGATGGAGGGAATTCAATTTGCTGAGCGCATAAAGGTATTGACCATTTTGGACCGTCGTGAAGCCATTCGGACAGCCTGCACTCTGGCTCAACCAGGCGATATAGTATTGGTTGCAGGTAAAGGACACGAAACTTATCAGGAAGTAAAAGGGCAGCGCAGCCACTTTGACGATCGTGAAATAATCAGAGAGTTTTTTGACCAACAATAATTTACTATGCTTTTTTCTTTATATAAATATCTTGAGTCAATTGATTTTCCCGGTGCCGGAATGTTTCAATACATCTCCTTTCGCTCGGGGATGGCCGTTATTTTCGCGCTTCTAATTGCCACCATTTTTGGTAAACTCATTATCCGCCTTCTTCAGAGACAACAAATTGGTGAGGTTGTACGTGATTTGGGACTTGAAGGGCAATATCAAAAGAAAGGGACTCCCACTATGGGAGGGTTGATAATTATTATCTCAATACTGATTCCGGTGTTGCTTTTTGGTAAATTGGATAATGTGTACATTATTCTGATGATAACCACAACAATATGGTTGGGCTTAATTGGTTTTCTGGATGATTACATCAAGGTATTTAAAAAGAATAAGGAGGGGCTTGCCGGTAAATTTAAAGTGATTGGACAGGTCGTATTAGGCCTTATTGTTGGACTGACCCTTTATTTTAGTGATGATGTTGTTGTGAGAATGGAATCTCCGGCGGATGCTTCAACGAGAGAAATAAAAACCGAACAGGTTGAACAGAGTCAGGAAACTAAATATGTTAAGGCTCCGATAACAAACGTCCCTTTCTTTAAAGAGAATCGTTTTAACTATAATTCTCTGCTGTGGTTTTTGGGAGACAAAGCCTCAGAATGGGGATGGGTAATTTTTGTATTGGCGGTCATTTTTATTACTACTGCTGTTTCAAATGGTGCCAATATTACAGATGGATTGGATGGACTGGCCACCGGTACTTCTTCCATAATAGGGGCCACACTTGGAATATTGGCCTATGTTTCCAGCAATACCATTTATGCCGATTATCTGAATATTATGTATGTTCCTCAATCGGCTGAATTGGTAGTGTTTATGAGTGCTTTTATTGGGGCTACAGTCGGATTTCTATGGTACAACTCTTTCCCGGCGCAGGTTTTCATGGGAGATACAGGAAGCTTAACCATTGGAGGAATCATTGCCGTGTTTGCGATTCTTATTCGTATGGAATTGTTAATTCCCATCCTTTGTGGTATTTTTCTGGTGGAGAATTTGTCAGTAATGATTCAGGTATCTTACTTTAAATACACCCGAAAAAAGTATGGAGAGGGGCGGCGGATTTTTAAGATGTCACCTCTGCATCACCACTATCAGTTGAAAGGATATTCCGAATCGAAAATTGTGACAAGATTCTGGATAATGGGAATAATTTTGGCGGTACTCACTATTGTGACGCTTAAAATCAGGTAAAGAATGAACAAGGAATTAATCGTACTTGGAGCAGGAGAAAGCGGAACCGGGGCGGCGATGTTAGCCAAATCCAAAGGTTTTCGTGTTTTTGTGTCTGATTGCGGGAGAATTAAGCCCCAATTTCAGGCTGAGTTGGAGGAAGCAGGCATTGAGTTTGAATGTCAGAAACACTCTGAGGAACGAATTTTGGAAGCCGGCGAGGTGATTAAAAGTCCGGGGATTCCTGATCATTCGCCATTAATCAGAAAAATCAGAACAAAGAAGATCTCAGTCATTTCAGAAATTGAATTTGCCGGTCGGTATTCTAAAGCTTATATGATAGGGATAACCGGGAGCAACGGTAAAACCACCACTGCCATGTGGGCTTACGACCTGTTAAAAAGAAGTGGCCTTAATGTTGTTTTGGCAGGAAATGTTGGAACCAGCATGGCAAGAGAGCTCATCTCCGGCGATCCGGATATTTTTGTGCTGGAATTAAGCAGTTTTCAACTCGATGGAATGAGTGGTTTTAAATGCGATTCATCCATTATTACGAACATCACTCCTGATCATCTGGACCGGTACGATTATAAATTTGAGAATTACGTAGATGCCAAATTCAGAATTCTCAACAATCATGAGAAAGGCAGCGTGTTTATTTTTAATGGACACGACAAGGAGATCATGAACAGGTTAAAATATCTTAAGTATCCCGGGCATCGGTGTCCTTTTGCTTTTGACGATGTTTATGGAGAAGGTGCCTGTGTTAACGGGCCTAATGTTGTTTTTAATACGCCAAGATATCATTTTTCACTTCCTGTAGCAGATATTGCCTTGCCGGGGAAGCATAATTTAAGCAATGCCATGGCAGCCGGGCTGGCCGCACTCAGTGCAGGCGCTTCAGTGGAGGCTGTGAAAGCAGGACTAACCGATTTCTCGGCTGTGGCCCACCGCTTGGAAAGCGTTGCTGAGATAAACGGAGTTATGTACATCAACGATAGCAAGGCCACCAACATTGACTCAACCTGGTATGCACTGGAGAGCATGGAAAAGCCTGTGGTTTGGATTGCGGGAGGTACCGACAAAGGAAACGATTACTCAATTTTGGAAGATTTGGTTCTTCAGAAAGTGAAAATGCTTATTTGTCTTGGTGTTGATAATCGTAAGCTCCTTGAATTTTTTGGAGGAAAACTGCCGAAAATTGTAGAAGCCAAATCCATGAAAGAGGCTGTGGCGGAAGCAGCCAGATCTGTAAAAGCAGGGGATGTTGTTCTTTTATCGCCAGCCTGTGCCAGCTTCGATTTATTCGATAATTACGTGCAGAGAGGGAATCTGTTTAAAGAAGAATTAAATAAATTAAAGGGATAATGAGCAACTTTATCCGGAAATATGTAAAAGGCGATCAAACGATCTGGGTCATTATTATTTTTCTGGCTCTGGTGTCGTTGTTGACCGTTTATAGTTCAACCGGTAGTTTGGCATACAAAACACAGGGCGGCAATACCACCTACTTTATGTTCAAGCAGTTGGCGTTTTTGATGGTGGGAATGACCCTGATTGTGGTGGTGCATCATATTCCATACAAGTATTTTATTATTTTCAGTTTGCCTGCATTATATTTTTCCATACTGATGCTTGGTGTTACTTTAATGTCCGGCCAAAATCTCAACGAGGCGAGTCGGTGGCTTACGGTTCCGGGTATAGGATTGAGTTTTCAGCCTTCTGAAATGGCAAAGTTGGCCCTCATTGTTTATGTGGCAAGGGTTCTGGCACAACATCAGAGAGAGGGCGAACCAACTTATGGGGCTTTTGGGCCCATTATGATTCATACAGGAATTGTCTGTTTGCTGATTTTTCCTGAGAACCTCTCAACTTCTGTTTTGCTTGGAGGTGTAGTAATGTTGATGATGTATCTGGGACGGGTTCCGTTTAAAAATTTGTTCTTCACCGGTTTTGGAGGAATAGCGTTAGTGACGCTGGTACTTGTTCTGGCCATGAATGATATTGTACTTATTGACCGTGCGGAAACATGGGCTGCCCGGGTCGAGCGTTTTATGGATGACGACGCTGAGGTTAATGAGTATGGGAGTGATTATCAGGTTACCCAGTCAAAAATCGCAATAGCTACCGGAGGTATCCTTGGAAAAGGTCCAGGAAACAGTGATCAGAGAAACTTTCTTCCACACCCTTACAGTGATTTTATTTATGCCATAATTGCTGAGGAGTTTGGACTGTTGGGAGCAATTTTGGTTTTGGCAGCCTATTTTTTCTTTTTGGGGCGAATAGGCGTTTTAGTCAGATCCAGTAACCGTACATTCCCGGCATTTATGGTGCTTGGCTTGGGACTTATGTTGGTAATTCAGGCATTTGTAAATATGGGAGTGGCCGTCGGTATTTTTCCGGTTACCGGTCAGCCTTTGCCTTTAGTGAGTATGGGGGGAACTTCCATCTTATTCACTTGTTTGGCGCTGGGGGCTATTCTTAGTGTTAGCCGTCACAATCAGATAGAAAAGAAAAAACAAATGGAAAAAGAGTCGGCTCAGGCAGAAGCGACTTGAAGTTAATATCCTAAAATAAAAATCGCTTGATACCATATGAGTGATAAATTAAAAATAATAATTAGTGGCGGAGGAACAGGAGGTCATATCTTCCCTGCCATTTCCATTGCAGACGCCCTAAAAGCACGCAACCCCGAGACTGAAATTTTATTTGTTGGGGCAAAGGGACGAATGGAAATGGAGAAAGTGCCTGCTGCCGGCTATGATATCGTTGGGTTGCCTGTGGCCGGATTTCAACGCAGATTGACCTGGAAAAACATTACTTTTTTCTTTAAGCTGGCGGCCAGTATGCTGAAAGCCCGTCGAGTAGTAAGGTCTTTCGCTCCGGATGTGGCTATTGGAGTAGGAGGCTATGCCAGTGGTCCGGTTTTAAAAGCTGCTGCTTCCGCCGGAGTGCCGACGGTGCTGCAGGAACAAAATAGTTATCCGGGTGTGACAAATAAAATACTGGCCCGGAAGGCCAAAAAGATTTGTGTCGCTTATCCAAATATGGAGCGGTTTTTTCCGCCCTCCCGGATTGTGCAGACCGGGAACCCGGTGAGAAAAAATCTTTTGGAGACTATTGAACGTGCAACTGCGTTAAAGGAATTTGAATTGGATGGTGAAAGAAAAACCATTTTGGTTGTCGGGGGATCACTTGGTGCAGGAAGCATCAATAAAGGACTGATATCAAGCCTGGAAGCTATCCGCGAACGTGAAGATGTTCAGGTTTTGTGGCAATGTGGAAAATACTATCATCAGGACCTGGATCAACAGCTGAAAACCCATGGGTTGGACAATGTTAAGTTGATGCCGTTTATTGCACGCATGGATTTGGCATATGGTGTTGCAGATGTTGTTGTTTCCCGTGCAGGAGCCGGTACCATTAGCGAATTAGCGCTTTTGGGAAAAGCCTCGGTTTTAGTTCCGTCACCAAATGTATCGGAGGATCATCAAACCAAAAATGCCATGTCTCTTGTGAAGGAGGGGGCAGCCATTCTTGTGGCAGATAATGAAACGGAAGAAAAGCTGGTGAAAGAAGCTCTGGTTTTACTTGATGATATCGATCATAAAAAACAGCTGGAGGAAAAAATTAAACTTTTTGCCCATAATAATTCAGCCGATCAAATTGCTGAGGAAGTTGAAAAAATTGCCAAAGAGAAAGCATGAACGAATTTAAAGATTATCAAAGTATCTTTTTTATTGGAGTCGGAGGCATTGGGATGAGCGCTCTTGCCAGGTTCTTCAACTCTTCCGGATTCCGGGTGGCTGGTTATGACCGTACTTCCGGACCGGTTACGGATGCGTTGATATCTGAAGGCATAGAGGTGGTATTTGATGAGTCTGTTGATTTCATTCCGCAAGACTTTAAAGATAAAGATCGAACAATGGTGGTTTATACACCGGCAGTTCCTGATTCTCAGAAACAATTGATATGGTTTCACCAAAATGGGTTTAATGTTTTAAAAAGGTCTCGGGTACTGGGTCTTATTACCGAAAACATGAAATCGATTTGTGTTGCCGGAACACACGGAAAAACAACCGTTTCAACCATGACGGCTTTTTTATTCAGTCAGAGCAATGTTGGCTGTAATGCCTTTCTGGGTGGAATATCCAAGAATTTCCAAACTAATTTCCTTGGAAATCCCAATTCTGAATTTGTTGTTTTAGAGGCCGATGAATTTGATCGTTCTTTCTGGCAATTGAGTCCGCAAACTGCTTTGGTTACATCTATGGATGCTGATCATTTGGACATTTATGGGTCTGCTGAAGAAGTGAGAGAGGGATTCTGGGGGTTTGAGGATCGAATTAAAAAGAAGGGTAATTTATTATTAAAATCCGGCCTTCCTGTTTCGGAAAACATGGAAAAAAGTGTAAGGATTAATACTTACTCTATTAGTGAAAATGCCGATTACCAGGCTTTAAACTTAACTGAAAAGGACGGTTTTTATAGTTTTGACTTAAAAACACCCACCGGGATAATTGAAGGCTTCCGGATGGGAGTGCCGGGACTGATTAATGTTGAAAATGCCACGGCTGCCATTTCTCTGAGTCTGATAAATGGTGTTCTTCCCGGAGAATTAAAAAAAGCTTTGCCTGAATTTAGAGGTATTGCAAGGCGATTTGACGTAGTGGTGAAGAGAGACGACTTTGTTTATATCGATGATTATGCACATCATCCGGAGGAAATAAAAGCGACGCTTGCCAGTGTTCGCCATGCCTATCCGGAGTGTAAAATAACAGGGGTTTTTCAGCCTCATTTATTTTCACGAACACGGGATTTTGCCAGGGAATTTGCCACCGCCCTGCAAAATGGGCTGGATGAAATTATTTTGCTACCTATTTATCCTGCAAGGGAAGAACCAATACCCGGAATTTCGAGTGCTTCTATAGTTGCGTATCTCGACTCGGAAAAATGCCGGATTGTGGAGAAAGCTGATTTGTTGTCAGAGTTGAAGAAGTTGAATCCTGAGGTTTTAATTACGATGGGAGCTGGAGATATAGACCGTTTAGTGCCTGAAATAGAAAAATGGGGGGAAAAAACTATTTCATGAAAGGAATAAAGATAATACTGCTTTGGAGCTTGTTGCTTCTTTATTTTCCGGTAATGCTTGGTTTCATTGCCAGTTACCGGGAAGATATAGTTTGCCGTGAAATTTCAGTGGTCGTAAAAGACAGTTTGGAAACACGTTTTGTTAGCAGTGATGAGATCCGGAATGCTGTTTTAGGAAAATTTGAAGGGACATTGGGAGGAGAATTCAATTCTTTATCCCTGAATGAGATTGAAACCTTTGTGGAGAAGCATCCGGCAATAAAGAAATGTGAGGTTTACAATACGATTGGTGGCCATTTAAGAGTTGATCTTAATCAGCACCTTCCACTTTTCAGGGTGTTTGAAAATACACGGTCGTATTATATTGATGAGGATGGAAACGAAATGCGGTTGTTTGATAATTTTACCGCTCGTGTGCTGGTGGTAAGTGGAGCCATTAAAGGACAAATGGAGCATTTGCAGTATATTGCAAGAATTTTTAGAAACGATTCGTTTTGGAATGCCCAAATAGAACAACTTTTTGTGAAGTCAAACGGCGATTATGTTTTGGTGCCAAGGGTGGGAGACCACTTGATATTGTTGGGCCCTCCCGTGCGGATTGAGGAAAAATTAAGGAACCTGAGAGCTCTCTATAAAAATGGACTTTCTCCACGTGAGTGGAACAATTATCAGGTTATCAATTTGAAATATAAGGGACAAGTACTTTGCTCGAAAAAAAGGAATATATGAGTCAGGATTTTAATTTGATTGCAGCCATCGACATCGGTTCTACAAAAATTGTAGCCGTAGCAGGTCGTAAACATCCCAATGGCCAGGTAGAAGTCCTTGGGGTTGAGAAAACTTCATCTATCGGCGTAAAACGTGGCATTGTTCTCAATATTGAGGAAACGGCCAAGGCCATACGTCAGGTGGTTTCTTCTTTGCAGGAAAGACTCAATATCAAAATCAGTGATGTCTTCGCAGGCTTTTCAGGTCAAAATGTTCGTACCATGAAAAACCGGTGTTACCGGTCGGTAAACAGAGGTAACGAAATTAATACCTTTGACCTCGAACAGTTGTTGCAGGACAGTTATCGCACAATCGTCCTGGAACCTGACGAAAAAGTACTGCATGTCATTCCTCAGGATTATATCGTTGATCATGAAAGTGGCATCAAAGAACCTGTAGGATATTCAGGGCAGCGTATTGAAGGAAACTTCCATGTTGTGATATGGAGAAATCAGTATGTTCACAATATTGAAAAATGTATTGAAAGAGCAGGGCTTCGGCTTAATGGACTTTTGTTTTCCCCGTTGGCTGCATCTGGAGCGGTACTTTCCGAAGAAGAAAAAGAAGCCGGCGTTGTTATGGTTGATATAGGAAGCGGCACCACTGATTTGTCCGTTTTTCAGGATGGTATTTTAAGACATTCCGCTGTGATTCCTTTTGGTGGGAACGTTATTACAGGTGATATAAAGGAGGGATGTGCTGTGCTGCAGAAACAGGCTGAAGGTCTCAAAACCCAGTTTGGCTCAGCCCTTGGAACACATGCCCGCGAAGATGCAGTGGTTACAATTCCCGGCATTGAGGGGTGGGAACCCAAGGAGATTTCTTTTAAAGGCCTGGCATGTATCATTCAAGCTCGAATGGAAGAGATCATTGAGCTGATAATACATCATATTGAGCGATCAGGATTTTATGAAAAACTTGGTGCTGGCATTGTGTTGACCGGAGGAGGAGCCAAGTTGAGCCATGTGGCTGAACTGACAAAACTTAAAACCGGGCTTGATGTTAGGGTCGGTTCAGTTTCCCGAGCTTTTTCAAATGAAGAAGAAGAAGTTTTGAAAAGTCCTGCTTTTGCTACCTCTGTTGGTTTGTTGATCTCTGCCGGTCAGTATCCCGGAAGCCAGGTTACCCGGGAGCAGGTTTTATTTGATGATGTGGAAACGGAAGAACCCGTAAGAGAGAAAAAATCCAAACACTCGGCAGGCAAAAACAGGAAGCCAAAAAAGGAGAAAAAATTGGAATACATTACCGGTGATCTTTTTGGAAATCTCAGGCGCAATATCGCCGGTATTTTTGATGAGAGAGATACCGAAATGTAATCCCAGCACAAGGAGGTAATTATGAGTGAAGATTTGATGAATTTTGATATTCCCGGCGATCCCAATTCGATTATTAAAGTAGTTGGTGTTGGGGGAGGTGGAAGCAATGCTGTAAACTACATGCACGGTCTTGGTATTAAGGACGTAAGCTTTGTTGTTTGCAATACTGACTCGCAGGCTCTTAATAACAGCCCGGTTCCCATTAAGATTCAGCTGGGTGAGTCACTGACCGAAGGCCGTGGAGCTGGCAATAAACCCCTGAAAGGACGTGAGGCTGCTATTGAAAGTCTGGAAGCAATTCAACAGGTATTGGCAGATAATACCAAGATGGTTTTTATCACTGCCGGAATGGGTGGTGGAACTGGTACTGGTGCTGCACCTGTTATTGCCAAAGCTGCCCGGGATATGGGGATTCTGACAGTAGGCATTGTTACCATTCCTTTTAAGTTCGAAGGGCGGGTCAGGATTGAACAGGCCCTTGAGGGCGTTTCTGAAATTGAACAGCATGTCGATTCATTACTAATCATTAACAATGAGAAGTTGCGCGATATGTATGGTGATCTCAAACTCAGCAACGCTTTCTCCAGAGCTGATAATGTGTTGGCAACAGCAGCCAAAGGAATTGCCGAAATAATAACAGTTCATGGATACATTAACGTGGACTTTGCCGATGTGGAAACCGTTATGAAAAACAGTGGAGTTGCTATAATGGGATCTGCCACTGCCGAAGGGGAGGAGAGAGCCATTGATGCCATTCAGGCTGCGCTTGAATCACCTTTATTAAACAATAATGACATCAAAGGCGCTCAAAATATCCTTCTCAATATCACTTCCGGTGTTGATGAAATCACCATGGATGAGGTTGGTGAAATAACCGACTACGTTCAGGATCGGGTTGGCGCTTCTGCTTCCATTATCTGGGGGTCAGGAACGGATGAAAGATTAAGTGATGATGTGGGCGTAACGATTATAGCTACCGGCTTTGCCTCCGGACATATTATTCAGAAGCAGGATGGAAGACAGCCTGTTAAAAAGTCTGTCGCCCGTTTCAGTATGGATGAGGAGGGAAACGTAACGGATGAAGAAATTGAAAATACCACAACCGGCCACGGGGAGGATGATGAGCAATCGCGCGTGGTTGATTTTGATGAGATAGAACGACAGAAAGAGAAACAGATTGAATGGCTCTATGGAGATGAGGAGGTAAATGAAAACGATGTGTCTGATCAACCGGAAGGGGATATGCTCTCATGGGCCATAGATAGCGACAAGAAGGATGTTGGACCTATTCTTGAACATGGTTCTGCAGCAGCTCTTACTCCCGAAGAAATGGGGGATGAAAAGCTGATTGATGAGATGGAAAATGTTCCTGCTTATAAGCGGCGAAATGTTGCTATTGACAAGAATAAGCGTAAGGAATCGGCTTCTAAAGGGAAAGGCCAGACCGACCGGAAAGTTTCCAGATTTTCCCTGAAAGACGGCCGGTTGAGTGATAATAATCCCTGGTTACATGACAATGTGGATTGAGCTTTAATTGCTAATGTATATTAACTAACATCTAATACTCTATATTTATTATGAGTTTGATTGAGAAAATAACTGATGAAATTAAAACGGCCATGAAGGCCCGTGAACAGCTTAAGCTGGAAGCATTGAGAAGTATTAAAAAAGAACTTTTAGAGGCCCAAACTTCTGCCAAGTCCGGTGGAAAGGTCTCAGAGGACGAGGAACTCAAAATCCTGCAGAAAATGGTTAAACAACGCAAGGATTCTGCAACTATTTATTCGGCTCAGGGTCGCGCCGACTTGTACGATAAGGAGATCGCCGAAGCCGATATTATTGCCGGGTTTTTACCTGCACAGATGTCTCCGGAAGAGATGGAGGCTGAGCTGAAAAATATCATTCAGGAAATGGGTGCCGACTCTATGAAAGACATGGGGAAGGTGATGGGTGTTGCTTCTAAAAAGTTAGCCGGAAAAGCGGATGGAAAAGATATTTCGAATACCGTAAAAAGGTTGCTGTCTGAAGGTTAATTATATAAGTGTTCAGCTTTTTATAACAACAAAAAGGGTGATGAGAAATTTCTCATCACCCTTTTTGTTGTTATTTTTCCGATGGTCTAGTAGAAATTCGATCTGTTATCAATAACGTCCACATTGTCACGGATAGTTTGAAGCAATTGGTAACTCACTTTGGAGTTCAGGTTATTTTTCAATTGCTGCTTAATATCTTCCACACTGGTTTCAGTTTCTTCTTTATTGGTTACTTGTACCAAATAAACACCATTGTTACCGGCTGCAGGCTCAGAAACTTCATTTACAGGAGAATAAACTGCTAAAGAAACGAGGGCAGGCTCAACACCCGCTCCGGCTACCTGGAATGCATTAAAGTTTATATCTGAGGCAGACTGCACTTCAGCCTCAAGAGACTCTGCTATTTCCTGTAAAGATTTTCCGCTTCCTTTCTCTTCCTGCAACTGAGCAAGAATCATCTCTTTCTTCTTATCGTCCATCAACTGACGCTCAATGCGGCTGCTTACATCAGCCAGCGGCATCGTTCCTTCTTCTGTGATTTCGGTAAGCACTGCAATTACGAATTGATCACCAAATTCGAAGATTGGAGACATATCGCCAACTTCAGCATCGAAAGCCCATTTGACAAGCTTTCTTGGAGACTCGAGAGATCCTATGCGCTGGTCATTTTTGTTCAAATCGCGACCATAGCGTTTGGTCAGATTCTCTTCTTCAATGGCATTGTTGAATTTTTCCTGAGTGTTATTCAAGGCTGCAAATCTGGTAGCCTCCGAATATACGTTCTGATAAGTTTTGGAGCTGTGGGTTACTTCACGTCCAAGTGTTGCCAACTGATACTGAGTAGTTGGAACCCCTTTTTCCTGAATGTGGATAATGTGAGTCCCAAACTGAGATTCTGCAGTTACAATTTCTCCTTCATCACCAAAAAACACAGCGTCGTTAAAAGGCTGCACCATTTGCCCCTGGCGGAACCATCCAAGGTCACCACCATTAATGGCAGATCCCTGATCTTCGGAATACTGACGGGCCAGTTCAGCAAAGTTGGCGTCATTCTCAAGCAAATTCACCAGACTGTCTGTCAAAGCTTGGGTTGCCTGAGGATTTTGTGGGTTGTTTCTTAGCAGGATATGACGTGCTTTTACAGAGTCAGGAATCTGTGCAACATCAACCAGTCTTGTAAGCTTGAAGGTGTTTTCTTCAAAGTAAGGCCCGTAAACATCTCCTTCTGAAGCAGAAGTCACAAAGTCCCGTATTTCAGCATCCAATGCCGCGGGTTTCATATAGCGGGAGTTGAATGGAACATCAGAATTTATTCTTACAAACTGTGCTGCGTCTACATTAGGCGCACTAAAATCAGACTCCATTTCCATGAGTCTTTCTCTGGTTAGCTCCCGGTCTTCATCGGTAGGTTCAACGTCGAAAGTAAGATATTCAATGTCACGACTGGGGTCTTGCTTAAAGTCATCCGTATGATTGTTGTAATAATCCTTAATCTCACTTTCATTAACAGATACTTCCTCATCGTCAACGGAGGTCAAACGCTTCATAATAAAGTTAAAGTCAACTTCTGTAGAGCGGGCTTTAGCTTCACTTTCAGCCCATTGATCTGTTACAATAAAACCTTTTTGGAAAAGCCCGGAATACTTGCTGAATAAACGTTCTTTGGTAATCTGATCTTCAACGAATGTCCAGTAAAAATTGGCTTGCGGATCGTATTGTTTAGATTGCAGAAAGTTTATCACTTGTTGCTTGTCAAATGCTCCTGTTTGTGGGTTGGTAAATAATTGACGAATAGTAGGGTGAACATTGGACCCGGTTACCATGTCAAGCAATTCGGCGGGTGTTACCTCGATACCGAGTTCTTCATATTTTTCACCCATGATCACTTCATTGACCATCTGGTTCCAGGCTTGTTGACGCAAGCGGTTAACCATTTCGTTGTCTAATGCTGACTCACCTGAGTTCATTCGTGCATATTCCTCCATTTCTGAAACTCTGGCCTGAAATTCCTGGATAGAAACTGATTCTCCATTGATTTCGGCCACTTCCATTTTTGAACGTTGGAAAATGGAATTTCCTGAACTTAGCAGGTCGGTCATTATGAAGGCAAACAGGGCGAAGCCGATCATTACGGCCACAAGAACTCCTCCTTTACTTCTGATTCTTTCTAAAGTTGCCATTCGAATACAGATTAATTTTGTTTATTTAAAATCAGGTCACGAATATACAAAAAAAAGCACAATCCGGTTCCTTTCAAATTGAGTGCTGCGAATTTATAACGAATATAAAAATTGACCAATTAATGTTCATCTTCTTTGGTGAGTTCCACCAGTTCTATTTTCGAACTGGTAGCTTCCAATATGCGCAGGATGAAGTGTTCAATTTTTATTTCATCTCCCTTTTTTGGAATTGATTCATTAAAACTCAGAATCATACCTGCCAGGGTTTCATATTCATCCGAAACGGGTAATTCAAGTTGATACTTTTCGTTGAGATAATCGACTTCAAATCGTCCTGAAAAGTGATAATGGTTTTTATCAATTTCCTTTTCCTCCAAGTCAGAAACATCGTGTTCATCATCTATTTCCCCGAATATTTCCTCCAGAATATCTTCCAGAGTGACAATTCCTGCTGTTCCGCCAAATTCATCAACAACAAGTGCAATGCTTCGGTGCTCTTTGGTGAAGATCTCCAGAAGCTTATTGGCAGTCATTGTTTCCGGCACAATACTTATAGGATTGATAATGTTCCTTAATTTTCGGGGGTGTTTAAAGAGTTCTGAAACATGGATGTAGCCTATGATGTTGTCAATGTGTTCCTTGAATACAAGAATTTTTGAATGCCCGCTGTCAATAAATTTTTGGCGCAGAACTTCCATGCTGTCTTCCACATCCACCGCTTCCAAATCGGTTCTGGGAATGGTACACTCTCTTATTTTTACTGATGAAAAATCAAGTGCATTTTTTAATAACTTCACTTCCTGTGGAACCTCTTCGTCAGTAGAGACATGTTCCTGATGTTTGGAGAGTAAATGGTCAAAATCCAAACGTCCGATAACCAGATCTTCTGTGGAGGTGGGATGATCTGTTTTGGCCACCTTTTTTATCAGAAAATTTGATATGCCCAGAGTGAATTTTGATAGGGGATAGAAAAGGCCATAAAAAATCGTGAGTGGAATGCTGAAGAGGTTCAGCGTAAAAGTGGGGTTTATGCGGAATATGATTTTGGGTATAAACTCAGCTGTTATTAATATTACCAGTGTCGATAAGATGGTTTGTAAAAGAAGGATGGCAAAGTCGGAGGAGAAATAGAGCCCGATCATTGGTTCAAAGAGCTTAGCCATGTAGATGCCATATACAACCAATGCAACATTGTTCCCAATTAGTATGGTGGTAATAAACATCCCCGGTTTCCGGAGAAACAGATCAATCATTTTGGCTATTCCCGGGTTTTTCTTGCGATTCAGTTCAATTAAAAGTTTGTTTGCAGTGAGGTAAGCCATTTCACTGCCTGAGAAAAACGCCGAAAAAATAATCGTGACAATTATTATAGGTAAATATTCCATCTGAATCTAAATCGGGATCTTTTCTGCAAGGTAATAAAAAACTTATTTTTTTCTGATTATGCCAATGGGTGAATGGTGCCACAATCTGTTTTACCTGGTTTCTTCCTCTTCAATGGCCAGAATTCCACTAATATTTTTTATGGTGTAGTTTTCAAGACTTTCATCTGATTCAAAACCATAACCTGTCAGTATTTCCTGATCTGTAGTGATTTTGATGAATTCATCGGAAAAGATTCTGTGTTCGCGCGCATCCCAAAAGAGTTGTTCGGTATTTATCACTTCATTTTTGAAGTTCACGGCTTCAACGTTATTTTGAAGCTCCCAGAGTTCATCTTTTTCATGGTAGATGGCGTACCGGCTTTTTATTTGGGCATCAATTTCTTCCTGTTTGTTATAAACAATCAGATGCAATCCCCTTGGAAATTCGGTATAAGGTTCTTGGCGGTTGTCGTATTTGTTCATTTCGGGACTAATGAACCGGTAAGCTACCCTTCCCGAGTCGGTAATTACCGTTTCAAGATCGTTAACAGCCAGGGATGGGAAGTTTTCTTCATCCACGACAGCTTTTATCTCGCTGGGTTTGTTCGACTGGCATGCCCCTGAGAAAAAAAGAACAGCAAGCAGTATAAAAATACTGCCTGCTGTTTTCTTTGTTAATATGCTATTCAAATAATTGTGCCTCATTGTTGTTATTTGGATCTGACAGATGTACGCTCACCTATCCAACCGCCAACGGTATAATTTCCGCCAACTTCAAGTCCCTGGAAGAAAATCATGTCCTTTGCAGGAAAGTGCCTGCTGTATACCCCTATCAGCTGATTGGCTTCTTCAGCAACTTCAGGGTCAACTGATTTTGCACGGATGAATTTGTCAACAGCTGCCCAATAAGCAGTTTTGTGAGTAAATTCATCATCTCCAATGCTATTGGCTGAAGCAGCATATGCCTTTCCTATCAGGATGTAGGGTTGTCCCCAGTCAGGATTCAACTCAATGGCTTTTAAAGCATTGGTTCTTGCTGATACGAAGTTTTCTTCTGCGATATGAACCAGTCCTAATTGATAATAGTATTCTGATTTTTGCTCATCGTTTTCAACCAGCTCAATAGCTTCTTTGTAGAATTCGATGGCACGTTCGGTATCACCCGATTTCAGGTTCATGCGGGCTAAGCCGTAAGCAGATGAACTTGAAGGTTCAATATTGTGAAGATATTCTGAAACTTTGTAAAGCAGCTCCATATCTTCGCAAAGTTCGCGGGCCAAAAGACGACTTACTCTCTTCAACCAGTCGAGGTCATCTTTGTGTTCTTCCAGTTGGGGTGAGAAAATTTTATCAAGTGTTTCGCAGTCTGCTGCACCACTTCTTGCAAAAAGGTTTTCAATTTTACCTGAAAGATCTTCAAGCATCGTCTTATATTTTGCCATCTTAGGATCTGCAATTTGCTGGTTCAAGAGATCAATGATGGTAGTGTAATTGTTTACCACTTTTTCGGCGTCTGCTTCTCCATCTTTAAACATGGCAACTGTTGTAGTCATGTATACTGCCAAAACAGCTGGCTGAGTTGCTTTTCCTCCTTTGTCTACCGATTCGGTAAGCAGCTGAAAAGCTTCCTTTCTTACTTCGGAGTCATTTTTCTTAAACTCGAGCATATCAATGGCTTTCATACCCTTGATGTAAGGGATCCCATAACGCGGGTGATCGCCAAAGTACTTCATGCGCTTGTCATAGACGCTCATTAATTCCTGATAGAACTCCTCTTTTTTAGCCTCATCATCAGCATTCTTTACCATGTAATTCATGATCTTCACACCATCGGTATAAATCCTTCTGGTAGCAAGAGGACATTCATTGAAAGTAATTTCCCAATATGGATGAGCTTCTTCGAATCTCTTTTGCTTAACAAGCTCTGTGTAAAGAGACAAGTTTTTTAAGCACCTGATGCTGTCTTCTCCATGCCCGTACTTGGATCCGTCTTCAACCCCTTTTTGAGCAAAGGTTTGTGCCATGGATAACAGCAATCCCAGAACTATAATTGTAAAAGCTTTCATGTGAAAAAATTTTGTTTGATGAAACCTTACAAAACCGACAGCCTTAATTCCCGCATTATTCCCTGGAAGCCTGAGTTGTAAGAAAATGTTAATGGTTTGTTGATCTCTCAATTTTTAAAAACAGGGGCAAAGGTAAAAAAATATCCAAAAACCCTGCTGTGCGACCTTGTTTAAGTTCTGATTAATCGAACTTTCTCTTCATAAACCAAAACTCGTGGAAGGTGAAATTCACTGTTACTTTTCCATAACTTTCTGTCATTTGAAGGTCTCCTGATGGTTTTCTCTTTCCCAGTTCAAATACCATGTTGACCGAAGTTTTACTTCTATTATGTGGTAAACCTATTCCAAAAGTTATGCCAAAGTCGTTGATCTCATTGTTGTCGATTTGAATGTACTCCTGACTGTACTTTATACCCGCACGGTAGCGCATGCGTGCCAAATAGTTTTGAGAACGCTGGTTGGGAAGGTATTGCGCACCCGCTGAAAATTGTGAACTGTTAACTGTGTTTGTATGTCCGTCAGGAAAGGTGACATCACCCCAATTGCTCAAAATATAGTCTGCGGCTAAGGTAAGTTTATCGTTGCTCGTATAAGAAACACCAAACCCTAAAGATTGGGCCATATCAAAACCTGAAATATTAGACGTGTCAGAGGCTTCGGGGATGACATAATTCCTGGTAAAGAGCTTTCCATCTTCTGAATACTGAGTTCCCTTTGCGACTGTTCTTTGAAAATCCCCGCTAACAGATGTTTTGGGACGGAATGTTACACCAACAGTCAGGTCTTCTTTTTCGGATAATTTGTGGGTATACTGTGCACCAAAATCCAGAAAGAAGTCATTGGCGTGTAATTCGGATTGAACACCGTACTTATAAGCGGATTCGTCTCCCAAAAACTCAATAAAGGTGGTGTGTTGGATATTGCCAAAGAGATAAGTGGCATGCATACCCACTGATAAGGCAGGAATTGGGGTGAATGAAAGTCCGCCGTATGCAGATGTCAGATTTCCGGTACCGATGGCCCGGTTTAGCGTTGTTTCATCAGAAAACTCAAACTTGTAACCTGAATTTGAAAAGGGACGTAAACCCCAGGACATGTGTAGCTTCCTGCTGATGGGAAAGCCCATTGCAAAATAGCTGAAATCGATGTTGTTGTATTCTTCCTGGCCGTTGTCCGATTCAAATTTTTGATTGTAACCTGTCACACCAGCTTCAAAAAAGAAGGACATGGTATCCATTGCAGAATAGGACGCAGGGTTTAATCGATTAAGATGAAAACTGTTGCGCATTGCGATGCCGGTATTTCCCATTGCGGCATTTTGCCCAAAGCCTGCAGTGTTCAACTCACCCAATCCATATCTGGAAAACGGGGAGTAGGTTCTTTTTTGTCCGAAAGCAGTTGACGTTATCAAAATGGTTAAAACCAGCAGATGATATCTAGTAAGTTTATGCATTGTATTCAATTATTCGGTTTAGTCCGGATAGTACTAAATTTGGATGTACAAAGATGATATTTTTTGTGTAGCTGACAAAAAAATCTGCATCACCTCCGGTTATGATTGTTTTTGCGTCAGGATATTCTTCTTTGACCTGGCTAATGTAGCCTTCAATTTCCATTATCAAACTATTCTTTACACCTGCTCTTATGGCTTCTTCAGTCGTTCCTCCCCAAAATGGGCCATCCCCGGGGGTAACCATTGGTAATTTCTGTGTTTGTTGGTGCAAAGCTTTATAACGCATGCTGAGTCCGGGTGAAATATTTCCTCCGTGATAGATGTTATGAGAAACCAGATCGAAAGTTACTGCTGTGCCGGCATCAATTACAAGCAAAGGATACCCGGGATAAAGCGTGTTGGCTCCGATGACTGCAGCCAGCCTGTCTTTTCCAAGCGTTTCAGGTGTTTTGTAGTTGTTTTTTAATGGTATAGGAGTGGTGTGATCAAAGAATATTAATTGTCCGGGAAGGTTGGAAAAAAAGTTTTTAAAAAAGGATTTATCCCGGGTTACTGAGGATATGACAGCATTTGTGGGAGAATGCCTTTTTATAATAGGTCCCATATTTTTTTGGTCAAGGAAATCGAGCTTGTAAGTGGCAATTACCTCTCCCTTGTCAAAAAATCCTAATTTTGTGCTACTGTTTCCCTGATCAATTGTTAAATTCATAGTTCCTAATTATTAAAGGGCTGCCTTTTTAAGGAATTTTGTTTTGGCTTAAGGGCATGCAAATTTAGTTTATCTTTTTGGGGTTCGGGATTATTACCCAAAAATTGTACCATATTATGCGAAAAGTTTTGGTAGTTGAAGATGACCGGTTCATCTCTGCAATATTTACACTCTTCCTTAAGGATTTAGGGTTTGAAATTGTTGGAAGATGTAAGTCCGGAATTGATGCTTTGGAGGAATGCGATAAAAACAAACCCGACATTGTTCTGATGGATATTCATCTGGAGGGAGACGTGGATGGGATAGAAGTTGCTGAAACCATTCAGCGCGAATGTGAAGTGCCGGTGATCTTTATTTCAAGTGATACCAGCTCTGATGTGGTTGAACGGGCAGTTATCTCAAACTCCTATGGTTACCTCGTAAAGCCCATCACCAAAAAAGAGCTTGGAATTACCATGGAACTGGCCTACTACAAGCATAAAGCTGATCTTGATCAGCGAAGAAGAGAGCAAAGCTTCCGGAACTATATATCCAACGCTCCCATTGCTATTACCATTGTCCAAAACGGAATTATTCGTTATCTGAATAATTTGGCGCTTGATCTGTATAAGACTCATTACATGGAGGATATCATTGGGTCTTCAATGGTGGATTTTGTTGACGATGAGTTTGTTGAAACTCTTGAGCAGGTTCTTTCAGATGATAAAAGTGAAAAGATAACCCCATTTCACCTTCAGATAAAAACTTTTCATCATAAACCGGTTAAAGTTGTGGTGCATGCCTCCCGGATTAACTTTAATGGATCTTCCGCTTTACAACTGGTCTTGGTAGAGGTTTCAGACTATCTGGCTCATCTTGATGAGCTTCAAAAATGGAAGGAAGCAGCACTTACCGGCATGGGCCCCATGTTGTTGATCAATAACCTTTTTGAAGTGGTGGACTACAATCCTGCTTTTCGGGAATTTGTTTGCCCTGCTTTTGATATGCGGGGGCACTCCGTATTTACCATGCGCCCCTGGATGAATATTGACCGTGGAGCTTTGGCCAATATTTTTAATCAGAAGAGTAAAAAACCGGTTGATATTTCCATCGAAACTACTTCGCATTTTTTGTTGTGTTCAGCCTACGTTCTAAACAATGCCGAGGATGAACCGGAAAAGATACTTGTTGTTTTGAAGGAAGCCAGAGAAAAGTAGATGCTCTATAAATCAAATTTTTTTGGAATTGCACGCACAATTGCTTTAAAACCCTGGTTATTAGCGCTACATGGTTCGACCTAAATCTTATATTTACAAATCTAACGATCTATTGTAATAAAGAACTGATTTCTTTGAGTTTATCTTTCAGCCTTTCAATGTTTTCCGCTTTTTTGATTATCAAAATCAGTTTCTCCCCTTTTTGCTGCATCTGGACTTCAGTAGGATGTTGCTGTACCCATTGGAGAATGTTTCCAAAACAACCTGACTGGTAAAACCCTGATTGCGGGTTGTCAATGAAATGCAATCGTGCTTTATTGTTTTTAAGGAGAAGCCTGGTGATTCCCATCGCTTTTGCCTGCCTCCTTAAACGGACAATATTCAGAAGCGATAAGGTTGGTTCAGGAATTGGGCCAAAACGATCTTTCAGTTTATTGGCAAAGGCTTCAATGTCTTCTTCTTTCTCTATGTTATCCAGTTCCCTGTAAAGTTCCATCCGTTCAGCGGTATTGCTGATGTAGTCGACAGGGATTCTTACTTCCTGATCGGTTTCTATTTGACAGTCGCTGACAAAATTTTTGCTCTCTTCTCCGGGCTTTTCTTCATTCTTAAATAGCTCGGGGAATTCATCTTCACGCAACTCGAGCATGGCTTCCTGCAAGATGCGCTGGTAGGTTTCGTAGCCAATGTCTGCAATGTATCCGCTTTGTTCAGCACCCAGCATATTTCCTGCACCTCTGATGTCCAAATCCTGCATGGCAATGTTGAAGCCACTGCCCAATTCGGAGAATTCTTCGATTATTTTCAGGCGGCGTCGGGCATCCTGAGTGAGGGTCGTAAGTGGTGGGGCCAACAGATAGCAAAAAGCTTTTCTGTTGGAACGGCCAACACGGCCTCTCAACTGGTGTAGGTCACTTAACCCAAAGTGGTGGGCATTGTTTATTATAATGGTGTTGGCATTGGGGATGTCAAGTCCCGATTCGATAATGGTGGTGGCGATCAAAACATCGTATTCACCTTCAATGAAATCGAGCATGATTTGCTCCAGTTTGGGGCCTTCCATTTGTCCGTGTGCCACAACAGTCTTGACATCCGGTAACCACCGATTGATGGTCTTTTCGAGTTCGTCAATATTTTGGACACGGTTATTTATAAAAAAAACCTGGCCGTTTCGCTCCAATTCGTAGCTAATGGCCTCGGTTATGATGGCTTCATTAAATACATGGAGTTCGGTAATTATGGGGTGGCGGTTGGGCGGAGCTGTGTTAAGAATGGATAAATCTCTGGCCCCCATCAGTGAAAATTGCAGGGTGCGGGGAATAGGCGTCGCCGTAAGTGTCAATGTATCGACATTGATCTTTATGCGTTTGAGCTTTTCTTTGACCGAAACCCCAAACTTTTGTTCCTCATCAATGATCAGTAAACCAAGGTCTTTAAATTCCACATCCTTTCCCACCAGCCTGTGCGTCCCAATTACAATGTCTATTTTGCCTTCCTTAAGTTCTTTAAGCGCTTTTTTTGTGCTGGAGGTTTTCCTCAGGCGACTGACATATTCAATGTTACATGGAAAATCGCTGAGCCTCTCCTTGAAAGTATGGTAATGCTGCAATGCCAAAATGGTGGTAGGTACCAAAATGGCTACCTGTTTGTTGTCGCTAACAGCCTTGAATGCAGCCCTTACTGCCAGTTCTGTTTTGCCAAATCCCACATCTCCGCAAACCAGACGATCCATAGGGGTGGTTTCTTCCATGTCGCTTTTTATGGCCTGGGTAGATTTAAATTGGTCAGGGGTATCTTCAAAGATAAATGAGGCTTCCAGCTCTTTTTGCATAAAAGAATCGGCCGAGAATGAAAAGCCGGGCTGTGATTTACGGGCTGCATAAAGGGCAATCAGCTCCCTGGCAATATCCTTGACTTTCTTTTTGGTTTTGTCTTTGACCCGTTGCCAGGCGCCTGTGCCCAGTTTGTTGACCTTGGGGGGTTCGCCATCTTTCCCCTTGAACTTACTGATGCGGTGAAGTGAATGAATATTGACCAGAATGACATCATTGTCTCTGTAAATAAGTTTGATGGCTTCCTGCTTTTGACCATTGTCGTCTGAGGTAACCAGTCCCCCAAATTTTCCCACACCATGATCGATATGTACCACATAATCGCCCGGGTTGAGGCGGGTCAGTTCCTTGATGGTCAGTGATTGCCTGGCAGCTCTTGCCTTGTCTGTCCGTAAAGAGAATTTATGATACCGATCAAAAATCTGATGGTCGGTGTAGATGCAGACTTTTAATTCATGATCCACAAATCCTTCGTGAAGTGCGTGCCCAATTTCGCCATAGTCCAGTTTCTTTCCCCGGTCTTCAAATATCTGACGAAGTCGTTCCAGCTGGCGAGGATTGTCGGAAAGCACAAAAACACGATATTCGTCACGTGTTTTTGTGTCAATATCCTTTTCAAGGAGATCAAAATTCTTTTTGAAAACGGGTTGGGGGGAGGTGTTAAATTCTATAGTCGAACCGGCGGTTTCGTTGCCTGATAGACTACCCCAGATTATTTTGGGGAACTTTTCAAATTGTGTGGTTAGTTCTTCGGGATCCAAAAGCTCTCCGGGAGTTGGAAGATCCTGGATTTTTTCAATTTTTTCGTCGCTTTGATTAGCTTTGATGACTTTCTGAAAAACATTGCGGACTTTTTCCAAAATCTGATGTGGCGACTCGGCCCATATCTTGGTTTGCTGATCATCCAGAAAAGCAGGCAGGGAGATGTGGTTGCCATGGGGGTGTTGTCCTGATGCCAGATCAGGGAGAATGGTAATGGAATTAAGGGGCTTTTTCGAAAGCTGATTCTCAATATCAAAGGTCCTGATGCTCTCTACTTCATCGCCAAAAAAGTCAATACGGATGGGATCTTCATTAGAATAGGAGTAGATGTCAATGATGGAACCTCTCAATGAATACTGTCCCGGTTCGTAGACAAAATCTGCTCTCTCAAAATCAATTTCCTGCAAAAATTCAGAAACAAAGGAAAGGTCCAGCTGATCTCCGGTATTGATGGTCATGGACTGCCCCGTCATCTCCTGGCGAGAGGGTACTTTCTCGAGCAGGGCTTCTGCATGTGTCACTACCAGACAATGATTGTTCTCTTTTTGCAATTGTTCCAGAGCCTCGGTGCGTAGAATAACATTGTTGCTGTCGGCTTGTCCGAACTCCGGCGATCGTTTGTAAGTGGACGGAAGAAAAAATACCTGATCTTCGCCTAAAAGCTGGGCAAGATCATGGTAAAAGTAAGCCGCTTCTTCTTTGTCGTAAAGGACAAAGAGATGCTTGAATTCACTTTGGTCAGATGCTCCGGCAAGAGCTGCCGAGGACCCTGACAAACCTTTTAGCAGCAAAGTGCCGTTTGGGGTTTTCAGCCAGTCATGCAGTTGTCTCAGACCTTTGTGGTCTCTGAATATATTAAGTAATGTGCTTAGTTCCACAGGAAATAATTTTGAAACAAAAGTAGTGGTTTTTGAGAAAATGGGGAGAGGAGGAGTATTTAAAACCATGTTATTTATCCAATAGATCGTTAGATTTTTAGATTATACATAAAAGTAACCAACAGGCAGAAGAAAATGTATTGCCCCGAAAGGCCATCTTTGAGCATTCAAAAGAATGTTTCGCCTGATAAGAAAAGATCTAACTACATGCATTAAGGCTTCGACATAAAGCGTATTACAACTTGAGTTAGATGAAAGGAATTCGTATCATGCTGAAATTCTGCACATTAATACAAGAGAGGGTGTTGTCTAATCAATTGATTACGAATCTATTGCATTGGTTTAACGGAGTACTGTTATCAATACTCCGTTAAACCAATGCAATGCTCCGCAAATTAACTGTTTGCACTTAAATATGTTTGTTAAATGCAGGATGTAATTATTTTACGAATCATCTTGTACGCTTCCTGACTGCCGTTAGGCAGGTATCTAAAAATCTAACGATCAGTTGAATTAAAAGAGTATCCCGAAATAGTAATTGGACCTTAACGGCAAAGCGCTTTTATATCCGTGGTATACCTCAACTCTTAACCATTTTACCAAGTGCCTCAATAGCTGTGGGTTTTCTCTTAAGGCAATTTTGGCAACCGCAAAAAACTCGCTCATCCACTCATCCATTCGGGCAAACGCAGCATTTTTTATTTTTGTTGCATCCTTTGTTTCTGCTGATACGTTTGATTTGTTTACAGTTAAAGCTTTATACAGTTCATCTTAGATTGTAATGATGTTTTCAATTTCCGAACTATCTTTAGCTGCTTGAAGTACGATTGCATTTATTAGCATTGCCTTATTGGGTATTGTCTTTGCAATCCCTTTTAATTCAGCCAATGCCGCAGTTGATTTGTTGGTTTGTCTTAAAATCTCAGTTGTTTCTACTTTTTCTCTGTGGGGAGGGAGTAATTCAATTTTGAAATGTGGTGCATTTTGTCCCATGTTTTATTTTTTTGTACCAAAAAAACAAAAGAACAGTACGTGTTGCAATGGTGGTGTTGGTTTTTTGCATGAAGCCACCACCATTAAAAAAGCTCGTCTAATAAAACGAGGTTATATCTCTATGGCTACAATTTTTAAAACGATTTCCAGGAATAAGGAAATGAATCGACTGTTTCCCATGGTTTAAAGAACCGCCGTATACGAGACCCGTATCCCGAAACTTCGGGAGTGGTGTGAGAGGCTCTCCGCCAGGCTAATTGCCTGGCGGCAGTCTGCTCGATTGTAGTGCGTTTTATATCAGGTCATTAAGTCTTTTAATGAATAATTGTTAAATCTTCTCGTTTTGGTTTTTCTGATTTTTTTTAGTTCGTTTTTCGCCTGAATTTCAATCCAAAGCATTGGGTCATTATTAAAAAGTTTTCCTAAGATGATTGCTAATTCATAATTTATCGGTCTCTCTCCGTTAATTAATTTGCTCAAATTAGAAGGATTTATTTCAATGTAATGAGCAAATTTCTTTTGAGGTATTCCCAGTGTTTTCAAGTATTCTTTTAAAAATTCTCCCGGCAGTTTGAGCTCAGTTTCTTCAGATTCGAGATAATCTTGCATTTGAAATTTGATGGAGAGCAACTCAATTTCTCTTTTTTGTGCTTCTGACCGATTTTTTGCCTTATTCAACATTATGGCCTGGAAATCTTTAAATTCATCTGTTCCAGTATCCATTTGATTTGTCAACATTCCGTTATTTGGCTCTGCGTTATTATTTCGTTTCATAGCGTTCATTTTCTTTCAAGGTATTCATTAATCAATCTCAGTCCGTTTTCACTATCAATATACATTCTCTGTCCAAGCCCCACTGATGCTCCATATTTTTTTGAATACCATTGCATTAGGCTTGTTTTCGACATAAAGGTTAGGAATCCTTTGTAAGCACTTTTCAACTTGAAACTTTCTTTACATGCAAATGCAATCAACGAGCCGGCGACATAATCATATTTCTTATTTTTTCGTCCGATGTTGTATGGTGCTATTTCTAAAGAGTTCATAATAAGCATTTCATTTTCTGACTTAAGTTGTAAAGCACCTTCAACGGTTGGATTTAGTCCGATTGTTTTTAAAATGAATGTTCTGGAATTATTTTCCTTGCTTAATTCTCTCCAGTTGAAATTCCATCCATCTTTTTTTAATGGTATTTCATTTGGTTCAGGGACAACAATTTCTGCCTTTACTAATTGGTCGTTTTTTACGTCTAATATGTAAACCATTTATCTATTTTCTCTTAGTAAAGATAATGAAAGTTGTCGGAAATGTATAATTTAATTTTCAAAATTGTCTGGTATTGTCTTTTTTGTTTAAATGCGCTACAAGTACCCATAGGCACAATGTCGTTTTGAGGAGAAAAACAACATTGTTGCTATTTTTATTTTGTTAAAAATTTGACCATCAGAAGGTACCAAAAAAATATTCTTTCTAAAAATCTATTATGTAAATGCTTTGATGTTTTGAGTGGAGGGAAAGAATCGTTGAGTAAGTGGTTTTTGTGAAGCTTGCGTGAAAGATAAGTAATGTCCCGCCAATGGTTTTTGTAAAAAATGAGGTCCCCATCCACTGAAAACCTCTTTTTAAAGACTAAAAATGCTCAAATTCTTACAGGGCATACTAGTGTGATATTTATTAAATTGGGTTACTTGAATTTTATTTGATTTTTTTCTTGGCTTAAGTTTATTTTTGCGTGTTTTTGGGGATCGAACCTTACCAATTGAAGATTAGGTGCGGCGGATTCTTTCTGGGAAAGCGGCAGAGCCGAAGCCAATCCGCCGTTTCACCTCTGGTGGCGGATCGGAATCCGCCAGACCTAATTTGGTACTACCATTTCAGGAGGACCAATGATGCCCTTTTTACTTTAATATGGTGACTTTGTCCTTGCAAGGCCTTGCACTATTTAATCTCTAAGGATAAAAACGCATTTTTAAACTACAGCCTTTTTCTTTATGCAAGGCGGGGTTTGCTAAGCATACCCTTAGCTATGGTTAAAAGCGCCAACGAAGCAGAAAGGAAAAAAGCGCCTGAAATTAGTGAATGAATTTAGTGATTATCACACTAGTAACAGACAATGCTTTCATGAATGAAGATAGTTGTAACTTATCAATTCTGAGGCATAATCTTTAAAACATGGAGCTGCTATTACAATATTGAAGCCTCCGCAGTAAAAAATGGGAATGATTAAGTTTTTATCTGACTGGCGAATAGGGTATGTAATATAGGTTGCGACATTAAAATGAAGTCTTTTATTCTCACGACATAGCCGGTTGTTTCGGTTAAACCATAATCCAGATAGAAATCATCAGTCAAACATGCTTTCTAATCTTTTCTTGCCATCAGTTTTTCGAAGAAAGCAATGCTTTCTGCACTATCCGAATGCTTTAATTCAAGGAGATATAATCAGAGAATTCTTTGGTTTTTGGGGATTAGAAAGTGATTTCGCACAAGTAACTCTGTGCTATCCGGATTGATTAATTCGAATATGCCTTTTTCAAAGGCCCATAAATCTTTAAAAGAGGAATGCTCGTTGACGGTGTCAGTCCTTAATATAAATGGAAGCCGGGTGTTTTTTACAAAGAGGGCAAATGTATACAAATCCAACTTCAAGCATATTAAATCAATGGGTTTTACATTTTTTTGGATGGCTGGAATATTGTGTCATTTGCAGATGTCTCTTAATTGGGTGCATTTATAGCCAGTTTCTCATTATTATTTCTGCTTTTCTGCCATTGCATGATGACAAAATCAATACTGTGGATAGTATGAGGGGGATGCATCCTTTGGATTAATCTCATTCTTTTGATATTATTTCTCGCTTTACAATCTGATAAAACTCATTAGCATTAGAGAGCATAGCAGGATGATTTCCTTTATCGAAAAGGTGAATTTCCAGCATATCATTTTTTTTCTTTAAATCTGAATAGATTACATCAAGGTGATCGCAGAATTCATCTTGTTTGCTTCCGGTAATTAAAGTCGGAACGGTTAAGGCCGAAATGGGTTTATTAAAGAACGATTTATTTAACCTTGAAAAGTTTAAGAGCATTTCAGTATCCAAATCGACTATTCTTTCCCAATCATCTCCATGATTGTTGAACCAGAAGGATTTTGCATAATCGTTATTTTTTCCTTGCTCTCTGTTGTTTGGCAATGAATTCAAATAGGAATTGAGCAGAATTTCACCTTCAAAGCTATCTGCAACCAGATATTGAATTCGCTCGGGATATTCCAGTGCTAAATTAATACCGACTAGGGCACCTCCACTTGCCCCAATGACAGAGACTTTATCAAGTGCCAGAAAATCCAATAGTTGCTTGCATGCTTTGGCATTGTAATTCCAGAAATCAACTTCAAATCTTTCTAATCGGTCTGACTGACCATGTCCGGGGAAATCAATAACAATAACCTGAAAATCCTGAGAGTATTTATCAATTAATGATTCGAACATTACGGAAGAAGCTGTATTTCCGTGCAATAAAAGAAGTGGCTGGCCTTCACCGGAAATGTTGTAAAAAATGTTTTTATTTTCAAATGGGAAGTATGGCATTGGAAAATCATTTTTGTGTTAGCGATATTTTTATTTGCAATCTCATTTAAGCAGAAAAGTAATATACATTGGATTTCTACTTAAGTAATACCAGTCCGAATCTACCAAAAAAAAACTTTCTATAGCCATTAATGGAAGGGAATGAATAGTATTGGAGTTCTCCATTCCTGAAATATTTCTGGCTTGCAAATGTCAATCAACTTGCTGCCAGAGTTCAAACAAAAAACTGCCCCCTTAAAAGAGAAGGCAGTTTTTTGCAATTGGATTGTCGATACGATTATTTAATCTTGTATTTTCCATAGCCCGGTCCATTGGGGCTTTTCATATCCTCGTAAAAGAATTCCGGAATATAACCCCGGCTAACGGTTTGTATTTCAACAAGTGTTCCCCAATCGTAAGAATATGGTCCGATTTCAACACCATCCTCGCTATACCATATGCCATTGATTAGTTCGTCGGAGGATCTGACGGAGACAAATTTTCTAAATTGAGACCAGTTTTCATCTCCATTATTCATCATAAATTTGAATGAAATCGAGGCATTTGCATCTAACCAGGTAGCTGGATACACTCCTTGTTTTGAAACCAGTTCTTCATTCCAGTGCATTATAACCCGGCAGTCGAGTAGCGAGGCAGGCATAAAATACACGATGTAAGGATATTGATTCACTAAATTGTTCCAGAATTCAATGCCTTCTCCATGATAAATGGCTTGCTTGTAATGAGGCATACCCATAAACATGTGGTCCCCAAGTATGGCATTAATCAGGAAACCATCGAAATGTCCGGCCTGCCAATTGAAACCCCAGTCATCGACTCCGGTTAACTTCATGTTTCCGTTATTGGAACTTTTCAGTGATGAAGAGTTACCCGGGATTTCCGGTTCAATCATTTCATTTTTTTCACAAGCTGAAAAAGCGAGTAAGAGCCCTAAAAGCGCGACAGAATAAATTAGTTTTTTCATGACGTTTGAATTTTAATGTACTTATCAAATTTCATAAATCAAACGTTGGCCGGCCTAGCATTTATGATGCAGGTTATTATTGGATTGTTGCAATGCTTCTAATCATGTTGCAAAGCTTTGAAAAACCAATTTAACCGTCATGGATAGTATTGCATGTTAATGCCGATTTTCTTTGACATCTCCTGAAATCGGACATCCTCATGAAGCAGTTTGAAATTGGGGCGAAGCATCATAAAGGGCAAGTCAAGATGTTTGTATTTGTAAGCCAGATCCAGGTATTCCATTGCTCCATTTTTATCTTCCACAAAAAGATGCACCATGGCTATAATGGAAGGGTTGGAGCAATAAAGTTTATCACCTGAGGTGGTTTGCTTCAGCCAGTATCTTATACCTTTCTCAAAGCTCTCATTTTCATAAATTCTAACCAGATCATCATTCCCAAAAATTCGGTGCAGCTCAGTCCATGCTTTCAAAGCATTGTTTTTATCTTTTTTCATGTAGTAAGCATATCCTAAACCGTCCCATGCAAAGCCATAATTGGGGAAAAGATCCAGAACATTATTGTATTGTTTGATGGCTTTGTCATACTCCTCAGCGAGAACATACCGGTCTGCCACAAGACAAAGGGTTTTGGGGTTTAGCGGATCAAGCTGCTCCGCCTTTAGAGCCATTTTTATGGAATGTGGCAGATCACCTTTAATCACGTAATAATCGGAAAGACTAATATAACCATTCGAATTATTGGGATTCAGATCAATGCCTTTCTCCACAAAAAATCGCATTTCGTCCCAGTTGTAATCAAATTTTCCCAATACATTCCCTTTGGTAATGTAAGCCTCCGACAATGAGCCATCCAGTTCAATGGCTTTATTCAGAGCTTTAGCAATGGCGACACGACTACTCTCGCGGTTTTTTAATTTCTCCTCGTTATTCCGGATGAATCGGTTGAGACCAATAAAACATTCTGCTTTTAGACTGTATGCCGGGGCATAAGCGGAATCAATAGCCAGTGCCTCATTCAGGCAGTCCAGTGCCAATATCAATGATTTTGGATTATTCTGTAACCATAAATGACGCGCTTTTAAGTACCATTCATAAGCATCAGATTTTGTTTGGGGTAGAGCCGGGAATTCAGAATTTACCACTAGATTTATTTCATGGGCGATGGCATTTGAGATATCGTTAGACAGATGGATTAGGTTGGAGTAGCTTTGTTCGTATTTATTGGCCCAGAGGTGTTTCTCTTCTGGCAAAGGTTCAATTAGCTGAACCGTAACTTTTACACTGTCTTCATTGAATACAATCGATCCTTCCAGCAATAATTTGACACCCAGCTGGTCTGCTACCTCAGAATAAAGCCTGTCTGTATCTCTGAATAACATGGCCGATCCACGTGAAATCACCCTCAGGTTTTTTAATCGGGAAAGTTCAAGTATAATAGCATCGGTGAGCCCTACTGCAATGTGCTCTTTTTTCCTGTTTTCTGATAGGTCCAGCAAAGGTAGAACCGCTATTGAGCTTTTGTGTGTTTCCGGTTCAGAAGGGGTTAAGGGAAATTGCCAGATAAGGGTGATCACAAGAATAACAGCAATCGCAGCGGCCCATAAAAAATAAGGTTTACGCTTCAATGACTTTTCCCTTTTATCATTTGGACTTTCATCTGGTTGATTCTTGATTGAATGGCTTTGGTATTCCCCGGGCGAATAGCCATATTTATCATGAAAACACTTATTGAAATAGGATGGACTTCCAAAACCTACCTTATACGCAATTTGGGATACCGTTAATTCGTCTTTTGCGAGTAGTTTAACGGCCTCTTCAAGTCTGACATCCCTTAGGTATTGATTGGCAGACTGGCTGGTGATTTTTTTTAATCGTCTGAACAGATGCGATCGGCTTATACCAAGAACATCAGCTAACTCACTAACCCCAAAGTGCTCATTCTCTAGGTTGGCTATCACAGCGTCTCTTACCTTATTTAAAAAACCGGAATCCGACATTTTTCACCCCTATCTGTTCATGATTCAAATTACAATAATTTTCAATCATTAGGAAGGGTTTTTTGACCGAATAAAGAAGAGTTGTCAGATCTTTTCTGACCTTCTCCGCATTGTAAAATGCCTGATGAGGAAAGACTTTTAACCGGACACCAATGATATTTTTATAAATCTACAAATACCCAATTTAAAAGACCAGTATAATTCCTGGTCGGTAATATTTTCCTGTAACAGAGGAAAGACTCTTACTGAATATTGCTTTTAGGAGAGGCAACTAAATAATAAATGAGTTCATTTTTAAAAAGCCGACAGATGAAATAAAGCACTCTGCCTTAAGTCACCTGTCCTGGCTTTTATTTTACAATGAGTTATTTTATTCCGACCTTAATTTCTCCATCTCTGCAATGGTTTCATCCAATTTAGTGAATACACGTCCATAAACCAAACCAACATCCCAACGGTATATCTTTCGGGAAAACAGGATGCTCAGCAAAAGCAAGAGTCCCAGGATGATGATTGCCATCAAAGGAATGCCGTCAATATAAGTCAGATCGGGAAACCGGTTGATCAATTTTTCTTGAAGTTCTGGCTGACTACTATAGGCCGAAAAGATCATACTGATAGCGATCAGAACGTTGATGGGATAGAAAAAGCGCATGATTTTCTCACTTTTTTGGAGGACATCCTCCAGCCATTGGCGATAGGAAGTCAGAAATTCGTAGCTGTTGGCACCTTGATTGATGGTTTTGACACCTGTGACCGTCCGTTTGCTGTACCAGGCAAGAGCCAACAGAAGTATTGCAGTAGCAAGTCCCTGCCAAAGGGCATCGATAAAGTAAAACATAAAGGGTATGACCAAAGCCATGGCGATTATGCCCAAAAGGTTGATCCTGAACATTTTTTTCATACGATCAATTAGTAGTTTCGATCTTTGGTTGTACAAATCGTTGATTTTGGGCACAACAGCAGCTTTTTCATTCAAAAAGCCTTCTTTCCATGTTGCTTCAATTGTATTTTCCATCTATAATTTTTTTAAGTCGTTCTTTAATTCGATTTACTCTCACCCCAATGTTATTGGGATTAGTTCCCAGGATATTGGCAATTTCCTGATAGGGTTTCTCTTCCAGATACAGAAGAATCAGAGCTCTGTCTATTTCTGACAGGTGTTTGATGGCTGCATAAAGCTGGTTGAGAGCCTCACTTTCAAAAGCCTTGTTTTCCTCCATCACACCATCGGGTAATGCATCTGAAGTGAAATAAGTATATCCGCTTTTCTTTTGCTTCTTAAGCATAGTAAGGCATACATTTAATGCAATGCGATAGACCCAGGTCGACCACTCACATTGCTCTTTGAAGTTGTTTCTGGTTCTCCAGATCTGAAGGCAAACCTCCTGATAATAATCTTCAAAATCTTCCTGTGAGTTGGTATATGCCCGGCAAAGCTTTGCAATAATGTTGGCAAAGGGCAGAATAGAATAATTATAGAAATCCCTGCTCATTTAATTTGTGTTTCTTTCCAATGGCATAACTTCATTAAACCCGGTGAAGTGATTGTCGGTTCAAAGGTGTCGCTTTTCCTTTTGGTTTCACCCGGGCTTGTTTGGCACAAATAATTCATGATTGGGTGACGGTGCCATTTCTCTGTAATACCTTTCGCCAAGGCAATGAGTGGAACGGGCTGATCTTGTAAAAATAGTTTTTCCATCCTTTTATCTTTTTTATTTGTTAGTGGCTGTTCTGGAAAAACATTACAGTCGGAGGGGGCTTTTTTTTGAAAAATTTTTCAATAGGGGGGCTTGGCCGGGATGGAAAGAAATAGGACGGTGTTGCAGAAATTTAATAGGGAGTGTGCTAACGTCATATCAACCCGGTTTGCTTTTTCAGCGCTCCCTAAGTAAGTTAAAAGATGTTTTGGGATAAAGTTAAGGAAGTTCAAATCAATTTATTCTTCGGCTTACACCTCAAAATATTTTGATTTGTAATCTTTATTTTATTGTGACCAAGCGTACTGAAAAAGAATCTATACCATAATGGTTTTTAGATTTAAACTACAGGAATGCCTTTAAGGACTTTGAACGGGAAGGAACCTTTAATTTATTCAAAGCTTTGGTTTTTATTTGCCTGACCCTTTCCCTGGTGCATTTCATGAGCTTGCCAATGCTGTCAAGAGAATGGGGAGGCTCACCATTTAAACCAAAATATAGTGTCACTATTCTGGCCTCTTTTTCAGACAGAAACGAAAGAGAATTGGAAATCGTCTCTTTCAATGATTCTTCCAGGAGTTTTATTTCGGGGCTAAACTGGTTGGAAGAAAGCATAAAGTCTCCACGTGTCGTTTTCTCCTCCCCCCATGCCACGGGGGCATCAATTGATTCATGACGATTGGTTCCCATTGTTTTCAAGATGTTTTTTACTTCTAATGGATGCATATCCAGCAGTTCTGCTACTTCATCGTAGGATGGTTCTCTCTGGAATTCCTGCTCAAGTTCAGAAAAAGCAAGCGAAACCCTGGAGGTATTGATGATTTTGTTTTGTGGCAACCGAACAATTCTGGAGTGTTCCGAAAGAGCTTGCAAAATAGATTGCCTGATCCACCATACCGCGTAAGAGATAAACTTGAAGCCGCGTGTTTCATCAAACTTTCGTGCTGCTTTGATCAATCCCAGATTTCCTTCACTTATCAGATCGGACAAGCTTAGCCCCTTATTTGTATAGTGCTTGGCTACCGATATGACAAATCGAAGGTTGGCATTAACAAGCTTTATTAAGGCCCTTTCGTCTCCCTTATTTATCTTTCTGGCCAGGAAGACTTCGTCTTCAGGATTTATTCTTGGAATCTTTGAAATCTCATAAAGGTATTTGCTTAAGTTATCTGAATCAATGTTTGTTATTTGTTTTGTTATTTTTAATTGTCGCATAGTAAAAAGAGGCTTTTGATTACGAATCCTTCTCTTTGTCGGGGCCAAGAATTAAGCCGATTGATAATTTTTATTGAAAACAAGGTTCTTTCTGAAATTATCCAGCTCACTTTCAATTTTATCAAGGTCTAATTCTTTTTTTGTCAATTGAGTAATAAGCTCATTCAAAAAATTATCTGTTTCTTGTTTTTTCGAAAGTGATGCAAGCCTGAGGCTGAAATCGTTCAGGATATTCATATAGTTTATGAATGCCTTATAGGGCGATGAATAGGGATTAAAGTAGGCATGAACATCCCCATCTTCATTAAATTTGGTACACATATAATAGAAGTGGTCGCTACATTGTAAAAGTTCCCAGTCTTTAAGGATTAAAGGATCATCGCAATTATTAATTTCCGGTAAATGGGAATAAAGCTTGTTGAAAGCTTCCTGCTGCATTTCATTACCCAGCCATGCGGTGAGATCTCGTTCTTCGTCAGCCCAGGATATGGGATGTTTAACATTGAGGGGTGCCACGGGCTTGAGTTTTTTCGATATTTCGGATGGAGTAGTGAAACGGATTAACTGTGTTTTAAGGGCTTCTACTGGAAAGTTTTTCAGAAAATTGAAAATACCCGTGTGTTTTTCCTGGTGTTCACCAAATGTTTCGTAATCCATAAAAAGATTAATTACCTGACTTTGGTCTTTTTCTAATAGCCATCTTACATATTTTTTAGGGCTCAAAGGCCATTCACTCCATTCCATGTCACCAAATCTGAAGGCTATATCGTCACTGAGTTTATAGTTTTTCAGCAAAAGATTTAGAGAAACCTCCGTTTCACCGTGGTAAAGATAGTCCGGACTTCTCCAATTAAGTATGTGTGGAGCTCCTTCAGTCAGCATGGTTTTATAGCCCATATTGGCAACCATATTGCCTATTTGATTGGAGTATATCAGCTCTGTGTTGCGAAATACCCCCGGGCGGATGCCGAAATTTTCTTCTATAAGGTCAGCATGTTTTTTCACCTGTCTTATAAATTCATCACTGTCCTTTAGCGCTACCAGCGAATGGGAGTAAGTTTCAGCGAGGAATTCCACCATTCCGGTTTGGGCCAATTCACGAAAACTGCTAAGCACTTCAGGCGCATAGAGTTTAAATTGCTCAATAGCAACACCTGATATTGAGAAGGTAATTTTAAAATCCCCCTTTTGCTGTTTAATTAGTTTTAAAAGGAGTTGATTTGTCGGAAGGTAGCAATTGGTGGCAACTTTGTTAAGAATGCTCTCATTTGTGTAGTCATCGTAGTAATAGTGGTCGTTTCCAATATCAAAAAAACGATAGGATTTTAGTCTGAAAGGTTGGTGAACCTGGAAATAGAGACAAATTGTTTGCATTGACATTTTTTTAGAGGTTTTGATTTCTGAAGATCAGGTATAAGCTTTCTTTTTAAGGTTTTAAATATCTCTTTCTTTAATTGTTTTTAGAGCATGTTTTAATTCGTGGAAGTGGCAAGATCGTAGGTTTTTTTGACCTCTTTGGCTGAATCCTCCCATCTGAGAGAATTGGCTTCTTTGCGACCGTTAGGCACAAAAAACTCTTTCATACCCCCATAATTCAGGAGCGCATTGATAGAATCAGCCATAGCGTCCACGTCCCAATAATCGGTCTTCATAGCATATTTCAGGATTTCTGCTGCACCGGTTTGGTTGCTGATGAGTACCGGAACATCGCTCTGCATGGCTTCGAGCGGAACTATCCCAAAAGGTTCTGAGACAGATGGCATGATGTATAAATCACTCATCTGCAGCATTTCAAAGACGTCTTGTCCCTTTAGAAATCCGGTGAAGTGAAAGCGGTCTGTAATTTGAAGTCTTGCTGCCATACGTATCATTTTCTCCATCATGTCGCCATTTCCAGCCATGACAAACCTTACATTTTGATTTTTCTGGAGTACTCTGTGAGCAGCTTCAATAAAGAATTCGGGCCCTTTTTGCATAGTTATCCGGCCAAGGAAAGTGACTATTTTTTCATTTACACCTTTTTTGATTTTTGGACCGGGGCTTTCTCTAACCGGTTCAACAGCATTGTATATGGTATTGACTTTTTGAGGCTCAATGCCATATTTATTAATCACTGTTTGACGGGTTAGATTGCTGACCGTTATAATTCTGTCAGCAGCTTCCATGCCTTGTTTTTCAATTTCAAAAACCTCCGGATTAACGCTGCCTCCACTTCGGTCAAAATCTGTTGCATGTACATGTATGATCAGCGGTTTTCCGCTTACTTCTTTGGCAGCAATGCCTGCCGGATAGGCCAGCCAGTCGTGGGCATGAATGACATCGAAAGAGTTTTCTTCAGCTAATGCACCTGCCACCAGGGCGTAGTTGCGGATTTCCTGCAACAAATCACTGCCATATGAACCAGAGAAATTTATGGTTCCTTGTTCATTGATCTCAAGGTTAAGGCCATTTTTCTTCCTTTCATCCAGCACATGCTTTTGAAAATCTTCGGGGGTTTTGTAAGGCATTAAGCGGGAATTGACCTCAATGTAGCTAAATCGTTCTGCAAGTTTCTCAAAAAATGCTTTTCGTTGCTTAACGGTTACTTCGTTGGCTCCGATCAGCTTCATTTCAGATTTGTCTTCATCACCATAGGCTTTGGGCACAACAAACAAAACTTCAATATCGGGTATCCGGGCCAGGCCTCTTGTCAGTCCGTAGCAGGCAGTGCCCAAACCACCTGAAATGTGGGGCGGAAATTCCCATCCAAACATTAATACTTTCATTTTAAAGATTCATTTTCGTTAGATAAATATTCTGTGATAAGTGAGGGGACGAATTAGAAATAATGTTGGCAAACTGCCGGCATTAAAAAATCTGAAGACTGATTGTTTGGGGTCCAAGGTAGTTGCTCCTGAAAGTGCTGCCAAGGTACAATGTGTGAACTTTCAGGCTTTAGTTTTGTGATGATTTTTTGCCATTCAAACGAGGATGACCGTGTTTCAGTATTAGTTTTAATGGGTGATCTTTTGGTGTTTGTAGATTCTTTCATAATGTTTTTTACTTTTGATATTTATGGAATTCTCTTTTATCATCTTCTTATTGTGATGCAATTTTAATGTGTTTGATTCATAAAACATACTGAATTTTTATTCATTTTTCTGTTCATTTTGTTCATTATTGTGTTGGGTAGTCTTATACAAAGGTTGTTGGTGATTGTGTTTTTGAGGTTTGTGTGTCTTTGTAGCTGGATATCAGTGCTTAGTTTTGTTGATTGGAGGGTGAAAGATGTTTCATTTCTTTTGATGTAATTAAATAGAGGTTTTTTTTTGAAAAAAGGATTGTTGGTAATTGTAATGAAAACATTTTTTATTTGACATGAAATTGGTTGCAATTGAAGAAATATTTAATTTTTTTTGTGCAGAATTAAAATTTCATTAAAAGTTAGTTGTACTTTTTTTAGAGGGGAAGTATTTTTTTGCCTTATGCATATATATTCATATTGAAATTCATTAAAGACAAGGAATGAGTGAAGACATTATTGCCCTTTTGCGCAGAGAGATTGAAAATAAGCATGGGAAAAGGGTAGCACATGGAAAAGATTGTAAAGAACTTTCGGAGAGAATACAGGACGAGACGAGCAGAACATTGAGTACCACTACTCTCAAAAGATTTTTTGAGTTAGTAAATACGCCTTTTAAGCCATCTAAATATACGCTTGAAACCCTTGCCCTTTATCTTGGATTTGAGGATTGGGAAGCCTATCTGGGATGTTTCGATTCCAATCGGCACCGCCATTCCTCCGATAATACCTGGGATTTACTGAAGAAAAGAGTTGAGATTGTTACCCAAAGCAGTTTGAAGTCGATCAAGTTAAAAACCAAATACTCTTCTTCACGCTTTTTATTGCGATCATATGCCAGAAAAAGATTTAAGGCTTTTGAAAACTCATCCCTGACTGCAACGATGTTTGTTGCTCCTGATGGATATGGAAAATCCAGTACGATTGTTCAGTTGGTGGAGAAATTTCTTTTGTCCTCTGATGAAAAGTATAAAGACGACATTGTTTGTTTAATTGATGGTGGAATATTTTTTGACCTTTTTTCTTCAAATTCAAATGTTGAATTGCTAAAACAACTATTAGAGTTTAAGCTTACTGCCAGCTTACCTTATTTTTTCAATAATCACCCCGAAGAGCTTAAGGGGAGAATCTGGATAATTATTGATGATATTGACGAGATTTTCTTTGAAAAGGAACAATACCGGAAATTTGTTGAAAACCTTATGCGGCTTATTCTGGGCCACAACCAAACCAGTTGGAGTAAAATTATTCTAACCTGCCGGCCCGAGAATATGGAGGTCATTTCTTATCTGGCTAAAAAGAATCCCACTTTTAATGGCTGTTGGTTCGGTATGAATTTTTGCACCGATAATTTGCTCCAAACTTCAAATATTCCTGCTTTTTCTGAAAAGGAAATCAAATGTTTGCTGAGAAAATTGAACTTTGAATATTCACTTGAATTTTTAAAGGTCTACCATAGTGATGTACTGGAAGTCATTCAGTATCCTAATTTTCTGTCTATTTTTGTCGATGTTTACAAACAAAAAACGGATATTTCTGAAATTGATCTTCTAAACCGGTATGTGGAAAAGAGGTTGTTCAGTCAGCCTTACCTGGATGAGAAGATCTTGTTTCTTGAAAAATTCTTGGAGCTAAGTCATTTGGGGGAATTAAAATCTTCCGTAAGCAAGGAAGAGTTCCCTCGCAATTTGCTGGGATTGGGATATGATGAGTTGATTTCTCATGGAATCGTATATGAATATACGCTTCCCCACCGGGGGATTCTGGATCGGTCAGTGTATATTAAATTTTGTCAGAATCTTATTTTTGAATTCATTGTTGTTGACAAGTGGCTTAAGAATGAAAATTTTGATGTAAGTCTTTTTGAGGAGGTGAGGAGTTATTACAGGGATAATACTTTATTTCGCTGTCAGTTAATGCAATTAATGACACTCATTTTTCTTCATTACAAGGAATTTAACCCCATTGTCCAGATCCATTCAGATTTTGAAAAAAAGGCCGTACATCCGTTGCATTCTTTAAAGGATCTTCCGCAATGCATTATTGCCATAGGAAATGTAGTTAGAAAGGCGATGCGAAATAACAAAGATTATCGCAAGCATCTTATTCCGAAACTTTCGAAAATAAAAATTGGGCAGATTCTCTATTTTAAAGAGTCCTTTGATGTTGATGGTATCATGATTTCTTCAGCAGAGTTTTTGTCAGATTACAAGCATGATACCCCTTCGTCGGATGCCTTTTTTCATTTTATGCAATTTATTTATGGTCTTCTTTCAAATGATAGTGGAATTTGCGGGGATGAGTATTTCAAATTGAAGCACATAAGGTGGGAGGAAATCAGCGATCCTTCAATTTTAGCTTATGGGATTAATTATCAGGTTTTTTATCGCAAATGGATAAAGAAAGATATTGACAATGAGTTTCTTGAAAAAATTATTAAGGACTCCAAAGACATCCTTCTGAAACAAAAACCCCTGAATCAGGGCTTGCCAAAATTTGAATTGTCAGTGCTTTTCACTTTAAGTCAATGCCAATTATACAAAGAGGTTATAGCATTCTCAAATTTTTTGGAGATCAATAATGATTTGTCAGTGCTAGCTTCTTCTTCCTTCTTCCCTTTTTACCGTTTGTGTTTGTCCCACGCATTTTTGCAGACCGGAAAAAAAGAAGAAGCATATGGCATTTTTGATGAAATGAGTGAATTTCAGTTTCCGGAGAATATGAAATTCTATTTTATTATAAATGTCAATTTGCTGAAAGCCTCTTTTTACATAGATAGAAGAGATTTTCAAAAGGCTGGAGAAACCATTGAAACTGTAAAGCATTATGCCTTATTGCTCCGCTTTCCATTTTTTATAGACCGTGCGTCGGAAATAGAGCAGAAAATTCACCATTTTAAAAATCAAAACCCAAAGGAAGTTTAAGATTTGGAGTGTTTTGTGGATTTTTTTAATTTAAAAGCCATACTGGAGCCATTTTTACTGGTTTCTTTAAGATAGATGTCTCCTCCCTGGATTTCTGTTAATTCCTTGCACAGAGAAAGCCCCAGACCGGTGCCTGTTTCCCCGTTTGTTCCCGGATTCGACTTGTTAAAAGAATGATTAAAAAGGTTCTTTTGCTTATTTGGAGGGATTCCTGTCCCCTGGTCTTTAACGGTAATTTCGATGTAATGATTTTTATCTCTTGTAATTAACTTAATTACACTGCCTTGAAAAGAAAATTTAATAGCATTTGAAATTAAATTTCTCAAAATTGTTTTGGTCATTTCCTCATCACATTCAATATAATGCGAACTGTCAATTTCTTTTTCAATTATGACTTGTTTTTTATTGGCTATTGATTTATGCAGATCGATGGCATGATTAATAAGATCTTCGCTACAAACGGGTTTTATTTTTGGTTTTGAAAGCCCTCTTTCCAGTCGTGACCATTCCAGTAAATTTTCAATGAGCTGGAAGGCCTCCTCAGAAACAATTTCTATATGGCGCAAAATATTCGATCTGTCGTCCTGGTTTAGCGTCTCATTTTCTGAGTTTAAAAGATTGGATAGTTGCTTTAAACTCCCAATTGGAGACCTTAAATCGTGCCCTATAATAGAGAAAAACTTGTTTTTTACGGAGACTAATTCCTGCAACGTTTGATTGTGGTCCTGCATTTTCTTCTCATAGCTTACCTGGAGGGTAATGTCTTCGATTGTAGCAATCATTCCATTAAATTTTTCTTCCTCTGTGTCAATCGGAGCTGCATTAATGGACAGGACTTTTCGATGTCCTTGCGAATCTTGAATTGCATGTTTGATGCCATAAACGGGTTTCAGGTGTTTTTTTACTAAATTGAAAGGCAACTCTTCTTCCGGATAAAACCCACCATCCAGGTCCGTAATTTGCCATTCAGGGGCATTGTACCTAATGGGGATGCCCTCATTCAATGACAGATTTAGAATTTCTCTCCCTCTTTTATTGGCGTAATATATATCTCCGTTCTTGTTGGATAATACAATGCCTACCGGACTTGTTCTTATAATATTATCTAAAAGCTTTTGTTTTTTTTCAAGCTTAAACTCTATGTTTTTATAATTGGTGATGTCAATTACTGTTCCTACCATTTTTTCAAGAGCTCCATCCTCATTATAGATCAATGAACCTCTCCCATGTACCCACTTTTCAGTCTTATCATTTATAGTAACGATCTTATATTGTTTATCAAATTCCTGTTTCTTATTCAAAATTCTTTCTTCAAGATGTTTTTTCATTGTTTGTTGCCATTGGGGATGCACAATTTTCAACCAACTATCGATAGTTTTTTTGTAGTCACCCGAAATTCCGAAGATTTGGTTCAGAACTCTGGAGCTTGACCATAGTCCTGTTTTGAAATCCAGAGTGTAAGACCCGACTCTTGCAATCAGCTGCGTTTCAAAAAGCTTTTCTTCAAGGATTTTGTTCCTGATTGTGTTGTCTAAAATACTCAACACAAATTGGCCGGATGAATCAGTGAAAAGGGTGGCTGAAATATGACAATCAATAACTTCTTTCTTTTTGTTATAGAAATGGGTCCTGAGTGGGGAAATGGTATGGTCTTTTTTTATTTGTTTGATGAAAAAAGTGCGGTCCTCTTTGTTTACCCAAAAGTTTATGTCAAGACTGGATCGATTTATTACTTCTTCTTTTGTGAATCCGGTAACCTCCAGGAATTTTGAATTGACTTTAATGAACCGGCCTTTTGTAAGGTCCGAAATTGCAGCGGGTTCGGGTAGGGCTTCTAAAAACGAATCAAGAATATTGTTTTTTTCAGAATAAAATTGTTGATCAAGGGTGATTTGGTGGGCAGGGCTTAAATTATTATTGATGTTTTGAAATACCTCTTCAAGGGTTTTACATTCTATTACATCCTTTTTCAGCGGTTCGTGTTTTATTCCGTTTTTATTAAAGATGATTGTTTTAAACGCTGGCCGATCCTGAATGGTTTTATCATAAACCACATTAAGACCTTCTTTGATGTGATCCTGATCAATGATTAAAATGTCGGGTTTGGTATATTTTAGGTTCGTGATTAGTTGCTGACTGTTAGAAATGGCAAAACACAGACTTCCGGTTTCAACAGCGTAATGGCTGATTAAATCGGTGGTTTTTTCATGTGTTGAGAGCAAAAAGATGATATGCATAGGATACATCATTTACAAACAATCTACTGAAAATATCCTGATAATACAAGGTGTGTAAAGGAAAAAACAACAGGTAATAAGTGAGTGAGATATGAAAGATGGGTCCCGGGGACGGTCTGAAATGCTGATCTCAAATTAACAGGAAGGAAAACAAAAATGAAGCGTTTCGAGGATTTGAAGTCCTGGTTTCTACAAAGTAAGCTCATCTATAATCTTACTTTAACCTGCGTAAAACTTTGCTAATAAGGTTCTTTGCACCTTCCTCTTCTCTGGCTGAGGGCATAAGGTTTTTTTTTACAGTCAATTAACCCACTTAGTTAGATTTTTGCTAATCAGGCAAAACTTGCTCAAAAAGTTGTAAAATGGCTGTTAAATTTGATGGTATTTCTTCTGGCTCTTAGTTACTTTCAACGACAGGCTTCATGTCAGGGTCCTTACAACTCCGATACTGCTTCACTTCAAAATTGTATTTATGCCATAATTAATTCGTAACAAAGTCATATTAATTACCATTTTAATTGAATTTAATTAGACTTTACTATGAGTTTAAAATGAGTTTAATTTGAGTTTACAGTGATGCTGCTACGATGCATATATGGAGCTGGTATGAGTAAGAAGTTCAATGATATGGTAAATTCATGATTATATTATTTTACAATAGTTGGTAAAATATTTGGATAATCCGTAAATCAATAGATCGTTAGATTTTTAGATGCCTGCCTGACGGCAGTCAGGTAAGCTGTTAGATGATTAGTACAATCTTGATATTCTGTGTTCTTTAAAGTAAACCTCTATGGTTTTAAGTGATAGAAATATAGCGCATTATAAGATCTTAACGGAACATTGTAAATAATCCTGCTTATTCATTTTTATTTCGGAAGGGTCTCAAATTGAATAATTGATGGGGATCTTAAATGTTGGATTTTTCTTGAAGTATTGGGCTTGCCGATCTATTGCTTACCAGATGATGCATAAAAACAACCAAACTTTTTTAATTTTGACATCAACCACGGGACGTAGTCAAACATAGCAATCTAATACGTTCGGGGGAACCATGACCAAACATAAAAATCAGAAAATGCAGGTATCCAAATTTGGCGGTGCATCAGTAAAAAATGCTGATGCTGTTCGAAATATCAGTAAAATAGTTGATTCGCTTGTTAAGCCCCAGGTAATAGTTGTTTCAGCTATGGGTAAAATGACCAATGCCTTTGAGGCTTTGGTGGGGCATTATTTTGCCGGTGACCGGGATGCTATGATCACCCAATACAAATATATTCGTCAATATCATGAATCCATTGTCGTTGATTTATTTGGAACCCTTAAAGAGCCTTTATTGGATCCCGTATTTCAGCTTTTAAATGACCTTGAAGTTCGCCTGGAACAGCAGCCATCTATGCATTTTGATTTTGAATATGATCAGATTGTTTCTTTTGGTGAATTGTTCTCAACCCGCATTGTTAGTGCTTATCTGGGACACTCAGGTATCGACAACCAATGGGTGGATATCAGACATGTGCTTAAAACCGATGATATTTATCGGGATGCTACTGTGGATTGGGAATTGACATCTCGTCTGATGCAGGGTACATTTACTTTTGTGAATGCCCCGCTCTACGTAACTCAGGGGTTTCTGGGGGGCACTTTAAGTAATATTACCACCACGCTTGGCAGAGAAGGTTCCGATTATACGGCTGCAATCATTGGCAATGCCCTCGATGCAGAAAATGTAACGGTATGGAAAGATGTCCCTGGTATATTGAATGCCGATCCACGTATATTCCCGGATGCCGGGAAGATTGACTCTCTGTCATATGCCGAAACCATCGAACTTTCCTATTACGGAGCCCAGGTGATTCATCCCAAAACCCTGAAACCGCTTCAAAACAAGCAGATTCCTTTGTTTGTTAAGTCATTTGTGGATGCCACTCTGCCGGGAACAGTTATCGGAAAAGATGGAGAACAGGATTCAATGCCCATTTTTATTCTGAAACGCAACCAGGTTTTTCTGACGCTTATGGCTCGCGACTTTTCTTTTATTACAGAGGATAACCTGAGCGAAATTCTGGCTTTGTTTAGCCGGCACAGGGTGGGCATTAATTTGTTGCAGACTTCAGCTCTCAATTTTACGGCCTGCGTAGATAACAAGAACGACTTAACGCCCCTGATGGACGAGTTGAAAAAGAAATTGGTGTTACGTTATAACGACAATGTGGAACTTCTGACTATTCGCCATTATTCTCAGGAGGTCATAGATGAGAAGCTTGAAGGTTGTACCGTTATTGACTCTCAGGTAACACGGAAAAATGCCCGTTTTGTGATAAAAGTTAATTAGTTGATAGTTTATAGTGCGTAGTGGAATAGGGAAGGCTTTATTCTAAGGAAACTTTTTATTATCGGGTATTGGGAGTGAGATTTTTCGGACAAGGAACAGCTCCCGGATGATCTCCCTGGGGATTTCTTCTTTTGGCTTTCTTAGGAAGGGGGTTGAATTTGTCAAATTTCAGATTGATGCCAAACTGGAAACTCAAATCTCTTTGCTTGTGCAATACCGGAACCGGATCATAATCATCAAAAGTAACCATGGCATACCGGGGAGGAAGATAATCTGCAGCTATAAAAAATTGAAGCGGACTGTTTCCTATGACCAACGTTCCGCCGGGACCATTGCTCCCATTTATGCGGAAACTGTAACCTGCATTTAGTTCCAGCCATGAACGCGGCCGGTAGTTGAGTGACGTGTTAAATTCCTGATTCCATCGTTTTTTCTGAAATGTGGTTCGGGACAGAAAACCTGCTTTGAGGTTGTGACGGAGCTGGTAAGCAGCACCCGCATACAATTTAGGTGTAAGCACAGCCGAAAAAGGCTGGTTGCTTACGTTGTAATCCAGAACCTGGTTCAGTGTATCCACCAGTTCGTCCAGGTGATTATCCAGTTGCTGTTCATCAAATCCGTCCCTCTCGATGCCGTCGTAGGAGTATGATCCCTTAAACGACATCTGCGTAAGCTCATTTTTGAATCGCACCCAGCCGAGGTCAATGAGGGAAGCAGAAAATGTCCAGGGACCATCAGTTTCCAGTTTCGCGCCAAGGTCAAAACCCACACCGGCATTTTTCCAGGAGGTCAGATATTCAGGAATTCGTTCAGTCAGATTACCCTGAATAGAATAAGAATCAGGAATATCTTCAAGAGCACTTTGCTCCAGTTCTACAGGGCCAGAGGCATTAAGGGTGGCATCTACATCTCCTTGCCATACAACCCGGGAGGTATGCAAACTTAATGTGCGAATGTTGGAAACAGCACCCGCGATGCCAAACAGGGGTTTAATGCTGACGCCCAATGAAAGGTTCTCGTTCCACTTGCGGGCGTATGTTAAGGCAACCTCTTTATAGACGACTTGTTTGATATGGATTTTAGAGAAATCGAAGAATGAATTGTGAGGGAATCCCTTCTCTGTAATGCGCAAAGCATCGGAAGGAGCTGATACCTGTGATGCATTTTTGACCGACAAACTTACCCCGAAATGCTGGTTCCCTGTTTTAAAGCCAAAACCCAGAATGGACAGACCTGCCTCTGCATTAATATTGATGACATTTCCGGCCGATTGATAGAGTCTGGGGTAATCAAAATTGTTGTGTAGGGGACTAATCCATTCATTATTGTCTCGCTGAACTGCTGCATTGAAAGAAGGATTCATCTGAAATACCACGGACGGAGAGGGGAGGGTGATGTAAAAACTTTTATCAGGCATGTGCGCGGGATTTACCCGGGATGTTTGGGGCAGAGATTCAGGGAAATAAAGCCCCATGGGTGATTGTCCGGAAGCTACTGGCTCCTGAAAGAGATAGAGAATCAGAAAAAATGCTATTTTTTGAAGCATGCTTACTCTTTTAAATCCACTCCTGATGGCAAGACTATGCTTGACTTGACACTAGTGGAATTCATTTTCAAAGTAGTTTTGCTTCATTGATTCTAGTTGGTTTATGTTGTAAAAAGAAGACCGCTTCCCTTAAAAATGTTTTATCCCTGACTGGAATATTCTTGAAAAAAACACACTATTATTCGCTTTCTCTGTGCAAACGAAATCTTTTCAGGTTTATTATTTTGAAGGTCTAAGTCCTGTTTTGAAAGTGGACTGTTTCATTTTGCTTTCCGGTTTTCAGGATATATCTTTCGATTCCATCAGGTTAGCTCCATTATCGGCCATGTCTTCAAGTGCCTTTTGCGTGTCGCCAGGCTGCATGTTTACGCCTTTTGTAGCATCGGTGATCAGGGAAGTTGCGTATCCCAGTTGAAGGGCATCCTTAACGGTGAAATATACGCAAACGTCAGCGGCCAGTCCGGTTATATACAATTCTGTAACACCTTTCTTTTTCAGATAATCATGAAGTTCCGTCTGGATCTTGTGCCCATTGTCAAAGAATGCGCTGTAAGAATCTACGTTGGGATCTTTGCCTTTAAAGAAAACTCTTTCAATCATGGACTGATTCAGTTTATGCGAGAGCTCTGCACCGGGACTTCCCTGAATACAGTGGTCAGGCCATAAAATTTGATCAATACCATCGAGTTTAATAGTGTCACCTACTTTATGTCCCGGGTGATTGGACCCAAAGCTGCTATGATTGGCCGGATGCCAGTCTCTGGTGGCCACAACCAGATCGAAATGATTCTGAAGGTTATTGATAACGGGAATTATAGAATCGCCCTGAGGAACTTCCAAAGACCCTCCGGGTAAAAAATCGTTTTGAACATCTACTATAAGCAATGCTTTCATGATGAAGATTTTTGGTTCAACAATGTGTTTAAATCCTTTCATTTCCCTCAAAAATGGGGGTAGCAATATTGGAGGGCCAAAACAGGTGACTTTTCGTTATTCAGTTCCTTATTCTGATTCCTGCTTATATTTTAGGATCAGATCCAGTCTTCTCTGATAAAGTCCCTCCTCTAGCCCTACAGGATATCGGTGAGGATTTGCAAACCGTTTGATCGTTTTATCTAACAAATTCAGTTGAGCTGATGTTCGTTCCTGAAGCTTCTGAATGGATTCTTTTTCATAAACACATTGCCCCTTGCAAAAAACAGGTTTAAGAAGGTCCTCACATGTAAGTTCTTCTTTGTTGAGTTTTTTGGAACGCGTGGGGTCGGCCGGGTCAATCATCCTGACAGTTCCGCTCAAGTCGGTTCGCTCATCAAAGATCATGTCACCAGCCATTTTACCATCTTTGTAAAAACGTTTCACCTGTTGGAGTCCGGGAATATTAATTTTGATAGATTGTTCTGATAGTTTGATGCGATTTTCCCATTCCCCGTTTTTATTTTCAATGGCGGAAAGCTTATACACACCTCCTAAAGCCGGCTGGTCGTAAGCTGTGACCAGTTTGGTGCCAATGCCCCAGGAGTCTATTTCTGCTTCCTGATCCTTGAGGCTGGCCACCAGGTGTTCATCGAGATCATTGCTGGCCACTATTTTCACGTGGGACAATCCGGCTTCACGGAGCTTGCCGCGGGCCAGTTGGCTGAAGTAGGCCAGATCTCCCGAATCAAGACGGATGCCATTGATTTTGTGTCCCCGGGTTTCCATCTTTTTTGTGATTTCGATGGCCTTGTCAATGCCTCGGGGGGTGTTATAGGTGTCCACGAGAAAGATGGTGTTATTCGGCAGTGTATTGGCAAAAGCATCAAAGGCTTTCAGCTCATCTTCAAAAGCCTGTACCCAGCTATGGGCATGGGTGCCAAGCACCGGAATATTAAACTTTTTGCCGGCCAGAACATTTGATGTTCCAGCACATCCCCCTATGAAGGATGCACGACTGGCCGAGAGTGAGCCGTCGATTCCCTGCGCCCTTCTCAGGCCGAATTCCATTACCGGATCACCTTTGGCCGCGATGCTGATGCGGGCAGCTTTGGTGGCAATCAGGGTTTGAAAATTAATGAAGTTGAGCAGAGCCGATTCAATCAGCTGGCACTGCAATAGGGGCCCTTTAACTTTGATAAGTGGCTCATTGGGGAAAACGATGGTGCCTTCGGGTATGGCCTCTACATCACATTCAAAGGTCATGTGTTGCAGGTAATCCAGAAATCCCTTTTCAAAAAGCGGTTTCCCGTCATTCCCATTCAATGATGCCAGATAATCGATGTCGGAATCCGTAAAGCTGAAGTGGTTCAGGAAATCCACTACATATTCCAAACCACAGGCTATAGAGAAGCCTCCACTGAAAGGATTGTTTCGGAAGAACAGGTTAAAAGCAGCTTTTTGCTGATGCATTTCATTCTTCCAAAAACCATAGGCCATGGTTATTTCATAAAAATCGGTGAGCAGGGCCATGGAGTTTTTATAAGTCGACTGAATATTGTCCATAATACTGCTTTTTAGGATTTTGTCAATATTTTGGCTCTTGGGTTTTAAGGGGCATCCGCGAAGGAAATATGAGAAGACGGAATTAAGGGTTAAGCTCTACCAAAAATCCCGCTTTGTAAGCCTGAAAAACTCCTTTGTTATCGTAAACCGGCCATGCCAGTAAAACCGATTGCACCTCTTTGGTCATGCTTCCTTCGTCAGGATTAAAAAACCATGTTTCCTCAAACTGAAGCTGTGCCATCTCGTCGCGATTAAAATCGCCGGAAGCCTCCATCTCTTTTATTTTATCAATGGATATTTCCTCATGGGTGTAATAATTGTAAGCTTTGGCATTGCCTGAATATAATGACTTAAATATGAGGTCGGTTAGATTCTTGTGGTGAAGGTTTTTCAGCCGGGTATCAGCCCATGTGTCGGTGGAGTCCAGGTTGATAACGTTTACCGGATAAAGGATGGTATCTGCAATCTCAATTCCCTTATTCTTTGAACCTGCATTGAAACTTTTCGAAGGCGTTTGATTGCAGCCAGCCAATGAGAAAACCAAAACAAACAATGATGCCGACAAAATTTGATTAATCATAACTGTTTAGCGGTTAAATCTTAATGAATTACCTGTTTTGCTTTCATCAAACGTTCCGTTGCTGTATGCCAGGTGCCCATTGACAAAGGTATGCGTGACCTTGTGAGAGAATTTTGTACCCGAGAAAGGACTCCACTGACATTTGTAATGCACCGATTCATCGGTTACTACCATGGAATCATTGGGGGAAAGCAGCACCAAGTCCGCAAAATAGCCTTCCCTGATAAATCCGCGTTTCTCAACCTGAAACAATTTGGCGGGAGCATGGCACATCTTTTCAACCACCATTTCTTTCGAAAAGATTCCCTTGTTTGCCATTTCCATCATGGCTATTAAGGAATGCTCGACCAACGGCCCTCCGGATGGAGCTTTGAAGTAGGGATTGCTTTTTTCCTCTAATGTGTGGGGAGCATGGTCGGTTGCCACCACGTCCAATAGGTTGTTTTTGAGTGCTTCGCGTAGCGAATTCCGATCTTTTTCTGACTTTACTGCCGGGTTCCATTTAATGCGCGAACCATATTTGTCGTAGTCGGCCTCCGAAAACCACAAGTGATGAACACAAACTTCTGCTGTAATTCTCTTCTCCTCCAAAGGTATATTGCTGTTGAACAAAGAAAGCTCTTTTTCGGTAGATAAGTGCAGTATATGCAAACGGGCATTGTTCTTCTCAGCTAATTCTACTGCTTTTGATGAAGATTTGTAACACGCCTCGGCGTTCCTGATTTGAGGATGATACCTGAAAGGCATCTCTTCCCCGTATTTTTCCTTAAACAGCTTTGTGTTTTGGCGAATGGTGGCCTCATCTTCACAGTGGGTGGTTATTATGGTAGGAGCTTCCCGGAAGATATTTGCCAAAGCCTCCGGCTGATCTACCAGCATATTACCTGTAGATGATCCCATAAATACTTTAATGCCACAAACATTTAGCGGATCTACTTTTGTAATCTCTCTAAGATTATTATTGGTGGCACCCAGGTAGAACGAGTAATTGGTCAGAGAATTTCGTGATGCAATATCGAATTTCTGATTAAGGGCTTCAATCGTGGTGGTTTGTGGATTTGTGTTGGGCATCTCCATGAAAGAAGTAATCCCTCCGGCCACAGCAGCACGGGATTCTGTGTAAATATCTGCTTTGTGAGTGAGTCCCGGTTCCCTGAAATGCACCTGGTCGTCAATAACTCCGGGAATGATGTAGCTCCCTTTAGCATCAATAACCTTGGAGACATCAGGAAGGTCTTCACCCTTTGGAATTATTCTTTCTATAATATCATCTTTTATTAAGACGCTGCCTTCAGCCATTTGGCCTTCATTGATGATGGTTCCGTTTTTTATGAGTGTTTGCATATCTGATTCCTGTTTTTGCGATTGGTGGAGGCCATTTAGTAGCCTGCTTTTTTGTTGAAAGCAAGCTCTTGTAGTCCTTTAGTTTTCAACTTCTGTTTTGCAACTGAGTAACTTATATCTAACCAACTATAAATCTATTAGTTTTCTAGACTTCATATTTTTTGAAGAAGCTGCTGATCTTCATCTTGATTACCCCCCAGAGCGCTTCGTTGAAGATTCCTCCGCTCATCTTAGAGGTGCCCTGCTTACGATCGGTAAATATGATAGGCACTTCAACTACTTTAAACCCGTACTTCCAGGTAGAAAACTTCATCTCAATCTGGAAACCATAGCCGATCAACTTAACTTTGTCCAGCTTTATAGTTTCCAGAACCTTTCTCCGGTAACATTTAAAACCGGCTGTGGTGTCCATTATTTTCATACCCGTTACAAGACGAACATATATTGAAGCAAAGTAGGACATCAGCACACGCCCCATCGGCCAGTTGACCACATTTACGCCGGACTTGTAGCGGGAACCAATCGCCAAATCTGCTCCCTTGTCAACACATGCCTGGTACAACTGATTTAAATCTTTTGGGTCATGCGAAAAGTCTGCATCCATCTCAAAAATGAAATCATAATCTCGTTCAAGCGCCCACTTAAACCCGGTAATGTAGGCTGTCCCCAGACCCAGTTTCCCAGCCCGTTCCACCATGTGTAAACGATCCGGGAACTCTTTTTGGAGATCCTTCACAATAGATGCAGTACCGTCTGGTGACCCGTCGTCTATGATTAATGTCTCAAATCTTATAGGCTGAGAAAAAACTGCCTTAATGATGGCTTCGATGTTTTCTTTCTCATTATAGGTGGGTATTATTACCAGATTTTTATGTGCTGTCATTTATCGTATTCTTTTAGAATGTTAGTCTTGCGAAGGTACAAAATTACGGTGAGTTATTATTTATCACTGGTACCCGGAGAGGTGCTTTCTTGCTCCTATGGATCTTATTCATTGATTTATTCCTTTTTCTATCAGTGTTTTACCCCTTGACAGGCCAACCTTGTTAAGCTTATCTGACCGATAGGCAAATACCAAGTGGAATGCTTCCAATAACTGATGTATTTCGGTTCATAATCTTTGTGCAAAAAGGTTTTGTCCTGTATATCAAGATTTAACTGTCTGTTGTGGTCGGGAGTCAATGATTTATTAATTTCAGATATTTGATTCCACCTCTTGACAATCTCATCAGGTATTAATAATTTTGCTTTTCTGGGGTAACATTAGATGCTCCGAAAAAAAGTCTTATTGAAAATAAGCGACTTAAAGAATATTTGGAAAAAAGATTGCAAAAGGGTTTGGAGAAACGAAATAATATCTGTTATCTTTGCACCCGCTTTGCGAGAGAGACCAACGGGTTTCGGGGGCAGATAAGCTGAAATACTGACAATATTTGATAGTTAATTTTGAGAGTCGGAAGCGACACTAAAAAAAAACTTGAAAAATAAATTTGGCAGATTAAAAAACTTCACTTATCTTTGCACTCGCTTTTGAAAAATCTGACGGTCGCCGAAAGAGGCGCTAAGACAAGAAAGACAAAGCAAGGAGGGAGGTTA
>NZ_QEWP01000010.1 GCF_003121985.1 Marinilabilia rubra
ATTCATTTCCAGCCTTGTTCATACCGCCACACGGAAGGAACAGAATGTAGAACCAAAAAATAAAACATTTTCGAGTATCCACATATTAGAAATGATAAACCAAACCTTTGATTTTGTGAATATTCCACTGCATCAATCTGCTTAGCCTGACGGCTATGCCCTCCCGGGGACTTGGAGAATGAGTTTTTATTAATACAGCAGGTACGCATTATTTCGATGAGCCATTTTGTTAAAAATGAGTTGGTTGTTCCTAATGTTTGGAGAAATTGTCTTTTTTATTGGCTGGTGCTACCAACTATTTGGGGTGAATGATTGTTGTTTTTTCTTAGATTAATTAAAAATAATACCTAATATGAGAAAGCAATTCTTTTTCCCCGTTCTTATAGTTTCCCTGATAGTTTTATCCTGCCAACCCAGTTCTAAAAAGCAAAAAGCAGAGTGTTGCCTTCCTTCTGGGACTTCCAGTCGGTTTTTGGGTTCAGAGGAAGCAAGAAACGACAAACCGGGGGATGTTGATCCGGATACACTTAACGATATGGTTTTAATACCCGGTGGAGTATTTGATATGGGAGCCAGAGAAAAGCAGTTCTCAAAGCCGGATGAATTTCCGGTTCATAAAGTTCGTGTAGACAGTTTTTATATGGATCAGCATCCTGTAACCAATGCTCAGTTTAGAGAGTTTGTCGAAGCTACAGGTTATGTGACCACTGCCGGGAAAAAGCCGGATTGGGAAGAGTTGAAGAAACAACTACCTCCAGGTACCCCTAAACCACCTGATTCTGTGCTGGTGGCAGCCTCGCTTGTTTTTGAATCTCCGGGACAAAAGGTTTCGCTCAATAATTATCAATCCTGGTGGAAGTGGGAGGAAGGTGCTGATTGGCGACATCCTAAAGGGCCTGATAGCTCCATAGAGGGAATGGATAATCATCCCGTGGTTCATGTTTCATGGTACGATGCCAAAGCTTATGCCGAATGGACGGGTAAGCGTTTGCCTACAGAGGCAGAATGGGAATACGCTGCCAGAGGTGGAAACAACGGGTACATTTATCCATGGGGAAATGAATTAGTATCGCCTGAAAAAGCCAACTTTTGGCAAGGGGAGTTCCCATATACCAACTTAACAGAAGATGGTCATAAACTTGCCGCTCCGGTGGGCTCCTTTCAGGCCAATGGATTTGGGTTGTACGATATGGCCGGGAATGTATGGGAATGGACATCTGACTGGTATCATGCCAATTATTACAAGACCCTTTCAAAACAAGGCGTTGCTGAGAATCCGCAAGGGCCGGGAACGTCTTATGATCCAATGGAACCCGGAGTTCAAAAGAAAACCATGCGTGGCGGTTCCTTCTTATGCAACGATTCTTATTGCGCAGGTTATCGGGCATCGGCAAGGATGAAATCTTCCCCCGATTCTGGAATGATGCATCTTGGATTCCGCTGTGTGCGGGATGTGGAATGATTTTCGAAACAGGTTTCATAAATTATTCGAAAGCCTGTTTTTGCATTTCTTAAATATATTTCACAATATTGCGGTCTCAAACTTAAACTGTTCCAAATTCAGGATTGATGACTCAGGTGCATGCTCATGTGAAAAAGCTTAAGGGTGGAAGTATGGAAGCGTTTAATCAGCTTTTTGAGGCATACTCCCATCGTATTTATGGGTTTGGCTTGAAATATCTCAAATCAGAGGCAGATGCAGAGGAGCTGGTACAAGATGTGTTTTTGAAGCTCTGGAGAAATCGTCAAAAACTAAAAGAAGAAGAGAGCTTTCATTCCTATCTTTTTACCATTGCCTTTAATCAGATAAAAGATTATTTCCGGTATAAGGGAATTTATCTTGATGTCGAAGATAATAGTTTAATCGGGACTTCTGACAACTCTACAGAAATGACTATTACATACCGGTCTGTATTAGAGCAAGTATCTACCTTATTGGAAAAGCTGCCTCAAAAGAAAAAAGAGATCTTTCGTTTAAGTCGTTTCGAGGGGAAATCTGCTAAAGAAATTGCCGGGTTAATGGATGTTTCTCCCAAAACTGTTGATAACCAAATTTCAGAAGTAATAGGTTTTTTACGCAAAAACCTAAAGGATGCCACTCCCCTGGTTTGGCTTTTCTTTTATCTCTTTCTTCAATGAAGAGCTTTCGATTACCAGTGTTTGTTGTTTTCGACAATAGCCGCTTAGAGCAAAATATTTCCAATGGTTTATTATAAAATGGCTACGCCATTTTTTGTTTGGGGTCCACGAATTCGCCGAATTAAGCGAATTAAAAAGCTGTTTTACAGCTTTATTGAAAAACGGCGAAGCCGTTTAATGTCGCACTTCAAGTGCGACCAAAATTCGTGTAATTCGTGAAATTCGTGGACAAAAAAGAATTGCGAAGCAATTAGCTCATTTGGCTAATTCTCATTTTAATTTTTTTTCTAACTTGTTTGGTTCTGGCCATGCCAGGTTGGGTTCTTCCTAAATTACATGTCTTGTGCATGATTTAAATAATGTTAATCCATCAAGTTTCTGACAAAGGACGAATTTTAATAAGGGGCTGTCTCAAAATTTTAAAACAATAGTATCTCGCAAGGACGCAAAGGTGCAAATAAATGATTACATGACTGTTATTTTCTGCGTATACTGCCAGAATAATAAGTTTTGAGACAGCACTTGTAGATATCAAAAGTGTATGATCCCTGATAAGAGGCGAACATTCGGGAATCTTGGGAAAAACGTCATTTAAAATTACAGCCAAATCTGTCATTGGTAGAGATAGGGCCTGTCCCGACCCCTATCTTATAGCAATCTAACCAATTAAAATGAGAAGTTTATCCGAACAATAATGACTTTAAATCAATCAATTAACACCATTTAAAAAAAATATTTTTAAAATTTTGTGAATTTTTACGGGAGATTTTTCGTTAAGAAGGGTATTACTATTAAACGACTTTATTATTTCGATGGATAAGAAACAGCAGGAAATATTTAATATAATTGAAAATTACCTCAAAGGTAACGGTAGTAGGTCATCAGTGGCACGTTTCGCGGAGTTGTTCCGGGGGAACAAAAACGAAACCGTACTTAAGAAAAAGATGAAAGCCGACTGGGATGCTATTTCTGATGAAGAACTTCAAAAAGCGGATTTGAGTCCGGTCCTGTATAAGATCCATTTTCTCATCAATTCAGAAAAAAAGGGCAAACACTCCCGGAATACAACACGAAAGATATTGCACTGGTACAGCAGGATTGCAGCCATGCTTTTACTGCCACTGTTGACCATCTGGGGAATTTATCAGCTTACCTCCAAGGATCAGACTGTTTCCTCCACACTGGTGGAAGTTTCAGCTCCATTGGGCTCAAGGGTGCGTATGACACTGCCCGACGGAACCAAAGGCTGGCTCAACAGCGGGTCGGTTCTGACTTATCAGGCACCTTTTGAAAAGCGAAGTGTTTCCGTGGAAGGCGAAGCTTTTTTCGATGTCAGGACAGATTCCTTGCGTCCCTTTCTGGTTCAGGGCCCGCGAAGCACCGTCAAGGTATTGGGAACCCGGTTTAATGTGAAAATGTGGCCCGGTGAGGAATTGACAGAAGTTGTTCTTGAAGAAGGAAAAGTAGAACTTCTCCCCGTGAAAAGTGACAGGTCATTTAGCATGGAACCAGGTGAGATGTTGGTTTACAATAGTAAAGAAAGGAGATTGAAAAGATCGCAGGTAAAACCGGAGTACTATTCTGCCTGGATTGATGGCAAATTGGTTTTGCGCGGAGACAGTATGCAGGAAATGGCCCGGGAACTCTCCAGATGGTTCAATGTGGATGTGGAGGTCAGAGACAGTAAACTTCAGGATTATACTTTTCGTGCCACCTTTGTGGATGAAAAACTGGAGGATGTACTGCGTCTATTGAAATTGACTTCCCCGATAGAATACAAGATCATTGACAATCAAAGGGATAAAAATGGCGACTTTTCAAGAAAGAAGGTCATAATTTTTCACAAATAATTCCTGAACCAAAATTCACAACAATGAAAACGCTATTCAACACCAGCTAAACATCCTTTAACACTCTAAACCTTTATAAATAATAAAAAAAGGGGCAAGGAAGCGGCAACTTCCTCATCCCCTCATGTTGTACTTTAAATCATTACAAAGCTATGAAAAAAATTCCTAAGACAGGAATGTGGGACAGGTGTGTCCTCATTAAAATCTTTCGTATTATGCGAATTACACTTTTTTTAATGTTGATCGGTGTATCTCAGTTATTTGCTGAGAGTTCTTATGCCCAAATAAAGAAACTTTCCATCGACCTTGAGAATGTTAAAGCAGAGAAGGTTCTCGATGAGATTGAGAATCAAAGTCAGTTTTATTTTCTCTATAATGAAAAGTTAGTGGATGTTGATTTTGACGCCTCAGTAAAGTTCACAGAAGAAAACATCTTTAAAGTTTTAGATCAGCTTTTTGATGGAAGAGATATTTCCTATCAGGTGGTTGATAACCAGATTATTCTTTCGAAAGCAAATGCATCAATGGTAATGCTTCAGCAAGATCAGAAGACTGTAACCGGAACGGTTACTGACCAGGATGGAGAGCCAATTCCGGGGGTAAATGTTTTTATTAAAGGTACCACAAGGGGAACAACCACAGATGTAAAAGGGAATTATTCGCTTGAAAAAGTTTCCTCAGAAAATACTTTGGTGTTCTCATTTATAGGGATGGAGACTAAAGAAGTTGTTGCGAATGACCAAATGGTTATTGATGTTGCATTGGAAAGCACTTCTATAGGCCTAGAAGAAGTAGTTGCTATTGGTTACGGCGTATCTAAACGGAGTGTAGTTACTGGTTCAATTTCAACCGTAAAGTCAGATGATCTTCCTAAAACAGCTAATACTTCGGTTACTCACATGTTGTCTGGCAAGGCTTCTGGTGTTCAGGTCAAACAAACCAGTGCTCAACCTGGTGGTGGAATTGATATTGTAATCAGGGGAGCAGGTTCGGTTAATGCAGGTAATCAGCCTTTGTATGTTATCGATGGTTTTCCTATTAACAACAGCAGTGTTGAGCCTGGTAGTGGCGACCGCTATAATATGGGAAGTCGTAATCCGTTGAACTCAATTAATCCAAACGATATTGAGTCAATCGAAATTTTGAAAGATGCAGCTTCTACCGCAATTTATGGTGCACGTGCAGCAAACGGAGTAATACTGATAACAACCAAACGCGGAAAAGAAGGCCACACGGTTGTTGACTTTTCTTTAAGCCATTCTGTTCAGGAAATAGACCGCTATTTTGATATGCTTGATGCAAAAGGTTTTATGGAGCAGGCAAATATACTTGGAGAAGAGTACTATTTAATTTCTAATAACCAATACCCTTACGGCTCAAACGACCAGGATTTATCAGGATTTACGCAAAGATTCACAAGTGACCAGATAGCTAATGCGGGTAAAGGAACAGATTGGTGGGATGAGGTAACTCGCTTAGGATCAGTTGATGATGTGAACCTTTCAATATCGGGAGGTAGTAAAAAAACAAACTTTATGATTTCTGCCAACTATTTCGATCAGAAAGGGGTGGTGTATAATTCTGATTTTACCCGATTTAGTTCGCGGATAAATCTTGACCACAAAATAACAGACTTTTTAAAAGTGGGTATTTCTGCAACCGGTTCTTATGTTGATAATGGTAATACGCAGTTAGGAGATGGCCAATGGGAAAATTCAGGAGTACTGGTAAGTGCATTGCAAATGAGTCCGTTAATTTCGGTATATAATGCTTATGGGGAATATTCAATAAATCCCAAAGATGCAGTAATGCCAAATCCGGTTTCGTATCGCGAAATTGATGATAATACCATTCAAAAACGGTTATTGGCTAATTCGTATGTTCAGGTAGAGCCGTTAAAAGGATTAATAATTAAAGCCAATGTTGGTATAGATGATAAATCGGGTACAAGAAGTAACTACTTGCCAACTACTTTTCTTTATGGTGCACAATACGGAGGGAAAGCCACAAAGTCGATAAGTAATTCAACCGATTTATTGTTCAATAGTACTGTAAGCTATTCACGTGTGTTTAATGAGCAGCACAATGTAAATGTGCTCCTTGGTTACGAATATCAAGAGTTTAAATATAACGGATTTGGTTCAGAGGCAACCAAGTTTTTTACCGATATATTTGAGAGCAACAATCTTGGTGCCGGAGAAGGTCGCCCTGATGTTTATTCGTACAAAAACGCCGGAAAATTGGCATCATATTTCTCCAGACTATCCTATAACTACAAGGAGAAATATATCGCAAGTTTTACTTTAAGGCGCGATGGAACCTCGAATTTTGGTTCAGGCAATAAATGGGGCTTATTTCCTTCTACTGCATTGGCATGGAGAATATCGGAAGAAGAGTTTATTAAATCGGTGGATGTTTTAAGCAATTTAAAATTAAGGGCATCATACGGACAAACAGGTAATAGTGGAATTGGAGATAAAGCTTTTGAATATTATGGTACTCGCGGAGAATACATGTTTGGTGATATAGTAGTTACTCCTGTTACAAAAACACAACTTGGTAACAGCGATTTAAAGTGGGAAACAACAAAAGAATTTAACGTTGGTTTAGACTTTGGATTCTATAAAAACCGTATTTCTGGAACACTTGAATATTATAATAAGGTTGTTGATGATTTACTTTCCTACAGAACCTTGCCCACTTATAGTGATATTAGTTCTGTTGCAGATAATATTGGTTCAACTCAATTAAAAGGTTTCGAATTTGAATTGAATACAGTAAATATCGCTAAAGAATTAAAATGGACTACAAATTTTAATATTTCAACATATACCGATAACTGGAAAGAGCGTAACCCGGATTTAATTTTAGACCCTTGGCAAGGAGAGAACGATCCAATTCGTTCAATGTACGGGTACAAAACAAATGGAATCGTCCAACTTGGTGAAGATATTCCACATATGGAAAATGAATTGCCAGGTAACCTTATTTATCAGGATTTGAATGGATTTGATGAAAATAATGAACTCACCGGAATTCCTGACGGGAAAATTGATGCAGCCGATATTACTTATTTGGGAACATGGGATCCAGGTATTTCATTTGGTATTGGTAATACTTTCGAATACATGGGATTAGATTTAAACTTTTTTTTCTATGGAATGGCTGATCGAATATTAACCAATCCGAATACTTTTAAATATAAACTTGATGCCTGGAGGTTGCCGAATGGTGACAACAATATGATGAAAGAGGTTGATAGGATATTCAGGGCCGATTCACCAAGTACAACGACACCTGGTATGGCAGCACATCCCTATCAAGGCTCAAGCGATTATTATATTGAAGATGGTTCTTTTATACGTCTAAAGAATGTTACGCTGGGGTATACAATTCCACGAAGAATATTTAAAAATAAATTGGATATGCGTGTTTATGTTGATGGACAGAACCTGTTATTGATTACCGGTTACTCAGGTGTGGACCCGGAAACGGATGGTCTTGGGTCTTATCCAAATGCAAAGACTTTTTCATTCGGTGTTAACTTAAAATTTTAATTCAGTAGGTTATGAAAAAAATATTTCAATTTAAATTATATGTTCTGTTGTTCGCAATAATTGCGTTGGTATTTCAAGGTTGCGAAGGAGAACTGGAACCAGTAGTATATGATAAATTAACCAGTGATAACTTTCCTCAGACAGAAGAGGATGCGAAGGCATTAGTAAATTCAGTTTACTATGAGTTTCGTGATGGTCCATGGAACAGGTACAATGCCGCAAATGAGTCGCGATTGGTACAGGGATTATTTTCTACAGACGAATTTTCATGCTATTGGGATGGTTACTGGGGAGCTCCTTTTAACTTCACCTGGCAGCCAGATGGATGGCCTTTTTCTGATATGTACAATGCTTTTGTTCCTGCAGTTACAAAAGCGACTGGTGCTATTGCACAGCTTCGTAGTGTAGAATCGTTAGATGCAACATTGTTGGAAAGGTATATTGCGGAAATTAAAGCTGCCAGAGGATATTGGATGTACGATATTTATAATCTGTATGGTCCGGTTCCTTTTATTGTTAACGAAGAGGATGCTTTAAACTTAACTGATTATGAACAACAAGCACGACCTTCAAATGAAGAAATAGTAGCACTTATTGAAAAGGATTTAAGTGAAGCTGCGGAAGTACTTCCAATTCAATATTCTTCGAGTGATTTCGGTAGGCTAACAAAAGGTGCAGCACTAATGGGATTGGTAAAGTTGTATTTACACGAAAAAAACTGGCAAAAGGTTAAGGAAACAGCTGAGGCAATTATCGATTTAAATGTATATAAGCTACAAAGCGTGTATAAAAATATTTGGGCACTGGAGAATGAACAGAATTCTGAAATTATTTTTGCAATACAAAATCACCCAACATTAGGAGGTATCACCAATAATTATCGCGCTCATGTTTTACCCAGCGATTGGGCTTCTCCTAATGGTTATGCTGTTACTGCATGGAACGGTTACAAAGTACCCTGGTCTTATTATGATAGTTTTGATGAGGATGATAAAAGAAGGGAAGTATTGGTTCGGTTCTATACGGGTAAAAAAGGTCAGACTATCGATGCACGCGAAACAAGTCCGCTTGGTGCAATCCCGTTAAAATATCCTGAAGACCCGGAAGGTACAGGTCAAAATCAGGGAGCTGACTATGTAATTTATCGTTATGCCGATGTATTGCTTGGCTTGGCTGAGGCCTTAAACGAAATAAATGGGCCTAATCAGCGGTCAGTTGATTTAATTAACCAGGTCCGGGAACGGGCATTTGATCCTGCAAAACCTATCTTTCTATCCGACTTCTCATCGAAACAGGACCTTAGAGATTACATTCTTCAAGAACGAGGATGGGAATTGTGTTTTGAAGGTTGCCGACGTGAAGACTTAATTCGTCATGGTAAGTTTGTTGAGTATGCAAACGATCCATTAAAAATGGAGAACAGAAATCCTCAACAGAATGCCCGCGATTTTCATAAATTATATCCTATTCCAAATCAGGCAATTTTTGAAAATCCGTTAATGAAGCAAAATGATGGGTATTAATCTTTAAAACGAACAAAATGAATTACAAATTATATTTTATTTTTATTGCAATTTTATTTGCATTTATTGGTTGCGAAGATGATGTTACAGAAACAACCAATCCTATTGCAGATTTTGATTTTGAAACAACTGAAGGTTCTGGTGTTGTAAAATTCATTAATAAATCTACAGGCTCCGATGTATATGCCTGGGAATTTGGAGATAGTGAAAGTAGTGTTAGTACTGATGAAAATCCTGTTTTTGAATATACAACCCCAGGTACATATGATGTATTGGTAAAACTTTATGCAGGTGACGGAAGTACTGGAATCAATCATAACACTAGTAAGACTATATCTTTGGTAGATGTTCCTGCCACAATAAAAATAGATAATGATGGAGATATTGCCGATTGGGAATATGTTCCGTATGTTGAAGAAGCTAATGGTACTGGCGAGTTCAATAGGATAAAAGTATGGGGAGAAGATAAAGACTTTATCCATTTATATATTGAAGGAACAGAATATATAGATTTAAGTCAGCCAGTTCTTTTTATTGATGTTGATAACAAACCTGAAACAGGATATACAAACCTGGAATGGTATTCTTTTATAAAAGGTGCTGACCTGTATGTTGATGGTAACTACAAGTGGTATGCTAATTTTACCGGAGCTGATGGAAGCAATGATTGGAGCTGGGCATGGGCAGAAAACAAAAACGGGTGGTTAACAGTATCTGAAAAGGTTAAGGTTGATGAGCAGACTTATGCATATGAGTTCTCAATAAACAAAGAGCAATTAAAAAATAATGCCCAAGTTGATATGGCAAGCACAGGCATAGCAATAGGAGTTGCCAATAAAAGCGACGAGCGTATACCTGAAAATGGTGATCCTATTTTTGTGGCCTTTGAATAAATAATAAAAAAATCCAGAGGAGGACATTCTTTGTCCTCCTTTTTAATTAACGGGAATGATGACAAATTCAAGTTTTTTGCCTGTATTTTTGAGTGTAATATTGCTATTTTGCGCTTGTTCTAGATCTAAGGGAACTAAAGAACCTAAGGGGGTCAAGAATGAAGTAACTTTTGAACCAGATCTTGAGTCATTAATTCGTAATCCCGGTATGGGGTGGGTAATTTACGATGATGCAAATGATGAAGTTGCAGATGCTACGGATTATTGGAATAAACAAGATGAGATTGCAAGAAATTATGCATCATGCTTATACATTCGTTGGCGTTGGTCCGATTTAGAGCCAGAAGAAGGAAGATATGCATGGATCTATGATGATAATTTCAAAGCTCTCGTTCAGGGAGCTTTGGATCGAGGATTAAAACTGGCATTTAGAGTTTATGTTAACGGACAAGATAACATTAAACCCGGTACACCTCAATTTGTATTCGATGCAGGTGCTGCAAGCTATGAAGTAGAAAAGTTGGGGGGTGGAAAAAATAAAACTCCATACCCTGATGATCCCGTGTTTCAGGAAAAGTTTGAAAATTTTATCAAGGCTTTTGCTTTAGAATTTGATAATACCTCAAAAGTTGATTTTATTGATGGGTTCAACCTTGGTTGGTGGGGAGAAGGACATCACCTGAAATTTCAAAATCCTTTAAATAAACAGAGCGTTTTTTCTTGGATTATAAATCTTTACGGAAGTGCATTTGAAAACGTGCCCCTTGCTCTAACAGTTAATAGTGAAGTGGGATACGAGTTGGAAAAATTAGTTGCTTTCGAAGGGCAAGATTATATCCTTCGCCGTGATGGATTAGGAAGTCAGTGGTTTAGTGATTATGAAAAAGGTATTGTGAAGGGTAATTTTCCTGAAAAAATGTTTATTGCTGAAGCAGCCTATTGGGGCAACGGCTCTATCGAATATTACAGTGATATTGATAAACGACACGATTGGACTACATGGAACATGTACTATACCCAAGTTGTTGATGAAGCACTTGAACATCATGCTAATTACTTGGATTTAAGGGAAGCATTGGAGTCGGAGCGATACGTAACTCAGGCTTTAGGTCAGGTGGAAAGATTTATAAGATGGGGTGGATATCGAATCTATCCCTCAGAGATAAGCTATGAAAAACAACTTACACAAGAATTAAAATTAAAGATTAATCATACCTGGAGAAATATTGGAGTCGGAGTTATGCCTAACAATAATCTTCGTTGGAACTTCAAATACAAGGTTTGTTTTGGTTTTGTTGATGATAAAGGAGAACAGGTGAAAGTACATTATTCAAAAGAGGCTGAACCTTCGGATTGGATAAAAGGAAAGGATTTTTCGTATGAAGAAACGATTGATATTTCTGATTTACCTACAGGCAAATATCAGCTGGTTGTTGCAATTGTTAATTCAATTATGAACGATGTTGGTGAGATCTCTTTGGCCATTCAAGATCAGTCACTTTTTTCTGAAAATAAATGGTTGAAAGTGGGAAGTGTTGAAAAGAAGTAGTTTAGATAACCACTCCATCCTTAAATATTTATTCACCATAAAATTAAAAATATAATCGATGTATTTTAAGACAAAAGTAAAACTATTTTTGCTTCTAAATTTTTTTGCAATTGCATTGAATTCTTGGGGGCAAGCCAATTCTTTTAAGCCTGGCAAAATATGGTACGACAATAGCCAGGTTCACATTAATGCTCACGGTGGCGGAATTCTTTTTTTTGATGATACCTATTTTTGGTTTGGGGAGCACAAAATTGAAGGAGAAGCAGGGAATGTTGCCCATGTTGGTGTTCATGTTTATTCATCGAAAGATTTGTATAACTGGAAAGATGAAGGTATTGCCCTTGCTGTTTCTGACGATCCTGAAAGCCCGATAATAAAAGGATGCATCATCGAACGGCCCAAAGTTATTTACAATGAAAAAAATGATGAATTTGTAATGTGGTTTCACCACGAACTGAAAGGGAAGGGCTATAGCGCAGGATTAACAGGTCTGGCGGTTTCTAAATCAGTTACTGGGCCCTACCAATATATTCACAGTGTACGTCCGAATGCCGGACAGTGGCCTGTAAACGTAAAACCCATTCATCAGCAGGGTGTTCCCGAAACAACCAAAGATAGCTATTGTGGTGGACCTGAATGTCTTCCTGGTAATATTGATACCATTAATATTTTAGGGCGTGATTTTGAAAAAGGGCAGATGTCGCGCGATATGACCCTTTTTGTTGATGATGACGGTGCCGCTTATCATATTCACTCATCTGAAGAAAACAGTACCACGCATATTTCAAAATTGAGCGATGACTACAAATCGTTCAGTGGTGAATATGTAAGGATTTTCCCTGCTCGTTACATGGAAGCACCGGCAATTTTTAAACACGATGGTAAATACTTTTTCATGGCTTCGGGTTGTACAGGTTGGTCCCCAAATTCTGCCCGCTCGGCAGTTGCCGAAAATATTTTTGGTCCTTGGAAGGAGCTTGGCAACCCTTGTGTTTCTGAAGGAAAAGAGACCACATATAATTCTCAAAGTACCTATATCCTCCCGGTTCAGGGAGTGGAAGATTCATATATTTTTATGGCCGACCGCTGGAACCCCAAAGATGCCATTGATGGTCGGTATATCTGGTTGCCCATACAGTTTAACGATGCCGGTAATCCTTATATAGAATGGATTGAAGAGTGGAGCCTTGAAATTTTTGATAATAAATAATTATAGCAACAATGAAGAATGTTTTTTTAAATATAATACTCATTTTTAACATGTTTTTGGTTTCGTGTAATGGCACCGATGAAAGTAATTCGGAGCTTCCAGCCCGTCCTAAAACGCCTGTCATGGGATGGGCCAGTTGGAACAATTACCGGATTAATATTAATGAAGATATTATAAAGGCACAGGCCGATGCCATGGTGGCTACCGGTATGAAAGATGCGGGTTATCAATACATTAATGTTGATGATGGGTTTTTTGGAGGTCGCGATGAATATGGGGAATTATTAGTACATCCTGAACGATTCCCTGGAGGGATGAAAGCGCTAGCTGAATATATTCATTCAAAGGGATTAAAAGCAGGAATTTACACCGATGCAGGGATAAATACTTGCGCAACTTATTGGGACAAAGATACCATAGGTGTCGGTGTTGGGCTTTGGGGACATGATGAAAAAGACCTAGAACTGTTTTTGAAAGAATGGGATTACGATTTTATAAAGGTAGACTGGTGTGGCGGCGAATGGCTTGGCTTGGATGAGAAAACAAGGTATAGTGAAATAGGCGAACTCGTTTACAAATTGAAACCTGAAGCAGTTTATAATGTATGTCGTTGGCAGTTCCCCGGTAAATGGGTTACAAGTGTCGCTGATTCATGGCGAATTTCGCCTGATATTGCGAATACGTTTGAATCGGTAATGGGAATTATCGACCTAAATGCAGATTTATGGTGTTATGCTGGACCTGGACATGTAAATGATATGGATATGCTACAAGTTGGTCGAGGTATGAGCCTTGAGGAAGATAAAACTCATTTTGCCATGTGGTGTATGATGTGTTCGCCACTAATTGCAGGTAACGACTTAACAACACTTTCCGAGGAAACACTGGAGATTTTGACAAACGAAGAGCTTATTGCAATAAACCAAGACCCTCTCGTTTATCAGGCACGAAGAGTTGTCGATATGGGAGACTTGGAGGTTTGGGCCAAACCTTTAAAATCAACGATGAGCGGGGAAGTGGCCGTAGCCTTGCTGAATCGTTCTGAAGAGACGCAGGTAATTTCTGTAAATTTGAGGGATATAGGTATTGATTCTTCGTTTAATTATGCGTATGAAGATATTTGGAAGAAGGAAAAGTTCAAATTTTTAAGCAAGCAGATAATAAGTAAAAAAGTGCCTCCACATGGCGTTGCAGTATTAAGAATAGAAGGAACAGCTTTGCCATTTAATGTCTTTCAAAGCAAGTGATAAGATTTTTTATTTATTCACCAGACAATGAAAAGATTTAATTTTGTAATTGTATTTTATCTCATATTTGTAGACTGTTCCGCTTCTGTTAAAACTTTATTATTGAGAACGATAAATTTCGAAAAGAGATTATAGCATCAGACACTGAGCCATCTGCTATTGAAATTAAAATTAGCGCAGATGGTAAATTAGGTCTATTGAATAGTCCTTCTCCTTCATTTGAATTTAGTATAAATAATCACTATTGTCCGGTTAAAAAAATAATATTCCTTTTTATGCGCTCAAGCCGCGCGGGCTTTTACTTCTTTTGTTCATGATTTTGCCTGCTTTTATAGGTAATCACGATTTCCGCTTCGCTCCAATTCTACAGCAAAAAGAAGTAAACAAGAAATGCCGTCGCTCACCCATCCCGATATAAGTTTTTGTTGCTTTTGGGCTGAAGCCACAAAAGCTTACAAAACTATATTCGGGAAAAAATCAAAACATTTTTCTAAAATCCGAAAACTCGCTACGCTCAAACAGTTCGGATTTCTTAACGAAAAATGTTTTGATTTTCTTCACGGGATTTGGCTGAAGCGATTCCAACCCCGCCTCATAGCTCAGATAGCTAATTACTCCGTGAATTAAGGCATAGATAACTTTATTGATTTTTTCCCCGGACACCAGTGATAAATAATAAAATTGTTACTTCTCTTAATAAGATTTGGACATTCAAATCGGTGAGTGAACGTAATATGAGAAATGGAGGTGTTGAGGATAACTTAAATTTTGAAGCAACCCAAGGATTTCTTAAAGGGTTGCAAGTATCTTTATTTCAACAGGTATTTCCAAAAGCACATTGATCCGTGAAAAACTGGTTGTTTCGGCAGAAGAAGAATATAGATTTTTTTATGTCAAAAGTTGATGGACATAGTTTCTTTGAGTTTCCATGTTCTCATAATTAAAAGAAAAGAAGAAAATAGGATACTGAATGATGAAACCAGAATTGCCTCGTGGGTGGAAAAAGCTAACTCCCTTTGGTGATAAACCCCTTGGAAACCACATGTTCTATCCTGATATAATTGAAGGAGAGCTCATAGATTCTTCAATATTCCTTAAAGTGGAAACCAAATCTGGATAATGTGGTGATTTCAGAAGGAACCAGCTATAATGTTAAGGTTGATGGAACCTGGAAGGAGGAAAAGGGAGCAGCCTGGCATAGTAAGGAGATGGAACTGGTCATAAACTGCCCTCAGGGTTTCCTGGGAACATTGCTGGTTCATTTTTACGACTGGAATCATAATGGCAGATCCGGCTTGCTTGAATTTGAGGGAAGAAAAGCAAAGCTGGGGAATCATGAAGAGGGTGAATGGGTTAAGTTTCATGTGATGAGGGAAGATAGCAATGACGGCAAACTGGTGCTTAAATCAAAAGTCAATTCAGGACCTAATTTGATGATAACAAAGGTGGTTCTGCTTAATGATAATTAGTGGAGATTACTTGTCGATTATTGGAATGAAACGAGCATGGCAACGATTTCCTCAAAAGAGAATGCAAATATTTAACCATTCGAGTTACCTGCCTACCAGTCAGGCAGGCATTAGACCAATAACTTAGAGAAAATTTTACTGATAAAACGAGCATGATTTTTATTAAGCATAAATTTCACAAAAAACTATTGTCAAGTCAAGCATAGTCTGACGGCATAAGCTTTGCTCTTTCTACCTTGTGCTTCTCAAAAAAAAGACCCACGTAGCTAAGGCTATGCATACTTTTTTGTTGTTTTGCACAAGGTGAAAAATAACGACGGTTTACCCGATATTCTACACTTGACTTGACATTATGTTTAAAAAATATTATGCGAGAGCGAAGCGGTTATATTTGTTCTCGAATTTTTAATTAATTATTTATTAGGTGGTTACCGGGCTTTAAGCGAATGAGAATACTTCCGAATTGATACCCTGGGCAGGCTGAAAAGCTCAAGTTCCTTTAATTGTAAAGTGCTTACGACATAAGTTATCAGTTGGCCCAGCTTTTTTATGAGTTGATTACTTTGTTTATTGATAGTCATTTGGGAGTGTTGTTAATGTCAATTATTAAAAATTGAGAAATATTATTTAGTTTTGCGCAATACTTTTTGAAAATTTTACGAGAAGTTTTGAGATGCAGGACATGAAGGCAGAAAAACTTTCAGAACAGGAAATTATCCGTGGAATCCGACATGGGAATGTCGGGGTGTTTGAGTATGTCTTTAAGTTATACTATCCCCGCTTAAAACTTTACGGAACGCGTTTGACCGGAAATGAAAGTCAGGCAGAAGATTTTGTTCAGGAGGCTTTTGCCGGCGTTTGGGAAAAGAAATATCTGCTCAGCGATCAGGGAAATTTAAAAGCGCTTCTCTTTAAATCCGTCCGAAATAAATATTTAAATTACCTCGAACACAATAAAGTTGTTGATAAGTATATCAAAGCCAATGATCCAAATGATGCTTCTCAGGGGCTTTTTATGTTCAGCTTTTTGGATGAATATGAATTTGAGGATTTAAAAAAACAAATGATGGATGAGGTGGAGCACCTATTGGACACCCTACCCGATAATTGCAAAAAAGCATTTGTGCTGAGCCGTTTTGAGCAATTGAAAAACAAGGAAGTTGCCGAAACCCTTGGTTTGAATATTAAAACGGTTGAAAAGCACATTTCCAGAGCTTCAAAACTTTTGCAAATAGAATTGAGGAAAAGGGACTTTCTTTTATATATGCTTTTTTTACTACTTATTCATTAGCCTCAAGAATTCATAAATGCCCCGGGAGCCCTGAAATATCCCCGGAGTAACGCCAAAATCCTTCCAGAACTTGAGAAAATACCCGGGAGCCTCAGAAAACGCCCGGGAAGATGAAAAAATGTCCCAGGGCAGCCCAAATTGTTCCGGGAACGCGAAAAAAAGTCCCGGGACGGCCCAAAATCTCCCGGGACGGCCCAAACCTCAACCGGGACGTGCTAAACTCTCCCGGGACGTGTAATTCCCTAAAATAGCTTGACAGATTTTTTTCTAATTACTTGAAGAGACTTCAAACGTAAAACAAACTCCTGATTGAACCGCCACAACCAGAACCTTTTCCTGGAAACAATGTCTGAAAGAGTCTTAAACACCGTATTTGTGCACGCGTCTATCACTAACATCTGTTTCCCCATATAAGTCTGGTCTTTATTCTTGTTTTCACATCACTTTTTTCCAACTTTCTTTTTATTGAAATGAGAGGGTGGAGATTCTTTGTTAAACCCGGGGCTTGTTCTTTACAGCAAGAAGCAAGAGCCTGTTTTTGTATCTAAAAATCAATCGTTGTCCTGCTGACTTTTTCCAACGTTCTATATGCTTAGCTTTTTAAGGAATTTTCAGTAATCCCAATTTTTTTTGAAGATTAAATGCTTTATGGTCTGCTGCTTACGAAAAAGGGTTGTTCAATAATGTAAAAAAAAGAAAATTTTATGCGGGTTTTTTTCTATCCTTCCTGTATTACTAATACAACAGAGACAAAAAATGAAACAAGAGAACCTGGAAAAATTAACCAAAAACTTCTATTTGGGATTGACTTCGCCTCTGGAGGAGAAAGCGCTTTTTGATGAGATCAGGGAGAATGCAGCTTCACGTAATTATTTTGAAGCCTATGAAAATACTTACGCTCAAAAGCATCTGAATGCAACATCTATTCAGAAGGAATGGGATCAATTTCATTCAAAATATCTCAACCAATCCAATGTTCGCAAACTGCAGTTAATACGGAATATATCCCGCTATGCAGCGGTTATTGGTTTGGCGGTATTGTTGGCCACCGGTTATTCGCTGTTTGAAAAATGGAGCCAATCCCGGGAGCCAATGGTTTGGTATGAAACCTATGTACCCCGTGGCGAAAAAACGCAAATCACCCTTCCCGATGGAACCAAAGTTTGGTTGAACGCTGAAACCACTCTTAAATATCCGGCCGGGAATTATATGGAGGATAGGAGAATGCAATTATCCGGAGAGGTATATTTTGAAGTTGAAAAAAATGAGGATGTGCCTTTTGTGGTTCAAACCAGTGATTATGATGTTGTTGTAAAGGGTACCTCTTTTAATATTATGGCCTACGAGGATGCAGAGTGCATAGAAACGTCTCTTTTATCGGGAAGTGTCGAAATCCGCAACATTGAGGGTGCTGCTCCAGACAGGCGATTAAAGTTAAAACCGGGTCAGAAACTAATTTTCGATAAAGAAGAGAATCGAGTAACCGTAAAAAACACGGATTTGGATGGCGAAGTTGCATGGAAAGACAATCTTTTTATGTTTTCTGATGTGAGGTTTGAGGAATTGTGCAGAAGACTTGAAAGATGGTACGATGTGGACATTACACTTGCTGATCAGGAACTCAGGGAAATAAGGTATACCGGAAATTTCAAAAATGAGGAAACCATCTGGCAGGTGCTGGATGTCATCAAAATTACCACCCCTATCAAATATGAACTGAAAAACCGAAAATTAACAATTTACAAAGAGTAATTGCCTATGAGATAGATTTGTTCTAACGCAAAAGCAGGGCATGCGCCAACATGCCCCGCCTTAAAATCAATGATTAATTCAAAACATTACAAAACTATGAAAAAAAATCACTTTTTCATGGGGTACGATATCTTTATATCTATCCCTAAATGGTTAAAGATTATGAAATTATTAACCTTCTTCTTGATTATTGGGGCATTTCAGTTAACTGCTCTGAATGGTTATGCCCAAACCAAAAAACTCAATCTGAAAATTGAAAATTCCAGACTTTCCGAAGTTTTTAAAGCCATAGAGGAAAACTCCGATTTTACCATTTTCTATAAGTCGGACGATTTGGAATTGACTCCTGCTGTTAGTATGGAGGTTGAAAACGAGTTGGTTACCGATGCTTTGGATAAGGCGTTGAGTAATACAGGCTTAACTTACAAGATTCAGGATAAGGTAATTGTTATCCTTTCGGAAGAACGGATGCGCCAACAGCAGGAGGGGCGTACTGTTGCAGGTGTGGTTACTGATACCAGCGGAGATCCGGTTCCGGGGGTGAACGTTTTTGTTAAGGGGACTTTCGCCGGAACAATTACGGATGCCAATGGAGAATACAGTATTGAAGTAAAAAGAGGAGATGTGCTGGTTTTCTCTTTCATAGGATTTGAATCCAACGAGGTTATAATTGCTGACCAAAACAGCATTAATATTAGCCTGGAAGAAGCTTCCATTGGATTGGATGAAGTTGTGGCAGTGGCTTACAGCACTCAGAAGAAATCTAACTTAACAGGTTCTGTGGCTTCTGTATCAGAGGAGGAATTGGCGGATGTGTCCTCTCCTTCAGTTAGTAACCTGCTCCAGGGCAAAGCGGCTGGTGTTTACGTTGTGAATTCATCCGGACGTCCCGGTTCAGGGGGTACCATCAGGATTCGGGGAAAAGGCTCTCTTTCTTCTACACAGGATCCTTTGTGGGTAATAGACGGTGTCGTTGCCGGGACGGGTGCCCAACTCAGCCCTGCCGAAATCGAATCGATTTCCATCCTTAAAGATGCTTCAGCAACTGCATTGTATGGATCTCGTGCCGCCAACGGCGTTATTTTGGTAACTACCAAGCGTGCAAAGGCTGGTATGAATAAATTTTCTGCTTCTGCTTCCCGGGGTGTTTCCTGGTTGAATACCGGAAACTTTGAATTGATGAATTCTCAGCAACTTTATGATTATCACCAGATGTTTCAAAATCCGGATAATCTGCCTACCTGGTGGGATCCTGAGAGATTTCAGAACACGAATACCGACTGGTTCGATCTGGCTACGCAAAATGGCATTACTCAGAAGTACAGTCTTTCATATCTTGGTGGAAGTGAAAAAATACAGGCGGCCATTATTGGTAATTACTACAATGAAACAGGTACCGTAAAGGGTTACGATTATGAGCGGTTTACAACCAGAGCTAATCTTGATTATAAGGTAAATGAAAAACTTTCTTTTTCTACAAAAATTTCTGGTAGTTACTGGAGCGACGATAATCAGCAACATAGTCTTTATCAGGCTAACCTGAATCTGCCATGGGATGATCCTTACAATGAAGATGGTTCCATAAAAACGGGTAAGGAAGAAGAATGGATAGGGCGCGACAAAAGTAACTATTTGTACGACCTTCAGTGGAACTGGTCTCGCGGAAAACAGGTGGGTATTCAGGGGACTTTTGGCATGGAGTACAAAATTACACCCTGGCTCACATTTACTTCCAATAATAATATTGGCTACCGTTATCACTTAACGGAGAGCTATACTGATAAGCGTTCTTTATCGGGGCGCGATGATAATGGATCATTTTACGATGCGACCTCTTTAACAACCACACGCTATACTAATCAAATGTTGCGATTTTCCAAGAATTTTGGCGGATTGCATGATGTGTCTGCCTTTGGTGGATATGAATTCAGCGATTACCGTTATGAGGGTTTTAACGCTACGGGTAAAGGCTTACCAACAGGATTTGAAGTTTTAGATGTCACGGCCGAAGCTAAATCTGTAGGGGGTAGTAAAAGTGAGAATGCGTTGCAGTCTTTGCTGTTCAATGCCAACTACGTTTATGATAACCGGTACATGGGACAATTTTCATTCCGGACGGACGGATCATCTCGCTTCAGTCCTGATAAACGGTATGCCAATTTCTTTACGTTTGGAGTAGGCTGGAATATTCATCGCGAAAACTTTATGAATAATGCCGAATGGGTTGATTATTTGAAAATAAGAGCCAGTTATGGTTCGGTGGGAAATACGCCCGGGGCCAGTTATGGATATCTGGATGTTTATCAATACACACGTCAATATGCCGGAATTCCTGCTGCATTTCCCCAGCAAATGAAAAATATGGGGATGACCTGGGAAAAAGCCTATTCATCCAACTTTGCCGTTGATGCCCGTTTTTTCAATCGTTTGGGAGTTAACTTCGAAGTTTACAGCAGAAATACCTCGGACTTACTCCATCGTCTGGCTTTATCACCACTTACCGGATTCAGCTATCAATGGATTAATGCAGGTGCCATTCAAAATAATGGATTTGAGTTAACGTTAAGCCCCGATATTGTAGCTAATGATGAGTTTACCTGGAGTATGGATCTTAACCTGGGCATCAATAACAATGAAATCACAGAACTCTATGATGGAGATCCCATAATTACCGGAAATCGTCGATATACCGAAGGTTACGATATGGATGCCTGGTATTTGCGCAAATGGGCCGGTGTGGATCCTGAAAATGGCCGTCCTCAGTGGGAAAAAGAAATAACAGATGAAGAGGGGAATGTTACCGGTGTTGAACTTACATCAGATTACAATGAAGCCACACGGCAAATGATTGGCAAATCGTCGCCCGATATTTTCGGAGGTATCTTAAATACCATTTCGTGGAAAGGATTTTTGGTAACCGCTAACTTCAGCTTTGTGAAGGGTGTTGATGTGTATCATTCCGCTCGTCAGTTGTTTGATTCTGACGGGGCCTATCCCACCTACAACCAGATGGTATTGGCTGATGGTTGGTCACGCTGGCAGCAACCGGGTGATGATGCCACTCACCCAAAACCGGTAAATGGCGGCAATAACGATTCTAACCGTCCATCCTCGCGTTATCTCGAAGATGGAAGTTTCCTGAGATTGCGAAATCTTTCTTTGTCTTACAATGTTCCGCAAAGTGTTTTAAACAAGCTCAACTTAAAAGGAGCCCGGTTCTCTGTTAGTGGAGAAAATCTTTGGACATTGACCGATTTTTCAGGTTATGACCCTGAAGTGAGCGAGGGAAGTGCTACAGGAAATGTAGGTGCCAGTTCATATCCGCTCACACAGCGCATTATGTTTGGACTAAACCTTGAATTTTAATCTTCAAAACTGAAAGACAATGAAAAAATATATAGTATCATTAATGACAGCAATGGTATTGGTTTTGGGGGCTTGTGAGCTGGATCGCGAACCCTTCGACTCTGTTACCAGTGAAAATATAAAAGGGATCGCGGGCCTTGAGTCTGCAACACGAGGGGTTTATTCTTACATGAAAAATGAATACTTTGTCAAACCCTATCATTATATACCGGAATTTGGGGGTGATAATATTTCCTTAAGCGGCACAACATCCGATCCGTTAATGACATTGTACAACTATAACCGGATTGTTTCAGGTAATTGGCATCTGGAAATAGGTCTTTGGCCTTATACCTATCAAATGGTGGTTACCATTAACCGTTCCCTCGAGATGGCCGAGGAAGGTACCTCTTCTGAGGTGGACCAGGTATTGGGAGAAAATTATTATCTGAGAGGATTTTTGTATTTTAATTTGGTACAGGCTTTTGGCCGTCCTTATACCCAGTCACCACAGACCAACCTGGGTGTACCCCTGAAGCTGACCAGCGATGAAAACGATTTTCCTCCAAGGGCTACTGTTGCAGAAGTATATGAACAGGTTATTGAGGATCTGCAAAAAGGGGCTTCTTTAATGAATGTGCCTAAGGAGAATATTTATGCCACCAAAGAAGCTGCCTGGGCTTTACTTTCAAGAGTTTATCTTTATATGGAAGATTGGGAAAAGGCTGAAGCATATTCCGATTCTGTAATTAATTCCAATCGTTTTGCCCTTTTGGATAACCAGCAACTGGGCCGTTATTTTACTATGGTTCCTGAAGATAACAGTGAAACCATATTGGCCATTCGTACTTTGAAAGACAAAGATCATTTAGGCTGGTGGAGTGTTGGGAGTATGTATGCCAATGTTAACGGTATTGGCTGGGGTGAGATGTATGCTTCCAAACCTTATCGCGACTTACTGGGGAAACATCCCGAAGATGCCCGACATGCTTTTGTTGAACCCCAATATACTGAGGACAATAAGATGTGGTTCCTTTTTGTTGAAGACTATGACGATGATGGAATCACGAAATACATGTTCCGCAACCGTGAAGTTGTCAATGATAACGGGCAATGGCTTATCGTTAAGGAAGAAGGCGATGATGAGGTTATTTCTGAAGATTACGTCCAGGAAGAGTTAAATGGTGAAGGAGAAACCTCTTACTATATAACCTGGAGAGGAGAAAAGGAATATGTTGAAATTGGTCGTAAAATGGAAATGCGTCAGGGATATCCCAAATATTACGTGCTTAAATGTTCAGGTCAGGAGGACCAGGCGCATCTGTGGTCGCCCGTGATTTCAAGATTGGCCGAAATGTACCTTAACAGAGCTGAGGCCAGATATCATCAGGGAAATGAGCAAGGTGCCATAGATGATGTTAATATTATCCGGCGTCGTGCCGGTATACCCGAATGGACTATGGCTGGTTTGCCCGATGGAAAGAGTGTTCTGGATATCGTTCTGGAAGAGAGACGGCTGGAGTTGGCTTTTGAAGGACACCGGAAAAACGATATTTTCAGAAAAGGAAGAACACTGGATCGTCGTTATCCGGGTACACATGACCGTGGCGCCTCTAATATGGTGAAGATGATGGTGGAATCCACTGATCCTGCTGTAATTCAGTATATTCCGCAACAGGAGATTGACCGATATCCTTCTGCTCTGCAGCAGAATCCTTAAGGTGGATTACAAATTCCGGGTGATTTGGGATTAGGGCATTGGTTAAAAAGCTTGATAAAATGCCTGCTCCAAAACGCAACCCGGGAAGGATGGTGATTACTGTCTTTTTCGGGTTGTTGTATAATACCTGTTTTTCAACTCATTTGTCTGAGATAGCTCCGATTTTTAATGAGTTGGAGTATAGATCACTAATAAAGATACATCAATGAAAACCATTATTTCAAGAAAGTTCCATTATTGCCGGCATTTTTTATTTGTTGTAGCTATTTTCAGCGGTATGATTGCCTGCGCTTGCAGTGAGGATGAGCCAAAGGCAGAGAAAAAACCGGACATTCAACAAATTGAGGACGGCATCTTTATTCCAACCACGGGCAACTCCTGGATCGTTAATCAGTACAGGAAATCTTCGCATTTAATTACTGAAGATGGTGTCCGGAATTGGACCGATAAACTTGATACTGTAAGGACTTTTTTCCATACTTCTCAAAGCGGACTTTTAAAAATCGGACTAAGAATTAAGACCGCAACTGGTGACTCTAAACTTAAGATGGATCTTTATGATCAGCAAAAGGAGATTGAGATTGAAAAGAGTGACGAATTTCAAAACGTGTATGTTGGTGAATTTAATGTGGAATCAACCGGTTACCAGGAAATAGATTTGAGTGGAGTTTCGGCTGATGGAGAGGATTTTGGTGGAGTTTCCCATGTTATTGTTGCCGGAGAAGCGGCTCCTGCATCAGTGAAATATGTGAAAGACGATTTTTACTGGGGAAGACGCGGTCCCTCTGTTCATCTTGGCTATGAAGTGCCGGAAGAAGCTGGAGATGTTGAATATTTCTATAATGAAATAACCGTTCCTGAAGGGAATGATGTTATTGGTTCCTATTTTATGGCCAATGGTTTTTCGCATGGATATTTTGGCATCCAGGTTAATTCAGAAACAGAGAGACGTGTATTGTTCTCCGTCTGGAGCCCATATAGTACGGATAATCCTGAAGATATTCCAGAGGATAAAAGAATCGTTTTGCTCGAAAAGGGGGAAGGTGTCCATGCCGGAGAATTTGGGAATGAAGGATCTGGTGGGCAGAGCTACAGGAAGTTTATGTGGGAAGCAGGCAAAACCTATGGATTTCTCTTAAAAGGAGTGCCATACGACTCTGAGTCTACCGCTTATACAGCATGGTTTTTTGATCCTGATGCCGGAAATTGGTCACTCATTGCCAGTTTTAAAAGGCCGGAAACCAGCAATTACCTCACTGGTCTTTACTCTTTTCTGGAGAATTTCATTACCGATGCAGGTGTATTAAAACGGACAGGATATTATTCCAACCAATGGGTGATAAATAGCTCTGGAGAATGGCATGAAATATCAACGGCCACTTTTACTGCTGATGCGACTGCACGCAAAGATGCAAGGCTGGATTATGAAGGGGGTGTTGAAAATGGGAGGTTTTATTTGAAGAATTGTGGCTTTTTCGATGAGCATACAACAATTGGAACCTCGCTGTCCAGAGTGGAATCCGGGCAGTACCCGGAGATTGACTTTGATCAGCTACCCTCTGAAAAATAATGTAAACGAAAAACGTAATGATTAAATAACTATGAAACGAAAATATTTTTCTTTACTGACACTGGTAACATTAATGATTACCATATCCTGGGGATGTCAAACAACTCCTCAGAATAAAAAAAATCAAAAATTTGAACCCAAAGAGGTTTATGCTACTCCTGAGCGCCCCGCAGGTCAAACCGATGTTTTGGAACTAAGGGCTGATCCAATCGATACTGTAGATGTTGCGATCATCGGTCTTGGTATGCGGGGCTCGGGAGCAGTATACCGTTATACCTTCCTGGACGGGGCAAGGGTGGCTGCCATTGCAGACGTGGTACCTGAAAAAGTTGAGCGGGCCCAGAAAATCCTTCAGGACAACGGGCGTCCAAAAGCAGATGCTTATACCAGCGAAGACGGATGGAAGAAAATTTGTGAGCGAGACGATATTGATCTGGTTTATATCGTTACCAACTGGGCCTTGCATACACCCATCGCTGTTTATGCCATGGAGCATGGCAAACATGTAGCCACCGAAGTGCCTGCCGCTCTCACCATGGAAGAGTGCTGGCAACTGGTCAACACCGCCGAAAAAACCCGCCGGCATTGCATGATGCTCGAAAACTGTAACTACGACTTTTTTGAGATGGCCACACTGAATATGGCTCAACAGGGTGTTTTTGGTGAAATAGTACATGCTGAAGGAGCCTACATCCATGATTTGCGTTCTCTCAATTTCAATGAAGAAAACGGATACTGGAATATGTGGCGCCTCGATTATTTAAAAAACCGCGATGCCAATCTTTACCCCACTCATGGTTTTGGGCCTATTGCTCATGCGATGAACCTGCACCGTGGGGATAAAATGAATTATCTGGTATCGGTTTCCAGCGGCCAGTTTGGGATGACCGAATATGCCAAAAATAAATATGGTGAAGACTCTGAATATGCCAAACAGGAATATAAAAAAGGTGATATGAATACCACCATTATCAAAACGGCCAAAGGCAAAACCATAATGCTTCAGCACGATGTTACCAGTCCACGGCCTTACAGCCGCATACATATGCTGAGTGGCACCAAAGGTTTTGTGAGAAAGTGGCCCAAACGAGGCATTGCTTTGGAGCCCAATGCGCACAGTTTTCTCTCGGATGAGGAGATGGAAGAAATGTTGGAGAAATACGAACATCCCATCACCAAAGAAGTAGGAAAAAAAGCACGTGAAGTGGGTGGCCATGGCGGCATGGACTTCATCATGGATTATCGGCTTATTTACTGTCTCCGCAACGGTTTGCCTCTGGATCAGGACGTTTACGATGCAGCCGAGTGGTCCTGTATTGTAGCCCTTTCTGAAGCATCAGTTAAAAACAATGGCATGCCGGTTAAGGTACCTGACTTTACACGTGGGGCCTGGGAAAAACTGGATCGGGTGACTTATTATACAAAATAACCCATCTTCGTAAATAGGGTTTTCTTTCATATTTTATCGCTTTTTGCATTTTCGGCAATATCTTTTTAAATGGGTATTGCCGTTTTTTATTAATTAACCCCCAATAGTACTGCTTTTCTCTCACCTTTCAGATACACATATGTTGGTTTTAGATATATTCTTTCTTAGGGTTTTCTCTTAATTTTGATAGATGTCTTAATTCAATGCAACGAGATGAACCTCTGCCTTGATACATCCTTGCTTACGGTCCTGAATCGTGGGGACTGAAAAATTAATGATTAATAAAAATCGTGTTTTCCATCGCGTACTAAATGTGTTATTATGAAATCCGGCATTAATTTAATTAAGAGCGTTTGCCTCATTGTTTTAGCATTCTTTCTTTTCTTATCCTGTAATCAAACATCGGAACAATATTTTACACAATCCGTGGAAATTCCCCCGAATGCTTCGAAGGAAGAAATAGTGGAGCTTTCCACTCGAGTTTTGCCCCATTCTCGACAGGTAAAATGGTTCAATGATGAGTTTTTTGGTTTCATCCATTATGGACCCAATACTTATACCGGACGGGAGTGGGGAACAGGAGACGAAGATGCTGCCTTGTTCAATCCGGGAGATCTGGACACAGATCAATGGTGCCGGCTGATGAAGGAGGCAGGCATGAAACGGGTTATTATGGTTGTGAAACATCACGATGGTTATTGTTTATGGCAAACCAGATATACCAACCATTCGGTAGCTTCATCTCCATGGAAAAGCGGAGAAGGTGATGTATTGCGCGAGTTGGTTCAATCGGCCGAAAAGTATGGCCTTAGAGTGGGTGTCTATCTTTCACCTGCCGATCTTTATCAGATTGAGTCGGAGGAAGGATACTATGGAAATGGCAGCAAATTCACCGAAAGAACCATCCCTCGGAATGTGGAAGACAGACCATTTGAAGATCAGCGTTCTTTTACCTGTCAGGTGGATGACTACAATGAATATTTCTTAAACCAGCTTTTTGAGTTGCTGACCGAATATGGCCCCATTTACGAAGTTTGGTTTGATGGTGCCAATCCCAAACCGGGAACCGGGCAGACCTATAACTATGAGGCCTGGTTTGATCTCATTCGTACATTGGCTCCTGATGCCGTAATTTTTGGGAAAGGTCCTGATGCGCGGTGGTGTGGAAACGAAGCCGGAGCTACCCGTGAGGCAGAATACAATGTGGTGCCGCTGCCTGTTTCACCTTCCGAATTTGATTGGCCCGATATGACTGATGAGAACATCGCAGGTCGCGAAAATATCACTGAGGATACGGAATACTTTCATTATTTGCCGGTCGAAACCAATACTTCTATTCGTCATGGCTGGTTTTGGCGCAACGACGATGAACAGCAGGTTCGTAGTGCTGATGATGTTTTTGATATTTATGAGCGATCAGTTGGAGGGAATAGTATCTTTCTGCTGAACATTCCCCCCAATCCCAAAGGACAGTTTTCGAGTCGGGATGCTAAGGTGTTGAAGGATGTAGGCCGGAAAATTAGTGAGGTATATGGTGCCCAAATTCCATTTGAAAAAAAATCCATGAATGGGCGTGTAACCGATCAAAACGCTTCTACATGGTGGAGTCCTTCCTATGAAAATGATGCTCTGGAAATTCAGCTGGATGAGGAGGTTTCTGTTAATCGTTTCGTTGTTCGGGAAGCTATTGCCAGGCGTGGTGAAAGGGTTGAAAAACATATTCTTGAGGCCAGATTGGATGGAGAATGGGTGCAAGTAGCCGAGGGTCAAACGATCGGTCACAAAAGAATTCTTCGCTTTCCTGCTGTGATCACTGATGCTTTGAGACTGATCATCTCAAAATCAAGGGCGACTCCTTGCATTTCAGAGGTGTCGGTTCATTATTACGATGAACCACCCAAACCGGTGGTTATCCGCAAAAACAAAGATGGAAAAATAGAGTTGGGTGTTGGAACGAGCTTTTCCTGGAAAAACCATGGAGAAACGGACCTTTCTCAACCCATCTATTACACACTGGATGGATCTGAACCGACTGTGTCTTCCATCAGGTATGAAAAGCCGTTTGCGCTACCTTCGGGTGGTTATCTGAAAGCCAAAGCCATTGTAGGCGAGCAGGGAGGGGCAGTTAATGAACAATACATCGGGATGTCGGCTGATGATTTTGCGATTAAAGCGCCAGCGATAGAAGGTCAGGATCCTCAAGTTGTTATTGATGGTAATTACTATTCTTCCTGGGTGTATGAGGGGGGGGCTGCATGGCTGACTATTGAACTGGGGCAACCCAAAGAGATAGGTGGCTTCAAATATGTTCCGGCCAATCGAGACGGTGCCTACATAGAATCATATAAGGTTGAAATCAGTAACGACGGTAAGGTCTGGAAAACCATTAAGGAGGCACGCTTTGGAAACATTGTCAATGATCCTTCTCCCCGGGTTGTTTTATTTGATACAAAGGTTGAGACGGCTTATATCCGCTTTTCAGCCTTAAAAGGACCAGGTCAAAGACAAAAAACAGGGATAGCCGAATTGGAGATTCTACCACCGCTTGATTAATTTTTTTGTAACTCTTCAGCATTAGAATTTTAATATCATGAAACGTCTTTTCTTTATATGTATTTTAGCGTTGCTGAGCCAAAAGGGTATGGCTCAGCCTGATCAGAATCCTCTTTTCTTCAAGGATCGGTTGCAGCCTTTGGACCAGAAAAATGTTTTTAAAACCGAAGGCTATTTCAACTGGTGTTCCTCTGTGATTAAGGGCGATGATGGGAAATATCACCTGTTTTATTCCAGATGGCCAAAGGAATATACTTTTTTAAGTTGGTTAACGCATTCAGAAGTGGCACATGCTGTATCAGATCATCCTGAAGGGCCATGGAAATACAAGGAGACGGTTTTAAAGGGACGGGGAAAAGGTCATTGGGATGCTATAACTGCCCATAATCCCAAAATCAAAAAGTTTGAAGGGAAATACTATCTCTATTATGTTTCCACTAATATGGGAAATGAAGATTTTACAGAAGAAGAATTGATTGAAACTGCGCGAGAGGGATACAGTCACCCCAACTGGAAAAAGCAACTTCGTCCCAATCAAAGAACAGGGGTGGCTGTTGCTGAATCCATAAACGGGCCATGGAAAAGAATGGACCAGCCGTTGATTGAACCATCCGGACCCATCACTACAATAACAGTTAATCCGGCTATCGCACGAGGTAATGATAATCGCTACTATTTAATTGTAAAAGGTGATAAGCCCAATGAGAAAAGGTTTATCCGGAATCAGGCGATAGCAGTTGCTGATGATCCGGCCGGACCATTCAAGATGCATGATCAACCGGTAATTGATTATCTCGATACTGAGGATATGTCGATGTGGTATGACTCCGGCCGTGACCGTTTTTACGGCGTTTTTCATGCACACTCTTTCATTGGGATGGTTAGTTCTCCCAACGGAATTGATTGGGAAAAGGCAACAGAATATGCTCTTATGCCTAAAACTTTAAAGTTCAAAAATGGAGACCAGATTTCTCCCGACAGGTTGGAGCGGCCATTTGTTTACACTGAAGGCGGAGAGCCTGAAATGCTTAGTCTGGCGGTTAAGGAAGGTAACGACGCATACATTGTTTTCCTGCCAGTGAGAAAACAGACTCGTCCTTTGCCCAATGAGCGGCAAATTGCCTGGCAGGAAGCTGAACTGGGAGCAGTATTTCATTACGACCTGCATGTTTTTGACGGTGAAAAATATAATCAACACAGTAACCGGGTGAATCCTGTAAACGATTATCAGGTTTTCAATCCCCAAAGTTTGGATACCGATCAGTGGATTAAAGCCATTAAAGATGCCGGGTTTACTTTTGCGATTCTCACCGCTACTCATGAAACGGGATTTGCCCTTTACCAGTCTGAAGTTAATCCTTACTGTATGAAAGCCCTTAATTATCGGGATGGGAAAGGGGATATTGTCAGGGATTTTGTGAATTCCTGCCGTAAATATGGAATTAAACCGGGTATTTATCTTGGGATTCGATGGAACTCATTTCTCGGAGTCCACGATTTTAAGGTTGATGGTACCGGAGATTTCCGTGAAAACAGGCAAAGGTGGTATAATGAGATGGTGGAAGGAATGGTGAAGGAGGTTTGTACCAACTATGGTGAATTGTTTGAGATCTGGTTTGATGGTGGTGCCGATCATCCTGATAACGGGGCTCCTGATGTTCTTCCCATTGTCCTGAAATATCAGCCCAATTGCCTTTTTTATCACAATAAACAGTTGGCAGAAGTGCGTTGGGGTGGTTCCGAATCAGGAACTGTTCCTTATCCGTGCTGGGCAACTTTTCCCAATTTTTATTCACATGCCGGAGATACTCAAAAAGAGAGAATGGAATTGCTTAAACATGGCGATCCGGATGGAAATTATTGGATGCCGGCCATGAGTGATGCCCCTCTTCGCGGCTATAATGGCCGGCATGAATGGTTTTGGGAACCGGGGGATGAAGCCCATGTTTTTCCGTTGGATAACCTTATGGATATGTATTATAAATCAGTAGGTCGAAATTCCACTTTAATTATGGGATTAACGCCTGATCCTGACGGACTTTTGCCGGAAGTTGATGTTGCCAGATTGAAGGAGTGGAGAGCAGAGATTCAACGTCGATTCTCAAATCCCATAGCTTCAAAGAGTGGGGTTGGCCAAACGCTTGAAATGGAACTGAACCCCGCTGAGGTGATCAACCATGTTATTATTCAGGAGGAGATTAGAAAAGGGGAGCGAATCCGGGAATATTTGGTAGAAATGAAAACCAAAAAAGGATGGCAAATCATCTGCTCCGGTGAATCAATTGGTCACAAACGTATTCAGATGTTTGATGATGTGAAATGTTCAAAACTGAGATTAAGAGTTACCGAAAGCGACGGAGTACCTCAGATAAAGAAATTTTCGGTTTATCGGGTGGACTAAAAATTGATTGTTCAAAGTGAAAAAATGTCAATTTTTATCTCTTCAAGATGTTCTTTGTTCTTTTCTTTTTTCTAATTTTGACAAAACTAAATTGGCTTAATTTAAAAATTACAAAAAGAACGGAATGAATTTTTCCTTTATCGATATCGGGATTGTCCTGGCCTACCTGGTGCTTACGCTTTTTATCGGGTTTTGGCTGTCCAAAAAAGCCTCAAAAAATCTTGAAGCCTATTTTCTGGGAGGGAATAAAATAAAATGGTACTACCTGGGACTTTCCAATGCTTCGGGCATGTTCGACATATCCGGAACCATGTGGACCGTAACCATTGTTTTTGTTTATGGTTTAAAAAGTGCCTGGATACCATGGTTGTGGCCGGTCTGGAATCAAATTTTTGTAATGGTCTTTTTGGCTATATGGATGCGGCGTTCTAATGTAATGACGGGTGCTCAGTGGATTACATTCCGGTTTGGAGATGGCAAAGGAGGACGGTTGTCGCACATAATAGTTGTGCTTTTTGCGGTGGTAAGTGTAATCGGTTTTATCGCCTATTTTGTAGAGGGCATCGGAAAATTTGCCACCACCTTCTTTACCTGGGATCTTTCCACCACGATCATGGGGTTGCATCTGACATCAGCCCAGGTTTATGCACTGATTATAATCGCCATTACCACTGTCTATACAATGAAAGGCGGTATGTACAGTGTAGTAAGTACCGAGGTGCTTCAGTTTTTAATAATGACAGTGGCCTGTGTGGCTATTGGCATCATAGCCTTTAACCAGGTTACGCCTGAGCAGGTAGCAGCTGCCACACCTGATGGTTGGACAAACCTGTGGCCTGAATGGAATTTGAGTCTCGACTGGTCGGGAATATTTCCCGAGTTGAATGATAAAATCGGACAGGATGGGTATGAGATGTTTGGCATGCTTTTGATGATGATGATTTTAAAAGGTGTTTTTGCCAGTCTGGCCGGACCGGTACCCAGTTATGACATGCAGCGTATTCTCTCCACTCGTACCCCTGCCGAAGCAGCCAAAATGAGTGGTATTACCTCCCTGGCACTTTTTATTCCAAGATACCTGATGATTGGAGGGCTTGCTGTGCTTGGTCTGGTATACCTTAAACCGGAACTGATGAAAATGGGGGCCGATATAGACTTTGAAATGGTCTTGCCCATGGCCATTCAGGAGTTCATTCCGGTGGGAATAAAAGGAATTTTGCTGGCAGGTTTACTGGCGGCTTTCATGGGTACTTTTGCAGCTTTTATCAATGCTGCTCCGGCATATCTGATCAACGACCTGTACAAGAAATATTTGAACCCCGGGGCTTCTAACAAGAAACTTGTTCGCTACAGTTATATGTCTAGTTTGATACTCGTCATTATCGGCCTGGCATTTGGGTTATTTGCCAAATCTCTTAATAGTCTGACACTGTGGATTACCTCTTCTCTTTATGGTGGTTATGCGGCCGCTAATGTTCTGAAATGGATTTGGTGGCGTTTTAATGGCATGGGCTACTTCTATGGTATGGTGGGTGGTCTGGTGGCATCCATTGTTGTTCCGCCTACTTTCCGGATTTTTGTTCCCGGGGCCATTGATATCTATATGTTTCCGATAACATTGCTGATCTCCATGTCTGCCTCAGTTTTTGGAACGCTTTTAACCAAACCTGAGAGCATGGAAACCCTCAGGAAATTTTACAAGCAAACCCGTCCCTGGGGATTTTGGGAGCCTGTAAAAAGAGAGGTGATGAAAGATGATCCTTCGTTTGTCCCCAATAAGGATTTCAAACGCGATAGTTTCAACGTTCTGGTGGGCATCACATGGCAGATGTCAATGGTTGTTTTACCGCTTTACCTGCTCTCAGGGGAATATCAATCTACCTGGATTACTCTCGGTATTCTGGTTGGCACCTCCGCAATATTGAAGTTTACGTGGTACGATCATATTAAAAATATAGAATAAGAAGCTGATTAACGAATCAGTTTATGATTCATGAAATGACTTTTAAAAATTCACACTGGTAACTTATAAAAATTTTATTTCGTTCGTACGGAATTTATTTGTTGATCTTATTCATCTTTTTACTTCCAGTGTCAAATCAAGTGTAGGATGTCGGTTAAGCCGCCGCTGTTTTTCAACTTGTGTGAATCAACAAAAAAGTAAGCATAGCCCTAGCTACGTGAGTCTTTTTTTGAGAAGCACAAGATAAAAAGAGCAAGGCTTGGGCCGTCAGATTATGTTTGACATGACACTAATGTTTCAGTCCTGTTAAGGACAAACTTTCGGTAGAAAAGGAGAATGCCTTAACAATCCAAAAAAGTCCCGGATGGCCGCTATATTTATTGCGTACCTACGGCACTCATTTATGTTATTAAGGCTCTTTCTACCAATATTCCGTCCCTCCGGGACTTTATTAAAGGTGAAGAAGTTCATTTTTTAAATTTCGGAATTTGGTTATTAAAAGGAACAAAGGCCCGTTAGGGCTGCAATGTCGGTAGAATTTTTTGATGACAAAAAAACAAGTCCCGTAGGGATGCGATCTGTTTGACAGTTATGATTTAATAACAAATTATAGCCGGTCAGTAGTGGTTAATTTTATAGAGCAAATATAAATAAAGGCTCCAGTCATATTAGAAATTAAATCCGGTGGTATGTTAGGTTCCTTATCGCAATTTTAAAAATAAAAAGTCTTTATTTTCATGCTATTACGCGTATATGTTTATCTATTGGCTTTTAATTCAGTTGCTTTACTGGATGATAGTGATTTTAAATATATTTTAAATTAACTTGGGTGGTTGATTATTAGTAACTTAAATTGGATAAATGTACTTAGTGAAATAATCAGTTCTAAGATTATCTAATGTCTAACATCTAACCATCTATTAAACATCTAACATCTAAATCATGACAAATACAATTTCAATTCCCTGGGATGCCCGTCCCGAGGCATCGAAAGAAGTAATGTGGCGATACTCCAAAAACCCCATTGTGGGAAGATACGATATCCCCGGGTCCAACAGCATATTTAACAGTGCAGTAGTGCCGTTTGGAGAAGGTTATGCCGGTGTGTTTCGCTCAGACAATACAGCCGTTCAGATGAATATCTATGCCGGCTTTAGTAAGGATGGCATCAACTGGGAAATCAACCACAAGCCTATTGAAATGAAAGCCGGAAATACCGACATGATTGAGTCGGATTACAAGTATGATCCACGGGTGGTATTTATTGAGGATCGTTACTGGGTGACCTGGTGCAACGGTTATCACGGACCTACCATCGGTATCGCCTATACTTTCGATTTCATAGATTTCTACCAGTGCGAAAATGCATTTTTGCCATTCAACCGCAACGGGGTTTTGTTTCCTGAAAAAATTAACGGACGTTATGCCATGCTTAGCCGTCCCAGCGATAACGGGCATACGCCTTTTGGAGACATTTACATCAGTTACAGCCCCGATATGAAATACTGGGGGGAGCATCGCTGTGTGATGAAGGTGGCCGACTTTACAGACAGCGCCTGGCAATGTACTAAAATAGGGGCGGGGTCAGCACCTATTCTGACCGATGAGGGATGGCTGATGTTTTATCACGGAGTGATTAATACCTGCAGGGGGTTTCGCTATTCTATGGGAGCTGCTATCCTCGATAAAGAAAACCCATCTAAAGTGCGGTATCGTACCAAACCCTATTTGCTTGCACCTGCCGAACTTTATGAAATGACAGGTGATGTGCCTAATGTTATTTTCCCTTGCGCGGCCCTTACAGATGGGGAAAGAGTGTCTGTGTATTATGGTGCTGCCGATACTGTTATCGGACTTGCTTTTGGTTATCTGAATGAAATTCTGGATTTCACAAAAAATAATACCCTGTAATCATTAATCAGCTTTAAAAAACTTAAATACGTTTCGATGACAATAGTCTGCTATTCCGATGATTTGAGAATGTGCTGATTTTTGTACAATTGTTTACGACCCAAAGGTTTTGTGCGTTGAAGGGCAGAAAATCAGTATTATATGAAATATCTATTATCTCAATAGATCGTTAGATTTTTAGATATAAGATGATTCGTACAATCTTGATATTCTGTATTTTAACAAACAAAAACCTATAAATACAAATTGCTGGCTTGCAGCGCATTGCAATCCCGATCCATCGGGATAACGGAGTATTGTTATCTAACATCTAACGTCTAACATCTATCTTCTAAACATCTATTGTATGACTAAAAAAACTTCTCTAGCAAAAGTATTACCTGTCCTTTTCGGATTCTTCATCATGGGATTTGTGGATGTCGTAGGCATCTCGACAAGTTATGTTCAAAAGGACTTCCAGTTAAGCGATTCAATAGCCAATTTGTTGCCAATGATGGTATTTCTTTGGTTTGCTGTGTTTTCAGTGCCTACAGGAATGTTGATGAACAAAATCGGGCGGAAAAATACAGTGCTCTTGAGTATGGTGGTTACTTTTATTGCCATGCTTGTTCCGTTAGTGGCTTATGACTATGTGGTTGTTTTAGTGGCCTTTGCCTTGCTGGGAATAGGTAATACAATACTGCAGGTGTCACTTAATCCTTTGGTTTCTAATGTGGTATCTCAGGATCAGCTAACGAGTCGATTAACCCTTGGACAATTTCTGAAAGCCATTGCTTCATTTCTGGGGCCCATTATTGCCGGTTTTGCTGCAGTTTCGCTGGGTAGCTGGAAGATGTTGTTTCCTGTTTTTGCCGGAATCACTTTACTTTCTTCGCTTTGGTTGCTGCTTACCCCCATACCCCGGGATGAGAGGGTAGAGGAAACGACTTCTTTTGGTGAGGCTTTTGGTTTGCTCAAAGACAAGACCATTTTGCTGCTCTTCCTCGGAATTTTGTTTGTGGTAGGAGTTGATGTGGGTATGAACATGGCCACTCCCAAGTTTTTGATGGCCCGTACCGGTTTGCCTCTGGAAGAAGCAGGCCTGGGTACCAGCCTTTATTTTGCTGCCAGAACTGCAGGGGCACTGATTGGAGCTATCTTGCTGGCCAAATTTAATGCCATGAAGTTCTTTAAAATAAGCATGGTGGTTGCCATTGGGGCAATGGTTGTTTTGATCTTTAGTCAGGGTGCTGTTATGATTTTTGCCATGGTGGCAGTAATAGGTTTTGCTTTGGCCAATATTTTCTCCATCATTTTCTCTATGGCTCTCCAGAAACGACCTGAGAGAGGTAACGAAATTTCCGGATTAATGATTATGGGTGTTGCAGGTGGTGCTGTGTTACCTCCGGTGATGGGAATTGCTTCTGATGCCATTGGTCAGGTAGGTGGTTTGCTGGTGCTTCTTGTCGCCATGGGCTACCTTATGGCCACTTCCATATTGGTAAAAATTAACAAGTAATCTTTTTTGTGATGAAGGTGAGATTTTTAATCCTGGTAGTAATTGTTCTTATCTCCGGAAGGTTTTTGCAAGCGCAGGAGTTGAAAGTGATGACTTTTAACATCTACCATGGTGAGCAAAACTACAATCCGGGTAAGAGCAACCTTGAAGAGGTGGCAAAAGTCATCAATCGATATAAACCCGATTTTGTGGCTTTGCAGGAGGTCGATAGTATGACCAATCGCTCAGCCGGGCTGAACGAAGGAACACCGTTCAATCAGGTGGCGAAATTGGCTGAAATGACCGGGATGTACGGCTATTTTGGGAAGGCCATCGATTTTAGTAACGGAGGATATGGGGAAGGAATATTGTCAAAGGAAGAACTTTCGTACAAAGTCCACGAACTTCACATTCCTGAAGGCGGAGAGGGAAGAGCCCTTATTCAGGTCAAATATCAAAAGTCCAATGGCGAAACAATTATTTTTGCAGGCACACACCTGTGTCATCAGTTCGATAAAAACAGGAAAGCCCAATCAAAAGCTATTTGTCAAATTTACAAGCATTCAGATGCCGCTGTAATTCTGGGGGGTGATTTTAATTTTCAGCCCGGAACCAAACCTTACAAAATTCTGGCAAAGTGTTTTGATGATGCGGCAAAAATCAAGGGCAATCCTGAAAATACCATTCCTTTTCATGCACCTGAACAGAGAATCGACTACATCTTTATATCCCAAAATACCAACTGGATTGTAAAGGATGTGAAAGTGATCAGAAATAATGCCTCTGATCATATGCCGGTATTGGTAACTCTGTCGTTGAAATAGTCCGTTAAAAAAAGCCTGAACGCAGAGACTATATTATGAAAGAGTTGTGATTAGGGCCTGCTGAATAATGTTTAGTAATTTAAATATTAGCAAAAATTGCAAGGTTATAACAGGATTTACATCAATAACCTTGCGCCAATAAATTTTATCATAGCATATTTTAGTGATTTTTTGTTATATATGAATGGTTCAAATCAGCTAAGATGTTAGTATTCAAACGGCGCGTTGGCCTGTCCGTTTTCCGGACCGGCGGTTTGCGAAAAACCAAAATGGGCGACTTAGGCCGGAAATTTTGGTTTTTGCGGGGTGATAGGTTTAAACGGACTAGACCTTTTTGGTTCTTTTTGGGGCAATGCCAAAAAGAACATTGAAAAATGAAATAATAAAGGAAGCTGTTGACTTTTTCAGCAGTACCTAATTAATTTTAGCTGTAGTTGAAAGTAGCGTTTTTTATAATTAGAGATTGCTTCGGTTTAGAGGCAATCTCTAATTACACATATTAAGCTTAACAAAATTCTGAACTATGAAAAAAATCGTATTACTAATTCTTTCTGTGCTGATATTGGTACCATCAATGCTCAAAGCACAAACTGCGGGCTGGACAGAAACATCTGAAGAGAAACAGGAACGCATGGCCTGGTGGACACACGACCGCTTTGGAATGTTTGTCCACTGGGGGCTCTATTCTTTGGCCGCCCGCCACGAATGGGTGAAAATGTACGAGAGGATGGACAATGAATCCTACCAAAAGTACTTTGACCATTTCAATCCAGATCTTTATGATCCTGCCGAATGGGCTCGTAAAGCCAAAGAGGCAGGAATGAAATATGTGGTGTTGACGGCTAAGCACCACGAAGGGTTTTGCTTGTTCGATTCAGAGTTTACAGATTATAAAGCTACCAATGCCCCGATAGGCCGGGATCTTATAAAAGAATATGTAGAAGCGCTGCGCGCTGAAGGCTTAAAAGTAGGGTTTTATTATTCCCTGATAGACTGGCACCATCCCCACTATACTGTAGACCGTATTCATCCTCAAAGGGCCGGAAGTGACAAAGAGTATAAAGCCATAAACAAAGATCGGGATATGGACATTTATCGCGAATACCTGCATAATCAGGTTCGGGAGTTGATGACCAATTATGGGGAAATTGATATTCTCTGGCTCGATTACTCTTTTCCGGGTAAGCACGGAAAGGATCATGAAGACTGGGATTCGGAAAAGCTGATGAATATGGTGCGTAATCTTCAGCCTGGCATCATAATCAACGATCGACTGGATTTGAAAGATGTTCCCGGTGGCTGGGATTTTACCACACCGGAACAATTCAAAGTTTCCAAATGGCCTACTGTTGATGGTGAAAAAATTCCCTGGGAAACTTGCCAGACCTTCAGCGGTTCATGGGGATACTTCAGAGATGAGCATACCTGGAAAAATACACGACAATTATTGGTTTTGCTGATCGAATCAGTCAGTAAGGGAGGGAATCTGCTCCTTAATGTGGGGCCTACCGGAAGAGGCAACTTCGATTATCGTGCCAACAAAGCTTTGGCTTCTATGGGTGAATGGATGAAAATTAACAGTCGCTCAATCTATGGCTGCACCCAGGCCCCCGAAGAGTTTGAAGTGCCTGATAATTGTTTGTTGACCTACAATCCTGAAAAAAATCGCTTGTATATCCATTTGCTGGAGTATCCGTTACAAAATTTCCGTCTGCCCGGCTACAGTGGTAAAGTCGAATATGCTCAATTCCTGCATGATGCTTCAGAAATTCGCTTTACAAAACCAGTAGGGCACTGGGCGAGGGAGGAACTGCCCGAAGGAGACTTAAATGTGGTTCTGCCCGTCAATAAACCCAACGAAGAAATTCCGGTTATTGAATTGTTTTTGAAATGATAAATGGAATAAAAAGTTTAAACGCAAAGGCGCAATGACGCAAAGTTTTTAAAGAGAAGCAGTACGGTCTTGATTTTCTTTGCTTGCTTTTTAAACAGGGGAAGAAAAGTAAGTCTGGGTACTAGGGATGAAATCCCCCCTGGCAGAGATTTCAAACAGTATAAAAAGCCAATTTTTAAAAACATTGATGTCCGGTTAAATTTAAATGTTTGTTTAAGTAGGCGTGTATTATTAAGACTTTTGAGTATAATCAGAAAGTAGCGGGCTTGAATTCGCATCAGTCAAATTCCGTGAAGAAAATCAAAACATTTTTCGCCTGCTAACACGGTTTCCATTACATGTAAAGCGGCGAAGCCGAGCGGCAATCCGCGTTTCCATTGCCCAGGATTTCAATCCTGATAAAAAGAAAAAAATGAATTGTCCGCGGGGCGCTGTCGTTTAGCCTGCCAGGAAATTAGCCTTCAACAGAGGCTCAAACAAGGAAAGAAAGTAAATTCTTAAAATATGAAAAAGTCCAGATTAATTCTCCAAACAATCCTCCCATTATTGATTCTGACAATATCGTTGATGGGAGGATGCACAAACCGATCTGAAAAGTCGGAAAAAACAACTGGTGCAACAGCACCGGATAAGCCTCATATTATAATGATTATGACCGATCAGCAGAGGGGCGATGCTCTTGGTTGTGCGGGAAATGAAGCCATTGAAACGCCCAACATTGATGCTATTGCTCGAGATGGGGTGAATTTCGTAAACGGTTATGTGTCTACACCGAGTTGTACCCCGGCAAGGGCCGGGCTTTTGACAGGTATGTCTCCCTGGAATCATGGGATGCTTGGATATGGCCGTGTCGCTCGAAAATATAAATACGAAATGCCTGCTATGCTGGGAGAACTTGGGTATTACCGGTATGGAATAGGGAAAATGCATTGGTTTCCTCAAAAGGCTTTACATGGTTTTAACGGGATACTTGTGGATGAAAGCGGAAGAATTGAACAGGACGGCTTTCTAAGTGATTACCGCGACTGGTTTAAGCTGAATGCCCCGGGGAAAGATCCGGACGAGACAGGCATCGGCTGGAATGAGCATCGTGCCGGAACCTATCAATTACCCGAAGAACTTCATCCCACGCATTGGACAGGGCAAACAGCCATTGATTTTATCAATAATTATGAGCTGGATAATCCGCTTTTTCTGAAGGTCAGTTTTGCCAGGCCCCACAGTCCGTATGACCCGCCTGCCAGGTACCTGGAGATGTACAATGATGTGGATGTTCCGGCCCCTGTAATCGGCGAGTGGGCCGATAAATTTTCTGAATTTCCTGAAAGCAAGGATGCTGCATTTGGGGATTTTGGAGAGAAACATGCCATAAAATCCCGCAGGCATTATTATGCCAATATCACTTTTATCGATGATGAAGTAGGACGCATTATTGAAACCCTTAAAGCAAAAGGTATGTACGACAATGCCGTTATATGCTTTTTTTCTGATCACGGGGATATGCTGGGCGACCATCATCACTGGCGTAAGACTTATGCCTATGAAGGCTCAACGCATGTACCTTTTATTATGAAATGGCCCCGCAGAATGAAGGGAGCTTTGAAAAGGGGAGAAAGTTTGCAAAATCCCGTTGAGTTAAGAGACTTTCTGCCCACATTTTTGGATGCTGCCGGGGGAGAAATTCCGGAAGAAATGGATGGTATGTCCTTGCTCTCGCTTATCAGAAATCCGAAAGCAGAATGGCGCCCATACATTGATATGGAACATGCGACTGCTTACAGCGGCGATAATTACTGGTGTGCACTGACCGACGGTCACATCAAGTACATCTGGTTTTTCAGGTCGGGGGAAGAACAGCTGTTTGATTTGGAAAATGATCCGGGAGAATTGACAGACCTGTCCGGTGACGCATCCTGGACCGAAGAACTTAAAAAGTGGCGCAGTCATATGGTCGATCACCTCAAGGAGCGCGGAGAAGGCTTTGTAAAAGATGGAGAATTGGTTCAGCGTGAGAAAACACTGCTTTACAGTCCCAATTATCCTGATGTTGACGGATATTCAGCCGGAGAATGGCGTGAGATTATGCAGGAAAGCTATGTGCCAAGGTGATTTTTTACTTTACAAAAGAGATAATTTGGAATAAATTATAACATCGTTTTGGGTGTGACCCTCTCTCAATCCCGTATTAAATACATTCGGGAAGCTGGGAGCCACTATCAGGTTGCTTATCGGTATACCTTACTGAACTTATACATTAATCATAAAGCTTTAAGCCATGAAAAAGCTGTTGGTTATTTTGTTTGTTACAGGGATGTTTTTGGGGGTAATTGCACCCTGTTACGGTCAGATTGAAGATCCAAAGAAAAAAACTGAAGAGGAAGCAGAAGAACGTGTTGACAAAAAGGTTGACAAGGGAATTGACAAGGGGCTTGATAAAATTGAAGAAGGCCTGGGGGGGTTGTTTAAGAAGAAAAAAAAGAAAGAAAAAAAAGAGGAAAGTCAGCCTGAGCCGGAAAAAGAAACCATTCAAACTAATGTGGCTAAAACATCTGAATCCATGCCCAAAGATCAACCTTCCCATGAGTTAGTCTGGTCGAAATATGATTTTGTGCCAGGAGATAAAATAATTTTCGAGGACAATCTTGAGGGAGAAGAGAATGGAGAGTTTCCTTCTCGATGGGACCTGGTAGCCGGGAATGTGGAGAACGCACGGTTTGACGGTGAGAATGTCATCATGTTCAGAGGAGCCCATCCAACCATTATTCCTTATCTGAAAAACTCTGAAACCGATTACCTGCCGGAAATCTTTACTGTTGAATTTGATCTTTATTTGCCTAACAATTATTTCAAGGTTCTTTTCTATGACAGGAAAAACCAGCGTGCCCCTTCAGGAGCCACCTTTCTGGATATAAACAGAAACTCCATGTCCCTGAGGCCGGCCATAAGCAGCTTGCCTGATAATGGAGACATAAGTAACCGATGGGCCCACATAGCTATTGCTTACACCAAAGGAAAGATGAAGGCATACATTGATGAAACACGCCTCATCAACATTCCCCGCCTGGGATTTGATCCGTCAGGTTTATCGTTGCATACATACCATGCAAGTGATAATAACCGATACTACATTAAGAATGTTAGAATTGCTGAAGGGGGAGTGAAATATTACGACCGTTTTCTTCAGGATGGAAAGATCGTGACCACCGGCATTCGTTTCGATACCGGGAAATCCACACTGAAGCCTGAATCTATGGGGGTTATTAATGAAATTTATGAAATTCTGAATGATCATCCGGAAATAAAATTCACCATAGAAGGATACACCGACAGTGATGGGGATCCGGATCTCAATCAAAAGTTGTCGGAAGCCAGAGCCAAAGCTGTTCTGGATCGTCTTGTCTCAATGGGGGTTGATGCAAACCGACTTTCTTTTAAAGGTTTTGGCGAAAGTAAGCCTGTTGCTTCTAATGATACTTCGGAGGGAAAGGCTGAGAATCGACGTGTTGAGTTTGTAAAAATGTAAACATTCAATGCAATTTCCTTTTCAAATCGAAAGGCTTAAATTCCGTTAATTGGGGTTTGAGCCTTTTTTTTGCTAACTTGGAAAGAACAAAATCGTGATTTACAGGCGTTGTAGAATTTAACAGTTCTCCTGTAGAAACGGTTAAGAAAAACAATATCTATGACATCAGAGAAAAATCTTTTTAAAAAACTCAATTCTCCAAAAGTCATCAGGTTGGCAGGAATTATTGCAGTTTTTATAGTGGCCCTCTGGGGCATTGTTAAGTTATCTGAGAAGCCTGCCGGAGAACCCCTTATACAGGTGGATGCTCAATCAACTGATTCCATTGTGATGCATTCCGATAGCACTGTCTCTCCGGTAATCTATACCCAAGTCCCGGATCTTTCGGAACTGGATGTGGATGAACGAAAAGAACGGTTTATTCATCTGATGCTACCCTCCATTTTGCTGGCGCAGGAGAAAATTAAAACTCAACGGGTAGAGGTGGAGTACCTATTGGCAAAAAAAGAGGAAGGGACCTTTTCTTCAGAAGACACTCTCGAACTCAATAAGTATCTTGAAGAGTTCAATGCTGAAAACCCGGAGGGTCTGATAAACAGAATGCAGCCACATCCTGTTAGTATTACCCTTGCGCAGGCTGCTATCGAGAGTGGATGGGGAACTTCGAGGTTTTTCAGAGAGGCCAATAATGTTTATGGTGTTTGGTCGTTTAACAGTGAAGAAGACCGGATAAGAGCCGGAGAGGCCAGAGATGGACAAAACATCTATTTGCGAAGCTACGATAGTCTGTTTGAATCGGTCTATGACTACCTGATGGTGTTAGCCAGAGGAAATGCTTACAAGGGATTTCGGGAAACGCGCCAAAAGTCTCAAAATCCCTATCGTTTGATTTGGTATTTGAGTAATTATTCAGAAAAACGCCTGAATTACGTGGTTTATCTCAGGCAGATGATTGAATATAATGAACTCACACAATACGATTATTATGAGTTGGTTGAGATTGATAAACAAGACGAGAACTGGCAGGAACTTCTGGACTCCTGAATGGTTGCTGATAGCATTTCTTCCTTTTCTGATTTCCTGCATGGGGAAGGCTTCCGGAGGATCAGAAACAGAGAATCCAGCATTTGGGTGGCAGGAAGTATCCAAAAAATATAGCGTTACCTGCCTGGCATATCACCGGTTTGGAGATAATCGCTATCCTTCAACAAATACGCCTGTTGCTGCATTTGAAAAGCATTTGAAATATCTTTCTGAAGAAAGTTTTAAATCTTATACAGTAAGTGGGCTTTTGAATGACACTGCCGCTTTGACGAATGAGCGAAAAAAAGTATTGATTACAGTCGATGATGGTTATGCATCCTTTATGGAGAGTGGTTTACCGCTGCTTGAAAAATACAACATGAAGGCCACATTGTTTGTCAATACTGAAAGCGTAGGATGGAGTGATTTCTTAACCTGGCAGGAACTAAAAGAGCTTAAAGACAAAGGAGTAGAGATAGGCAGTCATTCTCACAAGCATTCTTACTTTGTGAATTTACCGAAGGACAAACGTGCAAAAGCCTTTGAGGAGGATCTGTTGAAAGCCGAATCTCTTTTTGAGGAGCATCTGGGATTTATTCCCAAAACGTATGTCTATCCTTATGGCGAGTTTACCCAGGATATGATTGATGTTCTTAAGAAACACGACTATGTAGTCAGTTTTGCCCAGAACTCCGGGGTTATGAGTGACGGGTCTAATCCCTATTCCGTCTCCCGGTTCCCGGTTGCGGGTGCTCATGTGGATATGGATCAATTCAAAAGCAAAGTTAACATGCTTCCGTTGAGAACTGAGCCCGGAGATCAAATTCCAATTCTTGTTAAAGCCAATCAATCTCTAAAATACTCTGTGACACTAACGGATGAAGAAATTGGCGGTTCCTTCAATTGCTTTATTGCCGGCAGGTCAGCCAACGAAAGCGTTACCAAACAGGGGCGAAAACTCAACTTTGATTTAACCGTTCCGCCCAACCGCCGCCGCACTTTGGTTACCGTTACTACACGTGATCAAAACGGGCAGTGGCATTGGTTCAGCAGACTTCTGATTAATCCCCAGGTTGAAGAGTGAAACATCACACACAATATGCTATGAAAAAATTAACACGCATTGGAGACATCTTTTTTAAATGGAAAGACCCTGTATTATTTCTCGTGATTTTTTCCGGAGTTATTTCATCCTTCCAAACCGGACCCCCTAAAAACTGGCAACCCCTCTTTAATGGTGAAAATCTGGATGGATGGACCATCAAGATTGCCGGACATGAGCTTAATGAAAATTATAACAACACCTTCCGGGTTGAGGATGGGTTATTGAAAGTTTCCTATGCCGATTACGATACTTTCAATAATGATTTTGGCCATATCTTTTATAACGAGAAATTTTCTCATTACAAAGTAAGGGTTGAATACCGGTTTGTTGGAGAGCAGCTCCAGGGAGGTCCTTCATGGGCTTTTCTTAATAATGGCATTATGTTTCATGCTCAATCTCCTGATTCCATGGAGCTCAATCAGGACTTTCCTGTGTCGATTGAAGCCCAGTTGCTGGGCGGAATAGAGGGTGAAGAACGTCCCAATTTTGGAGTTTGTACACCCGGAACTGATGTTGAAATTGATGGTGTACTGAGAACCGAACACTGTATCTCTTCTAATGCAAAGACTTACACTGGCGATCAATGGGTGACTGCTGAGCTCTATGTTTACGGCGATTCAGTGATTCATCACATTCTCGGGCAAGATACGGTACTTACTTATCAGCATCCTCAATTATCTGAAAGTGGTGAATTGATTGATGAAGGTTTTATCGCCTTGCAGGCTGAAAGTCATCCCACCGAATTCAGAAAAATTGAAATACTTGACCTTAGTGATACTTTTAATAAATGAAATGGATCCCCTGCCCCTCGTTTGTAACGAGGGGTTGTCTGCCTTTTCGTCTTTGACGAATCAAAAACTACCAGAATATGAGAATTAAAGAAGTATGTCGTCACAGACGACGAATTTGGGACCCCTCATTGCAAAAGAGGGGTAGTGAAAGTGCATATTTAAAAGTAGGTTTTTTTATTGCCCATCAGCCAAACGAAAACAGGTTAATATTGCTGAAAACAAAATTACAAAAGGGGAGCAATGTTCCGTTTTTTTGTAAATTGCCATCTAAATGAAAATCATCAATCGCATCAAAAACATTCATAAATGGCCTTAAATATTTTATATGGTTCATAAATTAACCGGTCCCGGAATTAATCATCTTAAATTAATCATCTCTTTTTAATGGCATTTAACGGATTTACTACCAGTACTATATCATTTCTCAACGATCTGGCTTTAAACAACAATAAAGAATGGTTTGAAGCCCGACGGGATATTTATGAAACGCATGTTTTGCAGCCGATGCGCGATCTGACCACCGATCTGGAAGTTTGTATCAAAAGCATTGATCCTTTTATTGAAACCACTCCGGCGATTAATAAAACCATTTCCCGGATTTACAGAGATACCCGTTTCTCGAAGGACAAAACACCTTTACGCAACGATTTGTGGATTTCCTTCCGGCGGCCAAACAAAGAGTGGGGCAATGTTCCTGAATTTTATTTCTATTTTACCCCTGAAGAGTACCAATTTGGAATGGGGTTTTACTGTGCCTCTCCGGCCAACATGGCCAAAATTCGTGACCATATTGATGGACGGCCTGATCTTTTTAAACCAATTGTGGATTTCTATGAGTCCCATGATGATTTTACGGTAGGCGGTGAGGAATACAAAAGAACCATTTCTAACGATTACCCAGAATCCTTTCGGAAATGGATTCAGAAGAAGAACCTATATGTCAATACTACCCGTCAACTGGATGACCTTTTCTTTTCTTCCCGATTAAAAGAAGAACTGGAAAAAGCTTTTACCAATCATGCTGATTTGTATCGTTTTATTTCGGAAGGTATACATCGGAGATAATCTTCCCCTGGCAGATCTGATACATTAGTAACACCTTTACAGCGATTGGTGTAAAAAAGGTGGATTTTCTGATTGTCTTTAAAGAAATTGAACTGTATTTCATCGATATGCGATTTTTCTCGAAGTAAAAGATGAAAGGGCCGTTTATATTGAAAACAGTTTTTTATCTATGAGGCGTTTCTTCCTGTTTTTGGTGTTCTGTTTATATTTTGTTCCGGCTTCGGCTCAGGTTAACAGGGATTTTATGAATAAAGCGCAACGAAAAAGTTATTGCGCTAAGCTGAAGGCGCAGGGAGTAAGAGGAATCATTAAAAGTGAATATGCAAGTGAAAAAGGTTTGAAATCTGATCAACCTGTGAATTATACCGTACTTTGGTTGAGCGAAAGTGGTCAGCCCTTGAAAGTCGCAAAGTATGATCCTTACAGGGTGATGACTGAATATGAGACTTTTCATTATGATGATCAGGGCAAATTGAAGGAAAAGAATTACTATGAGCCCGATGGATCTTTATCCTGGAAAGAGACCTTTTACTACGATGCTGCCGGGGAATTGATTGAAGCTGTCGAATATACCGCTGATGGAGCCTTGGATGCCAGAAAGCTGAATGTCTTTAACGACCAGGGATTCCTCTATAAAACGCGGGAGTTAAATCCTGATGATGAGCTTACATTTTTTAGAATCGCCAGGTTTAATGATGATGGATCGCCTGTTTATATTACACTTAGGCATGCTAAAGGATTTACCATGAGCTCTGAAAAAATCAAATACGATGCTAATGGTTTGCCAGAGGAAAAAGTCATTGCTGTTGGACTGAGAGGTGAACCCATTCGTGAAAAATATGAACATGACAACCATGGATTAATCGAGACTATCAGGGAGTTTCGTGGCAATAAAGTTAAATCTCTGATTAAGTATAGATACTTTGCCCAAACCTTTGAGTCTCATCTCAGACGAAATGCTTTCCAAAAAGTTAGAACCAGCTTTTCTAATGTGGAAAAAGAGTCGGCTCAGTTATATGTGCAAAAAGCCTCTTTCCCCGGCGGGGATAAAGCTCTGAAAAATTATCTCAACGCTCATGTCAAATATCCGGATGAAGAAACGAAACAGGGTGTTGTAGAAGTAAAATTCGAGGTAAAATCCAACGGGAAGATCAGGAGAATTGAAATTCACAGGGGGATTTCGGAGACATTAGACGGCATGGCTGAAGAGCTTATAAAGGATATGCCTGAGTGGGTTCCTGCAAGAGAAACCGATGGAAAAACCGTGGATTCTGAGGTGATCGTGCCAGTTCCTTTTCTTAAGTGAAACCAGGATGTCTCAAAAGTCCAAATTTGAAGTCATTCTGAGCTTGTCGAAGAATCTGTTCGCTTTAAAAACAGATGTTTCGACTACGCTCAACATGACAGCCTTTAAGCCTTTTACACTTTTGAGGCAGCCTGGCTTAAGATATCTTAAATCTTATTATCTATACATCACTCTGATCAACTTCAAGCGTCGACAAAAGAAATAATAAATGTTAAATGACCGAAGAATTGCACCTCACAAAAAGCTCACATTTCTTCAAAATTTTATGATGTTCAGATAATATTAAGCCCTTTGCTTTAGTGATAAATTAGGTGAAGGGCGTTGCATAGTAGGTGTGGATGAATGTTTAATATTGTGGTTGTAAATGTTTCCAATGTTAATTTATGTATATAATCGAATTTTTGTTAGTTTTGAGTCGATATCTTCGATTTATTAACCTTATCTAACTCCTGAAAATTATGGAAAGAGAAAAACAACTTCGCTTCTGCAAGATCTGCAAAAACCAAAAATTTGACATTAAGCAAGGGATTATTTGCGGGCTTACCGGACAAAGAGCCACTTTTGCCTTGGAGTGTGACCAATTCGAAGGAGATGCCAAACTAAAAGAAGAGCAGACCGCAAAAGACCTTCAGAATGCTTCGACCAATAAAATAAGCAATCAGGGAACCAGATTTGCCAATTATATATTGGACTCAATATTTTTGATGGGCTTTAGTTTTGTTGGGGCATTTATTCTTGTTTTTTTATTATCCCTTTTTTCAAATCAGCTATTTCATGTTTTAAATAGCAACCGCCCATTAATTTTTTTTCATGTGTTTGTGGTTAGTTTTCTTTATTACACCATTCTGGAATATGCCAGTGGTCGATCTATTGCCAAGTACATTACTAAAACCAAAGTGGTCACTGAGAATGGAGAAAGTCCCGGTTTTCAAGCTATCTTAATTCGGAGTTTGTGCCGGTTTATTCCCTTTGATGCTCTTTCATTCCTGGGTGGAGAAGAATCCGGGTGGCACGATCGAATTTCCGGAACCCGGGTGATAAGTATTAAGTAATTTGAATCGGTGGATAAAAGCTGATCTTTACTTAATTAAAACAACCAATGCCCTGTAAATGCGGGTTTTGAATTAATTTCTGGTTGATTTGGTTTTGATAACCCGCCGGACTCCACTATTTCACTTCTCACTATAACAAATAACTATATCTATTCACTATAACTATTGACTAAAACACTATTTATGAAAAAACAAAATCTTTACCTGACTGTATTACTCTCTTTTATTTTGAATGCCTGTTTCCTGCCATCTAACCCTTTTAAGCATGTTCACCATGATGATGGCTATGTAATTAAAGATAATTTTCTACGCAATAATTTTGGATGGATTGAGGAGAAGACAGTCTCTCATGATTTGTATATAAAAAACGGCTATTATTTTATTCACTCAAAAGATACTTCCTTTCAGTACTCCAGCACCGCACCTCTGGATAAGTCTTTTTTAATGGGGCTTAATAGTTTTGAGGTGGAATCGGCTTTTCGGTTGGTAAGCCGGAGTCCAGGACAAACCCAGTATGGCTTTTTTCTGGTTAGCGGCATCCTTCGTTATGATTTCATTATCGATGGGGAAGGTAATGGATTGGTTTATGAGTCGAATGGTTCCACCGGGGAAACTCGTTTAATGGTCGAAGAACCCATTCCCGGGTTTGAGTCTGACGCAGTTCATAAAATAAAAGTTAAGGTGTCTGATTATGCTTTTTCTTTTTACGCCGGGGAAACTCTTCTTGGGGAGGGCAAGCTTAACTCCGGTAGTTGGCAGGATATCAGGTTGTTGGTCTCTTCCGGAACGGGTCTGATGGTTTCGTTTTTTGGGATAAAAAGGATCTGATTATTTTTTGGTGCCCAAAAACCAACAAAAACTAAACAAAGAGGTGTTACTAAAAAAGCCTTTGATGTAACCGGGAAACAGATAAGCTGGACTTCCCGTTTTGGCAGCGTTACCTTTAATCAGTTTGGTAAGGAATTTCCTCTTGGGGGGATGAATGAAACCGGACTCGTAGTGGAAGAGTTAAATAGTTGGGGGATCCCACCTGAAGATGACCGGTCCTATAAGTTGAACGAGTTTCAATTTGTTCAATACTGTCTGGATAATTGTTCTTCTATAGGTGAAGTTTTGGAGCTCAAGGACAGTATTTCAATTGAACCTGTCTTCGTGAATTTACATTATTTGATATCTGATAGTGAAGGAGAAGTGGCTGTTGTTGAGTTTTATGATGGCAAATCCTTTTTTTATTCCGGAGATGAAGTCGGTTATCCGGTGTTGAGCAATAATCATTACAATCAATTAGTCAAATATATTTCAAACTTTGAAGGTTTTGGAGGAAAGCAGGAACTTTTATCAACGAATTCAAGCGGAGAGAGATTTGTCAGGGTCGCTACAATGATAAAAGAATTGCGAAGCAACTCGCTTGAAGTAGGTGTGCAGGATGCTTTCTTAATTTTAGACAGGGTAAAACAAAAAGATACCCAATGGAGTATTGTTTATGATATCAAAAAACAAAAGATATATTTTACCACAGCATGGAATGATTCATTGTGCGTAATTGACTGTAAGGGATTCGATTTCTCAGTAAAAACATCTGCAATGATGCTGGATATAAAAAAACAATATGAGGGCTTGTTGAATACTCACTTTTCGGATTTTGATTTAGCTGTTAACAAAGGTCTTCTTAAATCCGTTTATCAGCAGTTGGTTTTAGATGGTTATGATAATAAGATAAAGGAGAAAATCCTAAATATAGCTGAATTTGCAGAAGATATTGGTGTCAAAAAGAGTAATGATCTTTTAATATAAGAATGAAATCTTTTGGAGACCATTTAAATATCCTCTCTTTTCCCAGATGCAGACTTTCTTTTTGAATTACTTCTCTTTCTTCCATAATGATTTTTTTTATTGTTATAAACTCCTGTTTCGGGAGTTCCGATTTTTGTAAGAATAGTATGAGAACTGCTAAATCATGTTCCTTGCCCAAAAGGTCGGCTAACTCATCAAGACATTCCGGGTAATAACTGATTTCAGATGAAAAAAAATCTTCCAACAAAAGAAACTGGGACAAAAGATGCTTTTGTTTTTTTCTCCACTCATGAAATTCGTGGGCATCATTGGTCCGTGAAGCTTTCTTAAAAGCTTTTCGAACCTTTTTGTAATTACTTACCAGTTCTTCAAGCAGCTTTTTATGATATCCAGTAGTTATTTTTAAGGCTTCTGTCAAATATCTGGTCGTATCCAATTGGGCTTTCGTGGCGCTGTAAGGCTTATCTTTTTTCAGTTTGGAGGTTTTGTTTTTGTAATTGTCTTCTATCAGGGTGGTTGCATGTTGGAGGGGAAGAGAGTCTTCATGTTTAATCATTAAGCAATTAAAAGTATCAAGAAGAGCTCGTGAATCTCTTGCTTCAGAAAATTCTCTGGCGATATCCCTGAATAAGGCATTAAACCGTTGGTATAATTCCGTCGGAATACCCGGCCTGATTAACCTCAACGTTGCCCGGGCTTTTTTCATGTTTTTCCGGATCTCATGAATGCATTCATCGGTGTTTTGATCAGAATATTTTAGATACTCCAATGATTCATCAATAAAATCAGTCAGTATTCTTTTTATCTCCAGATCCAGAGGTGCGGTATGGTTGATTTTAAACAGCATTGAGTAACGGGTTTTCTTTTAATAACGTTTGACAGGGGAGGGAAAGTTCAATGGTTTCCACTGAATTAACCTGCAGTGAGGATGTCTCAAAAGTCTAAACTTGATGTCATCCTGAGCTTGTCGAAAAGGGAGGCGTTTGTTATACAGTTGTTTCCACTGCGTTCAGCATGACAAGACTTTCATGGTTTATCCTTTTGACCATACTCCGTTATCCCGATGGATCGGGATTGCAATGTACTGCAAACAAGTAATTTGTACTTATAGGTGTTTTTTGTTAAAATACATAATATCAAGATTGTACGAATCATCTCACATCTTTTGTCTAAAAATCTAACGATCTATTGTTTTGAGGCAGCTATTATTTTCACAAAATCCCACCTATTAACGAAACCGCAGGAAGATCTTTCCGTACATATTTTGACTTAATCCATTTTATTGCACTACGAAATATTTTATGGAAGACCATGTTATTAAGATGCTTCTCAACCGTATCGAAAACTACGGATCGGGTGAGATAATACGCTTTAGGGAAAAGACCAGAAAATCGTGGACCTGGAACCATCTGGGAGAGAAAGTTGAGCAGGTATTAACCGGACTGAATCTTCTTGGGTGCAGAGAAATGGATAGTGTGGGCATTATAAGCCAGAATCGGGCCGAATGGTTGGTGGCTGATTTGGGTATTATGGCCAACCGGTCTGTTACCGTTCCCATCTATGCGACTTCTTCTCCCGATCAAATCCAATACATTATTGAAGAAGCTGAGATTCGCATTTTGTTTGTTGGGACTTGTGAGCAGAAGGATTCCGTAAAATTTCTCCTCGATGAGGTAGAGTCGTTGGAATACATTGTGGTGTTTGACGAGTGCAAAGTAGTGGATGAACGGGTTCTTTCCTTTAACAGGTTTATTGAATTATCCGGCGAGCATGGATCTCATATCACGTTGAATGAAAAAGTCCACGAATACCATGCGGAAGATTTAGCAACCATCATTTACTCTTCAGGAACCACCGGAGAACCCAAAGGAGTAATGCTCAAACACAGTCACTTTGCTCACACTTACAGAGTGCATCAGCAACGTTTGAAGGTTTCTGAAAAAGATGTTTCACTGGCATTTTTGCCTTTGAGCCATGTGTTTGAGCGACTTTGGACACATTTTATGCTGTACAGCGGGGTGGTTAATGTTTTTTTAGATAATCCCAGGGATGTGGTGGAAGCCATGCGTGAGGTGCGACCGACCCTGATGTGTGCAGTTCCAAGGTTTTTTGATAAGACCTACCAGGGTGTCCAGGCAGAAATGTCAAAATGGTCCCCGGTAAAAAAATCCATCTTCAAATGGGCCGTTTCAACCGGCTTAAAAGCCAATAAATATCGTAGTCGTTCAGAAATGATGCCCCGGCTGCTGCAATTCAGACTTTCACTGGCTGAAAAACTGGTCTTTCAAAAACTGCGCAATGTTTTGGGAGGTAATATCCGATTTATGCCTTGTGCCGGAGCTGCCCTCAGCGATGAGATTCTGAAGTTCTTTCATGCGGTGGGACTTTTCATTACCTATGGTTATGGTCTTACGGAAACCTCTGCTACGGTCTCATGCTTCAGAGATGATTACTATCAATATGGTACCTGTGGCAGTGTGATGCCCGAAGTTGAGGTAAAAATAGGGGAGAACCACGAAATATTGGTTAAAGGCGAAGGTGTTTTCAGTGGCTATTTCAAAAAGGAAGAAGCCACGCGTGAAGTGATGACAGATGGATGGTTTCATACAGGTGATAAAGGGTGTCTGGACTCCCGGGGAAATTTGATAATGGTAGACCGCATCAAAGATTTGATGAAAACCTCTGTTGGAAAATACATTTCACCCCAAAAAATTGAGACCTTATTTGCCAGTGAAGAACTTGTAGAGCAGATGCTTGTGGTAGGAGATAACCGACCGTATGTAACAGCACTTATTGTTCCGTTGGTGAGTAAGCTGAAAATGATTGCCCAAACGAAAAATATTGAGGTGGAGGATGAAGACGAATTGCTCTATTCCAAAGAGGTAAATGAGGCTTTTGAAGAGTACATGCACGAGCTTCAGGAGCATCTTGCCCCTTACGAGCGTGTCAAGAAATTTGCTCTTCTTCAGCATCCTTTTACCATAGAGGATGGCACCATGACCAATACTTTAAAACTCCGAAGAAGGCACATTGAAAAGAAATACCAGGACGTTATTGACAAGTTGTACGCTTAAGGGTTTTAATTCGGTTTTACTGGGGGGCAATTAAATTGTTGTTTGATTGTTGTATATTAGGCGCTTAGCGTAGTAAACTTACCAACATTTTGTATATGTTGATGGTGTTTCGAAAATTACATACCCTTTCTTCGGGCTAAAAGCCCAATTTATATCAGCCCGGGACAAAGCGAAGCGTCGTCCCGGGATAATTGATGTTGAAAATGGATGCGCCCTGGAAGGGCAGGTTAATCTATTCATTTTTTGAAATTTTATCCTATTATTTAAGTTGCCCTTAAAGGGCGCCTGTTGTTGTCTGCTTCTAATTCCCGGGGCGTTGCCACCAGGCTGATTTAATTTGTCCTTTCAGGACGTTAGAAAGTTACATATTTGCACTGCCCCATATCCACCGAAGGGTCTTTTTTCAGGCTTTTCCTGAAAAAAACGTAGGGTCTTACTTCTAATATTCGTGTGTTTTTTTGCAAAATTTTTTCCAGTGATTTATAGAAAATGGCTATGCCATTTTTTGTTTAGCGTCCACGAATTTTACGAATTCTTGCAAGCAAGCGGCAGAGCCGAGCGAAAAAAGCTGTTTTCTTTGCAGAGCAAAGCGGCAAAGCCGAGCGACAGCTTTTATAAAACGGCAAAGCCGTTTAGATTCGCTAAATTCGTTAAATTGACAACATTATAATTGACTTTTTAGGAGTTATCGAACTCCTTCCAGTCGTTTCGTGGACAACAAAAAATAATTGCGCAGCAATTATTTAAACCGGCAAATTATGATTTGAGTTTTTTCTTTTGTTGCTTACTTCTGGCTTGTCCAGGTTAGGTTTAATAACTACAGGACTTAACTTGTTGTTTACGAAATTTTTCTTTCTACCGGTACTTTAGATCCTGCATGAGTAATGGATCACAGTTTGAAAATAAATAATTTATTGTGCAGATATTTTTTTAAGTGCAATGATTTTTAAGCAAATCATTAAATATGTCTGCACTTGAAAAGGTAAATTTTTAACAACTTGCTGGTCAAAAGCATGTTTTATGCTTGAATGAGTTTTATTGTTCAAAGGGCGGGGAGGCCCGTCCGTTTTCCGGGCCGGCGGTTGGCGAGAAGGTTTAGTGGGCGACTTCAAGGCCTTGCGGGCCAGCCGGAAATTAAGCCTGATGCGGGCGGATAGGTTTAAACGGACTAGACTTTTTGTTTCTTTTTGGGGCAATGCCAAAAAGAAAATCAATAAATAAATCAAAAATTAATCTGCTGAATTTTTCAACAGAACCTATTTAGTTTTATATAGAACAGCTCCGTTAGGGGCAAAACATTGGTAGGATAATGAATTCGATTAACGGATAAGTTCCGTAGGAACGAGATTTTGTTATATCTGTCACCCCATGCTCCTTTATGAAAAAAGCTTAGTGAAGTTAATTGTCCATCTTTAACTTATGCTTCCACCTCCGATGTGACCAAAGCCAATTCGATGGGTGTTTTCGGATATACTTTTCCAGCTCCAGAGCATATTTCCGGGTGATGGACACAGGTTCTGATTCTATAGGTTGCTCTTCCAGTGTTTTGAGGGTTAATTCATAATACCCTCTTTTTACTCTGATGATTTCTGCAAACACCACCGGGTAATTGTTGCGTCGTGCATGTTTTTCAGGCCCATGCAAAAAGGCAGTAGGCCTTCCCAGAAACTGCAACCAATGTGCCGAGACTACTCTTGCCGGACTTTGATCGGCTGCCATCAGGTAAAGAGTTGGCTGGTTTTGGTTAGCTTCGAAAGTATTGGTCGTTCCCTTGGTGGGACAAAGTGTGGTGCCAAATCGCGATCTTGACCATCTCAGCAGCTTATCAATTTGCTTGTTCCTCAGTGGACTGTAAAAAGCAATTACGTTAAAGTCGGAAAAAAGTCCTGCCGATAAACTTCCCCATTCCCAGTTGGCCGTGTGACCGGTTACCAGTATTACACTCTGATTGTTTTTATAGTATTGATCCAGTAACTCAGGATTCAGCACTTTGTGTCTTTTCATTACCGACTTCCGGGACATCGAAAAACTTTTCAATCCCTCCAGCAGCATATCCGACAGGTTACGATAGAATTCCGAAATCAGCTTTTCCTTCTGAGTCTCATCAAGATTCAAATCAGTTTGCGACAGATTGTTGTAAATTACTTTGTGTCGGTATTTAATAACACTCCCGAAAAGCCATGCCATAAAACTAGATAGCCCGTAAAGAACAGGAAAAGGGAGAATGGCGATGAGTCCTACTACAAAAAGAAAGGCCAGTTTGGACAGGAATTGCTGAATGGATTTGATCATGGACTTTTATATATTTCCCGGTTGTAAATTTTGGTTTTCTACGTAAGAGTGGGGGGGTGGTTATAAGGAAATAGAAATTAAGGCTACTAAATTACAGAGGTTTTAAGTGAATAGCGAAATTAAGCAATCACTCTCGCCACTTCAATAAAAGCCTGTCCCTCATCAAACACCCCCTCCAGATAACTCAGGCTTTCTGTCTCATCCGGCATGGCAAAATGGCCTTTCCCGATTTCCAGAGTAGTTTTAACGGGCAACAAATCTTCTTCAGAAAACAATTCCTTGTGGTATTCAAGGATGAAATTCAAAACCTTCTTTATTTGCAATTTGTCAATATAGAGGCGAACGCAGCCCCAGCCTTCATCGTATCGTTTGATGTATTGATAAAACTCAAATGAGGAAGAGGCAGTCAACTCATAAGCCTCTGATAAATAATAGTCATTGCCATCCTCAGAGGAAAAATGTTCGGATCGATTAAAATCAAAAATTTCAATGGGGATGTTAAAACTGTCGCTTAAAGCTTTTGAGAAAGCATCAAAGTTTTTCATGGTTAGTTGTTTTGCCATTTCTCTTTCTAATGATTTAGTCAATGGTCATCTAAAATAATAAAAATTTCAATCCTGGAAAAGGATGAAAAATCTTCCCTGTTTTCTTCGCTTGCCATTCGTCCCACACTCGTAAATGCTTCGGTCCTGCTTCGTAGCAGGTTCGGTTGCGCTTCGGTTGTTATTCGTTCAGGCTTCGTTCCCTTATAAGCGAAGGATAACCGAAGAACAACCGAAGAAACAGCGAATCTGCCCCGAATTTGTCCCGGAGCAGGGGCGAAGCAAGTCCGGAAAATAGGTTTTTCCGGAAACCGGGCTGTTTTTTCTGCGTTGATTCCCCAATCAGGGAGTTGATGGAACAAGCCGGAATCCCCAATTGAGCAGATGTTTGCGTGTAAGGCTTTGATAATAAGGCGGTAATTTTGCTTGAGCTTTCTAAGTGCCCCGCATATAGTTCTTTACGAAAGGATGCATTTTCTTTTTACCACTTGTCTTAAAAAATATCCTCAGTTATTAGTTATTGGTATTTAGTGTGTTATTGATAATTACCAAAATTCCTGTAATGTTACCGGAATATTTTTCCACAAAACTTCATCCTACATTGCGCTCATCAATCGATTGAAAATGTGGTTGAAACACAGGCTTAGCTACCCGGTGATTTTGACCGATTGTTGAATCAAAAAAACGATGAGAAATGAATAAAACGATCAATTTTCTTTTCGGAACAGCAGGTACCGCAGGGACCATGGAGGTGATACAGGTATTTCCTTCAGCACCGGATGAGATCAATTCCCTGATCATCATTGTGGTGAAATCCCTGGTGAGTATTCTGGGAGGTATTTTAACCTCCAAACTTCTGGAACTGATGCGCAAAAAAGGAAAGAATGCCATCAGTGGCAAATTAAACAAAACAAATGTTGAATCCATTAAAAACGATTAGTCATGGGGAAATTTAGAAAAGGTGTAAATGGCGGTTTTTTTGGAAAAACGGGTAGTGTAATAGGAAGTAAATGGAAAGGCATTTACTACATGCGTGGACTTCCTGACCCGGTTAAGCGCAAAGCCACTCCATTGCAAATAGATCAGCGGGAGAAATTCCGTTTTGTTTCACGCTTTCTGCAGACCATACAGCCGGTGGTTCAGGTTGGGTTCAGGAATGTGGAGTTCAAACGCTCCGCTCTCAATGCAGCCCTTTCGGATGTGATGAGTTCTGCCGTGGAGGGTACTTATCCCGATTACCGTATCAATTATCCGGAATTAAGCATTTCAAGAGGTGCATTATTCTCACCAAAAGGATGCCGGGTTGAATTGGGTGACGAAGAGATTCTTTTCTCCTGGATCAATGATACCGGGCATACCAAAATAGGAGCAGATGAAGAGGTCATAATGGCAGCGATCAGCGACAGCCATTATCCGCTTTATTCTATCGGCGATTTCCAGCGCTCAGAGGCAGCGGGTTCACTTCCGACTTTGAACGTGCCATCAGGGACCGTTTTTCATTGTTATCTGGCTATGGCCAGCCGGCAAAATGAGATGGTGACCAACAGCATTTATCTGGGTGAAATAACCATGCCGTAGGTTTGGATCCGGAGGTTGCCTCAAAAGTTCAAATTGGATTTCATTGGCAGCTTGTTGAAGAATCTTTTTTTTGATAAACAGATGTTTCGACTACGCTCAATATGACCCGACTTTGATGTGTTATCTTTTTGAGGCAGCCTCCTTCTTTATGGTTTAACCGACATCCTGAACTTGACCTGACACTTATTGTTCGACACCTTCAGCGTCGCTTTTGCTACCCTGTGAAATGTTCTATAAACATTGGAGACCTTCGGCCTCCCGGGTTTGTTTAATAATGATTTGAATTAATAGAAATCCAACCGCCCGAAAGTCAGGGATTAATTTGAGTCTGATAAGCACAATGCTAATTATTTAATTATCCGGAGCATGAAGGGCTCGAATATTTATAGCTGTTGAAATGAATTAAATAATATCGACGATAAAGGTATCGTATAACAGGATTTTATCATAAGTAAGATTTTCAAAGATGCTTCGATTTCTGAACCAATCATGCGAAAAAGTCAATAGTGCTTATGTATTAAGCGGCCTGGGGTTCAAATAAGTAAAAGAGATGAGCTATTTTTTTGGATAACAGTATTAATATTTATAGTTTAGTGATGAAAATCATATTTTTACCATGCTTTTAGAGTACTTGACCCTGCCTTTTCAAGAGGTTTACAACCGCGTATCTGCGGGATGGAAAGAACCCTGCGCGGCTTCCGGTAATCCTATGCCGGAAGTGATTGACCATTGCATGAAAATAATGGATGAGTCTGTTTTAAACAGCCGGCCCCAGACTGAATTAAATTTCGGAGACGACCTGTCCTCCGTTTTATTGAAGGGATTGATTTCAAAAAAGAAAATGCTTGAAAGGTTTTCCTGGTTGCCTTCAAATTTGTCGGAAAGAGGAAAAGAAATGTTTTACGGTGACCTTTACTTCTACTGCGGCCTTTGCGCCATGCTACGTCACCTCCATCTGGCCTTCAGAGCTACCATTCCCCTAAAGGAACTACTCTCCGGACATACACTCAGTATCAATATTAACTTACGGGATGTGAAGACGATCCTGAACCGGCAGTTTGACTCTGTTCCCGAAAAAATGTTGTTGTTCTTGCCTGCAGATGAAAAGGGTGTTTTGGAAATTAAAATGGAGCAGTTTCAACAAGCGACCCGGTCAAAGAATCTACCATCCTGTATCCGGATGGCAACAGAATTTATGGTCGAAAATTATACCCCCGGAATGGTCCGGTTCAAAGTGGAGGAGGATTACCTGAAAGATTTACTGGATGGTTTGCTGATAAAAACAAAAGAGAGTGAATCGCAATGTTTCAGTTTTCATGTTCTGGTAGACGCCATTCAAACCGGGTTGATACATACGTGGCAGGTCTCCGAAATTGTAAAATGTTTCCGGCAGGATGGACTGCACGACCACGAATGTGCCCACTACTTTAAAAAATTTATCAGTAAACGGATAAAGCGGGTAAGAAAAGGCAAATGGCAGGTGCCCGATCGCTGGCAATCACAGGTACTTCAGGATCTTGAAGTCCTTCAAATGCTTATCATGCCGGTAACGGGTGAAGCTGCAATGGCTGAAGAACCTGAAAGCCTGCTTTGGAGGGACAGTGGCAGGCGTCTTGCCGAATATCTGGCGGAGCCCATCCGCAAAGGGGTGTTGGGCATGGTAGGCAGTGAGAGCCAGGCTGTTTTGCTCGAAAGAGTGACCCGCTATCTTATAATAGAAAAGGAAAAAGGAGGGGGCGGTCTTGGACAGAAGTCACTGATTACCTATTTGAAAGAGGAGATTAATAAGCGGTAAGGGATGAAGTAAAGATGCATGTGGAATATATTTCAAAAAAATAACTATTTTTGACAATAAGATGTTTCCACTTACTACAAAGGCAAAGAGCAGATTTAGAAAAGCCGTTTCTATGATAAGGTTACAAGATAATTTCAATTTCAGGACTTTCTTTTTATTCCTAATGCTTTCCATATTCAGTGTTCCTGCTGTAATTTCTCAGGAAAAAATTGAAAAGGATTATTTAAAAAAGTATTATTCTGTAGCCGATGGGTTGTCACAAAGTGAAGTGACTTCAATTGTTCAGGATAAGTATGGTTTTATCTGGCTGGGAACCCGTGGCGGAATGAATCGCTTTGACGGGTATGACTTTTTACAGTTTAAACCACAGACTGGAGAGCAGACAGGGCTTTCTAATCCTTCTATTGAAACTTTGTTTTCTGACAAAGAAGGGCATGTTTGGATTGGCACAAAGTCTGGTGGAGTGGGTTTGTACAATACCCTATACAATAAATTTGTTGAAAAAGACAGTTTGTTCAGTCAGCTTCCCAATCGCATCATTGCCTTTTATGAAGATCGCGATGGGAATTACTGGATTGGAACCTGGGATGATGGAGTATTTAAATATGCTCCGGAAGAGGGAATCCTAAAAAGATATATCGAAAATACCAGAGTAAGCAGCATTATTCAAACTCAGGACGGAACAATTTGGTTTGGATCCCGATCAGGTTTGAGATACAAAAAGTATGGTGGTGATGAAATATTGAATTTAAATTTTGTTCCCGGGTATTTTGAAGTAACCGAAATGGTGGAGACGCCTGAGGATAGTTGCTTGTGGATGGTTGGATGGAATGTGGGATTGCAGAAGTTTAATTACAACACATTCGAACACGTTGAGTTTGATTTTGCCGGGAGGGACACTCAAAAACTGAATTGCTATTCAATAGAGAAAGATAATAAAGGACGTTTATGGGTTGGAACCTGGGGAAGTGGTTTGTATTGTCGGGAAAACGAGGCAGCGGAATTTGAAAAGGTTTTACCAGTGGGAAAGGGAATTGGTGTTATGGACAGGGAGTTGGATGTTATTCTTGATATTTTCGAGGATAATTCAGGAGATATTTGGGTCGGTACAGATGGAGGCGGTGTTGTTAAATTTTCTTTTGACCGTAAGTTTAATACCCTCTTTTCTAACCATCCTTCCGGAATTGGCCCTTTGCATATCAATTCTTTAGAAACTAACACAGGGGGGCAGTTATGGATTGGTACCAGATCGAATGGTCTTTATGTTACAGAAGATAAGGTTTCCTTTGATTTTGTTGGTTTTTCAGAAGAGAGTGGTTTTTCCGCATCAAAAAACTTTATGGTCAAATCGTTGTATAGAGATGAGGATGGATTGATTTGGGTAGGAGCAGAAAGTATGCTTTATATTGTCTCTAAAAACACTCTTGGAGAATATGAATTAATTAATTCTCCAAGTTATTTCCAAAACCCCGGTTTAAAGAAAATACGAAAAGTTTCAGATGTAAAAAAGAAAGGAGATTCTTTATTTATTGCAACCCAACAGGATGGATTGTATTGGTTTGACAGAAAGTCTGGAAAGTATGTTTTGAAGAAAAGGTTTTATTTAGGCAATAGTAACTTACAAGATAATCGTGTTTCCAAACTCAAATTTGATTTTGATGGAAATTTATGGATCGGCACTTATAAGGGGTTGTACCTTCTTGGGAAAGAAGACTCTGATATAGTAAATGTTCATAAGTTTCTTGAAGGTGAGCAAAGGTTTTTATGCGACATCATTCTTTCCTGTGAGGTGGATTCTCTTAATCGCATTTGGGTGGGAACTCCCTGTAGCCTCAATAGTCTGACACCAGGTGACAGCGGGAATTACATTTTAAAGGAATATACGCATAAGCAAGGACTGACAGATGATTATATAAATGCCATAAAACCGTCGGGAAAGTTTATATGGGTGAGTACCAATGCCGGGATTTCCCGTTTAGATCCGGAATCTGAAGTGTTCAGAAATTATGATGTGAGTGACGGAGTGGGTGGTTATAATTTTGCAGAAAGTTCTTGTGCAATAGATGATAAAGGAATTATTTATTTTGGCGGTTATTCCGATCTTACTTTTTTTGATCCCTCAAGTATTGAAGAGAACAAGGTGAAACCATCTGTGGTAATTACTGATTTCCGGGTCATGAATCAACCTGTTCCGGTTTCAGAGGATGGCATTTTGCCGGTTTCTATAAATGAAGCAGAAAACATTACCCTTAATTATAGGCAAAAGGAGTTTTCTTTTGAAATAGCAGCCCTGGATTACAAATCTCCTGAAAATAATCAGTTTGCCTATCGCCTGATGGATGAGAATGGAAATGGAGATTGGGTTTATATCGGGCAACGCAGACATATTTCATTTAACAATCTAAAGTCTGGTGACTATACGTTGCAATTGGCCGGGTCAAACAGCAATGGAGTCTGGAATCGAGATGGCAGAAGCCTTGAAATAACGATATTGCCACCACCTTGGGAAACATGGTATGCCTTTGTTATCTACCTGTTGGTTTTGTTGGGGATTGTAACTATGATTAACCGTGTTTCACTACGGCAGGAGCGACTGAAAAACCTGGCCCGTATTGAGCATGTAAATCGTATGCAGGAGCATGAACTTAATGAGTATAAGCTCAGCTTTTTTACAGATATTTCACATGAATTGAAAACACCTTTGACCTTGATTCAGGGACCGGTTGAGGAGTTAAGGAAAAAAGAGTTAGCCTCGATGAGTCCTGCCTTTTTTCAAAAACGTGTTCAATTGATTCACAATAGTGTTGGTAAGTTGTTGGATTTGCTGAATCAGCTGCTTGAATTCAGGAAAGTGGAAGTTGGACATGCCAGACTATCTGCTTCAAAGTCCGATTTTGCAGCTTTTGTGGCATCTTCCTGTCGGGCCTGGGAGGATAGTGCAAACAACCGTGGAATTAAGTTTAGCTGTAGATTAAAAATGAAAACAGCAATTTTGTGGTTTGACTCGGCTAAACTTGAAATTATCCTGAATAATTTATTATCGAATGCCTTTAAATATTGCGGAGAACCCGGCGAAGTCAATATTAAACTTTCTGATACGGAGGATGAGGTGATTCTGTCCGTGTCTAATAATGGGAAAAATATTGAAGAGAAGGATATTGAGAAATTATTCGACCGGTTTTATCAGGCCTCCGAATATAAACGACAAAAAGGCTATGGAATAGGTTTGTTTCTGGTGAAAAAAATTGTGGAACTTCACAAAGGTAGCGTTGAGGTAGAAAGCTCTCCCGGTGAGATGACGACATTTACGGTGAAGTTGCCCAAAGGGGATAAACATTTATCTACGGACCAGAAAGTTGAGTCTTCAGGGATTGAGTTAAGAGAAGATGAACGATCTGTCCTGGTCGAGCCGGTAAAGGAAGTTAAACCTCGTCTTTCAAAAACCGTAAAGGGTACCAGGGTTTTGGTGGTGGAAGACAACCCTGAAGTGCAGAATTATATTTGTAGTTTGCTGGAAGATCATTTTGATGTTGTAACAGCCGGGGATGGCCTGGAAGGATACGATGCGGTGATTGAATTTGCTCCCGAACTTGTGATTTCAGATGTTATGATGCCTAAGTCGGATGGTTACGAGCTTTGCTCGCGCATTAAGAAAAATGAAAACACAGCACATATACCTGTAATATTGCTCACTGCCAAAGATAAAGCTGATGACCACCTGATGGGAACGCGAAAAGGAGCTGATGCCTATCTGACCAAACCATTTGATCCGGTTTTACTATTGGAAAAGGTTAACCAGTTGATTACCTCCCGTACTTTTCTGGCTGGAAAATACAAGCGAAAATTGACACTTGATCCGGTGAATAAGGAAATTACTTCAGATGATGAAAAAATGATAAAATGTGTTATCCAAATCATTGAAAAAAATGCACATAATCCCGAACTGGACTCTGATTTTGTAGCAAAAGAGATGGGAATGAGCATCTCAACCTTTTACCGCAGAATGAAAAAAACGGTTGATCAGACGCCCGGCGAATTCATAAAAACCACCCGCTTGAAGCTGGCGGGACGCTACCTCAAAGAAACGAACCTGACAGTATCTGAAATTGTAGAAAAAATAGGTTACTCTGACATTCGAAACTTCAGAAAAAGCTTCAAAAATGAATTTCAGGTGTCTCCGACTGATTATCGGAAAAACAATGAATAAGTTTTGGTCTATAACTAGTTCAAACAGGCTTACTGCTAAACTTCTCTACATTTTTTGGCAGGATTGCAAATCCTTGGTTAAAGGAACGCGAATTGCAAATTCGCCTTAGCGGGGTAACCACAAAGTTCCACTGCTTTATTTGAGCCCAGCAGTTGCGGATTTCTTTGAAGACAAAGCGGCAGAGCCGAGCGGCAATCTGCATCTTTTAATAGTGGATTTCTTTGTAGCCAAAGCGGCAGAGCCGAGCGGCAATTCACCTTTGTATAAAAATTTGTTTTCTTTTCAAACATGCTTCCGGCTATACTTCCTGCATTTTTTGACAGGATTGCAAATCCTGGATTAAGGAAATGCGGATTGCAAATCCGCATTAGCTAGATCCTGAGAATAATTGCTGCATGACAAGCCCTGCTGGTGCGGATTTCTTTGTACTCAAAGCGGCATAGCTTAGCCGCAAATTCACGTGAACAGGTTTCATAATCTTTCTTTTCCAAAACTACATCCGTTTTTTATTTCCTGAATTTATCCCTTGAAGCGAGAATTGTGTGTTTACATTCTGGCATAATAAATCCATTTACTGTGATTATCGATTTTGGGTTTTTTGTTAAAATTAACAAATGAGATCTATTCTTTTTTGTGTTGTTTTTCCTAAAACAGCCATGTTTAATTATTGGTCTTACAAGAATGTTGATTTTAATTTAATGTCTTAAAATGTTAAAAAACAGGAATTAGGGGTTTGTGTGTGAATGATTTTACCCCCTACCTTTAAAAATTTATCAACCTTCGTTAAGAACGATTTCACTACCTCTATTGAGTAATTTAAACTTTGGAAGTGTTAAAAAATGTCGGAATTTGCAATCGTAAATAAATGCCTTTTTCAGGGGATGAAAAGTTTTGAGAAAAATGATGTTTGAAAAATTTATTGAGCGATTAGGATTAAAAGCATATCACAATCCAAAGACAGTGCTTTATCTATTATACGGCCTGTTGATTCTTTGGTTGACCGTGCTTTTTGCAATTTTCTCTTAATTGAGAAAAATTTCGGAAGAATGGATTAATTCAAAATACAGGTTTAAAAATGAGTCTTATAATTAATAACAAGTTGAATCTATGAGAAAAAATCTGAAAAGGATCAGTTTAATGGTATCCCTGCTTTTTCTCTTTGGGCTAAGTCTGATACATGCCCAGGAAATGCAGATAACAGGGCAGGTAACCGATACTGAAGGGGAGCCCCTTCCGGGGGTTACGGTGGTGAAAAAGGGAACCACTACAGGAACCATCACCGATATTGACGGAAACTATTCCATTAATGCCAATAAGGGAGATGACCTGGTTTTTAGTTTTATTGGAATGGAAAAACGAGAGGTTCGGGTAGCAGATCAACGGATTCTAAATGTTGAGTTGAGATCTACCATGCAGGACCTGGAGGAAGTTACTGTGGTTGCTTATGGGCAACAAAAGAAGGTTTCCATTACAGGGGCCATTACCTCTGTCCAGTCTGAAGAGTTGATGAAATCACCAAATGCCAGTGTCGCCAACTCTTTAGCAGGAAAAGTAACAGGTCTTTCAACCATCCAGTTCTCGGGGCAGCCCGGAGCAGATGATCCCAGTATTTATGTCCGGGGTGTTGCCTCCTTATCAGAAGAGCGCTCTGAACCCCTGATGATTGTGGATGGCGTGGAGCGTTCATTTATGGATTTGGATCCCGATGAAATAGAGAGTATTTCTGTTTTGAAGGATGCATCAGCAACTGCGGTTTACGGAGTGAGAGGTGCCAACGGTGTGATTATCGTTACTACCAAAAGAGGTGAAAAGGGAGAAGCCAAAATCTCTACCAGTTTTTCAACTGGTATTCAGCAGCCAACACGATTGCTGGATTTTGCAGACAGTTATACGTATGCACAGCGCTATAACGAAGCCGAGTTAAATGATGATCCTACATTAACGCCTGATCAGTTGAGATTTTCGCCCGAGGCTGTGGAAGCATTCCGCACCGGATCAAATCCTATTATATATCCTGATACCGATTGGGTGGATTACATCTTAAAGCCCAGCGCCATGCAGTATAAAGGAAATGTAAGTATTTCGGGTGGTAGCGACAAAGTAAAATATTTTGTTTCGTTGGGTATTCTTAATCAGGATGGCCTTTTTGAGACTTTCGATTCTCAGTACGACTATAACTTTTCGCATCAGCGGTATAATTACAGATCCAATCTTGATATTAATGTGACCAGTTCCACTAAAGTGGGAGTGACTGTTGGAGGTCGCGTAGGCATAACCAACCAGCCAAATGCTAAGGATGGTATGGATCAGCTTTTCCGATTAATTTACTGGTCGGTTCCTTTTTCCGGTCCCGGTATCGTTGATGACAAATATATTTTGAACAGTGATTATTACATTGCTGACAATAAAAAGGATGGACTGGATCCATTTTATGGACGGGGATATTCAAATATCCTTAATAACACTTTGAACTTTGACATTGATCTGGAGCAAAAATTAGATTTCGTTCTTCAGGGACTGAAATTCAGAACCAAGATTTCTTACAATACCAATTACCGTCATGCAAAAGTCCGGAATTCTTCCGTTGCTCATTACGAGCCTTATTTTAGGAAAGACTTAGATCCCGAGGCAGATCCGGATGACGGAACCATTGTCTATCGAAAGATTGGATCCGATGGCAATTTGGGCTACAATGAAAACTATGGAAAAGGACGTAACTGGTATTTTGAAGCCGGCCTGAATTACAACCGGAAGTTTGGTTTGCACAATGTTGGCGCTTTGGTATTGTACAACCAGAATAAAGTCTATTATCCAAGAGCTTTAAATGGTGGCCCTGCCGAAAACCAGGAGATTCCAGCTGGCCTTGTAGGTCTGGTTGGCCGTGTTACATACGATTATAAGACCAAGTACATGGCCGATTTTAATTTAGGATACAACGGTTCCGAGAACTTTGCCGAAGATCAGCGTTTTGGGGTTTTCCCGGCTGTTTCAGTAGGCTGGATTCCAACAGAGGAACCTTTCATGCAGGGGCTTTCATTCATTAATTATATGAAAATACGCGCCTCCTATGGTTTGGTGGGGAACGACAAAATTGGCGGTGACCGTTTTCTTTACCTGCCAAACAGCTATGAGCCCTCTTCCGGTGGCTACAATTTTGGCACCAACAACCCTTCCAATCAAACAGCAGCTGCAGAAGGGCGAATCGGGAACCCCGGTGTGACCTGGGAAACTGCGGTAAAGCAGAATCTGGGTATTGATTTTAAATTCATCCAGGGCAAACTTGGCGCGAGCCTGGATTTGTTTAAGGAAAACCGGGAAGATATTCTTACTTACCGGGGAACCGTTCCTGGATTTGTTGCCTATGATCTTCCTGCTGTTAATATTGGAGAGGTTGAAAACCAGGGGTATGAGGCAGAAGTGAAATGGAATGACAGACGTTCATCTGATTTCCGCTATTGGTTAAACCTGAATGTATCACATGCCCGGAATGAGATCATTTTTATGGATGAAGTGCCACAAAATGAAGATTACCTTTACCGAACTGGTCATCCTGTAAATCAACCTTTTGGTTATGTTTTTGACAGGTTTGCATCTGAAGCCGATGCGGAGGATGGTGCCGATATTCCGGATCATCAATACAATCTTCAACCGGGGGATATGATTTACAAGGATTTGAATGACGATGGTGTGATTGATCAGGATGACCAAAAAGCCATCGGATTTCCCAACTATCCTGAGTTTACTTTTGGGGCCAACCTTGGATTTGAATTCAAAAATTTTGACTTTTCTATGTCCTGGGCAGGTGCTTCCAATACTTCAAGAATGCTCGGAGAAACTTACCGTATCGCTTTTGGGAATACCTTAAACCGGTCGTTACTGCAATATATGGCCGATGAGCGGTGGACACCTGAAACTGCGGAGAGTGCTACTTATCCGAGAATGACTTTAACCGGTTCTAATAACAATTCAAAGGATTCAGACTTTTGGTTAAAGGATGCTTCCTATGTTCGACTGAAGAATATGGAAGTAGGCTATAATTTCAGTGGCAGTTTCTTACGCCGTTTTGGCATTTCAAAGTTGAGGGCCTATATGAATGGTTATAATCTGTTGACTTTTGATAATCTGGAGATTACCGATCCTGAGTCCAGAACCGGAAGTGACTCTAAATACCCTTTGACCAAAATTTACAATCTGGGGATAAAAGTCAATTTCTAAAAATCGGGAGAATCAACCATTAGAAAAAGAAATGTTATGAAGATAAATAAGTTATTATATGTTCTTGGTATTGCCGGTTTGTTTCTGAATGCCTGTGAAGAGGTGAAGTTTGGGAATGAATTCCTGGAGAAAGAGCCCAGCGTGGACGTAACGGCCGATACCATATTTAATTCATTGGAGCTCTCGGAAAGATATCTCTGGAAAGGTTATACCACCCTGCCATATGGCTTACCTACCAACTGGTCGGCGAAAGGGAATAAACTGGGAATGGATGTTTTAGAGTCGATGACAGACCTTTGCCATAGCTATCTTAAATGGGGAGGGATGAATCAACTTTACTATACAGGCCAATATAGTGCAGCTGTTGAAAATGAAGACAAACGAACAAAGTATCATTATACCTATGAGCAGAGTTGGGATGGTATTCGTATCGGCTGGAATTTTATTGAAAAGGCTGACCGTATACCGGAAGGCACACAAGAGTACATTGATCAGCTGAAGGCCGAGGCCAAAATGATTATTGCAGTGCATTATACCGATATGTTCCGGCATTTTGGTGGTTTGCCCTGGGTCAATCATGCTTATAAGCCTACTGAAAGTACAGATTTGCCAAGGTTGACCGCCAAAGCAACCATGGATTCAATTGTAGCGCTTATTGATGAGGCCATTCCCGATTTACCCTGGGTAATTGAAGACCCCGAAAACTGGGACGGTCGATTTACACAGGCTGCGGCAATGGGGCTGAAAACAAGGGTGTTGCTTTTCGGTGCCAGTCCCTTGTTCAATGATAGCGAACCTTACCTTGCAGGAGAGGCTTCCGAAAAAAACATGACCTGGCATGGAAGTTATGATCCGGCTCTTTGGGATAGGGCTGCTCAGGCTGCTAAGGATTTACTCGATAGAATTGATGCCACCGGAGGTTATGGATTGGTGAACACCGGCAATCCAAGGCAGGATTTTCAGGATGCATACTACAAACGTGGCAATGGTGAAGTTTTAATAAGCGTTAGAGATCGATATCAATCTCCCGGGAAGTGGGCCGGAGGATATTATTTCTATCAAAGTTCTGCTGCGTATGGAACGGCTTGTCCTACCAAAGAGTATGTTGACATGTTTGATATGGCCGACGGAACGCCTATCGATGCTCCCGGCTCAGGGTTGGATCCTGATGATCCATGGGCCAATCGTGATCCCCGTTTATATGAAACAGCACTGATAAATGGAGATTCTTTCCAGGGAAGAGCAGCAGAGCTTTGGATTGGAGGAAGAGAACGAAGAAATATTAATCATGGAGGTACAAAATCCGGTTTTGGGTTAAGAAAATTTCTGCTTGAACAGAACTGGGCTACATCCTTTGGATCTGTAATTCATTGGCCTTACCTGCGACTGAGCGAAATTTATTTGTCTTACGCCGAGGCATTGAATGAAGCCAACGGTGGTCCTAATGCTGAAGCTTATGCTGCTGTGAACCGCATCAGAAATCGTGTGGGACTGAGTGATCTTCCTGCCGGATTGTCGCAGACAGAATTTAGAGAAGCAGTATTGAAAGAGAGGGCCTGTGAATTTGGCTATGAAGAGGTGCGTTGGTTTGATATCATCCGTTGGAAACGCAATGATCTTTTGCAACAGAAACTGCACGGGGTTAATACCACTCAAAATGCAGATGGCTCATTAAACTATGAGGTGTTCGAACTGCCGGAGCGTTACTGGCAAAACAACTGGTCTCCCAAGTGGTATCTCAGTGCCTTTCCACCTGATGAAATCAACAAAGGTTATGGGTTGGTCCAAAATCCCGGATGGGAGTAATAATTTCTTGAATTCACAAATTGATCTACAATGGAAAAATACAATATAGAACAGTTAAGTGACGGAACTTTAAGCCGTTTCCCGGTCTGGAGAGCCTTCGTTCGATCGGGGCTTTACAAGGCCTGTAAACAAACCGGTTTCCGGGTTTCTCTCATCGCTATGCTGATGATTGCTCATTCTGCCTGGGGACAAACCGGCAATGTTCAAATAACGGTTTTGGATGATAAAGGCAAACCTGTTTCGGGAGCCAGAGTGGAAGCACTTGGGAGTAGTAACATTGTCTCAAAAAGTAACAATGAGGGAGTGGCGGTATTGAATACCGATTCAACAGGGCTGATAAAGGTATCTTACTCTAACATGGAAAATACCTTTGCCATTGATTCTTCCGATGAAGTTATCAGGTTGGATAACAGTGATAAGAAAATTAAAATGGGATATGGCTTTGAGAAGTCACCGGATCAGGTTACCGCTTCAGTGGATGTGGTATATTCTGATGAGCTTGAAACTAATTCGGTGCTTGATCCTGCAGAAAGTCTTTTTGGACAGCTTTCAGGCTTGACGGTTTTACAAAACGGGGGTGAACCCTGGAACCGGAATCCGGATATGTTTATTCGTGGCAAGGGAACTCTGAACAACAGCTCAATGCTTGTACTCGTTGATGGTTTTGAGCGGGACTTGTCGTCTCTTTCATTGCCCGAAATTGAGAGTGTTTCGGTACTGAAAGACGGAGCTGCCCTGGCTATGTATGGGCAGCGGGGAGCCAATGGTGTTATTTTGGTGACTACTAAGCGGGGAGAGTATAACTCGTTTAATGTGGATGTCTCTTTTGAACAGGGTTTTAATATGCCATTCCGTACACCGGAGTTTTTAGATGCCTATGATTATGCGATGGCCGTTAACGAAGCCAGTGCATTAGACGGCAATCCTTTTGTTTATTCCGAGTATGATCTGGAAGATTTCAGAAACGGAACGCAACCCTCCTTTTTTCCTGATGTGGACTGGTGGGGTGAGACTTTGAGGGATTATGGAACCTCTACTAATTTTAACTCCAGTTTCCGGGGTGGTGGAGAATCGATAAAATATTTTGTATCTCTTAATTATCAGAATGAAAGGGGTTTGTTTGACAATACGGAACTGGATGACCGGTATAACAGTCAAATGAAATACGACCGGTTTAATTTCAGAACCAACCTGGATATTGATCTGACTAAAACAACCAAATTTATGGTTAATGTTGGTGGTTCAATCAATGGAAGAAAAGAGCCCGGTGCCCGTGTTAGTGGCGTGATGAATGCCTTGTACAGTGTGCCTTCTGCTGCTTTCCCGGTAGAAACATTTAATGGTGTATGGGGTGGAACGGAATACTATGACAACAATCCGGTGGCCTTGGTTTCTTCAACCGGTATGCGTCAACCCCACAGTCGCGAGCTCAATGCCGACGGGCGAATTATACAGGATTTAAGTGCCTGGCTGGAAGGTTTGTCTGCAGAGGTTGCAGTTGGTTATGACAATGATGTAGCCTACTGGGAAAATAAAACACGGGATTTTCTTTATGAAAGCATTGCTGTATCACGTAACCCGGAAACAGGGGCTATTGCAGATACTACGGTTGCCAGGTATGGTAGTGAAACTGATTTGAACTTTTCGGACAATTTTGGTGGTCAAAGACGCCATGCGACTCTTTATGGAAAAGTAAATTACGACACCTCCTGGGGGGAGAATGAACTCACTACTTCTGTGATGTATCATCAGGATAAACGGGTTAACGACGGACAGTATAACACCTTTTTGCATCAAAATGCAATGGCTTCTGCCAGTTATGCCTATCGCAACCGTTACTTTATAGACGGAGTATTGTCATACAGCGGGAGCAGTGTATTGCCGGAAGATGAGCGCTTTGGTATTTTTCCTGCATTGTCGGCAGGATGGCTTGTCAGCCGTGAAGATTTTCTGAAGAACAGCAGGTTGATTGATTATCTTAAACTTCGCGCATCGTGGGGAATGAGTGGGAATGACATCATGGCCCCTAATTTGTATGACCAGGGATTTTACTCTGGGGGTGGATATTTCTTTACCGATAACAATAACAATGCTGGCGGAATAAGAGAGGGGCATCTTCCTGTCATGGGATTAACCTATGAAAATTCCGTCAAAACCAATGTCGGATTTGATATTGAGCTTTTGGATCATCTCTCAATGACGGTTGATGCTTTTTACGAAAAACGCAATGATATTCTGGTTTCAACAAACGGTTCTGTGCCCTCACTGATTGGTGTGGGAAGAGCGTTGGAAAATGTAGGAGGAGTTGAAAATAAGGGAATTGAAGCTTCTGTTATGTGGGAAGACCAGATAGGTGCTTTCAGTTATCATGTTGGTGGAAATTTCTCATTTGCCAGGAACGAGATTGTTGAAATGAATGAGGAATTTAAGCCCTACGACTATCTCAAGGAAACCGGAAATCCTGTTGGTCAGCAATTCGGTCTTGAAACACTCGGATTTTTTGCAGACCAGGCGGACATTGACAACAGTCCCCGTCAGTTGTTCTCGGAAGTTCGTCCCGGTGATGTGAAGTACAAGGATCAAAACGGTGACAATGTTATTGATGAATTGGATGTTGTTCCTATGGGTTATGCCGGTGGCTATCCTGAAATTTATTATGCTTCCAATATTGGTTTTGAATTCAAAGGATTTGGCGTGGAAGCCTTATTTCAGGGAATCGCCAATCAGACCTTATACTTGAATACCAAAAGTGTATTCTGGCCCCTGAGAGGTCAAAACACGATTTCTACTTTTTCGGCCGACCGCTGGACGCCTGAGACCGCTGAGACAGCAACGCTTCCAAGATTATCATTGGTTGAAAATGCCAATAATTACCGCAAAAACGATATATGGCTTACCAGCGGCGATTACCTGAAGCTTCGCAAAGTGGAAGTGTATTACAATTTTTCTGACCGGCTGATGAATAAACTGAATATGAAATCGGCCAAATTATTTGTGAGAGGAATGAATCTGCTTTCCATTGATATGGTTGACGTGGTGGATCCGGAAGAAACCGGTGTTACCTATCCTACTCTCTCTTCTTATCATGTTGGCATTAACCTCGGTTTTTAAAAAAGATCTATTATGAGGATAAAAGAATATATAAAATATGGATTGCTCGGCTTACTGGTTTTTACTGCCGGAAGTTGTGAGTATTTAGAATACGATGAAACCTCTTACAACCGGAAAGAGGACGTGTTTAGTGATTTCGGACGTACCAAGAACTTTTTGACAGGTATTTATTCTTATCTGCCCACCGATTTTAACAGTATTGACGGGGCCATGCGATCATCGGCTTCTGATGAAGCGGAGCATGTTTGGGACTTGTCCAATGTTCAGAGATTTAATGATGGCAGCTGGAGTGCTATCCAGCCCCTTGACAATGTATGGGGAGATATGTATTCAGGCATCCGGGCTGTAAACCTCTTTCTTGAAGAGACCGAGGGCCAGGAGTTTCCTGAAGAGCGCTGGAATGAAGATTATCATGAAATGATGGAACAGTTTGAGATGTACCCTTATGAAGCGCGGTTTCTCAGAGCTTTCTTCTACTTCGAGTTAATCAAAAGGTATAAGAATGTGCCCTTGATTACGGAGGTACTAACACCTGAAGAGGCAAAAAATGTGGCTCAGGATTCGTTTGATGATGTGCTCAGTTTTATCGTTCAGGAGTGCGATGAAGTAGCCAGGGAACTACCTTCTGATTTTGGTGAATTTTCGGCTGTAAAAGAAACCGGAAGGGTGACAAAAGGGGCTGCATTGGCTCTTAAAACCAGATCATTACTTTATGCTGCCAGTCCATTGCACAATATTTCCGGAGATCTTACACTTTGGCAGGAAGCTGCCCAAGCAGGCAAAGAGATCATTGATTCCGGCTGGTATTCACTGGAAAGTAATTATGAGAATGTGGTTAATAATTATACCAGCTCCGAATTGATACTCGGTAGAAGAGAAGCGGCAACTAACGGATTTGAGAAACGAAATTTCCCCATTGGCTTTGAAGGGGGCAACACAGGTACCTGTCCTACACAAAACCTGGTGGATGCTTATGAAATGGTTGAGTCCGGCTTGCCAATAACCGATGGTGAGTCCGGGTTTGATCCCATATTTCCATACTCCGGGCGTGATCCAAGGTTGGAACAAACCGTTATTCTGAACAATTCCGTTTGGAAAGGCCAGGTGGTAGAAATTTTTTATGGCGGGGTTAATGGCCAACCCAAAGATAACGCTACTGAAACGGGTTACTATCTCAAAAAATATGTAATCGAGTCGGTAAATCTGGAGCCTAACAATACCAATTCAAAAGAACATACATGGGTGCTTTTCCGATATGCCGAGGTTTTGCTGAATTATGCCGAGGCCATGAACGAAGCTTATGGACCAGAAGATGCAGCAGACATGGGGATGACTGCCCTTGCAGCTGTAAATGAAGTTAGACAGCGTGCCGGAATGCCTGATTTCCCGGCCGGTATGACACAGGATGAATTCCGGGCGAAACTCAGAAACGAACGACGGGTGGAACTGGCCTTTGAGGACCATCGCTTCTGGGACGTAAGGCGCTGGATGATTGGCGATGAAACAACGGATATTTATGCTGTTAACATTGCCAGGAATCCTTATGGAGGTTTTGCTTATGAAACTACTTTGCTTGAAGAACGTGTGTTTGAGGAAAAGATGAATTTGTATCCTATTCCTCAGGCAGAGATTTACAAGAATCCGAATCTGGAACAAAACCCCGGGTGGTAAAATTTGATTAGCTATGAAGAAGATATTTTCCATATTATTTGTTTTTGCAACTCTTTTTTCGTCTTGCGATGAGAAGTTTGCAGAAGGTGATTTCAACTTCTATGATATTGAAGAACCTGAAAATACCAATACATTAAACTCTATGCCTGAAATAGGCAAAAAGGGAATTGGGATGACAACCAGATTAGGGACTTCATGGTCATATAATGTGTCTGATCTGAAGGTGCACTGGCACTATAGTTGGGGGTCTGATTTGCTTGATTTAGAGCCTGATAATATTGATTTTGTTCCCATGATTTGGGGGAAGGGCATTGACGAAGAAAGAATTGCCGAGTTGCAAGCTTTGAAAGAAGAAGGCAAAATCAGATATCTGCTGGGATTTAATGAACCCGACAAGCAGAATCAGGCAAATATGACTGTAGATGAAGCCATTGAGCAATGGCCCTCGCTCGAGGAGGTTGGAGTCCCCCTGGGTAGTCCTGCTCCGGTAAACCCTACCGGTGATTGGATGCAGGAATTTATGCAAAGAGCTGATGAAAACGGTCTCCGCGTTGACTTTGTCTGTGTGCATTGGTATGGCGGGGTTAATCCTGACGGTTTATTGAACAAGCTGGAAGAAGTGTATGATCTTTACGGAAAACCCATCTGGATTACTGAGTTTGCACCTGCCGACTGGGATGCCACCACTCCTGAGGAAAACCGGCATTCTCCTGAAGAGGTAATGTCTTTTATGCAAACTGTTTTGCCAAAACTGGAGGACCTTGGTTATCTGCAGCGATACGCCTGGTTCTCTTTTAACCAGGACAGTCCTCAGGGCACGTCATCGGCGCTCTTTGATGAAGATGGCAATCTTACTGCTCTTGGCGAATTCTATGCCAATTTTGAACCTAATGTTTATATAGGAGAAGGCAAGGAGCCCTATGTTGATCCGGCCATTGTTTTCCAGGACGGTTTTGAAACATACGACCCCGGTGCAGATCTGGGCGGAAAAGGTTATAGTGTTTGGGAAGGTAATGCAAACGTTGCTTCAGGTGATGCTTTTAGTGGGGATAATTTTGCACAATGCGAACCGAATAATAACAGTTTCTATTTTAGAAAAAAACTGACCCTCGAGGAAGGAAAAACATACACATTTGAGGTGATGACGAAAAGTCCGGAAGGCAAAAATCACAAGGCCGTCGCAAAAATTGGTGATCGAAATATTGGAGGTGATCTTGTAAGTTCTACAGAATGGACTAAAAGTAGTTACACTTTTACCACGGGCGAAGGTGAAACGAAGGCAATAGTCTTTATCTACAGTTGGCCTGTGAGTAGGGTTGATGTGGATGATATTACAATTAAAGAAGTTGTTGAATAAATAGGTTTCAAGAGAGAGGGAATAATCCCTCTCTTTATTGTTGTTTTATATTAAATTAATTATGTTATGAAAAAATCATTACTGTTTATTATCGGAATTTTTATGGGTTTAGCGACCATAAAAGCGCAAACTGTCGTTTTTGAAGACGGATTTGAAAGTTATACTCATGGTGATAACCTGACTGGACAAGGTTATTCTGTATGGGAAGGAAGTGCCACCGTGACAAATGCAGCAGAGGCCGGAGGTGATGCATTTAGTGGGAGTAATTTTGCTCAATGCGAGCCGAGTGGTAACAGTTTCTATTTTAGAAAAAATCTGACGCTCGAGGAAGGCAAAACCTACACGTTTGAGGTTATGACGAAAAGCCCGGATGGAAAAAATCACAAGGCTGTTGCAAAAGTTGGCGATCGTAATATTGCAGGAGACCTGGTAGGGGCAACAGACTGGACAAAAACCAGTATTACTTTTACCGTGGAAGCTGGTGAAACTGAGGCTATAATGTGGGTTTATAGTTGGCCACAGAGTCGTGTGGATATTGATGAATTTAAGGTGATTGAGGAGAGTGCAACTGCCATTTCAAAAGTGAAAGTTGATGGTCCACGCGTTACAAGAGCTGCTTCAGGAGAGTTCAAAGTATCTACTGATAATAAAGTCTCTTCAATTAGTGTATATACATCCAGTGGCCAGCTTGTAAAACAAATGACCAACGCAGGAGACTCAGAGGTTACGTTTAACCTTAATGGCCAGTCACAAGGCTTGTATATTCTTCGTATAGTGGATGTCCGGGGCAATGTTTCTGTGAAAAAAGTGGTTAATAATTAATTAAAAAATGCCTGACTTGGTATGGTTGCACATATTCCCAAGTCAGGCATTTTGCATTTTAACCGCCTATCACCCTTCCTGGAATCGAGCCAAATGGGAAATTATTTGGGTAGAGTTGCATAAATAAAACTTAAAAGGTACCCCGTGAGAGGGAATTGATCTCTTTTTCGGGGTATTTACTAAATAATGTATAGAAGAATGTTAAAGCAATTATTATTTTTTGTGGGAGTGCTTTTACCTTTTAATTTAAGCGCTCAGGATTATGTGTGGACAGGTGCCGCAGGTAGCAACGATTTTTTTGATGAAGCCAATTGGCGGAATCCGGTTTCTGATGATAATCCTGTTTCCGGGGCTATTGAGCCGGGAGTGAGTATTGACTTGTCACTGATCCTTAAGGATACGCCGCAGACGGTTGTTGCCAATGGAGATATATCTCTTGGATCAGGAAGTTTATCAGTGGAAGGAGCATCTCTTTCCGGAACGGCTTTCTCCGATGGTGATTTATCCATCCTTGCTGAGGGCTATGTTTCATTGAGTGGAGCAACCCCATTGGGAGCAACTGTTGAAATTGATTTTCAGAGCGGGCTCGGTTGGGTCAAACTGCCTGAAATAAGCCCTGCTGATGTCTTAAACAATCATCTGGCCTCCTTCCTTATCTCCGGAACTGCTGCTGTATATCACGATAATATCAGAATAGACAATTACTATGAGAGTGGTGCTTTGGTACGTCCCAATTTATCCTCTGCGGCTCCCATGATTGTTTTTGATGAGCCTGAATTGCAGGGCAACAATGCTCAAGTAGAAGTGGATAAGGTGCATAGTGCAAGTTCCATTCCGGAAGATTTAAACAATGCTATTGCTTCCTTTGAATTAAAACGGGGATACATGGCAACTCTGGCCATAAATGAGGATGGTACCGGACTTAGCAAAGTTTATATTGCTTCTGAAGAAGATTTGTTGGTGGAAAACCTGCCTTTGAACCTTAGCGAAAAGATCTCTTTTATACGTGTCGTTCCCTGGAATTGGGTAGCTAAAAAAGGAATTGGGGGAAATGTTACTGGTCTGAATGAGACCTGGCACTATAAGTGGGGCAATAATGGGGTTTCTACCATTGAACGTGAAAATGTACCGATGGCCTGGGGAAAAGGAGGGGCTGATGATGCTTCAGATATAGAGCTATACAAGGGAAAGTATAAAACACCCCACGTATTGGCTTTCAATGAGTCCGATAATTGTGACGATCAATCCGGGCAATGGGGGGATTTGTGTAATACAGACGTAGCGGTTGCTACCTACGAAAATTTAATGAAAACGGGCCTCCGTCTGGTTTCCCCATCTTGCCGTGAAAATGCTCCTTTTGGCTGGTTAAAAGAGTTTTACGATAAGGCCACTGCTCAAAATATCCGGATTGATGTAATCGGGGTTCATTGGTACGATTGGGGCAGCAATCCTAAAAATTCTCCCAATGCCGATCCTCAGCAGGTTTTCAACCGTTTTAAAAATTATCTTCAAAGGGTATATGACCTATACCAACTACCCATTTGGATTACCGAGTTTAACGCCAATCCGAACCGAACTACAGCGGTAAATAAAGCATTTATGGAGTTGGCACTGCCCTATCTTGAGTCGTTGGATTATGTGGAGCGGTATGCCTGGTATCAGCCTAATTCTGATGTTGCCGACTACTACGATGGTTCCGGTAATTACACAGATGTTGGATTGGTGTATAAAAACCAAAAATCCACTCCTTCTGTTTCTGATGCTTCGATTTCAGTTTCTTCCAATCTGGATGGTGCGCTTAATCGCGATCCATTAACTGTTTTTGAAGATTATTTCGAGACTTATACCGACGGGCAAAACCTGGGGAGTTTTTATACAGTATGGGAAGGTCCCGCCAATGCTGTGGATGCTTCTATTACCAATGATTCCGGATCTGCCTATGAAGGAACTAAGTTCGGGAAATCAAACAACAACAGGGAGGACTTTAATTTGAGAAAAACTTTTGAGCTTGAGGCCGGTAAAACTTATGTTTGGAAGCTGGCTACTAAGATGACAGATGGTGCTAAGCACGTAATGAAAGTTTTGCCGGATGATTCTTATCCAACGCTGGAATGTTTTAACAGGGATTGGGAGGAGCATTCGGTTGAGTTTACCGTTAAGGAAGGGAGTGTTTCTGTGACCCTTTCCCTTTACAGGTGGCCGACAAAAAATCTTTATTTCGACAATTTTGTCCTAAAGGAGAAAGAAACAGACACATCATTTGAAGATAATATCCGGTGGAATGAATGTAACTTCAGGGTTTATCCCAATCCGGTAGTAGAAAAATTGAATCTTCAAAGCGATTGTGAGGCTCCACAGAATAACAGGATTGACATTGTAAATATCAATGGAGAGAAGGTTCTCGAATTTATGGATTACGAAGCCATGGATGTTTCTTCACTAACTTCCGGCCTTTACTTTTTGATCATGGGAAATCAGACTGTTAAATTTTTAAAGCGGTAATGAATTCTGCCATGAACTGAGTGTGAAACCGGAGCAATGGAGCCGACAAGTAGAAAATGACCGGCTTTAGCAATTTCAAAAAATATGAACTATGACAAGATACTTTGTTTTAATCGGGTTATTGCTATGTGGTTTGTTTTCTGCCCAGGCCAAAAGTTATTATTTTAACGAAAAATCGGGAAGTGATCAAAACTCCGGACTTTCTCCTGAAGCTCCTTTTTTAAGCCTGAAAAAAATCAATGAATTAAAGCTCCAACCTGGTGATAGTGTTTTGCTTTCTGCCGGCCAAACATTTAAAGAGTCTCTTGTTCTAAGGAATATTATAGGAAACGCTCATCAAAAAATAGTTGTTGGTTCGTATGGTGAAAACGATAAAAAAGCAATAATTGATGCTGCCGGCTTTTTAAATGGGATTCTGATTCAGGACTGTGCCTATTTGACGGTTGAGAATTTGAAAATTACGGCCAACGGTAAAGACAATTCAGAAACAGTTGCCGGGACTATGCGATGTGGCGTTTTGGTTAAAACTTCAAAAGCCGGGACGTATGAAAGTATCTCCCTTGAAGGGTTGGATATACAAGATGTTTTTTATGAAGATCCTGGTTTCAGGAGAGGAAAAGATGAGGTGAGAACGGCCAACGGCACACAACGTTATGGTTGGGGCATCCGGTTTATCAATCGTACTGAGGGAGCTTTGTTGAAAAATGTAAAGGTTCGGAATTGCCGGGTAAAAAATGTGGCCCATACCGGTATTAAATTCACTGCTTTTACTGATGGCATTCAGGGAGTAGAAGTTTCAGATTGCCGTGTGCTTAAAACAGGAGGCCCTGGTATTCAGATGTCCGGAGTGTATGATGGAAATGTGAAAAACTGTGTCGTCAATTACTCCGGAAGTAAAGATGATTCCAGGAAGTGGGGCCGGGGTAGCGGCCTGTGGACCTGGGGATCTTCGAACATCATCATAGAACACAATGAATTCCGAAATGCCAATGGTCCCGGTGATTCTGCGGGTTGTCACATCGATTTCAATTGCCGGAATGTCATTGTGCAATACAACTTCAGTAACAAGAATGCTGGTGGGTTTATTGAAATCCTGGGCAACAATTTTAATTGCGCCTACCGCTATAATATCAGTGTAGATGACGGACACAGAATAAAAGGTGAAAACGGTGCTTTTCAGGAAGGGAAAACTTTTTGGCTGAGTGGCTACCGCGGGGATAAAAAACGCAGTGGACCTTTTAACAGTTATATCTATAACAATACCATTTATGTGAGCGATTCTATTGATGCTAAAATTGCCGTCACCAGGGTGGCCAAAGGGGTGATGGTGGCCAATAATATTTTTTACATAAAAGGTGAAAGTCAGGCAGTACTGGGTGATCAGTATAAGCCTGAAAAAGATGGATCCGGTTCTGTGCGGAATGTGGTCTTTAAGAATAATCTGTTTTTGAAAACCAAAAATTGGCCGCAAGAGGTTTTAATTCAGGATGAGGCCCCTCAATATGGTAATCCTGATTTTATGAATCCCGGAGGCAACAGCTTTTCCGACTATGTTCCTCAAAATAAGTCTATCATCCGCAATAGAGGAATAAAAATACCGGTGCTGCCTGGTGATAGTATCGGGTTGGTTTCGGGGCTGAAAGTTGAAAAGGACATCTTTGGGCATCAGATAAAAGGCAAACCTGATATGGGGGCTGTTGAATTATAATAGTCCGTTAGAAAAAGCCTAAACGCAAAGGCGCGAAGACGCAAAGTTTTTATTATGAGAGAGTTGGGGTTTACTTTTACGAATGCGTAAATGGGTGATTACTAGTGTCAAGTCAAGTGTAGAATGTCGGGTAAGCCGCCGCTTTTTTTCACCTCGTGCAAAACAACAAAAAAGTAAGCATAGCCGTAGCTACGTGAGTCTTTTTTTTGAGAAGCACAAGGTAGAAAGAGCAAGGCTTGGGCCCTCAGACTATGCTTGACTTTTACACTAGGCTCCTGTAGTCAGTAACTTAAAAACAAGAGGTTTTTCGCGTTAAAATACATATTATCAATATTATACGATTCATCTTTCATCTAATCCCGAAGCTTCTGGAAATATCTAACGATCTATTATCAAAAAAAGAGGAGGTATTATTGCAATTGCTCCTTTAAATTTTTATCGATGGTATATTTGAAAATAGTTTTTTTGTGGTTGATACTGATTTTGTCAGGTTTTGACCTTCCTGCTCAGACCGTAATCTGGGAATCCGAGGGAGAAAACGGGAATCTGGCCGGAACTGCCGAAATAAATGAGGGATGTGACTTTGCCTCACAGGATGCCTTCGTTAAAATGAATAGTGATGCCGGCAATCAATTGACGTTTCAGGATGTTGAGGTGCCTTCCTCCGGTACTTATCAATTGGTGGTTCATTATTTTTATGTGGGTGCTCAGCCATTGGAGGTTTTTGTTAATGGCATTTCAATGGGGGTAAAAGAATTTCCTTCGGCGCACTGGTGTTATCAGGGAGTGGCTGCAGAATATTCTATGGATATTGATTTGAATGAGGGGATCAATGAGGTGAGTTTTCAAACAGCCAACGGATTGGCAGGGCCTTTTATTGATAAAGTTCAGGTTCTGGATGCCACAAATATTTATTTGTCCTTTTCTGATTTGGAAGTAAAAATGGTACAGGGACAAACGGTGCATGTTGCTGTAGAAATGTCCGGTGTTTTAAATCAGGAGGTTCGGGTATCGCTATCTGTGCCGGTTGATGGTGCAGATTTTATTCAGGTTGATCAATCAACAGTAACCATTCCTTCCGGGAACGAAAAGGCTTTAATTAAGGTTTATGCTCCGCTGAGAGCTGATAAAACAGACCAAACTGTATTGGTTCAACTTTCCAATCCTACTTCAGGAGTTTTGCTGCTAAATGATCAGTTGACGCTACAAATTGCCGGAACTACCAACAATTATTATGTGAGCAGCACCACCGGCAATGATAACAATGATGGTCTTACACCTGAAACCCCCTGGAAAACCCTGGCAAAGGTGAGTGAGTTTTCATATACTCCGGGCGACAGTGTTTTGTTCTTTTCGGGCGACGAGTTTACAGGCCAATTGAAAATAAACAGTTCAGGTATTGAAGGGGACCCCCTGGTGTTTAGCAGGTATGGCCCCGGAAACCAACCCGTACTCAATGGTGCCGGGTCGTCTGTAGGGGATTTTGAATCCACCGTTTTTATCAACAATCAATCTTTTATTGAACTGCAGGATCTGGAAATAACCAATGACAGGAAAACATCGCGAAGTGGATCAGATGATAAAGTGGGGTATGGCATATTTGTGTTGAATGATGGTTTGGAAGTGATGCAACATTTCAGGTTTGAAAAGTTAACCATCCGTGATGTTTTTGCCGTTAGCACCGAAGGAGTTGAATTCAATCAGCTTAAAGTAGCAGGCATCTATTTTCGCAGTGAACGCAATACTGTTGCGGGCGAGGAAAAACATATAAGGGATGTGCTGGTCGATAGTTGTTACATTACTCATACTGGGAAATTTGGCATCTGGAGCCAGCACGCAGGAGGTAAAAGCGGTATTGGTAATGATTCAATAAACCGGAATATGAACCTTGTTTTTAGCAACAATCATATGTTCGAAACAGGCGGGTCAGGTATTACTCCGGGAGGGTCTTACAATTGTCTGGTAGAAAATAACACCTTTGAATATACAGGTTCTGACGCGGATCCAAGAATGGCAAAGCGGGGAAGCGGAGCCTGGTTTTTCAATTGTCGCAATGTAATAGCGCAATACAATAAATCGCTGCATGTACGCGGGCCGGCTGATTCTTACGGCATGCACATTGATTTTGGCAACCGCAATGTCATCCTTCAATACAACTATAGCGAGGACAGTGAAGGTGGCTTTGTTGAGATCCTGGGTAAAAATGTCAACTCTGTTTATCGGTTTAATGTGAGTGTTAATGACGGTATCAGAGACAAGAAAGGCAATACATTGTGGGTGTCAGATTATGCGGGGACTAACAATAAAGTGTTGTCCGATAGCAATTTTATTTACAACAACACCATTTATGTGGATGCAGCTATTACTCCCGATATTTCCATAAACGCCAAAAACACCTTTGTTTACAACAATATTTTTTACGCTGGCGCTTATGCATCCATTGGTAATAATACGGATGTGAATATCGAAACTGGTAGTGAGTTGAAGATGTCTAACAACCTCTTTAAAGGAAATATCAACTCAATCTTTGCCAATATGGACAAAAACCCTGTTTTTGGTGACCCCTTTTTTGTCAAGGGCGGAGAGTCTGAAACAGACTCTTATTACTTGGGAAAAGAGAGCGAGGCTTTGGGATCTGGTATTTCCTTCCCTGAACCACAATTCCCAATGGCAGGGAAGGGGATCTTTAAGGATGTGGATTTATATCCTCAATTGGATTTTTATGGTAATCCTGTTAACGTATCTAACAGCATTCCAAATATTGGAGCTTATAATGGAGAAGGTGTCGGTGATGTGGGCATTGATGAGTTTGAGATCATCGAAGCTACCAGTCTAAGGTTTTATCCAAACCCTGCAAAAGGAGAGGTATTCTTAAGTATAAAAGCTGAAAAGCATGGAACAGTAATGGTCTTGCTCTCTGATTTGCAGGGGCGTGAACTTCAAAGGGAACCTTTCAGGGTACAACCGGGCAACAACACTCTGGAGATTCAGGTGAGCACTGAATTGAAAAATGGAATTTATCTTATTAGCATGGAGGAGAATGGTCTTTTTATTTCGAAGCGCCTTTTGCTGGTGCGATGAGGTTTTTAGCTCTGTTGAGTTTTTGTTTTGTTTAACAGGGGTTTGGGGCTGTGGTGTGAATGGTTTCAACCCGATATTTGAAAAAAACTGCCCCTGCTGTTTTGACCAGAATTTAAACCAAATAAGAAAGTTTTGCGAGAGGAGAATAGTCCTCAATTTTAAATATTGCATAGTGCAAAATTATTGATAAAATCTTTTTAGGATGTTAAAGGAATATTACTCCATTGGTAAATAATAAAAAAGGAAATTAGAGTCATGAAAATGAAAGGTCTATTAATCGTATCGCTGTTGGCAGTTGGTATTTTGGGATGTCAACAGACACCGGAAGGCTCTTTTGAGCCGGGAGCCATCTGGCCCGATAATAATGGGGTACACATAAATGCCCATGGTGGTGGCATGCTGTATAAGGATGGAGTTTATTACTGGTTTGGTGAACACAAGATTGAGGGCAAAGCCGGGAATAAGGCCCATGTAGGAGTTCATTGTTATTCATCGGAAGATCTGTACCATTGGCAGGATGAAGGTATTGCCCTTGAGGTCCATGAGGATACTTCTTCTCTATTGGTTGAGGGATGCATAATAGAGAGGCCAAAGGTTATTTATAACGAAAAAACAGGAAAATATGTGATGTGGTTCCATCACGAGCTTAAAGGAATGGGCTATGATGCTGCCATGACAGGTGTGGCTGTGGCCGATGATGTTACCGGCCCTTATACTTACCTGAGAAGTGTTAATCCCAATGCCGGTCAGTGGCCCATGAATTACCCCGATAGTCTGAGGAAGGATACTACTACCATGGCGTCATTGGAACGTTGGTCCGATGAATGGCGTAAAGCTGTTAAAGAAGGACTGTTTGTCAGGCGTGATTTTGAAAAGGGACAAATGGCCCGCGATATGACATTGTTTGTGGATACCGATGGCACCGCCTATCATATTCATTCTTCAGAGGAAAATCAAACGTTGCATGTATCTGAGTTAACCGACGACTACCTGGACTTTACCGGACGTTACACACGTGTACTTCCAGGTGATTCTAATGAAGCCCCTGCCATTTTCAGAAGAGGAGACAAGTATTATCTGATAGCTTCGGGATGCACCGGTTGGGCGCCTAATCCTGCCAGGTCAGCAGTCGCCGATCACCCGTTTGGGCCATGGAAACCGTTGGGCAATCCCTGCCGCGGAACTGAGGAGCAGGTGAATACTACTTTCGATTCTCAAAGCACTTTTGTTTTGCCTGTGCAGGGAAAAGAGGATGCATTTATTTTTATGGCAGATCGCTGGCGTCCGAAAAATGCAATTGACGGCAGATATGTTTGGTTGCCTGTTGAATTTGAGGAAGGTAAACCAGTGCTCAAATGGAGAGATAAATGGAACTTAAATGTTTTTGATAAGCAATAAGCCTGATAGTATGAGTTCAAAGTATAGATTATTTGTTTTGTGTGTATTCATGATTTCGGGACTTCAGTTTGTTTTTTGTGGTTCCGAAATTCCAAAGGATAAACCTAATGTCATATACATCCTTGCTGATGATTTAGGATACGGTGATCTCAGTTGTTATGGACAAAAAAAGTTCGAAACACCCAATATTGATGAACTTGCAAGGGAGGGAATGAAGTTCACAAACCATTATGCGGGTTCAACAGTATGTGCTCCTTCCCGCTCTGCATTGCTAACCGGACAGCATACCGGAAATACACCGGTACGGGGCAACAAACCCCATCACCCCGAGGGCCAGTGGCCTTTGCCGGAGGAGGCAAATTCGTTGGCCCGCCTTTTTAAACAATCGGGTTATGTTACCGGGGCTTTTGGAAAATGGGGGCTGGGTTATCCCAACTCATCCGGCGATCCGCTTGCCATGGGATTTGATGAATTTTTCGGGTACAATTGCCAGCGAAATGCCCACCATTATTATCCGTGGCATTTATATCATAACAACCAAAAAGTGATTCTTGAAGAGAATGCAGAAACCCGGAGAGGGCAGTATGCGCCTGATCTGATTCACCAGGAAGCAATGCAGTTTCTTGAAGATCACAATGATCAAAAGTTTTTTATGTATTATCCGTCAGTTATTCCGCATGCCGAATTATTGGCTCCTGAGGAATACATGAAGAAGTTTAGAGGAAAATTTCTACCCGAAAGTAGTTATGAAGGAGCTGGCCCTGAGCATCCAAGGTTCCGGAAAGGACCTTACGGATCCCAGCCGGAAGCTCATGCTGCTTTTGCTGCCATGATTACTTTGCTGGATGACCAGGTGGGAGAAATCGTGGAAAAACTCAAAGAGCTTGGCATTTCTGAAAATACCATTATTGTATTTACCTCAGATAACGGGCCTCATGAGGAAGGAGGAGCAGATCCGGAATTTTTTAACAGTAATGGACCATTGCGTGGTTTTAAAAGAGATCTCTACGAGGGGGGCATAAGGGTGCCCATGATCGCCAGGTGGCCCGGACAAATAGAGGCAGGTGCTGAGTCTGATCACATCTCCGCATTTTGGGACATGTTGCCCACTTTTGCTGATTTGCTGGGTGTAAAAGCTCCTGAAAATACGGATGGCATCTCTATGCTTCCTGAGCTGACAGGTGAAGGAAGTCAGAAAGAACATGCCTATTTATATTGGGAATTTCATGAGTTGGGAGGTCGTCAGGCTGTTAGAATGGGAAAATGGAAAGGAGTAAAGTATAATGTAAAAAAACATCCCGATCAAGCGATTGAGTTATACAATTTGGAAAATGATCCCGGAGAAACCCATGACGTTGCAGCAAAACACCCTGAAGTTGTTGACAGAATTGATAATGTTTTGAAAACGGCCAGCACTGAGTCTTCAGTTTTTAAATTTTAGAATCTACAAATCCATTCTATGATGAAAAATTTAAAATTGAATAAAATTATACTCTTTTTGAGTATTACGATTCTTTTTGCCATATCGGAGTTGCGGGCCGCTGAGAAATCCGGGCCCAATGTCATTGTCATTTTAACGGATGATCAGGGATATGGAGATGTTGGTTTTAACGGATGCACAGACATCCCAACACCCAATATCGACCGGATTGCCAACAATGGCGTCAAGTTCACAAACGGATATGTGACCTACGCGGTTTGTGGTCCCAGCCGGGCTGGTTTGATTACCGGTCGTTATCAGGATCGTTTTGGTTTTGGGCGGAATCCATTGCTGGCACCCAATGATCCCGGCGAAGGACTTCCCTTGTCGGAGGAAACCATGGCCACTGTGCTTAATAAATCCGGGTACAAAAGTATGGCTCTTGGAAAGTGGCATCTTGGGGCACACCGCTCTCAATGGCCTTTAAACCGGGGGTTTGATGAGTTTTTTGGGTTTCTGAGTGGTGGACATCAATATTTTCCTGAACTATGGACACTTCAGAATCTTTCTGAAATAAAAGGACAGTGGGATGGTTACAAAACCAAGCTGATGCACAATAATGGTCGGGTTGAAGAACAGGAATATTTGACTGATGCCCTTTCTCGTGAAGCTGTAAGTTTTGTTGAAAAGCAGGCCGGGGGATCTCCTTTTTTTATGTATCTGGCATATAATGCACCACATGCCCCCATGCAGGCCACTGAAAAATACCTTAAGCGTTTTAATCACATCAAAGATGAGAAAAGACGCACTTATGCAGCAATGGTAAGTGCAGTGGATGATGGCGTGGGCCTGCTTTTGAATAAATTGGAAGAATTGAAGATAGATGATAATACCATCGTTTTCTTTTTGTCCGATAACGGAGGACCTGAGGATCATAATGCTTCGGATAATGGTCCTTTGCGTGAAGGAAAATCGAGTCTCTATGAAGGAGGCATTCATGTGCCTTTTGCCATGCAATGGCCCGGGCATGTTCCGGCAGGTATGGTCTATAACCATCCTGTAATTTCGCTTGACATTATGGCAACGGCTGTAGCTTTGGCTAATGCCGGGACCAAAAACCCATTGGATGGGGTGAATTTGATTCCATATCTAAAAGGTGAAAAGCAGGGCATCCCGCATAAAGAATTGTTCTGGCGTAAGTACGATCAGGATTGGCATGCAGTTCGGTCAAAAGATTACAAAATGCTTCGTAGGGGAGAGTCAGATACTGAATGGTATAACCTTTCAAAAGATATTAGCGAAAAGAATGAGTTAGCAAAAGCTGAAATGAAAGATCCGGAGGAAATGCTGATGGCTCATGATAATTGGCTTTCAGAAATGAAAGATCCGGTTTTTTGGGGACTCATGCAGGGAGGAGAATACAATAAAAAGCATCCTTCCCGTTTCAGTATTCCATCTCCTTTAAGGATTGATTCTACGCCACCTCAAATTCCTGCCGGCTATGAATTATTGTGGGCCGAGGAGTTTGACCAACCGGGAAAACCGGATGAGAAATACTGGTCTTATGAAAACGGGTTTGTACGAAACAATGAGTTGCAATGGTATCAGCCGGACAATGCCATGGTTAAAAACGGGAAATTGGTAATTGAGGGAAAACGTGAGGAAGTCCGGAATCCAAACTACAACAAAAAGAGTGAAAACTGGCGGGAAAACCGCAAATACGCTGAATATACTTCTGCAAGTATCAATACCAAAGAAAAATTTACTTTTCAGTATGGCATTATGGAAGTGAGGGCCAGGGTAGACACCAGCATGGGATCCTGGCCGGCTATCTGGACCCTTGGTGCTGAGCGAAGATGGCCCGAAAAAGGTGAAGTGGATGTTATGGAGTATTACCGACACGATGGCATCCCCAAAATCCTCGCCAATGCTGCCTGGGGGAATGAGAAAAATTACAGACCTGTATGGGATTCAGCACGGGTGCCTCTTTCGTCTTTTTTACAAAAAGACCCTGCCTGGCCGGAAAAGTTTCATGTTTGGAAAATGGTGTGGAACGAGAATGTTATCCAATTGTATCTTGATGAGGTTTTGCTCAATGAAATTGATCTGGAGAAAGCCACTTACAGTGATGGGTTTAATCCCTTCAGGCAGCCCCATTATATTCTGCTCAATCTTGCTCTTGGCTCCAATGGAGGAGACCCTTCCAATACTCAGTTTCCACTGAAATATGAAGTAGATTATGTGAGGATATATCAGAGAAAATCAAATTAAAAAATCCTGGATTATGAATAGAAAATGGCTTATACTTCCACTGCTTATAATGATTCTGGGGTGTTCTGAAAAATCACCTGAAGAAGTACAACCGAATATTGTTGTCATCTATCTTGACGATCTTGGTTACGGAGATGTCAGCGCCTATGGAGCTACCGAACTGGAAACCCCCAATATTGATAATTTGGCCAATGGGGGCGTAAAATTCACCAATGGGTATGCTTCCAGCGCAACATGTACGCCAAGTCGTTATGCATTGCTTACAGGAGAATATCCCTGGCGCAATGAAGATGCCAATATCCTGCCGGGAACAGCTCCTTTGTTGATTGACACTGCACAGTCCACCTTGCCCAAGATGCTGAAAAGTCAGGGCTATCAGACCGGAATCGTAGGCAAATGGCATCTTGGACTTGGTAATGGCAATGTTGATTGGAATACTACAATTGCTCCTGGTCCCAATGAAGTGGGTTTCGATTATTCGTTCATTATGGCTGCCACTCAGGATCGTGTACCTACTGTTTACATTGAAAACGGGAATGTGGTGCGTCTGGAAAAGGACGATCCAATATCTGTGGATTACCAGAATAATTTCGAAGGAGAGCCTACCGGAAAGGATAATCCTGAGATGCTGAAAATGAAATGGCACCATGGCCATAACAGCAGCATTGTTAACGGGATTCCCCGGATTGGCTATATGAAAGGAGGAGAATCGGCAAAATGGGTGGATGAAAATATGGCAGATACCTTTCTTCTCAGGGCTCAGCAATACGTGAAAAGGCACAAAGATGAACCCTTTTTCCTCTATTATGCTATGCAGCAGCCTCATGTGCCACGTACTCCTCATCCTCGTTTTGTGGGGACATCAGGAATGGGGCCGCGTGGAGATGTAATTGTGGAGGCTGATTGGTGTATCGGGCAATTTGTTAAAACGCTTGAAGAAGAAGACCTTCTGGAGAATACTTTGATTGTATTTTCAAGTGACAACGGCCCGGTGTTGAATGATGGGTATTACGACGATGCTGTGGAAAAACTTGGCGACCATAAACCCCGGGGACCATTAAGAGGAGGAAAATACAGCTTGTTTGAAGCCGGTACCAGGGTCCCATTTATCACCTACTGGAAAGGGCATATAAACCCGCAAACTTCTGATGCCCTGGTCAGCCAGATGGATTTATTTAATTCTCTAGCAGCACTTGTGGGGGGTGAAAAACAAGGCCCTGACAGTAAGAATTTCCTGAATGTGTTTCTTGGTCAGAGTGACCAGGGAAGAGAGCATCTTATTCTGGAGGCAACTTCACGTACGGCACTACGGAAAGGTGATTGGATTATGATCCCTCCGTACAACGGTCCTGCAGTTAATGAGCTGGTAGATATTGAGTTGGGTAACTCTGAAAGTTACCAGCTTTATAATCTCAGAGAAGATATTGGGCAACAGAATAATCTGGCCAAAGAGAAGCCGGAAAAACTGAAGGAGATGCTAAAGCTGTTTGAGGAGATACGAGGAACTAATTATGCCAACACCAGGGAATTGGAGTTAAAATAAATGCTTTTAGAGTTGAGATGAAATATAGAATAACAAGGAAATAACAGTAAAGAAATCAATATTTAATACAATGAACTACAGAAGTATATTAATTTTTCTCGGGCTGGCTATCCTGGGTGCCTTTACAGGAATTGGATTAAAAGCTCAGAATCGTCCTAATATCGTAGTGGTGTACCTGGATGATTTGGGATATGGAGATTTGAGTTGCTACGGGGCTACAGCGGTTGAGACCCCTAATGTGGATAAACTGGCTGAAGGAGGGATGAAATTTACCGATGCGCATTGTTCCGCGGCCATGTGTACGCCGTCGCGTTTTTCTTTGCTCACGGGACGTTATGCATTCAGAAATAATGCCGCCATCCTGCCCGGTGATGCACCCATGCTGATTACTGAAGATATGCCTACACTTCCCGGAATGCTCCAAAAATATGGCTACAAAACGGCTGTTGTCGGTAAATGGCACCTTGGACTGGGTGATGGCAATGTGGATTGGAATGGTAAGATCACTCCCGGTCCGTTGGAAATAGGGTTTGATTATTCCTACCTGATTCCGGCAACAGGCGACCGTGTACCCTGCGTTTTGGTAGAAAATCACCATGTGGTTGGGCTGGATCCGGAAGATCCTATTGAGGTGAGCTACAAAGAAAAAGTGGGTGCTGATCCCACCGGATTGGAGAATCCTGATTTATTGAGGTATCAGGCTGATAAACAGCATGCCAAAACCATTGTTAACGGAGTGAGCCGTATAGGTTATATGAGTGGGGGCAACGCGGCACGCTGGAATGATGAAACCGTGCCTCACCAAATGCTGCATAAAGCAAGAGACTTTATGAATCAAAATCAGGACCGTCCTTTCTTCCTTTATTTTGCTTTTCATGACATACATGTTCCCCGCCTGCCGGATTACCGGTTCCAGGGGGCTACTGATATGGGCGTGCGTGGCGATGCCATTGTGCAAATGGATTGGGTAACAGGTCAACTAATGAAGCATCTTGAAGAACTGGGAATAGCAGATAATACAATGATTGTTTTCTCCAGCGACAATGGTCCTGTTTTAAACGATGGCTATGAAGATGAGTCGGTTGAAAAGCTGGGCAATCATAAGCCGGCCGGACCTTTTCGCGGGGGTAAATACAGCGCCTTTGAAGGTGGAACCAGAGTGCCGACAATTGTTTACTGGCCAGCGAAAATAAAACCCGGAGAAAGTGATGCCCTCTGGGGACATATGGACTTATATGCTTCTATTGCTGAAATTGTAGGTCACGAGCTTTCAGATAATGAAGCTCCCGATAGCTTTAATGTGTTGGATGCCATAACCGGAGCATCTGATGAAGGGCGTGAGTATCTGCTGGAGGAGGCCTATACTTTTTCATTAAGAAAAGGAGATTTCAAATACATACAACCAGTTGAAGAAATAAAAAATTCCTGGATTGAAAACAGTAAAGGCATAGAGTCGGGATTAAGTGTTGCCCCTCAATTCTATGATCTCTCCAAGGATATTGGAGAAACCAATAACATTGCCCGACAAAATAAAGGACTCGTGAAGAAGATGGAAAAAGAACTGAAGCGAATTCTGGAGGGACAAAAAAGCCGTTAATTCTGATTATTTTTTAAGTGTTTTAATTATGCAAAAACTTATGCTTGCTCTGGTGATGGGGACTTTTCTCTTTTCCTGCACCAACTACAAAGACTACAGCGATGTTCCTTTTGAGGAGAAGTCGCCTGCCGACTGGGAAAACCCGGCGGTGAATCAAATAAACAGGGAGGCCCCCCGCGCCTGGTATGTGCCATTTGCCGATGCATCAGAGGTAGATGCCGATAATAAGTGGGCTTCCTCTTTGCTGAAATCCCTGAACGGGGAGTGGCTGTTCCACATGGCGGAAAATCCATCTGAGCGTCCCTGCTACTTTTTTAAGGATGATTTCGATACCCGTGAGTGGAGTACCATTCCGGTACCCTCAAATTATGAACTGGAAGGGCATACCTACCCCATTTATACCAACGTAAAGTATCCGCATGCCAAGACACCACCCACGATTCAGGACCATTACAATCCGGTGGCCTCTTATAAGCGAACCTTTACCATTCCTGAAAACTGGAACGGAAAAGAGATTTTTCTGCACTTTGGAGCCGTTAGTTCGGCCATGTATGTGTGGGTAAATGAGCAGAAAGCAGGGTACAGCGAAGACAGTAAAACACCCGCCGAATTCAACATCACTCAATACCTGAAGCCCGGGGAAAACACACTGGCTGTGGAAGTTTACAAATGGAGCGATGGGAGTTACCTCGAAGACCAGGACTTCTGGCGACTGGGAGGTATCACCCGCGATGTATTCCTGATGGCAAGAAATCCTCAGCATATTCGTGACTTCAGAGTCACTTCGAATCTGGCTGATGATTATAGCACCGGACTTTTTGAACTGGATGCAGAGATTGTGAATGTGTCTGAAGAATCACCTGTAAGTGTCGAAGCCCGTTTGATGGATGGCGAAAATCTAATTGAACGCTTTTCGTCGGAAGCTGACAACGGAGAGGTCTCCTTTTCTTCAGAATACAATGATGTAAAACGCTGGTCGGCCGAAATACCCAACCTCTACGAATTGGTAATTACCCTTAAAGATGCCAACGGAGGTGTCATTGAAGTAATCCGCCAGGATGTGGGTTTCCGTCGCGTGGAGATCAAAGGCAACAACCTGTTGGTAAACGGGGAGTATATTTACCTCAAAGGGGTCAACCTGCATGAGCACCATGATGTAACAGGACATGTGGTGGATGAAGCCACCATGCTCAAAGACATTGAGGTTATGCAGGCGCACAACATCAACGCGGTGCGTACCTCCCACTATCCTCAGCCCGAGCGCTGGTACGAACTGTGCAACCGTCACGGTCTGTACGTAATTGATGAGGCCAACATCGAATCGCATGGCATGGGGTATGGTAAGGAATCACTGGCCAAAGACTCGGCCTGGATGTCATCGCACCTGTACCGTACCAGAAATATGTTTGAGCGGGACAAAAACCAACCCTCCATCATTATCTGGTCGCTGGGCAACGAAGCCGGCAACGGCATCAATTTCGATGCTACCTATGATTATCTGAAAGCACAGGACGATACCCGCCCGGTTCAGTATGAGCAAGCCCATGGAGGGCGGAATACCGATATTTTTGCGCCTATGTATGCGCGAATTGAAAGGATGGAACGCTATGCCAGAGAAGATGGCAGCAAACCACTCATTCAATGTGAATATGCGCACGCCATGGGCAACAGCGTGGGCAACCTTCAGGATTACTGGGATGTGATTGAATCGCATGATGTGATGCAGGGTGGATTTATCTGGGACTGGGTAGACCAGGGACTGCTGACCGAAAATGAAAACAGCGAAGAATACTGGGCTTATGGTGGAGACTTTGGGCCTGATACCGTGCCTTCCGATGGTAATTTCTGTCTCAACGGACTGGTGGACCCCGACCGTCAGCCACAGCCCGCATTGGAAGAGGTGAAAAAGGTGTATCAGTACATTAAATTTCATCCGGTTGACCTGAAAGACGGCACCATCGAAATAGAAAACAAATACGACTTTCTGAATACTTCAAAATTCCAGTTTTCATGGACCGTCAAAGGCAATGGTGAAATTGCCACAGAAGGGATTTTTAAAGGTGTGGAACTGGCACCGGATGCTAAATTGAGTGTTTCTGCAAATGTAGACTTTACCCCTGAGCCCGGCGTGGCGTATTTCCTGACTGTAAAAGCGACTCTGAAAGATGAGGTGGGTCTTGTCCCGGCCGGGACAGAACTGGCTGCAGAGCAGTTTGAATTGCCTGTTTATGTTGCAAAGACAAAAACAGAAGAATCCTTATCAGCTTTGGAACATCAAACCAAAGATGGAGTGCTCAGCATTTCGGGAGATGATTTTGCAGTCGCTTTTGATATGCAGAAGGGCCAAATGACCAGCTTCCAATCGTCAGGCAAAGAGCTCCTGAAGAAAGGGCCTGAGCCCGGATTCTGGCGTGCCCCTACCGATAATGACTTTGGTAATAAAATGCCCAAAAGAGCACGCATGTGGCGAAAAGCAGGAGAGAACCGGGAGGTGACCAACACCAATATTGAAGAAGCCGGAGAGGGCCAGGTGAAAGTGACCTTTGAGTTTGACCTGAAAGATCAGGAAGGAAACAAAACAGGAGACTATACCAGCACCTATCTGGTAAAAGGCAACAAAGAGGTGGAAGTGGACAATCGGTTTCAAATGGCCAATGGCGATTTACCCGAGATTCCACGCATGGGTATGACACTGCACATGCCAAAAGAATATGATCAGATGGCATGGCTGGGCCGTGGCCCACATGAATCCTACCAGGATCGTAAAACCTCTGCTTTTGTGGATCTCTACAGCGGAAGTGTGGCCGATCAGTACTGGCCTTATCTGCGTCCGCAGGAAAACGGCAACAAGACCGATGTGCGCTGGATGAGCATCACCAATGAAGCCGGAGAGGGACTTAAATTTACCGGTAAGCAACTTTTGGAAGCCTCAGCTCACCATAATATCATGGAAGATTTTGAATCACAACGCCGTCCCAATGGTAATTGGGAAGAAGGCGAGGAGCGTCCGGTTCAGAGTCATACCGATGATGTGCAACCTCGTGATCTCACCTCAGTGGACATTGATCTAAAGCAGCTGGGCGTAGGTGGCGATAACAGCTGGGGAGCCCGCACGCACAAAGAATACCGGTTGACTGATAAATCTTATCAATATGGATTCGTAATCCGAGTGGTTGAGTAATATTTAATTAGGTTACAGGAAAGGAGGCTGTGTAAGGTCTGCCTTTCCTGCCTATTATCAAAAGCAGTTAGAAAATGGTTAATAAAAAAAAATCAATGTTTGGTTCAGGGAAAGCTTTACTACTGGTTTCAGCCGTATTACTTTCAGGGATTCTGGGCTGCCAATCTTCTAAATCGAATAAGAACCCCGGGGAAAGTCCCAAGCCTAATGTGGTAGTTCTTTTAGTGGATGATGCCGGGTATGCTGACTTTGGATTTGCCGGGTCTGAGGATATGGAAACACCTAATATTGATAAGCTGGCCCGCGATGGAGTTGTATTTACAGATGCCCATGTCTCCGCTACCGTTTGCGGTCCTTCACGGGCGGGGTTAATAACAGGAAGATATCAACAGCGCTTTGGTTTTGAGTGTAATCCTTCTAACTCTTTTGCCGGTCTTGACCTTCAGGAGGAAACCATTGGAGATGCCATGAAAAAGGCCGGGTATGTAACAGCTGCTTTTGGCAAATGGCACCTGGGCCATGATCCTGAATATCGCCCCAATGCAAGAGGATTTGATTATTTCTGGGGTTTTTTGTCAGGTGGACGTCATTACTTTCCTAATGACCAACAAGATCAACCGGGTCACTCACACTCCATTCGCGAGAATGATGATTTTACTGAATTCGAAGGGTATTTGACGGATCGACTGGGAGAAAAGGCCGTGGAATTTATTGATCGTAATAAGGAAAAACCCTTTTTTATTTACTGGGCACCCAATGCAGTACATACGCCGATGGAGGCAACTGAAGAGGATATTTCAAGGTATGAGGGACATCCCCGGCAGGAGTTGGCGGCCATGACCTGGGCTTTGGACCGGGCTGTTGGTAATATTAAAGATAAACTGGAAAAAGAAAACCTATTGGACAATACCCTGATCTTTTTTCTCAGTGATAACGGCGGTGCGCATAATAATCAATCTTCCAATGCTCCGCTCAAAGGATTTAAAGGCAATAAATATGAAGGTGGTATGAGGGTGCCGTTTTTTATGCATTGGCCTGCAATAATTGATGGAGGTAAAACCTTTGATGGCCTCACATCGGCTTTCGATATTTTTGCAACCAGCCTCGATGCTGCCGGGGTTCCAGAAGAGGCACTTACAAATCTGGATGGTGTCAGTTTACTGCCTTATTTGGAAGAGAAAAAAGATGAAGATCCCCATGAAAAGTTATTCTGGCGAAAAGATCAGGCTGCTGCTGCCCGGGTGGGGGATTATAAATTAATCAGGGTTGAACGCCTTGGTTACCGGTTATATAATTTAAGAGAAAACCTGGGCGAAACAGATAATTTGACTGACCAAAATGAACAGACGTTTAAAGCTTTGAAAAAACAGTTGTCAAAATGGGAGAAAGATAAGATGGAACCCCTGTGGACTGAAAGCCAAACCTGGGATACCATTACATGGATGATTCATCAGGATTTGTTTCTGAACCGCGAGGTACGGGTTAAAAATCCGCGTCAGTTGCAGGAATATCGAAATCAAAAATAGGTAGTGTTGTGAATCATTTTAAAAAATAGTGAGGTGATAAATGTACATTACCAAAAACATCGAATATGAAATTTGTAACAAATATTTCTATTGTTCTGATTATATCACTTATTTCTTGTAGTAATAATACAAGAGATAAAGTAAAACCAAATATAGTCATTATAAACATCGATGATATGGGTTGGAAAGATGTTGGTTATATGGGAAGTGAATATTACGAAACACCCAATATCGATAGTATGGCAGCCTCTGGAATGGTATTTACCAATGGATATGCTGCCGCAGCAAATTGTGCACCTAGTAGGGCATGTTTAATGACTGGTAAGTGGACACCCCGTCATGGAATATATACAGTTGGATCCTCTGAAAGGGGAGCTTCAAAACACCGTAAACTGATTCCTACTAAAAACACTACCACATTAGCTGAAACTGAAAAGTATGAAATTATTCCAGAGGTATTAAGTCAAAATGGTTATAAAATTTGTCATGCGGGTAAATGGCATTTAAGCGATAATCCTTTAGAATATGGTTTTGAAGTAAATATTGGCGGAGGACACAATGGTCGTCCGAAAAGTTATTACCCACCTTATAAAAATGTTAAAATAAAAGGGGGTAATAATGATTATCTAACCGATTTAATAATGGAAAAAACCATAGAGTTTGTTGATACCGCTTCATCTCCATTTTTTCTCAACTATGCACCTTATGCTGTGCATACTCCGATTCATCCAGTAAAGAGTTTAATTGAAAAATATAATCAAAAACCTGGATCGAACGGTCAGAATAATGCGAAATATGCCACAATGGTAGAAAACCTTGATAGAAATATTGGTTTATTGATTTCAAAATTAAAGGAAAAAGGACTATTCAATAATACTCTTATTGTTTTCACGTCTGACAATGGTGGCGTGTTTGGTATAACCGATCAACATCCCTTAAGAGCTGGAAAAGGAAGTTATTATGAAGGAGGTATACGTGTACCTTTTTTCTTTGTTTATAGGGACAAAGTAAGTAAAAATTCTAAAAGTAATATTCCAATAACTAACCTAGATATATTTCCAACCATCTTACATTACGCAGGCATTAATAATACTGAGCTAAAATTAGATGGTATTAATATATCTTCAATTTTAGAGGGGGAAACAGATAAATTAGACCGTCCACTTTATTGGCATTTCCCTATTTATTTACAAGCATCCAATACTCATGCTATTGAAGATAGTGAAGATCGTGATTCTTTATTCAGAACCCGTCCGGGGTCTGTAATAAGATATGAGAATTGGAAGCTACACTATTATTTCGAAAATAATGAAATTGAGCTTTACAACTTAGAAGAAGATATTGGAGAAAGAAATAATCTTGCGGAAAAAGAAACTGAGAAAAGGGATGAAATGTTAAATTATTTAAAGAATTGGTGGGATGAGACAAAAGCTCCGATTCCCACAAGGGTGAATCCTGAATATAGAAATTGACTAAAAAACGAATGCTCAACGTAGTATCAAAGGAATAGCCGAAATTGCAGTAAATTAAAGGGGGTTTAGCCCACTTCAATTTGCGTGCAACTTGATAGTTAAATACCACTCAGTCGGCCACTATTTTTATACCAAACGTAACAGGTTGGCCGGGGAATGAGTTCTGAAGAAGATAATGCTCATTTTTCAATGTGGTGTATGATACATTCTCCTTTGCTAGGATAAACGTAACTAATATGAGCAATAAAGAATTGGAGACTATAACCAATAAAGAATTAACATCTCCAATTTAAAGACAATAAATAGTGTTTATCCATGATTTCCCATTTGGGATATGTGATTTTTAAAGGTGTTGAATTGATAGTATTTGGGAATAATAAAACTTTGATTATGAAAAATGTGATTTTAATACTTACCCTTTGTATTGGTTTACCATCTTTATGTGTGGGTGCAAAAAAAAAATAGAATCATTTCACCTGTAAACAATATATATACAATGATTTCAAAAAGAATATGTTTGTCGTTGATTGTACTTTTGGGTCTGATTTCTTTACCTGAAAGAGCAATTGCTCAAAACGATTGGGAAAACGAGCAGGTAACCGAAATCAACAAAGAAGCTCCTACTTCGACAATGTATTACGATGATCAATCGCAAAATGTTGAATTATTGAACGGCGAATGGGACTTTAACTGGTACGCGAATCCAGCCGATGTTCCGGAATATTCTGAAATAAAATTTGAGCATAAAATTCAGGTGCCCGGCGCGTGGCAAATGCAAGGTTTCGGAATACCAATTTATAGAAACACAAAATACCCTTTCGAAGTTAATCCGCCACATATTAAAGGAAAGTACGGCAATCCGGTTGGAATTTACAAGCATACTTTTTCTGTAGAAAATTGCGAAGATAAAATTATGTATTTGCGTTTCGAAAGTGTTTCATCGGCTTTTTATTTGTGGGTGAATGACCAAAAGGTTGGTTACAGCCAGGATAGTTGGTCTCCTGCTGAGTTTAATATTACCAATTATTTACAGGAAGGAGAAAACACTGTTCGCTTACAGGTTTTCCGCTGGTCCGATGGTAGCTACCTTGAAGATCAGGACGGTTGGCGTATGTCCGGTATTTTTCGAAATGTTTTCCTGGTTTCAAAACCCGAAGTGCACATACGCGATTATTTTGTTACCACACCTTTAAAGGCTGATAACAGTGCCGGTTTTAACCTCAAGGTTGACCTGTTAAATGCATCAAAAACAGCTCTTAAAAAACAAAAATGGGGGTATTCGCTTACCGATAAAGACGGCAAAACAGTTGCCAGCTCCGAAGAAAAATTCTCGCAAGACGATTTATCCGATACATGGGACATTGAAATTTTAGAGAACATTGAAAATGTTCAGCTTTGGTCCAATGAAAAACCGAACCTGTACAAACTGCATTTCTACTTGAAGAAAAAGAATGAGATTACGGATGAGTTTTATGCAAATGTTGGCTTCCGTGAAATAACAATTTCTGATAAAAAAGAATTGCTGCTTAACGGTAAACCCATCATATTAAAAGGGGTAAATGTTGTTGAACACGACCCGATTTATGGAAAACACATTCCCCGAAAGCGGATGGAGAACACGGTTAAATTACTCAAACAAAACAACATCAATACGGTAAGAACAGCCCATTATCCTGCCGATCCTTACTTTTACAAACTATGCGACGAATACGGTATTTTAGTGGTGGACGAAGCCAATGTGGAATCGCACGGAATGAAGTATGGCGAGAAAAGCCTGGCAAAAAAAGAAAACTGGCGTAAGGCACATGTTGAGCGCATGGAAGCTATGGTAGAGCGCGATAAAAATCATCCTTGTGTTATCATGTGGTCTTTTGGTAACGAAGCTGGTAACGGCGAGACTATGGCGCATATGAACAAGCGCACAAAAGAAATCGATCCCACACGGCCAACTCACTATCATTTTGCCGATGATCCTTCTGATTACGATGTTTATGGCGGAGGTATTTGGAAATTCGGAAAAGAACACGCGTTTGGTCGTTACCAGTCGGTTGACGATATGATTTACCTTGGCAAGAGTGATTTGGATAAACCCTATTTGCTGAACGAATTCGCACACGCAATGGGAAATGCAGTGGGCAATTTACAAGAGTATGTTGATGCATTTGAAAAGTATCCGGAACTTATTGGCGGTTGTATTTGGGATTGGTCAGACCAAGGGATTACGAAAGGGTTAAACGGCTATTTCGGACATGAAATTAAAGCCCCTGAAAAAGCGCATGCTGAATGCTTAAAACCTTCCGGTGAATACTTTTGGGGTTATGGTGGAGATTTTGACGATGGGCCAAACAACGGCAGGTTTTGCATGAACGGCATAATGTTCGCCGATTTAACCGAAACACCTAAAACGGTTGAAGTTAAAAAAGCTTACCAGGATATTTCATTCAAATTAAAAAACACAGAAGAAGGAATCGTTGAAATCAACAACAAGTTTCTCTTTACGAACCTATCGAAATTCGATATTATATGGCAACTGCTTGAAAATGGGGAAATATTCAAAAACGGGAAACTCGAAGTAAACCTTCCGCCTCTTAAAACTGGTGAGTTTCAAATAAATAATTGGCCTTCAGAATTTGAAAAGGGCAAAGAATACATTCTTCAGCTTAAAGCAAAAACCAAGAAAGATGAAAAGTGGGCAAAAGCCAATCATGTAATAGCCTGGGAAGAGCTAATATTGCAAGAAGCCGATTTCACGCTAACATCTGTTGAAAATGAAGGTGAAGTTGGTATTGAAAAAGATAGTGAAGAGTCTGTAACAATTTCTTTTTCCGGTGGAAGCCTGGTTTTTGATAAAACCAAAGGTGAAATCGTACAACTCACAAAAGACAATAAAACGATTATTGATGGGGGCTTCACTTTGTCGTTTGCACGGGCAAATATTGATAACGATAAAGTCAATAAAATACGTGACCTGTGGAACTGGCTTAACCTTCATAATTTAGAAACCAACATACTTAATTTTAAGCTTGTTTTGGATGATAATAAAGCCCGTGTAATTATCGAAAAAGAGCTGAAAGCACCTAATCGGGAAGTAGGTTTTATAACGACCGAAGTCTTTATTATTTCCGGCAATGGAGTAATCGATGTTGATTTGCAAGTAGATTTTACTGGCAGAAATAATCCTTTCACCCTACCACGGATCGGCTACGAAGTAAAGCTAAACAAAGGCTTAACCGAAAGTACCTGGTACGGAAAAGGACCGGGAAGTTCTTACATCGACCGAAAAACAGGTATGCAGATGGGGATTTATTCCGCCAACGTAGATGAACATTTTGTAAACTATCCCAGTCCACAGGAAAACGGAAATAAATCGGAGGTAAGATGGTTAAGCGTTTATGATTCTGACGAAAGAGGTTTGTCAGCCAAATCAAATCAAGCACTAAATTTCTCATTAAGGAGATACACGACGAGACAATTAAATCAGGCAAAACATCCTTTTGAGTTAAAGGAAAACCCTTTTATCATTTTAAACATCGATTTTGAACATGGTCCATTAGGAAACGGCAGTGTGGGCACTATGCCCATGAAAAAGTATTATGCCAAAATAAATCCGGAAGGCTATAAACTGAGAATTGAATGGAAATAACCTGTCGAATCGCAATAGAATTGATTAATAATGTAAAATTAGAACAAAGACGAGATGGTAAAAATAAATTCACTAATTACAGTGTGCGTATTGATTTGTGTGTCTTGTATAACCAGGGCGCAGGTAATCCATATTGAAACAAACAATTCTTCGTTGGTTTACGGCGTATACAAAAACAAACTGAAACAAATTCATTTTGGGAACAGCCTTAGTACAACAGAAGGCATCGATGCTATATCAACATCCTTCGACGAAGCTTACCCATCATTTGGTAACGGATGCTCTAACGAAGTAGCTTTAATTGCTACCCACGACGACGGTACTATGGCTACCGACTTAATGTACGAGTCGCACAAGCAACAGCTCGATGGCAATATTCAAACAACAACCATTAAGCTGAAAGACGAAAAGAAACCATTTTTTGTTGAATTGAACTTTAAAGCCTACCAAGCCGAAAATGTAATTGAACAATGGGTAAGCATCCGTCACACCGAAAAAAAACCGGTAAAGCTGGAGCAGTTTGCATCAACAGCACTCGGGTTTAAAGCCGAAAGCTACTACTTAACGCATTTCCATGGTAGTTGGGCGCAGGAGATGCAACTGGTTGAAGAAAAGTTAAACAACGGCATAAAACTGGTTGAAACAAAACGCGGAGTTCGCTCTACTGAATACGAAAACCCATCGTTTGTTTTATCGCTCAACCAACAAGCTTCCGACCATTATGGCGAAGTGGTAATGGGCGCTTTGGCATGGTCGGGCAATTTCAGACTTTCCTTTCAGGTGGAAGATAGAGATTACTGCCAGTTAACTGCGGGTATCAATCCCTTTGCTTCCGACTATTTATTATCGCCCAAAGAGGAATTTGTAACACCACGCGTGATTTACACATACAGCAACTCGGGCAAGAACCAAGGCTCCATTAACCTTCACCGTTGGGCTCGCAAGTATAACTTACGCGATGGCGACCAGGTTCGCCCTATTGTGTTAAACAGTTGGGAAGGTGCCTACTTTAAGTTCGACGCAGCCAAGCTAAAGTCGATGATGGACGGTGCTGCCGAAATGGGTGTGGAAATTTTTGTGCTCGACGATGGTTGGTTTGGCAACAAATACCCACGCAACAGCGATAAAGCTGGTTTGGGCGATTGGGAAGTAAACCAGGAAAAACTACCAGCCGGCATCGGCGATTTAATTGACCATGCCGAAAGCAAAGGGCTAAAATTCGGAATTTGGGTAGAACCTGAAATGGTAAACCCTAAAAGCGAACTGGCCGAAAATCACCCGGAGTGGATAATTCAACGTAAAAACGACCGCGAGCAGATGCTGGAACGCAACCAGTTACTGCTGGACTTATCGAACCCTGAAGTACAGGACTTTGTATTCGGTGTGGTAGATAACGTACTTACGGATAATCCGCGCATAGTTTATGTAAAATGGGATGCCAACCGACATGTACAAAACTTTGGTTCTACCTACTTAGATGACGAAAAGCAATCGCACTTGTGGATTGATTACACCAAAGGACTGGAAAGCGTATTGGCCCGATTGAACGAAAAATACCCCGATATTATTTTCCAGGCTTGTGCCTCTGGTGGCGGAAGGGTCGACTACGGTGCGCTTAAATACACCCACGAGTTTTGGGCAAGCGACAATACCGACGCTTACGAGCGTTTGTTTATTCAATGGGGAACCAACCATATTTATCCCCCTATTGCAACAGGTGCACACATCACCAAATCACCCAATCATCAAACAAACAGACATACACCGCTTAAATTCCGTTGCGACATGGCCTTTGGCGGACGACTTGGCTTAGAATTAAGCCCTGATATCTTAAGCGAAAAGGACGTTGTCTACGTTAAGCAAGTGCTTGAAACCTATAAAGCCAACAGGGACATCATACAATTTGGCGATTTGTACCGCTTATACTCCCCTTACGATGACGATGGCTTTGCCGCCATAAGTTATGTTACTCCGGAAAAAGACAAGGCTATTGTTATGGCTTACAGTCACGAGTTTCACCGCAGGGAAGAACGTGCTTTAATCAGGTTCCAGGGTTTAGAGGATAATGCCGTGTATAAAATAAGCGAATTGAACCGCAGGGCTAAGCGCAGCAAAGTGAAAGAAGTAGGCTTGGAAGTTTCCGGTTCTATTTTAATGAACCGAGGTTTACCAATGGATATGAAAAAACCTTACGAAAGTGTGGTGTTGAAACTTGAGAAGGTAAAGTAATAATAAACTTACAACTCGGAGTGCGATCTCGCTTTCTGGCGGGATTGCACCTCAAGTATCAAATAATAAAAGATCCTACAATGAACATAAGGCCACAAGTATTAGTGATGCTTGTTTTTACAAGCATTATCCTTACTGCTTGTTCCTCACCGGAAACCAGCAGAAAAACCATAGACCTTTCCGGTACATGGGCTTTCAAACTTGACTCGAACAATGTTGGCGTTCAGGAGCAATGGTTTAATGGTTTTTTCGACGAATCGGTAATCTTACCAGGAACAACCGATGAAAACAAAAAAGGAACTCCCAACAAAAAAATAGAAGTAAACCACCTCACCCGAAAATATTATTACGTCGGGAAAGCTTGGTATCAGCGAACCGTGGTTATCCCAAATGAATGGCAGGATAAAACCATCCGGCTATTTCTGGAGCGCACTAAAGCTACCGAAGTGTGGGTAGACGGACAACGTTTCCCTTTACAAAAACATTTGTCTGCTCCGCATATTTACGACCTTACAAAGGTGCTCACCCCGGGAGAACACACCTTATCCATTTCAGTTGACAATACGCCAAAACTATTTCCTACAGGGGGTTCACATGCTATTGCAAAACATACCCAAACCAATTGGAACGGCATTATCGGTAAGCTTGAACTTACCGCAATGGATAAGGTTTACATAAAATCGTTGAAAGTATTTCCGGATACGGAAAATAAAGAGGTCAAGGTAGTCTTCAGGTTACCGAATCCTGAAAAAGAAAAACTGAATGGTACCATTACTTGCCAGGCAAAGGGATTCAATGGCCATAATCATACCATTAAAAAGCAAACTTTTGAATTTTCATCGAGCGAAAACGAAATTGTGGTTACCGGAAAGTACAACATGGGCAATAATTTTGCCACTTGGGATGAATTTACCCCCCACCTTTATCGGTTATCCGCTAAATTAAGTGCAAAAAGCGAGTCGAATGCTTACGGCGATAAAACAGAAGAATCGTTTGGCATGGTGGAGTTCACTACCAAGGGTACGCAGTTTGTGGTAAATGACAAATTCACCTTGCTGCGTGGCAAGCACGATGCCTGTGTTTTCCCCTTAACAGGTTACCCGCCAACTACCAAAGATGAGTGGGTGCGCCAAATGAAAATCTGCAAAGAATACGGTCTGAACCACTATCGTTTTCATAGTTGGACGCCCCCAAAAGCAGCTTTCGAAGCGGCCGATTTGGTGGGCATTTACATGCAACCCGAATTACCACAGTGGAGACAGTTTAAAGAAACCGATACCGCGCACTTCCATTTCCAACGAAAAGAAGGCGAAGCCATTTTTGACACCTATGCTAATAATCCGAGTTTTGTAATGTTTGCTTTAGGAAACGAACTGGGCGGCAGCCGCAAGCTAATGGCTAAAATGGTGAATCATTTAAAGGAATACGATGGCAGAAGCCTTTTTGCACAAGGTTCAAACAATTACTTTTGGAACCCGAAGAAACAGCCAAACGAAGATTTCTTTATTTCGGCACGTACCAAAAAGAAGCAGGATAATTTTGTGAACGACATTAGGGCATCTTTTTCGTATGCGAACGATCCCAACGCTGGAATTATTAATGGTCAGTTCCCCAACACAGAGCGCAGTTTTGAAGCCGCGTTAAAACACTGCGATGTTCCTGCTATTGGTCACGAAACAGGACAATACCAGGTGCTGCCCAACTTTAATGAGATAAGCAAATATACCGGGGTTTTGGAAGCCCGTAATTTTGAGGTTTTCAAACAACGCATGATCGACCAAAACATGTTTTCTTATTGGGAAGAATTATTTGAGGCTTCGGGAAAACATGCGGCCTTGTGTTATAAAGAAGACAACGAGATATCGATGCGAACTCCCGGTTTGGGTGGTTTTCAAATTCTGGATTTACAGGACTTCCCGGGTCAGGGAACGGCGCTGGTAGGCATGCTCGATGCTTTTATGGATTCAAAGGGAATTGTAAGCCCCGAAGAATGGCGCCAGTCGTGCGCAGACCAAACCATACAGGCAAAAATGCCACGCTTGGTTTGGCAAAACAACGAAAGCTTAACTGCCGAGCTTATTGCAATAAACTATGGAGCTACCGACATGGTGAACAATACAATTGCATGGACTTTAACCGGGCAAAACGGAACGGTTGTAGCTAGCGGTGAAACACCTGCAATCAATTTTGAGCAAGGCAAAATTACTTCGCTCGAAAAAATTAGCGTGCCCCTGTCGGAAATAGAAACACCACAACAACTTACACTTGCTTTGAGCACCTCAAATGGTAAAATAACGAACAACTACCATGTTTGGGTATATCCTGAAAGCATAAAAGAAGAAAAGGTAACGGAAGTAGAAATGGCGACAGTTTTGGATATGGCAACGCTTGCAAAGCTTGAAAACGGAAGCAAAGTACTTTTAATGCCCGATTCTGCCAGCATTGCTAAAAACTCGGTAGGAGGATTGTTTATCAGCGATTATTGGTGTTACCCCATGTTTAAAGGTATCTGCGAGCGAAACAACAAACCGGTATCACCCGGTACACTCGGATTGCTAATTGACGATAAACATCCTGTATTTAAACATTTCCCAACCTCGTTCCATTCCGATTGGCAATGGTGGTCCATTATGAAAAAATCGCGCCCCATTGTATTGGATTCTGCTGATGCCGAATATAGACCTATCGTGCAGGCTATCGACAATTTCGAACGTTGCGCAAAACTGGGTTTACTATTTGAATTTAAGGTTGGTAAAGGAAGCGTATTGGTATGTTCTGCCAACCTAAACGATAAAGACGACTTTGTTGCTCAGCAACTGCTCCGTTCAATGCTTCGCTATATGGATTCGGAAGAATTTTCTCCACAAACAACGCTATCGCAGAATAAGTTGTTGTCTGTAATTTATGGAAATACTTCAACCAAAAGCAAAAGCAGAATAACAAATGACAAAGGCAATACTGGTGGTTATGATTTGCTGCAATAAAGTATAACAAAAACCGAATTTTCATGAAAACGATATTTTACTTAGGTGCATTGCTGTTATTAATGGCCTGCTCCAAAGAAAAAGAAGTTAACCTGGTTCCCGAAGCCCCATCAAATAACCCTTCCTATTGGTGCACCTGGGGAGCGCAGAATTATGCAGTCGATTCTGCCACACTTCAAAATGCATCGTGGGGAATTAACGGTCATTTCCGGCAAGCCAATAATTTAGATGAGCAGGCCATATTTGGAGAAAATGGCTGGGCAGATATACTTCCGGAAGTTCGGAAAGACCTCTTAATTATGTTCGATCTTGGATGGGATATTGGCCGTAACATCGATTTTGATAAGAAACGATGGCTGCTGGGATCACTGGAATTGGCAGAAGAAAAATTCCCTTCATGCACTGGTTCGCCTATGGAGCGTTTAAAAAAACTGAACCAGCTGTGTATCGATAAAGGTTGGAAAGGAGCAGGAATATGGGTTGCGGCGCATCCGGCAAATTACAACGAAAAGAAAATGTCAAGAACAGAAATAGAAGACTATTACCGCGAGCGTTTTAAGTGGAGCCATGAAGCCGGAATTACCTATTGGAAAGTTGACTATGGGGCGCACAACGGGAAAGATTGGTATAGGGAAATGTTAACCCGCTTAGCCGAAGAACATGCTCCCGGCTTATGGGTTGAAAATTGCAGAAATGGTTCTCCGATAAACGACTATGAGTGCCCGTGGGACACAAAAGTTTATAACGAAAGTGGAGAATACAAACGTTGGGGCAACGGAAATGTGCTAAAAAAAGCTGTTAAAGTAATTGGGTACAGCCATGTATTCAGAACGTATGATGTTACAGCCCACCTATCGGTACCCACGACGCTCGACAGGGTGGCTCAACAACTGGCAGTTAGTTCACAAAATGGCAAAAACGATTGTGTTATAAACTGTGAGGACGAAATGTACATGGGGGCTGCACTTGGGTGTGCTGTAGGTATTATGCGCCATCCGCAGTGGCTGCATATTGAAGGAAACGGGTATAACCCTTTAAGGGTTGATAAAAGAATGACAGAAGTGACCCGCGCTATAAAATGGCAACGTATTGCCCCTCCTGTTGGTGTTGGAGCATCGGAAGTAGTGTTGAGTTCAAATATGTTGTCGGACAACTGGACGTTTAAAAAAGGGGATTCCTGGGCGTATTGGGTTATCGACAGGAATATTGTTCAAAAGGCACCGGGAATAGTTACAAGGGGCATTGATTTGCCAACCGTAGAATGCGAAGGGGAACCCCCTTACCTCCTGGCTTCACGACATCCAAACGGAGCTGTTGCAATTGCCACGTTACCAAGAATCGATAGCCAAAGGGGGCACTACTTCCCTCACGCTGATATTTCGCTGGGGATTGAAGGCAATGATACTATTATAGGTGTTTTCGGGAAATACGCATCGTTAAAACTGGCATCAGAAAACTTATCATCGAAATGCCGGGTACTGGCACAGGACCTTGCCGGTAAGGTTGCTACAGACATCACAGGTAAAGTTAAATTTAAGAAAGGGAGTATGGTTATTCCTGGTCGGGTTATAGAGGAAATAGGATGTTCTGCAAACAAAAAGGAGGATCTATCGGAGCCAGGTTTAGTACTTAAACTGGAATATAGAACAAAATGAAACGAGCATGGCAGCGATTGCCGCAAAAGAGAATGTAAATTATCAACCAAGTGAGTTCAAAGCGATATCCATAATAGTTTTTGGAATAAAAATGTTTGTTATGAAAAATACGAAGAATATTATCTTTAAAGTCATTGTTGTTTTTGGGTTGTTGTTTTTTTGCGGGGGGGCATTTGCCCAAACCCCAAAGCCAAATGTTGTAATCATTTATGTTGATGATTTGGGCTATGGCGATTTAAGTTGTTATGGTGCAACAGAAGTACAAACGCCCAATGTTGATAAACTTGCCGAAAATGGGATTGTATTTACCGATGCGCACTGTTCTTCTTCAACATGTACGCCATCCCGATATTCTTTACTTACAGGCAGCTATGCTTTTCGAAACAATGCCTCTATTTTGCCGGGGGATGCTCCTTTGATTATCGATTTAGATACACCAACCTTACCGGGAATGCTTCAAAAAAACGGGTACAAAACAGCTGTTATCGGTAAATGGCACCTTGGTTTGGGCGATGGGGATGTAGACTGGAATGGAAAAATTACTCCTGGTCCTCTCGAGGTTGGGTTCGATTACAGTTACCTTATCCCAGCAACCGGTGACAGAGTACCATGTGTTATGGTTGAAAATCATCATGTGGTTGGTTTAGACCCCGAGGATCCCATTCAGGTAAGTTATAAAAAGAAAGTAGGTACCGACCCGACGGGGTTAGAACAGCCTGAGTTGTTAAGATACCAGGCCGATAAAGAGCACTCGAAAACCATTGTGAATGGAGTTAGCCGCATCGGTTACATGAGTGGCGGCAACTCGGCTCGCTGGAATGATGAGACCGTGCCTCACCAAATGCTCCATAAAGCAAGACAATTTATGAATCAAAATCAGGACAATCCTTTCTTCCTTTATTTTGCTTTTCATGACATTCATGTCCCCAGACTGCCTGATTACAGGTTTAAGGGAACCACCGATATGGGGGTGCGTGGCGATGCCATTGTACAGATGGATTGGGTGACCGGCCAGCTGATGCAGCACCTTGAAAATTTGGGTGTTTCTGAAAATACCATGATAATCTTCTCAAGCGATAACGGACCTGTGTTGAATGATGGATACGAAGACAAAGCAATTGAAATGCTAGGTGAACATAAACCGGGCGGGCCGTTCAGAGGTGGAAAATACAGTGCTTACGAAGCGGCAACACGAGTGCCAACAATTGTTCAATGGCCTGGCGTTATTCAACCAGGAAAAAGTGATGCATTAATTGGCCATACGGATTTTTATGCATCAATTGCGTCAATAGTAGGGCATGAGTTAACCGAAAAAGAAGCACCGGATAGTTACAACCTGATAAATGCACTAACGGGTAAATCTAAAAAAGGACGTGATTTCCTGATGGAGCAGTCGTATACTTATTCTTTGCGCAAAGGCAATTATAAATATATAAAACCGGTTAAAAAATGGAAGCCTGACTGGATTGAAGAAAAGAAAGGGATTGAATCGGGTAGTAGTTTTAAACCCCAACTCTTTGATTTATCTAAAGATATTTGGGAGGAGAACAATCTGGCCGATAAAAAACCAAAGTTAGTTAAACAAATGCAGGCTGAATTGAGCAGGATTTTGAATGAGGATCAAAGCCGATAATGTATAGCATTCATTCCGGTCTTTCTCTGAGCTGTGGAGGGCCGGGGGGCACAGGAATATTAATATCAAAATTAAATGTTGTCATGAAAAATTTCTTTTTTATTTTACTTTTTGTTTGGATTGCTGTCCCGGTGGAAGCCGAAAGAACTGAGACCAGACCTAATGTGGTGTTTTTCCTGGTGGATGACCTGGGATGGAAGGACTTGGGGTGTTATGGTAGTAACTTTTATCAAACTCCCAATGTTGACAATTTGGCTGATGAATCTGTGAGTTTTGATAATGCTTATGCTGCCTGTACAGTATGCTCACCTACCCGGGCCAGTATCATGACCGGCAAATATCCAGCTACCGTAAATTTAACAGATTGGATAACAGGATGGAAATACCCGTTTGCCAAGTTGGAAATCCCTGACTGGACTATGCATCTGGATACTTCGGCTACAACTCTGGCTGATGTTTTCAAAGCCAATGGCTACATAACCGGGCATTTTGGAAAGTGGCATCTTGGAAAAGATTCTGTGTACTGGCCCAAAAACCAGGGTTTTGATGTGAATATAGGTGGTTGCGATCACGGATCACCCCAGAGAAGACCTAAGAAAGGATTTAATGGTTATTTCTCCCCCTATGGTAATCCCCGCTTAACGGCTAAAAGTAAAGATGAATATATAACTGAACGGCTTGCAGAAGAAGCCCGAACTTTTATTAAAGAGAACAAGAAGCGGCCTTTCTTTCTCAACTTCTGGTTATATAATGTTCATACACCTTTGCAGGCCAGAAAAGAAAAAATAGAAAAATATAAAGCACTGGTTGATTCTTCGCTGCTTCAAAAAAATCCGGCTTATGCTGCCATGGTTGAGCACATGGATGATGCAGTTGGAGCCGTGATAAATGAGTTAAAGGCCCTGGATTTGTATGAGAATACCATCATTGTTTTTACTTCTGACAACGGAGGCTTAATCGGGAGGGGGAAACGAAAAATTACCAGTAATTATCCATTGAGATCGGGCAAAGGGGATGCCTATGAAGGGGGTGTCAGAGTGCCGCTTATTATTAAAACGCCTTCCATGCAAAATCAAAGAGGTTCAATTTCTTCCGAGCCGGTTGTTTCACCTGATCTTATGCCTACTTTAATTGATCTGGCCGGATTGAATGTTGAGGGTAATGTTAAAAGTCGATTTGACGGGGTCAATCTTAGTCCTTTATTGGATGATGTTGAAGCTGATATTCAGCGGGAGGTGATTTTTTGGCATTATCCCCATTATCATGGTGAAGGGGCCACTCCTTACAGCGCGGTTCGTAAAGAAGGCTGGAAACTTATCCATTTTTATGAGACAGACACATATGAGCTTTACAATCTAAAAAAGGATATAGGAGAAAAAGAGAATCTTTTTGATATGAACAAACAAAAGGCCTCTGAACTTAAAAATGCATTAAAAAGAATGATAGAAAAAACTGATGCGCAGCTGCCTTCAGCTAACCCGGCTTATGATCCTTCCCGGGCCGGAAAATATCATTTTTAAAAAAGAGGCTGTCCAAAAAATCCAAATTTAATATCATTTTTAGCTTGTCGAAGAATCTGTTCGTTTATTAACATAGAAGGGACTGCTGAAAAAGTCAAAAGGGCAAAATTTACAAGCCGCCCAATCGAAGGAGTATTGAAATACTTCGAGATTCGGGCGGTGCAGTAAATTTTGTTCTTTTGATTAGCTGTTTTTTTATGATTAAGTGCAAAGAAATCCGAGTTTGATGTGGAATAATCTTGCACTTAGGAGTTTGTTGATATGATTTAAAGTTTTAAACGCTAATAAAGTAGGCGTTTTCAGCGCTCCCTAAGTATTTCTCCTTCTGTAGTTCATTGAGCTGGGCTGTTTTTAGGATTTGTAGTATGTCGTAGAATGAAGGTTCAACTTTCAATCGGCACTTTTTTTATGACATATTGCCGACTCACAGGGGGCCGAATATCTGGCAGAGCCCATGCGCAAAGTGGTTTTGGGCATGGTAGGCAGCGAAAGTCAGGCTGTTTTGCCGGAGAGGGTGCCCCGTTTTTTTGTAATAGAAAAGGAAAAAGGCGGAGGAGGCCTTGGGCAGAAGTCACTGATTACCTATTTGAGGGAGGAGATTAATAAGCGGTGAATCCTTACCCAAACTTGCTCAGGGTTTGCAGAATTTCCAGGCTGTTTATTGTCAATGTTCGGCCCTCGAGTTTAACAATTTTATCGTGCTTAAACTCGGCCAGTGTCCTGATCAGGCTCTCTTTTGTGGTGCCGGCGAGTTGGGCCATTTCAACACGACTCAGAGGCAGTTCAAATGAATGGGACTCGTCGTTGAGCTTGTGGAGATCAAGAATGGTATCAGCCACTCTTCCCGGGAGTCTTTTTACACTCCTCGACATGAGTTGCTGAAGCAAATACGTGTTGGCATGCGAGATCTGGCGGCAGATGCTTTCGTTAAAAGCAGGGTTTCGGCGATAGATTTTAAAAAAAGCATCTCTTTCTATCAGAGTTAAAGAAGCATTGGTGACGGCTGTGGCACTTGTTACATTGATGCCCCCGTTGAAGATTGTTGCAAGGCTCAGGAAATTGCCTGGTTTCAGGATTTTAATGATGAGCGGTTTGTTGGATGCTCCATCCTTTGAAATTTTCACCAGTCCGGACCGGACCAGATGTACCTGGTTGACCGGCGCCTTTTCCCTGAAGATGGCTTCTCCCTTTTGAAACTGCAATGTGACAGAGGAAACCTCCATAAGCTTCTTGTCTTCCTCCGTTAAAATCTCATCCATCAGCAAATAGGTTTGGTGAATTTATAAGGATTAGTAGAGAAAAGGTTGATGAATTGAAAGAATGTTGAATTTTTTATCAATAGTCCGCTAAAAATTCTTAACGCTGATACGCCAGCACACAAGGTGTATATTCTTATAACGTTTAGGGCGATGTCTGCCGGCGCGTGAACCTTTTTATTTATTTTCGGCAGGCATAACTTTTTGGTAAACAGTTTTTTAGGTTGGATATTTTTTGGACCTCTTGCAAATATAAGGAATTCTTGTGGTTTATAAAGACTTATGTTTGTGCTATTGTCTGGTTGAAGTATTTAAATTGTTTTCTCGAATGATTGGGATTTGTAATGAGCGGACTTTCCAGATTCATAACTGTCGTTTTCCCTCAAAATTGCTGATTTATTTATTTAGCCGGTCTAAAAACTAGGAAACTGTTTAAGTTTTATCCTTTAGGATGTTTTCTGGTCTTGAGCTCTTATACTTCGTCAAAATTTCCTTAAAAAGCGTTGCTATTCGTTGCAATTTTGATTTGTCTAAGAACTCAATTCTTCAAAAACATCTTCCCAAAAACAAAATTTAAACAGTTTCTAAGCAAACAGTGTCAAAATTTATGTGCGTGTTCAGAAAGTTTCATATATTAGGCTTGCGAAGCCCGAAAGCGCGCAGTCCCGATCCTTCGGGACGAGTAATTTTCATCCAGGCGTAACGCGGTAAATGAGACTTTATGGACAAGCACTATTTAGCAATTTTTCAAAGATTTATTATTTGGTGTTGAAGAAGTTAATACTCCGTTGATCTTTTAAAATGTATACGTAATTAATTGTTTATAGATGTATTATGATTTAGGGTGACACGCAGGTTTTTAAGGTCAGGCGATTTATCTTGCATCTTACCTGACTTCCGTCAGGCAGATATCTGAAAATCTGATGATCTATTGAGAAGTTAGGTTTGATTTCTTAATTGTTCTATTTTGATTTTCAAGGTAGCATTTTCATAAATAAGGGCTTCTAATCTGTTGTCCTTTTCTTTAAGGTATTTTAATAATTCGTTTTCTAGTAACGTGGATTGATTTTTTATTAAATTAATTGGGTTCTTGGTGTTTAGGGCTTTGTTGGGATTTGATTGTCTTTCCTTTATCATGGGCCCCTCCCCGGTTAGTAACTATTCCGGATTTATTTCGGTATAATTGTTTAGAATTTTTTCTAACTTGTCGGTCCCGATAGCTGTGTTGTTCTGCAGGCTTTTGCGAAAGCTGGAATTAGACATGCCAATGCTTTTTTCAAAAGCTGATATGGATATATTTTTATGGTCTATGAAGCGTTTAAGCCTTTTGGGTATCATTTTATCAAAAAAAATTAGAAAATAGTCTAATAATAATATTGCTTTGCAGTTGCAATTACAATACTATAAAGTTGTTATTGATCGATAACAAAATTAAGAAAAAAAAGAGTTATGAAACGGCAGGAAATAATAAAAAAAAACAAATTGGTGACATGGCTGTTGCTGCAAAGATGATTGGGGTAACCCGTGTGCACGCCAATGTTATCTGGAGCCGGCCCGGCTCAAAACGATATTCCGAATTAATTGAATGTCTTGAAAAAATAATCGATGCTCGGGAAAAACTGGTTAAACGTGAAGAATCATCTAAGCAATCTCGACGGTTTTTAGACGTTTAAGTTAGTAGTACCATAAATCTGATTGATAATAATGATAGATAAACCGTTTGTCAAAAAACATTGTATTTGTCATGGTTTTTTAGAGAAAATATCCTATTATTTTAATTAAAGGTTTTTTTACACTTATTATCGTCAATCATTTGTGATAGGCTCAGAGCAACGTTATACGCCCATTTTGAAATTTCCATTTTATCCTAATCGTACCCTCCTGTAAGACAGGAGCAAGACAAGAAACACCCCGAAATATGGTAACGACCAATCAATTATTCGATGCATTATTTAAGAATGAGCTCCTTTCATATACATTAATTGATCCCCAGTTAAATGTTATCGATTCTAATAAATTCTCCAGAGACCAAGCCAAAATAGTCTTTGGTAAAGACATGGCGGTTGGAGATTGCATTTTAGAATATGTGCGTAAACAGGATATGGAAGGATTTTTAAAAAATTTTAATCAATCCCTAACCGGAAAAGAAATAATCGTTGAAAAAAGCATGACGGCTTCTTCTGATGGTCAGATTCACTGGTATAAATTTCAGTTTCTTCCGGTGAAAGGGGAAGAGGGAAATGTAAATGCCGTTTGTCTGGTATCTGATAAAATAACGGAGAGAAAAAAGTACCAGCAAAAATTGGAGCGTAAAGAACGGCTCTACCGTTTATTGGCCGATAATGCTTCCGATGTTATCTGGCTGATGAACGACCGGTTAGAGTTTGAGTACATCAGTCCCTCTTTTGAGAAGAAATTTGGATATTCCAATGAAGAGGCATTGAAACTTTCCCTCAGGGAACTTTGTGCTCCGCAAGATTATGATCGTATTAAGGGGCTTGCCGATACTGAAATCAGAAAATTTGCAATCGATCCGGAATCTAATTACCGGGAAGTTTCTGTGGAATTGGGGCTTAAAAATAAGGGAGGCAGGATTATTCCCTCCGAAATCACTGCACGTATTTTTAAAGATCCTTCATCCAGTCAGAAATTTTATGTGGAGGGCATTACCCGTGATATTTCTCATCGTATAGAGATGGAAAAACAGCTTCACCTTTCGCGAGAAAAGTTTAATAAACTGATCACTAATATTTCCAGTATTGCTATTCAGGGATATAAACCCGACGGGACTGTTATCTTCTGGGACCGGACCAGCGAAAAGCTTTATGGCTATTCGAAGGAGGAGGCTCTGGGGAGCAATCTTTTAGACTTAATTATTCCACCCCAAATGCGAAATGGGGTACAGGCTGCGATCGAAAATATGGCTAAAACGGGAGAGATAGTCCCTCAGGAAGAGTTAGAACTTATTAACAAGGATGGAACGCCGGTGCAGGTTTTGTCAAGTCATATTGTATTGGATGAAGGTAAAGGTGAGAAAGAACTGTATTGTCTGGATATTGATATTTCGTCTCAAAAAGAAGCAATGAACGAGTGGAAGAAATATCAACAACTGGTGGAACAGAGCCCCAATACCATCGTTTTAACCGATTTGGATGGAGTCATTGAATATGTAAACCCGGGATTTGAAGAGCTGACCGGTTATAGTGCTGAAGAAGCCAAAGGATCTAAGCCCGGGATTCTGGGGGCAGGGGATACCCCCGTAGAAGTTTATCGTGATTTATGGGAAACCATTAAATCAGGCAGAGAGTGGCGCGGGGTGTTTAAAAATAAAAAGAAAGATGGTGAGATTTATTACGAATCGGCTGTTATTTCTCCTGTTTATGATACCAATGGCAGTATGACGCACTTCGCTGCGATTAAAGAAGATATTACGGCTGAAAGGCACATGATTCAGGCTCTAAGAGAGAGTGAAGAGAAATTCAGACAGTTGGCAGAAAATGTGGATGAGGTGTTCTGGCTTCGGACAGATGATGAAATGTTGTACATCAACCCAATGTTTGAAAAGGTTTACGGGATTCCTTTTGAAAAAAATTATGAAGATCCCAATATCTTTCTTTCCTTCATTTTGCCTGAAGACAAGGAGCAGGTTCTGGAGAAGCTCCGCAGAGAGGTTTTATTAGGAAGAGAAAGGGTGTCGCTCGAATACAGGATAAAAAGACCGGATGGTGAAATCAGGTGGATACAGGGGCAGACCTATCCAATTTCCGATCATGGAGGAAAAAACAAAAGAGTAGGGCTTGCACGTGATATTACAGAAAGAAAGAGATTTGAGAATGAATTGCGTAAAGCAAAAGAGGAAGCCGAAAAAAGCGATCGTTTGAAAGCTTCTTTTTTGCGTAACATGTCGCATGAAATACGCACACCCATGAACGCCATACTGGGATTTTCGGAGCTTCTTAGCAGGGGTATTGTCACAGAAGAAAAACGTGGTATGTATTTAGATACCATCGTTTCATCCACACAAAAACTCCTCGAAATTGTTGATGATATTATGATTATTTCACAATTAGATTCCGGCAATATTAAGTTGAATGTCAGAGAGGTTAATCCATCTGAAATTATTAGCGGTCTATACAATAAATACAAAAATGAAATACCTGATTCAATCACACTCAAAACGGTTACTTGTGAAGAGCCAAAACAATTGTTAATTGATAAGGTCAGATGGCAAACTGTATTTGACAAACTGCTTTCCAACGCTATTAAATTCACCCCCAAAGGAACCGTTGAGTTTGGTTTTAAATGTAAAAAGTCCCATGTTCAGTTCTTTGTAAAAGATACAGGAATCGGTATTGAACAGGACATGTTGGATACAGTATTTGAACCCTTCAGACAAGGTGAAACTGAAGCCAATCGTATTTATGGGGGTAATGGTCTTGGGCTTACCATTGCTCAACAGCTGGCAAATATTATGGGTACCCGGCTTTGTGTTGAATCGAAACCCGGAGATGGCTCTTTTTTCTATATTAATTACCGAGATTTACTTTATGAGAGAAAAGGGACAGAAGAATCTGAAGAAAATGTGCATTCGGTCAGAACTTTCAGGTTATTAATTGCAGATGATGAGAGTAACAACTGTTTTTATCTTCGCGAATTGATTGAAAATACATTCCCTGATACAGATTTTAAAATTCTGGAGGCAGGCGATGGGGAACAGGCGGTTGAACAATGCAGGAAAAACACTGATCTCGACATGGTTTTGATGGATATAAAGATGCCAGGGGTAAATGGATTTGAGGCCACCCGGAGAATCAGGGGATTCAGCTCTCATTTGCCTGTCATTGCTCAAACAGCCCTTTCGGTGGAAGAGGACTTTCGCAAAATTGAGGAAGCCGGATGTGATGATTACCTGACCAAACCAATTGGTCGTGAAGCATTGGAGAGAATTTTTAAAAAGTATTTGTTTTCCGGCAGAGGCGGCGAAAATTGATGTTCATCATGCTCATTTGTGCCCCAATAAAAAGAAGGTTGATCCGGTGTATCGCTGAAAAGGGGAAAAAATAAACCCGGACAGTACTTGCAAAGCGCGATGACTGCCCGGGGTGTTTTAAAAGTGATTTAAATTTTTAATAATTTGGTTGTGAAACTGCCATCATCTGTTGTTATTCTGATGAAATAGATACCGGCAGGCAATTCCTCTAAATGGATTGTTTCCGGGTTGGAAACAACTTCAATCTCTTTCATAATTTTTCCCCTGACATTAAGCACCTCTATGTTCCGGATGTTTTGGCCCTCCACAAAAATCAATCTGTTGAAAGGATTGGGATATACTTTGAGTTTAAAATCTGATGCTGTTTCATTAACAGATACCGGAGCTTCAAAATGGGCGACCAGTGCTCTGTCCTCCGAAGCAATAAAACTGTAAAAGGGATTTGCAGAAACGACTTCACCATTTTCGGTCCAGTTTACAAAGTTAAAGGAAGGTGCCGGTGTGGCTTCCAATTCCACGGTCTGACCATAGATGTAAGCACCGGTTCCGCTTATGCTTCCGCCTTGAGAATCATTTACCTCTGCAACAATGTCCAGAACATTGGGAGCGTTTGAAAGCATGATGTTATCAAGTTCCCAGGTTGCAGCCTCTGTGGATGTGGATGTATATTTAAACGCAATACGGCCTTCTGCTCCGGAAAAGCTGCTCAGATTAAGGGGGCCTGAATAAGTCCATTCCCAATATGTATCCCCGTCATGCCAAACAACGGGATTTATTTCCTGCCAGGTGGCTGTTTCAGGGTTGTCTGAAAAATCGTTGGAATAGAGCAGCTGGATGTCCGGTCCTGCATAGCCCGAGGTATTCCAGAAAGACAAAATCAGGTCATTGTAGGCATCGGTAGAAAACGGGGGTGATATCAGCCAGTTCTCATTTTCGTGCTGTCCGTTGTCATAGCCGCTGATGTATGCACAATACGAATTGCCGACCCCGTATTGTTGCTGGGGAATGGTCCAGTTCTGGTTGCCGGTCACGTTGTATGAGCTCCATCCCCCTGAGGTCAGACTCTGATCTTCAAAGTCTTTACGGAATAATGCAACATCATCGGTAAACAGTTTAATACCTACCGGCCTGTGGTCTGAAATGTTCTGAGTATACTCATTCCATCCCCCGGTCAGGGATTCCTCCATTTTTAATGTTGCCACAGAGGCGCTGTAAGTGTAATAGTGATTAAATAGTTCGTTGGTTATGATGATGTGATCTATGTGTGAGGGATAAGAAGGGTAAGACCATTCAGAATCGGCCCCTGTAGCTATATCATAATCGGCAAACATGAAATTATCGGAGTCGTTCAGGATGCTTTGAAAAACATTGTTGGCGTAATCATCGGTAATCACATCGTTTAAATCGCCCACTACAAATACCTTCTCATTGGCAAAATGAGTGTCGATGTAATCTTTGATGAGGTTGGTTGCCACCCAGCGCCTGTTCTCTTCATCATTGGGATCTGCTAAATCCAGTATCCCGTCACCTCTGGCTTTGAAGTGGTTGTTAATGACCACGTAGTTTTCATTATTGTAAGTAAACTCCATTACAAGCGGCCGTCTCAAAAACGGCAGGTCATATTGAGCATCTTTGTAGATTTCGTAAACATTATTGACCTGAATGACTCCTGCTTTGTAGACAAAACCCAGTTTTATTAAGTCATCAGTGGTCCCGACATAGGAATGGTATCCGTCTGTTTCATTAATCATTTGGGTAAATGCATTGACATCAGCAACCTCCTGAAATGCTATGATGTCGGCATCAAGATCAACAATCATCCGGGAAAGGGAACCAATAGTAACATCACCATTGTGAGGGAAAAACTCTATGTTCCAGGAAACAATTTCCAGTGAGCGATCGGTCCCAAATGCTGCGGAGTTTTGTTTATTGGCCTTAAAAACAGGCTCACTTTTGTCAAATACATTTGCATTTGCCATCTCCCCGGACCGGACATCCTGCGTTGACCAGCCTTTTGTGTTATTATGGGGTTGAGAAATTAAGGAAGTGGACAGCAGGAGTCCGATGAAAAGGATACATAATTTTTCCATGTTTTTGTTTTTAATCAGAATGTTATGCGTTAATTACTTATGCGTTTTTCAGCGCACCCTGCTCCAAGGTATCATTTTACAGGCTTAAAAACTAACATTCACTTTCTTAACTTTTCTATGGTTTTGAACAATAAATCCACATCTACCGGCTTGGAGATGTAACCGTCAAAGCCCAATTGCAGGTACTTTTGCTTGTCTTCTTTCATGGCGTAGGCAGTCAATGCAATGATTGATGTTTGGATGCCCGATTGTTTTATTTTTTGCATGGCCTTAACACCATCCATAACCGGCATTTTGATGTCCATTAAAATGAGGTCGGGATAGGGAGGTTCCAGAGCCATTAGTATGGCCTCTTTCCCGTTTTTTGCCCTGTTTATTGTAAGTTTCTTTAAAGAAAGTAATTCTTTTAAATACAAAAAGTTAATATCTTCATCTTCAGCTATAAGGATTCTCTTTTTGGCATGGTTGGGGGCTAAAACTGTTTTTGCGGGCCTTGATTCTGATTGTGGCTCTTCTTTGAATGGGACATAGGGTAAGGTGAGACTGAATGAGGCGCCCTCGTTCTTTTTCGATGTCACCTGCAGACTTCCGTTCATTCGTTTGGCCAGCTGATAGGAAATGGGCAGTCCCAGTCCTGTTCCACCTTTGTTCTCTTCGAGTTCTGTATTTTCCTGCCAGAACCTTTCAAAAACTCTCTCAACGTTTTCTTCCTTTATGCCACGACCTGTATCTGTTACCTTTATTGTAAGAGTTTGTTTGCCAATGCTGCATTCAATTTCAATTTTACCTTTATCCGTGAATTTAAAAGCATTGCTTAACAGGTTGTGCAAAATCTGCTGAATGCGTTTTTTGTCACCCGATATTATTAATTCATCCGAAGGAAGATTGAAATTGCGAATCAGCTTCAGACCTTTTTGCGAGATTTGTGGTTCGTAAACATTGAAAACCTCCTCAATGGCGGTTCTCAGTTGAAAAGGAGAATTTTCGATGTGAATGTTGCCCGATTCTATTTTAGAGATGTCCAGAATATCGTTGATGATGTGGAGGAGTTGTGTTCCTGTTTCTTTAATGACAGAAGCGTATCTTTCCCTTTTTTCAGGAGTAATGCGCGGATTGTTGAGCAATTCGGTAAAGCCCATAATGGCATTCATGGGGGTGCGGATTTCGTGGCTCATATTGGCCAGAAAGGCCGACTTCAGGCGGTCACTCTCTTCAGCTTTTTGTTTGGCGGCAGTGAGTTCCTGTTCGTGTTTTTTATTTTTGGTGACATCGGTAAAAATAACTGCGAAGAAGCCTTTTCGCGGTGAATAGGCAATGACATCATAATATTTGTCAAATTCGACTGAATAATTTTCAAAGTGCATTGGCCACCCCGTTTGGGCAACTTCACCGAAATTTTTGATCCAGTAGTTTTCTGTTTTTGGTAAGACCTCCTTTACCCGCTTGCCAATAAAATCGGATGCTTTTATTTGGTTGATTTTTTCAAAAGCACGGTTGATGTGAATATACCTGTAATCTGAGGGCTTTTTGTTTTCGTCAAGAATGATTTCATGGAGAGCAAATCCCTGAGACATATTCTCAAACAACTCTCGAAACTCCATTTCGCTTTCCTCTGCCTTTTCTTTGGCGGTATAAAGTTCTTCATTGGTTTGGTTTAGTTCTTCATTCAGGGCCAGGTATTCCTCGTTTTGTTCTTTTAGTTTTTCCTGCCCCTCTATTATTTGGGTCACATCGGTAAACAATGCCACCACTTCTCCGGAAGGGAGTTTGTAGATTTGATTTTCGCGCCAGCCTTCCCGGGTATTGTCTTTGTAAAAAAAAGGTTCCAGATTCATGGGGTCTCCGGTTTGGTAAACTTCCTTTAACGCATGAATAAGTGGGCTTTTGTTCATGTTGGGGAAAACATCCAGTAGTTTTCGCCCGATTACATCTTTTTTGCAGGTTTTGGTGATTTTTTCGGCAGCATCATTAAAGTTGGTAAATTCGAAATCTTCACCATCATTAAGGGCTTTGTAAACCGCTACCCCGCTGGTCATGTGTTTTAGTATGTTGGCAAGTCTTATTTCCCGGTTTTCCAGTTTCTCAAGTGCCTCTTTTTGTTCGGTAATATCCCTGAATACACAAAAGGTTTGCTTTACCTCTCCATCTTTGGTATAGCCAATTCTGCCCTGGAAGGCAACGTCTAAAAAGTGTTGTTGCTTATGCCGAATTTTGAACTCTACCTCTGAAACGCATCCCTTGATTTTAAATTCCGGGAATCTTTCCTGAAATAGTTCCTGTGAATCCGGGTGCAGAAAGGATTTAAAAGGTTGTCCGATAACTTCCTCTTTGGTATACCCCAGCAGACTTAACCAGGTTGGATTTACATCCAGGAAATGACCATTTTTATCCAGTGACTGGTAGGGCAGAGGGGCATAATTGTAGAGGGCCTTGAATTTTTCCTCACTGTTTTTTAATTCGTTTTCCGATTCTTTTCTTTGGTTGATATTTCGGTGGTTGACGATCAGGAATTGACCTTCCTTATTGTGTGTGATATTTATGACCGCTTCAACCCAGATGTATCCTTTGGTTTTGTGTTTAAAACGGTATTGAACCGAATAGGTCCCCGATGATGAGTTTTTAAGACGGACAATGAAACGAAGTAAAAAGATTTGATCTGAGGGGTGGACACAATTACTTAGATCCATTGATCGGTATTCAGCGCTGTTATATCCGGTGAAAAACCTGACAGAATTGCCAACAAATGTTAGCTTAAGATTTTTATTGTAGCGCGTGACCAAATCGGAGGAATATTCTGATACCAGTTCATAATCCTGGTTCAACTGCTTTAATTTTGAATTGAGTTGATTCACCTCTTCATTCCACTCATTTAACTCTTCATTTATAGTCAGATATTCATCATTGATTTCCCTGTACTTTATCTCAGAATTTTTTATATCCGAAACATCTCTCAAAATATCGGCAAATCCTTCCAGATTGCCATCTTTATCGTACATAGGGGATGATTTTATGGAAAACCATTTTCCCCCTTTCAGGTTCAGATACTGTTCAGTTGATTCAGGTTTGCCCGTTTCTTGGCTGATATGAAAGGGACAGTGTTTGCAGGGTTCTGATTCGTTCCATAATGCCTTGTAGCACTTTTGACCGTTGATCCTCTGCTCTGAAGTATTAAAATACTCCAGTCCTTTCTTATTTATTTTTTTGATGTGATGATTGCTGTCAATAAAAAGTATAATGTCATCAAAAACATCAAAAAGGTCAGTCCATTTCTCAGTCATCTCCATCGGTTTTTATTTAGTCTTGCCAAAATTAGTGTTTTTTGAACGACTAATGCCAGTGTGTACGAACACTTCCGGGTTTTAGTTTTTGTAGGGTGAAAGTTGAAGGTGCTTATTGTTAAGTTTTTGTGAAACAGGATCTCACTTTAGGTGATTTGCCTCACCTTTTTACGGTGATGAGAATCACCACCCGGGGGTAATGAGCATCACCTGCGATATTGAACCCCTCATTTGCCGTCCGGCGTATACTGCTTAGAAAAAAACGATTCCGCATTTTTTGATATAACCAAATAACCAGTATCACATGGATGAAAAACGACAAAAAAAGAACATCTCTTATCTCTCGTTTTATTTGGGAGATGAAATTTTTGCACTTCACGTGAGTAAAGTGCATAAAATTTTGGAGATGATGCCAATCACCGTGGTGCCCCATACACCCGATTTCATGAAGGGGGTCATCAATTTGAGAGGCAAAGTGCTGCCCGTAATTGACACCCGCAAAAAGTTTGGGATGCCTGCTGTGGAGGCCACCAAAAAGACCTGTCTGTTGGTAACTGAGGCCAATATCGGTCAGGATGAAATCATGGTTTGTCTGTTGGTGGATTCTGTGCAGTCGGTATTAAAGCTTGATGATGAAGAAGTTCTGCCTCCTCCGGGTATTGGCAGTAAATACCAGTCAGATTTCATGACCGGTATGGCCAGGGTTAAGGAGAAATTTATCATGGTGTTGGATATTGACAAAGTCATGTCTTCCGATGAGCTGCTTAACCTGAGTGAAATTAAAAATGCAATCAATAAAACCGAACAAAAACCTGTTGAAAAATAAATAACTATGAATTGGAAAAATCTTAAAATAGGTCAGAAGCTGGGGCTTGGTTTTGGCTCTTTAATAGCTATTTCTGCGATAATAGGACTAATCGCTGTTATCAATATGTCGCGTGTTACGACAAAATCAACTTATCTGGCCGAAGAGTATGTGCCTGAGGTTGAGTTGGCCAATAAAATAGAGCGGTTTTCTTTATTGACCATGTACAACAATCGGGGGTATGGTTTTACTGAAGATGAAACTTTTCTTAATAAGGGAAATAATTATCTTCAGATGGTGAAGCGTGAACTGGCTAATGCTGAAGATCTTGCCAATAAATCTACTCAGTTGGTGAAGTTGAAAGAATCTGTTGGCGAAACGCAGTTGTCTCTTCAGAACTATGAAAATCTGGTGAATAAAACAGTCCGGCAGAATGAGACCCTTGCAAATTTGAGAAATAATATGGATGAAGCAGCTGACGGTTTTGTTCAGAGCTGCAGTAATTACCTGAATTCTCAAAACCGCCAGTTTGATGAAGACGCACGCGCCGGAGCCGGAGTTGCAGCCATGGAAGAGAGGCACGAGAAAATTACACTGGCCAATGATGTCCTTGATAAAGGGAATGAGTTAAGGGTAAATAATTTTAAGGCCCAGGCAACCCGGGATCCTCAAATGCTCGAAGCATCACTTAGGGATTTCGACATTGCCACAGAAATGAGACGACTGCGAGAGCTTACCCGCCTCAGGGTAGACATAGAAGACCTGAATGAAATCAGAGCCAGTGCCGAAACTTATCAGGAGGCCATTGGAGCTTTTCTTAAAACCTGGAATGAACGTGAAGCTCTTAATTCACAAAGGAATGAAGTGGCCCAGGTGGTGCTGGACAATGCCCAGGCGGTGGCCATGGCTGGCATAGATCAAACTACCGGTATTGCCAAAGAGACAGTTGAGGCGCTTAATTCTTCCAATGCAGTAGTAATTATTGGTCTTGTTATTGCCTTAATACTTGGTATTATTCTGGCTTATTTTATTTCTCAAATCATCACCAAAGGCATTAATAAAGGTGTTTCTTTTGCCGAAGATGTGGCTAATGGTGATCTGACCATAGAGATTGAGGATGAATTCCTTAATCAGAAAGATGAAATAGGACAACTGGCGAGGGCATTGCAGCATATGGTTGGTCAGTTACGGGATATTATCGGGGACATCAACAGCAGTTCCGATAACATAACATCTGCCAGTCAGGAAATGAGCTCTACTTCCCAGCAAATGTCTCAGGGTGCCAGTGAACAGGCTTCATCTGCTGAAGAGGTCTCCTCTTCAATGGAGGAAATGGTATCTAATATTCAGCAAAATACAGATAATGCCATGCAAACCGAAAAGATTGCGTTGCAGGCGGTGGATGCGGTTCGTAAGGGTAGCGAAAGCACAACAATTGCTGTTAAGTCAATGAAAGACATCGCTTCCAAGGTATCCATTATTGGCGATATTGCCTATCAAACGAATATTTTGGCGCTCAACGCAGCGGTGGAAGCGGCGCGTGCCGGAGAATATGGTCAGGGATTTGCTGTGGTGGCCGAAGAGGTTAGAAAACTTGCTGAACGCAGTCAGGTGGCTGCAGAGGAGATTGACGGACTTACCGAAAGTGGGGTGGCTGTGGCCGATGAGGCAGGTAAGCAGTTGGTGGAGATAGTCCCGGACATTGAGAAAACGGCCAAACTGGTGCAGGAAATAGCTGCTGCAAGCATGGAGCAAAATACCGGTGCCGATCAGGTAAACAATGCCATTCAGCAGCTCAATCAGGTCATTCAGCAAAATGCTGCAGCCTCTGAAGAAATGGCTTCCAGCTCAGAAGAATTGTCAAGCCAGTCGGAGCAAATGAAAGAGGTGGTGTCGTACTTCCGCCTGGATTATGGGCGAATGAAGCGTGCCAGGGCGGCGTCAGCAAAGAAAACCACTAAGGTTAAACAATTTGAATCCGGGAATGGTCAGGAAAAGAAGGTGCCTAAAACTGAAGTACATTCAGAATCTCATTCCTCACCCGGCATTGATCTGAAAATGGACTATAACAAAGATGAAGATTTTGAGAGATATTAAATGAGCCTTTTTAATTTGGTTTAGTAACTGGCCTGTTCTTGTCTATTAAGAGGCCAATGTAAAGGAGTGGTGAATTTTGGTTTACCACTCCTTTTTCTTTAAAATAGGGTTTGCTGAAAACCATTTAAAAAAATTAAAATATATACTATTCAGTGCACGATTCGGTTTAATATTCAAGGTTTTTTCTGCAAATATTTTAAAAAGTCTGCACTTAGAAAGGTCTATCCCTAACAAATTATTGTTTAAAAGAATGTCTTAATAATGAACGACTTCAAGTAATTAAAAGGCGCGGTGGCCTGTCCGCTTTCCGGGCCGACGGATGGCAGAAAGCCAAAATGGGCGACTTTCAAAGATTTTTTTGTCCACGAATTCTTGCAAGCAAGCGGCATAGCCGAGCGGCACGAATTAAACGAATTATTGTCGCACTTGACGTGCGACTTAAAACGGCTTTGCCGTTTAAAAAAGCTGTAAAACAGCTTTTTTTCATTTCGTGTATTTCGTATAATTCGTGGACCCAAAACAAGAAATGGCGCAGCCATTTTGCATTAAATTTCTGGAAAATATTTTGCCAAAATAAACACGAATATTAGGAGTAAGACACTAAATAATCCCAACAATTGGCCAAATGATATTTGAAAGGAACCATAAGAAATGGTATTTTTAAAAATTGTCGTGTAAGCACGGGATGGATCTTAATCCGGAAAGAGTGATCTTAGATGTATTTACCTTTACTGGCTGATTTACATTGCAAAAACGTCAATTTAAAACTACAGCCTTTCAGAATCAATAGATCGTTAGATTTAAGTAGTCCAGCCGCGCGGAAGCCGGAAGCCGGAAGCTGGAAGTTAGAAGCTGGAAACTTTCGACTATAAGAAATTTTGATTCTTTTTGCGGCATGTTCAAAAATCTAAGAAAAATCTTAAAGATCAAATTTAAGCGGTTTATGATTTTACTTAGATAAAGATAAATCATAACAAATTGATAATCCGAGCGTTAATCCAGAAAGCTATTGATCTGTAAACAATTGATTCAAAGCTCATTGCAATCCCGAGCCATCGGGATAACGGACTATTAAGAATGATACACACAAAAAAATAAAACCTATTTTTAAACACATTAATTTAAAACCTATGAATTTAAAGCGGATTGCTTCATTTGTTTTTTTAACAGCATGGACTGTCTTGCTGTTCTCCTGCAAACAGAAGCCCGAAAGGTTATCAAAAACCCTTGTTTTAGGTGATGATTGGGAATTCTCGCAAGCTGATGACGGGGATTGGATGCCTGCCAAGGTGCCGGGAACAGTACACTCTGATTTAATGGCCAACGGTGTAATAGAGGACCCTCATTACAGAATGAACGAAGACGATGTTAAGTGGATTGAGCATAAGGACTGGGTTTACCGGACCAACTTTTCTGTGGACCAGCCCCTTTTGAAAGGCTCTGATGTGGTGGAACTTCAATTTAAAGGGCTTGATACTTATGCCGATGTTTACCTTAATGATTCATTGATCCTGAATGCCGATAATATGTTTGTGGGCTATAATGTGAATGTTAAGGATCTTTTGGTGGCCGGGGAAAATCAACTACGTGTTTATTTCCACTCTCCGGTTGATAGTGGGATGAAAAAGCTCAATCAACTGGATTATCTCCTTCCTGCTACAAATGAACAGGCGCCGGAGGACGAAAAGACCAATGTGTTTACCCGCAAGGCCCCTTTCCATTACGGTTGGGACTGGGGACCCCGATTGGTTACCTCAGGAATTTGGAGACCTGTAGAGCTTAGAGCGTGGAAACAGGCAGAAATTAAAGATGCTTATTTGTCTACTGAATCTCTGGAAGATGATTTGGCATTCCTTGAGGGACATTTGACCATTGAAGCTTTTGAAGCCGGGCAATATCAAATTTCTATGGATGTTAATGGTATAGGCACATTGAACCAGGCCGTTGAATTGGAGAAAGGGGTGAATGAAGTCCCGGTGGAATTTGAGATTGAGAACCCACATCTGTGGTGGACCAACGGTTTGGGTGAGGCCCATCTTTACGATTTTAAATTCTCACTGCTATCAGGTAAAGCCTTGCTGGATGAAGAACAACTGGATTATGGTATAAGGACCCTGAAGTTGGTTCAGAAACCCGATGAAACTGGTCATTCATTTTATTTCGAATTGAACGGGGTTCCTGTTTTTATGAAAGGAGCCAATGTGATTACTCCTGAAACGCTTACCCCGCTGGCCACGAAAGCACGTTACGACCGGTTGGTCGACAATGCCGTGGCAGCCAACATGAATATGATTCGTGTGTGGGGAGGAGCCATTTACGGAGAAGATTATCTGTACGATCTTTGCGACCGGAATGGTATATTAATTTGGCAGGATTTTATGTTTGCCTGTGCGCTGCAACCCGGTGATGAAGCCCATTTGGAGAATATTCGTAATGAAGCAGAATACAATGTGAAAAGATTACGTAAACATACTTCTCTGGCCCTTTGGTGCGGAAATAATGAAAACTATCATGGCTGGCACGAATGGGGTTGGGATCAAATGTATGAACCCGATGATAAAGATTTTGTCTGGAATACCTATGAGACTATTTTCCATGAAATTCTGCCCGAAGTCGTTCAAACTTTTGATTCTGAGAGATCCTACTGGCCGTCTTCACCTATGGCTTATGGTGGCAAAAAAGCCGACCGAAAATCAGGTGATGAGCACGACTGGACCATCTGGTTTGGTGAAAAACCTTTTTCAGCTTTTGGAGAAAATGTTCCGCGGTTTGTGAGTGAGTACGGTTTGCAGTCATTTCCTTCGATGCACACCATTCGTAAATTTTCTGAAGAGAAGGACCGGGCTTACGACTCTGAGGTGATGCGCCACCGCCAGAGGGGGAAGATGCCTTATGTGCGACCCGGTTTTGATGGGAATGATATGATAAGGCGTTATATGAAACGTTACTTTAAGGTACCTGATGATTTTGATGATTTTGTATATGTGAGTCAGCTCCTTCAGGCAAGGGCCTACAAAACTGCGATAGAGGCCCACCGTAGGCATATGCCACATTGTATGGGATCGCTTTACTGGCAATTGAATGACAGCTGGCCAACTATATCGTGGTCAACCGTTGATTATTATGGAAACTGGAAAGCTTCTCAATATGCTGTTAAGAAAGCCAATGAACAGGTAATTCTTGCCCCGGTGAATGAAGATGGATTGTTCAAGGTTTATGCGGTGAGTGATCATCTTTCGTCAATTGACGGAAAACTGTTTGTTACAGTAATGGATTTCTCCGGTAAGGTAATTACCAAACATCGGTTAGGAGCCCACATACCGGCTAATACTTCCCAGATTGTTTTTGAAAAGCAGGTTGTGAAATTGATTGAAGGCAGCCATTCTAATTCTGTGGTTGTTGAAATGGAATTGAAAAGCAAAGGGGATAAAGTGGCAACCAACTTGTTTTATTTCCACCGTCCCAAAGATCTGGTGCTTCCTCCCTCCAAAGTGAGCATAACAGCAGAGAAAACAGAGAAAGGTTACGGATTGACCATTTCTGCCGACAAACTGGCCAAAAATGTATATCTGACAACACCTGATGGAAAAGGTTTTTTTACTGATAATTTCTTTGATGTATTACCGGGTAAAGCCAAACTGATTTTGCTGGAAACTGATGAGGAGCTGAATCCGGAAGAGGATATTCAGGTAACAATTTTGAATGATTTATAATGTAGCTGTGGATTTAGATTAAAAGGAAAACGGCGAAAAGGCAAAATAGACTTCTTCGTCGTTTTTTATTTCAGCTATTAATCCTAAATTTTGGGAGTGAAAAACCAACTTTTGTGAAATAAGGAGTTGGCTCCAAAGTCCCAATTTTAGGTTATTCTGAGTGCCTACCCCAAATAATCTTGGTGAATAATGCGGATATGACAAGATTAGCTCTCTTCGGCTCCTGGTCCCTGAAAGGGGCCAATGACCAATATGTTGATATTTTGGTTTTTCCCGCAATCTGTCATTGGTAGGAGGCACGACGAAGAATCTGTTTGTGAACAAGAGGAATCACTAATTGTATGATTTAATGGATTGTCTATGAACAGTTAGAGATTCTTCACTTCGTTCAGAATGACTGATTTGCTTTTTGATAGTGGGAGATTTGCTAGTGTCAAGTCAAGCATAGTCTTACGGGCCAAGCCTTGCTCTTTCTACCTTGTGCTTCTCAAAAAAAAGACTCACGTAGCTACGGCTATGCTTACTTTTTTGTTGATTTGCACAAGGTGAAAAATAGCGGCAGCTTACCCGAATTTCTACACTTGACTTGACACTAGTTTAGTTTGGGTTTCCGGAAAATCGGGATTCGTAATAAAAATCAATATCTCGCCAAGACGCCAATACTCAAATAAGGGATTTTAAAATTGCGCCTTCGGCGTCTAAGCGAGAGATTTTTTGATATCTTAAAACTGTCAAAACATGTCTGGCTTATTTTGGAAAAGGTGTGTTCGGAAGCATTGGCGACAAATAAAATTTTGCGTGGATGAAACAAGCATGATTTATAATAAATTCTATAAGGATGAAAGTACTTTTTATTGGAGGAACCGGGAACATAAGTGCCGCCTCCAGCCGTTTATCAATTAGAAAAGGCATTGATTTGTACCTCCTGAACCGGGGCAAATCCTCCGAAAGAATTGAAGGGGCCAATACACTGGTTGCAGATCATTCTGACAAGAGGGCAGTGAAAAAAGTTATTGATGGCCATAACTGGGATGTGGTTGTTAACTGGATTGCCTTTACAAAGGAGGATGTAGAAAGAGACTTTGAATTGTTTAAGGGTAAAACCAAACAGTATATTTTTATCAGTTCGGCATCGGCCTATCAAAAGCCGGGGGGGCATCCTGTTATTACTGAATCCACGCCGCTTTACAATCCCTACTGGCAATATTCGCGGGATAAAATTGCCTGTGAGGATTATCTGACTAAAATGTTCCGTGAGAAAGGATTTCCCATTACTATTGTCCGCCCATCGTTGACTTACGATACAGTAATTCCGATACCACTATGCGGATGGAAAGACTTTACCATCATTGACAGGATTCGAAAAGGGGAAGAAGTGGTTATTCATGGAGATGGTACTTCCATCTGGACCATTACTCATGCAGAGGATTTTGCTAAAGGGTTTGTGGGGTTGTTGGGACACCGACAGGCCATAGGTCATAGTTTTCATATTACTTCTGATGAACTGATGAACTGGAACCAGATTTTTGAATGGGTGGCCGAAGCTGCCGGTGCCCCATTGAAAGCAGTTCACATTCCTTCCGATTTCATTGCCCGCCATAATGAAGCGTCATATGGCAGTTTGTTGGGAGATAAGGCACAAAGTGTGATTTTTGATAATTCCAAGATTAAACGTTTCGTGCCCGATTTTAAAGCCACGATCCCCTTTAGTGAAGGTATTAAACGAACTTTAAACTGGTTTGAGGCGAAACCGGAGCGCATTAACATTGATCCGGAAAAGGGAGAATTGGTGGATCGGATCATTGGGGCGTATAAAAAGTTGAAATAAAATAGATTCACAAATAATTTATTATTTCCTACATCCATTTTATTTGTGGCTGATTGTATTTCCTGATATTTGAACATCTCTTTACAATAATTCATGAATAGACCAGGTTAACAATGTATGGATTCCGGGATGTTGATTTGTCAGCAGTGTTTTTGAGCTCCGGGCAAAATCTTTATATTTATATTCATAACCAGGGTTTATGAGTCCAAAGAAAAGAAATCTGAAGGCCGTTGTAATCTCGGATGCACATTTAGGAACCTACAGCAGTAAAGCGAATCAGCTGCATTCTTACCTAAAGACCATTCAGCCGGAAACTCTTGTGCTGAACGGAGATATTGTGGATGTTTGGCGGTTCTCCCGCCGTTATTTCCCAACTTCACATCTGCGGGTTATCCGGTATCTTTTTAAACTTGCCGAAAGAGGGACTAAGATCATATTTATCCCGGGAAACCATGATGAAGTGGGACGTCGTTTTACGGGTGTCGATTTCGGGCACTTCAGGATTGACAATAAAATTGTCCTGACATTGGATGGAAAGTCTTCCTGGATATTTCACGGAGATGTTTTTGATGTGGTCATGCATCATTCCAAATGGTTGGCAAAGATGGGGGCTATGGGGTACGGTATCCTGTCCGGGATCAACAGGATGGTAAATAGGTTTTTGCAGTTCTTTGGCAAATCACCTGTTTCATTGGCGGCTAAAATAAAAGACAAAGTGAAAGGTGGTAAGAAAGAAGCAGTGACTGATTTTGAAGCCATGGTTTCTCGTCTGGCCATTCGAAAAGGTTATCATTATGTGATCTGCGGCCATATTCACAGGCCTGCCAAGAAACGCATTAAATCAGCATCGGGTGCCATTACCTATTTGAATTCAGGCGACTGGGTAGATCATATGACTGCCCTTGAATATGAAAACAACGACTGGCACCTGCGGTATTGGAATCAGGAAGAAAATGACTCTTCTGAGGATCCTTACGAGGAAGAGATTCTTTCTGAAACCCTGGAAGATGTATTTTCCAGGGCTTTCAGAGAGATATTAAAAAGTTAATTTTCAGTTTGCTCCTGCTCATGGAGAATGATCATAGGGTGATGAGGGTGGCGAATCATCTTTTGAATCACATGGGGATTGAACATCCTTTGGAAGAAATTATGGTGATGGCGGACAAGGGTCAGCATTTTAGCACCATTTTCATCCATGAATTTCAGGATGCTCTTGCACAGGTCTCCGTTGTGGTCAATAAAGTGAAAGCTTAGCTTGATCCCGGGGAAATAGGAGGCAATTTTCTCTTCTGCCTCAACCCGGTTAACATATTCTTCTTCCAGGACATTTAAAAAGAGGAGTTCACTGTTGTAGGCTTTAACCAGATTGTTAAGGGGAGTGGCCATCCTGGAAATGTCCACTTCCTTAAGATCGGTAGCAAAAACAATCTTTTCAGGTGGCGAAAACTTTGCCTTAACGGGTATCACCATCATGGGGAAATGAACGTGTTTTATAATTTCCAAAGCATTGCTCCCAAGAAGGAAATGCTCAAGGGCACTTTCGCCTTTACATCCAAGTACGGTTAATTCTGGTTCATACTCTTCAAGCTCTTTACGTATAACTTCGGTCATAGCCCCAAAACGGGATGCCAGTTCAATTCGTGCATTGGGGTACTGTGCATGGAGCAATGATAATTCTCTTCTAAGACCGCGCATGCTTTCCTCTGCCATTTCTTCTTTTACCTGCATGATGTAAGGGCTTCCGCTAAACTCTACATCAAAAATATTGAGCAATTGAAAATGGACATTCTCTTTCTCATACATTTTTAGTGCATAAAGGGAGGCATTCCGGGCTGCTTCGGAGAAATCGGTGAGTAATATAATGCGTTTCATAGGCTTGGTATTTGGAGGTGAAACAATGATTTCCTGATTTTTGTAATACCTTCTAACTTTACCTATAAAATTTACGAAAAATAGTGGTAAATGGAAAGGGTAAATGGTTTTAACCTGGATTATTCTTTTTTACCGTCTTCCGTATCAAATGGGTGCAGTGTCTTGATTAGAATCAGAGAATTCGCTCCATTACAAAAACACCATGAACCCCTTGCCTGTCTTCACCCGATCCAACAATCTGCCCCATGGCATTTAATAATCCGGAGCGTTCCTCCAGAACGTACTCCGAACCTTCAGGACCGGAAAGCACCACGGCTGAGGTCTCATGAAAACTTATCTGTGTTTCTTCCACCTTCCCCTTTATAGAAACGCGAATATAAAGGGGAGTTTCGCCCTGTATAGTTTCTTTGAATGCAATGTGTCCACTAAGATGTTTCCCATTTTGAAACAGACGTGCCTCTCCAAGGTCTTCGCCTTCGTCAAATTCTTCACGAAAACGCCAGAAACCGGTTAAGTCAGTGGACTGCTTCATCTGTTACAAGCCAAGAAATTGTATAGACATTCCTGATGCAAAAATAATAACGCCGGCCAAAAAATGGGACAAAGGCTGAAGTTTGTGAAGTTTTACTTTGGACAATCCGAGTGATGCTGCCCATACAGCTACCAGCATGGTCCCAACTGTGGCAAAAGAGAAAACTGTCGTTACCAAAATCAGTGCATGAAGGCTTTCATGAGCCGCCGGATACATTAGCAATGGGATCAACGCTTCGCATGGACCCAGCAGAAAAATAATGAACAGCATCCACGGAGTGGCTTTACTTCCCGGGGCATGACTGTGGCTTCCCGGTTGCTTATGTTTGTAATAATGTCTTAACCCCCAGATGGCATAAACAAGTCCGAAGGCAATGAGTCCCCATGCAGCGAGATTGCCCCTGAATCCTTCAAACCAGGTCAGTTTTTGAAGCTGAATACCAATAAAAATACCAATCGCACCAATTATTACACTACTAAGTACATGGCCAACTCCACAAAGAGCAGTTAATCCAATGGTCCGTTTTAATGTCCAGTTACGGGCTTTCCCAATCATTATAAATGGAAGATAATGATCGGGGCCAAGGATCGTATGAACAAATCCAATACTGGCCGCACTCCAAAGAAGTATTAATAATTCGCTGGTCATTGCTTTTTATCTGAAAGGTAATATTTAAGTATTTTTTTTATCGAGTTGCTGCTAATCTTATTGAAATCAATCTCTTTGGGGTTGAAAAACTGAAAGTCAGCAATGTCGTCATCTACTTTAATGTTTTCAAAACTCTTTACTTTGCAGGCAAATCCAAGGTCTGTTGTAAAAACCGAGTAGTTTTTATAAACATATTCATTGGGGAAGCTTGCCAGATACTTCAGCTCTGTAATGTCAAGGTTTAGTTCTTCTTTTATCTCTCTTTTAAGGGCATCTTCGGCATTTTCCATGGGATCCACAAAACCTCCCGGGAGATCGAGGGCCCCAATGGCCGGTTCGACACCTCTCACAGTTAACAGAATTTCTCCCTCTTCATTTTCGATAATGGCGGCAACCGCTGCTGCACTGTTAATAAAGAATTTGAAGCCACAACTATCACATTTAAAGGACTTCGGTGAATCGGTCTTAAATAAACCGGAGCCACAACTTGGGCAATACTTTAGAACTTTTTCCGGACGTGCCATATATAAAGTTTTGTATTTTAGTCAGATAAAAACTCTTGCAGAGTTTCACCCGAAGAGTAAACCTAATTACAAATCAACAAACCTACAAATGATTTGACAAAAAAATCAGAAACCGTTTAGATCCATTGTTACGGTCGGGATTAATAAAACCACTCCCAAAAGTATTAATATGGTGATGAGCGGGGCAATCCACCTGGCCCATTTAACATAGGGTATCCGGGCTACACCCAACACCCCGATTAAAACACCGGAGGTGGGAGTGATAAGATTGGTAAATCCATCTCCAAATTGAAATGCCATTACCGTTGCCTGACGGGAAAGACCTATTAAGTCGCTGAATGGTGCCATGATGGGCATGGTAAGTGCTGCTTTAGCCGATCCGCTGGGAATGACTATGTTGATGACCGTTTGAATAACATACATGACACTTACGGAGGCTATATTGCCCAAATCCTGCATTCCACCTGCCATGGCATGAAGAATGGTGTGGACAATTCGTCCGTTTTCCAGTATGGCAATAATACCGCCGGCCAGGCCAACAATTAATGCGGCTGACATAATATCTTTTGCTCCGTCAAGAAACAAGTGAGTGATCTTATCTGCACTTCTGTTCATGGCGGCTCCGGAAAGAATTCCCATGGCAAAAAAGAGGGTGGCAATTTCCATAATGTACCAGCCAAATCCCATTACGCCAACGATTAAAAACAGTATGGTAAAACCTAAGATAACAAGCACGAAGGCGGGTGAAGACTTTCGTAAAGCTATGTATCCGGAGAGTGCGAAAAGAGCTGTTAGTCCGGGAATAAACCATCCGGTAATACCATCTCCGCCACCAATTCGTAACGTGGTGACAGGCCAGTAGATCGAAAACATGATCAATGCACCAAGTGTGAGGAAATAAGTTACCCACGAGGCTGTATAGGTTTTATGATGTGTGTCTGTATTATTTTCATTAATCTCGTGCCGCCAGTGATGGTCTTCTTCGTAAACCGGCGATCGTTTTGGGTCTTTCTTGATGCGGGCCCCGTACCAAAGTACATAAGAGATACCAACAATGTTGATTACAACCCAGGCAAAGAGCCGGTACTCAAACCCACTGAAAAGAGGTAATCCTGCCAATCCCTGAGCGATTCCTATGGTAAAGGGGTTAAGCACCGCTCCTGCAAAGCCAAGTCCGGCGGCAACAAAAACCATCGAAACCCCCATAATGCTATCGTAGCCCATGGAAATAGCAAGTGGTACCACTATGACTACGAAGGCAATGGTTTCTTCGCTCATTCCGAAGACTGCTCCAAAGATGGAAAACATCAGCATTATCATAACGATGATGAGATTGTTGGCGCCAATGGCTTTGATGAGTTTGTATTTGTCAAGTTTTTTGGTGAATTTCAAAAAAGAAAGAATCCCAATATCTATGGCTTTACTGTCGTTCATAATCCAGAAAGCACCACCAATCATTAAAATGAATACAATAATTCCGGCTTGTTTCTCAAAGCCTTCGAACATGGCAGAAAAAACATGCCAGGTTTGTGGTTGACTCTCTACCCTGGTAAAAACAACTTCCTGAACTTCTCCGTCAGCAGGTGGCTCGTCAATGGGGATATATTCTCCTCCCGGGACAAACCAGGTGGCTATTGCCGCTATTACAATTAATGAGAATACAATAACATATGTGTGAGGGACTTTCTTTATCATAGTTCTTTTGGTTTGTTGTTTTGACAACTCCAAAAATAGACTTTTGCCGGGGAATATTTTTATATTTGCGTTAAAAAATGGTTTCCGGAATTAAAGAGAAAGACATCAATAAGTTTATTGTTGTGGGTGATCGTATTCTAATTCAGCCCAAAACCCCTGAAAAACGAACCAAGTCTGGTTTGTTCCTTCCGCCAAATGTTCATGAGAAAGAAAAAGTACACTCGGGTTACGTTATAAAAACCGGGCCCGGTTTTCCCATTCCTGCCATTACCAATGAGGATGAGCCCTGGAAATCGGAAAGTGAAAATGTGAGATACGTGCCTCTTCAACCCAGGGAGGGCGACCTTGCAATCTATCTTCAAAACAGTGGTTACGAGATCGAATTTAATAACCAAAAGTACGTTATTGTTCCGCAATCGGCAGTGCTGATGTTGATCAGGGATGAAGGGTTGTTTGAGTAAAATGGGCATAGAGCATGGAGCATAGACTTCGCTAATGCGGATTTGTAATCCGCATTCCTTAAGACAGGGATTTGTAATCCCTTTGTGTTGTATGATTGTGCGTTTTAAAAATTATTCGAATGCCAATCAATAAATTAAAATTGAAACTTGCATTGCTTAAACCACGAAATTCTCATTTCTGCCAGGCATGCTTTCAGCGTTAAGCCTTCATGGTAGGCAATGAAATAAAGATTGAAATTTTAATTGGGGGATTGCAAATCCCCTATCTAAAGAGGCGCAGATTCTTTGTGACCAAAGCAGCAGAGCTGAGCGGCAAATCCGCGCCAGCGGCATTTCGCTAACCCATTCACCAGGCCCCAAGCACTTTGCTTCATGCTTTTTCAATCTAACTCTCTTAAGCTCAATCTCAACCTCAGTCTCTCCTTAATACTCTCCTGAAAAACGTTTCACAAAATTCCGGTAAGCAGTAAATGCATTGGCGCGGGATATGAAGCCAAGATATTTTCCTTTGTCGATCACAGCAATGTTAAAACGACCGGATGTTCTGAACATTTCCACAAGGTCTTCCATGGAATCATCGGGGCTGATGTAATATTCGGGCATATACATCAGATCCTGGACCATGGTGGTGTCATAAAGTTCCGGCTTAAAAATAATGTCGCGAATGTCGTCCATTTTTACCATCCCATGCAAAATGCCTTTTTCGTCAACAACGGGAAACAGGTTTCGATGGGCTTTGGAGACTACCTGCACAAGATCTCCCAGTGTTGCGTTAAGGGGAATGATGGAAAAATCTGTTTCTATCAATTTGCTTACATCCATAAGGGCAAGGGCTACCTGGTCTTTGTCGTGGGTCAGCAACTCTTTTCGCTGGGCCAGCTGGTGATGGTAGACTGAGTTTTTCACAAAAGTCTTGGCGGTTGCAAACGATATGGTGGCGGTAATCATCAGTGGTAAAAACAATTCATAACCTCCGGTTACGTCAGCAATCAGAAACAGTCCGGTAAGGGGGGCCTGCAAAACGCCTGCAATCAGACCGCCCATTCCGACAAGGGCAAAGTTTTGTTCCGAGATTTCCTGGAATCCCAATTGATTGATAATGATGGCAAACAATAGTCCTGTGTTGGCCCCGATAAACAGGGTAGGGGCAAAAATGCCTCCTACACCACCACTTCCGAAAGTGATTGATGAAGCCACCACTTTTAGCCCTATTACCATAAGTATAAGGCCAACCATCGCAGGCCAGTAATATTGAAGTCCGGCGAATAAATCCTGTTCGAAAACAAAAGAAGCATCTCCACTTAAAACCCGGTTGATGACATCGTATCCCTCACCGTAAAGTGAAGGAAAGAAAAACAGTAAAACACCCAGGGCCAATCCTCCCACAATAAGACGGTTTCGGGCGCTTTTTAGCTTTTCAAATAATTTTTCAATGTAAAGGTAGGTCTTGGTGAAATAAACGGCTACCATACCCGTGACTATGCCCAGAAGTATATAAAACAACAGGTCGTTGATTTCAAATGTTTCTGTGATATTAACCGGGTATAAAACTTGCTGACCCATAAAAAGGTAAGAGGTAAGTACTGCTGAAGCCGATGCCATGAGCAAAGGAACGATGGCCGTTAAAGTCAGGTCTAGCATGATTACTTCCAATGCAAATACAATTGCTGCGATGGGGGCTTTAAAAATGGCCGACATGGCAGCGGCAGATGCACATCCCAGAAGAAGGGTGATTTGACGAAAGTTGAGGTGAAAAAGCTGACCTATATTGGAGCCAATGGCTGCTCCGGTAGAAACAGTTGGTCCCTCCAGTCCCACACTCCCTCCGAAACCAACGGTAAGTGAACTGGTAACGATGCTGGAGAAGGTATTGTGAGGCCGGATACGCCCACCGCGTTTGGATAAGGCATACAGGACATTTGGAATTCCGTGACGCACGGGGCGTTTTAAAATGAATTTGATGAATAAAACTGCCAGGAGAATGCCTACAACCGGGGAAAATAAGTAAATATACGCTGGGCCTTCGGAATTAATGACATCCTGAACTAAAACGCTGATAAAGTGGACGCTGTTTTTTATGGCCACTGCACCCAACCCAGATGCGATCCCCACCAATATGCTCAAAAACATCATGAACTGTCGATTGCTGATGTGTCGCAAACGCCACTTTAAAAAATTACGCAGTATTTTTTCAGGACTAAATTTATCTCGTAGACTCATGTTGTTTCTTTGCCGCGTTGTTTTCAGTTCCGGATTTAAGGGCCTGCTGAAAAAGTCAAAAGAGCAGAATTTACAAGCTGATCCGATCGAAGGCGTATTGAAATACTCCGAGATTGGAACGATGAAGTGAATTTTGTTCTTTTGATTAGCTGTTTTCTTATATAAGTGTAAAGGTATATGAGTATTTTGTGTAATAACCTTGCACTTACAAACTTGTTGTCATGATTTAAATATTTAATAAAATATGCGTTTTTCAGCGCGCCCTAATAAGGGTTTAAGATAATAAAATCTTTCCACTCTCAAACTGGATTGGAAGGGTTCACCTTGTATAATTATTTGTTGTGAAAAACGGCATTGGAGATGTTTTCTCAAAGCGGATATTTATTTTTCTACCCGGTTTGAAAAATACAACCTTGTTTTTAAACATCTTTGCAGAATAATCGTTTAACTTTTCAAACTTAAATGCTAAACAGATGAGGCTAAATATAACCAGCTGGGGGATTTTGTTAATTTTTTTATTGCAGGCAGCAACCGTTTTTGCCCAAACAACCGAATTGAAAGGTTTGGTGAAAGATGCTTATACAAATGAACCAATGCCTTTTGTTAATATTGTAATCGAAGGCACCAATACCGGAACTACTACCAACGAAAACGGAGAGTTTGTATTCGAAGACCTGGAGCCTGGTTTTATTCAGTTGCAACTGTCTTCGATTGGGTATGAAAACAAACTATCTGAAGAAATTAATATTTCAGCGGTGCGGCCCAATTATGTGGAAATTGCCATGCAGCAAAAAACGACCCAGCTGGAAGAAGTACAGGTAACTGCAGGTGCTTTTGTCAGAGCTGGTGAAACACCTGTTTCTCTTCGCAGAATCGGTATTGAGCAAATAGAAAAAGGAGCTGGTGCTGCACGCGATTTGGCCAAAGTACTTCAGAGTTTTCCCGGGGTAGGCGGAACGGTTTCTTTTCGAAACGATTTAATAGTCAGGGGAGGTGGTCCTTCAGAAAATCGTTTCTTTCTGGATGGCATCGAAATTCCGGTTTTGAACCATTTTTCAACTCAGGGTGCTTCCGGCGGACCTGTAGGTATTTTGAATGTAGATTTTATCCGGGAAGTGGATTTTTACTCCAGTGCATTTCCTGCCGATCGCGGAGGTGCCTTAAGTTCTGTTTTTGAGTTTAAACAAATTGATGCCAACAAAGAGAAACCTTCATTTAAAGCTACGGTTGGCGCGTCTGAATTGTCTTTGTCAACCAATACCCCCTTGGGAGAAAAAACCGGAGCCCTGTTTTCCGTTCGCCGATCCTATCTCCAGTTTTTATTCGATCAGATTGGGTTGCCGTTTTTACCCACTTTTAACGACTTTCAGTTTAGAACCCGAACCCGCTTCGATCAGAAGAATGAGTTGATTCTTCTGGGAGTAGGGGCCATCGATCAGTTTGAACTCAACCCGTCCCCTGAGCCCACTGAAGAGAACCGCTATACATTAAAATATCTGCCGTCGTACGAACAATGGAATTATACAGTAGGAGCCAGTTTTAAACATTTTATGGATCAAAATTATTATGTGCTGGCTGTAAGTAGAAGTCATTTGAATAATGTCATTACAAAATATGAGGACAACGAAGAAGACAATCCCGATAAGCTTTTGAATGATTACGTAAGCGATGAAATTCAAAACCGTTTGCGTTTTGAGCTGTATAGCCGCCCTGGAGATTATACTCTTCGAACCGGAGTTAATCTTGAATCAGCCTCTTATTACAACCGGACTTTTACCCGTATTTTTCGCGATGGCCAGCCAGCAGAGAAAAACTATCGCTCTGAGGTTGATTTTATGAAATTTGGAGCTTTTGGTTCATTGTCCCGTAAATTTTTTGAGGAAAAACTGGATGTCAGACTTGGAGTGCGTTTCGATGCAAACACCTACAGTGATGAGATGAACAATCCATTGGAGCAATTTAGTCCCCGCTTTACCTTTTCTTATGCATTTGCGCCCAGATTCAGTCTGACATTTAATACCGGTCGCTACTTTCAGCTGCCGCCTTATACAAGTCTTGGTTTTCGTGATAATGCAGGCAATTTGGTCAATAAACAAAATGGACTGGAGTATATTCATGCCGACCATTTTGTAGGGGGAGTTGAATGGCGTCCTAACAACCACACCCGCATTAGTGTTGAGGGCTTTTTAAAAAATTACCGGGATTATCCGTTTTCCGTAACCGATTCTGTTTCACTTGCAAGTAAAGGCGGAGATTTTGGCGTATTGGGAGACGAGGAAGTTACCAGCTCCTCAGAGGGAAGAGCCTATGGTGCTGAACTTTTGATCAGGGAAAAATCACCTAAGGGATACAGTTACATCCTGGCCTATACATGGGTTAATAGTCAGTTTACCGATATCAATGGTGACTATATCCCTTCTTCCTGGGATAGTGGGCATTTGCTGACGTTTACTTTCAATAAATCGTTTAAAAGGAACTGGGACTTTGGTCTTAAATGGCGATATGCCGGAGGTTTACCCTATACACCGTATGATCTGGAAAGATCTGAACGTGTTCAGGCCTGGGATGTGAGGGGACGGGAATACATCGATTACAGCCGTTTTAATGAAAAACGACTCGAGCCATTCCACCAACTTGATTTGAGGGTAGATAAAACCTGGCTGTTTCCTAAATTTTCTTTGGGGGTATATCTGGATATTCAAAATGTTTACAATAAGCAAAACGAGCAGCCCCCAAATCTTGTACAAAGGTTGGATGAAGATGGAAACCCTATCGTAACTAACCCGGATGCGCCTGTCGAAGAGCAACGCTATGATTTAAAAGAACTGGCTTCAACTTCGGGGACAGTATTGCCTACTATCGGGGTGATTCTGGAGTTTTAGTTTTTTAGTGGGTAATACTGCTATTATAATTTGAAGAAGTATTAAAGAAGAGAACTTTATCAATAGGGTTCTCTTTTTTTATTTTCCAAACACTTTCAAAAAGTTTAAACTTGATTCTCATAATCCTTAATCCTGATCAGAAGGTTCATTTCCTGAGTCAGGGAGCGTTGCCTTTTTGAAATAAAGGATTCTTGTTGGCATTGGCTTGCGTTGAAAAACGCATGGGTGACCGCATTTTAAAGGCAATTGACCAGAAATAAAACCTGTTTAAGCAGGTTGGGATTTACTTTTGACAATCATTATTAACATTTTTTTGAGTTATGAAATTAGAGAAGTTTAAAGGTAATCCCATTTTAGAACCCAATTCAAAAAATCATTGGGAGAATTTGGTTGTGTGTAACCCCGGAGCATATTACGATAAGGGAAAATTTTATCTGCTTTACAGGGCAGCCGGAGATGATGAAGATCATATTATAAGATTTGGATTAGCTGAAAGTGATGATGGATTTACTTTTTCACGTGTAAGCGATGACCCTGTCCTGGGCCCCAGCTCTCAGGGACCTGATTCCGGATGTGTTGAGGATGCACGGATTGTCAAGTTTGATGAGTATTATTATGTTACATATGCCTTCCGTCCTTTTGCTCCCGGACAATATTGGAAATTTGCTCATGACGTGGTATTGACTAAAGATTATGGGGCCAATGCTCCTTTGTTTGTTAAAAACAACGTTGCAAATACTGCTTTGGCTATCACTAAGGACTTTAAAAACTGGCAAAAGCTGGGACGGATTACACAATCCAACCTGGATGATCGGGATGTTATTTTGTTCCCTGAGAAGATTAATGGAAAATATGCCATGTTGCACAGACCTAAAGAATGGATAGGCGAGGATTATGGCACCGAATACCCTGCGGTTTGGCTCCGGTTCAGTGATGATATGCTGGTTTGGAACGAACCCAGTCATTTAATTATTGCCGGAAAGCCTGGTACCTGGGAAGAGAAAACCGGTGGAAGTACCCCTCCGTTAAAAACTGCAAAAGGCTGGTTGGTATTATATCATGGTGTTGAAACTGGTGGAACTGGTTATTACAGGGTTGGGGCTGTGATGTTAGATTTAAATGATCCTACAAAGGTTATTGGCCGAACCCGGGATTATATTATGGAACCCGAGCATTGGTATGAGAAAGAAGGTTTTTATCAGGGATGTGTTTTTCCTACCGGAAACATGATTGTTGGAGATACTTTGTACGTTTATTATGGAGGTGCAGATAAATATATTGGTGTTGCTACCTGTAATGTTAATGAGCTGCTTGATTTTATTCAGCAATCATAAACCTTTGTATAATACTTTCACGGGTTTGGGGGATTTTTGAGTGTAAGGAATTCCTCTTTTGAGCTCGTGAAAGTTATAGATAATACTAACTACTTTGGATAATACCAATCATTAATCATAACTATTTATGGGAGATTTAGATGTTTTCGGAGGAGGGCCTTCCTGGGCCACCGGGTTGGCATGGATTGACGTTCTAATCATTTTTTGTTATTTCATTTTTATCGTTTTATTAGGGGTGAAATACAGTAAAAGTAAAGACGAAGCTTCATATTTTCTGGCCGGGCGGGGAATGACCTGGCCTGTTATAGGGTTTTCTCTTTTTGCTGCAAGTATTTCAAGTTCCACACTAATTGGGCAGGCTGGTGATGCCTATAGCACGGGTATTGCTGTGTTTAACTACAACTTAATTTCTGTATTAGTGATGGTTTTCTTTGCCTGGTTTTTGCTTCCTTTTTATATAAAATCAAAAATTTTTACCATCCCCGAATTTCTTGAAAAACGTTTTAGTGTCCATTCACGTTACTATTTCTCAGGTATTACCATTGTTGTAAATATCTTTTTGGATGCAGCTGGTTCTCTTTATGCCGCAGCAATGGTCATGAAATTGATATTCCCGGAGGTTTCTATTACTGTTTTAGCGGCGGTTTTCGCGTTAATTGTGGCTGCTTATACCATCCCGGGTGGATTATCAGCTGCTATCAGAGTCGATTTGATGCAAGGTATCTTCTTATTGGTTGGGTCTATTGTTTTAACCGTTTTCGCTACGGTAAATGGTGGTGCTCAGTATGTAAAGGAGTTGCTTGCAGAAGGTGATCTGCTGATGAAACTGGTACGACCAATGTCGGACAAGTCGGTGCCATGGCTGGGAATGATTGTAGGTATTCCTATTTTAGGATTGTTCTTTTGGGGAAATAACCAGCAACTGGTTCAGCGTGTTTTAACTGCCAAATCTATTGATGAAGGGCGTAAAGGGGTCTTATTGGTAGGCTTCCTCACTATGCTGACTTTATTTATTATTATCATTCCGGGAGTTATGTCGATCGACTTATTTCCCAATCTGCCCAAGCCTGATATGGTATATCCAAACATGATTATGCAATTGCTTCCCAATGCATTAATTGGCTTCATGATGGCGGCCATGGTAGCAGCGTTAACTTCGTCATTAAGTGGTTTGCTTAATTCGGTAGCAACCTTATTTACAATGGATTTTTATTCAAAATGGGTACCTGAGAGTTCTTCCAAACAAAAGGTGGTAATTGCACGAATAGTTTCTTTGGTGGTATTGCTTATTGCTGTTTTATGGGCTCCTCAGATTGGCCGTCGGTTCGGAACACTTCTAAAATACTATCAGGAAATGTTGTCTATAATGGCTCCACCGATTGTTGCTGCATTCCTGATTGGAATCTTCTGGAAACGGGCCAATGCAAAAGGTGCTTTTGCCGGATTAATGGCCGGAATGCTTCTGGGCAGTGTTAATATGTTTTTCTCGGTAAAGATGGGTACATCCATTTTTGGCGATATGCATTTTCTGTTAACCGTACCTTTCTACTTTGTTTGGAGTATTCTGGTTATGATTGTAGTTAGTTTGGGGACTGAAAAGCCCAAAGAAGAAAAGGTTAAAGGATATACTTGGTCTCTGGCTGAGTTTAAACAAGAAACATTGGATTTGAGAGAGAAATCTTTGTTTAGCAGTTATCGTTTCTGGTCTCTTTTTCTGATTCTTTTTTGTGTGATTGTATTAATAATTTTCTGGTAAACAAAATGGCTATGTTTTTTAAAAAAATACCTCTATTCATGCTATTATTGGTGATGTTTTCTTCTTGCCAATCAATAGATAAAGCTAAAAAGCAACAAGACGGTCGCCCCAATTTCCTGTTTGTAATGGTTGATGATCAGCCTTATGATGCTCTTGGTATCTACGAGCGCTACCCTTTTCTTGAAACTCCTAACATGGATCGACTGGCAAAAGAAGGTGCCAACTTTACAAACTTTTTTGTTACACAGTCAATTTGTTCTCCTTCCAGAGCAAGTTTCTTAACTGGAACTTATCCTCATATTCATGGTGTGAATCAAAACAACCCTCATGTTGATCCGAATTGGGAAGCTTATCCACCTTACACTTCCATTCTTCAGGAACAGGGTTATGAAACGGCCATGGTGGGGAAGATTCATATGGCCCACTATCGTGGAGAAAAGCATGTTCGCCCTGGATTTGATTATTGGTTTAGTTTTATTGGCCAGGGAGAATATTTTAATCCTGAAGTAAATGAAAATGGGAAAGAGTATCAGGAGGAAGGATACATGACAGATATTCTTACAGATAAAGCAATTGATTGGCTTACCGAAAAAAGAAGTGAGAACAAACCCTTTAATCTTTGCCTTTGGCATAAGGCTGTGCATGAACCTCATGCACCTGCCCCCCGTCACTCAGATCTTTACGAAAATACGGAGCTTCCTGAACCTCCTTTCGATATGCATAAGGAGAATTTTGCCGGAAAGCCTGAATGGCAGCGTGTCAAAGCTTATGACTCTAAATGGAAAGACTATCAGCCCGTGGATTCTCTTCCCATGAAAAGCTGGCCCATCAAAGAGCAAAAATTTAAAAATCTGTTAAAAACATTAATTTCGGTTGATGAATCGTTAGGGAAGGTATTAGATACTCTTGAAGAAATGGGGGAGCTTGATAATACTGTTGTTATTTTCACCAGTGATAACGGGTATTTCATGGGCGAACATACCTATTGGGATAAGCGTATTGCGTACGAAAGTTCCATGCGGATACCTATGTTAATAAGGTATCCTGAATTGATCAAACCGGAAAGTGAAGTTACGGAGTTGTGTTTAAACATTGATATGGCCCCAACTCTTCTTGATTTATCAAATAATACAATACCAGGTTATATGCAGGGTGAATCTATGGTTCCCTTGCTTGATGAGGAAAAAGATGTGGACTGGCGTGATGCTGTTATGTTTGAATATTATGTGGATGATGCCTACCCTTATGCTGGCCCAGACATGTTGGCTGTAAGAACGGATACCTTAAAATTAGTGGATAATTTTTTGGAAGATGATATCGATGAACTGTATGATTTGAAAAATGATCCCGGGGAGATGAATAATTTAATTTATGAATCTAAATACGAGGATGTTGAAAAAAGATTGCGAAGTGAATTGGAAATTTTAAAGGAGAAATACAAGTATAATCCTGATAGAGATTGGTGGCTTAGACAGGTGATCAATGAAAAATAAGTAAAATTGATTGTATCTCCGTTAAAATTAGTCGTAAAAAAAGGGATAATTCCCTTTTTTACGACTAATTTTGATTAAGTTGTAAACGGGTGATGGGGCAATTTCTTTTAAAAACTTTAATTATGAAGTGCTTCTTGAGGATTGGTTTCCTGGCATTGTTATTATTGTTAAATATTAAGGGTGAGGCATTAGAGTTTAAAAACCTGGGAACTGATGATGGTCTGAATGCAGGATATGTAAACGATTTTGTCAAGGATTCCCTGGGATATATGTGGATTGCTACGGCCAATGGAATAAATCGATACTCAGGGTATGAATTTAAATCTTATGACATTAGAGCATTTTCGTCTTGTAAAAATAAAAATGCTGTAAGACTCCTGAATTTGGAAGGGGATATCTACGTTTTTCTTAAAAGTGGAGGAATATTAAAATATGACTATGAACAAGATGATTTTACAGAAATAAAAAGACTGTCTCAGGAAAATGTAATAACGGCCTCGGAGTTTGGTGATGGTTTTCTTGTGGGATTATCAGATGGAATGCTTTACTGGGACTTGAAGTCGGATAAGATTCAAGGATTCAATGAGTTTGGTTTTTTATTTGTGAGGCGCATCATTGCTTCAGCCAGTGGTGCTTATATCGCCACTTCCAGAGGTGTTTTTAAGTTGGGCAAACAGGATAAGGGAGGATTTGAAGTCAGAGATTCAATTCTTTATGGGAAAGATATTATTGATATTGTTTTTGATCAGAAACAACGATTGTGGATTGGTACCGAAAAGAGCGGATTATTTGTAATTTCATCTGAAGAGGAGAAAAAAATAGATTTGTTCAATGAATCTTTGAAGAACTATACTGTTAGAAGTATTGCTTTTAATAAGCAAAATGAAGCTTTTGTTGCTGTTGATCGGTTGGGGCTTTTTAAAATAGGGAAAAATGATGAAATAGAAGCTCAATACACTCATGACCCCAATAAAACAAAAAGCCTGAGACAAAACAGCATCCATAATATCTATATTGATGAAAAAGGTGTCTGCTGGCTTGCTGCCGGTGATCTTGGAATTGATTTGTTATACTCAAAAGACAATCCTTTTTTAAACATCAGACACGTTTTAAACGATGAAAACAGTCTTGCCAATAATTCCGTAAGAGCTATTTTCAAAGATCTTTCAGACAATGTTTGGTTTGGAACTGAGAATGGGGTAAGCTGTCTTTCTCCCGGGGGGCAATGGATTCACTACAATAAGTCTTTAGAATTAGCCAGTACACCTGTTTTGGCAATCAATGAATATGAAGGAGACTTGGTTTTAGGTACCTATGGAGAGGGCCTATTAAAAATTAATAAGCAAGAAGGGCGGATTGAAACTTTTTTTGGTCCGGACCAAAGTCCCCTGGATTTGATTTTTACCATTTTTGTAGATGGAGACGAGTTGTGGATTGGCGGGAACGATGGGTCGATTTGTTTTTACAAAAATGGTCGTATTAACCATAGAGTAGAGATTGGGCAGGCTAAGGCCATAATAAAAGGATTGAACGAAAGAATATATGTTGCTTCCGTTACAGGGGTTTTTGAAATAAATAAAAGAAATTTTAGTCAGAGACGAATCGCAGGTGTTTCTTCTGAAAAAGGAAATTCTATAAATAATGCTTTTTCTTTATGTCTTGATTCTCTTCGAAATTGTTTGTGGATTGGCACTGATCTTGGATTACATCGTTACGATTTGAGAGTGCAAGAATTAGTCTCATATAGTCCGGCAGCACATCAGGAGACAGGTACTGTTTATTCTATCCAGTTGGGCGACGATCATGATTTATGGCTGGGTACCACCCATGGTTTGTTTAGATTTAACCCGGAAGTAAAAGATTTTAGACTTCATGATTATGAAGACGGAGTGTGTATTGATGAGTTTGGTTTTGGAGCAACCAATCGCTTTAGAGATGGAACTCTGGGATTTGGAGGCCCTGAAGGTGCTGTGCTTTTTAATCCAAAAGATATAGAGAGAGATACTGTCGTTTCTGAACTTTTTATATCAGAATTTTTAATTAATGGTGCTAAACCCGAACCTGATATTGTATCCGGGAACATTAATTTTAAAGAAGAAATAGAACTTCCTTATAATTATAATTCATTGTCGTTTACATTCGAAGTGGTAAAGTTCCATGGCAGCAGGAAAAATAAATTCGTTTGGCAACTGGATGGGTATGATCAAGTTCCTTTTGCATCCAAGGGCAATCGGGTTGCTACATATCCTAAGTTAGATCCCGGTAACTATTTATTGAAAGCAAAAGTTTTTGATGCGGAGGGAGTAAGAAGTGAGAAGAATATTATTTTGGGGATAAAGATTCATAAGCCCTGGTGGTTGCGATGGTGGGCTATAATGCTATATGTTATTGTGAGTGCATTGCTCCTGTATTTAATTGTGATTTTGGAACGTGCAAAAGCTCATCAACGTTTTAGTGATGAAAAGGTGAAGTTTTTTGTTAATCTGGCTCATGACATCAGAACTCCCGTTTCTTTAATTCAATTGTCTGCCGAGCAATTAGTAAAACATGAAAACTTTGAAAATGCGGTTAAGTTAATATATAGAAATACCCAAAGCCTCAGTCAGTATGTTTCTCAGTTGCTCGATTTTCAGAAATCTGAACAGAAGAAAGTGAAGCTTAAGGTTGAAGAGGTTGATATAAAGTTGTTTTTAGAGAGTATAGTGGAGGAGTTTAATCCGTTATTACAACAAAAGTCGATTGACCTTTTCCAGAATATCCCAAATGCTCAAATTTGGGTAGATAAGGAAAAGATGGGGCGTGTATTCAATAATTTAATTTCCAATGCTATAAAATATACCGAAGAAGGAGGAGAAATAAATATTGATGTTGAGAAACAACCAGAGTCCATAAATATAATAATTGAAGATAATGGCATCGGCATTCCTGAAAAGCAGCAAAAAATGATTTTTGAACGGTTTACAAGAGCCGATAATGTAATGAAAGGTGGATTCAGTGGAATTGGAATCGGCCTTATGCTCTCAAAGCGTTTTGTTGAGCTGCATCACGGTGAAATACATGTTATCAGTAAGGAGAAAATTGGTTCTAAATTCATTGTCTCTTTGCCGGTTGGCACTGGTCATTTTAATGAAAATGAGATTTTTATTCCGGATCATAACCTTGAAATCCGTGATTTTTCAGATCAAAAGCTAAGTGGAAATAAGCTTGTGCTGATTGTTGAGGATAATGACGATTTGAGAGGAGTGTTAAAGAGTGAACTTGAGTTGTTTTATAAAGTAATTGAAGCATCTAATGGGAAAGATGGTTTGTTTTTGGCGCTCAAAAAGAATCCGGATCTGGTGATTACTGATGTAATGATGCCTAAAATGAGCGGTAAAGAACTTTGTCATATCCTTAAACAGGATTTCAAAACCAGCCATATTCCTGTTGTGATGATCACTGCCTTGAGTGGGTTTGAAGATAAAGTGGAAGGAATTGAGGTGGGTGCTGATGCTTATGTAGAGAAACCATTTAATATGGAGGTTTTAAATGCCACCATCAATAACCTGATAAGAAGTAGATATGCGCTTAATCAGTTAAGAAAGAAGGTTGATAAGGAAGAACTTCAGGCTTCCTCCGTCTCTCCTGATGAGGATTTTCTCTCCAGAGCCTTTGAAATTATAAAAGAGAACATCTCCAATCCCGATTTCAATATTGATGTTTTGTGCGAGAAGTTGGGGTTCAGCAGATCTAATTTGTTCAGAAAACTTAAAGGATTAACTGGATTGTCTCCCTCCGATTTAATTATTAAAATGAAGCTTAATAATGCAGTGGAGCTTATGGATGAGGGTAAGGAGCAAAGAATTGGAGATATTGCTTTTGAATCAGGCTTTCATGACCCCAAATATTTTAGTACGCTCTTCAAAAAGAAATTTGGAAAAACTCCAAAAGAATACATGGAAGGGTTAAGAAAATAGTTTCTTTCGCCTATTTAGTCTTTGCAAGAAAATATCAACTACTGCGTTGTTCTCGTTTTTGAATCAGTTGTTTACGAAAAGTAAACTCCTTGGATTTAGAAACTTCCAAAATTTTATGTTTGATGCTTTCTTATCAAATATAAAGAAAGCCGCAAGAAGAGCCAGGCTTGCTAGAGCTATTCCGAAGAGCATCTTATATTACAATAGTCCGTTAATCTTTTACAAAAGCCCCTTAATTAACTGTTTATACGCAATATGTGTTTTGTGTCAACATGCAGAATTCAGAATTATACAATTCATCTTAAATCTTTTATCTAAAAATCTAACGGTCTATTGATATTATTTTAAGACTGAACAAGCTTAGTTTTCCTGCTGGCAATATTTAAGCCGATAGCCGTTTAAAAAATTAAGATTTGCTTTACTACGTTATCAATGACAGGTTTTTGTAATATTCGAAAACTCAATGGGTCATAATATTGAGGATCGCTCGCCCCTCCAATCTGGTTAAACCCTTTAGCACAGGGTCATTTCGAGTGACTACCCCAATTAAATATTGGGGAATAATGCCTAAATGACAGAATTGGTTCGTCCCTGTAGGGGGCATACTTGAATAATCCCGGGTTATCGACCCAGAGTAGATTGGGCAAATGAATCAGGTTCCGAATGGGGGCTAATTATTAATTGTTTGATTTTTTGCTTGTTACATAAATCTGTCATTGGCAGCAAAGCGAAGCAATCTCTTTTTAAAAAATATTTTCTCCGGACAATAGTGTTTTTAAATATTAATTAAGACAATAGTTATTCTTAAAAAATGCTCGTTTCGTTTTCCGGCAGATTAGGCAGACTTTAGTTGTTTTGTGATTAATTAATCAAATGTTGGTGTACAATAAATTAGTTAAAGGTTGCATGTTTTTCATCTAAGGAGTAATGGAATAAAACGGAATTCTGTTGTGAAGCTAAATGAATCAGGATTATTGTCAGATCATCTATGAAATAACGGGTAAGTTGAAGCTGTTTTTTGCTTTTTTCAAAATGAGATTAAGGGAGCACAGCAATAGCTATGTGAACTTTTTATCATGAAGAAAAAACGAAAATCAGTAATGTCTGGGCGGATGCTTAATGCCTGACATGACATTAATAGAGTTTCTTTCGAACAAGTGATCGTCTCTCTTTACCAGACACTGCTGATGGTGCATTAATATCTTATTCAGTCCGGATTCTTCCATTGCATCAATCAACTTATATTTTTCGTGAAGATTGTGATCGTCAATATGCACTAGAGGACAGGTAATTTCCCTTGATGAAAAAGGGCAGTCAAATGCGATTCCAAAGAGACGGCTTCGATTAATCATACTGCTGTTTATTAATTACACAAATTTAATAAATCCTGTTTTTTCGAGGTTCATTTGCTGTTCAATGAGCTTTGCTATGCCGTCAAATGCGCCATTTTGTCGTGGTGTTCTTGTTCATGTCTTTTATTCTTGGTTTTAGAAATAACTGTTAATTTATTGTAAAAGAGTTGTATAGCATTGTGTTCAGATTTTAAACCTATTTGGGCAGCATTTAAACTCATGCTTTTTAATATTTATTGACATTGCAAAAGAAAAAGATGCATTTGGAGTACGCCCCTTAGGATAAACAAAAATGAGTTATGCATTTGAAATTATTTTTTATGGGGCTCATTTTTTTATTTATGTTTTTAGCCATTAGTTGATTAGAAGGTGGTGGCGAGTTATTAGTAAATAATAAAAATGTTAGCATCTGGATGTGGTATTTAGTGCGTTGAAAATATTAATAAACTTAAAAAAAGTTTCACAGATGAAATTAATGTACATTTTGACAGGAGCCTTATTGTTATTTGGAGGGGGGTTCGCTCTTTATGCTTTATTAAATGGAAAGAATCCTGATCACCTGAATCAGTTACTTGATGATTATAATTATGTGATAGGGACTCAGACGGTTGGTTCAAAATACCAGTTTACCGATGAAACCATGCTGGTAGAAACTGCAAAAGAGATTAAAAATATGGGCTCCAACCTTTTGAAATTCTCAATGAATCCCAGGTATTGTACCGAGAACTATGGACTGCCTAAAAATGATTCCATTAAATCTTTATTAGACCTTGCCACGATGGAACCTTCCGTTAAAAAAGTTTTGGATATGGATTTTAAATATTATCATATCTGGGTTTATGGTTTTTCTCAGTATACCGAAGAGCCTGAAGGTGAAAAGAGAGATACCAATCAGATAAAATTTATTGGTGGGTATCCTGATGAGTATGCCAATGCTCTTTATCAGGAATTGTATGATTTAACTTCTTATTTCCTTAAAAAGTATAACAATAGTGGAAAGATTTTTTATCTGGGACATTGGGAAGGGGACTGGCATTTAAGATGGCACTTTGACAGAACAAAACCCGTAGATATTCAGACTCTTCAAGGGATGAAGAAGTGGGAATTAGTTCGGCAAAAAGCCATTGATGATGCTAAAAGAGATATTTCTCATGAGAATGTTGAGATCTATAATTATATCGAAGTTAATTTGGTCAAAATTGGCATGGAAGAGGGGGCTGCAACTGTTACCAATTCTGTTCTGGAAGTAGTAAACCCTGATTACGTGTCTTATTCTGCTTATGATACTACCAATCCCTACAAGTCGGAGGAGGCTCTTACTGAAGGATTGCATGAAGGATTGGATTACATTGAATCATTTTTACAACCCAAAAGCGGTTTGCCTGAAGGAAAACGTGTGTGGATTGGTGAATATGGAAGTCCTACGGTACATTATTCAGAGGAAGAGCAAAATGAAAGATCTGTGTGGAGCATCAAAGCTGGCTTGAAATGGGGAAGTCCTTTTATTTTGTATTGGGAGTTGTATAATAATGAAATTGATAAGGAAACCGGGGAGCAGGTAGGTTACTGGATGATTGATGATAGCGGTGAAAAACAAAAAATCTGGTATACTTATCAGCAATTTTATGAGGAAGCAAGATCTTTCGTTAATCGTTACTATCTGGATCATGGGGATGTGCCTGATTTTGATACATTCCGAGATAAGGCTCTTGAATTTAATGCGTTAAATTAATTGGGCTTTTATTATAGTTTTTTTTTATGCATCAGTTAATTAAGGTTCTTAGACATTAAAAATTTCAATCATGAAATTTAAATATACTTTTTTTGTATTTCTTCTTTTTTTATTCGTTACTGTCTCCGGCACTATCAGGGGTCAGTCTATTGATTTTTCTCAGGCCAGTTTTACGATAGCTGATGGCAATTGGTCTGATCCGAATATATGGAACGACGGACAGGTGCCAAATGGCAATACTGATGTTGTGATACCATCAGGGAGCAATGTTTATGTTGATGTTGAGGGAAGTGTGTCAGGTGAAATTGTTTCGCTTTGCAAAAACCTGATGGTTCAAAAATCAGCCGTTTTGCAACTGGGCCACAATACCGTTGGCTTTTTGAAAGCACTTGAAATAAGCGGCAGTATTATTTGTGATGGAACCATTTCTCAGGGGAGACAAATACCCTCAACCAGCGGTGATGGCATTATCTACCAGAATAATGCCCGTATATATATGACCTTAAGCGACGCGACAACATATATTTCTGGAAAAGGGTATTTTCACCCAGGTGGCATTTATATATCATCTGCAGTAGGCGAGAAAAACCTGACTGTTAATCATTATAATGTAGTAGTCAATAATAACTTTATTGTAGATTCCGAAAATCGGATCTCCGTTTTAATTGATCATTTTTCGTTTGTAAACATAGGGCAAACCCTTGCGATATCAGGTGGTATTTATCAGGAGAGTTCAGCTCAGGTTATGAGTGACTTGCAGATTGATGGTATCGTGTCAGCCAATGATGTCAGTCTTTTTACCCGAAATGATAATTCCGGAGAAGGTAGTTCTATTGTTGTAGGATATGAAGGCAGCCTTTGGGTTAAAAGTTCAATTAATCAAGGGGCAGCCTATCAGAGTGGTAGTTCGGGGTTTAGTCTTGAAGTCCAGTCTGGAGGTTTATTCAGATGTGGATCCGGTGTGAGAAGTCCGGAAACGGTAGCTGCTGATGATGCAAATTTTTCTTTCTCCAATCAGGGGGAGATACGGCCTCATTATTCTCAAACCCTGACCTCTGTTACCCAGATCCAGACAATTATTGATCAGTATAAACCCACTCAGAATAATAATTTAGATAGGCTGAATGATATTTTTGGTGCTTCCCATATTGACGGGCGATATCATTTTACCGATAGACCCTATCTGCTTGAAGGACTGGATTACTTTAGAGAATTTGGGTCCACTGCCATAAAGACAAGTCTAAGCGCTATTAATGGAGCGATGAATGCCAATTATCATTTTAATCATACCTGGCCTGCTTTTGATCAATTGGTAGATGTTGCCAACCATAAGATGATGGATTCGTTATTTAGCAGAAATCACATTAAAACCCATGCTTTCTGGGCAACAACGGGGCGTGTTGATAAAGGATTCTGGAAAGATGGACCGGATTTCAATCATGAAATTTTTCTGGATGAAGAAAATCAATTCTATGAACTGACTAAATATCTGCTTCAAGAATACGGGAATACAGATAAAACTTTTATTTATCAGAATTGGGAGGGCGACTGGATGCTTAGGGGGCAAGGCGTTTCATGGGAAAATAATCCTTCTTTGATTCCCGATGATGTTGACTGGGTAACTGCAGGTATGGCCCGTTACTTTAGAGCAAGGCAAAGAGGGACAGAGCGTGCCAGAAAGGAGTTTCCAAATGCAACAGCTAAAATTTTGAATGCAATAGAATTAAATAAACTCTGGTATAAAACGCCCTCAGGTGCGTTTTCTATGATGGAATCAAATATCCCTGCAGTTGCTTCTGATGTTATTCCTTATTGTCGTCTCGATCTTTCTTCCTGGTCTTCTTATGATGGACTTATTAAAACTGCAGAAAAACCATTTCCTACATTTTTGTGGAATGGACTGGAGATGATTAATTACTTCACTGTTTCGACGGAACAAATTCAAAATGGTATTCCTGTTCAAATAGGGGAGATTGGGTTTAATGAGAATACCGGCTATTTTGGAGAATATCAAATCAGATCGTTCTATGATCGTGTGGGCGGAGTGGCTTTAGGTTTGGGGGTTCAGCAAGTTTTCTTATGGAATCTTTATTGTGTTCTTGGTGATGCAGGCGGACTTCAAAGAGGCGTTGAGTATGATACAGTTGTATTATATGATGCTCTAAAAGGAAAATGGCTGTTAGAGCCGGATGGAACCTGGGGATGGGCTGCCGGATTTTTTATGGAACAATTTGCCAAAGAATCTACTTCCACTGGGATTGAAAATTTAAGAGAAGATGTAAAGCTTGTTCCATCGGTGACTGATGAAGCCAGTTTAAGCATAAAAATGCCTTATCTAAAGGCAAATATCCGGATGTATGATATGAACGGACGAATGGTTACCAACAGGGCATACAGTGCTGGTGAAAATATTTTTATTGGTTCCTTATTGCCTGGTTACTATGTGATATGTGTTGACACACCTGAAGGAATGGTGTGTTTGAAATTTGCAAAGAAATAATCAAGTGTTCCTGGATTTTTATTGTCATTCAACCATGTAATGACTTAATTTTAAAAGAACAAGGTAGTATTTTCTTAGGTGGTTTTTCTTCCGTTTTGCGATAGGTTGAGGTGCAGGTGGAAGCGTGCTAATTTCCAGGTTTCAACTACAGTCTGTTGAAATTTCTGGGTCATTATGATTCAATATTTATTACGACAAAATCGGTTTTTAGTATGAAAAGAATAGGTGTTGTTTTAGTTTTTTTGCTGGCTTACTATGGCTCCTTTGTGGCCTCGCAGGAACAAGCAGGTCCCAATGTGGTTTTTATCATATCTGATCAACACAAACTGGATGCATTGGGTTGTTATGGTGATGAAATGGCCATTACGCCAAATATTGACAAATTAGCTGAAGAAGGGGTCAGACTTACCAATTGTTATACCCCCGCTCCGGTTTGTGCTCCCGCTAGAGCTGCAATGATGACCGGGATGTATCCTGCAGCAAATGGTGCGCCTTATCACAAGGCTCCTGTTGTTGGAAATGATGGCAAAATTAAGGATGTCGGAACAGGAAGACTTCGGGAAACAGGCTATTATGAAGAGTTAACCACTCTGGCTCAGGTATTCCGGCAAAATGGATATGCGACTGGTTCGCCAGGTAAAATGCATACGCATGGTGAGCTACAGACGGATGTGGATCCTGCAATGCCAGAAGGGAATGATATGGGTTTTGATGAGGTCAGCGTTCGTTATTATACGCATTTCCCGGGTGGCCATTATGAGGATGAAGTAGGAACTGATACTTATCAGCGATACCGGGTTTTTGAGAAATATAATTCTTATCGCAAAGCGGGATATTATTTAAATACTGTTTACAAACCTACTCTTGTCAAAAAAGATGAAGAAAATTTTGACATGGTGGTAACTAAAAAAGCTGTTGAATTTATTGATGACAGAGCCAATGATAATAAGAATTTTTTCCTGCATGTCGGACTTGAAAAGCCTCATCCTCCTTTTACCACAACTAAAAAATATCTGGATATGTACGATCCGGATGACTTTGAATTGCCCGACAATGCGAATGCCTGGTATGGAGTAGGAAAATATCCCTGGTTGCCTGACTGGATTCACAACGGATTACCTCAAAATCCACAGGAGGCAAAAAATGCCATGGCTTCTTACTATGCTTGTGTCACTGAAGTTGACGATATGGTTGGTCGGATTGTGAACAGGCTGAAGGAGAATGGTTTATATGATAATACAGTGATTATTTATACTACCGATCATGGTGAACACCTTTTCGAACATGGTCTTAGGGGCAAACATTGTATGCTCGAAGATGCTGTAAATATTCCATTTATTATTTCATTTCCTGAAATGATGCCTCAAAATGAGGTCAATGAATCATTGGTGTCTTTAATTGATATGATGCCCACTTTCTGTGATTTGATGGGATGGGATGTTCCAGAAACTGCACAGGGAAAATCTGTGCTGCCATTTTTGAAAAATGGATATGACGAAAAAGACCGAAAAATATTTGCTGAATTCCGTGGAGGGAACTACAATGCTTTCCCGGAAATGAAGAATCTGCCCTCCCGTATGTTGAGAACCGGGGATTTGAAATTTATCTACACTCATGGCATGGCAAACCAATTATATCATGTGGTAGAAGATCCCGACGAAGAAAACAATCTGGCGTTTGAAATGAGTCACTATGAAAAAATGCGTGACCTCTGTTTTCAGACCATTGCAGGTTGGGAGCCTCAGGAATATCATTTGATGAAAACCTCTCTCACAAACAAAACCATAAACTGGGATTCATATGACAATGTGGAAGAATATGTGGTATATTATTCTGAAACTGCAGATCCTGAGTCAGCTGTTGTTTACCAGGAGGGCATCACCGAGACTTTTTTGACTCTGTCCAGAGATGGATATTACTGGGTAATGGCCGTTCCCGGGTTTTCCCGAACAGCAAAGAGAACAGGAAATATCCCGGTATTCAGGGAGGAGTATACTTTGAAATTACCAGTTTCCGGAAAGATTTGTGTTCAACGGAATATTTAACTGTCTTTTCAACTGGTTATAGCGAAAGGTAAATTAAGAATGTAGATCAAGCTTTATTATTCAGAACTAAAATAAAGCTGCTAAAATGAAATCAGGAGAGGGAACCTTACAAAAGCAAAAAAAGGAAATCGCGGTAACGATTTCCTTAAAAAAATTGTTTTTAATTTTTTACATTAAACTTTTCAAATTTATGAAAAAAATCAATTTTTATCGTGAGTGTGGGTATCACATTCTGTTTAAAACAATTCGGATTGTGAGTATAACGTTGTTTTTACTCCTCACAACTAATCTTCAAACCTGGGCGAACAGTGGGAATTCACAAACGGTTGCTCAGCAGCAAAAAGAGGTTTCAGGAACAGTAACGGATGATTATGGAGACCCGTTACCTGGAGTCACAGTTGTTTTAAAAGGAACAACAGTCGGCACGATTACCAATGCAGAAGGGGTATATTCACTTAGCAATGTACCTGACGATGCTACTTTGGTTTTCTCTTTTATTGGTATGGAAACTCAGGAAGTACAGGTGGGGGATCAAACGGAGATTAGTATAAAAATGGAGAGTGGGGATATTAGTCTCGAAGAAGTAGTCGCAGTGGGCTATGGGGTCAGAAAAAAAGAAACACTTTCAGGATCCATTACCAATATCAGAACTGATGATATCCAGAAAAGTAAATCTGAAAACCTTATCAACATGCTTCAGGGGAAAGTTTCAGGTCTTCTCGTGAGACAGAAGAGCGGGGCACCCGGGGATTTCAGCAATATGATCAGTGTCCGTGGATTTGGAGAACCATTATACATTATTGATGGTGTACCCAGAGACGGTAGTTCCTATTTTGCTCAGTTAAATTCAAATGATATAGAAAGTATTTCTGTATTGAAAGATGCTGCAGCATCTATTTATGGAATGAATGCCGCAAATGGAGTTATTATTGTAACGACCAAGCGCGGTCATGTTGGAAAACCTTCTGTTTCGTATTCAGGCTTTTACAGTGCTAAGGAGCCAACCGGATTGCCCCAGACAGTGGATGCTTATTCTTACAGGGTTTTGAGAAATGAAATGGATGTAAATGCGGGATTAAATCCTACTTTTAATGAAGAAACATTAGAGAAATACAGATTAGGAGAACCCGGATACACAGATACTGATTGGCTTGGATTAACTATGAAAGATGCTACTTTTAGTCATAGTCATAACCTGTCAGTAAGCGGTGGAACTGAAAAAACGAAGTACTTTACCAGCCTGGAGTATAACAATGACAACGGGCTGCTAAGGAGTGACGTTCAGGAGTATGAGAGAATTAATTTCAGAGGGGGAATTAAGACAAAAATCACAGAGGATTTAACCCTTGATTTCAACACCTCCCTCAGGCATACTTATACCAAGGGGCCTCAAACCGATTACATCTGGGCTTACAAATTTATGGTTGTCAACGACAGGGGTATAGGTGCTTATACATTAGATAACCCTGATCATTTGACTGCTCCACCACCAAACGGTGTTAATCCGGTGGGAAGAACATCTGAAGAACGTAGTGGTTATAACAGAGTTTCTGAATTGAGAAATTATAACACTTTAAAACTCATTTATGAGTTGCCTTTTGTAAAAGGATTGAAAATTACTGCAAATACTGCCTTTGATAGTAGGCATACAGATCACAGGAATCTGCAAAAAGAAGTTGATCTGTATGATTATCGTACTGATGCCTATATTAAAACTGACCGTAAAAACCAATTCCAGAAGTGGAATAATCAACGTTATCGGTTTTATGTAATGGGCCAGATTGATTACAACCGGAAATTTGGTCGTCATCAAATAGGGGCTTCAACAATTGCGGAGTATCGAAGCATTGAAGATGGTTCGTTATATGGCAGCCGTTTGTATGAAGATGTTTATACCAATGACGTAATCAATCAGGGAACGCCCACAACTGCAACAAATTCAGGGGATCGGAGTTATCAGAAATTTGCTGCTTATATCGGCAGGATAAACTATGATTTTGCAGGTAAATATCTTTTTGAAGGAGTTGTAAGGTATGATGGTTCCTATCGTTATGCTCCGGAAAATCGATGGGCTTTGTTTCCTTCTGCCAGTATTGGCTGGAGAATATCAGAAGAACCGTTTTTTGCCGATAATCTTCCCTTTGTAAATAATTTCAAACTTCGCTTTTCTTACGGGGAGAGTGGTTATGATGCTGGTCAACCGTTCAGATATGTACCTGCCTACTCGAGTTCACTCGGGTATGTGTTATCGCCAAATTCTCTGACGGTGGGATATGCTCCTCCATCAGGACTGATTGACAATAAATTATCATGGGTGACAACAGTTACTTCAAATATTGGTATTGATTTTTCTTTGTGGAAGGGGCTGTTAGGAGGTACTTTTGATGCTTTCCAGAGAGAGGATGACGGACTGTTGGGTACACGCATTCAGTCAGTTCCTAACACTTTTGGTGCAACCTTCCCGCAAGAGAACATCAATTCGGCAAGAACCCGGGGATTGGACATGGAAATTACCCATCGTAACAAAATAGGTAAGGATTTTTCATATTCAATCGCTGTTAATGCCACATTCTCTCGTTATATGGATCGGCATATTGAAAGAGCTGAGTTTAATGATTCCTGGGACAGATGGCAGAATGGAAGAGAAAACCGATATAATAATTTTGTGTGGTTGTTTGAGACAGACGGAAGGTTTGAGTCTGTGGAAGATGCGGAAACAGCTGTGCTGCATACACCCGCAAATCATTTGGGGAATTCAAAGTTATTGCCCGGAACTTATAAGATGAAGGATCTTGATGGTGATGGTATCATTACTGCAAAGGATAAAAGCAGTGAGAATTGGAATTATGGTGGTTCAAGGAGTAGTATCAATAATTTAAATCCCCCGCTGCAGTTTGGTTCTTCAATAAGTGCAGCGTATAAGAATTTTGATATAAATGTGCTTCTACAGGGAGCTTCGTTGTATTCAAAAAGATTTCATGCAGATGATATTTACGGATATGGTCGTTATCCCTCAGTTCATGAACAGTATCTTGATCGATGGCACACTGCTGATCCGTCTGCCGATCCTTATGACCCGTCAACGGAATGGGTAGAGGGTTTTTATGGACCTCTTCGCAAGAATTTTGCAGGAACCAAAGATTTGGCTCCATCTGATTTCTGGTTTGTACCGGCAACTTATCTGAGATTAAAGAATTTGGAGGTTGGTTATAATTTGCCTGAAAATGTTTTAGATCGGTTGGGTTTTGAGCAGTTTCGCGTCTTCTTTAACGGATCCAACCTTGCAACACTGACGAACGATAGACTAAATGAAATTGACCCTGAGAAATGGGAAGGTCCATACTCCGCAGGTCTTACATATCCTCTGTTGAGGACATATAGTTTTGGTATCAACTTAAAATTCTAATAGCAATGAATATATTAAAAAAATATTTTGTAATACTCGGTATCTTATTGGCAGTATTTGCTTGTAACGATACATTGGAGTTAGAGCCCCTTGATAAAGTATCAGGAAAAGTACTTTTCGAAACGGAGGAGGGTATTAAAACTGTAGTGGCTGATATGTACAAACGTATTCCGGTTGAGAATTTCTGGTACAGGCCAACTGGGAATTTTGCTGGTTTTAACAACAAAAATGCTGAAAGTGCAGGGGCTATGATTGCTACTGATCACTTTACTGACGATGCTTGTTTAAGTCACGGTTCAGGATGGAGTCTTACAGCAAATTATTGGCCTTATGGCAATATAAGGTATGCGAATATTTTTCTGGAGACCGTAGAGGAATCAAAAGGCAACTTGAGTGAGCCCGTGTATAACCGACTAATTAGTGAAGGCCATTTTTTCCGTGCTTACATTTATTTTGGTATGGCAAAAAGGTATGGTGGAGTTCCTTTAATTGATCGATTGCTGGATGATGAATATCAGCCGGGAAGCGATAATGAAAACCTTAATATCCCAAGAAGTACTGAAAAAGAAACTTTTGATTTTATTCTGGCCGATCTTGATGAGGCGGTGAAGTATCTTCCGGAATCTACTCCGCCAGATAAAGAGGGGAAATTCAGGGCTACCAAGTGGGCAGCCTATGGTCTAATGTCCCGCGTAGCCCTTTTTGCTGCATCTACAGGTAAATATAACTCCAATGCTGATGTAGCCGGAGAAGCATTCGACAAAAAGCTTGCTTTTGGTATCACCCCTGCCGAAGCGGATGAATACTACCAAAAATGTATTAGCGCCAGTGAAGCAATCATTGATAATTCCGGCAAATCATTATTTCAGCCAAATCCGGGTAGTCCCGCTGAAGCAGCATTTAACTTTTTGGGTTTATTTCACCAGGACATTACAGATGGGAATGAAATAATTTTCAAGCAAGGTTTTATTCCGGAAGCTGCAGCTGAGACACAGGGCCACAGGTACGATGGTTTGAATACACCACATCAGCTGAACCAGGGATACCATGTTGATGGGCGTTATAGTGTAAGTCTGGATATTGTGGATGTTTTTGAAGATTATTCCGATGATGGATCCGGTAATAGTGTAAAGGTGAAAACAAGAACAGACGGAAATGAAAGCTATACTTTCTCTGACATTTCTGACGGTTTTGATGCTGATTTGCCTTTTATTAAATACGATAGCCCTCTGGATGCTTTTGCAGACAAAGATGCCCGTTTACATGCCAGTGTTATGTTGCCATATTCCAACTGGCGAAATACCGAAATCGTAGTACAGGGAGGGCTTATTACACCAACCGGAACACAGCAGATTTTTGTTAATCAAAGTGCTCAGGGACTCGATGGTAATACCTATTATGTGTACGGTGCGGCTGGGAATAGCTTGTTTTCAGGATTCTATGGCTTGAATTTCTGGCAGGATGGAAACTATTACAGCACTGGTTTTGGTGTTAAAAAATATCTTGACATTAAAGATGTTGACCGGGGAAGAAATTCTGACACTGACTGGATTGATATCCGTTTAGCTGAGATCTATTTAAACTATGCAGAGGCTGTAATTGAAAGCGGAAGTGGAGATGCCGCAAAAGCGCGGAATTTGCTTAATGCATTAAGACAAAGGGCCGGACATACTGATAATATTCCCCTTACTCTGGAAAATGTTCTGAAAGAAAGACGTGTGGAACTTGCTTTTGAGGGCCACAGATATTGGGATTTGATGAGAAGGAGAGATGTTCATGAACTTTTTCAGAATTACAAAAGAGAAGCTTTGGTGCCGGTTCTTGACCTTCGGGAAAATCCGCCTAAGTACATTTTGGTCAGGACAAATCAATATCACGATGAAAGAGCTGGTGGAAGAACTGTTTTTGATCATGAGTACTATCGTCCTATTCCGGGTAGAAATACCAACAACCTGATCGATAACCCAAACTATAATTAATAACATTAAAATACTGAATGATGAAAAGAATTATATATGTTAACATAGTCATTTCGTGTTTATTACTTACTCTGTTTTCTTGTGAGCCTGACAATTATGATGGCCCCACTTCTCAGATACATGGTAGTATTAAAGATGCCTCAACAGGAGAACTTGTTGAAACCGAATTAATAAACGGAAATGTGATTCGAACCTACGAACAGGGGTTTGAGGTTGAACAACGAAGAAACTGGTTCGTGAAGAATTCCGGTGAATATCGTAACAACTTAGTTTTTGCCGGCGAATACAGGTATGAAATGTTCGAATGTAATTTCTATCCTATTGAAGGTATGTTTACCCTTAGTGGAGGAGAGAATAATATTGATTTTGAAGTCATACCTTACATTCGAATTGTAAATCCTTCCATAGAGAAAGTTGGAGATGAAATTATTGCAACATTTTCTCTGGAGGCCGGAGGACCTGAAGTAGCCCTCAAAGAGATCAGGTTGTTTGCATTCTCTGATGTTTATGTTGGAAACTTCACACGATTTGATCTGAAAAGTTCAAATGACAGGATACAGTTTAATCCTGCCGTGGCAGTAGATAATTCAACCTATACATTAACAATTGATTTGTCTGCAAATGAAAATTTCTTCCCCTACGCTAAGAATTATTACTTTAGAATTGGGGCGTTGGCAGCAGTCAACGGTGTTGTAAATTCAGGTGCTGTGAAATTTAATTATGCACCCTATGAAGTTATAACATTAAATCAATAATGTTTTAAAACTCTAACTATTCTTTAAACACCCTGCCTGATATCGGGCAGGGTGTGAAGAATAGTATTTTGATTTTGAGCGGATGAGGATTTTTTAGCCTGGTTTATTAATACATCTATCTTAATATTTTTAGAAGCAGATGTTTTTTATAGTCCTGATATAAAGCGCTTTTTAAAGTGGAATGATCTTGAGTTAGTGTGCTTGAACTGCAGGGAAATAAAAATTTATGGTGAACTCTTTTGTCCAAAATGTGGAGGTTAGAAAGTGCTGGATCTTCCAATTGTAATTTTCACCATTGAATAAAATAATATGAAATCACTTATCGTTTTTTTATTAATAGTTTCATTTGTTTCGTTAGCATGGGGGCAAGACCTTCAGCAAAAAAAATTGTCTGACGAATGCATTACTGAAATTATTGAAAAGCACCGGCCTCTGAAAGGATATAGAGTTCCTGCAGATATTGAACACAGATTGGGAGCGACCCATGTGGGAGGAAAATATTATTTCACCGATGAACCATACATTATTGAAGGAGCCAGGAAGTTATCGGAAATGGGTTATGGGGTAATAAAATTGTGGCTGACCAAAAATGAGCGGCAATATCCATATAATTCTGACTGGGACCTTTCGAAGGATGTTACGCTGAAAGAACTTGCTCAGCACCCTTATTATCAAACATGTTTTGATATGCCTTTTTCTACAATTGCACTAAGTGTTGGCGGAGCTGGATTAAGGACAACCCCGGAAAGTGTTGCCAGAGAAGAAAAGCAGATATACGAATTAACAAAATATCTTCTCAAAAAATATAAAGACAGAGAAGTTAACTTTATTCTGCACAACTGGGAGGGTGATTGGCTGCTTAGAGGAGGAACGGGAAGCCATGCACGCTGGTCCAGGAATCCTGGTCAACCGATTGATGCTGTAGATGGCCAGAGACATACTGTCGCTGTTCCTGCAGATTCTATGCTTCGTGTCAATGCCATGTCTAAATGGTTTGAAGCGCGTCAAAAAGGTGTTAGCAGGGCCAGAGCAGAAAATCCGAACAGTAAATGCAAGGTTTACCATGCCATTGAAGCCAATAAGGTATTGGATAGCATGAAGGGTATTCCCGGAATTGCGAGTTATGTTCTCCCAAATGTTGAAGTGGATATGGTTTCCTGGTCCAGTTATGACGGGATGGATCCTGATGGTACCGATTTGTTTCGGGGGATTGAATATTTAAGAAATCAAATGAAACCCACACCATATATGAACGGAGACAGGGTTGTATTTCTCGGTGAAATCGGCATCCCTGAACAACGTTACGAAGGTCTTACAGAAAAAGATGCTGTAATTGAACGTTGGGATACCTATATCGGGGTTTGCCTGGCGCTCGATGTTCCCTATATTATTCAGTGGGAGTTGTATTGTAATGAACCTAAAAATGAAAAATTCAGAAGGGTTCTGGAGACACGCAAAACAGATGAGATGAGGGGTTTTTGGCTGATACGTCCGGATGGGACTCAGAGTTTTGTTGGGCAGTATTTTGAGAAACTTTTGAAAAATTCCGGGGAAAAGATTGAGTGATTCCAGTTCGCTTATGGACTTATCAACATTAGAATTTATTTTTTAAAATTTCGCTTATGAAAACCATAACTAATATATCTATACTTATTGTTTTACTCTTGGGCTTGCTTAGCTGCGGCAATGAGAGTGACGATGATATTCCAGCTATAAATCAACCTGTAATAGATTCTTTTTCTCCTGATTCCGGTCGTGAGGGAACCCAGGTTGTTATTACCGGAAGTAATTTCAGCAATTACACGAGCAATAATACTGTTTATGTAGGTGATAAAAGCACAGTCGCTGCTTCTGCAGATTTTAATCAATTGACATTTACGATTCCGGCTGGAATTGCTCCCGGTGAATATCAAATTAAAGTAAAAGTAGATACGCTGACAGCTACCTCGTCTCAATACTTTACGGTGAAAGAGAAGGTTAATATTACAGATCCTGAGGTGTTGAATTTTAATTATTCCGCAGGAACGCAGACTATTGGGCCAACTTATAGCTTTACACAGGAAGATATGCTGGTTGAGACAGCCAGAGCTATATTGGAAATGGGAAGCAATATATTAAAAATTTCGTTGAATACATCAAAGTATGCTGATATAGTTCAAAACAGGCAGGCTTCTGCAGTTGAGTTGGTTAGGGATCATCCGTCCTTCAAAAAAGTTATGGATATGCCTTTTACTTATTATTTTTTCTGGGCAAATAATTCAAAGCATTGGAAGGATGGATATTCTGCGGCAGAAAGAGTTGCTGATTCGATTCAAATTGCTGATTTAACTACTTATTTATTAACGAACTATAATGATTCCGGGAAGGAATTCTATTTGGGAAACTGGGAAGGTGACTGGATGCTCCTTGGGAGCGGAAACATAACCAGAGTACCTTCTGATGAGGAGATTCAAAGAATGATTCAGTGGTATGAATGCAGGCAAAACGCGATGGAGGAAGCTATTCGAATTACGGACCATCAAAATGTAAAGGTGTTTTCGTATTGTGAAGTGAACAGAGTGGTTGATGCAATGGAAGGGCAGTCCAGGGTTGTCAATAAAGTGCTCCCTCATACGAATGTTGATTATGTTTCTTATTCTTCTTATGACGCTCAGAATTTGCCACAATCGGAGTATGTTGCTGTATTGGATTATATTGAGACCAAATTACCTGCGAAGCCACAAATAGAAGGAAAAAGGGTTTTTATTGGTGAAATGGGAATAAAGGCCAAGGCTTTAAATTTTTCCAAATCCCGGCATGAGGAAAGAAACCGGGAGAATATGGCAAAAGCTTTTGAATGGGGAGCTCCTTTTATTCTTTACTGGGAAATGTACAATAATGAAATTCATAATGGAATTCAACAGGGTCTGTGGTTGATTGATGATCAAAATGAAAAGTGGCCCTTGTATTACACGTTCTCGAATTTTTATGAAGATGCCAAAATCTGGGTTTCCACGCAAAAGAAAGAATTGAATCGTTTGCCCACCCGGCAAGAATATCTGAATTGGGCTGTTCCCAGGTTTAAGAATCCTTATTAACCATTCAGCCTGTTTAATTTATAAATCTTCCCAATAGATTACTTGGGAAGATATTTAGGCTCTTACTCCTAATATTCGTGTTTTTTTTGGCAAAATGTGAATGCAAAAAAGTGTGGGCTCTTATTATGAAACAAATATTTCGTAAATGCTTGAAATATAATAGTGTCTATTTGTTTCGAGATATTTCAACTTATTTCCAAATAATGATTCTTTCATGTTTGGTTCTAGCTTAGCCAGGTTAGGATACTACTGGTTTTTAAGTATTAAATACGTAAAAGTAAAAGGTTATGAAAGGTGTAATGAAAAGCATCATCCTTTGTGCAATGTTTTTTAGTTCAGTCAGTTGCTGGGGTGCTTCGGAAGAAACAAAAAAGCAGCCTAATATCCTGTTAATTCTTGTGGATGATTTGGGATATGGTGATTTGTCAATAAACGGAGGTACAGATATTAAAACCCCGCATATTGATAAGCTATTTGGTCAGGGAATGAAGTTTACTAATTTTTATTCCAACAGTACCGTCTGTTCACCTACAAGAGCAAGTCTTATAACGGGATGTTATCCCGACATTGCAGGTGTTCCGGGTGTAGTTCGTTCAGACGAAACCAACAGCTGGGGGTATTTACGGGAAGACCTGGCCACGCTTCCCACGATGCTAAAAAAAGCAGGCTACAGAACAGCCATTATTGGAAAATGGCATCTTGGTCTGGAATCTCCCAATACACCCAACGAAAGAGGGTTTGACCTTTTTCACGGATTTTTGGGAGATATGATGGATGATTATTGGACGCATTTACGGCATGGCAAAAATTACATGCGTTTAAACGATAAGGTGATTAAACCCGAAGGTCATGCTACAGATATTTTCTCTTATTGGGCAGTTGATTATTTCCAGGAGGCCAAAGATAAGGACAATCCCTTTTTCCTTTATCTGGCTTATAATGCCCCTCATTTTCCTATCCAGCCACCCGAAGCCTGGCTTGAAAAAGTTCAGCAAAGGGAGCCGGAACTTTCCGGTCTCAGAGCGAAAAATGTGGCCTTTGTCGAACATTTGGATGATGCCATTGGCCGTGTATTGAATGGTTTGGAATCAAACGGTTTGTTGGATAATACGCTTGTGATTTTTTCTTCCGATAATGGGGGGAGTCTTCCTCATGGTGCCTCTAACGGCTCTCTTCGTGGAGGCAAACAGGATATGTATGAAGGCGGAATCAAAGTGCCTACTTGTTTTGTTTGGGAGAATCAGATCCAGAGAGGAACGCAAACTGAAAACATGGGCCTGACGATGGATATTTATCCCACTTTGCTAGATATTACGGGTGTAGATATAGAAAATGAGGTTGATGGGTTAAGTTTATATCCAACATTAATTGGTAAGCCACAAAATACCTCAGACAGAATCGTTTATTTTATGCGCCGTGAAGGAGTGGTCTATGGTGGTCTCTGCTATTACGCTACAAGGCAGGGGGATTTTAAACTATTGCAAAATACTCCTTTTGAACCATTACAACTTTTTAATCTGGCCAGGGATCCCAAAGAACAAAATCCTCTGGATCCGTCTCTCAGGAAATTTGAACAACTGAAATATATACAATCTCAGCATATCAGAAGAGCCGGTGCAATTCTGTGGCAGAAGCCTTCAATCAAATATGAACAAAGCATCGTTTCAGTGGATACTGTGTTGACAGATGAGGGAAATGAAGATTTATATGGTTATAGAGCCATGAAATACAGTAATGGCAATTACAATTATGATCTTCCGTATAGGCTTTATGTTCCTGAAAAGTATGAAGAAGGGGAAAAGCTTCCCCTTGTAATATTTCTGCATGGGGCTGGAAGAAGGGGGAGTGATAATGTTTCCCAAATAAAAGACATGACGGGTCCTATGGCATTTGTGGATCCGGGAGTCCAGCAAAAAAATCCATCTTTTGTATTGGCGCCACAGTGCCCCCGGAATGAAAAGTGGAGAGGTTCCACATACAGTGGTAAAAGAAGGCCCGGAACTTTGGAAGATGTCAAACCTTCTTCTGCTTATTTAATGTTAATGGAGTTGGTACAGAATATTCAAGACCAGTATGGCATTGATTCTGATAGGATATTCCTAACCGGGCAATCCATGGGAGGCGCTGGAACCTGGTTTGTCGCCCTGAGTAATCCTGAGAAGTTTGCGGCTATTGCTCCAATTTGTGGATGGAGTTTTCCTGCTGAAGTTTCAGCGATTGCTGATGTGCCTGTATGGGCTTTTCATGGTGAAGATGACAAAACCGTTCTGCCGAGGGGATCCAGAGAAATGGTGAAGGCTTTGAAAGAGGTTGGAAACACTAAAGTGAAATATACTGAATATCCAAATGTCGGACATGAATCATGGAAAAAAGCATACACAGAAGACTCTGACAATAATGGAGAGGCGGATTTGATAGAATGGATGTTTTCACAAAAGCGAAAATAGATTTCAATTGTGGCAGTTCACTGCGTTGGTTTTTTTTGCAAAGCAGAAATCATTTTTGATATGCATAATATAATGATTGACAGGAGTCTGCATGAGTTAGGGCTCGTTTGGGCAAATAAAAATGCAGAACCTGGTAACGCAGTGTATTAATCAGGATAGAATTCTAATTCATCCTATAATCTTTTATAATACATCTTCAATTTTGAGGTTTTCCGAGTGCTTTAATAAGGTAATAGTCCGGTAAGCTTTTGTAACGATCTTAAAATTAACCTTTTGCAAATAGAGGCTGGTTTGTGTTAATATGCAGAATTTCAATATTATTCATCTTAAATCTAAAAGTCTAACGATCTATTGATAAGGTATAGACAACATTATTTTCCATTTATTTTAATAAAAAAATATGAAAGCTATTACATTTAATCGGACAGGACTTCTGTCTCTACTTCTAATTTTTTCATTTACTGCAAATGCAGGAAATAACTCCGGTAATGACAATGTCAAATCCAATGATGTTGTTTTATCTGCAAATATTATCGTTGAGGATCAAACTCAGTCATTGGCTCTGTTTTCGTCTGTTAATAATGCAGTTGTAACCAGTGCTTCAGCTGATACCGTATCAGCCTATAACAATAGTGAAAATTTATATGGTTATAGGGCCCTGGAATATAGTGGTTGTAACTTAAATTATGATCTTCCTTACAGACTATTTGTTCCTGAAGATTATCAGGAAGGAGAAAAGTATCCCCTGGTTATATTTCTACATGGAGCAGGAAGAAGGGGGAGTGATAATGTTTCCCAAATTAAAGATATGACTGGTGCATTGGCTTTTGTGAAATCGGAAGTCCAGGAAAAACATCCCTCTTTTGTTCTGGCACCCCAGTGCCCGAAAACTGAAAATTGGGTCGGCAAATCTTATAGTGGGGCCAGATTAGCCAAGTCATTGGAAGATATTAAACCGTCTTCCGCTAATTTAATGTTAAAGGGTTTAGTGAAAGAGATTCTGGATAAATATGATATTGATTCAGACAGGATTTATCTTACCGGTCAGTCAATGGGAGGAATTTCAACCTGGTACTTTGCCCTGACGCACCCAAATAAGTTTGCAGCGATAGCTCCTGTTTGTGGAAGGAGTTTTCCTTCTGAGGCTTCTGTTATTGCTGATATGCCTGTATGGGCTTTTCATGGTGCAGAGGATAAAACCATTACACCTGAAGGTTCCAGGGAAATGGTGAAAGCATTGGAGAAGGCAGGAAATACGAAGGTGAAATATACCGAATATCCCAATGTGGGTCATGATTCATGGGTACAGGCATATACACAAGATGCTGATAATAATGGCGAAGTGGATATAGTTGAATGGATCTTTTCACAAAAACGTGAATAATTTCCGTCTTCCAGGTAGATAAAAAATTCTTAGTGGCCATGTATGCGTTCAGAAAGTGTTAGTTACAAGGTTTATCCTTCCCGGAGATGCGTAGTTTCCGGGAAGGTGATCGCGTAGTAATTTTTCCTTTATGAACAGGCACTAATTAGGCTGCAATCATGGTATTTTTCAGCAGGATACACGAGGGGAATATTCAAAAAAAACCGCCAGATCGTAAGTTTTTGGCTGGGAGTGTATTGCAGGATTTTGCCGGCTATTGTAATTATATAATACATGAAACGAGCGTGATATTTCTTAGCATAAATAGTACGACTTGTCCCGCTTATTCTGGAAAAGAATAGGTTTAAAAAAAATAATGTGAGAGCGAAGCAGTTCAATTCGTTTTCAAATTTTAATTGATTTTTTATCAGGTAATTATAAAATTTTAAACGCATGAAAACACAAAAAATCAAACAACTGGGATTCTTATTTCTAATTTTATTTTTCTCTATTGTTGTAATGGCTTGTGATGAGAAAGATGTTGCCAGCCTTCTGGAAAATGAAGAAATAGAAGAAGAGACGGAATTGGTCGAAGAGACAGGATCGTTAGAAGCTACAGATGATGAAGCTCTATATGGTTATAATGCCATGGAATACCGTAATTCCAAATACACTTACCCGCTCCCGGTTAGGCTGTATACTCCTGAAGGTTATCAGGAAGGGGAGAAGTATCCCCTGGTTATATTTCTACATGGAGCAGGAAGAAGGGGGAGTGATAATGTTTCCCAAATTAAAGATATGACAGGTGCGCTGGCTTTTGTGAAATCGGAAGTCCAGGAAAAACACCCCTCTTTCGTGCTGGCACCCCAATGCCCCGAGAACCAGCTATGGGTAGGCAGATCAAAAAGTGGTGACGGAAGGGCCAAATCATTGGATGACGTTAACCTTTCTTCTTCCTATTTAATGTTAATGGACTTGTTAGAGACTATTCCTGAACAATATGGTATTGACTCCACAAGGATTTACCTTACCGGACAATCTATGGGGGGAACCGGAACCTGGTTTATTGCCCTGAGCAATCCGGATAAGTTTGCGGCAATAGCTCCTGTTTGTGGTTGGAGTTTTCCTTCTGAAGTTTCTGTTATTGCAGATATGCCTGTCTGGGCTTTTCATGGTGCAGACGATAAAACCATCTTGCCAAAAGGTTCCAGAGATATGGTTCAAGCTTTACAGGAGGCCGGAAACACGAAGGTGAAATATACCGAATATCCCAATGTTGGGCATGAATCATGGTACAAAGCCTATAAAGAAGCCGGTTTAATTGAATGGGTGTTTTCTCAAAAACGCGAATAGGCTGAGAAATGGTTTAAGTTTTATCTTTTGAGATCTGTTTTGAATTCTTATGTTTCGTTAGAATTTCTTCAAGTCGCACTGCTGTTCTTGTGAATTCTGGGTTGCATAAGAATTCATACATTAAAAATATCTTTAAAAAATAAAGCATAAACTGATATTAATACTTTTTGGGTGAAGGAAATGTTATATTCTTGATATCCATGGGGTTTGTGTGGTTGTTTTGAAAAAATATGAGTGTTATGAAGTTCCCTATTATTGCATTTTTTTGCATTTTGTGTGCATTACAAGTAAATGCGCAGGAGTTAAATTTTGGACTCCGTCAGGAGCAAGATCCGGAAACCCTTCCAAAATCCAGAACAGAAATAAATGTGGAAGGGGAGAAGCCATCTGAAGAAAAAGATAATCAACTTAGCTTTCTCCAGGTAGAAAGAAATAAATTCTTAATTGAAAAGGGATGGAAACTTTCCAGTTTAACAGATGTTCAGTTCAATTCGGCCTACATTTTTAATGCTGATTATAGCACCTCCGATTGGTATGATGCAACAGTTCCTGGAACGGTTTTAACAACCCTGGTAAATGAAGGGGTTTATGCGGATCCTTATTTTGGATTAAATAACTTGCTGATACCAGAGGCGCTCTCAAGAATGGAGTGGGTGTATCGTTTATCTTTTAATTTACCAAGGGAACGTGATCCGGATGAAAGAGTCTGGCTGAATTTTGCCGGAATAAATTATGAAGCAGATATTATCCTTAATTCAAAATTATTAGGAGGAATAAAAGGGGCATTCAGGCAAAAAAGGTTTGATGTAACAGAACTATTAAAGGAGGAGGCCGAAAATGTGTTGGTTGTTAATATTAAACCTCCTCATAATCCTGGTATTCCTCATGAACAGTCTGAGTTGGCCGGAAGAGGTCCTAATGGTGGGCAGCTGTGTTTAGATGGGCCAACTTTTATATCTTCAGAAGGTTGGGATTGGATACCGGGAATAAGGGATCGTAATATCGGAGTCTGGCAAAATGTATTTATTGAATTTACCGGTGATGTTGTTGCCACTGACATTCAGGTGATAACAGATTTGCTATTACCGGATACAACCAGAGCTGAATTGAGTATTAATGCCACATTGATAAACCAAAGTAATACTGAAAAGGAAGTTAAACTTTTTGGTAAAATTGAAGATGTAAGGATAGAGAAGACGCTCAATTTAAAGCCTTTTGAGAAAAAGGATATTTCATTCTTACCGGAAGATTATCCGGATTTGGAATTTAAAAGTCCCAGACTTTGGTGGCCTAATGGTTATGGCAGTCCTGAGTTATATTTTTTGGAGTTGAATGTTTGGGATGGAGAAAAATTGTCGGATATTGAAAATGTTCGTTTTGGAATTAGAGAATTATCCTATGAGTTAGGTGTATCTGAAGGTTCAGAAATAAACCGTGTAGAGTATAATCCCTTATTGGCTGATGGCGAAATATTGTTTGACAATGTAAACCGTGTGGATGTGGGAAAAGGCACCTCTGTCCCTACTTTAAAAAACGCCGATTCGGAAGGTTTGAAATTATTAGAAAATGATTCCGATAATCCCTTTTTTACCATAAAAGTGAATGGAGAGCCAATATTTATCCGGGGTGGAAACTGGGGAATGGATGATGGTATGAAACGCGTTTCCCGAGACAGGTTAGAGCCTTACTTTCAATTGCATGAAACAGCAGGGTTTAATATGATTCGTAATTGGACCGGAGAAAGCACTGAGAAAGTTTTCTATGAATTGGCAGATGAGTATGGAATGCTTATTTGGAACGATTTCTGGCTCTCTACTGAAGGATATAATCTAAATGTCAATGACTACGATCTTTTTATGGAGAATGCTATTGATGTTGTGAGAAAGTTTAGGAATCATCCTTCTATTGCTGTTTGGTGTCCAAGAAATGAGGGATATGCCCCTGAAGAGTTTGAGAATCTGCTCATTAAAATGATTTCAGAGGAGGATGTATCCCGTCACTATATTGGCAATTCCAGGAACCTGAATTTAAGACCCAGTGGACCCTGGCGCTATGTACCCCCGGTTAAATATTATGATGAAATATCAGGTGGTTTTTCCACGGAAGTAGGGACGCCTTCTTTGCCAACTGCTGCCTCCATGCGAAAATTTATTCCGGAAGCCGATCAGTGGCCAATAAGCGATACCTGGCATTATCACGATTTTCACAGAGGACAGCCTAAATATGTTCTTGAAATACGAGAACGTTATGGCAGAAGTAATAATCTTGATGAATTTGCTCAAAGGGCTCAGTTTATAAATTATGAAAGTCACCGGGCTATATTTGAGAGTTGGAATAGCAAAATGTGGAATAATGCAAGTGGTATTTTGCTGTGGATGAGCCATCCCGCCTGGCCAAGTTTGGTATGGCAAACGTATTCCTGGGATTATGAGACATTTGGTTCTTATTATGGGTCAAAGGCAGCATGTGAGCCTTTTCATATTCAGCGAAATGAGGATGATGGGCAAATTATTGCCATAAATTCTACCCGAAACAGTCTCGAAGGCTTAACAGCACAGATGAGGGTGTTGGATCTGAAAGGAAAAGAGATCTTCAGGAGGAAGAAAGAGATTGATCTTGAAAAAAATACCATCACGGATTGCTTTGAACCCCAAATACCGGAGAATTTACCCGTTGTTTATCTTCTAAGGTTAGAATTATTTGATGGCGATGACCGTCTGTCTGTCAATGAATATTGGCAGAGCTCTTCAGATAAGGGACGATTTAAAGCTTTCAATGATTTGTCTGAAGCTGCGTTTTCAGGAAAGATAGTATCGGTTACAGAGGATAAAATTGGTTTTACCATAGAAAATACCTCAGAATCCCCGGCCTTAAACGTTAAGTTCAACTTGCGGGATAAGGCCTCTGGTGAAATACAACTACCAGCAATTTTTACTGAAGGATATTTTACATTATTTCCTGGTGAGTCAAGGTTTGTAGAACTGGAACTGAATAATCTGAGTTTAAAGGACTCAAAAATTACAGTTGAATCATACAACAACAATACACAAACCTTGCTTTCAATGTAGTTTTGAGACGCATATTTACTTTTTATTAAAATTCAAATCTATGATTTCCAACTTCTTTAAAATAATTGGACTAATATTTATTGCTCTTTTGTCTTCCTGCGCTTCAAAACAGGAAGAGACCAAAAAGCCCAATATTATTTTTATCTTCAGTGACGATCATACCACTGGTGCCATTGGGGCTTATGGACCAAAACACAATAATCCCGAATTGCACAAACATGTTCAGACACCGAATTTGGATAAACTGGCCTCAGGTGGCATGCTCTTTACGAATACTTTTTGTGCCAACTCTATTTGTGGTCCAAGCCGGGCTTCAATTCTTACCGGGAAGCACAGTCATTTAAATGGTCTTTTGAACAACGATACCGTATTTAATGGAGCCCAGCAAACTTTTCCCAAGCTTTTGCAAGACGGGGGATATACAACGGCATGGATCGGGAAGTGGCATTTGTTTAGCGATCCAACAGGGTTCGATGATTGGAGTATTCTAACACAATCGGGGCAACAAGGCACCTATTACAATCCGGTTTTTGGTACTCCCGAAGGAGAAGAACCAGAGACTGGTTACACTGCTTCATTAATAACCGACCGGGCTATCGATTGGATGGAAAAGTCAAAAGATTCCGGAGAACCCTTTTTTCTTGCTTATTCTCATAAAACTCCACACCGCGAATGGGTACCGGCACCTGATGAATATGATCTTTATAAAGATATTGATTTGACTTTGCCTGATAATTTTTACGATGATTATTCCACCCGGTCTTCTGCGCTTACGGAACAGGAAATGGAGATTGCCAATCATATGGATGAGAAAGATCTGAAACTGGTTCCACCGGATTACATGAACGAGGCGCAGATGGAGCAATTCATGGCATCTTATGGACCGGAGAATGAAGCTTTTTATGAGGCCGATCTCTCGGGAGATGAGTTAACAGAATGGAAGTATCAGCGTTATGTGAAAGATTATCTGCGATCGGTTACTTCCATGGACCGGGAAATTGGGAGAGTGCTTAAGTATTTGGAGGAATCTGGGCTGGCAGAGAATTCTATCGTTATTTACAGTTCCGATCAGGGATTTTTCCTTGGGGAGCATGGCTGGTATGATAAACGCTGGATGTATGATGAATCGCTGCGTATGCCCTTAATTGTAAGATGGCCCGGCATCATGGAAGGAGCCCAAAAGAACGATGAATTGGTTCAAAATATAGATTTTGCACCTACTTTCCTTGATATGGCAGGTCTGTCTATCCCGGATGACATCCAGGGGCGCAGTATTTTACCATTCCTTAAAGGGGAGATGGTAAATGACTGGCGGGAGAATATATACTATCATTATCTGGCTTATCCTGACTGGCATATGGTGCGACCGCATTATGGAATCCGCAACCATCGTTATAAGCTGATTCATTTTTATACTATCGATGAGTGGGAGTTCTTTGACCTCAAAGCAGATCCTTCCGAAATGCATAATGTTTATTCCGATGAAGCTTACGGTACTATCGTAGCTGAAATGAAACAGGAGCTTGAGCAAAAGCGCATTGCCGTGGGGGACACTGCAGAAATGAAGGCGACTTCTACCTATCATCGGTGATTATATAAAACGATAATCAGGATATTTGCCCGGATATTTTTAACGAACAAGGCGGACGAGTCAGTCGGCCATTTGCCTGCAAAGTTTTGGATTTTAGTCAAAAAAGAATATATATGAGTAAAAATACTTCTTTATCAAAGGTATTACCGGTTCTTTTCGGCTTTTTCATCATGGGATTTGTCGATGTGGTTGGTATTTCTACAAGTTATGTGCAAAAAGATTTTGGTTTAAGCGACAGTGTTGCCAACTTATTACCCATGATGGTTTTTCTCTGGTTTGCCGTTTTTTCGGTTCCCACGGGGTTGTTGATGAATAAGATAGGACGCAAAAATACCGTGTTGCTGAGTATGGTTATTACCATTGTTGCCATGTTGGTTCCATTATTGGCTTACAGTTATGGTGTGATTTTGTTTGCTTTTGCCTTACTCGGTATTGGAAATACCATATTACAAGTTTCGCTTAATCCGTTGGTAGCAAATGTGGTTGTGAAAGAGCAATTGACCAGTAGACTTACACTCGGGCAATTTCTCAAAGCCATATCATCATTTCTTGGACCTGTTATTGCCGGTTTTGCTGCCGCTTCACTGGGCAACTGGAAGCTTTTGTTTCCCATATTTGCCGTTATTATTTTTCTTTCTTCTTTGTGGTTATGGTTTACACCCATTCCTCATGATGAGAAGGTTGAACAAACCACCTCCTTCGGCGCCGCTTTTAGTCTTTTAAAGGACAATTCAGTATTGCTTCTGTTTCTGGGTATATTGTTTGTTGTGGGTGCTGATGTAGGTATGAATATGGCTACTCCCAAGTTTTTAATGGAGCGAATAGGCCTGCCATTAGAGCAGGCGGGACTTGGTACAAGCCTTTATTTTGCCGCCCGCACGGCAGGAGCGCTTACAGGTGCCATTCTTTTGGCAAGATTCGCTGCCATGCGTTTTTTTAAATTCAGCATGATGGCCGCCATTGCTGCCATGATTGTTTTGCTTTTTAGTTATAGTATGGTTTTAGTACTTGTAATGGTCAGCATAATTGGTTTTGCTCTGGCCAATATATTTTCTATCCTTTTTTCCATGGCGCTCCAAAAGAGGCCCGAGCGTGGCAATGAAATATCAGGGCTAATGATAATGGGGGTTGCCGGTGGAGCTGTTTTGCCTCCACTGATGGGACTTGCATCAGATGCCATCGGTCAGGTTGGAGGAATGCTTGTGATTCTTTTGGCGATGGGCTACTTGCTTGTTACTTCTTGTATTGTGAAGGTTCAGGAGTGATTTTCTAAAGGACGTTTAACAATACTCCGTTAAACTTTTAGAACTACTTGATAGTTAAAGGTTTATGTAAATTGCGCGCCAATGCGCAACTACCTCATAATAAATACTTTGCGTCTTCGCGTTTAAGCTTTTTTTAACGAACTATTGTAAAACAGTGAGCTATAATTATTGTCTGTTTTAAAAGTTGGCGTTGAAACTTCAATTAGAGTCTGCTGAAAAAGTCAAAAGGGCAAAATTTACAAGCCGACCAATCGAAGGAGTATAGAAATACTTCGAGATTTGGGCGGTGAAGTAAATTTTGTTCTTTTGATTAGCGATTTTCATATTATCAAGTGCAAAGAAATCCGATTGTGAAGTGAAATAACCTTGCACTTAAGTGTTTGTCGATATGATTACCACATCTTAATATTCACGACTTCTTGCTTTAACATCCTTTATGCGCAAATAATCTTTTCAGAAGCGCTGTTCTATAGATTTTTTGGTATTTAAGTATTTCAATTAGTGCGCGTTGCTTAAAATTAGAAGTATATGACCAATATTTAAACCGCCGAAAGTTGGTGGGGGATTAGTTTTGGAGTGAAGTTAATTTTAAGTAAAATTTTTAAAAATTGTATGTTATGAAAAGATTTACTGCAACTCTTTTTTCGTTAATGCTTGTTTGTTCAGTGTTTGGACAAACAGTAAAGATTGGTACTACTAATTTTGGGACTATTCAAGAGGCCATCACTGCTGCTTCTGCTGGTGATGTAATCGACATTACCGGTGTGCACACTGAAACGATTGCCATCTTTAAAAATATTACCTTACGGGGAACCAATCCTGCTACCGACATTATTCAGGCAGCTGCCGACCAGGCTTCTGCAACGGGTCGTGTAGTTCACGTTGCCGGTGAGGACGGTGCTTCAGATGTTGTTATTGAAAACCTTACCATACGAAATGGAAATGCCACTGCTCATGGTGGTGGAATTTTTGCAGATAAGGTAACTGGTTTATTGTCGTTGAATAATGTAACAATAAGTAATAACACCACAACAAAAAATGGTGGTGGTATTAATACAGGTGGTTCGAATGTGGATTTTAACAATTGTACCTTTGAGAACAATACTGCTATAAACAGTGGATTTCCTGGCAATGGGGGTGGGCTCTTCATAGCTCCGAATAATGCTGCAGGTATTGATGCAACTGTTAATGTTAAAAACTCTCTGATTAATAATAACGCAAGTACACTGAATAAAGGAGGTGGATTTGTTGTTGATGGTAATAATCAATATGGCGATCAATATACCATAACTGCCAATTTTGAGAATGTAACGATTACCAACAATAGTTCAGCGGTTATAGGTGGAGCCGGTCTTGTTGTGGGTGTGGATTATCAGGGATCTAATGGTAGTTTGTCAGTTGGGGAAACCAATGTTACCTTTAACATGATTCATTGTACTGTAGCCTATAATACTTGTCCTGATCTGTTTAAATCCGGACTTGCGTTTGCGAATGGAAATGCAACCACCGGTCCTCACTTTAGTTTGTACAATTCCATTGTTGTAAGTGCTGATGATCTTGGTGAAAAGGCCATCGATTTTACAAATCCCAATACACTGGATGTTGTAAATTGTGTGTTAGGTGGATTAGAGGCAGCACCTGCTGTCGTTGATGGTTTTGGCAAGAATAATTTGAAAGGGCAAACAGCTACAGCTGCCGGAATTGCAACCTCACTTACCAATGAAGGCGGAAAGGTAAATGTATTGACATTAAATGTGGGTGCTACCTCTGTTGATTATTGTACTGCCTCTACATCAGTTACTATGCCTTCGAATGATGCCAGAGGTTATACTCGTGATAGCTCTCCTGATGCAGGTTCTTACGAACTCAATGCTACGCCGACTGCTCTGAATGATATCGCAAAAGGCACTCAGGTTTCGTTGTATCCCAATCCTGCAACTACCAGTTTTAAGGTAAATAGTGAAAAGCAGGTTTTGAATATTAGCCTTTTTGATTTTAGCGGCAAACTTATTAAGCAGGTTTTCAGTACCAGTGAAATGAATGTTGCTGACGTTCAGGCAGGGGTATACCTGGTTGAGGTGAAGACCGAATCAGCTGTCTTTATGTCCAAGTTGTTGATTAAGTAATAAACTAAAGCCACACAATCCCGGCTTTAGTGTGATATGAGATTTTTGCAAGGAGCTGTCTCAAAAGAGTTTTGCATTTAATGAAAGAAAAAAAATCAATACAGGTGAAAGTTTTTATTTCCTGGTTTCTTCAGAAAAAAATGCGATCATTCAACTGTTTTGAGTCAGCCCCTTTTATATGTTTTAATGGATGAGCCCCGTATAAAAAACATCTTTATTGCCAAACTCTTAGTTGTTTAAAATTTTTGATTCAGTGTTTCTTTTTTCAAGACAATATTTACAGGCATAGACGAAGTTACGGCAAAAAAGATTAGCCAGGAAAAAGGAAAACAGATAAAAAATTAGTTCGGGATATTTAGATTTTATGAATTAGGATAAACCTATCATTAACAACAAGAATTTAACAGCACATTAGTTGAGAATATATTTATACGAATGAATGAAATTTACAAAGACCAACCGAAAAGCAAGGCATAACAGAAAATTGGTGCTGCTCTTTTTTCAAATTCCCAATGAGATAATATTATCGAGTATCCGGGAATACTTGAAATATTATCAATACAGCCAATTCGAATATTTCTGCGACCAAAAAATCCCGTTAACTTTCCCCTATGCAGGCAAGGTTGAGCAATTCTCTTCTTCTTTCGATAACAATCCCACAGATGAGCTTATTATAATAGGTTATCCTCCGGGAAGCGAAATATCTCAGGAATTACTTCTCAGCCTTAAACTTTCGGGTATTATTATAAAATTAATACCTGTTGATCTAAGCCTTTTCTCCGGACTTATGTGTATCGATAATATCAGAGACCTGCCACACATCACACTATTTCCTGATAGAACTAAAGTTATCCAGCGAATTTTGAAGGAAGTATTAAACAAAGTCATTGCTTTAATTGGCATCATCTTCTCGGGATTTTTTCTGCCTTTCATAGCTCTGTTTATTAAAATAACCTCGTCGGGACCGGTTTTTTATAAGCAAACAAGACTGGGTAAAAATGCACGTCCTTTTACGCTTTATAAATTTAGAACGATGGGTGTTTCTGCTGAAAAAAACGGACCTCAATTGTCGGGATCAGATGATAGTCGAATCACCAGGGCAGGCAAAATCCTTCGTTATTGGCATATTGATGAGTTTCCTCAATTCTGGAATATACTAAAAGGCGACATGGCATTGGTTGGTTCGCGGCCTGAAAGGCCATTTTTTGCCCGTTTTCTGGCACAGGAAATACCGTATTACAAAATTGTTTATCAGCAAAAACCCGGACTTACTTCCCTGGGAATGATAAAATACGGATACGCTACCAGCATAGAAGAAATGATGGATCGTCTGTATTATGACATTATTTATCTCAACAATCCTACTTTTTGGATGGATATAAAAATTTTAATAAATACCCTTCGTTATATCATACACAAAGCCTTTTATGATCCTTCGAAAGAAAAAAATACCCCCAAAGAGGAGAATGTAAAACCGATTTTGGCGGGTTGGAGTCCCACAAAGAGTGATGTGTCAAAAACACGGTCATGTCTTAATACACTTGACCGTGTTATTTATCAGCACTAGTTAAACTTTAATTCAAACAGCATCACCTCAGGCCTGTTTCCGGTTCTAACCGGTGGTCCCCAGGTTCCAAATCCTGTACTTACCCAGAAATGGGTATCACCTTTCTTTTTGTAGCCACGGCTGACTTCGTAAATTTTGTTCGTGATATAGCCAAAAGGCCACATTTGTCCGTGATGCGTGTGACCTGAAATTTGCAGGTCAATACCTCTGTTCATGACCGAGTCCAGATGATAAGGCTGATGATCAAGCAGTATTACCGGCATATTAATATCGGTTCCGTTCATCAACTCGTCAATCCCTTTTCTGGGGTGCTTCGTGTTGTGCCTGGCGTGAAGATCTTCACGTCCAACGATGTAAAAAGCGTCATTGATCAGCACGGAAGTGTCTCTCAAAACCTTGATGTTGTGTTCTTGAAGATATTTAATGGAGGGTTCGCCGCCACCAATGTATTCATGGTTTCCCGTGCAGGCATAAATGCCCATAGGGGCTTTCAGTTTTCGTAAAGAGTCTCCCAGATTTTGGCTGATGACCGGACCAACATCTTCATCCAGAACATCCCCGGCCAGCAGTATGATATCGGGATCCAGGCTGTTGATGGTATTAACGAGCTTGGCCGTTTTTCGAGGACCGATAATGGTTCCCAGATGCACATCACTCACTGCTGCTATGCGAAGGGTTTTGAGACCGTTGGCATCTTTGGGAACTTCAAGGGAGAGATTTACAATCCTCGGATGCCAGGCATTGATGTGCCCTGCTGTAATGACAGTGAAGGTGATGCCTGCAACTATGGCACCAACAATGAATTTGAAACGTGGATAATCCGGGCCACTTATTTTCCGGATAAAAGGGATGGCCAAATCCAAAAGTCTGGCAATATCAATGAGCAACACCTGTAATGTGGCATAAAGCATTACTGCAAACCAGAATGCGCCCAGCCAATGTAACGAAACGGTAAGTGGATTGTACATGTTTCTTTCCAGAATGCGCCCCACTATGTAAGAAAAAGTGGCTAATACCATGAAAGCAATAAACCACGGCCTGATTTTGGGATAGGCCTCTAGAGCCTGATAGCCGCGAACAGTCAGATATAGATTGACAAGAACCTGAACGGTGAGTACTATAGCAAAAAACATAATGTATTGACTTTTTTCCATGAAAAAGGTTTAAACAGTTTCTTAGGTGCAAGGTTATTTTCATCACACCCGGATTTCTTTGCACTTGATAATTCGAAAATCGCTAATCAACAGAACAAAATTTACTTCACCACCGCAATCTCGAAGTATTTCAATACTCCTTCGATTGGCAGGCTTGTAAATTTTGCCCTTTTAACTTTTTCAGCAGTTCCGGCTTAAAAATACCAGGAATAGAAAAGGAAAACATTTATGCCACTATTTGGTTCGCTAGATGTTTATCAAAAACCTTGTCAACCAGCGGAACCAGCTGCCCGGTAATAGTTGGTAGGCCAAAAGAAAAAGCCATGACTGAAAGCCTGCAGGAAATCTCAGGCGGTTGGTTTTTGATGTGGCTGCCCGGTAAATGGTACGTGCCACCACTTCCGGTTTGGCTGCATGCTTAAAGGAGTGGTTATAGAAATGGGTGGCTTTCTGAGATAAAGCAATATATTTGTCATCATCCGGCGGCAGGATTTCATCTTTCGACCGATTGTTGAAATCTGTTTTCACAGGCCCCGGTTCAATTAATCTGACTTTAATATTAAAGGGGTGCAATTCATAAAAAAGACTTTCGGTGAAGCCCTCCACCGCGAATTTACTGGCATTGTAAAGGGAATAAATGGGTAATCCCATCCGCCCTGCGATAGATGAGACGTTGATAATGGTCCCTTTTCCCCGCTGACGCATGAGGGGGAGTATATTTCGGGTAACTCGCAAGATTCCCAAAAGGTTGGTATCCATTTGGCGGATGATTTGTTCGTCGCCCGCACCTTCAAAAATTCCCAAAGCCCCATATCCGGCATTATTCACAACCACATCAATGCCACCCATATCCTGCCATGCTTTTTCTAATGTTTGCTCAACATTATGCGGCTGGGTAACATCCATCGTATATATGGCAACACCGGGTATGTTATTAAGGTCACCGGCTCTTTTGGGATTACGCATTGTAGCGGCTACTTTCCAGCCACGGGCGGCAAAGAAACGAACAGTTTCGTGGCCGATACCGGAGGAGGCACCCGTTATAAGTAAATTTTTTGTCTTCATTAAAAGGTCTGAATTATCAAGTTTGTCTGTAACTCGATTTTAAAGATATAGATTCTGCCGATAAAGAACCATTATATTTTGATGCGTGGCTTATTATTTTTGCTTAGCAGTGCGATATCAAACGCCTGTTTCATAACCTAAGTTCCCTTTTCTCTTTTGCAGGATTGAAATTTTTCACCTTAGCTCAGAGTAGTGGTGCGCAGAAAGGAAAAATGAATAACAATTGTTTGAAGCGCTTTTCTTTGAAAACTCTACCGGTTGGTTGAGTCAGAAAATAGTTGTTACTTTTGTCTCCGATAGAATTCGGAATTAAAGAGGCAAACAAAAAGTGGAAAAGGCTGTTTTCTCTTTTTATACTTTGAGGTTATTTTGATGAAGAGTAAGAGTTTGTTATTTACGGGCCTGGCCCTGGTTTTTTTATCCCTAGGATTGAAACTTTTTGAAATAGAATGGTATTCTGTCGTTCTGATTGCCGGAATAGTGCTGAAAGTTACCTATTTGATTACCGGCTTGTTGAGCGGCCGGCTTGCCGGAGGGCGTTACCTTGCCATGTTATTTGCAGGAATTGCAATGGTAGGGGCAGGCGGTTTTTTAAAAAGTTCTTTGGCATCACCTGTTCCGGGAGCCTGGATTATGGGGGGCGGTTTTTTGCTTAAAGCAGTTTCAATAGTTTTGATGGTGGTGGTTGGCCGCAAAAGAAGGATGCAGGCTGAAAAGCTGATGAGCCAATAAACTTATCAGTTTACCGGCTCACCAATTATGATTCTGTTAATTGTCTTTTAGCCATTTATTCAGCCAACCTTTAAATTCTCTTTGCCACAAAATGCCATTTTGTGGTGTCAGCACCCAGTGGTTCTCCTCGGGGAAGAACAGAAAACGGGCCGGAACATCTCTCAGTCTGGCAGCATTGAAGGCGCCCATTCCCTGGGTGTAAGGAATCCTGAAGTCTTTGGCGCCATGTATAACCAGGATAGGGGTATCCCAGTTTTTTACGAATAAATGAGGTGAGAAATCATAATGCTGATCCGGCATTTCCCAGTACGGTTTTTTCAAATCCCAGTTAACAAAGAACATCTCTTCTGTGGTGGTATACATCATTTCCTGATTAAATACGCCACAGTGAGAAATGAATGCGCTGAATCGCTTATCGTGATTGCCGGCAAGCCAGTAGACGGAATATCCACCGTAACTGGCACCTATTGCGCCCAGGTTGTTTTCATCCACATAGGATTCTTTGGCAAGGGTGTCGATTGCACTCAAATAATCCTGCATGTTTAGTCCGCCGTAATCGCCACTTATCTGCTCTGTCCACTCGCGGCCAAACCCCGGAAGTCCTCGGCGGTTGGGAGCAACAACAATGTAATCGTTAGCTGCCATCATCTGGAAATTCCAGCGGTAACTCCAAAATTGACTGACACTGCTCTGCGGTCCGCCCTGACAGTAGAGAAGTGTTGGATATTTTTTCTCAGGATTGAAATTGGGAGGATAGATTACCCATGTCAGCATTTCTTTGCCATCGGAGGTTGTAATCCAGCGTTTTTCAACATTTCCCATCTTCAGGTTGTTCAAAATGGGACGATTTACCTCCGAAATATTTTTGGTGGTTCCATCAACAGGATTAACACTGTATATTTCGGTGGGCATACTCATGCTCATCCTGGTTGAGATCAGCTGACCACCGGCCGGGATTACAGATGTGTAATTGTATTCTCCTTCAGTGATTTTGTGAATGTCCCCTCCGGGCAAATTGAGCCGGTAAATATCTTCTGTGGCGTGCCTGTTACTGATGAAAAACAAAGCATCGCCCATCAGGTTCCAAACCGGGTTGTGAATGTCCTGATCAAAATTAGCTGTGAAATCAATGACTTTCCCTGTTTCCATATCTTTGATCATGAGCCTGTTTTTGTCAGCCTCATAGCCATCTCTGGGCATCGATTCCCAGGCCATGCGTAGTCCGTCAGGCGAAAACACAGGGTTTTTGTCGTATCCCGGGTTGTCTTTGGTCAGGTTTTTTGTTTCACCCGATCCCAGGTCATAAAGGTAAATGTCGGAATTGGTGGAAAGGGCATAAGCTTTACCCGACAGTTTCTTGCATGTATAGGCGATCTTCTTCCCGTCAGGTGTCCACGTTATTTGATCCATTCCCCCAAAAGGTTCCAGAGGTGTGTCATAGCGTTCACCTTCCATAATATCTTTGGCTTCAACAATGGGGTCTTCTGTCTGGTAGGGAGCCACAAGTATGTGACTGTATTTGTAATCGTGCCAGCTGTCCCAGTGACGATACATCAGGTCATCTTCAATGCGGGCATTGGCTTTTGGCAGATCGGAATAAATATCGTTTGGGGTTTCGTCCAGTTTAATATCCTTGATAAGAAGGAGGTTGGACATGTCCGGTGAATATTTGTACCCTTTGATGCCTCCCGGAATATCAGTTATCTGAACGACTTCTTTGCCATTGGACTGCATCTCGTAAAGTTGCTGATCTCCATTGTATTTTGAGAGGAATGTGATTTTTTTTCCATCCGGGCGCCAGTTGGGAGAAGAAATATGGTTACTGGCAGATAACTTTTCAGCCTTCACTTTTTTCTTCCCGCCAAAGGTGAACGAAAAAGACCAACTCCCCTTGAATTTTGTATTTATCCGTTGTTTTCCGGTTCCGTCAGCATTTGCAACAATCAGGTCGGAGTTAAAACTGTTTTTTTTAATATCCGGATAGGTGATGGTGTAAAGCACTTTTTTGTGGTCGGGGGAGACCTTAACGTTTCCAATCCGGCCCATCGACCAAAGGATTTCAGGTGTTAAAATGCCATTTTCTACCTTTACGTTTTCCGGTTTGAATGTTGGATTCATCTCGTTACTGGTTTTTTCTGAACAACTGGTTATTAAAGCCAGTGCGGACAAAATAAATACAATAGGCTTCTTCATTGCCGATGTTTTATTGGTTTTACCTTGAATATAGTGAAGATAAGGAAATACCACGGTTTAAAAGTATAATTTGTGCAAAAATAGGGAGTTTTTTCTTTTGTAAGAGATAAAACTAAATTGAGTTAGAGTCCGGGTTTGCAAATTTTAAATGTTTCCTTGCGCCGCCAGAAAAAAATGGCGGATCGGCTGTTTACCCGCAACAGGATTACAACTCCTTCCTCTCCACTCAAATCCGGTGAGGGGGGAAGAGATCATTGTTATCCCGGGCTTTGGGGAGAAGCTCTTCAGATTTTTAACAGGAGAACCGAAATTATTAATAATCCACATCGGGATTTTGCTTTACCATGTTTTTGGTAGAAAGCAAACCACATGCTGCAAAAATATCCTCGCCTCTTGATCTTCTGATGGTTGTGGTTAGTCCTTTTTTGTTTAATTCATTGGAGAACCATTCCATGGTTTCGTGGGAAGACCCGCGCAAAGGTGAATCAGGGATGGGGTGAAAACGAATCAGGTTGATGCGGCACCGCAGTCCGTTCAGGAGTTTTGAAAGGCCTTTTACATGTGCCGGTGTGTCGTTTACGCCTGCAAACATGATGTATTCAAAAGATATGCGCCGTTGACGGCCAAAGTCGTATTCACGTAGGGCATCAATCACCTGCTCAATGGGATATACCTGTTCAATGGGCATCAACTTCTGTCGTTCTTCATTGAAAGGGGTGTGAAGACTGATGGCCAGGTGGGCATTGCTTTCTTCAATAAACCTGCGCATGGCCGGTTCAACACCAATGGTGGAAACGTTTATTCTTCTGGGGCTCCATGCCATTCCCCATTCGGAAGTGAATATTTCAAGACTTTTCAGAACGTTCTCAATGTTGTCCATGGGTTCACCCATTCCCATATAAACAATGTTGGTGAGTTGGTCGCTTTCGGGCAGGCTCAATACCTGATTCACCATTTCCCCTGCTGTTAACTGCGACTGAAATCCTTGTTTGCCGGTCATGCAAAAGAGACATCCCATTTTGCAACCTACCTGCGAGGAAATACACAGGGTGTGCCTGTCCCTTTCGGGGATGTAAGCTGCTTCTATGAAAAGCCCCTTGTGAGCAGGATAAAGGTACTTTTTTGTGCCGTCGACAGAGGCCTGCACTTTTGAGGGGGCAATTCTGCCAACCTCATACTTTTCTTTCAGTTGTTCACGAGCCTTTTTAGACAGGTTGGTCATGCCATCAATGCTTGTCACATTCTTCTGATACAGCCATTGGGCCATTTGTTTGGCGGAAAAGGAGGGCAGACCGTTTTCTGCGGTTATATCTTTTAATTCGCTAAGTGTTTTTCCGAACAGCGCTTCCATGGTGTTGTTTGTCAGTTGTCAGTATTCAGTGATCGGTATTCAGTGATCAGTTGTCAGTAATCAGAGTGCAAAGTTGGGGATTTTGGTTTAGGAGGCAAAGGTATATTATAAAAATCAGGATTACCAATGACTTGTATATGCACTCCATCAATTGAATTGTAGTTGGCCCTCTTCGAGGACCTGTTTTTTCCATTGCTTAGCCCCCGGGCAGGTGTACCCGGGGTTATTCAAATTTGCCCCCCTTCCTGCCGGCAGGCAGGAAGTCTAACGATCTATTGTTTTAGATCAATACTCCGTTAAACTTTTGTAAAGGGCTATAAATCAACTTTTTGGAGTTGTGTGCATGATTGCTTTAAGGCCCTGGTTATTAGCACTATATGATTCATCTTAAATCTAATTTCTAAAAATCTAACGATCTATTGTTAGATTGAACCCATTAAAAAAGGAGCTGCCCCGGGTAAACTCTTGCCGGGACAACTCCTTAAAATTTAAAAGATCTAGGTGTTGTTATTTCACATACTTGTCAAGTCCAATGTAACCTTCAAGTGATTTGAGGTATTCAGCCGATTTGAATTTTTCAATGTTCTTTTCGGCGACTTTGACATTGGCCTCGATTTTTTGTTTTACCTCAGGCTCCAGATTTGTCCATTTTTCGAGGTAGTTTTTCAGGTAATCCAGATGTTTCTCCCAAAGGGTGGCATCATTCACCTGTTTGTTGGTCAGACGCTCTTTGTACCAGTCGCTGGCAAGCATATTCTCGAGGGTAAACATATTTCTGATTTCAGGATCCTCGATGGTTTTGCCATTGTATTCGCCATAAACCATAATGTGCAGAATGGCTTTCAAAGGAGGTACAGCACCTTCGATGCTGCCGTCTTTGAAATAACTTTCAGCAACCCATTTTTGAGCTTCAGTAATGTTATTGATCCCATCTGCAAATATGTCCTGATCCTGAAGTTCCGGTTTCAGCATCTCTTCATTGAATACTGCATCCGGATTTTCAAAGACACGGCCGAGAAATACTCTGGCAAATTTGGCTGTAATTCTGTATCCCAGACGGGATGCCAGCACTTTTTGACCATTATGCTCGAAATCTTCCAGTTTTTCCAGGTAACCATGGTCTTTCAGGAATTCGGGATCCATCTCTTCTGCTTTCAGGCGGCTCCATAGTTCAGGAATCAGAAGACTCACGTCGTGGTCTACGCGGTAGTGAGGACCAACATATCCTGCAGCAGAGGTGTATCCTGCATATCCTGTGAGGATAAATGAAACCAGGGCATTGTTAAGATCGGTAACCGGACTCAATGCGTTGAAAGGTGCTTTAGTAAGAGCCCCTTCAGATCCTGCTCCGGTGGTTGATGGTGATTTACCTGTCAGACTACAAACGAAATCCATAAACAACTCGGGCAAATCCTGGTAATGAATAGGATTGAAAACAGCCAGTGAACGAATACCAGGTTGCGGAGGATTGTTGCGGCGCCCTGCCAAAACAGCATTTACAGGGTTCAGCACAGGTTTGTCAACCGGCACTTTGCGGTGTAAACGGGTGCCTACTTCTGCAATATAATTGTCGCGATGCTTAATTAAGCCGGGACGATTCTGAAGATAACGAACATTGGCAGTCGGTTTGCCTTCATAAATCCTCGGGTGTGATGAAGATACGAAGTAAGTGACATCTTGTTTTTTTGCCACTTCTTTGATGAGGTTCTTCATCGGTGTGGTGTATTTGTCAAACTCAATGGCATCGTCCATAATCTTTTGTGCATCCTCAACTTTCAGTGGTTCAAAGTTTGAGATAAAAGCATTGGGAGTTGCCAGATCAATCTCGGCTTGTTTGTCATACCCTCTGTGGATGGCTTCATCTGGTCTCTGGAAGAAGCGGTACTCACAGTTATTGGTGAATTTGGCCGATAGCTGTTTGAAATCGGAGGATAAATATTCAAGTTGTGATGTAGGAATTACTTTTGAAGAAGTAATGTCGTCCTCCATCTGTAACTTGTCAGAAGCGATATAGTCCTGACGTAATTTGAAAGTTCTCCAGGCCCCTTCACTGGTAAGTCCCACTCTCAGGTAACTGGCCACCAGTTTGCGGTTTTTAAATTTCAGCTCATTGCCATGCTTGCCGTCAATAATGTCAACGGTGAAATATTTCTTCCAGTCGTTGCCCCACTCAGGACGGTAAAAGCGCTTGACGATGTAAACCAGTCCCTTTATGCGGTGAGGTATCTGCTTAAGCCATTCGTTGTACTCTTTTTTGTAACGGTTGGGAGCAGGCGTTAATAGCTTAATAACCGATCCTAAAGAACGGCTTGAACTTAAAATAGGACGGTCTTTGTCAGTCTTGATATGATCCAGGTAGATATCAGAGTAATCTTTGTTGATGATCTCCTGAACCTTTTTGAAATCATTCTCATAATCTGCTGTAAAGAACGGACCGTAGATGATTGCATCCTCAATGGATTTGGATATCTCGGATTTACCACCACCCGATACAGTAGAGGGTTTGTGACAGAATGTTCCTTCAGCTACTGATCCAATCAGTCTCCATGAAGGTACATAAGGGTTTTTATTCATTCTTACTTTGTACCCGGCAGGAAGCATATATGTGAACTTAGGGTTCAGTCTGATGGACTGCTCTTTACCCTCTTTTGACCAGCAGACTTTCTGGTCCATGAGGTTGAATGCAGCATTTTCGGGCACATAAATGATGTCGTTGTAGTTTCTGTCAACGGCATAACCTTCAGGCTTCAGATCCATGAAACTGCTGTACATATTCACCATCTCATCAAATGTGAGGTCATTGCTGTCGAACTGTCTGCGATCTGAGAATTCGTCACCCAGGTTGTATGTTGGGAACGCAATGGCTCCACCTGCGTGCTCCTCTTCCACATTACCCAGCAGGTTGGCAGCATAGCCAATCTGGGTTTTCACCTCTTTTTTGGAATATCCGTAGTAGTTATCAGCAATAACCGTAACGATGATGCCCTCTTCAGTTCTGGCGGTGATTTTAAAGGCACCTCCATCGTTGTAAAGTTCATCTTCTTTTTCCCAGCACATGCCGTCACGCTTCTGCCGCTCAGTTGCTTCACTAACATGTGGCAAGCCCAGTTCTTTCTTTTTGGTGTAAATAAGATGAGGAGCCAGAATTACGCAACCGGTGTGTCCTGTCCACCCTTCAATGTCAAGAGCAGAGTCGTTTTCAGGAAGATAGGGGTCGCCTGCATTTCCGAAAATAGACTCCACAAAATCCAGGTTACTTACCAGGTTACCCGGGGCAAAGAAACGGATTTCCATTCGCTTGTCCTTGCCTTCACCACCAATGGCGGGTTCAACAACAGGTTTAAGAAGCAGCGAAACAAATGAAGCCGCTTTTTCTTCCTGGGTTGAAGTAAACGGAATCTGCAACAAGTCCTGAGGAGGCTGCATGGCTTTTTCCAGAAGTCTGGCAAAAGTCATTTTGGGCACAGCTTTTTTATCATGAGGGATAGGAAGTCCGCCTTCTGCAACATGAAAAACCCCTTTGGTGGTACGCCGGTCGTTTTTCGGGTTGTTGAGGATTCCCTGTTTCAGGCGGTAACTTTTAATGATGTCCGATTCAAATTTGTCTTCATCGGGAGGAAGAGACAAAGCCCTGGCTACTCCGTGGTTGTCCACGATAAAAGTATCTGTGGGCAAACGAAAATTTGTATCCTTTTTAAAATCGGAAAGATATTTGTCCAAAAAATTCTGGATACGCTGATCAGCGGGGCAAAGATAAGATGAAAGGAGTCTGTTCTTTTCCTTGTAATTTTTCAAAAGGTCATTGGCAAGTTCGAGTAATGCCATTTTAGAACCTGCTTTGAAATATGGCTGGCCCATAGCTGCCAGTTTGAGATTGATGTACTCAATGACCCTCTTTGGTTTGGGAATTTCATTGGTACCCATCTCGGTAAAGCCGAATGATTTCTTTAGATCCATACTGTCAGTTATTTTATTTTCGAGTTTAGTTTAAACTGTGTTTTTCCTGTTGTGCTGTTTATTTCCGGTACTTCGTACATAGGGGGCGCTGAAAAACGCTTACTTTATTAAATACTAAAACCTTAAGTACCATTAATAAACTCTTAAGTGCAAGGTTATTTCACATCACACTCGAATTTCTTTGTACTTAATCCTAAAATAACAGCTAATCAAAAGAACAAAATTTTCTTCACCTACCGAATCTCGAAGTATTTCAATACTCCTTCGATTGGGCGGCTTGTAAATTTTGCCCTTTTAACTTTTTCAGCAGCCCCTACATTAGAAAAAATTTCAGCGCAAAGAAACTCTGATGCTTGAAATGTTTATTAGCAGGCATAATATGTTTAAAAGCTGCATTGGTTTGTAACCTGTAAAAAGACGGATCAGATTCCGCCATCCCTAATTGGCTTTATTTTTTTTATCCCGGCAAAAAGGCGGATATGTATCGGCTCTTTTTGACCAGGCAAAGCGGCAATGCCGGGCGGCCGCTTTTATCAGAAAGAATCTGCCATGCATGTCTGGCTGTTATCCTCAACATCTTTGCTAAAGACAGGTTTAGACAATAAGATAATGACGTCAGCCAATAAAATCAATAGCAATGAAGATTAAAAATAAATTTCAGCAATAACATTTTCAAAAGGAACGCCTTTATTCACTAAAATATCTCTCACTTCTATTACCATGTTGGCATTGCCACAAAGGTAATATTTTATATTGTTTGGTAAATCGGATTGCATGTTAAGCCAATGTGATAATCTGCCTTCTGTAATTCCGGGACCATTTTCTCGAGTGGAAAAACGGTGATAGTCAGCATTTAGATTTTCTGCGAAAAGATCGGCAAACCAAAAGTCTGAAAGTTTGCGGGCACCGTGCAGGAGGGTTTTATTTTTGCATAACCCCGATTCGGCCATGCTGATAAAAGGGGCAATGCCTGTTCCGGTGGCAATCCACCAGGCGGGTTCTTCACTTCCCAGAAATCGTCCAAAGGGTTCCGACATCAGAATTTCATCCCCTTTTTGTAATTGAGATAACCTGGGCGTAAGCAGGCCTTCGGGGTTTATGTCAAACAACAAACGGATATGATTACTTTGGTTGCCGCTGGCAATGCTGTAAAGCCGGGGTTCTTCTTTGGGTGAGAGTGCCACAGCCACAACCTGGCCCGGAATGAATTCAAATTTTTTTTCAGTTTCAAGGGTGTAAATCCTTGGTGCAATTTCAGTGTTGGCAATTACTTTGACAGGGAATAGCGGCTTTTGTTTACGTTTTAACATGCTGTCTTTTTGGTTTGAATATTTTGTTTGTTAGGAATAACATTCTAATGGGTGATGTGGTTCGAAGGAGGGGGAGATGACGATATCAATTATCAGTGGTCAGTGGTCAGTGGTCAGTTGAGCCGTCAGTAGTCAGTTTTCAGTAGTGAGATGAGAGATCAGATTTGAGCCGTCCTAATATAGGTTGACTTTTTGATTTATTATTAACTGCAAAATTGCTAAAAAAAAAGAGTGCCTTGATTGACATTTGATTTTAATTTTCTGTTTTGATCAGAATATATGTTAACTGAG
>NZ_QEWP01000011.1 GCF_003121985.1 Marinilabilia rubra
GAAGGAACAGAATGTAGAACCAAAAAATAAAACATTTTCGAGTATCCACATATTAGAAATGATAAACCAAACCTTTGATTTTGTGAATATTCCATTGCATCAATCTGCTTAGCCTGACGGCTATGCCTGATAGGGGCCAACTTTCAATTTGCTGATATTTTGATTTTTACAGAAATCTGTCATTGGTAACGCAGTGAAGGATCTCTCTGTCTTAATTTGAAGAATTTTTAGATGCTCTGGCAAACAAATACCGTGACTTTTAGGACACCCTCATACATTTTTTTAGCCAGCTTCTTTGAACAAAAAGCCGGAAACCTTTTGCAGGCCTCCGGCTCAAATTTGTTTTATTAAAACCCCGTGGTTAAAGTTTAATTATTTTCTATACTGTTTTCCGCATCATTTACTTCTTCTTCATTATCATCATCATTTGTGCGAACTAATATTAATTGGTTATACTCTTCAGCCAGTTCGTTAATGGCATCAATGGTTTTCTCAAACACCGTGTCGGAACTGATTTTAGCCGACATCTCCAGGTAATTGGTTAAGAAGCGATACAGTTCAATCAACTCCTTGCGGACTTCTTCGAATTTAACGTCGGGACTCTCGGCATTGGCATTCAGCCTCGCAAAATGGAGGTTTTCAAACTCTTTATTGGCGGCATCTAATTCTGCCAGCCAATCCGTAAGGCCTGTTTTTTCCAAAGCTTCCACCGCTTCTGTTGTGCCGGTCAACTTTCTAACTATACTTGCTAAGGTGCTGGTTTCCGACTGGTAGTTCATTCGCCCTATGCCACCGCCAAAAATTCTGATTTTATTGAGCAGAAATTCAGCAGAAGTGCGAACCGCATTGTCGTAATGTAATGTTAAGCCTTCCAGAACGAGGTTAAAACCACCTATGGCATTATCGCGACGCTCATCTGCTTTCTCAAGCTGAGGGGTAATGTCGCTGCCACGTTTGGTTTTGTACATGGAAGAGGCCAAAGCCGTTTTCTCTTCAATTTGGTTACAGATTTCCAGATTTTGGAGTTTTTCAGGGTCTTTTGTTTTTATGATTCTAACAATCACATTGAAAAACTGTACAAATTCACTGTTTCTTAACTTATGGATTAAGATACTTTCTAACATAAAATTTTGGTTTTAACAGGGTTTTAATAAAACGACACTAAAATTAATGATAAATATCATTAAACGCAACCGTTCAAATTTTAAAACCCCTGAATGTCAGTAATGCTATACGATAGCGGAGGGGAATTTTTTTTTGTGGAGGTCGGATGAAATTTGAAAAGGCCCGGAAGGGCTGTAATATAGGTAGAAAAGTATATTCAAACATAGATGAATCCCGTAGGGATGTGATTGTTGTTTCGTACCTACGGCACTCGTCTCAAAATTATTTCACCAGGGTTCTCTACCGATATATCGTCCCTCCGGGACTAAGTGATTTTTCTTGTTTTTGGTTTTTTAAGGGTGCGCCTTGTCAGCTATGGTCAAAGCCCGGTAGGGCTGTAATATAGGTAGAAAAGGGGATTTAAACATTGGATGAGTCCCGTAGGGATGTGATTATTGTTCATGCCTATGGCACTCGTCTTCAATTAATTTCACCAAGTTTCTCTACCGATATTTCGTCCCTCCGGGACTAAGTGATTTTTCTTGTTTTTGGTTTTTTAAGGGGGCGCCTTGTCAGCTATGATCAAAGCCCGTTAGGGCTGTAATGTAGGTAGAAAATGAGATTCAAACATTCGATGAGTCCCTTAGGGATGTAATGTTTTTTTAACATGAAAGGTGTGTTAAGTGAGTGTTTGTTAACTTTTTCATATACAGAGTGCTGCACCCCTGCAGGACGTTTCCAACAAGCTTCGGAATCTTGCTGCAGGGGTACGGCACGATCCCGACAAATCTCGAAATCGTGCCGTAGGGGTGCAGGAAGCTTCCGACAAAATTTGGAATTTTGCTGCAGGGGTACCCGGCCATTTCAACAAAATTTGGAAACACGCCGTAGGGGTACAGCACTATTCCAATATTATTTGATGTCGTGCCGCAGGGGTACAGCATGTTTTCGACGAAGTTTGGAAGCATGCCGCAGGGGTACACGGTGTTCTCGATAAAATTTGGAAGCATGCCGTAGGGGTGCCTTCAGTTCTCAATTAGTTTTGGCCATATGCTGCAGGCATACCTGAGCTTACCAAATAACTTTTGTCTGTTGCCGCAGGGATACCGGACCATTTCAGTGATATTTGATCATTTGGAGAGGGGGCAAGTGATGGTTGCAAAAGAAATGGGGTAGGTCTTACATTGGGATGGCAACGAACCCCATGCTTCATGTCCCACGCTCCATATTCCATGCCCCGCGCCCTTCCCGCATTCTTTTAACTTTTTGACAAAACATAATAAGTTTTTAGATGTGAATGGGGATATTGGATTGAATGAGAGAGAAGTGATGCTTTCATTTCTCTTTTCCCGGTTTTTATTTAATGGCCCCCAAAATAGAATTTATGCACAATGACAATATGGGGACGTTAGGCTTTATGGTAATGACCAATACGTCCAAAAAAATTAAATATATGGACAAAGGCTTAAATGGTGTTCATTTTTATTTACAAATTCGCAAATCGTTCAATATTTGCAGAAATTTGAACAAATAAGAAGTTCCTTTTCAATAATTGGACATATATTTGTATTACGTCCACAATTAAAAAAATATTGAACACATATGAGCGGCCGGAAGTTTGATAGACAAAATCCCTACAATGACTTACCCCTGTTGCCACCAGGTAAGGACATCGAAAATAATCCTGTTATTTTAAAGCGATTGGTTTCTGCATCAAGAGCTCTGGCTACTGTTAACGGAAATTTAAATCGATTGCCTAATCCATTAATGCTAATAAATACTTTGGCATTGCAGGAAGCTAAAACTTCTACTGAAATAGAAAACATTTTCACCACAGAGGATGAACTCTATAAGGCAATTTCAGATACACGTAAAGAAACCAATGTAAATCCAGCAACAAAGGAAGTTTTGAAATATAGAGAAGCTCTTTGGGCAGGATTTAAAGAACTTCAAACAAGAAAAAAAATTGATTCTAACTTAATTAAGCAAATTTTCAATCAAATAAAAGAAACTACATCAGGATATCGGCCACCACAAGCACAAGTCGTAATTAAAAGAGGTGAAAGTGAATTTCGCCCGGGAGAAATCATTTATACTCCCCCAAGAGCTGAAGGATTGATAGAAAATTTAATGGATAATCTCATTACGTACTTAAACAACGATGATCTATATCCTGCAGACCCATTATTGAAAATGTGTGTTGCTCATTATCAATTTGAAGCAATCCACCCGTTCCAGGATGGAAATGGAAGAACAGGACGAATTATAAATCTCTTGTATTTGTTTAGTAAGGGATTACTTAGTCAACCTGTGTTATATATGTCAAAATTTGTCATTCAAAATAAGGAGGACTACTATTTTAAATTAGGAGCTGTAACTCAAAGAAACTCTTGGGAATCTTGGATTGAATTTATGTTGGAGGCCACCGAAAAGACTTCAATTTTGACAAATACCCGAATTGATGAAATTCTAGCTCAGATGGATTCTACTCTGGAATATGGAAAAGGAAAAATAAAATGGTATAATAAAGAGGTGAATGAAGCTATATTTAGCCAGCCATATATCAAACCTAATATCATTGGGAGAATCATAGGAAAAACATCCAGAACAACATTAACTAAATATGTAAATGAACTGGTTAATTACAATATCCTGAGACCAAAAAAAGATGGAGTGGAAGTATATTATATAAATGATGATTTGATAAGAATATTAGAAGGATAGAAAACAAAAAAGCCTAACAAAGCCATATACGCCAGCCGTGGCATCCACAGCATATTGATGGTTTTCTTTTTAGCTCTCCAATGCATTCAAGGTGATAAAGTCGCATCTGGCCTTAAAGCCATGGTTAAACGAATAAAGCCGGGAAGGTTGGAAAATTAGGGACGAAATAATTATTGATATATAAATTAACAATTCCTAACGCTTTGAAAACCCTTTAAAAAACAAATCCCGCTGCCATAAACGGAGCGGGATTTATTGTTATAGGGAAAAGCCCTAATTAAAACGGAATATCATAAAGCTTTTTCCCGTCTTTCAGGAAGGCATCCACACTGGCATCGGTCATGGGGTGACTGCGCAGGCGTTCCAGTATTTCGTAACTGATGGTGGCCGAGTAGCACCCTGTAAGGGTCACCCGGTGAACCTGATCAACGGTTTTAAAGCTGGCAGCTAGTACTTTGGTGGGCAGTTTGAAATCGGTGAAGCTTTTTACGATGTGGTTAACCACTTCAATGCCGTGTGAAGAAATATTGTCCAGTCGGTTGACGTAAGGTGCCACAAAGTTGGCTCCGGCGCGAGCGGCTACTAAAGCCTGCTGGTGAGTAAAGATGGCTGTAGCCGTTACTTTGATGCCAGACTTTTTAAGCATGGGAATAGCCCTGAATCCTTCCTCTGTAATAGGGATCTTGGCATAGAAGTCGCACTTGTCACCACATATCTCGCGGTATTTTTTGGCTTCATCCAACATGCGCTCAGCTTTTTCGCTGATCATTTGCACGTGAAGCATTTTGTCGCCCACCAGTTTTACCAGTTCGGGAAGAATCACTGAAAGTTTCTTGCCTTCAGCGGCCAGAATAGTCGGGTTGGTGGTGATTCCCTGAAGCGGGAAATAGTGCAACAATTTTTTGATCTCTTCAATGTTGGCTGTATCTGCTAGATAATACATGATGTTTGATTTTTTAATTTTTTGCAAAGTTGGGGAAAAATCGGATGTTCCGGCAATAAATATTTTTAAAAATGTGCATTAAAATATTTAATCATATAAGGGAATATTAGAATTTTTTGGAAATCTACAGTCTTTATTTTGTTTGCATCCTTGATCTTTAACAGGGTTATTGCCAGGAAGAAAAGCTTCTTTTTTTTATTTGATCAGGTCCTGTGATGATCAAAATCGCTTACCAAATCTCATGGCATGACAATTGTTGTTTTAGTGATGTGTTATTTTTTGTTAGGAGGAAGTTATGAAAAAGTTAGTTGTATTAGTATTAGCAACCGTGTTTTCAATGGGAACCTTCGCCATGGAAAACACTAAGAAAGAAGATAAAGCTCTGCGGAAAGCCCGGAAAGAAGCTATTTTGTTGGAACAATATAAGACGATGCTTAATGCAGTTGAAAACCAGGCTTTCGTTCTTGAAGCCGACTATCTGAGCAATCAGTACGGACATAGAGTAATAGTTCCTTCCTCACTCAATTTCATAAAAGTGGAGGCAGGTGAGGCAATCATTCAAATCGGATCAAACGGAAGGATGGGTGCAAACGGAGTAGGCGGTGTTACTGCTGAAGGAAAGATTAGCGGTTACGAAATTGAAAAGAATCATAAAAAGAAGTCCGGGACAGTTTCGATGACTGTAACGACCAATCTTGGCATTTATGATCTTCACATGTCTTTTAATGCCAGAGGTCATTCATCTGCTTCTGTTTCCGGATTACGCCGTGGCAGGCTGAATTACTCGGGTGAGCTTGTGCCGCTTGCATCTTCAGGTGTTTTCCAGGGAAGTCAGTCTTATTAAAAATGTTAGCATTTAAAATTTGTATTTTTTTTGGAAAAGGAGGCTGTTCGAAATGGGACAGCCTCCTTTCTATATCAGCCCCTAAAAAATCAATCTACAAACAGCCTCCTGGCATGCCTTTCATAAAGATTCTCAAATACGCATTTACCCACAATTTCGGAGTGATGTTCCAGATATGCGTTGAAGGCATCAATGTCTTCAGCTGCCAGTTTGTAACCAACATGAATTAATTGGCGCAGGTTTGAATTGTATTTCGGATTATCCGGGATATGACGAAGAGCATTAGCAAATTCTTCGCCAGTCCAACCCTGAACTTCAAGAGCTGTTGGAAGTTTATCTTCGTCAATGTCTATCACGTCGGCATAAGGGGCGCAAAGTTTTTCAACATTACTCAGTGCCCTGGAATAAAGGTGCTTAATGAACTTAAGTGCTTCTCCTCCTGCAAGTGCCAGGCCGATAACCTCTTCCAGCCAGGTGGTTCCTGCTGTTTTAAGGTGAAATCCCTTGTCGTGTTTTTGAGAAAGCTCTTTAATAATGGGGTATATGGAAAACTTATCCGATCCTGAGTGAATACTCATTTTCAGCTCTTCAGGGAGTCCGAATTGTTTAATGGCAAAATCAATCACCATGAGGTTGGTCTCATATTCGGTGCGAAAAGCGTCAAGGTCTCCAACATAGTCTACTCCTTTGTTGAATCGTCCGGTGAACTTGGGCGCTATGGTCTGTGCCGGAACCCCGTTATGTGCCAGCATTGCCAAAATAAACAGTAACTCTTCCGGTGATTGAGCATCAGGAACCTCGTCCATTGAGACTTCTGTGATAAAGTTGCCCTTTCCTTTGGTTTCCTCAATGTGCCTGTAGGTTGCCCCTGCCATTTGAGTGGCATAGAAATATTGGTCAACAATACTTCGCAGCATATCTTCGTTGATGTTAAAGGAGGCTCCGAGGCCCGGAATTTCAGTATTACCAATGAAATCCTTCATTTCGCCAATGAAGTTTTCTTCATCAGCAGCCTCTCCTTTTTGTCCGATGTAAGCGGCAACGTCGATGGTGAAAAAGTTCGAGCTATCCAGAAACCGGTCAACCGTATCCGGGTTAATATGATCCGCATCAATGAACCAGGGCTTATCCCAATCCGCTTCTTTTATTGCTTTTTCAACTGCTTGGCGGGCATCCTTTGGCTCACTGCCAATGGTTGTGTGTTCGCGGTGCGATTTGTTCCAGACAGGTGTTATTTCCTGACCCTGTTTTTGAGCTTCAATTATGGTTTTTAGTTGCCATCCTGCCTGATGAGCGAACCGATCGCCCATACCGAATGAGTACTTTGATAGTTTTTTCATAACTAAGTTTTTATTGTTTTATGCGTATGAGTTCTTTGTTGCAGGCTTACAGTAAGTAAAGGCTTTAATCCTTTTATATATATGAGGGTAAGCCCCTTGATAATCATGGATTAAGCCAATGGTTGTGTTTTTCCTAATACATAGAAAGTGTTTCAGTATTAATGATTTCAACCGGTTGAAATTCATGCTTCAGGGCAATGGTGTGTGAGGTCAGGTATTCGAACAAGCGCTTCACCGCTTTTTCACTTTGATCCATGGGTCTTTGGCCAATGAGAAAATGGATGATACCTTTCTTTAAGTAATCAGTGTTTTTGCGCGTTATCTCGTAACCCACCAGAATTGTATCTAGCCTCTTTTTTTCAAGATATCTGGCAATAACATGCGTCTTGGCGCTGGAAACAAGTATGGCGCCTATGTTTGGGTTTTGTTTTAGAACCTTATCTATTTTTGCTTCAACCGTTTCTTTGTCAGTCTGATGAATTTCCACCGTAATTTTCATGCCGGTATTTTGGCCGGTATCCAGGAAATAACTCAGAAATCCCTGATTTCGTCGGTTGAGATGTTGAGTGTTCTCAAGATTTTTGGCAAGGTTAACTACCAGTATGTCTTTTTCCGGGGCAATGCCAAAGTCGATGAGGCTTGCAGCCACCCGACCTCCCTGAAAAGCATCTTCTCCAATAAAAGAAATGCAATTGGTGTTGTCAAGAAATGTGTCGATGAAAATATAGGGAATTTTTTTCCGGTCAAGTTCTTCGCAAAAGTGAAGAGCTTCGTTTTTCAGGATAGGGGCAAGGATAACTCCGTCTGTTGGATTTTCAAGGATTTCCCGGGTTTTTGTCAGAAAATCAACCTCATTGTGCAATTCAAAGAATCGGTAATCGATCTCCACAGAGAACGGTTGCAACTCATGAACGGCCTTTTCGATGCCTTTGGGATGTGCCAGCCAGTAAACGTTGTCCTGCCCGCCCTTGGGTATCAAAACCGAGAATTTATAGGTTTTTTTGGTGGTAAGAGCCTGGGCCACAATGTTAGGCTGATAGTTCATCTCTTTGGCGATGGCCAGCACCTTTTCACGGGTCTTTTGCGCCACTTCCCCCCTGTTGTGAAGTACCCTGTCCACTGTTCCAATGGAAACATCTGCCTTTTCCGCTATATCTTTTATTCTTACTTGCTTCATGGTTTGTCAAATTAATTCTCTGATCACTATTGACCAAAAAAATCACAATTGCTGTTTTAGAGTGCTTAACTTTGATAGTTGGCCCTCTTCGAGGACCTGCTTTGCCTGACCGCATGTCCCCGGGTTTCGTCCGGGGTTATCCAAATTGGCCCTGTTCAGGGCCCCGGAACCCATGCCAGCATGATTTGTCATTTTCGCATTATGCCTCAAGGTTATATTGGGGTAGCCACTACCAATGACGGATTTTTGTAACATACAATAATGCAATAATAGTCCGTTATCCCGATGGTTCGGGATTGCAATAAGTTTTGAATCAATTGTTTATAGATTAACAATTTTCTAGGTTAACGTTTGTATTATCAATTGGTTATGATTTATCTTTCATCTAAGTAAAATCATAAACCATTTAAAATGTGTTTTTTATAATTGTCTTAGTTTTTTAAATATGCCGCAAAAAGAATCAAAATTTCTTATAGTCGAAAGTTTCCAGCTTCTAACTTCCAGCCTCCAGCTTCCGGCTTCCGCGCGGCTGGGCTACTTAAATCTAATCTCTAACCTACCTGCCGGCAGGCGGGAAATCTAACGATCTATTGTTGAACGACAGTATATTAATATCCGAACAAATCAGGTATCCATAGAGAGAGTTCGGGAATAAATGTGACCAGCAAAAGTACCACAAACATGGCGATGTAGAAAGGGATCAAGGGTTTTACCAGGTCCTGGATCTTTAGTTTCGCAACGCTGCAACCAATAAATAATACGGCCCCCACAGGTGGCGTAACCAGTCCTACATTCAGGTTAAGAATCATTATGATTCCGAAATGAATGGGATCAAGTCCCAGCTGTGATGTTACAATCGGAAGGAAGATCGGGGTAAAGATCAGAACTGCAGGGGTCATGTCCATGAATATTCCAACTGCCAGCAATGCCAGGTTAATGATCAGCAGAATTACAAACGGATCAGACGAAAGAGAAAGCAAAGCATAACTTACGGTTTCGGGAATGTTTTCGAATGACATTACCCACGAAAGACCTATTGATGCTGCTATCAACAACATTACCATGCCTGTTGTGCGAACCGTATTTACAATGATCTGAGGCAGATGTTTGACGGTTACCTCTTTGTAAATAAGGGCCAATATCAGACTGTAAACAACGGCAATGGCGGCTGCTTCGGTAGCAGTAAAAAGTCCTGCAATAATTCCACCGATAACGACAACCAACATCATCAGACTCGGGATGGCATCGAAGAATTTCTTTACTGCAAAGCGAAATGGAACTTTCTCTGCGATGGGATATTTCTTTTTATGGGCGTAAACGGCTGCTACAAGCATTAATGCAACGCCTGTAAGAATGCCGGGTAGATAACCTGCCAGGAACAACGCTGCAATGGAAGCACCACCACTGGCCAGGGAGTAGACGATAAGAATGTTACTTGGAGGGATCGCCAGTCCGGTGGTTGCAGATGTTACGTTTAGAGCGGCTGAAAAACTTTTTTCATATCCTTCTTTTTCCATCCTGGGGCCCATAATGGTTCCAATTGCTGAGGCCGATGCAGCTGCCGAACCTGAAATGGCACCAAATAACATGTTGGCGGTGACATTAACCAAAGCCAGACCTCCGGGAAGGCGTCCTACTATGACTTTGGCAAATTCTATCAATCGCATGGCTATCCCTCCCGAGTTCATTAACTGACCGGCGAGTATGAAAAAAGGGATGGCCAATAGTGAGAAACTCTCCAAACCGGTAGCCATGCGCTGAGCCATTGTTGAAAAGGCAGGGAGCGTGTCGAAACTTACCAGCATGGTTGCTACGGCTGACAGGCCGATACTATATGCAATAGGCGTACCTATCACCAGAAAAAATATAAATGAAAAGATCAGGACAACGATGCCCAACATATCTAGTTCCATGGTATTATCTTTTATTGGTTTTTTTATCTATGAAGTAATTGCCGTCATTAGGACTGTGGTTGCTTTTTTTCTGCGTCAGAAATTCCCCACTTCACTATTTAACTAATAACTGTCGACTAATTACTTTTTATCGTCTTAATCAGTTGGCTGATATCATCCAGCGAATAATAGATCATAAGAAGTCCGCTTATAGGCACAATCATGTAAACATACCCAATAGGAACTTGTAATGCAGATGATACCTGTCCCATCTGAAACCGGGTATAAACCAGCCATGTTCCTCCCACTACCATTATTGTCAGGCTGAAAAGAATGATTAAGAAATTGATAAAAATAAGTAACCGGCTTTTCCTGTTTGGCGTTAGTTTGTCAGGTAAAATATCAATGGCCAGATGTTCGTTCTTTCCTTTTACATAAGCTGCTCCGGCCATTCCTACCCAGATCAGCAGAAACACTGCCAATTCGTCGGTAAAGGAGCTGGGATTGGAAAAGATATACCGGCTGGCAACCTGCCACACCACATCTACCACAAGCGTACTCATCAAAACTACCAGAAATATCTCCAGGAGTTTGTCTATTTTTTGTCTGAGGTTCATAATAGTTTTGTTATTGTTTTTATTTCCTTCAAATCAGATCCTGCCTCCTTTAATTTTGCTTGGTTTCTTCCTGCAAAGTTGTAGCATCAGAAGCTTCCTCTTTTTTGAGTAATGCGGGATCAGCTTTTTGAATGCGTTGAATGAGGCTGCTAAGTTCCTGGTTGTCTTCATACAGGTCGTAAACACTTTGTACAGCATCAATAAACGGTTGTTTATCGGTCTTTATAATTTTAACCCCTTCTTTTTCTACTGATTCAAGTGCTTCCTGTTCCGATTTCATCCATTCTTTTCTCTGTACGACAACTGATTCTTCCACGGCCTGTGTCAACCATTCTTTTTCCTGATCGGTGAGCTTCTTTAAAGCATGTGTGCTCATTATTAAAACATCAGGAATCATGGTGTGCTCGTTGAGCGTATAATAGTTACAAACTTCATAGTGGTGGGAGAGATAGAAGCTTGGTGGATTGTTTTCCGCACCATCAACAACCTTTCCCTGAAGAGCGGTATAAAGTTCACCCCAGGAAATAGGGGTAGGGGAGCCACCCATGGCCCTTACCATTGCAAAAGAGGTAATACTTGACATTACCCTGATCTTTAAACCAGCCAGGTCTTCAGGTTTTCTAATGGGCACAGATGAATAAAAACTCCGGGCACCTGCATCGTAAAAACAAAGTCCCTGAAGCCAGTACTTCTCACCTTTGGAAAGGACCTCCTTCCCAATAGGACCATCTAAAACGGAATAAGAGTGCTCTTTGCTTTTGAATATATAGGGTAAACCAAAGACTTTGTATTCTTCCACGAAACCTTCCAGAGCGGCAGCCGATACTTTGGTAATGTCCAGACTTCCTAACTGTAAGAGTTCAAGGCTCTCTCTCTCAGAACCCAAAACCCCTCCCGGATAAATGTCAACCTTCATCTTTCCTCCGGAAATTTCTTCCAGTCTTTTGCCCATGTATTCCATGGCAATATGCACAGAGTGTTTGGTGTCAAGAGCATGCCCTAACTTTAGAACTTTGACATCATTCTTGAGCCCGCAACCTCCTATACAAAGAAATAGAAAGAACGATACTGAGACTAATAATAATTTATTCATTGTGTTGGACTGTTATTAATCGATTATACATTGTACGTGCTGGAGGAAGTCGTTCCACCTCGTCCTGTCCAGTTGGTATGAAAGAACTCACCTCTTGGTTTGTCTAATCTTTCATAGGTATGTGCCCCGAAATAATCACGTTGGGCCTGCAGAAGGTTGGCAGGTAACCGGTTGTGACGATATCCGTCGTAATAGTTTAATGCGGTAGCAAATGCCGGTGTGGGAATGCCGTTTTCAATAGCTTTGGCAACAACTCTGCGCCAGCCACCCTGAGCATTTTCAATCACCTCTTTAAAGAAAGGATCTAAAAGAAGATTGGTAAGATCCGGTTTGTTATCATACGCCTCCTTGATTTTGCTCAAAAACACTGAACGTATAATACAACCTCCGCGCCACATTAATGCAATACCGCCATAGTTGAGGTTCCATCCATGCTCATCTGCTGCTGCAGCCATTAAAGCATAGCCCTGTGCATAAGAGATGATTTTAGATGCATAAACAGCATCATGCAGATCTTCCAGAAATGCTTTTCTGTCTCCGGAGAATTCAGGCTTAGGGCCGGAAAGCACTTTTGAGGCTTCAACCCGTTCATCTTTAATGGCAGACAGACATCTTGAAAAAACGGCTTCACCAATGAGTGTTAATGGAATTCCCAAATCCAGGGCTGATATACCTGTCCATTTACCGGTGCCTTTTTGTCCGGCTGTGTCCAGTATCTTTTCGACCAACGGCTCTCCATCTTCATCTTTGAAAGCCAGTATGTCACGGGTTATTTCAATCAGATAAGAATCCAGAGGGCCTTCGTTCCATTCTTTAAAAACATCATGCATTTCATCGGCGGTCATGCCCGGCAATTCTTTCATGATGTGATAGGCCTCATTGATGATTTGCATATCACCATATTCAATACCATTGTGCACCATTTTTACAAAATGACCGGCTCCTTTTTCTCCTACCCAGTCGCAGCAAGGTGTGCCGTCCTCTACCTTGGCGGCGATTGACTGGAAGATGGGTTTCACTGCAGGCCAGGCCCTTGGAGATCCTCCGGGCATGATAGATGGACCCAGCAATGCCCCTTCTTCACCTCCTGACACGCCGGTACCGATGTATAAAAGACCTTTGCTTTCAACATACTCTGTTCTTCTTGTGGTGTCAGGGAAATGAGTGTTTCCTCCATCAATGATGATATCGCCCGGTTCGAGTAATGGTACCAGACTGTCAATGAGTTTGTCAACCGCTCCTCCTGCTTTAATCATCATCATTACTTTTCTGGGGCGTTCAAGCGATTGAACCAATTCTTCAAGGGAATGGGTGCCTTTAATGTTTTTGCCATCTGCTCGTCCATTGATGAAATTATCTACTTTTTCGGTGGTTCGGTTAAAAACTGAAACCTGAAAACCCTTGCTTTCCATGTTAAGAACCAGATTTTCGCCCATTACGGCTAACCCTATGAGTCCGATGTCTGAAAAATTCTTCATAACTTTAATGTCTTCTGTAATACTGTTCTTACTGAGTACTCAATTCATCTTTAATATAAGCTCCTTTCCCCATGCTTCATGCCCTGGATCTTTGAAGTCCCCTTTTGGGGGATTTGGGGGGCCACTAATCGCAAAACCGTTCTTTGTGAGCCCACAAGCCAACGGCCGGATTGGAGATGAAAAATATCTCTTCTCCATCTGGCATGATGTTTTTACCGTCTTTCAGTTTATCCGGATTGTAACGTTCCATCATTTCGTCCGGATTGGCATATTTGAAATTGACGGATTCAATCTCCTGCCGGGTAAGATGTCCCGGACAATAGGTTATGGAAAAGCGGTCTTCTGAACTTCCGTGAATAAGGTGAGCTGCCGCCCCAAGATTATCCCTTAATTCCTGATTCTCGTCAGTTGCCTTGAGTGTTCTTGGAGTACCAAAATAGCCATATTTTCGGATTAGCTTATCGATGGTGGCATCTTCCCCAAACTCTTTAAGACCGGGTGCCAGAATTATCAGCTCCCCATTGTCGGCCAGTGCCATACGGGTGCGGTAGATGCTTTTATTCCCCAGCCAGGTACTTTTAAATTCTGACGGATCCAGGTATACAACAACCTTTTGAAGGGGTTCATTCACCATCTCAAAATTGACTTTAATGGAGAGATCTGCAGCTTTCTCAAAGACTTCCTCATCATCGCCAATGAATATGCCTTTGGGAACAAGGTTGCCTTGCTCATCGCGGCCAATAACGGTTTGTACGTAGATGATGGGCAAATGAGAAGCAAAGTTTTCAGAGGCGTAATTCAATACTCTGCGAACGGGGTTCCTGGCCCGCCCCATGATGCGTTCCATGCCATAAGCAGCCCCAATGAAGTGACTCTTATTGATACCTTCTGATCCACCGGTACCTACAAATATGTTTTTGTTGTAATTGGCCATTCCAATGACTTCATGTGGAACGACCTGACCAATAGATAAAATAAGGTCATGTCCGCCTTCATTTATCATCTTATTTACCTGGGCCGGCCAGTCATAGTCAATTCTGCCATCCGTTATTTCTGAGATGTAACTCCCGGGAACGACGCCAAGTGTGACAATGTCATTTCGCCAGTCATGAATGCGGAACAAATCTTTGGGAACGCCGTGAAACATATGATCAATCTGCTCGTCGGTCATAGGGCTGTGAGTTCCTAGTGCCGGTAATATATCGGTCAGGTTATCCCCATAGTATTCGTGGGCATACGCCGTCAGTTCCCCCGATTTTGAATGGAAACGGGTGTAGTCCGGGGGCACGGCCAGCACTTTTTGGCGGGTACCAATCTTGTCGAGAGCTGTAAACAAAGCTTCCCTGAGATCTTCCGGACCTAAGGCCTCATGTTCCGATCCTCGTTGAAAATATATCATGATGTTTGTTTATTTTGTGTGAGTCAGGCAGTGATACCGTGAAACGATGTATAGATGGCAGATCAGCTCCGGCTTTGCCGCTTTCCCCGAAAAGAATCCGCCATATCTGAATGTCCGTTATATTAACTCTATTCCGTGGTTAAAGGATTTATTTCTATCCTCCAGCCTCTAACCTCTAACCTCCAGCCTCCAACCTCTAACTTCTGTTTCAAAAACAGGCAAACCTCAAATGTCCTGATATGCCAGATAGGGTTCAAAAACCTATGTTTTTTAGTGCCTTCTGTGGTTTCAGAAAAGCCTCTATCTTTTTACCCGTGCATTTCCACTCCAAAGACTCCAGACCATATCCTCATCCGCTGGCTGAGCGTAATCAGTAAGGAAGGTGGTTGCCAGTGCGCCGGTAGCCCATCCAAACTGAATCCATTTTTCAGGGTTCCAGTCTTTGAGGATACCGTAAAGCAAACCACCAACAAAACCATCACCTCCACCAATACGGTCCAGTACCCTGATGGGACGTGGCTCTATTACCTGCCAGTCATCTCCATGCAGCATAATGGCTCCCCAAAGGTGCTCGTTGGCACTGATCACTTCTCTGAGTGTGGTGGCAAATACAGATGCATTTGGATATGTTGCTTTCACCCGGGTGATCATCTCTTTGAAATTTTCAATTTTCTCGGATATCTCTTTGCCTCCTGCCTCAGGCCCTTCAATACCCAAACAAAGCTGAAAGTCTTCTTCATTACCTATTAAAACATCCGAAACAGAGGCTATTTCGTTAAAAGTAGCCCTTAATTCTTTTTCTCTTCCTTCCCAGAATGAGGCTCTGTAGTTAAGATCGAAAGAGATGATGGTTCCGTGCTTCCTGGCTGAACGTGCCACTTCCAGACAGAAATTACTGGTTTCCGGTGATAAGGCGGCAATCAAACCTGAAAGATGCACGATCTGAACGCCTTCTTTTCCAAAAATGCGTTCCAGGTCAAAATCTTTTGCATTGAGTGTTCGTCCTACCTCCCCGGCCCTGTCATTTTGAACACGGGGACCGCGGCCTCCAAAGCCACTGTCGGCAATATTAAACTGGTGGCGATACCCCCAGGGATCTCCCTGTTCAATATCGGAGCCTTCATAATCCATGTGACGGTTACGCAGGTTACTTTTTATGAATTTCGCAACCGGACTTCCTTTTACAAAAGTAGTGAGTACTTTAACGGGTAACCCCAGGTATGATGAAATACTGGCAACATTGGTTTCGGCGCTGGTGGCCTGCATTTTAAAAGTATCACTACTGTGAACGGGTTGGCCGTTTTCGGGCGTAATACGTACCCCCATGCTGGTGGGGACAACCATGGAATATTTAAAATCTTTTTTTAGCTGTAGGCTCATCTCTTGTTGGATTTAAAAAGTTTTAATAAATCTTTTTTCAACTTTCGGGCGGATCAACTGATTGTCACTGTTGAAAAATATTAAACTCCGCTATAGGCACTGAAGCCACCGTCCACCGGTATTACAACCCCTGTGGTAAATTCGGCCCAGTCGGACAAAAGAAATAAAAGCGTTCCGGTAACTTCATCCGGGTTACAATATCTTCCCATCGGGGTACTGTTGATGATTTTTTGTCCACGCTCCGTTGGTTTTCCTGTCTTTTCATCAATAAGCAGGAAGCGGTTTTGATCAGTTAGTAAAAAGCCCGGAGCAATGGCATTGACACGGATACCTGTCTTTGCAAAATGTACCGATAGCCATTGCGTGAAATTATTGATGGCTGCTTTAGCGGCAGAATAAGCGGGAATTTTTGTCAATGGCCGGTAGGAATTCATTGAAGATATATTGACAATAGACCCTCTTTCTTTTTCGAGCATATCCTTTGCAAATATCATAGTAGGAAGAAGGGTTCCCTGGAAATTAATATCAAAGGTTTGATTGAAGCCATCCATTTTAAGGCCAAAAAATGTACCCTCCAGGTCATCGGGGGATCCTTTCTCTATCATCTCAACTTTTGAAGTTGCCAGTGGAGAATTGCCTCCTGCTCCGTTGATCAGGTAATCAATTGAACCCAATTCGCGGTTAATCCGTACTTTGGCTTCAGCTAGGGATTCTTTGTCCATTACATCAGCTGAAATACCAATGCAAGGCGTGGAATGATTGGCCGTTATCTCCCTGGCCGTGTTTTCAGCTTTTTCTTTGTTTCGTCCAATTATTGCTGTTCTGATGCCATGTTTTGCCATAGCAGCAGCCATAAACGACCCAATGACGCCGCTGCCACCTGTAATGACGGCAACTTTGTCCCGGAGATTTAATTCTTTGACTGGAATTGTCATATTAATGCGTTTTCTGTTAGTTGAATGTATTGGGCATGCTTAAAAACCAAAATATCCTTTGGCATTTTTGTAAGATATTCCTTCCACGAGATTTTTTAGAATCTCTCTGTCATAAGGAATAATCCCTTTGTCAACTTCATTACCAATATGGTTACAGGCAATTCTTCGGAAGTATTCGTGACGTGGAAAGGAGAGGAAACTTCTTGAGTCGGTTACCATTCCCACAAAGCGGGAGAGGAGACCAAGTACAGAAAGGCTTTCCAGGTGTTTTTCCATTCCTGTTTTTTGGTCAAGGAACCACCAGGCTGCTCCATGTTGGATTTTTCCGGGAACAGATCCATCCTGGAAGTTACCAATCATGGTGACAAACATTTCGTTATCTGCGGGATTAAGGTTGTAAAGAATGGTTTTTGCCAATTCGTTATTTACGTCCAGACTATCAAGGAATCTGGATATCTTGACACTGTCCTGAGGATTACCGATGGAGTCAAAACCTGTATCCGGGCCTAGTTTGTTGAATAAACGGGTGTTGTTGTTACGCATAGCCCCCAGGTGAAATTGCTGAACCCAGCCCCGTTTGTGGTTGAGCTTGCAAAGCTCCTGCATAAGGCGAAAACGATATCCTTCAGTTTCTTCTTCTGTAAGCTTTTCACCCTGGAGCAATTTTTTAAATGCTTTGTCAGGATCCGTGCCTGCTGCATCGGTGTAATACATTCGATCAAGTCCATGGTCTGAGGCGCGGCAGCCCATTTTGTCAAAGAAGGCATGCCTCTCATCCAGTACCTTCAATAAATCGGCATAATTGGTGATTTGCTTTTCCGCTGTTTTTTCAAGTTTTTTAATGTAGGCACTAAATGCTTCAGGATCATCTGTTTTAATCAGATTATCCGGACGCCAGGTGGGACAAACTTTAACTTCAGAGTTCTTCAGACGGGCATGATCTTCCAAAGTGTCCGCGGGATCATCGGTGGTTCCCACAACGTCCACTTTCATCTTTCTGAGTATGTTTTTTACCGAAAAATCTTTGTGTTTTAACATCTCTGATGCGTCATGATAGATGTTGTCTGCTGTTTTGGAGTTGAGCAGGTCGTGAATGTTAAAATAACGAGCCAGCTCCAAATGTGTCCAGTGATAAAGTGGGTTCCCTACTGTGTGGGGGACTGTTTCTGCCCATTTCATGAACTTTTCATAAAAAGAAGGGGCTCCTGTGCAAAACTTCTCGTCGATCCCGTTGGTGCGCATGGCCCTCCATTTGTAGTGGTCTCCTTCCAGCCATACTTGCCCCAGATTGTCGAAGTTATGATCATCGGCAATCAGTTTTGGTGAAAGGTGGCAATGGAAGTCTATTATGGGTAGATCCCCGGCGAAATCATGATAGATTTCCCGGGCCGTTTTTCCTTCAAGCAAGAAATCAGGATGAATAAAGTTTTTCATGACTGATGTGATTTTTCGGTTCAGTTTCAATTAACGTTAACGGACACGAAAGTAACGTAAACTTTTTCTTTAGTCAAGTTTTTAATTTACTTTTTTCTGATTTTAATAGTATATGTTTGCTTTGATGTTTGATTCGGCTTGATTTAATGGCTTAAAAAAAGAGGGTTTAAAGATATGTTGCTTTTGGTTGTTTTTGCTCTTTTTACTGTTTATGAATGCCCAATAAGTAGTTTCTGTATGATAGTCAGAAACCTCTGCTTTTGAAAAAAGTGAGAAAAAATTTGCGTTATCCGTGCAAACGTTTGTATTTTTGCCAGTATTATTTTTAGAACTATGGCTAAACACCGAATTACAATAACAGATATTGCCAAAGAAATGGGGGTGACTCCCTCCACCGTTTCACGAGCACTTGCCGGGAATGAGCGGGTGAGTTTGAAAACCAGGGAAAGGGTGATTGCTGTAGCAAAAGATATGGGGTATCAACCCAATGTGTTGGCTTCTTCCCTAAGGAGTGGGCGAAGCGATACGATTGGGATGATTGTTCCCAGAATAAACCGGCATTTTTTTAGCAATGTAATTAGTGGTGTTGAAGCTATATTGAATCCTGCGGGTTTTAATTTATTGATATGTCAGTCTCATGAACGCGTGGAAGATGAACGCAAAGCCATTCATTCATTGCTTAGCAACCGTGTTGGGGGAATCATTATTTCCCATTCGGTGGAAACTAAATCTTTTAATCATTATAATGAAGTGTTGGCGGAAGATATTCCCCTGGTGCAGTTTGACCGGGTTACAGATGAAATTGGCGGCCCCCGTATTGTCAATGATAATTTTTTGGGGGGCATGCGCAGTACCCGTCATCTTATTAAAAATGGTTGTAAAAGGATTGCACATTTTGCCGGATCGCTTCATGTAAATGTTTACAAAGAACGGTTTGATGGGTACAAATACGCTCTTGAAAAAGCAGGGATTGTATTTGACTCTTCTTTGGTTGTTGATAACTGTATTCTTCAGGATTCAGGCTCCCAGGCAGTTGAAATACTTTTAAGATCAGAGAAGATTGATGGTGTTTTTGCTGCCAGTGACTTTTCAGCTTTAGGGGCCATCAAAAAACTGAAGGAAATGAAGGTTGTTATTCCCGGAGAGGTTAAAGTCACAGGTTTTGCAAATGAACCATTTTCAGATTTGGTGGATCCTGCTCTGTCAAGTGTTGAACAAAATGCCTTTGAAATGGGCACCCAAATAGCTCGCTTGATAATGGAGAATATTGGCAAAGAAAGCATCCCGGATGAAGAAATTCATGTCCCGGTGAGGCTTATTGTCAGGGAATCATCCCTGTCGGGGAATTCAGAAATAAGGATAAAAAAGGATTTTTAATTTATCACCAATACAAACCATTTAATAATTATTCAAAAACATAAAATTATGAATTACGAATTAAGGTACGCAGCACATCCGGAGGATTTTAAAAGTTATGATGCTGCCCGCATCCGGAAAGATTTTCTGGTGGACAGTGTTATGGTTCCCGGTGAAATTAATGTGGTTTATACGCTTTATGACCGACTTATCGTGGGTGGAGCAGTGCCAACAGATAAGCCTTTGAAGCTTGAGCCTTTTGAAGAGGTGAAAGCCGATTATTTTTTGCAACGTCGTGAATTGGGGATTATTAATATCGGCGGAAATGCGAAGATTACTGTTGATGGCACACAGTATGAACTGGGATACAAAGAAGCGCTCTATCTGGGAAGCGGTAATAAAGATGTTGTTTTCGAGTCTCTTGATTCTTCAAGACCTGCTCATCTTTATCTCAACAGTGCAACCGCTCACCAGAAACATCCAAACAAAAAAATCACATTGGATATGGCCGTTGTTGCTGACCTTGGGTCTGGTGAAAGTGCCAATGAGCGCCGCATCAATAAGTTGATTGTTAATGATGTGACACCAACCTGTCAGGTTCAAATGGGAATTACTGAATTAAAAACCGGAAGTGTATGGAATACCATGCCTCCTCACCTTCATGCCCGTCGTATGGAAGCTTATCTTTACTTTGAGGTGCCCGAAAATGAAGCCATCTGCCACTTTATGGGACAACCAGATGAAACACGTCACATTTGGATGAAGAACGAACAAGCTGTTATTTCTCCTTCATGGAGTATTCACAGCGCTTCCGGAACCGGCAGTTACTCATTTATTTGGGGCATGGCCGGTGAAAACCAGGATTTTGGTGATATGGATCACTTTACCCAGCAAGAATTGAGATGAAAAATTTTGACATCCCGAAATGTTCCGTTTATATTAAAAACTAATGACAAAGGGCATTTCGGAATTCATTTTAAAAACCAAAAGAATCGAAAATGAGTTTCATAAATAGTTTGTTCGACCTTAGTGACAAAGTAGCCCTTGTCACCGGCGGTAGCCACGGCATAGGTATGGCAATTGGAAAAGCACTGGGCAAAGCAGGTGCAAAGGTTGTGATTAATGGACGCTCACAGGAAAAGCTCGAAGAGAGCAAAAAAGAATTTGCAAAAGATGGAATTAATGTATCCGTTTTTGCTTTTGATGTTAACAGTGAAGAAGCCGTAGATCAAGGCGTATCCGCAATTGAGGGAAAAGTGGGCCCAATTGATGTTTTGGTAAATAACGCCGGACTGATTAAGCGTATTCCTATGCTTGAGATGCCGGTGGATGAATTCAAAAAGGTTATTGATATTGATTTGGTATCACCATTTATTGTTGCCAAGCGGGTTGTGCCCGGGATGATTGAACGCAGACAGGGTAAAATTATCAACCTGTGTTCGATGATGAGTGAATATGGACGCAATTCTGTATCTGCTTATGCGTCAGCAAAAGGTGGACTCAAGTTGTTGACGGCAAACATGGCTTGTGAGTGGGCCAAATACAATATTCAGATTAACGGTATTGGTCCGGGGTATATTGCAACAGCCCAAACAGCCCCAATTAGAGAGGGTAATCATCCTTTTAACGATCTTGTAATGACACGTACTCCCGCCGGACGTTGGGGCGAGCCCGAAGATATTGGAAATGCAGCCTTATTCTTGGCCAGTAACGCCAGTAATTTTGTGAATGGGCATGTATTATATGTTGATGGAGGAATTCTTGCAAACTTTGGGTATGTGAAAGGCGAAAATGAGATTAATGACTAAAAATCATATCGCTATGCAAGTAAAAACAATTTTTATTTTGGCACTGTTTGCTGCTTTGGTGGCTGGCTGTAAAGCTCCCCAAAGTGGTTATGAGGTAACCAATAAGTTGGAAGATCCGCTACAAGACAAAGCCGTTGTTCTGACTTACGATGAGGTCAATCAGTATCTGCCTGGAGACATTGGCAGTGACTACATTGTGGTTGTCGATGCTGATGGCAATAATTTACCATCACAATGTGATGATCTTAATAACGATGGACAATGGGATGAATTGGCCTTTTTGGTAGATCTGGCTGGTGGAGAAAACAAAACAGTTTACTTCGACGCTGTTCCCAAATCCGAGGTGCCGGACTATACAAAGAGGACCAATATTCGATTTGGCTATAAAGATGAACCTTATGTAGAAGTTACGGATGAGGCTCGACTTAAGAGTACAGACAGTCCCACCATTTCGGAAGTTTTTCAGATGGAAGGCCCGGCCTGGGAAAATGATAAAGTCGGTTTCCGCAACTATTATGATGCCCGTAATGGGATTGATATTTACGGTAAGAGAACCACAGAAATGGTGTTGGATTCAGCCGGTATCAGAGGTCAGAATTATCATGAATTGGACGATTGGGGGATGGATATCCTAAAGGTTGGTAATTCTCTCGGAGCCGGTGCTATTGGCATTCGCATTGGTGATGAAGTTAGTCGCGTGGGGAAATCTGAAAAAGGAACCTACGAATTTATTACAGAGGGCCCTGTGCGTGCAATGTTTGAGCTTAAATACGTAGGTGTGCCTGTTGGGGCAAGAACCTATGACATTACCCATCGCATTTCAATATGCGCAGGAGACCTGTTTTACAGAAGCAAAGTTTCTGTTGATGGACTTCAGGGAGATGAACAGTTGGTGACTGGTATTGTGAATATGCACCAGAAGGAATCTTTCAGGATGGAGGAAGGTGATTATCGAATACTGGCATCACATGGCAGCCAGGCATATCAGGGAGAAAAACTGGGTATGGCGGTATTGGTTCCAAGAAATAGTTTTGTGGAAACATGGAAAGCTCCTGATGAGGGTGAAGGTATTGTGGAAACCCATATGGTCGCCATTGACCTTGAGGTTAATACGCCTGCAAAATATTGCTTCCTCAGCGGATGGGAATACCAGGATGAAGGTTTTAAAACCGAAGATTATTTTCGGGAACAAGTGGTGCATGCAGCTCACATGCTCTCCAATAAGTTTTAAGTATTTGAAATATGTCTTTAAGAAGGCATAAGTGTTGACAAACGGTTAAATGTTTGTGGTAGTTAACAAGCATTTTTTGATGATATTTTTTCAAAGAAATCAGAAGTTTGCTTATCTTGTGCCTGTTTTTATATAGGTTTTATTAGTTGTGTGTGAAAGGAGTGGGGCTGTCATCCCAGACAGTTTCACTCTTTTTTATTTATATTCAAGATCATCCTGTTACAGTCAAAATTGGAGTTATACAGGGTCTGTTGAAAAATGCTTATGCTGCTGCCAGTCAGGGGGGTCAGCGAGAAGTCTTAATGGGCGACTTCAAGGTCTTACGGGCCAATCGGAAATTAAGCATGATGTGGGCGGATCGGTTTAAACGGACTGGTTCCGATATCTATTTTGTAAAGATGTAGTGGAAAACTCCCAAAAACCATAATCGGGATTTCGTTCTTTTTTGGGCAATGTCCAAAAAGACAAATAAATAGTCTTTGCAAGAAAACACCAACTACTTCGTTATTCTCGTTTTTGAAAACAGTCATTTACGAAGGCTGTAGTTTAAAAATGCGTTTTTGCCCTTGGAGATTAAATTGTGCAAGGCCTTGCAAGGACAAAGTCACCATCTTAAAGTAAAAAGGCATCTTCCATTGGTAAGGTTCGATCCCCAAAAACACGCAAAAATAAACTTAAGCCTTTACGAAAAAGTAAACTCCTTGATTTCAATAACTTCGAAAGCCTCGTATTTGGCGCCTTCTTATCAAAGACTGGAAAAACCTTTGTTTTCTTACTGGCGCTAAATATGAAATGGAGCTTATGAATTTTTCAGCAGCTAAACAACTTGCTTTGTAGAAAAAAGGCTGCCTCCGTTAGTTAGAAGCAGCCTTGAAAATGTTTTGGTTAAATTGTTATTTTGACTCTATAATGTCAATAAGCTCCACCTCGAACATTATGGTTTCGTTAGGTCCAATATCTGTGCCGGCACCATTTTGACCATAAGCCAGATCAGAAGGAATGTACAATTTCCATTTGGCTCCCACAGGCATCATGGTTAAAGCTTCCTGCCAGCCTTTTATTACACCCTTTACTCTGAAAGATGCTGTGTCACCCCGCTCAACAGAACTGTCAAAAACCGTTCCGTCAATTAAAGTTCCGTGATAGGTACACTTCACGCGATCTTCAGGAGTGGGAACGGGGCCATCGCCTTCTTCAATTACTTTGTACTGGAGTCCGCTTTCTGTGGAAATAACTCCGTCTTTTAAAGCGTTTTCATCCAAAAATGCTTGTCCTTTTTTTAGGTTTTCAGCTGCATCGGCTTTTTTTTGACTGTCTCTTTTCTCTTTGTTCTTTTGAAATATCTTCCTAACATAAACATCAGCGGTCATGTCTGTAAAGTAAGACTTGTCGTAAGCAACTTCGTTAAAAAAACCTTTTTTGAACATTGCTACATTCAGTGTGTCAAATTGGTTCTTTCGGAATTCCATGTATCGATCCAGAATATTTGCATCTTTGAATGCCAGGGCAACTTGTTTGAAGTCCAGTGTGTCGAAAGGGGCTTGCTGAACCCGCTCTTTCCAGCTGTTGGCCTCAATAAAACCCAATGCATAACTCAAACTGTCCAGTTCTGTTTCCATGTTAGCTTCACCGGTATGGGGAACCCGGTTGCATGCCGAAGCAAAGAATGACGCTGCAATTAATCCAATTGCCAGATGTTTTACTTTCATAAATGCGAATTATGTTTTGTTATACTGATTAAAATTATTTTTTCGGAGGCGAAATTTACAAAAAAATGTAAGAAAACAATGAATTCTGTTGGCTTTGAATGGGCTTAGGCGAATATATTTCATTGTAATTTATGTGATTGCTTATCAAGGTAGTTGTTGATAAGAGAAAAGCTCCACAGTTCTGATTTTTTTTTACCTTACCATCTTCTGTCTTTTTACTGCTCTCAGCATATCCCTTTTGCCGGGAGGTCCCGGGATTTTTTCGAGTGATAATCCTGCACTCTTTAAAGCTCTTTTTACGGTTCCTTTGGCACTGTAGGTTGTTAGTGTCCCACCCTCATTCATGTGTTGAGCCAGATATTCAAATATCCCGGGCGTCCACAATTCAGGTTGTTTGTCAGGAGCAAAAGCATCAAAATAGATGAGGTCAAACCGGATTGAAGTATTGAAATCCTCAAGACTTCCTGCTTCTTTGAAGAGGGTGAAGTTTTTATGAATTTCTTCTTTGCTGTTCCAGGGTGCCTCATGTAACTTCTCGAAATAATTTGCTGCCTCGGCAATATGGAGGCAGTCCGGATAATTGATCCGGGAAACAAGTTCCGGGTTTACAGGATATCGTTCCAGACTGTGGTAATAAATGTTTTTATCCTGCCCGTAAAGCAGCGTTAAGAGGGCATTCAGACCTGTCCCAAAGCCAATTTCCAGAATGTTTAATTGATTACCGGGATGGTGATTGAAACCGGCTTCAATGAAAACATGCATAGACTCCTGAATTGCCCCGTGTATAGAGTGATAATGCTCATCCAGATCGGGTCGGTAAAGCGTGGAAGACCCGTCCTCTGATATCTTAAGCTGTATTGAGGGGTGGTTTGTTGACATTGTTATTTTTGAAGCAAAGGTAGAAAATAGTTTGTTTATATTTTCCCGGCTTTATGCAGTAACTTCTTTTGTCCTTTTTAATATCAAGTTTTAAATCAATACTCAGCTTAAACTTTTACGACGCGCTAAAAATCAGAAATTTGTGTTTTTAAGAATTTGTTTGTTAAAATACAGAATATCAAGATTGTACGAATCATTTTACATCTTACATCTAAAAATCTAACAATCTATTGTATACTTGCATCTGTGACCAGGAAGATTATTCATATAGATATGGATGCCTTTTTTGCCTCAATAGAGCAAAGAGACAACCCCTCTTTAAGAGGTAAGCCCGTCGCCGTTGGAGGGAGTAGTGACAGGGGTGTAGTGGCTGCAGCGAGTTACGAGGCCCGTGTGTATGGTGTTCATTCTGCCATGCCTTCAAAAATCGCTGCACGTAAATGCCCCGGCCTGATATTCGTAAAGTCGCGCTTCGATGTATATAAGGCCGATTCTTCCAAAATAATGGAGATTTTCAGAGATTATACCAATTTGGTTGAACCACTGTCCATTGATGAAGCCTTTCTTGATGTTACGACCAATAAAGTGGGGATGCCGTCAGCAACCATTATTGCCCGCGATATTAAAAAGAGGATTAAGGAAGCTACCGGACTGACGGCTTCAGCAGGGATAAGTGTCAATAAATTTCTGGCAAAAATTGCCTCCGATCAGGATAAACCTGATGGGTTGTTTGTTATAAAACCAGATGAGGTGCTGGATTTCATTGAGAGTCTGCCGGTAACAAAGTTTTTTGGTGTAGGTCCCAGTACTGCCCGTAAGATGCACGATCTCCAGCTTTTTACCGGTGGGGATTTACGTAAGGCTGACTTTTCCATGCTTGTAAGGAACTTTGGGAAGTCTGGTATTTTCTTTCACAATATTGCTAACGGGATTGATGAGCGGCCTGTTGTTACTCATAGAATAAGAAAGTCTGTTGGTATCGAGAATACTTTCTCACAAGATTTGAGTACAAGGGATGAAATGCTCACCGAATTACGAAATCTGGAAAAAGGATTGTGGGATAGAGTTAAAAGACACGGTGCTTATGGTAAAACCCTTACTCTGAAGGTGAAATATAGCGATTTTGAGCAAATCACCCGATCGCATACTTTTTCGGATTATGTAACCGATCCCAAATTAGTCCATCAGGCTGTTATAGATTTATTAAATTTGGCAGATATGGAAAAACCCGTGAGATTACTTGGGATTTCTATTTCAAACTTTAAAGAGAAAGAATCAGAGGGACCGGTGCAACTGACCATTAAATTTGATTAACCATTAACTCATTCCGGACAATAGTGATTTTGTTTCTATTAATATACCAATAGATCGTTAGAATTTTAGATACCTGCCTGACGCGAGTCACGTTAGATATTAGATTTAAGTAACCCAGCCGCGCGGAAGCCGGAAACTGGAGGCTGGAAGTTAGAAGCTGGAAACTTTTGACTATAAGAAATTTTGATTCTTTTTGCGGCATATTTAAAAAACTAAGAAAATTATAAAAAACACATTTTAAATGGTTTATGACTCCACCTGGATAAAAGAAAATTCGTAACATGTTATAAATTAGCAAAAAAAAATGAAAGAGGTATTCTTGTAATTAATTGATTACGAATTTATTGTTGAAGTTTAACGGAGTGTTGAGATAAATAACAGTTAAATATGAAATTTGATAACATAACCATTGTTGTTGCCATGGAGGCCGAGGCCAAACCGGTAATTGAAAAACTTAATCTTGAAGAAGATCATTCTTATTGCCCGGGGATGCCCATGCTTGGCTGGACAGGCCATTTTAATGGAATAAAGCTTTCATTGGTTATTAATGGCAAAGATCCCGAAACAAATCTTGACTTGATTGGAACACAGGCAGCCACTTTGGCCACTGATTATGCCATTAGTCACTATTCTCCTCAGCTTATTATAAATATGGGGACAGCAGGTGCTTTTGGTGAAAATGGCTCAGAAATCGGGGATGTTTATTTAAGTCGCGATCATGTGGTTTTTCACGATCGGAGGGTGCCAATTCCCGGCTGGGATAAACAAAGTATTGGGTATTTCAAAGTTTGGGATACTGAGGAGTTGGCGTTGAAAGAAAATTTTAAAACCGGTATTGTCACAACCAGCAATTCACTGGATATGCCCCCGATAGATGAGAAGAATATTCGCGCTCTTGGAGGGGAAGTAAAAGAGATGGAAGCGGCTGCTGTTGCCTGGGTGGCCAGACTTCATGGCATTCCGTTGTTTTGTGTAAAAGCTGTAACGGATCTGGTAGACTCCGGTATTCCAACAGAGGAAGAGTTTCGGCAAAATTTGAATTTGGCCACCGGTAATTTGGAAAAGGCTATTGTAAAAGTTCTTAATTATCTGGCCGATTGATTCTTCCGGTAATTCTTTTCAGGTACAATTTGAGAAGATCAATCCCACGGTGCTTCCCAAACTGGTGGTCCATGTACTGTATTTCCGGAAAAAACTCTCTGAATAACAAATTTGCTTTGTTTTTTATGCCGGGCAAACCTGCAATTTCCTGAAGGACCATTTTTTTGTGTTTTGTTTTAGGATCTTGCTCTGCCAGGAACATTTCTTTTGGCGGAAAAGGCGTTGTCAGGTTTTGTTCATTTTTTTCATCCAAAAGCAGGCATGACCATTGGATGATTGTGTCTATTTGCTTTTCCGCTTTCGGGTTCAGGTTTTTTACTTGTTTTAGAAAACCGGAATCTTTTTTATGACGGTTTAGAATGAGGGCAATATCTAAAAGCCATCCCAGTCGCATTCCGCCCATTTTGTACCCTTTGAAGGCATGGGTGATGAGGTGATAGGCCTGCATGGTATCATCAAATACGCTTATTTCAGGATGATTCTTTATTCTCTTCAGATTGCCAAAGAGATTGGCAGAAGAAGGGTTCAGTGCACTGCCCATGGCGAAGAGTCTTTGGTGAGGTTCTATCATGATATTTTGCCAGCTGAGAGCCGAAATATGTGCGTGCATCTGGTCATGGAGCTTTGAAATCGGAACATGGACAGGTTTGGCTCCATTGTTCAACATCAGATCTCTGAGTTTGAAAATGTCTTTATCCGGCACTAACAGGTCAATATCCCCCATTGGTCTCAGAGCTTCTTCGGGATAAAGAGAAAAAGCCAGGGCAGTACCTTTAAGAGGAATAATCTGAATGTTGTTTTCAGCTGCCAGTGCATGCAACTCTTTAAAAACTTTCCACTTCTGCTGATTCATTACCAATGTTTGCAGGTATTGCATTCGAAGGCCGGCTTTTACACGGTCAGAAAATTGAACCCCTTTAATACTGGCATTGTTTATTCTGTAAAATAACCATGGAGCTACACCATTTCGGGCCGCAAAATATAGAAGAGACTCTTCATCATCCTTCTCAAGCTTAAGTTTGGATGAAATGTCCTGATTAGGTTTGCAAAGTTCAAATACCATGTTTGCCATTGGGGATTTGAAAGGCTCCATATTCCGATTTTTAATAATTAATTTCAAAGTTAATGGATATGCTTAAATATGTACGAATTCTCCAGAAGGCAATTATATTTTTATTGCTTTTCGTTATGGTACTTATTCTGTTGGTGAGTACTGTAAATATTATTTTAACAGTTGTTTCTGCTGCGGTTTCAGATCCCCGTGAATTTTTTACCGCAGATCAGCTTCAATCCCTTTTTGGATTGTTTTTGGTTATTTTAATTGGAATTGAGCTCCTTGATACTGTTAAAGCCTTTCTTAAAGAAGAGGAAATCCATGTAGAAATTGTTCTCCTGGTCGCAATTATTGCGATTGCCAGAAAAGTTATTGTATGGGATTTTTCTGAATATGAAGTTGAGCAATTGTTTAGTCTTTCTGCTATGTTACTTGCGTTGGCTCTTTCTTATGGCATTATTAAGGGAACCTGGACGAAAGTTATTCTTGAAAAAATATTTGCTAAAGGAAAAAGGAAAGAAATAATCTCGGAGGATGATGAAAAATTGCATCATTGAGCGCTTGCTCGGCCTGTGACGACATGTTAAGGAAGGTGTGTTTTTTGTCCGGGGATGTTAATATTTTGTTATTTGTATTGTTTAATCTTTTTTTTTCTTGACATTCTCTGGTTAATGGATTAATTTAGATGTAATTTGTAAAACAACTTGTAAAAAGCAATAAATCAATGAAGTAAAAGCCTCGTTATTTAGAATGGGTCTAAATCATGGAATAAAAAAGTTGATTAAATATTTGCAAGCGTTTATTTTTTAATTATATTTGTTAGACAGAAATCAATAAAAATCCATACACCATGACATCAATTCAGTTTAACAACCGTCTTTTGGGGCTTCAAGACAAGCTTTTGTATTTTGCCCTTAGTTTAACAGCAAATGATGACGATGCACATGATCTTTTGCAGGAAACTATTCTTAAAGCTTTGACTTATCGGAATCAGTTTGTAGCGAACACAAATTTCAAAGCCTGGGTGTTTACCATCATGAAAAACACCTTTATTAATAATTACAGACGCAATCAAAAAACCAGAAATACATTTGATGGATCTGATGATGCATTCAAGCATGCTTTCAGGAAAAACTATGCGTCAGAAACGCCGGAAATGGTTCATTCCGTAACAGAAATGAATCAGTACATTGAACAACTTGGAGATGAGTTTCGCATTCCGTTCCGCATGCATACTGATGGATACAAGTATAAAGAGATTGCAGAAGAACTTGATTTGCCTATTGGTACAGTTAAAAGTCGCATTTTCTTCACTCGTAAAAAATTACAGGAAATGTTGAAGGACCGTGAGGGCAGTTACGCTGTATGATTTTTTTAAACAACCTATTTAGGTAATAGGGTTCTTAAATAAGATAAATTTAGGGTTTGGGTTTAGTGGATGAGTGGGCAACCGGCCACCTGTTAAGGCAGTGGTCGGTTGTTTTTTGTTTATTCTTTGCCTTAAGCATCATGGTTGTTGATAAAATGTATATTAACCACTGAAAAGTGTTGAGCATATTTTTTATCTTTATATCCAATCACCAGGTTTTTAAATCACATTTTTTAATAAATTCTTAATTTCCAAATGAGTCAAAAAGCAAAGACAGGGCGATATCAAAGAATCTATACGCAGATTGAAGAATTAATTGTGGCAACTGAAAGTCCATGGTCACGAATGAGTACCATTGCTGCATTGTTGCATCATAAGTTTTCCGGTTTCTTCTGGACCGGCTTTTATTATCTTGATGATCAGAATAATTTAATTGTAGGACCTTATCAAGGACCTATTGCTTGTTTGAAATTAAAAAAAGATACAGGGGTCTGTTGGGCCGGGATTAATAAAATGGAGAGTGTTGTGGTAGGGGATGTAGAAGAATTTCCCGGGCACATTGCCTGTTCTTCTCTAAGCAAATCAGAGATTGTAGTTCCGGTTAAAAATAAAGAAGGAAAAGTGGTTGCCGTTCTTGATGTTGACAGTCGGGAGTTAAATGCTTTTGATGATACGGACCGTATAGAACTTGAAAAGATTGTAGAATTGATTTATTGTTAGTAAAACTGTTGGTTTTTATTCAATGCTTTGCTATCCAGAGGATTCTGGGTTGTTAGAGGTCGATAATCAACCATTTGCAATTAAGGGCGTATTTGTGTAAAGCTTATGTTATCAGAATTATATGGCTTGTCTTAATTTGCAGGTCTTTTCCGAAGCTTCGGGACTAACGATTTATTGATATTTACACAATTCAATACTCCGTTATCCCGATGGTTCGGGATTGGAAAGGGCTATAAATCAACTTTTTGGAATCATGTGCATGATTGCTTTAAGGCCCTGGTTATTAGCACCATATGATTCATCTTAAATCTAATATCTAAAAATCTAACGATCTATTGACAAATAGAAGACAGATTCAACCAATTGAGAATTAAATTTTGAAAGAATGAGGAAAACTGCTTTTGTGACTGGATCTGCCAAAAGGATTGGTTCAGCAATTTCTGAATACCTTGCATCTTCCGGATGGGAGGTTGTATTGCACTATAACCATAGCCGCGATGATGCTGCACACTTGTCGGAAAAGCTAAAACAATTGTATCCTGACAGGCTGTTTCCCATTTTTCAGTGCGATTTAAGCGTGTCTGATGCTGTTTTATCTGTGTTTAACCGACTGCCTGAGGGTATTGAAAAGATTGATGCCTTGATTAATAATGCCAGTATTTTCGATCCCGGTAAGATTGATGAAACTTCTCTGGGCTTCTTACGAAAACAAATGATGGTCAATTTTGAGGCTCCTTTTTTGCTGATGCAGGCATTTAAAAACCATTTTGGAGAAGGGAGTGTGGTAAATTTGCTGGATACTAAAATTGTAAAAAATGAAGGGACCCATGCAGCATATTTATTGGCTAAAAAAAATCTGGCTGAACTTACGCGAATGGCAGCTCTCGACTTTTCGCCCGTTATTCGGGTAAATGGTGTTGCTCCCGGACCGGTATTGCCTCCGCCCCGTAAAAGTTCTGATTACCTTAAGGATGTTGTTGAAAAAACACCCTTGAAGAAGCAGGTTGACGTTAATGATATTGCATTTTCAGTTTACTTTTTGTTGAACAATCCCTCTGTTACCGGACAGGTTATCTTTTGTGACAGCGGTTCTCATCTTGTTTAAGGCTTATGGCTACAATTTCAATAAAGGATCTTTTATTGCGAACCCAGGTTGGGTTTAATCCCCATGAATTGGGGAAAAAACAGGATATTGTTATCAATCTTGTAATTGATTATTCACTGAATGGGGAAGAAGACAGTGATGAGCCTGAGGAAGCTCTCGATTACAGGGATATTTGTAAAACAATTATAGCACTGGTTGAAAGTAAAAGCTATAATCTTTTGGAAAAAATTGCCAATGACATAACTGGTTTACTTTTGCAGTACCAAAGGGTTCAGAGGGTGACAGTGGAGGTTGATAAACCTCACGCCCTGAGATTTTCAAAAAGTGTTTCCTTTTCCATAACAAAAAACCGGAAAGCAAACTGATCTCATAAAAAAACAGAATAACCGTAATCCATGGCAAACCGCGTAATAATAGGACTTGGATCAAATATTAACCCTGAACAAAATATACGGGAAGCCTTCGAAATACTTGACTCGAGGTATGGTTTACTGAAATCTTCAGGACCGGTAAAGACTTCTCCGATTGGCATTACTGATCAACCGGATTTTTACAATGCAGTTGGCCTCATTGAATTTTCGCTTTCGGCCAATGAGTTGAAAAAACAGTTGAAAGGCATTGAGGATGAGATGGGGCGAGATAGAAATCGTCCCAAATACGGACCTCGGGAAATTGATCTCGATATTCTCTTATGGAATGGAGAAGTGGTCGATGAGGATTATTATGAGCGTGAGTTTTTACAACAATTGGTGAAGGAAATTCGAAAATAGCTTGTAACGCGAAAATCTTCTACAGTCATAAAAAACGCGAAAATCAAAAGATTCATCATCTCCTGATTTCCGCGTTTTTATGTTTTGTGGCTGTAAACTCAGCCTTATGAATATGCTTAGCCTATATTTCCCAGAATTATTTCTTCTGAACTCATTTCACCACCGGCCAACAACATTGCTGTGTCAATAAGTGCCAGGTGCGAATAAGCCTGAGGGAAGTTTCCTAGTAAACGTTTTGTTTGGAAATCAAGATCTTCACTGAATAAACCCAAGTGATTGGAATATTTTAACAATTCCTCAAATTTTTGCCTGGCCTCTTCTTTTTCCCCGATTTTATACAGAGCTTTTACAAGCCAGAAGGAGCAAATTGTAAAGGCAGAGGATGGTTGTCCAAAATCATCTTTGTTTTTGTATCTAAACATTAGTCCGTTATGCTCAAGTTCTGCCTGGGTGGCTTTCACAGTACTTTTGTATTTTGGATCATCACCACTGATGAAACCATAGGCTTCCATCAGCAGAACAGAAGCATCAAGGTCTTCAGAGCCATAAGCCTGGGTAAACGACTGTTTGTTTTCTGACCACGCATTTTTATAGATGTCATTCTTGATTTTGTCTCTCAATCTGCCCCACGATTTTATGTACTCTTTTTGATGGAGCAATTCAGCGATTTTAATACCACGGTCGGCAGCTACCCAGCAGAGTATCTTACTGAAAGTAAAGTGTTTTGAACTGTGTCTGATTTCCCAGATTCCTTTGTCAGGTTTTTGCCAGTTTCGCTCAACAACTTTGATTATGTTGCGGGTTATGGTCCACAGTTCTTCACTGTGCTCCAACGAAGTTGTAAATAAGTGGAACAACTGGTATATTACATCAACAAGAATTCCATAAATGTCATTCTGCTTTTGCTTGTACGCGGCGTTGCCAATTCTTACAGGTTTACTGCCTTCATAACCATCAAGGTGCGGAAGTTCGTATTCTGTAAGTTTTTTCTCCCCGTTAATGCCATACATGATCTGGATCTTTTCATCCTTGTCAGGAAGCAAGTCAATGATGAAATTCAGATATTTGTGAGCAACATTGAAATGCCCTAGCATAGTCATCACCTTAATAACCATCGAAGCGTCCCTAATCCAGCAAAATCTGTAATCCCAGTTTCTAACTTCGCCTATGGTTTCAGGCAGGGAAGTAGTGGCAGCTGCCAGTATGGCTCCCGATTTATGATAACTCAGAAGTTTTAGCAACAAAGCACTCCGCATTATTTCATCGTTGTAATCCTTAAAACGGGTAGTGCGCTCAGCCCAGTTTAACCAGTAAACCTTGGTCCTTTGTAATTTTAAATGAGCCCGGGTAATATTTTGAGCAAGCAATTTTTGGTTGTAACTAATCAGTATGAACTCATCCTGCTCGATGGTGATCGGCAATTGACCTACAACCGAAAGTTTGTCCATACTTGTGTAAAGATATAAAGAGTCGTAACTTCCTTTGGTGGTATAGGCTTTTACATATTTTCCATTGAATGTTATGTGAGTGTCGAATTTCCCATATTCCAAACGTGGATCAAAGTGGACTTTTATCTTTGGTTTTCCCTCGATCCATTTTATGTAACGGACCAGATCCGGAGGCAGATAATAAGTGCCATTGTCCATTTTGTAACGTGGCATGAAATCATGAATCTCAAAGGTTCCGTCAGCACATTCAAATCGGGTAATCAAAACATTCGAATGAAATTCATATCTTTGAGTAATGTCAGCACCTGTTACGGATACTATCGAGAAGTAACCTCCTTTGTCTTTATCTAACAGGGAGGCAAACATGGAAGGAGAATCGAACTTAGGCAAGCAAAGCCATTCCACTGAGCCTTTATCTGATATAAGGGCTGCACTTTTTCCGTTTCCTACTATGCCATAATTTAGGTTCTTCATGTGTCGTCGCGTGTTCAATCAATTAACGGTTATAGTTCGAATTATCGCTGCAAAGTTTGTAAAATAAAGAAAAAACACTATACTTTATAGCAAAATAAAAATATTAAAACCATGAAAAAACTTCATATTGTTTCTAATCGATTACCATTCAGTATAGTTTCAGAAGAAGATAAATTTTTGTTAAAACCTTCTGTGGGTGGATTAGCAACCGGAATGAAATCGGTTTATAAAGATTTTGAAGGTCGCTGGATTGGGTGGCCTGGAGTGGCAACTGAAAGCTATACCGCTGACCAATTCAAAGAAATTCAGGAAATGCTCAGTGCAGAAGGATGCGAAACTGTGCCGCTCTCTTCCAGTGAAGTACATACTTTTTATGAAGGTTTTTGCAACCGCACTATCTGGCCCCTCTTTCATTACTTTAATCAATATGTAGATTATTCAACCGAGTTTTGGCAGTCATACGTAGAAGTGAATCAAAAGTTTGCCGACAGAACTCTTGAAGTGGTTGAAGAGGGTGATTTTGTTTGGGTACATGACTATCAATTAATGTTGGTGCCCGGTATGATCAAAGCCAAAAGGCCGGATATTACCATTGGTTTCTTTTTACATATACCATTCCCGTCATACGAAATATTCAGGATGCTTCCGTGGCGTAACGAATTGCTGGAGGGATTATTGGGAGCCGACCTGATAGGATTTCATACTTACGATTATGAAAGACACTTCCTTAGTAGTGTTCGTCGATTATTTGGATATGAAATTTCATTTAACCAAATCCATATAGGAGAGCGGATTGTTTTGGCCGATGCTTTCCCAATGGGAATAGATTACGATAAATTCAGTAATTCAGCCATTAAAACAATATCCAAACCTTTACAGGAAAAATCGCCATTACATCAGGAGCTTGAGAAATACTTTTTGGTCTCTCCGGATCGCAAGTTGATTTTGTCCATTGACCGGCTTGATTATTCAAAAGGAATCCCCCATCGGTTAAGAGCTTTCGAATACTTCCTGGAAAAGTATCCTGAATACGGAACCAAGGTCACACTGGTTATGTTAGCCGTCCCTTCCCGAAATTCAGTTCCGGAATATCAAAAACTAAAAAGGGAGGTGGATGAACTTGTAGGCCGAATCAACGGAATGTACGGTTCTGTGAACTATTCGCCGGTTTGGTATTTCTACCGCTCCATGCCATTTGAAAACCTCGTTGAGCTCTACAGTATGAGCGATGTGGCGCTGCTAACTCCTGTCAGGGACGGAATGAACCTGGTTGCCAAGGAATATGTTGCTTCCAGAACCAATCAAACCGGGGTCATGATTATTAGTGAAATGACAGGTGTGGTGAAAGAAATGGGAGAAGCCCTTGTTATTAATCCCAACCATGAAGGAGAGGTTGCAGATGCGATTAAGCAGGCACTTGAAATGCCTGTTGATGAGCAACGAAGCCGAATGTCGGTTATGCAGAAGCGACTGAAGCGTTATGATGTATTTAAATGGGCGGAGCAATTTGTTTCGTCGTTGAAACGTATTAATCAGATACAGAGTGAATTTCTGGCTAAAAAGATCACTCCCAGACTTAGTGAGAAACTCCTCAAAAACTTTTCCCAAGGTAAATCAAGAGCCATATTCCTCGATTATGATGGTACTTTGACACACTTTAAAAAGGCTACCAGGGAAGAGGAGCCAAGCGCTGCTCCGGATAATACCTTGCACAAAATTCTTGATGCACTAACAGATGATGAACGAAATGAAGTGATCCTGATTAGTGGCAGGGATAAAGAAACGTTAAGTAAATGGTTTGATAAATCTGATGTAAGCCTCATTAGTGAGCATGGGGTTTGGATGCGCGAAAGAGGCAAGGAGTGGCAAATGCTTACCAATGCCACCAATTCCTGGATGCCTATGGTTCGTCCAATTCTGGATAGCTTTGTTGTTAGAACACCGGGCACCTATCTTGAGGAGAAGAATTACTCTCTGGTTTGGCATTACGAAAAAGCTGAAGCTGAACTGGGTGAATTGCGTGCCAATGAGCTTAAGGATGAATTGACCACTATGGTGGCCAATCACAACCTTGAGATTATGGAAGGTAATATGGTTGTTGAAGTCAAGACTGGTGGAATTAACAAAGGTGTGGCAGCAAACCGCTTCCTGCTGAATAAACAGTTTGATTATATTATGGCGATGGGCGATGATTGGACGGATGAGTATTTATTCCGCGAATTGCCGCCCGAAGCTGTTACCATAAAAGTGGGAATTAAGCATACCAATGCCTCCTATAAATTGGAGACTGTGGATGCTGTAAGAAACTTCCTGCGCGAAATGTCTAAGAATCACTAATCCAAATTTTAATATTTAATTTTTTACTTATGAATGGAAATGAATTTTCAGGACAAGAGATACCTCCTGTCCTTCAAAAACTCTTAAAGAATATCAGGAGTGTCATTTTGGTAGTGGCAGTCGTTGTTGTAGCCTGGAGCGGTTTTTTTCAGGTTGGCCCTGAAGAAGCCGGGGTAATTGTCCGGTTTGGGAAATACACTAAAACGGTGATGCCGGGTCTTAATTTTAAGATCCCCTTTATAGAACAGGTATACAAAGTTCCGGTTGAAAGGCAGCAAAAATTAGAATTTGGCTTTAGAACAACCAGTGCAGATGTCAGGTCTCAATACACCAAAAGGGGAACCGAAGATGAGTCCCTGATGCTTACAGGTGATCTAAACCTGGCAGATGTGGAGTGGGTTGTGCAATTCCGGGTTAATGATCCCTACAAATTTTTGTTTAAAGTTAGAAACCCTGAATCTACACTTAGGGATGTTTCTGAAGGTGCTGTTCGCCAAATCGTTGGTGACCGTACTGTAAATGAAGTTTTGACTGTTGGTCGTACCGAAATAGCTGCAAGTGTTGAGCAGCTTATTCAAAAACTTGCCAATAGTTATGAATTGGGCGTTAAAATTGACCAGGTGGTGCTTCAGGATGTCAATCCGCCTGATCCTGTAAAAGCCGCTTTTAATGCGGTGAATGAAGCCCAGCAGGAAAAGGAAACACTTATTAATCAGGCCAAATCGGAGTACAATAAGGTGATTCCAAAGGCCAAAGGTCAGGCTGAAGAAACTATTCAGAAGGCTGAAGGTTATGCTGTGGAGCGTGTGAATAATGCGGAGGGACAAGTTGCAAGATTTAATGAACTTTATTCAGAGTATGTTCGTGCCCCTGAGGTTACACGTCAACGTATTTATCTTGAAACTTTGCAAAAGGTTTTACCTGAACTGGGGAATAAAATTATAACCGATCAGGATGGAAATAGTGTTCTTCCCTTATTGCAAATGCAAATGGATAATGTGAAGAAATTAAACACCACAGGAGGAAATCAATAACCTGTTTTTATCTTTTTCTGAGTGCTCCGGTTAAAATGTTGGATAGAGCATTTTTTCTAAGATTGCATTTGGCAGAACCATCGCTGAATTCCGGCACTCATATGAAGAGATAACTTAAAATAAATGACAAGTATTATGAATAAAAATAGAATCATAGCAGTTGTAGTAATTGCCTTTTTGGCCTTAATTACACTCATGGGAAGTATTTTTGTGGTGGATGAAACCGAACAGGTGGTCGTCACCCAATTTGGTAAACCTGTGGGGGATGCCATTACAGAACCGGGTCTGAAGTTCAAAGCGCCTTTTATTCAAACAGCCAATTTTTTTGAAAAGCGGTTTTTGGAGTGGGATGGTGATCCCAATCAAATTCCAACCAAAGACAAAAAGTTCATCTTTGTGGATACTTATGCCCGTTGGCAAATTGTTGATCCTTTGCAGTTTTTTAAACGCTTAAGAAATGAACTGGGTGCTCAATCCCGTTTGGATGACATCCTTGATGGAGAAACCCGTGACTTTATTGCCAATCACGATTTGATCGAAGCGGTAAGGACCAGTAACCGTCAGCCACTGTCAGTAGGGGTAATAAGCGAAATGATTGGTGATAGCCTTGAATCTATTGAAGTAGGCCGGGAGAAAATTCAGGCCATGATATTACAAGCTGCCAATGAGCAGACTGAAGACCTTGGAGTAAAGATCCTGGATTTCAGGTTTAAGCGTATCAACTATGTAGAGGACGTAAGGACTCAGGTCTATGAAAGAATGAAAAGTGAACGTTATCGCATTGCTGATAAATTCCGTTCTGAAGGCCAGGGCGAAGCTTCAAGGATTAATGGTGAAAAGGAGCGGGAACTGAAGACCATTCGTTCACAGGCGTTCCGTGAAGCTGAAGAAATCATGGGTAAAGCTGATGGAGAGGCAGCTGCAGTATATTCCTCAGCCTACAATAGAAGTACTTCTGCCCGAAATCTGTACAGCTTCATGAAGTCGATGGAAACATTTGAGAAGACCTTTGATGATAAAACCCATGTCATTATTTCTACAGATAGTGAATTGTATCGTTACCTGAAAAGTTCCGATTAAAGACTTTGTCTTTGTCGTGATACCATTATGGCGGTTTTAACATAAATCGCGATCATTCATCTTCAATATTGATTTAAAATTAGCTATATTTGTTATAGTTCGGAAGCTAAAATCAATGTTGGAGATGAATTTTTTATTTGGTGTAACGTTGTTTTGATTTTAGAACCACAGCCGGATGTTTTTATGGATCTTTAAATACTTATAGGTTATGCAAATCGAAGGAGTCCCCAAAGCATTTCTAAGACAAGAAGCACGTGAGTACATTGACCTTTATGCTTCATTGGGAGAAAGGGCCGAAGTGTTTTTGCCCAATTTTGTCTTCGATAATTTGAAGGCGTTTGCCCGCCTTTGTTATGAAGAACCAACAGATCCTGCAAGACAGCAAGCTGAGATTCAGAAGTTTTTACTCAAGTTTCGTGAAGAAATACCTGGTTATTCTGATATTTCTTTGATGCTTTTTCCTCATGAGGATTCAAAGGCATTTATATATAATTCATTGAATCAGGGTTTTAATCGGCGTTTGAGCTACTTTGCCGATCATGACATTGTTAATAACCATCAAAAAATATGGATTAAAAATATCCTTAATGCTCATGACTTTTCAGTGGGTACGCCACCAGTAACTGAAAAGACCATAAACTTTTTGTCCAGGGTCATTATTGGCGATGCCCCCGTTGAATTGCGTCGTTTCCGGGATGTAATTGGAGTGATTGGTGATATTGATGAGGCACACTGGAATTATCTGATGGATACTCTGGAACAGATGATTAATCAGAGTACCCATTATACAACAAAGGCAGAGAAAAACAATTTTCTTCATCGAACCGAGTGGGCGGTAAATTTCAAAGGTCTTAACGGGCTTATCAGGACCGTTGTATCAGGTAATAGTGATACAGCTGTTGATCTCCTGAAAGGAGAGGTGTTTGGCCGGGACTGCGTTCGGGTGGTGGAAGATATTTCAGGGAGTGACCTGTTTGATCAAATGCAGGATGAAACTTCCAGTGTTTTCGTTGTGAAGGTTAAGCATATGCGTAAAAATATGTTTGCCGGAGCTAAATGGTTTCCATTAATTTCCCGCATTGTGGTAGTGGACGATTCTCCCGAATCTCATGCTTCCAATACATCCCTTGTTTTCAGTTTCCATAATGGAATTATTAACACCCTGAATAAAGTCCATACGAAGAAACTGGGTGCGCCTGCGAATACTCAGTTGAACCTGAGATTAATTCTGGAGAACGTCAATTCCAAAAACCTGCAAGAATTTAAGGAGCTGTTGGATCAAAAAATTGATAATTACAATCAGGAGCTGGAAGAGATCAAGAAAGAACAACTTGGAAAAACCAGTGATCTTTTGAAAAATACGAGCCTTTTTAAATTTGATTCGTTTTCACGTCAGATACTTAAAGACCGCTATTCCCTGGCCCGTCTCAGGGATTTTATTCAATTCATTCAAAATACTGCCTCTCCCGAAAAACGTGAAAAGCAGAATAAAGAACTTATTAATACTTTTGAAGATCGAATTAGAAAGTATTTTTATTCTGATACCCCTGCTGTTCAGATTGCTACAATTCTGGAAGGCGGCGGGCGCAACCAGATTCGAACTTACGGGGAGTATTTGCTGCAACGCCCCTTGAAACCTATTGACAATAAAATACTTGATCGTTGCAAAACCATTATCAACTTTATCCCCGATAATTATAAGCGGACCCTCCACAATCACTTTCACAAGAACTTTGGTGTTAACCTGTTTTTGGAAAAATACCAAAAATATATTGCTAAGGTTGACAATGAATCTGACAATAAAGGCCGTTTCCGCAACGTGTTGATAGATCTTGGCGTTTACAAAGATTTTGAAAACCTGAATGAAGAAGACCAGATAATTATCAAAGAGTTTATTAGTGACTTAGGTAATCTGGAAAAGACCTCCATCGCTGATGATGTTCAGATGATAATCAGGGATCTTCTGTTTTACAGAGATAAGAGGCCCAAGCCATACATTATTTACAATAAAGTACTGGCATGGGAATATACCGATCTTTTTGCTGATGATAAGTTTTACATCAATCCATTCGATATTGAAATCGAAAACCTGGATGACCAAAGACTCGATTATGAACGCATTTTAGCTAAACTCTCCCGGATTAAAAATACCTTACAGCTTTTTGATGCCAGTGGAAACCTGTGGGATCGTTTCAGCGAGAATGTTACCATTATTGTTAATGATCCATCCAATCCAACCGGTTACAGTGATTTTAACCGGGACAATCTAATTGAATTTCTTAAGTTTATCAATAATAGTAAGATATCGCTATTGCTTGATGAAGCTTATACTGATAGTGTAAAAACTGCAGATGATATGATGCCAAAATGGCGTTCGATATCACGGTACATATTTAATAACGAGAATGTTTATTCCAAGATCCGTGCAGTTTCGTCTCTGTCTACCACCAAAAATCTGGCCGGATCGGGCGATCGCCTGGGAGCATTGGTTGCTACACCTGCCATGAAAGAAGTTATTGATTATTCCAGAAATATCAATAAGGCAGTCAGAGGCAATGGTAGTTCACTGTATTTTCTTAATACTGTACTGGAGGTTGGGCTGAAATCCAAAGCTCTTAAAGATAAATTGGAATCCAAACTTCCTAAAGATGCTTCCAGAAGCCGCATTATCAGTCAGATTGAAACTTTTGTTGTGGGCAATAGTGCCGGTGACGGAAAAGGAAAAACTGCTACAGGAGATGCTATTAAAGCCTGTTTTGAAGGCAGTCCGCTTCATTTATTCCTGCTGGATGAGTTGGCGTCACTTGCCAAACTTGATATACTTGGTTTACCGGATGATTTTAAATATAAAGATGTTCCTTTCTATATTTATTATAGTGGAGAGTTAATCAAAGGATTAAACAGATTCAGGATTAACAAAAACTTCCGTTCAGAGTCTAATCTGCGATTAAAAACAGCTACCAGAATTGCTGACGAAGTTATAAAAGAACTGGAGGTTGAAGATGTTTCTATCATCAAGTCGGATGGTTCTTACCTGTTTAATTTGTTGTTTCATGATTTTGGCACTTTCAATGATTTGGAAGATTTCGCCAAAAAGATTGCCGGTGAGCGAGGTGTTTCTGCATTGCCTTATCGTACAGGCGTGATGCGTTTTTCGCTGGGTGGCTTTATTGAGGGGACACCAAAGAGTTATGAAATTTTTGAAAAAGAAATACGTACAGCACTGACATTGTTTCTCAATTACTGGAAGCAATTTAAAGCTTTGCGAAAACAAGCTCCCAATGAGGAAGTGTCTGTGCTGATGGATCAAATCCTCAATTCGGGCAAAACCTCTGATTTTCTGGAGGCTGTTTATGATGATTACAAGATGGTTCGGGACCTGAAGAAAAAGGTTAATCAATCCTTGTTAATCAATGAAAACCGCTCTTTGTATCATGCCTCTCCACAAGTAAGTGGAGTTTCTATTACCACCATTGGTGACTCTCAAAATTCTGTGATAGAGTTTCAGGGTGATGTGGGGGATTGCCGTAATGTTGAAGAGTTTATCAGGAGCAGGGCTTTTACCAAAATTTACGAGAACCTTCTTCCACAGATCTACAAAAAAATACCTCAGATCAGGAATCTTAATTTCAACATTGTGGCCTCCCGCTTCAGTAAAGCCACAATATTGAAGTACATCAACAATAAAAAGACATTTCATCCAAACGATTATGTCCTTGATGATCCGGAGGAGAAGAATATCATGCGCGAAATCCTGATTGAAATGGAGCGCTTGCTTTTCTCTGATACAAAAATGAAAATTCTTACGCTTCAGGCCAGCGGTGATTATTACATGGATGTTGCTCGACTGGAAGGGGTGAATATTGTATTAAAAAAGCATATTCAGGAAATCCTCCTTCACTTCAATCTTCCGTTTGAGCAGGCAACCATTGAACCCAGCAGACTTGAAATCATTAATACGGCCTGTGAATTGTTTGAGGAAGTTACCGGCTTGAAGGTAAAAGATCTTGACCTGGAGCGATACGTAAGTCACTTTGTTGAGACTTTAAGGCAGGATGAACAGTTCTCAGCCATTAATATCTCCTCGAGGAGCGTAGGTTTTATTGCCGATGTTGTTAAAAGAAGGGTTTTTAACAAAGACCTGGCTGTAAGTGACCGGATTCTTTATCTGTACCTTATTCAGAATAATAACAGCTTCTTCAGGCAGGTTACCGAGAAACTGAAGTTTCTCCAGGAAAGAATTGATGTTACGGATGATGCAGATCTTAAGATATTTACTGAAAACATCCTGACAGATATTCTTCCCAGAGAAGTTGATGATATTATGAATTACATCATCCGCAAGAAAGATATAAAGGTTGGAGAAGACAGACTTAATGAGGTTACTCAGAAAGTGGTAGGGTTTCTGATTTTATTGCAAAACCTTTCTAAGGGAACCGATTACTACCATAAGTACATGCATACTTTAATAAAAGTTCTGGATACCTGCTTCAGACGGCAGAAAAGTGATGTAAATGAGATGATTCAACACGGGATTACCTTGTACCGGAACTTTGAAGTTAAGGATAAGACTTTGAAAGATTTTGACGGCGGATCGTTGGCCTGGATTAATGATGTGATGACCAAGTGTGGTGTGATATCGGTTGAACAATCGGTTCAGCGGCATACACGCATCTCTACGGACGCCAAAAAGCGGGAGTATCCTTTCCATAAAATCGACAGGGGGGAGGATGAACCCATGTACCTGTTGGATATGAACCGGGGAAGGTCGAAAAACGATTACATAAAAGCTTTGTCGACTAAACCTGATTCTAAATTTTTTGAGCGCAGAGTAGCTCGATTTGTAGCTAATATGGATCCCGATGATTATCGCTGTAAAATAATGCGAAGCGGTGTGGTTACTCAGCTTATCATTTTCCAGAAAGGCTACATAAAGTATCTGACTGACTTTTTCAGACTGACTCAATACAAAGATATTTCATTGCAGGAAGCTGAGAATTTTGTACCTGATGTATTGCTGCTTCTAGGAGCTCCGGAGAAGGTCATCTCTTTCCCTCAGGTTGGTTATTTTGATATTAAAGGGCCCAATGGAAATATCAAAACACTGGTTACTCCCCTTCGCAAAGAAGCCGACTATTTTGGAGATGTTAAAAAGCCCTGGCTTACCATGATGAATGAGCGGGTGAAAGAAATGGGCGGGATTCCCAAGCATGGTTCTCTCTTTGCCATAGAACTTGAAGATGGCTCCATATTCGTTGTTGAAGTGGATGGAGACAGCGGTGTCGGAAAATCAGAAATGCTTGCCGGTTTGACTTTGAAATGGTTGCGGCAGAATCTTCCGGGAGTTCGCTCTATAAAGAATATTGCCGGAGATATGTTCCATGTTTTCAGGGATAAGGAAGGCAATCTTTATGGTTTTGGTACTGAAGAGGGAGACTTTTCACGGGTGACTGATTTTGATCCCGAATACATTCAGTATTACAAATATCTTTTTGAAAGCAGCGCTGACAGCAATGTGGATGATCTTAACTCAAGAAGTACCATTAGCGGACTTTGTGAGATTCAGATGCCATATAAAATTGACATCATGTTGACGGCTCACAACTATTCAAAAGAGGAAGCCGGCATTACAAGGGTTAGTAACCCGGAAAATTTTATGCTTTACATTGATTCCCACGGAGAACGTAAAGAAAAAGCGACAAGTCAGGACGGGCCTCATTTTCAGAGGACTTTGTCGAGGTACACCGCTGACAAAAATATCGTTGAAATGTTGTCTCAACACGGCAATTATCTTGATGATGTTCTCGACTGGGAGATTGATCCAGGAGATGGGAAATATTATCTGGCATCTTCTTACAAGATGATGGATAAAATTGATATTGAGAAAGTTGTTAGTCAGATTTTTATTGGTAAGAAGATTCCATTTGAGGATGAGAAATGGACTGTTGAGAATGTTAATTTCGATATTGTCAAAAACAGGTTCATTGCTCATGTAAAGTTAGGTGATCAGATAGATGAGGTTGTTCTTTCCAGAAATATTTTTAGTTCAATATTTGATTCTTTGGCCAGTACGCCTGCAGGTCAGCCTTTCATTGCGCAGGATGAACAAATTGAAGGTCGTTATTACCTGATTGATGTTTTGAGCGGGGGAGTTGACGGAAAAGGAGAAGGGGCTAAAATAGAATGTGGAATAGTTTCTACAGAGATTGGTAAAAAAGGAAAAGAGATTATGGGTCCGCAAAAGGCAGCCCAGTCACTTACCAATCTTATCAAGGAACTGCGTGCCGGTAGCAGCGAAATAAATGATAAGAAAAACCATGTCAGGCGCATTGTTCGGGAAAAGTATGCCCATGTATTCGCGCAGGGACAATCGAGCAATGAGATATGGAGGTATAATTTCTATCTATACCAGCTGGATAAAATGATGAAAGCTGAATTTGTGCGGATGGATGATGCCACTGTTTCTGTTGATCTAAAGGGAGTTAATATGTTTTGTCCTAAAGATCGGAAGGAGGAATTTAGTCCTTTGTTGGTGACACCCAACCTGAATATTGAGCTGAATAGTTTTGGTGAAACCTGCAATGAGTTGATGAGTTTGCCTAATTATCCCGATTTTGCACAGGAGTTTCTGGAAGATTCTGGAAAACTTTATGAAGCAAGAGGATATAGTGATGAAACTATAATTAACAATATGATTACACAACTATTGTTGATGGATGGTTACATCGAGTTTGATGATCTCCTGAAAGGAAGAATCACAGAAAAGGTAAATCGTGAAACAATTGCTGCTGCCAAATATGCAGTTTTACAGGAATTGGAACGTCGCAAAACAGCTTCTAAACCAAACACGGCTCCTCAGAAAACACAAAATACCAAAGCGCAAAAGAATACCGGAAAGGAGAGTGGTTCCGGGAAAAGCAGTAATAAAAAGTAACCAGGTCTTACTCTGAATAACAAAAAAAGAGGCTGTTTCGCATGTTTGAAACAACCTCTTTTTTTTGCGTTGATATAGTCCCTACTCTTTTGCTTTTGTAAATCTTTGAGCGCCATTGTTGCTGATGGCCGTAACATGTATAGATCCTTTACCGGATTTAAGTCTCTTTTTCTTTGATTTTCCCGGAATATAGAGGAACCCGTAATTTGACTCCAGTTCATAGGTGAGCTCTTTTTGATCGTTTTTAAGGGCCATATCAATACGTCCTTTGGTCGTTTCAAAATTACTATTCCCTGTCAGAAGAATGCCTTCCCCGTTTAGGTTCCCGGAAATTGATTTTAGGTCCATGGTCCCCTTGAGATCCTCAATCCAAACATCTCCGTCGTCATTGATGGTTTGAAGATGGCCGTCGATATTTTTCAGTGCCAATTCGCCGGTGGAGGTTCTTAGTTTTAAGTCACCATCAACATCTGATATTTTTTGGGCCGAAGTATTGGTCTGGGTATTCAGACTTCCCTTTATGTTTTGAAGATCAATTAATCCCTTGTCGGTAATAAGCATTGTTTGTCCGTTGATATCCTTCAGTTCAATATCTCCACTTGTCGTTTTTGCGTTGAGATCGCCTTTCAAATTTGAGACCTGAATAGATCCCGTACTGGTTTTTAATTTGAAATTACCCGATGCCTCATTCAGTATTATTTTTCCATACGAGGCATCAGCATCCAAATTTCCAGTGGAAATGTCTATAGCTTCAATATATCCGGAACGGGTTTTTACTTTTATATTGCAATCTTGCGGTACTTTAATAGCGATTTCTCCCGACTTGGTTGAAACATGTTCATCCGGAGTGTTTACAGATAGCGTTAGTTTAGTTCCCTCTACTTTTTCATTTATATTAAAACCATCAATCTTTTTGGAGGCCTCAATCAGGGCATCAACCTCAACTTTGTCGTTTGTTGAAGAAGTGACTATTACTTTGCAAAAATCGCCTTTTACTTCTAAGCTTTCAATGTTGTCATAGCTTTTGGCGGATTTGTGTACTACCTCTAAAGGAGCACCGATACAAGTAGTTGCACCAAAATAAAAAGTGGTTAATAAGATAAGCAGATGTTTCATAATTCCGTTTTTAAGTGATTATTTCGTAACTTATATCATCACAAAGTAAGTGATTTTGATGTATTTTTGCACTTCTTCTGGTTGAATAAAAATTTAATAAATGAGTAAAATTTTACGTTTTGCGGTCCTGGCCGCTTTAGCAGGATTTTTAACATACTGTGGGGTTTCTGTTCCTTTAACAACAAATAATATTGAAGAGGATAAAGAGATTTTTTCGTTTAAAGAAATTGAGCCGGATTCCGGTTTTCAAAAATCATGGCTTCTTTGGGTGGAGCAGCCTGTTGATCATCATAATCCTGACAAGGGGACCTTCAAACAGCGGGTCTGGCTTTCGCATAGGTCGTCCGAGGCTCCTGTTGTTTTGGTTACAGAGGGGTACATGGCCCCGCGAAATTACACTACTGAGCTTACACAAATCGTCGAGGGTAACCAGGTGATTGTGGAGCACCGCTATTTTGACCGTTCAGCACCTGACTCCATTGACTGGGATTACCTGACTATTGAACAGGCAGCTATGGATCACCACCATATTGTGGATTTGCTGAAGAAATATTACAAGGGAACATGGATAAATACAGGCATTAGTAAAGGAGGCCAAACGGCTATGATCCATCGTGCTCTTTATCCAAAGGATGTTGATATTTCTGTTCCGTATGTAGCCCCATTCAATTTGGAAAAAGAAGATCAGAGGTTGGTTCAGTTTTTCGAGAACGTGGGCACCTCAAAGCAGCGAAAACGCATTAGGGAGTTCCAGAAAGAGGTGCTTAAAAGAAAAGAGGAACTAATCCCGTATTTTGAGGAACTGATTAGGGAAAAAGGATATACATTCAGAATGGGAAAAGAAAAAGCTTTCGAATTAGCCGTTCTTGAATATCCCTTTAGTTTGTGGCAGTGGGGCGGTCCGGTGGATCAGATTCCTGAACCGGGAGCATCAGCAGAAGTACTTTTTAATCATTTACATCAGGGAAGTGACTTTGGTTATTTTTCAGATCAACAGTGGGAACAGATTGGTCCGTTTTTTTATCAGGCTTATAAGGAGTTAGGCTATTATCCATACCTGGCAACCCCGCTAAAAGAATGGTTGGATGAAATAAAAGAAGATACCGTTTCAAATCGGTTTATGGCTCCGGAAGTAGATAAACTGACTTTTGACAAGCAGGCGCCTGTTAATATTTTGAAGAAATTGAAACAAGAGGATCCTAAAATGATTGTAATCACCGGTGAAAATGATCCCTGGAGCGCTACTTCTTTGGATCCGGAAGGATTTACTAATGTTATCAAAATTGAAAAGCCCGGTGGAAGTCATCGTACCCGCATCAATAATCTTCCCGATTCTCTTAAACAGAAAGTGATACATCAATTGAACGACTGGATAGAATAATTATTCATTATAAAACAGAAAAGACGGCCCAACGTTTTGGGTCGTCTTTTTCTTTTTGAACATGGGTTAACTTGGGTCAGGCTGTGCTCCTTGGGTAAAAAGCACAAGCACTTTCTGACACACACAAATTTAAATAATTATACTGCCTTTGTCACGCTTAAATGTTTAAATTGTCTAATTCTTTTACGAATGGACCGTTTTTTATGATTAATACGTGTTTTATGCACTTTCCGGATGCAAGCGGGCGTTGTATTGGGTATTTAGGTAAATGATTTCCAGTTTAATTGGTTACCTGGAATTGTTGTTTTCATCTTGTTTTGTAGGTGTGAAATATTTGAAGTTAAGAAACCGGTCTGGCAACCTTTTGTTTCAGGATATTGGTTGCAAATCTTAAAAAGTCTGCTTATCTGTTTATATCATGGATAAAAAGGCCTAAATTTGAAATAGTAAACTTTAAAAATTATAATTATGGCGAGTATCAGAGATCTCAAAAAAGACATAAATTATTTAGCCTCAGAGATTGTCACCGAAGCATATGTAAGAAAAATGCTTTTCGATGGAATTTCTGAAGACCAATTTAAGAAAGTAATAACCGATGCGATTGAATTCAGAAATGATTTAATAGCTAAGATTAATCATCCCGATGGAAAAGATAATCCCAAAAAGGTTAAATCTTTTTTTAGAGACGTTAGAAAAGAAATGGACCAAAAGTCTTCAGAGCTAATTGATGCTGTGAATAATCTTAAATAGTGTTTGCAAGAAAACGACAATTGCTGCGTTATGCTTGTCTTCAAAACAGTCATTTACGAAAAGTAAACTCCTGTTTTTCAAACATCGCAAGCCTTGCACTTGACGTCTTCTTGCAAGCACAGATGAAAAACATGAGTTTTCTTGCTGGCACTAAATAAGGGATTTGTCTCTGGTGTATTGAATGAAGTTCATACAATTACCAAATGGGTCATTTTCCCAATTGTTTGTTTATCAGTAGAAGAGCATGTTTTTTTAAATTGGATGGTCTGTTAAATAAGATTTTTTGTATCAAAAAGAGTTTTGTTGCGTACAAGAAAATGAAAAAACAAACTACTTATATCACTTAGTAATTCTAATATACTTATGAAAAAAGTTTTAGCTAAACATTTTCAGTACACCGGGCTGGACGACTATGATATGTCACTTGATGATCAAATTAATACTTTTTTGGAGGAGGAAGGTGTAAAGCCCGAACAAATTATTGAGCTGGAATATTCTGCTCACTCAAGTCAGGGCATTAATACTTATTCCGCGCTTTTAATGTATGCTACTGATTAAAGCCAAAAGGCTTTATTAATCTTTTTTGAGAAAAATAAAGGGGGAGGACATTTGATGTTCTTCCCCTTTTTGGTAATTTTATTTGCGTGTAAACGTGATCAGTTTTTCACCTGATGGCAGAAAGAGAGCTTTTTTCTCTCTTTTGACAGAATGTATTTAAGTTTTTAATTATTGAAAAATGGGAATTCTGGAATGGTTTGGAAAGAATAGATCTGAAGGACACAGTTCTTCGTTACCAAAAGCTAATAAAGACGAGGGGCCTGAGCCAAAGCAAAATTCTTTAGATCATGATATAGGGATTGCACTTAGCGGTGGAAGCGCAAGAGGGTATGCCCATATCGGTGTTTTGAAAGCGTTGGATGAACAGGGAATGTCTCCCGATATTATCTCAGGAACCAGTATGGGAGCTTTGGTGGGTGTTTTGTATGCTGCTGGTTACAGTCCCGACCATATACTGGAACTGGTCAAGAAAGACAAAATATACAATATGGTTTCTCTAAGGTTTGGACAAAACGGATTGTTCGAATTGGATGCGGTCAGACGAATTCTGCAAAATGAAATTAAGGAAGATAATTTTTCTGTTCTGAAAAAACCCTTTTATTTGTCAGTTGCCAATATTTCTGATGGCAAAAATGAAGTGAAAGGAGAAAAAGGACCTCTTTTTGATTATGTTCTGGCTTCCTGTTCTGTACCTGTTATTATTTTACCACAGGTGATAGATGGAAAAACCTATATTGACGGAGGTTTGTTTGATAATCTGCCTGCCGCTTCTATTAAAGATAAATGCCAGACATTAATTGGAGTCCATGTCAATTATAATGGTCCTATGACTAAACTTGACGGGATCAGGGAAATCGCCCAGCGCACCTTTAGTTTGGGAATTGAACAGAATGTTATCGAGAGCCGAAAAATGTGTGATTTTATGATTGAACCTGAAGAATTGAAGGAATTTACTTTTCTTGATTTTGACAGGGTCGATGAATTGGTAGAGGTGGGTTATGAAAATACAAAAAAGATGATAGAGGAAGAGTTGGCCCCCGTGTTGAAAAAGGAGAGCATTGAGAAAGAAGAGACTGAAGGTTAACTCTTATTTTAGAGTTAACCAGGCTCCAAACAGCTGTGGGTTTTCCGGACTTACGAAAGGAAGGAAGCCATGTCTTATTTTTCCATCACATAGAATAACAGGCATTGATTTCTTTTTTTCATGGCAAAATTTCTTCCACTCTTCTTTTTGAAACAAACCGGTTTGCCAGCTGCCAATGGCTTCCGGATGTAGTTTCTTTTTAAAGAATATGTTGGCCATCCCCATGTTATGGCGAAGGTTGATCTCAAGACAAGGTTGAAGAAGAAGACGGCCGTCAGAATGTTTAAAAAAAATTCCATCTACCCCTGCGGGCCCCCAATAATTATGACTTAAATTCATTTTTTTCAATCCTCTGCCTAGTAATGTTGAGGCTTGTTCAATGGCTGTTTCCAATACTGTTTTATCTGCTAATATCTGAGAATTAATAACAGGTTCCCCAATTGCACATCCGGCAAATTGGCCCGAAGGATCGGCATAAAAAAAGTTGTGCCCGCAGTAATTAATTTCTTTTTCTGAAAGCATAAACTGAAAGGAAACATCCTGAACTTTACAAAGCATTTTTTCTATATATACTTTGCCCTGGCGCTTTAGCATTCCTTTTACCCAGGGAGATTTTTCAGGATTATCCTGCGAATTTCTGATTCTGTACAATCCTCTTCCGGAGGCACTAAACGGTGTTTTGATTACCGCCGGAGGTGCCATGCTTTCAAGAATTTTTGATAAATCAGCTTCATGGTCTATCACCATGGGGGCTTCCGGTAAAAAAATCAGGTCAAAATCGCCTGGAGAAGCTGTTTTTATGTTTTTAATCGTTTTGAGTAGCTCATAACCTGTTTCCCTGCTTAGTAATTGTTTGTGGTTCTCGTCCCACTTATTAAACGGATGTGTTTGCCAACTTGAATCTATAAAATCATTGAATGGCTTGAAAGAACGGTAAACAGCAGGACTCCATCCCCAGGGTTCGGGCCATAGCTCATTTATTCCTTCATTATTAATGTCTTCCGGACCTGAGATCAATCTTGGCAATTTTAAGTCATATTGGGCAAGGTGGCTTAGACTTTCCATTTTGCCCTCCGGAACAAGGATAATATCATTTTCATTTGCCATAAGCCAGGGGAGTGCTGCCAAATCATTTTCAAACTGCTTGAGATGCGCAGGTGGCATATAGGAAACCTGGCCGTTGGCAATAGCCATCTCATTGGTGGGATTGAAAAGAAAAAACCTGCGCATCATCTTTTGAATTTTGTGCAAAACTAATAAACAAATTCACTCCGGTGTTCAAAATAATGGTTGATTAAAATCTAATGGTGTTGTAATTTGCTACTGGTAAGTTTTAAGCACCGATCTGCACTGAATGGCAATTTAGTTGTCGTGGCTATGCAACCTCTTTTTACGTGTTTGCGATTTTTATAAATCAATCTGTAAATCATTCAAATGAAACTTAAGTCATGAAATTTAAATCCAAATCGTATTTATTGTTGGTAATTATGCTTTTTGCATGCTCCACTACCGAAGAAAAAGATCAGGTAGAAAAATCAACAAACGATGAAAATCAGGAAACAAAAGAAGAGAATGTAGAAAACCCCTCTTTTGTTGCAGGTCATGAAGTAGCTTTTGATCATGTTCTGAGAAGTATTCCGGAGGAGTACATTGATAAAGCCCGACAGGAATTTGTTGTGGCATATCAACATACTTCTCATGGCACCCATGTTTCAAGGGGGGTATTTGGACTAACTGGCTTTAAAGATGGCGATTCTGACCTTTTTGGTGTCACAAAAGATCAAAAAGTGGACGGAAAACTGGCTTTTTTTGACAATGAAATTCAGAAGTATGCCGGAGAAGGGGTTATATCCAGAGATTTGAGTACTAATGAATCTGCCTTTGTTCAAACTACCAGGAATTTTTTGGATGCCTCTGAAAATGCGGATGTGAATGTTGTAATGTGGTCCTGGTGTGATATTGAAGGACATGATGTTGAAGGCACTTATTTGCCGGGAATAGCAGATTTAATTGCTGAATATGGACCGGGTGGTTCAAGAATAGGCTCAGGGGAGAATATGCGGGAAAATAGTGTTCACTTTATATTAATGACCGGGCATGCCAATAAAAACAATAATACCGGAAAGAAAAGACCCAAAAGCCAGGCAGAATTGATCAATGCCTTTTGCCTGGAAAACCAGCAGTTTTGCCTGGATTATTACAGTATTGATACCCACGATATGGATGGAAATTACTGGGAGGATTCAGGTGATGATGGGGATTCAGAGAATTATGGAGGGAACTATTATGTTGATTGGCAGGAAAGCCATGAAGTGGGTGTTGACTATTGGGAAAACCGCATTGAACCTGATGGAATCGTAAAGTTTGGAGAGCATAATACTCAACATATTACAGCCAATCGTAAAGCCATCGCCTTTTGGTGGATTTTGGCCCGATTGGCCGGATGGGATGGCGAATCCTGAAAAGAAGGGCACCGGCTTTTTTGTCGATGCCCTTTATGATACTTAAATGGGTTTAAAATCAGATTTCTTTGCACCACAAACAGGGCAGGTCCAGTCTTCAGGAAGATCTTCGAAAGGTGTATCTTCTTCTGAATTATCATAAATAAAACCACATTGTGTACACTGGTATTTTCCGGAGGAGCTTTTTTCTGTAGTTTCTTCTTCTGATGGCTCATCAATATGTGTAGGAGCATTGGGCGGAGCAACACGGTTTTTCTTTTCTTTAAATTCATTGTAAGTCATTGCCGGCTTTTGGTCATTAATTACCTCAGTTTGCAATACTTCACCAATGAACATGATATGGGTGCCCACATCTACTTTTTTTACAACCTTGCATTCGATCCAGGCAATCACGCTGTTGAGCACAATCGGCACTCCGGTGCCACCATATTCCACTCTCATTCCCTGGAGTTTGTCGACATTCTCTCCACTTTGATAACCAAATTTGTCGATTACAGATGTTTCTGCTTCATTGTGCAGTATTGAAACAGAATAACTGCCGGTTTTGTCGATAATTTTGGAGGTGTAGTTATCCTTATGACAGCACGCAGCTATTTGAGCTGGTTTGGCAGTAACCTGAAATACACTGTTGGAAATGTAGCCGTTTCCTTTGTCCTGATTGCCTGAACAAACAATGTAAAGTCCATAGGACATTCTTTTGAAAGCTTCGATGTCTATCATGATCTGTTTTTTTCAATTCAACTTATCTAATATAATGAATTTTCCTGATGTAAATCAAAAGGTCCTTCAGATGGATGCATTTGCATTGCATATTGAAATGAGGTTGCTATTATTAGCAATTGGAGAAATGAGGCTTCGGGATATGAATATATTAATGGCGGTTTATTAAAGTGCATATCTGAAAAAGCCAATGAATCTTGATCCCGACGATTTAAGAATATCCAAATATAAAGTTCATCTTGAGGTGAATCAGGCTTTGGATGCTGTTGTCGAAATGAAGTGAAAAAACCGGATTCAGAAGATTAACCTAATCCGGCTTCTGTGTGCTTTATTTTAGAAGGGCAATTATATCGTCCGGATTAATGTCTTTTATGACTTTTATTCTTTGGAAATCATCACTTAATAGAGCAGATGTTTTGCTGCCGTGATCTCCATACGAGATGAACAAAGAATTTTCAAGTTCATCAATAATATGGATATTTTTCTTGTTAAATTCTGCAGTTTCTTTAAGGTCTGTATTTATTTTTACCAGTGTGTCTTCTTTGATGCAGGCAAATTCATTATTGCTTACCCAGTATGTATTAAAGTTGTTAAAGTTAAATGGAACAGACTCTTTGACTTCTCCTCCGGAGTAAATCCTGAGCTCCTCCACTTCAGAGCTCCAATCTTTATAGGTTTCTATCATAAAGCCATTTTTATAGCTTGAGAATTGATCTGTATTGGCCACAAGAGTGGATTTTATACTGTTATTATTAGTTGAGAGTTGGTGTTTGAATACCTTTTTTTCAGATGATTCGGTGATGATGTTAATTGAGCCATTGTTTAGCGGATAATAAATGAATTCATCCTGATAATGCTGAAATTCTTTGATTGTTGTAATTACTCCTGACCCTGCATTTATTGCTACCAGTTGTTTTTTATCAGGCAGGTATCCATAAATAGTGTTGTTAGGCTCGTGGTAATGCCAGGCTGGAAAGAAGCCATCAAATTCTGCGATTACTCTTGATTCTTGATTGCTGATTTGCACCTCAACCAATTTAGCCCATGAAAACTCACCCTCCAGTTCGTCATTTTTTACGATAGAGCAATAGGCTTTTGTTTTGTCACTATTGAGTTGTACCGGGAACCCCACAGAACCTCCTACGTGATACTTGTCGTGCATTATATCTCCTTCATATGAAGATAGGTCAATTTTGGTTTTTTCTCCTACAGATACGTTGTTCTTATAGGATTGTAAATAGACTGAATAATTGTATTCAGGTTCAAATGCTCTTTCTATCCAAACAATGGTGTAGTTGTCTTCCTGGTTTGAATTGGAGACAGATTGTCCGGATTGAGACGAAATTTCTGTGGCATTGCCGCTTTCAGAACAGTTATTGTTTTTATTGTTATTTGAGGATTGTGGGCTGTTGCAGCCAATGAAAAACAATAAAGAAAAGGAGATTAGCAAAGAGCTTTTCATAAAAGTAATCATTAATGATTTTAGTATAATCCATTCTTTTAGTTGGTTTGTGGACGAGCAAATGAAAAATAATGTGTCTAAAAATCAGAAATCAGTCCTTTTCCAAAGCAATCAAACGATCATTAGCCATAGCTAAATCACCTCCCGTTAACCAATCATACTCCTTTTCCGGCTCCAAAATTACAGGCATCCTTTTTTTGGTATTGTGGATTTCACTCATTAGTTCGTTGGCAGCTGTTGTGATAATGGTATAGGTGTTTAGTAATTCTCCGGTTGATTTGTTGGTCCATTCATTCCAGAGGCCGGCAAAAGCAAAGGCTTCATCTCCGGGAAGGGAAAGGAGGTATTTTTGTTTTAAGTTGCCTTTTGGATTCAGCCACTTCCACTCATAAAACCCATCAGCCAGGACCAGACATCGTTTTGAGAGAGAGGGTTTGAAGGAAGGTTTTTGATCAAGCGTTTCAATTCTTGCATTAAGAGTGCTTTTGCGGATATTGATGTCTTTGGCCCAGGGTGGAATCAATCCCCATGTAAATCCCTGAATGGCATTTGGCTGATTATTGGCTACAATTGGTGTTTGGGGGAATGTAAAGGCGTTGAAAATATCCGGAGAATACCATTTCGGATCAAGAAACTTTGCCTTGAAGCGCTGCTCAAGCTCGTGTGCTGTTTTATTGTTTTTGGTGCGGAAACACATGGACTAATATATTTGGGGTTATACCTGAATTTGAATTGCACTTCTTTTGGGTGAATTTCAAAATTGTCATGGACATAGTTGGGGTACTTAAATTCCTGTAGCCCCTCCTGATACAATAAATTTCATCACCATGGCCGGATTAACATCTATTTCTCTAACCTGATCTTTTGGAACAATAAACAGCTCTCCCGAAAAGTTGTATGAGTGTGGAAAATAAACAGCCACTTTTTCTTTTTCATCAAGTTTGCTTAAATCTTCTTCGGTGATAAAACCCAGTTTTTCCAAATTGGAAACCGGATTAACCAAAACGATTACGGGTTTTTTAAACTTTCTTTCTTTGCCCACAAATGCAGAAAAAAGATCATTCAATGCTGAGTAGATAAACTTTAGAAATGGCGCTTTCTCAATGACTCTGTTAAATAATATTTTGACCGGCTGAGCTAAAATGCTTTTCCCTATTATGCCCACCAAAACCAGGAAAAAGAAAATGACCACAAGTCCCAATCCCGGAATATCGGTTCCAATATACTTTTCAAGAATCCCATCCAATAGATTATCTGTGAAATTGAAAAGAATGTAAATGATGTATGCTGTAATTGCAAAGGGAGCAATGTACAACAAGCCCTGCAGGAAATAATTAATAATTTTCTTCATAACACAAAGTTGAAGGAGTTTATTATCAACAAACTTAGTATATTTCCTTGGTTTTTTGAAGATGGCCCTCTGCCCGGCGAAATTTCATTGAATACAAAGCGACATAGGTGAGTGGCAATAATTGTAGAAGATGGGAGCATCCTGGCTAAAATGAAAGAAGGGGTCAGCACTTCAGTGCTAACCCTTTCATTTTTAGTAGTCGGGATGAGAAAACTCGAATAAAACCCTTAGTGGGTTGATTATCAATTACAATAATTTTTAGTGTATCACACTTGTATCACATAAATTTTTGGTGATAGGTTTTTAAGTTTTTAAGTTTGGAATGGCGATAACTTAAAAATTTAAACAAAATGACAACACTATCTTATGTTTCCACCAAGGGTGGAGTGGGTAAGAGTACCCTGAGTTGGATTACGGCCTGTTCTTTGGCCAATGACTACAGCAGGAGGGTCTGCATAGTTGACGCAGACCTTCAGCTTAGTCTCTTCAAAAATGCATCGGTTCAGGAGAACCTTCCTTTTACTGTTATTCCGGCTTCCCTGCCTGAAATATACGAAAAGGTTAAGGGATTGAATGAGCAATTCGACATTATTATTATCGATATGCCCGGCTTTCTGCATACACCCGATGGTAGTCGCAAAGAGATTACTGATTTTCTCTTTTTCGTGGACCTGATGTTACTTCCATTAAAGGTTCATGACTTTGATGCTTTGAATCTCATTGATTTTGCTTCGGTAGTTAATGAGGTTGTTCAAAGCCGGATTGAAAAGTTTGATATGGAGCCTCAAGTGGCATGGTTCTTCAATGATTTGCACGGGAGAAAAGAAATAAGGCAAATGGAACGGCTGATTGAGCAAAAGCAACTCCCGCTGCTTGGACGTAATCTTTCCCGTTCTGTTTCCTATGAACGATCCATTCGCAGTTGTGAGAGTTTAATTACTTCCAAAACCGTTTCTCCTAAAATCAATAATGAATTCAGACTCTTTATGCAGCAAATCATTAAATTCCTTTAGTCATGGTCAAATCTATATTCGATAAATTATCAGACGATTCTGTCGTCAATCAAATTCGTCAGAAATCAGAATCCCACTTGGAAAATATTTTTTATGAACGGAAGAAAGGTTCAGGAAGGAAAAAGGCTGAATGTGCGCCACACCTTAGAAAGTATTATTCAGATGGGCCCGGCAATGATGTGGTGCAGGTGAGTAAAGAGCTCAAGAAAGCCCTTAATCTAAAAAAGATTGAGACCGGGAAGCCGGTTAAACTCCTGGTTGCCGAAGCAATAGTTAAATTCCTGGGCATAGAGTGACTTCCTAAATAAATATCCCATGCAAAAGGTTGTGATTTTTACTGACGGAGCCTGCAAAGGCAATCCGGGTAGGGGAGGTATAGGCTTTTATCTGATTAGTGAGGCCGGTAAAACGCTCAAAGGTTCAAAGGGTTATCGTAGGACAACCAGTAGCCGGATGGAATTGATGGCCGCCATTGAAGCTTTACGTTGTTTGAAATTTCCCTGTAAAGTGGAACTATATACGGATTCAAGATACCTGGCAGATTCCGTTAATAAGGGGTGGCTGAATAGTTGGTTGTCATCTCCCTATTTTCTTAATAGAAAAAACGAGGACTTATGGCGAAAGCTTGTCTGTGAGATGCGAAAACACCAGGTGTCTATACATTGGATAAAAGGGCATTCAGATCATGCTCAAAACCGACTGGTTGACCGATTGGCATCGAAGGCCTGCAGTTCTTCCAGGTGTTTGGTTGATCCCGGTTATGTGTATTAAAAGTTATTGATTATTCCAGAACTTGTTTTTAAGTTTACAATGCGGAGGGGGCTTTGCCTCCACCGTGCGAGGGCTGGTTCTGTTAGGGAGCCAGCTTTTATAATATAACGCACAAAGTGCTTTATGGAAAAAGCAAAAATCATTATATTTGTTTAATAAAATAAGCAAAATGGATAAGCTTTTTCAAAAATCATATCAGAAACTCTTTAGGGTACCCACTCAGTTTAAGAGGTATCTGGCGGACAAAATTGACTGGGATAGTCGCCTGATCGGAATTAAAGGCGCTCGTGGAGCTGGCAAAACGACTCTGTTACTTCAGTATGCCAGAGAGTTTCTCCCGCAGGATAACCAGACTATTTATGTGAGTCTTGATGATCTTTACTTTACTGAAAATACGCTTGTCGATTTTGCAGAGCAATTTGTTATCCAGGGAGGAAGATATTTGTTGCTGGATGAAGTTCATCGCTACCAGAATTGGTCACAAGAACTGAAAAACATTTATGATGATCAACCTGACCTCAAGATTGTATTCACTGGTTCTTCCCTGATTCATCTGAATCAGGCAAAGGGAGATTTAAGTCGACGTGCGGTTATGTATGAGCTTTATGGGTTGTCCTTTAGAGAGTTTCTGAACTTCACTCAGGAAACAGATTTTGAGTCAATCGACATTGAACAATTGCTGGAAAATCATACCTCCCAAGCCCTACAAATTGCGGAGAGTATAAGGCCCCTGGCTTATTTTTCGGATTTCCTGAAATATGGTTATTATCCTCATTTTAAGGAGGCTCCTAAGTTGTACCATCAAAAGCTGTCAGAAACCATTTCTCTGGCCCTGAGTATTGATTTACCATCTTCTCACGACATAAGTTTTGCCAGTGTAGAAAAAATAAGATTGCTCTTGCATGTTATTTCAGAATCGGTTCCCTTTAAACCTAATATTTCCAAACTAAGTGAGCGTATTGGTATTAGTCGGAACAGTCTGGTTCAGTTTATTCGTTACTTGGAAGATATCCGGATGATTAAATGCCTGTATTCCGATACGAAAGGAATAGGGGCATTGCAAAAACCGGAGAAGATTTATTTGCACCACCCAAATCTGCAATATGCGTTGGCCTCCGATAATCCAAATATCGGAAATGTTAGGGAGAGCTTTTTTATTAATCAACTTGGAACGCTTGGGCCCATGAAATATACTCCTGAAGGGGACTTTGCCTTTCGAGACTATGTTTTTGAGGTTGGAGGAAGGGGGAAAAGCAACAAGCAGGTTAAGCACATTGACAACTCATTTGTGGTTGCTGATGGGATTGAAGTGGGGCATATGCACAAGATACCGTTGTGGTTGTTTGGGTTTTTGTATTGAGGGTAAAAAAGAAAGGCCTGCCGGTATTCCGACAGACCTTTCAAACCTTAACCCTAACCCAAAAGCGAAAATAGGCATACTTGTTGATGTATGCAAGTTTGTTGAAATAAAGACAATATAATTTACTCTTTGTTGCTGTTAGGTCTTTATTTACTATTAGGCTAAAACATAAACCTCAATCCCAAAATTACCCGATTACCAGTTTATAAACCTTCAGCCTTGGATTGTTTATTGCAATTTTTTCATCAAATTATAGCTCTCCTTGGTGAAAGTATCAATTGTCCATGAATGAAATAAGATTTACAATGCAAGTGGCAGGTTTTGGATGACCAGGCAAAAATATTGAAGAAATCAGTGACTTTGTTTTATGACGTTGTCCTGGTTTGTAGGCAGTTTTATTATTTCGTATGGGAAAAAAGCATGTTAATTTGGGGCTAACCTATTTTCCCATGGCCTCTCCAACCGGGAGTTTAAACCTGGCCAAAACCTTTGACGGGTTTTTTCTTTGTTCCAAAATATACTCAATAACCGGATTGGTGTCCAGTTGTTCAAAATCAATGAATTCCCTTTCTTTGGACAGGATCTTTACCGGAAAGACGATGCCGGTCTTAGTATCATGTATAAAATACCGGTATTTGCTAAAAGATATCCGCCCATAAAATTTTACTCCCTGTGCCATCCTTTCTTTGATGGATTCAATGGTTGGGTTTTTGATGAAAGTCAGGTGGCAGGCCTGATACTCATGGTCTTTGTTATCTGAGGTTTTTAAACGAAAAGATACTACATCGTCTTTGTGGGGACAAGTCAAAGTGGGCTCTTTGGTTTGTCGAGACCATAAAATTTGTTCTTTTCGTTCATACCGAAAAAAGTGGGATTTTCCGGTTAGTTCTTCTTTAATAAATCCGTATTCTTTATTGACATCAAATTGGGTTACAACGCCTCTGTGCTCTTTATCCATAAAAATTACCGATGGTTTGAATTGATAAAGATGAGAATTTTTACTGAATCTGATTTATGATCAAATAAATTATCTGAAACCTAGGTTAGAGATAGAGTTCACAAAAAACTCTTGTCAGGAAACGTGAGTAAAAAGTTTTGTGAAAAAACAAGTCGTATTAACCCAAAATACTCAGATCTTTCAATAATTCATAACTTTACAGCTTTAAGTCTGCTTCACATTAATGTTGGTCTCAGGCCATTGAGGAGTTAAACCTCGCCTTAGTGTGATTGCAGGCTTTCTTTTTTTAAAAGGGTAAGGGCTTCTAATTTGATGACAAAATCCATCCAAAGTCAGAGACATATATTAAACGGTTGGAGCCGGATGGGTTCAATTCAAGAATTATCCATTAATTCTCGAAAAATTCCAACTAATTCCAGGAGATTCCAGTAGATTTTGGAAGATTCCAATTTTGCCGGTTACAAAAAGATCTGCAAATATTGCAGCATAAAAGAGAATGTTTTGTTTTTATAGATTTTAAATAGAGAACAAATTCAATCAAATATATGTTACATTATTGCTTGTTGTTGAAAACAATTGTTATTTTGTAACAAACAAATCAATAAAAACCCATGAAAGAAATTATTGGTAAAAATATCGCTAATTTGCGTAATATCCAAGGCCTTACTCAGGATAACCTGGCTGCCTACCTGGGTGTTTCCCGTGTGCAGATATCTCATTATGAAAGAGGTGAAAGAGATATTTCCGTAACAGAGCTTAATAAATTAGCTGATTTATTCGGGGTTGAATTGTCAGATCTGTTGGAAGAAAATTTAGAGATGCAGAAACTGAACCTGGCTTTTGCTTTTAGAAGTAAAAACACAGAGTCGGATTTGGAGTACATCGCTTCGTTTAAAAAAGTCGTCCGGAATTATTTAAAAATGGAACGTTTAGAAAATGCATTATAAAATAGAGAAAGAAGCCTCCGAATTCAGGGCAAAGTACGGATTTGCTAATTTCGACCCAATCAGGCTAAAAAGTCTTTTATTAAAGCTTAATGTGATAACACTCTTTAAGCCTCTTTCAGAAAACTTCTCCGGAATGGCTGTAAAAGTAGAAAACGCTCGTTTTATGCTTATTAATTCCAACCATTCATTGGGAAGACAGCATTTTTCTATCAGTCATGAATTATACCATCTTTTTATTCAGGAAAACTTTACGCCACATCACTGTTCTGCCGGCTCTTTCAACAGGAAAGATTCCACAGAATATCAGGCAGATTTATTTGCTGCACACCTGTTAATGCCCAAAGAAGGAATTATTAGCTTAATACCGGATCACGAATTGGGCAAGGATAAAATCTCACTTGAAACTATCTTAAAAGTAGAGCACTATTTCAGCTGTTCAAGAAAAGCACTACTGATAAGGTTTAAAGAGCTGGGGTTAATTTCTTCCAAAACTATCGATAACTTTAAATCAGATATTATTCTGTCTGCCAGAAAACATGGATATTACGATTCTCTTTACCGGCCAGGCAATAAAGATGTTGTTATCGGAGATTTTGGTTCTTTAGCAAAGAGACTTTTTGACAAAGAAAAAATCTCTGAGGGACATTATCTGGAATTAATGAATAGCATCGGCTTTGATGCCTTAACGAACACCAATGCCGATGAAGTCAATTGATAGAAAGAAAAAAATAATTGTAGATGCGGATGTAATCATTCATTTTTCCAAAGGTGAACAGCTGTTTTTACTTACCCGGATATTTCCTAATCAACTGTACATAGTAAAGGACGTATTTCTGGAGGTTTTTAAGGGACCACTTAGAACTGAAATAGAAAGGCTGTTGAATATGTCCTTACTAAAGGAATTAGATTTTTCATCAGATCTGGAAGTCATCATGGAGTATGCTCGTCTGAAGAAAAAATTTGGTCCCGGAGAGAGTGCTTGTATGGCCTATTGCAAATTTCATCGAGATGTGTTAGCCAGCAGCAATTTAAAAGATATCAGGAAATACTGCGAAGAGAATGAAATCGCTTATCTGACCACTATGGATTTCATTGAAGCTGCCTATGAGACTGGATTACTTTCTGAAAAAGAATGTGATACTTTCATCAATAATGTGATCACCAAAGGCAGTAAATTGCCAAATAAAACTTTCGTTGAATACAGAAAGGCCCGCTAAATTTATGACAATCCCGGTTCTTTGATGTTAACCATTCGGCCTCCCATGTATTGTAAAACTAAAGAATTGCGCACAGGATAAATCTTTTATATGCCAACACTTGTGATTTTCTATGTCTAACTGGAATCGGTTGAATTTTTCTACCCTTTATTGGATTGCTTCCTGTTTTGAGCCGGATATTAAGAAAAAAGAAAGGCCTGCCGGCATTCCGACAAGCCCTTCAACCTTAACTCTAACCCAATGCGAAAATAAGAATGACTGCAGAGGTGTACAAACCTATTTTATACTTTTTTTGGAAGTTTCTTTGTAAATTTAAAGAGATATCAAAACCCGTGTACCGAAGCCTTCTGAATAAGAACCATCTTCAATTTTGAAATTGATATTCCTGTTTTTTTGTTTATTAAATAATTCAATATATTCCGTAATGGTTCTAATTCCTTTTCCGGTCGAATGAGTATTGTTTTGCTTTGCTTTAATTCTGCCGATTCCGTCGTCTTCAATTGTAATTAAAGGATTGTTGTTTTTTGGTGAAATGGATATTTTCACTGAGCCTCCTTCTAGTTTAGAAGAAATTCCATGTTTCAAAGAATTTTCAACAAATACCTGGATGATCATTTTGGGGACTTCGATTTTCATGTCAACTGATTCATCTAGCTCAATTGTGTATTCTAATTTCTCTCCAAAACGGTTTTTTTCAATTGATAGATATTGCTCTACAAATTCAATTTCTTCTTTTAGCATTAGAGATTGTGCTTTAGCTTTGACCAGGATAAACCTGATAATATTGGAGAGCTTTATCAATTGATTATAGGCAATTTCTTTATTTTCCATTAGTATAGAAGCTCCTACCGAGTTTAAAACATTAAAAGTGAAGTGGGGATTTAGCTGACTGAAGACGGATCTTAGTTCAAGTTCTTTTAGTTTCTCTTTTTCTTGATACCTGGCTTCAACCTGTTTCCTTTGATAATTTAGCAACAGGAAAACAAAAGAAAATAGTATGATGCATATAGCCGTGTAAAAAGGATATTGTGCCCAGGAATAGCCCGTGGGCGCAATCTTAATTAGATGTTCTGTGCCGTCGTGATAAATAACGAGATCATTCCATTGTTGGTTTGGCCCATTTTCTTTGACTGAACACGAACTGGTATTAGCAATAAAAGGGGGGATCTCAGGGATTTTATGAAATGCTTCATTGTATTCGAGATAATACTCTCCCTTACTGATATTAAAAAACAATGTGTTTAGTTTTCCTTTAGGATTAAGTTTTAGTTTGATTTTTGAAAAACGACCGCTAGTTGGTAGTTTAAATTTATCTATCTTCTTAAGGTTTACGGAGAATGAAATTTTTTCACCTGTCGCACGGTCAAAAACGTTTAATAAAGAATCTTTAATTGAAGCGAGAAGGTTATAACGAATAAGGTTTTTCTTTTCTTTGAAGCCTTTTTGGGCAATAATCTGACCTTTATTGTTGCAAATAAAAAGAGTTTGATTATCAATGTTTTTTAATCTTGAGTTATTCAGAAGGCCTATGAGATTCTGGTTTTTACGTTCAATGATTTGATGCTGTAGGGAGGAGTATATTCCCTTAAACCGTATTGGTTTAAAGAAGTGTTTTAATTTTGAATCAAAGGCCATCAGATAGGCATCCTTGTCATGGTAAAGGAATTTGGATGTATCGGAGATGTTCCATCTCGATGGCATAACCCCTATAGCTTCTTCTATTCCATCTTTGTCCAAGTCAGAGAATGTTAAATTCCAATGGCCACATGCTCCGTCAGTGTTGGATCTGAATAATTTACCTTTTGTAATATCGAATTTGTATAAACGTCTCGGGAAAACAGAAAATCCAGCCAATAAAGAAACAAAAACTTCATTATATCCATCTTTATCAGTATCCCTCAACTTGATATCTACCAAATAGTCATATTCTCCATATCTGTTTTCCCATATGGTGTCCAGAAAAACTTCATGCTGTTGATCTTTTATGTGATATCCAGTGGAATCAAGATTCATATCGACTAAAATCAGAAATAAAGAATCTTTTTCTCTTGTGACTACTGCAGCATCTTTGAAGGCATCCTTAAATAAATCCCCAACTAATAATGTATTATTAACTTCATCTATGGAACCTTTAAGATTTATTTGATCTTTGAATTGGTTAGTTGTTGATTGAATCAAAAGACAAGCTTTTTTAGAAAATGGATCCTTTCTAAACTCAACTTTCTCACTAAAGTAATCATTGTTAAGATCTTCATATATTACTCTTGGGAAATCGGCTTTGTCAGTAATGATTTTAGATTGTACATAAAACTTAAGTTCATCAAAATCTATTGGTTGAATGGCTATGATTATAAGAGAGATTGGAATTGAAATTACCATAGCGAAAAGCCAGGTTGAATTAGTTCTTTTCATACTTCTTTTCCATTGGGATAGGGAAGATATTATTTAATTTTTCAAAACCAGGTTTACTCAAAGAAATATTGTACTCAAGGTTATTCCACCGGAGCAAACATACTTTCTTCTTTCTGGATATTTCAGAAACAAAAGTGGTATTGATAATTCCTGATCTAGAAATCCTGAGAAAGTTGGAGGGAAGCAGCCCTTCCAACTTTCCAATGTTTTGAGAAATGTGTAATACTCTGTTGTCTCTGAGGCGAATGGAGGTGTATTCTTTGTCGGCCTCAAGACAAATTATATCACTGGTTTTAGTTAATAAAAAGCCATCTAAAGTGTTAAATCTTAGAAGCTCTCTATCTTTTTTCTTCTGAGCGATATTGTTCTGTTTGCCAGCAATGAAGTGCTCTTTGAAATGGTCAAGAGCCTGAGACAGTCTGGAAAGGGATATTGGTTTTAATAGATAATCACAAGCCTGGCAATTGAACGCATCAATAGCAAACTCTGTATGTGCCGTGCAAAAAATTACTTGTGCATTTAAATGAGTGGCTAGTATTTCCTGATGAATATCTACACCATTAAAACTGCCCATGTTTATATCCAGAAGAAGCAAATCTGGTTTTAATTCAATGGCTTTGGGAATGATATTAGCTGCATTGTCAATCTTTGCAATGACTTCATATTCTTTGAAAGGTTTGAGTAACTCTTCAATTAGGTCGATGGCCCCTATTTCATCGTCAGCAATAATTACTTTATACATGTCTTAAAGAGGTTATCATATTAAGGATTAATCCAATATATCTAAAATATTTTTTCTCTGCAGATTTCTTTGGTTAACTAAGGTTGATTGTTGGTTAAAGGAAATTGCTGACAGGTTAAATGATTGCCTATTGTTGTTGGAAACTAAATAATTGTCTTGAAATTTACGATATAAAATATGATAGAAACGAAATAGTTGATATAGTTCATATTTATAACTTCAAAAATTTGAAAGATGAAAAAATCCTGGTTAGTAATTTTGTTATTGGTTTTATTACCAGTTGTAATGATTAATTGCGAAAAAGATGAGCAAAAAATTAATCAAAAACCAACATGCGATATTACTTCACCTGAGAATGGGTTTGTTGTAAAATATGGGAATGAATTTACAATAAGGGCAAATTGTAATGATAAGGATGGTACTGTTAGCAAGGTGGAATATTACATAAATGGACTCCTTTTTCAAACTTTTGAGGGGGAACCTTATACTACAAATGTAAAATCATCAGATTTTTCTTCTGGAGAAGTCGATATTACAGCAATTGCTTATGATGATGAATCTGAGACAGCCGAAGATAAAGTTAGTATAAGAATTGAAGCGGAATATGCTAATATTCTTACATTAAGTATATCAGAAGTCACAGATAGTTCAGCGTTGGTTAATTGTGAATTAATTAATTTAGGGGATTCCGAGCTTACATCTTTAGGTGTTTGTTGGGACTCAATCAGAAATCCTACGGTCGAGAGTAATAAGCTAGAATCAGATAAAACTGCTGGAAAGTTTTCAGTGAAAATTAATGATATAGATCCTGGTGTTACTTATTATGCAAGGGCATTCGCAATTAATTCAAAAGGGGTATCCTACGGAGAAGAAAAATCATTTACTACCGATGCGCTGAAACCAACAATAACAACTGCCCCTGTTTCTGGTATTACAGATTCTTCTGCTGTTTGCGGCGGGAATGCTATTGAAAATGGGGGTCTTGAAGTTACTGCTAAGGGTGTTTGCTGGAATACAGCTGGAGAACCATCACTTTCTGATGAAAAATCCAATGATGGAACTGGGATTGATGAATTTGAATCGTCAATGGAAAATTTAGTACCGAATACAATTTATTTTGTCAGAGCTTATGCTACCAATTCACTAGGAACTTCATATGGAGAGATACAAGAGTTTAGAACAAAAAAATCAGTTGCATCAGTTGAAATAAGTGATATTACAGACATCACTACCAATTCTGCAAATATTTATGGCGAAGTTATTAATGATTATGGGTCTTCTGTAACAGAAAAGGGTGTATGTTGGGCTTTGACAGATAGTCCTTCAGTTTTGGATAACAAAATTATTTGTGGTGAAGGAAATGGAGCATTCAGTGCTCAAATGGAAGAATTAGATCCAGGAACTATCTACTATTTAAAAGCATATGCCATTAATGAAGTTGGTGTTTCCTATGGCGCTTTATGGCAATTTGAAACCCAAACGGTTTTACCCGAACTAAAAACCTCAGTTATTACTGGTATAACATCTTCAAGTGCAATCTCAGGGGGAGAAGTATTAAATAATGGAGGGGCTGAGATTACTTCAAGGGGAGTTTGCTGGAATACAACAGAAAATCCTGTGATTACAAATTTTAAAACAAGTGATGGGACCGGAATTGGGTTATTTCAGAGTCAATTGAATTCTCTGTCGCCGGCAACCCGTTATTATGTAAGAGCTTATGCGGTTAATGAGGTTGGTACTGCTTATGGTGAACAGTTTGACTTTACAACATCGGCTGATAAACCAGAAGTGTCAACTTTATCTTTGACAGACATTACTTCTTCAAGTGTGATTGTAAATTCAGAAGTTATTTCTAATAATGGAAGTGCGATTACTGAAAAAGGAGTTGTGTGGAATAGTGTTGGAAATCCGACCTTGGATGATAATAAAATAGAAAACGGAAATAGCGAAGGGACTTATAGTACTAAGATCATGGACTTGACCCCTGGAGCAAAATATTATATGAGGGCTTATGCAATGAATTCGTTGGGAGTTAGCTTTGGTGCTGTTTTGGAATGTACCATACTTCCACTTCTTCCAACTGTCGCGACGAAAAATGTGATAGGTATTAAGCATAATGAGGCTACTTGTGGAGGAAATGTTACAAACGACGGTGGTGGAGTTATTACTTCCAGAGGAGTTTGCTGGAATAAATCAGGTAGTCCTACGATTAATGATTCTAAGACAACTTCTGGTTCTGGACTTGGGGATTTTACTAGTACCCTATCCTATTTGCAATCCGAAACAAGGTATTATGTCAGGGCATGGGCTAAAAATTCTAAAGGAGTTGCTTATGGCAATCAGGTTTCATTTACAACCGATGAATATTTAAATCAACCTCGTTATCTTTATTATGATGATGGATCATTTGGAAGTAATGATTACGCATATTCTACAGCAAGTAATACATATTTTATTGTAAGATTTAAAGTGCCTTATGGTTGGGGCGATGTTCAACTCACTGCAGTTAGAATTAGTTTCGCAAATAGTAGCTCTTATTCTAGATTTGATATTCTATATAATGGAGAGTCAAGAATAAATTCAAGTGATATAAAATTCCCATCAGGCACAACCTTTACTTTACTTTCAAATGCCATTCCAGGGTATAATGAATGGGAAGAATATAATGTTTCAAAGACTGTTACTACAAAAGAGTTTTATGTATCTATAAAGTCAAAAAATTCTTATAGGCTACCTATTTATATTGACGCTAAAGATAGTGATGTAGGGGATTACACAAGTCTTTTTATTGATAGTTATGGGAATGAGGCTTGGCTCAAAAAAGGACATATAGCAATTCGAGCTTATATTATCGACAAATCAGACCTGAAATCTGGCTGGGTTGAGGCCGATATTGTCCAAGTTGAGAATGAATTTCCTGAAAATGAAGAAAAAGGAAAAGCTATCGAAGGCTTGCAATTTTTGAATCTTGATGGAATAGAAGCAGGAAACAATTAGCATGGTGCATGCTGAAAAAGAAATTTTTTTAGTCTGATAGAATGAATTTTATGTTGAAGTTTAAAGAAATAGGGCTTTATCATAGTTGAGGTAAAGTAGAAATAAATTTTTTGGTAAATCCGGATGTGAATTACGACTAAATAAATATTAGGCTTATTAGTATAAGAGGCTTTGTTAAGTCTCTTATACTATTTACTAACCTGAACTTTACCTGACAGTTGAAATGCAAAAAAACTCTTTGAATTCTCAACTGTCAGAGTAAGTCTTAGCTAGTACACTTTTTTAAAGTCCCTTTTGTAGTTTTTCAATATCATAACTTTTGAAAAAACTCTAAAATCCTATTCCTTCTCTTGCATTTTTTGCCGATGGCGCTTTAAATAACCTTTCATGTTTTCGCTCACACCAAGCTTTAAATCATGTGATATATTCAGAGCTTCATAATTGTGTTTTTGAATCTTATTGCTAATAACAATAGTTCCGTCGTCTTCAAAAGATATTAGATGTTTATCGAATAACGCATCGATATGAGGCGCTAATAAAATACCATTCTCCGGGTCCAATCTTTCTTCGTCACTACTCTCATTCCAAGGCACAATATGCGACGCGATTAGGATTTCAAGAATATCGCACTTTGTAACCGGGCAAACACCTCCCCATTTTTCAATTATTTGTTGTCTGTAATATCCTTGACCTACCCTCGATGTAATTAACCCCTTACGTGCAGTTTCATCAGGTTTGCTATAATTTCTTTTCCTCTCTTCAGATACAACTTTGCTTTTGTCAATTCTCGATTGTGTGCTTTTCCCTACTTTATTAGGCTTCCAAAGGTATATTTCTCTTAAATCCTCATTAAGTGTATTGTCTTCGTAGTCCAAGCTTCGGAAGACAATATGGACTGGATTAGATGTACCCTCCTCATATTGTTCATATTGTAATCTTCCACAATACACATAAGGTTGTGTTTTCCCTTTTATCTTTTCTTCGATACGAGTAAACAAATGAACTGTTCTCTCACCATTTACTATCTCCTGTATTTTGGGTGAATTTATGTGTTGAGTTGTCTGTGAATCCCAATGAAAAAATTCTCCTTCAAAAAAATCATTATAATGTAACCGATCCTCTTTTCCTTGTTTTTTTAGGGTCACGAAGAAAAGTGTTGAATTATCATTTTTGGAATGATATAAACCTTCTCTACTTGTTTTTAAACTCTCTTGGTCCAATTTGTTAGCAAGATCAGTTTTGGAGTACCTGTTGCCTAATTTTAGTTCTTCGTAAATATTCATACTTAATTTTTTATTATGATTAAATTCTAATTCATTTCCGTAATTAAATTTACCCAAAGTCATAGTGGTCTGCATCCAGAATTTATCAAGACTTGGTAAGTTTGATCTAATTCCTTATGCTCCGGTATGTATATAACAATTCCATCCCGACCACGTGTTAACAATACTCGATAACTGTTCATACGCAATAAATCCGGATCTTTAGCACCTTTCATCGTAGTTTTATTCATCCAATTATTTTTATAGATCCAATCTGTATCCCAGGCTAAGAGAGGCATGTCTAATTCTAACCCTTGACACGCAAATTCAGTCACGACGCCTTTGAATGTTCTGCAGTAGTAGGGATTAAATGCCTCTACGTAATATTGTTCTACACCAAATGACTTTGTTGAGCGGTAATCATTTGGAACACCATAATGATGAAGTATCTGATTTTTTGATGAAGCGATTAATCCATACGTCTTATTGGGTTCATTTTCATAACGTTTTTGTAAGTAGTTTTTGGCCTCATCCAGATTGCGAGTAATATAGAGTGGATAGCCTTCCTCAAATAGTGATGAAGACATGTTTCTCGCCTGATCAATTTTATTTTCTAATAAGGCTTGCACCCACCCTTGAAGAGTCAAAGCTTGATGAGTCCTTAAAGAAGTACTTAAGTTAAAGCTATCTACTATATTAACTTCATTATTTGGGAAAATATCTTTAATATGTTGTGGACAATGGATATGCCAGTTTAGGGAAGAATTGGATACAGCTTCTTGCCAGAGCTGCAAACCACCCTCTTCACCTAGGTATATCTCCTGACCTTCTCCAATGAGAGCGATCAACAAACAATGGGTTTTCTTATTGCCTATATTAATGAAATCAGAAGGTTCTGAGTTATTCCCGTCCCGTCTTGAATTTGATACTTTTTCAGCATCCCATGCACGTTGTGCTTCATCATATATGATCACATCTTCTCGAGGAACTTGAGTTGAATGTGCATATTGCTTTAAGAAACCATGTACAGATTGCACGAAATTTCTATTTCTTAGCGAATTTTGAAGGACTCTCACCAAAGGACCGTTCCCTGAGAGAAATACCGCATCCTGACCTTCTTTATGTTGAGTTGTTTCAAAAACATACTGCAAACCAACTAAGGTTTTACCTGCCCCAGGGACCCCTGTGATAAGTGCGAGATGATGGTTTTGATCGTTCTTTGCCTGTTTCATCAGAGCGCCTAACCGATTTAAGGTCTCCGGGATTCCAGCACTTTTAGAGCGCTTTATTTGTGGGAAATGGCCTTTTTTAAATAATAGCTTAGCGGATTGAATTAGTGAAGGGAGAGGGGCATATTCACTTTTATACCAAGTTTCAATATTAGAAAAAGCTTCGGAAATATGAGGTTTTAAGACTTTGTGTAGATTTTCGCCGGAAACGATACCAACACCTTCTTTACTTCTTTGGATTGAGGACCCTCCAGCCAACACTAAAAACGGTATTACTCTTAATTTATGTGACTCCGCATGATAAGACTTTAAATCACGAGCATAATGTTTTGCTTGATCAATTTGTGATTGATCCTCCGATCCATAACCTTTAAACTCTAATACTAATAGGTTAGTCCCACTTATAATAATTACATCAGGGCGACGACCACGCTCACGAGGTAACTCATATTCAAAAATGATAAAGGAACCATCTAAAATATCATCGCTCAAATTGAGCAAAGTTATTTGCTCGCGTAATATATTGAAGCAATCAAACCACGCTTTTCGTTGTGAATAGCAAGCAACTTCGTGCATGCATTTTAAATGGTGTTGCTTTAACCGTTCACCCCATGTCGCTACATCCACAGCCAAAAACTGGGTTAAGGAATATACAGTTGTCTCCATTTGGTTACTCAAGTAATGCTTTTACAATAGGGATGTCTGCTGGAGCAAATTCATAATTAGTCAATTCATTGTTATTTATCCAGGCCATTTTATCATGGTCTCGAAGTATAATATCCCCTGAAACAAGGGAGCATTTGAAGGCTTTAAGAAGGATTTGTTTATTTGCGTATTGGTGAATGTTTTCCCTGTAGAATTCATCAACCTGTATTGTAATATTTAATTCCTCTTGAATTTCCCTCGCCAGGCATTCTTGTTCTGTCTCATTTTGGTCAAGTTTGCCACCAGGAAACTCCCAATATCCTGCTAAATGCTTACCTGGAGCCCTACGTGTAATTAAGATTTTTGCTCCCTTTTGAATAATTGCTGCTGTTACTGTTATCATTAATTATTGGGTAATGAATTCTATCTGTCTGTGTTTATGATAATTTGCGCATCCGAAACAGAAAATACCGACTCAATTCCAATAGCCATAAAAGAGTTACCGGTGTACTATGCGATGCAAGTCGATTGAATGTTTTATTTAAATCGACTCAGCAAATTCTCGGATTTTATCTTTTAAATCCTCAATTTCTTTTCTTTTAGACTCATTTGTGTTTTGCTGTAATTTGACTGTTGTCCTCCTTAAACTACTGATCATTGTAGGACTAATGTTAAAGTAAGTATAGAGGGTTTCCGGATCCGCCTGAGGTGCCACCACTTTAACCATTGTGCTGGATGCAGAGGGTTTGAATTTTTTTTCATCGGGATCCCAAACCCCTCCTTTGGTGAAAATTTGATATCCCATTTCAATGAAATTATCTCGTACATGGTCTCTTGAAAGATTAAATCCAAAGTTTTGATAGAAAACACGATTTAAGGAGGAAGAGACATAGTCTAGTTCATTGCTTTTGTATTTTCTCTTGTTATTGGTTGGGGGAAGAAAAACGTTACAAAACTTTTGAAAAATAATCTTTTGGTCTGAATTTAAAGGTTGATTTTTCATAGCTCTCATAATTTTTCAATTACTAAAAATCCACTTCCAATAAATACCCATTCTTCTTTAACCAATTTTTGGCTTTTTCATAATTGGGCACCTGAATTGAAAGAATATTCCAAAATTTCTGTGTGTGATTGCTTTCAATTAAATGAACCAATTCATGCGCAACCAAATAATTCACAACATACATAGGAGCTTTTATAATTCTCCAGTTAAAAATAATATTATTGTTTGGAGTGCAAGAGGCCCAGCGGTATTTCATTTCTGAAACCTTACACTCATTGTATTTTACACCAAGACTATTTGCATGTTGATTAGCTAATGGTTTAATTTTCTTTTTAGCTTGCTCAAAATACCAACTCCTGAATAAAGAATTTGCCTTTGTTTGATTTGTTCTGGAAATCCTGAACCGTTGATTAAACTCAATCCCTTTAAATTCTTCATCAACAACTAAAAGTTGATAGTTTCTTCCTAAATACATTAAGGTCTCACCTGAAATGAATTCTTTTTGTTCAGGTATGACAGGATATTTTTGAGCATGACCTAATTTTTGTTTTATCCATTGCCGCTTTTTGTAAACAATCTGATCTATTTTTTCAGAACTCAGGTTTTCAGGAGCCCGAACAATAATTTTCCTGTCACGTTCAACAGTGATATTTAATGTCTTTCTTTTGCTATATTTTACTTCGTACTCGAAACGCATTAATCTTGAATTATTTTAAAATGATTGGTCTTTGCCAATTCCATTATTCTTGAGATAATTTCATTTTTGCGTAAGATTATATTTGGCAACTTATTAAAGTCAGGAGAAAGAAGAAGTTTCTGCAAATCCCCTTTTAGTTTTGCTTGGGATGGTGTACTATCCCAAAACCCTGCTAATCGAATCTCTCTTGATACCAAATTAAAAACATGTTGTGTTAGATTTACATTGTGTGCAATTTCATCTTCATTCAAATCCCTGTTTTCAAATAATTCCGATTTAAAAATCCTGAAAAAAGGCATTTGCTTTTTCCTGTCCAAACCAAATGTTTTTTCCTTTTCCCTGTTTTTTATCTTTTCTCGTAATTTTTCAAGTTCCTCGTAAATAACTTTCCAGTTTCCTTTGAAATTTTTTAGTATTTCGTCTAAAGCTTCAGAAAAAGAAGCAAATAATTCCGGGTCTTCATCTATATTGATGTCAATATAATGCCTAATTGCATGTTCTACTTCTGCTGCTTTGGTTTTTTCTCTTTTTTTTGTTTTTACATGTTTTTGAAAATCATCTGCAATTATGGAAATAGGAGCAACCTTTTGCTCAATTCCCTTTGATAGAAGATACTCATCAGCGATATTTCTTAACTTTGGAGGAATGCCTTTCATGCTAAATCGATCATCTCTTAAATGTTTATTGGCTAAATCATTTATTTCTGTGAACGCCCTCCACTCATGCAAGAATTCCAGTGCCTCTTTTCTTGGCAATACAGTATTAAAGCATGATGTCAGTTTATTGTATAGTTCGATATATTCGAAACGAATATCTTCATCGTAAAAAATATCAAAGAATGCGTCAGAATCTGATAAGTCCTCCATTCCTTGTTTTTTTAAGAAATCCCAAATATCGTTATGGGCTTTTATCAATTCATTTAATTCAGCTTCATCATCAGAAATGCAATCAACTATTTCCTTTAATTCTTTTTCTGCATAAGTGTCTAATGCTCTTTTTAAATGATGCCCAACACCAACGAAATCTACTACGAATCCATTGTCTTTACCTTCCGGGCCAACACGGTTAACCCTTGCAATTGTTTGTAAAAGATTATGAGCAATAATTACTCTGTCGAGATATAACACTTGTTCAATTGGAGCATCAAAACCTGTAAGCAACATATTATTAACAACTACAATACCTACATTACCGTTAATTGAATCATCTTCTTCATCTTTTTCACCAAACGGTAATTTAAATCGTTTGATACTTCGGTTATGATATTTTCTATTTGTATATGCTTTGATCTCAATTGAATCGTTATGACTACCTGAAATTACAACCGCTGCTTCCATTTGCTTCAGTATTTCAATTTGTTCAGGTCTCAGATTCATTATGTTTTTTTCATTAAGCTCTGCAATCTTCTTTTTCATAGCCTCATCAATTGCTGCTTTGTATCGTACGGCAGCAATTCTTGAATTGGCAACAATCTGTGCCTTGAACCCCCCTGGAAATATTTGTTCCACGTAGTGGTCAATCATTTTTCTAGCTTTCTCCCGAATGGTATTTATACTATCTAGATAAGCGTCACGAGAACCAAAACCGAGTATTTTAAGCCGTTCTGTTAAATTATACTCACTGAAAACGTCTTCAAACTCTTTATCCATCCCTTTTTTGTCTCTTACCTCAGCGTTATGAGTAAATCCTTCATAAACAATTTCAAGGGTAACACCATCATCAATAGATTGGCGCATGGTGTATTTGTCAATATAATCTTTGTATTTTTTCTCTGCCTTATCTGTTGGAGTTCCTGTGAAACCAATATGTGTGGCATTAGGTAAAGCATGATCTAAATTAGCTGCTAGAATTGAATATTGAGATCGGTGGGCTTCGTCAGTCATAATCAACACATTTGAACTAGTGTTTAATTCAGGAAATATGGATAGATTATTTGTAGAAGCCTTTAGGTCATCGGTTTTCGGCAATTCTCCATTTTCTTGAAATTTGTGGATCATTGCCATGACTAAATCCGAGTTATCATTTGATAAAAGTTCTTTTAAACTATTACCTTTGGGATTGGGTTGGTCAGGATTTATTCTTTTTGCCTCTTTAATAGTAAACCCAATACTTTGACCTGTCTCCGAAAGCTGTTCTTCCAATTGGGTGCGATCTGTAACAAAAATGATTTTCCAAGGCATCAAATGATTATGTAATTTCATTTCCCGCACCATAAACATCATGGTAAGTGATTTCCCCGAACCTTGGGTATGCCATATAATACCACCTCTTTCGATTGGAGTCTTACCTTCAATTAACCTTTTTGTGGCTAGTTTTACGGCACGAAATTGTTGATATCGACCGACAATTTTTATTTTTTTGCCTTTGTCATCTGTTTTAAAGACAGTGAAGACTTGTAAAATATCCAGAAGATTTTTTGGTTCTAGCATACCTGCGACCAAACGTTGTTGATCATTAGGCGATGATTTTCCATGCTTTAAATCGTTTACATCTTTGGGGTAAGGGTCAGTCCAACGGTAAAAATATTTTTCTATTTGGGTGGTAATGGTTCCAAATTTTGCTTCTGTACGGCATGTAGTAATTAGAAATTGATTGTAAAAAAACAATTCTTTATTTCCTTCCCCGGTGTCGCCTCGCTGTTCAGAGTAACGCATTAATTGGTCAATTGCCTCAGGGATAGGCTCCTTAACCTTTGAAGATTTAGCTTCGACAACAACCAAAGGCAAACCATTTACAAATAAAACAATATCAGGAATAATATGATGGTCGGTACCTGTAACGCTAACCTTAAATTGGGAAATAGCGGTAAAAATATTGTTTTCAATATTTTCAAAGTCAATATATCGAACAGTAGGGCTTAGCTCTCCTGTTTCTTCGTTTTTTGAAACTCTAGTATTTTCAAGTAACTTAGAAAGTACGTATTGATTATTTTCAATCAGACTATTTTTGTCGAATGTGCTTATTTTACGGACTGTTTCATCTATTTGTGGTTCAGTAAGGAATGGATTTATCTTTTTGAGTGCATTGCGAAGTCTAGGCTGCAATATAACATCTGAAAAAGAAGAGCGAAAACTATCTGCGGGGCTTTGTTGCATTTTTAGTTCCAATACCTGGTTTTCACCCTTATCCCAGCCCAAATCTATGAGCTGTTCCATAAAAGGTTTTTCCACATGATTGTATTCGTCTAGTGTTAGGGTAGTACCTAAATTGCCCCGGTATTTATTATCGTTACTTAGTATCATATGCTATTTCTTAAAAACTTTCTCTATTATTTCATCAATTTCTTTAACCGAAATCGCACCTCGTAAGCTTCCATCTTCCATTCTTGACGCTTTATCTTCTGTTATTATTAAAATGCCATTTTCTCCACCACCTTCTTCAAATGGAAGAATATTATTTTCTATGTACCATTGATATTTTTCTTCCCAACGATTTTTGTATTCTTCGTCAAACAGCATTCCACAATGTTCCCAAAAATAGACTTCACCAGAATCCTCATTTTCAATGGTGAAATCAGGGAGTTTTTCAACCTCTTTTATTGTTAATTTCTTTTCATACAACGGATTAAGATTTTTATCCAACAACCTTTGATATATTAATAATTCACTTTTCGAACGAAGCATTTTACCATCGCTTGCCTGATGAATTAGGTTCTTTTCTAAATAATTCCCTTCAACCTCCACTAATTCTGGTTTTACAAACAAATTTGTTATCCTGCTAAGTGTGTCTGATTTTAAAGGGGATGCTAATCCTTTAATATCAAAAGCATTTCCTTGAAACAGTATAATCACCTTATCTTTTTGACGTGTGAGAGATGTATAAAGCATTTCTCTTGAAAGCAAAAAACATGGATTTGGAACTACGAGAAATACTTTTCCAAACTCACTGCCTTGTGCTTTATGCACCGTTAGTGCATAAGCTAGTTCAATTGGCACATCACTTTCTTCTTTAAAATCCTTTGAAGTAAAGGAATAAGTAAATCCTTTTTGAGAAGAAAACTCTATCTCCACAAATTGAGGTTGTCCCTTAAATTTGGCCTTCTTACGTTTAAACTGCCCAGTAACGATACCTATTTCACCATTAGCCAAATATGCTAGTGAATCCTCTTTGGGCTTTACAAAATCCCGATGGTGATTCCCGAGGTTTAATACTTTGTCACCATATACAATTTGTTCTAATCCAACTGGTTTTGGGAGTTTCTTTTCTTGGTATTCTATTAATTTCCCATCCTTATAAAAGCTTTTCTTCGCGCCTTTTATTGCATATTCCACTTTTTTAACACGGAAAAGCTTATGAATCTTCCTATTAATTGCTTTTACCCCAAATAATTTTTCTTTTATGGGTGAGAGTATTTGCCATGATTCAATTTTATTTACAGAGGGTTCAATTTTAAAATAATTCGCATCATAACTATTATTAAAATAACGACCATCTGTTGAGCCAAGTGATTGATTGAAGGATTGTATGTCTTCAATTGAATCCAAATCAAGTTCTTCAACTAAAACTTTTTCAAATATTGTCTCGAAATCAGCTTCAGTTTCCCAGTGCTCTAGCCGTAAGTATTTTGAATTGGGTTGCGTTAACATTTGATTTATGATGCTATCTGCACCTGGTTCCAATGCTTCGCCACTAAACCACTCGGCCAGTTGTAAGTCTTCTCTTTTTGAGCCCCCCTGACGTCGTTTAATAGTGAGTTCTGCATATCCTTTCCCCACCCTTGGAAAGGCATTTGCAATGTTTTCAGGTTTTAAGTGTTGGATAATGTCAACAAAGGGTCTACCTGCACCAATGGGTGGAAGTTGACGGTGGTCGCCAACTAAAATGAAGCGTTTTACCCCTTTTATGCAATCCAAGGTGGTTGCAAGCATTTCCTCAGTAAGCATTGAGGCTTCATCTAAAATGACAGTATCATATTTTTCATCACAATATCTTTGGGAAAATACATACTGCTGAATTTCAGCATTGTATCTATCATAGGCAGATAAGAATTGGGCCAATGTTTTTGCGGTAACTTGTATGTTTTTGGCAATATCCTCCATTCTAACCCTTGCTTTTCCTGTTGGAGCCAATAATAATACACCATTGTTTTCAACTTCTTCATGGGTAGCAAGGATTGTTAAAAGTGTTGTTTTACCTGTTCCTGCCGGGCCTATGAGAACAGAAAATCGACTTTCAGCTATTTCTTTTAAAGACGCACCTTTTTCTTTCCTGGCTTTCAGTTCCTGCTCGTCTGGCTGTCCTTCAGTAAATGGTTTTAATGCATTGTCGATTAAATTTCTCCAATCAGCATCTAACGACAATCTTTTGCCGTTAACTCTATCTGTAATTTTTTGATTTATAATGTTCCTTGCGTGAGACAATCGTTTTAGCTGATATGCCGAATCTCCATTTTTCATTTCTTCAAAAACGATGCTACCTTCGAAACATTCCTCGGCTAATTCAAAATAATCACTATTAATGGCACATTCAGGACTGAGAGATAAGGCTCGTATCTGTTTTATTAATTCTTTACGAGGTAACAATGTATGTCCTTGGAGCGCTGACAATTCTAGTTGTTGAATTGTTAATGCTCTAATTCGATTAATTTCAAAAGGGTCATCAAGCAGTAAATTATTTGGGAGAAGATTGTCGGGGGCATTCTTGATGTACATCCCTAAATCAATTGTACTTAATGCAACAGGCATTAAGGTATGGCGTAAATCTTCAAATATTAAATAGGGATTTTCAAGGTACTCGTCATCATTTCTTTTTACGCCAATTGCTTCTCTTTCTTCCTCAATATATAATGCTATGGCTTGTTCAATACTTAAATCAAAACGACTAATTAAATGTAAAAATTGAATGCGTGTAGGAGTTGATTTAGCGTTTAACCGCTTATACAGTTTTTTTGTGTTAAATGGAATTAGTGCATGTATGGTTTCTGATAATATCCCCTCAGGGTTGTCCAATGCTTTTTCAAAAAGGGCCCAGGGATTTTCATTCTCATCTTGTAATTGATTGATGATATTGGCAGCTACAAAATGACCTTTTTCAATACCAAAAGCACAAAGCGCTGAACCCATTCCCGGATAAACCCCTCTTAATTTTTCTAATTGGGCAATTTCATTATGAATCCATTGGATGCTTTGTTTATGATTTTCTCCAATACCCAATTCTTCTGCTTTTTCCAGAGACTTAATGCATTCCAGTAATACCCGTATTGCACTATCGTTACTCACATGCTCTGTGCCATAAGAAAATTCAAACCTTTTGTCATTTGGAACTACTACAGCTAAATCCGCTATGTTAAAATCAGGATGTTGGCTCTGATAATCTATTGCATCATGATAGGGAAGTGTAAAACCATGGTTACCTTTAGGGCGGACTGTATGTAAAACCATATGTTCCCAATAGGCTGCACCGAAACGATTGTTACTTCCCTTATATGCTTCGGAAGGAATAATCTTCTTTATTTTTCCTACCCCGGCTAAAACCCTTCCGGAATCTTCAACAAATGGAACCTGCTTGGCATAAAAGAAAATTAATGATGCTTCGGGCTGAAGATGTTCAAAAAAGCAGTTTAGCAAAGCCTTTTGGTTATTTATTTCCTGCACCCAGTTATCGTTTCCATTAGAAGCCCAATCTAGAGTAGGTTCTCTGGATTCATCGTAATTTAAATCAAATGTTTGTGCTTTATCCTTAGCATTCTCTTTAAGCATCCAATGGTAGGGTACTGCTGATGCGGAAAAAGAAGGTTGTGTAACCCTCGTGTCTTTTAAATGCCCATGGGTTGAGGGCGAGCTCTCAACATAAGGATGATGTAATGTTCTTTGAATAGAAAAAGGGGCCATAAATGTTGCTCTTTCTCCGATACATACAGGATAATCTTTCTCATCAAGCTCATTTAATGATTTGCCGGCTAGTTTTTCTTCTTTCTCATCATCCCGGTTTAATGCGCAGTTCTTTAGTATGAGACATGCTCCATTGTTTTTGGGATTGTTACAAATACTTCCATCCCAAGCATTATCGTGCCAGGGAACACGAACTGATAAATGTTTTAGTATGTAACATGGATTGTGTTTCATAATATTATTTTCTCAATTGTATATCAATTGCAGTATTCCCTGCCTTAATAAAATATTTCATATCTACCTGGCCGAATACATTGATGTTGTCGTGACCTGTCAGGTAACTATTTTGTACAATAAAATCAGAATCACCGAATAATATTTTTTCAATGTATTTGCTGCTAATTATAGAAGCATTATTTCCTAATATTTCCTGCATATTTTGCATATGCGGGTTGTTTTTAATTTGATGAAAGGGGTTAAGAATCCACAGGTAATCTCTTGCTCGGCTTATTGCAACATTGTATACATATTCCTTGCTTAACAATGAGTTTTTATGACCAGTATAGTAGTGATTATTCGGATTTATTACTAAAATTATTATGTCGCATTGGTCACCCTGAAATCCATGAACTGTATCACATTTAATTTGTAAATTTTTTGATATTCCAGAAGCAACAATTAGTTTATTCATTAGAAGTGCCTGAGCTTTATATGGGCTAATAACACCAATTGAATAATTGGTATTTTCAGTATTACAATTATTCAGGAACTTGACTATTTCTGATGCCAGAATTCCTGCATACACGTGATAAGAACTGTACAGAAGTTTACGGGGTTGCAGGACAGAGGTGTCATGATCAATTGAGAAATTAATTAAAGAAACAGGATTGTTCAATGTATCAATAAAATTTTCTGGCAATGTTTTACGAGGTTCTTTTGATAAATTACGTCCGTGATATAAAAGATCTTCGTAAGAAAACTCACTAAATAATTTCCCAATAGCCTCAATGCTGCGAAACTGGGTGTTAAGATTTTCAATAATGTCATTTTTTCTTTTTGTTTTCTCCTGCTCTTCTTTGTCAAAACTGTGAATATTTAGCATCTTGTATATGCTTTCGTCGTCCAGATTTAGGCTTTCCAGATTTTTGTCACTTGTATCCACAATGGCGGGTATTTGCTTGGGGTCTCCTGCTACTAAATAATTTGTATTGGAATTAACCTCCTTTAGACTTAGAAGTGCAAAAACAATATAGGGTAAGCTAATCATAGATGATTCGTCAAAAATCACCAAATCCCACAATGCTTCTTTTTCAAAAAGTTTGAAATGTGCACCATGCTCTTTGCTTATCTTATAGTAAGGAAAGCGGTGAATTGTAGAAATTATAACGTTGGCACCATCAAAGACTAAATCATTCAGCGATACTTGATAGATATCCTCATCGAGCTGCTCTAACTCAGGGTCAGTAGCGCTTCCGATGCGAATAACAGATAACCCCACATTGTCGACAATTAATTTTTTTGCCAATACGTCGCCTGCTTTGTTTGTAGGAACCAAAACCAATACTTTGAATATTGGGTTCTTTAAATATTCCTCTTTCAGTATTTTACAGATTTTTGTTGTCTTGCCAGTACCTGGAGGGCCATATATAAAATGCAGAGGTTGCATTGCCTCCTGAATATTTTCCCATGGTGTAATAATTTTTTCGTTGGTAAAAACATCGTATAAGCGCTGAACTAAATCGAGGTTAGGAGAGAAGTTTATCTTGATATTAACAACCTGGCTAAAATTTGATGAAAATTTTGATTCTATTCCTTTAGGAATGTACGTAAGTAAATCTTGTCCTTTTTTAGAGACACCTTCAACAATGATGTTTACTTTCAAGCCACTTCGGAAAACCAAATTAATGCTAAAATCCTCAAAGGCCTCAATATTCATTGGTATCATGCTGTTGGCCCCTCTCAGGATAAAGTATTTATCCGATTTTTTGCCATTTATTGAATAGGGTTCAATACTTTGGAAGGAGATTGATTTTTGATCTGTAGTATCCGCTATTTCTTCAAATGTAAGTAGGTAGTTAATGTATGATTTAAACCAGTTGTAAGAATACCTTTCATTGGTTTTTATGTCCTCGACTATCTCATTCCGTTGTTCATCTTTGTTTCTTTCCTTCAAACTTTCGAGTAATAGCTTTGTGTCTTCGTTATCAAACTCATCTTTACCACTTGCTGTAAGTGTATTGTAGAAAGCTGCCAGCATTTTATTGCGGTCATTGATTAATTCTTCTAACCAATCAGCAAGATCAGATTTTTCATCTTCAACCAAGCTGCTTTTTAATGCTTCCAGGGAAATATCTGAGCGATAGTATAATTTCTTATTGGTTTCATGCTCGTCGTCAAGATAGTAGTCAGCAAAAGAAACCTTGCCGATAAAAATTTCATCGTTGCGAGTTTTTGCAAAAGCTCCATACTCAATTTTCGGAATTCTAAACAACTGAATTCCGTATTTTTTCAACCACGATTTATAAAATGGTTCATCATGTTCAGTGAAATCTTCCGGCTCGATGAAATAATAGTAAATTACCAACTGCTCATAACTTTCTCTTACAAATTCTAGGTATTCTTCATTATGAACAATGACCTGAAACGATTCGAACAGTTTTTCAGTGACTTCGGCATTAGCATTCTTAATTAATATTTCATAGTCAAACATTTCTAAAAAATAAGGCCAAACTCCCTGCTGGTTACCTAATAATATCAATTCATTTGAATACCATACAGGTATTCTTAATTCTTTGTTTTCTCCGGCATTTAAAAGCGTTAAAATGATTTCATTTATTTGATGGTGTTTTTGAGAGTTTGCTTTAAAAGGCAGAGCTTTTTCTGTCTGCTCGAAGAATCCATCAGCAAGGCCAACCAGCGTATTTGAAAGAAAAACGGTTGGAATGCCTGCTATGCTAACGGGAATTATACTCTGATTCTCGGAATCCATAAACCATTTTCTCAGCCTGGCAATATCACTCCCGTTGGTTTGCACACCCAATGCTCTTAAAAATGAGATTCTATCTTGTTCATTCTCTTTTACCCAATCAAGTATTGAATTATTCAGTTTTTCACTTTCTAAAATAAAATCTGAGTAAATTGAGAGTCTTGGATTGAAAGAAAAAATTTCTTCCCACGGTTCTTTATCTTTATTTATTCTTTGTTCATGGGGTGTTAGGTGCCAGCGTCCAAAAAGGTATTTTAATTTTTTAATATCATGGATTTCTGTATTTAAGACCTTGGAAGAGGACCCACGCTGAAAAAGGAAAAATGGAATAATATATTCATCTGGTTCGTTTTCGAGACTTGCGTTGTTTTTTCCATAATAAAAGACTTCTTTTTCTTTTAACTTAAGCAGGGTTGCAAGGCTATTATAATCTTCCGCCAAAACGTATTCCTTATCATAAAACTCAATGGTTGGAATTCCTGGCAAAACCCAATTGTCCTTAAGTTTTTGCCACTTACCAGCGGCATCCCGTACTTTGAACTTATTTAGAGTATCGTGTCCAAAATGTGAAGACAACAAAACAAGTATGAGTTGATGAGCATTTCGTAGTTGTCCATCAGATAGATTCTTTTCAAAATGTTTTATCAACTCCTCTGTAACGTCACCAGATTCAATTCTGAAAATCCTAGTTGCTTCTTTCCGAGTAAGCAGTTCTCGGTTTGTTGCTTCATCAGCAAAAACCAATATTTTACGGATTGCCCCGTCATCCTCCAAACCAAGAATTAGGGTACGAGATAGTTTAATAACTGAAGTTCCGTTATGAACAATTACATCATCATTAGCCGAATCAATTGAATTTAGCAGGAATTGAGAATCTTTTTCTTTAAAAATAATTTTGGCCTGTAACTGTAATCTTTCAATTTTGTCACCGGACAAAAGTCTTTTAATTAACCCGAGTACAACTTCATTAATTTTTTCATCCTCCCAGGTCAAATCCAGAGGCAGTTCATCCAGCGCCTTGAATAATCGTGCCAATGTTTCTTCATCTTCTTGCAGTAAAGCCTCAATTAAATCTGTTTTTTGTTCTTCATTTTTACAATTGGATTTTTCAATTAAAAACTCAGCCAATGCCATTCCTTGTAGGGGAACCATTTTTGAATAGCCATTAAGGGTTTCAGGTAACTGAAGCAATACTTCACCGAGGTATTTTTCGATGTACTTTTTTATTTTTTTGTTTTCGGTGAAATAGTTAGAAATGTCATTTCGGATGCAATGATATGACCTTTCTTCATTTTTGTAAACTGAATAATCGGCAAATAAATTGATGTTGCATACGCTGCAAAATCTGAGAAAAGAATGAATTTCATCTGGGTTAAAGATGTACTGATTTTTAGTAATGACCTTATTTGGAGAATTAATTAGAAATGGGATTTGGTTATGGACTGAAAGAAAAAACTCATCCGGAATTTGAAGTCCTAATTTATCATCAACTATATCCTGTATCTGGGAATATTTTTCAGAATCGATTTTTTGCAGGATCTCATTGAAATAGGGTGATTCTGTTTTTGAAAAGATCCCTTTGAAAAATATGCCTCCTTCATCCGTTAATTGTAATTCCTCATCTGCACTATATTTGCTTTCCTCGTAGTACTGTTTTATTTGGTCAAAGACAATGTATCTGTCTTCGGGGTCTTTTTGCATTAATTGCTGTGAAATTGTACTCCAAAACGCGTAAATGATATTCTCATAAATCAATGTTTTGTCGCGTAGAAGGTATCGGTCGACATCAACATGCTGCTCACTTTTATCCATCAAAAATGGCTTGAGCCAAGGAATTTCAGTACTTCTTAAGATGTTTTTTATCTTAACACAATTACCTAATTTGTTTTTAAACAACTTTAATTCACCAAGCCGTTCACTGCGTCTTCCTTCTTCTATCATGTTCCTGAATACCCAAAAAATATTTAGCTTCTCCTGAGAGTTTAATTTTTGAGTATCAGAGTTGCTGACAATTTCAATCAGTTTAGCCTGACTCCTGAGTTGAGAATCGGGGCTTAAGTAAGGGGCATATTTGCTGAAGAACTGGTAGCTGTCTAAGCTTATTTTGGTTGTTTTAATACCAATTTTCTGCAACTCATTTTCTGTATCCTCCAGTTTGTTGTGTAATACAATATATCCGTCATCTTGTTTCTCAACCAACTCATTGTCGCTTAAGAGTGAACTATCCGAGAACTCAAAAATTTTCAGATTTTTCAGATTTTGTTTAAAATGCTCTGAGCGGACTTTTTCATGGCTTTCTTTATCGAGTTCTTTTAAAATGATTTCAATCCGACTTTTATCCTCCTCTATCCAGTTATTTACATAAATGCTAATTCCTTCTTTGGATAAAAGTTGGAAAATGTCGAAAACCAACGGGTGTAGTTTTTCAATGGCTTTATACCTTATTAGATCAGGGGCTTCGGCTCCCCAATAAAACCAGGTGAGGTGATGCATTCCATAAGCCTCAAGGGGGAGATTAACTGCAGTTGTTTTTATTCTTGGTTGAGTAGATGACAAGGTGAATTCATCTGTATTATTCTCTTTTACCGGGACTATTCTTTTTAAAACCCTGGTTATTTCATTGATAAAAGGTTCTTTTACCCATTGGCGTTCGTAATTGGAGCTTTCACTAGAAGTTAATAAGGAGGCATAAAGGTTCAGGAAGTTTTTCTTGTCTTTTGGATTATCTGACTTATACAATTTTAGTAGTTCGTCCTCAAGACGGTTTGCAATGGTTTTTAATAAGCGTTCATTAATACCATCTTCGCCTGTAGTCCCTTTATGCAGGAAAGTACGGGAACTAGCTTTATAAAAGGCATTGGAATGTAGTACAAAATTAAAATTGTGTACCTCTTCGCTTAAAGGGAAGTAAAGATAGAAATTGGGAGCTCCCTTGAAATAGTCTTCCATGCTATCGTAATCCCGGAATCCAAATAAAACCTCAATATCCGATTCGCGTGAAAGTTTAGCTTTCTGTTCAGAGGTTAATTCAACCTCATTTCTTACGCCAAAACGAATGTATATGTATTCACTTAGATGCTCTGCTTTTGTAATCTCAAAATAAAGGTAATTAAGAGATGGTTTTTTAATAGGTGCCTCCCTGTTTAACTGAACGGTCTGGAGTGTATGTTTTTTCCGAATTTCTTCTTCAGCGGTTTCCTGAAGAATTGCCAACGAAAAACGTACTCCTTCCGCTAAGTTTTTATCGGCTAAATCATTTTCTTTACCAGTGCCGAGCTTGATGAAAAAGAGTGCTCCTTGTTCGTAAATTTCATCATTCAGGTATTCTCGGTAATTGTTAACCCACCGGCATAATGTTTGGTATTCTGATTGATTAAAAACAGGGGAGGTGATTTTTGTACCATCTGATAAGCGAATGTTTTCAGCAAAGGTGGTGTTTTCAGGTAGTGCTGGGAAGCAGGTGATCAGAATTTTAAACAACCAAGGATTATTGTCAGTAATGAGGTAATTTTGATTTTCTTTTCTCTTAAATAGAACAGGCTGTGGTTCAGGGTTTGAACCTGAGGCGAGTGCACCCAGTTCACGGTTTTGCCAGCTAAAAAGAATTGGACCAGATGGTTGATTGTTATTGAGAAGTTCTTCCAATCCATTGTCTTTACCAACCAGGCGGTGCGCCAGTTTAAAACCGATACCGAATTTACCAATATTTTGACTGTCGGCAGTTTTTGTTGATGAACCTACATTGAGAATGGAACGAACACTATCAAAATTGAACATATCGCCATTGTTGGCAATAAGCAGGTAATTGTTTCCGTCGATTTCGTCCTTTCCCCAGGCCATAGTAAAATGACTGGCTCCGGCATCAACTGCATTTTGAAGAAATTCGTAAACCGCCTGCCCATCTTTTGCCATATCCAGAAAACTGGATAAGAAGTTGCCAATTCCTTCTTCTGCATTTCCGTATCCTTCTTTATCTCCATGGTAAAGTGCGAACCATCCATATTTTCGTTTTTCTTCTTTATCGTGAAAATTTCCGATAAAATGTTCATCTACTTGTGAGGCATCAACAGGTCTGATTGATTTATAAAATTCTCGATATTGCCGGATGTTTTTTATTTTCATTTCTCTATGAGTTTTTAATTTTTATTGGCAATCCCGAGAGGTGTCGGGAGAACTCTTATATCATAGTTTATGGTTTATCCCTTAATCATGGGTTTTTCATTATTTTGTATAGGTTTCTTTAATTAAATGATTTACCCGCACTTTGCCACTTAACAGATCTTGCATGAGGCCAGTCTTTAATAACTTTAACTTCATATTTTTAGCTTCAATTATAGACTTGTAATAATTGACGTTTTGTATTTTGTCAATTATAAATTCTTGTTCTTTAATATTTTTGGGTACAAGAATTGGAAGACTTTGTAAACTGGCTTTATTAAGTTTAAATCGGCCAGCTCCCTGGCGAGTCAAATAAAATGTTATATCACGATGATTAAAAAAATAATGAATCCATTTAGTTGAACAAGCATTGGTGCCTCTTAATATATGTGCGTGGTTACTTACATTGAATTTGCCATTTACTAAAATTGTTTGTTCTTGAAAAGCCCATTTAAGATAATGGTCACCATCTTCTCCAATTAAAACAAATTCTCCATCAAGACGATATTCGTTGATTTTATCAATAATACCTGTTGCTCCGTAATAAGGATAATCACCGTTCATTGCCTCACGTACTTTTGCTGAAAGAGGCAAACGCTTATTATTATGCAACTCCATTACAGAATCAAGAGTTTTACAATCCCACTCCACCGGAATTCTCCCCAAAGGACTATCTTTAAACTCATGGGTTTCTTGCCTGCGGATATTGCCATTTTCGTCAATGCCTTTGGTGAGTAGGTCTTGCATTAAGCCGGTTTTAATACGTTGGTATTTGGCAATAAGCTGTTCAGTTTCGGTAATGGCTTCATCTACTTTGGAAAGTATGGTGGCGATTTGGTGTTGTTCGGTGGGGGATTTGGGGAGTAAAAAGCTTAAACTTTCAATTTGCTTTGGGCTTATATTTTTTTGTGCCCCGCCCGCAAAAAATGCTTCTAATTCTCTTTGAATTATACCTGAAGAAACAAGATAAAACAAATACTTATTATCAATGTTTTCTTGAACATGAAACCTTCCAACTCTTTGATTCAGAATATATGGTAAGTTGCCATGCTTAAGCATACATACTTTACCCAAATCACCCGTTAATCCAATTAAAACATCATTTTTATTTAATAAAAAGGGAGAATGAGTTTTTTTAAATATTGAAGATACATAAACTAAATCTTTAAATTGGAAGGTCCCATTCCCGACATTACCAATACGAACAAGTAGAATACCTTCCTCTTTGTAATCACTGGATTTGAAAGCATACCCTCCTTGCACTTTAAAGATATTTTCACCCGATATAAACTTCCACCCTTCCGGTATTTTCGCTTGATTTTCCTCCATTAGCTTAAATAGTTTAATTGGGTTAGAAAACCATTAAGTTCGTTCATGGTCTGGTTACGTTGTTTTTCAATGCTCTGTGCAGAAACATAGTATTTATCAAACAGGTTTTCGTAAGCTGCCACCAAAGCCCGTTTTTCGGCATTCAGGTAGCGTTGTAACTGGGTATTGATAATGTCGAAATGCTTTTTCAGGATTAGTTTTTTAGCTTCTTCCTTGGTTATGATGCCACCAATTTCTTTTAGTAAATTGTCTAAGCTGTCAATTTTTGCTTTTAAAATACCTTTATCCTTTAAACGGGCATTATAGGCTTTTGTAATTTCCTTAAACTGTTTTTTGGCTTCTAAAACTGCATTGAGTTTATCGGGCTGGTCTTTACTCTTTTTCAAAGCTTTTTCCAATGCTGAGGTTGATTTTTTAATTTTATCGTAGTCGTCTGTATCTTTCAGGTCAGTTTTAAAATCGGTAATGAGGTTTTCAATGTCAGTATCCAGCTTATCTATTTCTTCATTTGCTGCTTTCAACATCTTTTGGCTTTCTGCCTTTTCATCATCAGGGCCATGCCGTTTTAAAATCAGCTTCAGTTTTAATTCCTGCTGTTTCTCTTTAATTTGGGCTTTGTAGTCTTTTATTTCTTTTTCGAGGTCTTTAATTTTTTTCTCAGCTTCCTGAAATGGTTTCGCGTCTTCTGGTTTCTTTTTCTCGTTTAATAGATATTCAATTTGCGGCTTTAACTGCTCTTTTGCTAATTTGGGTGTTTGTTTTACTTCCCCTTCTTCTTCATCCTGCTCATATTCCACCAAATTCAATGCTTCTTCAACTGCTTCTTCCAGGTTGGTTTCTGCTTCTGCCTGCTTTATTTCAAGGTTTTCAATTTCTGTCTGCTCTTTTTTGAAAAACTCTTCAATCAGGTATTCGTCAGGTATTAGCCCGGCATCCCAACCATTTTGCATCATGGTTTTCAGGTCGTACTTTATATTGTCCCACCAGTTAACAAATACACCGGCTACCTGAAACTGGTCGAGCACACCAACAGGAACAAATTTGTCTTTTATGGATTGAAGTAATTGTTTACGGATATCAGGAAATCTTTCATCCTTCAAGGAAATATAATCAGCTATTGGTTCTTGAACCTGGTTTTTTTCATCCTTTTCTTCTCCATTGGCAAGTAACGAAAAATCATCTTTTGCCAATTGCCACCAGTCTGCAAGATGTACACCTAATTCAACAAGTTTGGTCTCAACTTTTTTATCGTCCTCAATGATTTGTTTAATTTCTTCCTTATCATCAAGTTTAAAAAGTTTGTAAGTATTATCCTTGTCTTTAAATAGTTGGTTGCCTTCAAAATCAAATTTTGGGCAAAGTGTTTTTTGAATTTTCTCTATTTCTGAAACAGGAATACCACCTACCAAATGAGCTTTTACATCTTCGGGTTCAGGTGGTGGAGTATTATCTACATATCTTCTGATGTTTAGCGTATAATCATTTTTCTCAATAGTTTCTAAGTCAACCAACTTTGAATAGTTGGCTTCTTCAATTTTGTTTTGAAAAACGAAATCAATCTTTTCAATATCCTCCGGCCTGAGAGAGTTTTGATTTTTTCCCTCTGCATAGTCTTTATCTGCATTGATGATAAATACTTTGTTTCTCTGTTCATCAGGCTTGCTTTTATTGAAAAACATTATACAAGCAGGTATACCTGTTCCATAAAAGAGATGTGGGGGCAAGCTTATTACAGCTTCCAAAATATCAGCTTTTAACATGCCTTCCCGTATTTCTTTCTCTTTACCTCCTCGGAATAATACGCCATGAGGCATTACAACGGCCACTTTTCCGGTTTTTTTACAACTTGCCAACATATGTTGCACAAACATTAAATCGCCCTTCTTTCCAGTTTCAGGAGCAAAGCCATAAGAAAAACGGCTTTGATACTGCATGGTGGCTTTGTTGTAATTTTGAGAAAAAGGTGGGTTGGCAATAACCCGGTCAAATTGAATTAATTGGCCATCTTTTTCGTTTAGTGGTTCCGCAATAGTGTCACCATATTCAATATTGTACTTTGAAATATTATGTAGTATAATATTCATTTTACAAATTGCTACTACTGCGGGATCGTTTTCCTGGCCAAAGAGTTCAATATTCTCTGGATTCTGCCCTTGCTCTTCAATATATTGGTACGATTGGATTAACATACCCCCCGAACCTGCTGTCGGGTCATAAATTGACATTCCTGCTTTTGGTTGCATGAGTTGAACCAGTAAACGCACAACCTGATGTGGGGTATAGAATTGTCCGCCTTTTTTTCCGCTTTCATCAGCGAAGTGTTTAAGGAGGTATTCATAAGCAGCACCAAGCAAATCAGGAAACTCAAAATTATCGTTGATTAAAGCAGGGAATTCATTGAAGTGGTCAATCATTTGCTTCAGGTCAACATTTTTTACAATCTGCTTTCCGTCCACTTCTTTGTTAAAGTTAATCCGTCCTTTGAAAATTCCCGATAAGGTGTCAGGGTTTGCTTCTTCTATTGCATCCAAAGCTTTGTTTAGCATTTGCCCTATGTTGTTTTGCAAATGCTTTATTGGTGGGTGTTTAACTCCATTTTCATCAGTAAATCCTTCATGCCATCTTGCTCTCTTTGGCACAAAGAAAGTTTCCCCATAAGTTATTTTTTCTTCAAGAATTGTATTTAAAGTTTTTTCATCAAGATGTTTGTAATCCCCGGTTTTTAATTTCTCTCTTTTTTGGTCAAAAACATCTGACATTCGCTTCAGGAATAACATTCCGAAAATGAATTCCTTATACTCCGCAGCATCCATCTTACCTCTCAGGATGTCAGCAGCTTTCATTAAAAAGTTCTCCAGTCTTGAGAGTTTAATCTTTTCTTTCTTCATCTCTAAGTTCTAATCCAAATTTAAAATCACACAAGATACAAATTCTGTTTCTGTCACCATGATTGGGGAAGAAAAAATTGCACTGCTGAGCAAGACAAAATGCGGTCTAAGGAATCTTTAATTGTTATTCACTTGAAGGCCATATTTTAGAAAATCGTAAAGACATATTAATTTTCGAAATTGAATATGCTTTAATTCCTCTGCTGCTCCGTGGAGCTTGGTTTTGAAGCGATAATTAATGAATTATTATCTTATCAAATAGTTTTCTTCCGTCTTTTGTCTTTAATATTATTGTATGAATACCTTTTGTTGGAACTGTAATAAAAGTAGATTCCGTTGAGACATTTGCATTTAAATAAATCAACTTTCCTTCAATAGTGTAAACAGAGATAGATTCTAAAATATCATCTTGTTGGACTGTAAAATATCCATTTGAAGGATTAGGGAACATTTTTATTCCATAATGTTCAAGAGAATTAATCGAACTACTTACATTCACTGTAATAGATACCGTATTACTTTCATAAGTGTTTCCTCCAATTTTTGAAAAACAGGCAATATAGTATGTTCCTGCTGATGAAAAATTAGGAGTGTAGCTTTCTGATGTTTCTGCAACACTAAAGGAAGTCCATGGTCCACCCTCAGAAGTTTTGTACTTCCATTCTCTTGACGTTTGGGTCGGGAATTCTGTAACTGTTAAAGTTAGACCATCTTTGTTAATAGCAATAGATTGCTCATTCTCAGGTTCAATGCCATTTCCTGCTATAACAATATGGACTTCGTTACTTGTTGCAACAGTTGTTCCCCATGTAGATTTGCAAACAATAAAGTACTCTCCAAATCCTGAGAAATTAGGAGTATATGTTAAACCATCTTCTAAATAATTATCATAACCACTTCCTGATGTGGTCGAATAATACCACCCTCTTGAATCAGCAGCAATACTTTCCGAAACTGTTAACTGAGAGCCATCTGTATCTGCACTTAGTATTTGCTCATCAATTGGTGCAATGCTATTGCTTGCTACATTAATTATCACCTCATTACTTGCAAAAGTACTACCTTCAATTTCAGAGAAACAAGCAACATAGTAATTACCCGAAATTGCAAAGTTTGGTGTGTAAATTTCGGCTGTTTCTAAAGTACTGAATGATGTCCAAGAACCAGAAGGTGAAGTTTTATACTTCCATTCTCTTGATGATGCTGTTGGATATTCAGTAACAGTAATGGTTGAACCTTCCGAGTTTACAGCGATTGTTTGTTCCGTTGTTGGAGCAATATTATTCCCTGCAACAGCAACTTTAACTTCATTGCTTAACTTACTAGCATCTCCCCAATTAGACTTGCAAACTATGAAATACTCGCCAACTTCCGTGAAATTAGGAGTGTATGTAGCGTCATTACCTAAATAACTATCATAATCTTTTCCTGATGTTATTGAATAATACCACCCTCTTGAATCAGAAGGTATTGTTGCAGATACAGACAATTGTGTTCCATCCGTATTTACAGGAATTGTTTGTTGGTTAGCCGGAGATATGCTGTTATCAGCAACTGTCACCATAACTTCATTACTTGTATATGAACTTCCACCGATTACAGAAAAACATGCAATATAATAAGTCCCTGTGCTTGCAAAATTAGGAGTGTAATTAGCTGATGTTTGAGCCGTAGAAAATGAATTCCAACTTCCTCCAGGAGATGTTTTATATTTCCATTCCCTTGAAGTAGCAGACGGGTATTCATTGACATTAAGAGTAGATCCATTTGTGCTTGGTGTAATTGTTTGGTCGTTTATTGGCGAAACGTTATTTCCAGAAACATTGACTTGAACCTCATTACTATACATGAATCCATTTGACCATGTAGATTTACATACAATGTAATATACACCAGCTTCTGAAATATTAGGTGTATATGTAGTACCATCTCCCAAATAATTAAAATACTCTTTTCCTGAAACCGTGGATGCAAACCACTCACGGTCAGACGAAGTATAATCCTCGTTTACAGTTAGTGTATTGCCATCTACATTTGGATTAACATTTTGTGTTGTAGTTGGGGTAATGTTATTTCCCGAAACTCTTATTATTACATCATTTGTCTCATATACCTTTCCTTCAATCGTTGAAAAACAGGCAATATAATATTCTCCGCTTTTCGCAAAATTTGGAGTGTAAATAGGAGTAGTTTCAGGAGTTGAAAAAGACTGCCATGTACCACCTGATGTCAATTTATATTTCCATTCTCTTGAAGTGGCAGCAGGGTACTCCTCAACAGACAAACCTTTTCCGTTATAACCAACAACTAAGCTTTGAGAAGATGTAGAAGAAATCTTATTACCATGTACAGATATTTTCACATAGTTACTTTCTTTGTATAAGGTGTCTAGTTTGGACTTACAAATTACGTAATGAACACCTAAAGAATTAAATCTTGGAGTATAAGTTTCGGTTGTTCTATATGTATTGCTTGTAAAATTACTAGGCTCATTTTTTGAATAATACCAGTATCTTGAATCAGCTACCGGTGATTCGGTAACAGTTAAGTCAGTTCCATTTGTATTAATGTCGATAATCTGTTCTGCAGTTGGAGCTATGCTATTTTCAAATGTTGCTGAACCATATCCATTAACAGTTATAACAACCTCATTGCTTGTTACAGTTGTATTATCCCATTTAGATTGACATACAACATAGTAGGTCCCCGATTCTGAAAATTTAGGCTGATAAGTTTCAGCTGATTTATACGTGTTTGTTGTATAATTGTACTGACCAGATACTTTTGAAACATGCCAATATCTTGAATCAGCAGCAGTATTCTCCGAAACTGTCAACAAATCCCCATCAGTATTAATATTGATAGTTTGAGTTCCTGATGGGGCAATAGTAGTTGCTTCAACAACCCTTACTCTAACCTCATTACTTGTATAATCTTTACCCTCTATAGTTGAAAAACACGCAATGTAATATGTTCCTATAGTTGTAAATGATGGATTTAAGAACGTTGAATCTTCGATAGGACTAAATGACTGCCAACTTCCTGCTTCTGAGGTTTTGTATTTCCATTCTCGTGAACTTGCGATAATATTCTCGTTCACTTTTAAGGTATTTCCAATGTTTCCTGTTACATAACATTGGTTTTCGTAAGGACTAATATCATTACCAATTACATTAACTTTAACTGGATTACTTGTTAATTCAACACCATCATATTTTGATTTGCATACCACATAGAAGATGCCGGATTCGTCAAAATTAGGTGTGTAATTTAAAGTTCCAGTATTAGTGTTATTTGTAAAGTCATCTGTTGCACTTGAATAATACCAACTTCTTGAATCAGCAGTTGGGAATTCTGTAACAGTTAATTCTGAACCGTCTTGTAGTACATCAATTGTCTGCTCTGTAACAGGGTCTATCTTGTTTTGCTCAACTACCCATACCTTAGCCATATCACTCATTTGAACATCGTTGCCATATTCAGAAAAGCAAGCAATATAGTATTCTCCTATAGTAGAAAAACTTGGAGTATAATTTGAAGTTGTAATTGCAGGGGTAAATGATTTCCAAATCCCCGTTTCTGATGTTTTATATTTCCATTCTCGTGAATCTGATGTTGGATATTCGATAACAGAAATATCTTCGCCTGTTTCTCCAACTCTTAAAAGCTGCGTTTCAGTTGATGATAATTTTGTTCCTGAAACATTTACAATTACTTCATTACTATTAACTGTGGTATTACCCCATTTAGATTGACAAATTACATAGTATGTGCCCGGTTCTGAAAATTCGGGATTATAATTCTCATCTCGTGCATTGTAACTTATTCTTTCATAAGGCCCACCCGAAGTTTTTGAATAATACCAATACCTACTGTCTGCCTCTGGACTTTCACTAACAGTAAGTGTTTTTCCTAGCTCATCAACATTAATATTTTGAGTAGCCGTAGGTGCAATACTGATGCCTATAACTTTCAGATTCGCATTATTACTTGTGTATATCTGTCCGTTAATATTAGATTCACAAATTATTTCATAATCACCTGCTTCTGTAAATATTTTTGATAATGTAGAGTTAGTTTGTTTTGGTGAGAAACTTGAATAAGTCGATTCGCCACCTTTTTTATATTTCCATTCTCTTGATGTTGCAATTGGCTTTTCCAAAACGGGTATTTCAAATAATGTACCTATATTAATTCCAAAATTTGATGGCGAGATAGCATTAAATACCTGATCTGTATTTTTTGTAAAGAATGTTTGTCTGTTAGAGATAACCCAATCATTATTGTTCCAAAAGTAAGTTATAGTTTCTGTTTTAAAGTTATTTTTATCATATAAATGAACTTCCTTAGTTAGGCTAGGAGGTATATCATGCGTTAAATAATTTAACGTGGTAATTACCTCTGTAAGGTTATTATTTGCATCATACTCATTTTTATATATTTTTTCCGAATATTTATATAGTTGATGTTTTTCATCAGCTAAATAGTGATCCTCCGTGAGTTTATTATTTTGAGCATCATAGGTGTATTCTTGTTTGTTCCAATTCTGCCATGTATTAGTAACCTTATCCCATTGAAACCATGTAAGATTTTTTTGATTACCATTCTCAAAATAATCATATTCAATTTTCCATGAATTTATCCAGTCTTTTAGTTTTTCATTCCATTCAAAAGTTTGAGACAATGTTGCTTTGTTATCACTATTAGTCTCGTAGTATGATTTATACCGAAAGTCTGAATCTATAACCCAACCTGTAGCTTCCCAATTATATTGAGTTCCTGTAGTTACACCATTCTCAACTTCATATTCAATCTTCTGATAATGCTCTCCCCATGAATTCGATACGGAATTCCATTGATAGTATGTATAAGCGTATTCAGTTGCACCATCGGTATAGGTACTTGTATGTTTCGATGTCCCAATCCATTTTCTTGATGATGTTTCAAAACGATACGATTCATAACCTATAGATTCACTATGTTCATTGTATTGATGTATAATTTTGGAGGAAGCTGAAGTCCCAAATGAATTATCTGTATAGGTGGAATCTTGCAACACAATTTGGCCATGTGTTAAAGTGTTAATTCCAATTAATAAAACTGTTGCTAATAGTTTTAGGGTAAAATTTGGGTAATTTTTTTTCATTTTTCTTAATGTTTGATGTTCTCTTATCATGTGCGTTGGGAAGAAGGATGTGGGTGCTTTTTGTTTTTGCTTTATATGTCGCAACCTCCCGGCTATATGCGCCTGGCGGTGGCTTTAAGATCCGCTGTGACTTTATCAGCTTGAACACAGTGGAGAGGGTAAAACGAAAACCTCAATATGCTGTGAGTACCACGTCTGGCATGTGATAGCTTCATTGTGCCCACGTCCTATGTTTTTATTATTTTACTCCAATTCAATCCAATCAAAATATCCATCGTAATAACTATCAACAGGAAAAACAATATTGAATCTATTATCTATCATTTTATGAGAGACTGTAATAAACTTGCCCGAATATTTTAGGTCACTATTAACGGCCACAATGTAATATTCGCCTTCTGGTAAAAGAACAATATTTTCAGTTAGAACATCATTATATTGATCTGAATTATTTACATCTAAGAGAAGTACAGCATAATCAGATTCTTCTTCTCTTGTTATAATTTCTCCAGGAGTGTTAGAGGAATAGTGGGTTTTAGTTTTTATAGTAATTGGATCTATTATTGATCCATTATCGAGCTTTAGTTTTCCATTCTCTTTTGTTAGAAGATCAAATGTTTCAGATTTTTTATCGTGAGGATATACTACATCATAATGGAATTCGTCTTTTTGTATTTCTGAAGTAATATCTTTAGCATCATAAAAATAAAATTTAGCAGCTGATTTCGAACATGAGAATATTCCACATGAAAAATTAGATGGATAAGGGTAACTTTGATCGAAGTAACCCTTATAAGCCCATAAAACAATTGAGGGATCTTCTTTTTCAATCGTATCATTATTCTTACTACATCCAATTAACAAAAATGTCATTGTAAGAGTCGATAAAAATAGATTTTTCATAATAATATGAAATTAATTAATTGCATTTTTTGTTTGTGTAATCTTGTAAATATAAGGTGTTTATTATGTTGTGTGTGCTTGATTAATAAAGTTGTTGTTTCCATTCTTAAAATAAAATACATATGAAATTTTTAATTTTTTTTAGTCCAATAAAAATAATGCGGATAGGAAATTTATTTCTATCCGCATTTTACAGTTAGTTTATTCACTTTTTTCCACCGCCTTTAGATCCACCTGAAGATTTACCACCTCCCGATGAATTATTGCTTCTTCCACCTCCTGATTTTCCACCTGTAGTCGAAGGCCATCCACCAGCATTTCCTTGTCCTTGTTGTCCTGTTTTTCCCATTGCATTCATCTTTTTAAGTTATTGCCTACTCCTGTTTTACGTCTTTTTTCGGTTTGTTCCGACAATCATTTAACAAAAACAAAAGGTGCACAAAACATCCAAATCCGGAATGCCTCGTACACCTTTATATTTCTTATCAATCAATCCCCATCCAGTGGAGGAGAGGAATATCAAATTTCTTTTAAGCTTTATGTGGGGTAGGGCCGTCAATTTGTTTTATTGTTTTAAAGTTTTTTAGTTTACTGTAAAACTAATTTTTTTGTTCTCATTTTCCAAAAATGGTTAACAGATTTTTTCCTAATTGTCATTAGGGAAACGAAAAAAAGGCCACCCTTAGGCAGCCTTTTTCTAAATATAATCATTCCCAAACGCTCAAAACACGGTAATTTCACCACTTCCTCCAAACCGGTTTTTCTCAGCCCTGGCGACAGCGCCTGTGACTACCACAGACGTATCGCAATCATGTTCCCATTCGGCACTGCCCCGGAAATTTCCGGTTTTGGTGACCTTATGAATGGTAACCAGGTTCATGTTAGGGTATTTCAATGTGAGTTTGGTAGCAGCCTCTGGGTTGAGTCTAAGACTGTCTGCACTATCCAGAAACACAACATCGTATTTACTCAGATCTGCCGGAATTTTATCCACTAGGAAGAGCTCCGGATGTACTGCCTTGAGCATTTTGATTTTTTTCTGGAGCGTCGCTCCAAAACCTTCCTCATTGGCCACAAAAAGAACGGTTTTGCCCATTTGGTCAGCCAGGTATTTGGCCAGGTCAAGAGCCAGGGTGGACTTACCACTTCCGCCTTTGCCGTAGATCATTAACCGGAATGGTTCGCTCATATCCCCCAGCAGTTTGTGCCACTTGCCGGTAAGTCCCATGGGATAAAAAGCCTTTCGTTCAAAATCTGTGGAGCGCATGGCCTTCCCTGATTTCACCGTGATTTTCAGTTCGGTCTTATTACATCCGTCAATACCGGCCAATCCCTCCAGACCATTCAGCTCAGACTGACTAATGGAAGGCGTAATAGACCGACCAGCCAGGTAATCTTCCAGTGCTTTCCTGATCACCCGAAGCTTTTCATGAAGTGGCTTTGATGCATTGAGAGCTGCTTTCCCGGTTTCAATTCTCTCTAACAGTTTTTTAGCTTCTTCCTTAACACCGGGTTTACCCTGAATGCGTAAGAACCGCTTAATGACCAGAACAGCCGGCATGGTTGCCAGTCCGGTGGTAATGGCTTTAAGTTCTGCAAGCTTATCCCCGGAGAAATTCACGGTTATACTGCCGCCATCATTGACCATTGAAATCAGTTTGTCTTGCATGTATTCAATCTGGTCAGCATATTCAGATGCCTTGCGAACCCTTCGTTCGACAATGGCCGTTTGCAATGATTTCAGCATGTTAAGTAGCTCTTCATGTGTTTTTGTTTTCCCGTTCATGGCCACAAACCGGCGCAGGAAAGAAACTTCCGCATCCACCTTTTCGGTGTGCTCCGGTAGCGGCTTATCCATCCGGGCAAGCTTCTGTTTGATAAGACCTTTCAGAATGGTTTCCGAAACCTCCTTTTTGGTGCCTTTATCGGTTCGATACACATAAACGGGTTCTCCCGACACAGAGTGGGAAAGAGTTTCAATTTCTGACTTTTCCACATAGCCGTTTACATAGGCATAAAGAAATTGTCCGGCTTTGTATTTGTGCTTCTTCAGTTTTTTGCGTGACTGACGCGGCTTTTTTTGTTTTTGAGTTTCTTTGTTTTCCTGTTTCTTAGTTTTTGAGTTTTTCTGTTTGGAAGTTTCTTTGTTTTCCGGCTTGCTACTTCCCTTTTTCAGCGCCTCCGGGTTGGCTTTAATGTCCTTATCCAGATTCTCGAAATACTTACCAAGAATCCGGTGAATGGTTGCCACATTCTCCGGGTTGGTTTCTTCATGAATGTTTTCAATGATCTTGATTACCTCCGGGTGTTTACGGGTAAAAAAGTCACCGTGTGCCAGTTTTGAGAAGTCAATCCCTTTTGCCTTCTCAATGTAGTTGTCGATAGTAAATGCCATTTTGTGAAATTTTAGTTTTTCAGAATTCAAATTCCATCTCCATTTCCAGCTCCAGAGCTGTTGCCAGAGAGAGTGCTTTAAGTTTTTTAGTTTCTTTGTTTTGCCCCACACGCTGGCGGTATCGCTTCTTGTCAATGGCCAGCTGTTCTCGTGCATATGCTTCATCAGGATCCCGGCGGGCAATCACTTCGGAGACATCTTCATCTTCAAAGATGAGCTCGAACATGGTTCTGGACATCTGGGCTGACAGGGAATATTTGTCCTGCAAAATCCGTGTGACCTGGGTAAGCCTTGAAGGATCAAAACTGCCCACCATATTGCTGCTGCGCTTGTTGAATCCGTCATTGCCCTCCATGAGCCTGAACAAATCGGGATCTGTGTAAATCTCCTTGTTGCGGGCCCCATAGGGAATAACCAGCTCGTAACCATCGTACCCTCTTGAAAGCACAATGCCGTTTGTCAGGGCCACCAGAGAATTCTTGTTTAAGGATTGCAGATAGGGCAATATCTTTATGACCGGTACCTGAACGCTGGCGGTGGCCTTTTCCTTTTCCCAGCCATCAGGCATCAGAATGCCTTTCTCTTTGCCACCGCCCTGAAGTGTAAAATCAATCAGCTTTCCCCGATAGTTGGCAATGCCCTGAAGAATGTTGTCCGTGATGATGTAACGGGTGATGCGATCTGCCTGGCGTTTTTTCATCATCTCATCCCATTGATTGAGAATTTCCACCTGACTGTAATTGTCCAGCGAACTGCTTAACCCGATGATGCGCTCCACCATGGCTCCCTGATCACCGGACAGTGCCAGTACCATGTATTTTCGCCCATCACCAACTGCAAACCGCACCTTTATTTTGGAAAGCGTATAAGGATTCTCCTCTTTGTGATTGATGACAAACCCGAGAAATACAGCAGGGGAGGGATCGTTGGAAACCACATTGGGCACATAAACTCCGCGACCGGGATAGAAAGTCCTGATCCGGTTTCTAATGGCCCGCCTGAGGCGATCTGACTTTTCCCGTTCCGCATTAATCAGAGATTCCCTGGAATTTTCAATTTCCTGCAGCCGCTTCTTGACGTAAGCTGCTTGCTCTGCCTGATTTTTTAATTTTTTGTAGTTCTTTTCCTTTCGAATGTATGACCGTGCCACTTCCAGCCGCTCATCAATGTGCGAAAGCATGTTCTGTAATCGTGCCTGCAGAGCCTGTTCCATATCCTGGATAATCTTCTCGGTATAAGACAGCGGATCCTGATTCCCAACAGTCTGTTTGATCAGCTCCTGAATCTGGCTTTTACGAAAAGGCTTGCGAAGATTGGCACAATCGCAGGTTTTCAGAATCGAATCTCTTCCAAACGCGCTCTTTCCGCCTTTCCCTGCTTTGATCACTTTCCGGTCGATGACCACCGCATCCAGGGCAACGGCTTCCACCTCCAGGTCGTATTCCTCAATTTGTTTGAGGTACTCCACATATTCTGTGTATCGAAGTGCCATGTCGGTATAAAACTTCTCCTGATCTGCCACAGATAGAATAGCTACACGACCCGACACCTTCTGAATGCCACCTTCTCTGATCTCAGGTGCTTCCACACCCAGTGGCTTGCCTAACAATTCATCGATTTCCGGGTTTTCAATCAGATAATCCGCCACCAGCTTGTCACCGTATTTGTTCAGGAAATCCACCTGCTCACCAATCTGACTCTGGTTGGCTTTCTGGTTACTGGTGGTATTGGCATCCAGACTGCGGAGCTTGCGTTGCAGCATCATCTGTAAACGCTTCTCAGCCGGAATAGCTGATGAAATGTAACGGTAACGCGGTTTGAGTATTTGTCCGGTGCGGTTGATGCGCCCCCGTTTTTGCACCTCGGTGTTGATGTCCAGCTCAGGCTGAAGCACAATCATCTCCCGCTGTTTAACCTGTGCTTTGGATACTTTCCGGGTTACAATGGCATGGGCAGAAGCACCTGTGGAACCACTCTGATTAATCAGCAGGCAATCCACCTCATTGTCGTTGAACTGTCGGAAAGCATCATTGGTGGCAATCCTTTTGCGACTGAGAATGGTGCCTGACTCTCTGCCTGAAAACTGCACCATGATTTTCCGTCCGGTCACCTCAGCCACTATGAAGCCGGCATTTTCAATGATCTCCACAATCCGGTCGATGGGAGAGATGGTGATCCCCGTTGCTACCCGGTCTATCTCATCGGTAATCCGGTTGTATTCTGCCAGGGCTTCCTCGCTGATCATGGCCGGTTCCAGGAAATCATATTTCTTCTGTCCCCGGTAATCGGTAATGGTAATTTTCAAAACCGATTTGAGTCCTTTATAGAGAACATGCTTAAAATCCGTATTGATGACTTCACCCGGAGCCGATTCGGCAATCTCCTCCAGGAACGAGCCCATGGTGTTGGCAAAGGCAATGACCGGTTTGCGTCCCGCTTTCAGGGAACGGATGGCATCGCGTGCCACATCCTCCGCTTTCAGACTTAGCAGAAGCTGATTGATTACATTAAAAACCTTCGAGAAGTATGGCTGATTGTCCACCCCTGCAGAAGAAGTACCTTTTCTGGAGCTGGCCTCCCCGCCTTCAGCCTTCATGGCATCATCCAGGTTGTTGACAGCCTCTGCAACGTAATCTTTCTGGAAAGCAATGATGTCCCGGATGATCTCTGTTACCTTGTCGGCAATCCGGCGATGTTCCCGCTCATTTTCCGTGAGGGTCACATAATCCACCTCGATGCCTTCAAAAGAGCGCTCACGACGTATCATTTGGCCTTCCGACACCAGCTGCGCAGAAAGAATCTCCTGAAGTGCTACGCCACCTCGGGTAATGGAATCCACCAACTCATCTTTGGTCATGTTCGCCTCCGATAGACAGGTTTTCAAAGCATAAATGGGCATATTGTCCGGTCGCTTGGCAAAAGTCGCCGACAGGAATACCACACCCGCAGCATTCTGAATCACATTCATCAGAAAAGTGCCTGTTTGTGAAGCCCCTGAAGCATTGTGAGCTTCATCCATAATAATGATGTTGCCTTCAGCCATTTTGGCCAGAAACATGGGTTTCAAAGGTTTCTTTTCCGGTTGGTTGAATTGGGTGTAAGTGGCCAGGATCACATCATATTTCTTTGGTAGTTGTTGTGATTTGAAAACAGACTCCTGAACCGCCCGGGCATCCGCCTGGTAAAGCAGATTTCCTTCCGAATCCTTGACTCTGGTTTTGGCATCATCGGCATTGACAATGAAGGGCACCAGGTGACCGGAACCAATATCCGCAAGATCCCGGTAGATATCCGAAAAGAGATTGGGCTTTTCACTTAAAAAGATGGGAATTTTCTTTTGCTGATTGGCATACCGGATCATGGCCGCCGCAATGCGTCCCTTGCCGATACCTGTCTGGTCACCTACAATCAAAGACTGGTTGCGCTCCTCAATATTGTAAATGGCCAAAGCAACAGCATCGATCTGCTCGGCAGACAAAGCCTTTTCCAGTTCCTCTTTTGTTTTGTAGCCCAGCTTTTTGCGAACCAGATCAAACACATTTCCGCCCATGTGCTTTTTGATTTTCCGTGCAGCGATGTGCGTCTCATCAGCCATGGAGTCCGGCACCTGGGTTTCCAGAATAATACCCCCTTCCGATACCGGGATGTATGGCTCCCCCAGTCCTTTGCCGGTTGGTTTGTATCCATGTGATTTTAGAAATAACCGCCAACGGTGAGGGGTGCGCTCGGACAAATCTTTTAGTCTGGCGGAGAATTTCTTAAAGCCGGTAGATACATCAAACCCCCAGAATAGAAGTTTCTCACTGATTTCCGGGGCCGGTCTTTTATCAAATGTAATGACGGTTTTAGTTAAGAGAACCTGTTGCTTTTTGTCAATCTGTATATGAAAGTTCATGTTATTTGTTTTTAAGTTTTTCTCTTGCCTTGTTTTTTAGTTTTATTGTTTTTTTATTCCTCAGTTTTTCAGTTCCTGAGTTTCTTTGTTTTTCAATTTTGTTGTTTTAATCTTTCTTTAATGGCTGCAATGCGGGCCTCCCGGTTATTGAAAACCCGGCCAACGGTTATTTCCTTTCCGTCGATAAAACGGGCCGTCCAGGTGCGGTCGTGGTAAAACTGTACTTTGGAAAAAGCTTTGTAGCCTTTCTCGCGTTTGTCCGCCTTGCAGGCAAAAAGCTCGGGTACCACCTGTGATTCAGGGAGTACAACCGGCTCTTTTTCTCCTTTGATGGTGATCTCCACAATACCGGAACGTGGTAATCCGGTCACGATGCCATTAATGATGATGTTCCCTGATGTCAGAAAAGAAATGCGGTCTCCTATTTTACAGCGATGGTTCTCCTCCGGTTTTTGAGCTGCCAGATCCAGGAAATGACTCATGTCGGCATTCAGAACCCGGTCATAAAAACGATCAAAAGAAGAGACAACCTCCCGCAGATGTCTGTTTTTGGTGCTGTGTTCGGCGGCATATTCGGCAATTCCCCCGGGAGCTTCTTTGCGCCCCGCAATCAGAATGAGACGGGTGTTGAAAGCTGTTCCCTGACGGGAGTAAAGTTGATGCCCGTCAATGGGAATGATGTCCTCCACATGATAAAAATGATAGATAAAGTTCAGGAAATAGCGGTCACCCTTATTGGTAATTACTCCGGAATCCGGATTGTATTTGGTATGACCGCCAATAATGATAGCTGCCCGTCCGTCATCTTTCATGGTTTCGAGAGCACGGATGGCCATGATGTGTTCCAGTTTTTTGATGTGAAAACCTTCCACCTGTTCGATGGTTTCCAGATCGCCAAAAGGCGGGTTCGTGACAATGCCATCGTATATTTTGCCGAATCCGAAAGGAAGTGAAGCATCCAGACTGGTAATGGTTTTGTAAGGCTGACGGTTCAGATTTTGAAGACGTATCTTGTCCAGTTCGTTTACATGGAGGTGATTGTATGGGAGCGCATGACAAAGCAGTCCGTTACCCGCGCTGGGCTCAAAGTAAAGGGCTTCTCCTTTGACCTTTCTGACCCACAGCCCGGCCATGAAGGAGATGGGCGCGGGGGTGGAATACTGTTGCAAAAGCACACTCATGGAGGTGCGATGCGAAAGATTGACCTGTGAGCGGTAAAGCTCAACAACCCTCTCAAAGCGCTGGCGAAAGTTTCGTTTTTCACTAAAAGCAATGCGGCGGGCTTCCAGGGCAATGGCCAGCTCTGTCAGCTCTTTTACCTTGTTTTGGTTATCAATCCCAAAGCGCTGACGGGCCAGTTTCTCAATGGTGGTTTTATTGTGAGAAGTTCGTTTGCCAAGTTCCTGCTGAACGGCTTTTACAAAATCCGTTTCCCGGCTTTTGGAGCTGTTGGAATTATCAGAAAAAGCGAATTCTATCTCTGTTTCCAGTTCCAGAGCCAGTGCAATGGCCAATATGGTGAGTTTTACTTTCGCGGTCTTCATAACAATCAGAATTCAAAGGCCATTTCCATCTCCAGTTCCAGAGCTGTGGCCATGGTTACCGGGGTTTTTTGTTTTTTAGTTTCTTTCTTTTTTTGTTGGGAAGTTTCTTTGTTTTTCAGTTTCGGAGTTTTTTTATTTTTCTGTTTTTCAGTTTCCACAAAAACAACCCCGCTTTCAGCATCGCCCTGTTTGTCCAGTTCAATAAATTCATCTACCCGCTGATCGGTAAAAGGCACAAACCGACCCAATCCGATCACTTTACGGGCCTCCCGGATGATGCTTTCGAACAACCGGTTAAGAAAAGCCCTTTCTTCCCCCTGAGGATAAACACCCACCCCGAAATGCGCCCCGCTGACCAGGTAGTTGTTTTCCATCCCTCTGGCGGTCAGTCGGTCAAAGACAAAACACTCAAAGGCCCTGGCAAACATCTCCACCGGAGAGGCCCAGTATTTGGAACCGTAAAACTTCGATTCTGCATAGAATTCGGAAATATTGTTCAGGGTTAGCGGAATGTCCAGAAACTCCAGTCCAAACTTTCGGGGAATACTGCTCAGAAGTGCCTTGGCATTGCTGTAATAAGAAGGATATTTCAGATAGCCGGGATATCTCCGTTTCAGGAAATCGAGCGATTCTTCGGGAGAGGCTCCGTATTCAAGGCGGAAAGCGTATTTGGCATCTTTGGTGTAAAACCTTCGGGTAATGGATTTTCCTGCAGTTTGCTCATTATTGCCCCGATAGGTGAAACGAGCCAGATTGGTGACTTTGTCGTATAGGTTCAGGGCCTTTGGATTTTGAATGTACTGGTCGCTGTCAATTTCAATGTGTTTTTCCCGGAAGGCATAACAACCGGTGGCCATTTTACCCTTTCTGAGTCCGAGATTGATGCCTAAAAGATGGTCGAAGAAATGACCCCACTCGTGAGCCACAGTTCCGTCACCGTGTTTTCGTGTCAGGTTTATGATCTGACGCATCGGTTCATAATGTGCCAGGGCTTTCCCTTTTCCCCTGGCCGCAAATGCAATCGCCAGATTCCCGATTTTATGGATCTGACAAATATCGATGTCCAGAGCTTCGCATAAATCGGTGATGGCACCAATGAAATAGCGGATGTGTTCTTTCAGCTCTTTGTCGGTAATGGAATGACCTATTTGAACGGCATTAAAACCGTATCTTTCGGTCAAAACCTTCTCGGAAATATCATTATCAGAGATGAAGAGGCCTCCTTTTCTTCTGATGTGTGAAAGCGGCAAGCCTGAATTGATCTCAATTTTATCGTTTGACTTTGTGCCTTTATTGTTTTTGGGGAAAGCCCAGTCCCAGGAAGGTTCTTTGTAGAGAGCATTGGCTGTTTCATGAACCTTACTGCTTTTGAGCATAACCATGTTGGAAAAGCGAGTTGAGAAGTTCTCTCTTAGCAGGCGTGTAAAGTAATAGCGCTTTTGGGTTTTAAAATAATGATCTAACCGGTCATAATGATCTTTAAGGAAAAGATCAACTTCAGTATAATCCCGGCAATCCTTAAATTCAATGGAGTGCTTAATCATTGCTGAAAGCTCAAGAGTTATTTGAGCGGAAGTGCTGTAAGCCTTCGCTGCCTCCAGAGACCACAATACATCCGGTAGAGTGTCCACCAGTGGCTTGATGGTATCGTAGTCATTCAATTTTTGTTGAAGGTATTCCGCCGTTCTGACATAAACCTTTCGCATATCTGGGGTATTGACAGAAGGCTTTGGCGGAAAAGATTTCCGAAATTCATTTCTCAGATAGCAAAGAGCCGGATCGGCATTGGATGCCTTGAGGATAGAGAAGTCATAAGCCGCCCAAACATTGTCTTTTACCACCATTTCAATGGCAGAAGCTTCATCCTGTTCCAGTTTGTCGAGGTCTTTGGAGTTGACCAGGGAACGCATAGCGGCCCGTTCTTTGGCAGATCCGGGTACATACTCCCCGGCATCCCTGAACTTTCGCTTTTTCTGCTTTTCACGGAGGAACTCCACTACATCAGGCGATTGTCCTAATGTTCCGCTTAGAAAAATGTATTTCACCTTTCCCATGGATCAAAGACATCAATGATTTCGTTTAGATTCACATCCAGCCACTGACCTTTGAGGCCGGTACTTTCAGGTGCCTCAGTTACTTTCCCGTGAGCACATGTTTTGTTAAAGGCATAAACCTCGATGGTAATCTCCGATTGATCGCGGATCACCGATATGTGACTGCGGTCAAAAAGCTGAGAGAATAGTTCTTCTGATCTTGTCGTTGCCATACTCAAGTATTGCGATGGATTTGACTTGTGTTTTGTGAACAATGATTTCTGCCAGAGGCAGGCTGCGTTTGTTGTAACTTTTTATCAGCAGGTAATAGCCGTTCTTTTCGGTAATGCCTGTAAGAACCCCGCTGGTGTAAGAATTCCCGTTTCGGAAACTGACAACTGCACGCATCTTCATTTGTAGTCTTTTTGCCGGCTGCCCATTGAGCTGCCAAAGTGAAAACCAACCACCTGATTGCGCTCCTGCAGAAGCGATCCGATAACCGTTCCAATAGCCGCTCCGACGACCGATCCCAGGGAACTGCCTATGGTTACCGCAGTTTCTTTGTCTTCAATAAAGCCGGAAGCCAGGAAAACGGAACTGATAGTCACCAGCACCTGAACCAGAAGAAGAATGAAAATGTAAGTCAGATTGCGTCCGATGATCTGCCGACCAATGGCATCTGCTGAAGCTTTGTCAGCATCCAGGTATTTTTGCCGTGCACTGGACCGGTCAGAGACTTCTGCTTTGTAAGCTTCAATGTCCAACTCGTACATCTCTTTTTCCCATTCCATCCGGTGCTGCTCCAGTTCCTGCAGAGCCATCCGGGCCTTCTCGTCCTTTTCAGCTTTGCTTTTGAGTAGTTCACTTACCCTCCCAATGGCCGTAGCTGCCGGGTTGGGAGAGGTGACCACTTCAAAAATACCGGTTGCGATGGCAGGCACTTTTTGTACCACCTCCCCGCAGAACTGTTTAAATGATTTCTTTGCCATGGGATGGGTTAGGTGTTAAGGGTGGTCGAGATTGAGAATTTGTCATCGAATGAGGTTTGATTAAATACCCGTTCTTTGAGCCATCCGTAGATAAACTTTCGCTGCTCCGGTCGCGCCTGAGCAATCTTGACATAACGGGCACACTGCACCGCATTCATCAGCATGCGCAGCCTGTCGGGCATGGGGTAACGGTTGACAAACGCCAGCGTTTTATAGCCCAGACGGCCATCCACCTCCAGGTCATTTCCATACCGGTTGGCATGGTTTAGCAGGTTGCAGCTTTTTTGAAGCATCTCAACGGCCGTTTCAGGGCCCATATTGACAGCCGTGTCCAGCAGTTCAAAAGCCAACTGGTCATTGGTGATTTTATTAAATCCCGGTTTGAACCAATACTGCTGCAGATAAATATCCCGCGCGGTCTCTATGGTCAGATCTTTCATCGAACCGTTATAGCCATTGTCTCTGGCAGTCTTAAGCGTAATCCCGAATTTTGTTTCTCCACCCGCGTCTGATGGGTCATTCACATATCCGCCTTCGATCTGAATGATTTTGGAGATGAATAGATGTTCTCGTGCCATTTTGTGAAATTTTTTCTGTTAAGAGTCGGACGATAAAACAGACCCTCCATTTTATAATTCCTGTGTTTGCCAATAAAGTACGTGTACAAGGCTTGCGAATATTCAATGCCGGGAGTTTGCTTTTCGTAAATGACCGGTTTTGAATGTGAGCATAACGCCGTAAACGGGCTTTATTTGTGAACACTATTTGGTAGCCAGTCCGGTGGGAAATATCTGCTCAAAAAGCAGCTTATCATTTTCCTTTTTGATCATCAGCATCCGTTTGATTTCTTCATTGCTGGAGCTGAGCAATATGAAATATTCATTCATCTTTTTCAGTTCCATTTTTACACTGGCATTGGTATGCGTTATGCGCCCGTCCATTTGTTCCAGGTTACCGGCCACCTGACGGAAACTGCCAGCCACCTCACTTCGAAACAGGAGCAGACTGTCAGAATTGGCATTCTTTTCATGTCTGAGCTCCGACAACTCTGCCTGGAGCGATGGAATGGCCTGCAGGTAAGCCAAGGTGTTGTCCACTTTCCGGCCAATGGTCCATATCTTGGTAATTACTGAAAACGAGAGAATGCAAACCACCAGCAGGTTCATTGTCCTGGCGGAAAAAAGTGTGCTGTTGGTTATCAGTCTGATGTGTTGAAAAAGTTCTTTCATGTCTTTACCTGTTAAATCCGTTGTAGTTGAGTTTGACCAGTGCCGCTTTGGATTCCCCGTTGCATTTGACGAATGATCCCCCAAAGAGGAAAGAGCCGTCGTTCATGGGTTTCAAGCAGTACCCGGTTCCTTTACTCCCGTTGGAAGTCGTAATCACCGGTGGCTGAAAACTCCTGTCGAAAGAGCCATTATCATTCATCCTGAAAAGACTGTTAGTAAAATCTTCCCGATCATGAGTCAGAGGTGTCACCCCATTGGTTGAAGCCAGAATTTTACCATCCGGCGTTGGGAAAAGTCTTCCGCCGTTGCTGTTGTGGACTGCAGAGCCAAGGCTGAAATCAGTGATAAAGGAATCATCCACTGAGCCATCCTGGTTTAACCGCCAGATTTGAGACTGTCCGTTGGTGCCAATGTTGCTTCCACCTGCGACCAAAAATTTTCCGTCCGGTTGAATGGCCATGCCGTAATAGGCCAGATCCATTAGTCCTGCCGTGAAGGTCGGATCGGTGGTTCCGTCAGGGTTGAGCCTTATGCAATATCGGGAGACAGTATCACCATTAATCCTGGTTTTGGAGAGGTAGTGCACAACCACTTTCAGATCTTCCTGAACCAATACGCCGATCGGGGCACTTTGAGAACTGGCCCCTAAAAAGGAAAATGTATTGTCTAAAGTGCCATCCGCATTCAATCTGGCCAGGAATCCGGTGAATGGCTGGCCTTCATAGCTGACCATGGAAGCTCCCCAGACATAGATTTTGCCATCGGGCGATAAGCGGAAATAATTGGGAAAGATTGAAGCCCCTGATGAACCGGCAAACCCGACAGTGCATTTCAGAAACCCGGGATCCAGGTTGCCCTGCCGGTCGATCTTACAAATGTGTTTGAACTCCGCGTTGTCAATGTTGCCAAGGACAATCAGACCAGAGTGATCGGGTGTCATTTCAACCTTTTTCATGTATCCTGTGAAATATCCACCGAAGTCCGATCGTATCAGAGCCCCATCGTGATCCAGGAGTAGAAGCCGGTCGGTAATTTTTGTGCCCAGATAATCCACAGCCGAGCAAAGCAGCCATATGCGTGGATGATCGGGATCATCGGTGTAGTCAGCTTCAATGGCTGCCACACTGGGGTTAAAGGAGGAAGTGAGGTTAAAGCCTTTGGAGCCCTTGTTGAGATATCGACGTCCCAGGTTTTTCCTTGAAAACAGAGCTGTTCCTGCAGCGCCGACAATGGTCCCGCTGATCTTGTGCAATCCTTCGGGCACCATTAAAATGGATCCTGCCGCAAATGCGAAATTCGATAAAACGGGCTTTTCCTGTCCGAAAACATTGATCAGGGACAGATCTTTAATCCCCATATTGTTTTCCGGGATGCTCAGCTCAATATCCTGATCCAGAGCCAGCAAGCGATCCTGGCTGTCAGGCAGACGCACCTCCAGAGGGGATACCAAAGCATTCAGCTCATCCTCCAGTACCGGTTTCCAATGGTTGTTGGTTATACCACCTTCCAATACGTATTTGGTTTTAGTGGTTAGTACCCGTGTTTCCATGCCTTCGTAACGGACTGCCAGGTCAATGGCGTCCCGATCTTCCAGGGTGGCCACTACTGTTCTTTGGGTGTCTACAGGCACATTCTTGCTGACTTTAAAGCCGTCAATAACTTCAATGGGCATAGTCTGATGTTTTAAGGATAAGTGATGGTGAATGTTTTGTTGGCCACCGAAGTCGTAAAGCCGGTCTTCCACACGAAATAGCCATACGTCCAGTTGGGGTATTGTTGACTGGTGGTGATGTTGATGTTCTGCAAAACAAAAGAGTCGGAAATGTCAAATCCGTTATGATCACGAAACACCGGTTTCAAAAGAGAAAAGGGTGTCGCAAACCAGATGTATTGATTGGTGCCGTTTAAAGCAATGGAGAACTGTTTGGTATTTTCACTAACCACCATTTTGGTCAGAGCATCATACATGGTAGCACCATTAAGATACCCCGCCATTCCGTAAAGCACCGGATAATAGAAATTGAATGTCCTCAGAGCTGATGCAATACTGGCCGGCGATCCGTTGCCACCCACATCAGCCAGTGCTTTAAACACCTGTTTCTTGTTGTGCAGCAAAACCGTTTCATCACCCTGCATGGTAGTCTCCACCGAGAAATCATTGTCAGAACCCACAAAAAGCAGACTGTTTCCGTTGGTAACGTGAATGATGCGACGGTTGGCAATTTCGGTCTCATCATTGACCGTTATTTTGGCCCTTAGTGTTACATTCTGTCGTCGGCCAAACTCAAAGGTGGCATCACTGCCCGTGAAGGCTATCTCAGCCGGCACGAAAGGATAGAAATACTTTTCCAGAAACCCTTTCACTGATAAAGCTGCCGGGTTGACTTGGGGGAGACCGGCCCGTTTAACCGTCCGGTTGCCGTCAAAGGGCAGATCGGTAACAGGAACCACCTCTGCAGGGGTGCCAGGGGTGCCAATGTCACTGATTCGGCGAATGGAAGCCGCAATGTAAGGTTCATTGTCAATAATGACGTATTCCCCCTCCACGTAACGCACACGGCGGGTGGAAAAGATATAGTCCGGAAATCTGGCATCCACGCCATTGACAGATGTAATGAGTATCATGATAAAAAAGATTAAAGCATACTGTAAGCCTGTTCAAATTGACGGTCGGACACCGGATAGGCCGGCCCGTTTTCCATCAAAGCCATGGCCCTGACAAGATTTTTTAAAAGAGCTTTGGTACTGATGAGTCCCGCATCTTTGTGAATGCCGGTTTGTCCTGACACAAAGGCAATGTACCCGGAAGTGTTGTTTTCTGACGAAGGAGCATACTTACCAATGAGTTTGGTCAGCGTATTATAACCCCGGTCAATGTCGTTTTTCAATTGACGGATCATTGCCCTGAGACCGTGTTCAAAAGAAACAAACTGTTCAAATGCCCCGTCCGAGTTCTTTTCCACCGGAATTTTTCCTTTCCAGGCAGATGTTGTAATTCTCAGGTTGCCCGGATTGTTGTTACGGATGCCCCGGGGGTGGGAGGCGTTGAGAAAGCCCGGCAGTCCAAAATAATTTCTGACCACCGGGTCACTCTCACGACTGACATATGGAAAAGATTTTCTTTTGTTGGCAGTTCTCACGGCCAGAATGGCCAGAATGATGCTCCCGGTAATCAATGAAGCCGCCACAATATGTTTAGATTTGGTTGTCATCATCAAAAGGGCACATTAAGGTTGTTGAATATGGACCGAACTTTTGCTTTGTCACTGCTGCCGAGCTCCTCATTGAGCCAGCCCACCAGGTTTAGATCATTGCCAAACCAAAGACTGGTGACGATTCCGTAACGCCGTATCCCAAATGCTTTGATGAGCATTAAGAGGTCGTCGCGGTTGCGCATACTTTGGAGTATGGCAAATATGGTTTCTTCATCCGTACCCGGGCCGTCCATGGCCAGGTAAAGACTTTGGGCCATGATGCCGTATTCACTGTCACTGTACGACAGACCGGTCTTGCTGATCTGAAGCTTACTAAGATTGTTGCCCGGTGTCACTTTCGTATTGCCCTTGATCTTTTTGTAAATGAAGAATCCGCCACCGGCAGTAATGGCCGTTAGAAAGACCACCTTCATCAGCGAGAAAGACTTGTCAATGATTCCGGGAGCTGCCTGTACCGCAGCTGCAGCGACTAGAGGGTTCATAAAAAAAGGATTTAAACAAGATGGATAAACTTCAAAGCCGTTTTGGCCACCGAAGGATTGTCGTTGACCTTCTGCAGCAGCAAAAGGAAATCATCATGGTTGACCTTTTTGACCACGTTTTGAAGCAGGTTTTCCATGCGTTTGACTTTTAAAAGACTATCGCATTGCACTTGTATGCTGATGGTAGTTTTCATATTAAGCCTCCTGTTGCTGATTGGTTTTGTGACGTATGACTTCCAGTAGTTCAAGCTGACCCTCTACATTGTTTTCCATGTAAGCCATCACATGAATGAGGTGGTTGATGGCCTCCTCGGACCAGTTGTTCAGTGCCTGGGTGATTTCCCGAATGATATTGGTTTTGCCAGATGGCGCTTCCGTTCCCCCTTCCATGTTTGACGTTTGCTGAGCCTGTGCTGGAGAGGTTCCTGAGATCTCCCCGTCAATACCCAGCAGACCTTTTAGCATTGGACTTTTGTTGGCCAGTTGCATGGCAATGCTGGTAATGGCACCAATGCCCACATCCTTGATCAGGCGATTGGGTTTGTATTGCTCATTCTCCTCTTTGAGTTCTTCATTGGCGGATTCCAGACCTTCCAGTGCTTCGCGGGTATGGCTGAGTTCACTCTCCAGTTCCTGATTGGCCTCGGAGAGTTTTTCAAGCTTTTCTTCCAGGGCCGAGATGTGGTTTTTGAGTTCCATCTCGGTGAACTTCCGGTCATAGTTCAGCCGGTCAATCATCATGTCTTTGGTGTGACGCTCCCGTTCAAAAGCCAATAAAGCTCCCAGGCCGTTTTTCACTCCTTCAAAACCCTCAATGCCGTTTAGCCCTTCAAAAACATTATCAATGGCAGAGGGAGGCGCCATTGGTTGCATTACCGGAATGTTAATCGGGGCAGTTCCCGGAGCCGGTTCTTCGTTGACCCGGATGCGCAATGGATAATTGCTCAATGCATTGCCTTTGATGCCGGTGTATTCATCGATGATGATCACATCAGGGGTGAAATTATTCATCATCTTGTTGATGCACTCACGAAAAACCGTTCCACCCTTCATGCGTTTGGTGATGAATTTGTGGGCTATGCCCGGATTGGAGTCGTTTTCATAACTCACCAGGAAAGCATAAGGGCTTTTGGCTTCATCCCAATAATCGTATTTCTTGGCGATGGCTTCAATTTCTTTAAGATATTTCTTTTCCATGTCGTAAAAGCATTAATCGTGGTCGTGATAGATGGGTTGGACTTTCAGGAATTCCAGTTTGAAAGGCCGGAAAGAGAGATAATTCTCCAGAGTGATCTCCAGATAATCTCTGAATGCCGCGTATCGTGACAGTTCCAGATTACCATACTCAATGGGAGAGGTGGTAAAGGTGTTGTCGCTGCTGCGGAGGCGCAGTCTGGCTACCTGGTCAATGTCATTGAGGTTCTTTCCGGTCAGGAAATAGAACGCATTTCCGATGTCATGAATCTCACGGGGAGAGTTGATCATCAGTACCATTGGCACTGTAACATGCGTCTTGATGTTTTCCAGCTCATAGACTTTCTCTTTGATGCGTTCCTGCAGAATTACATCCATTGGTTCAGGTTCTTAAATGGTTTCGTAGAAAAAATAAGTCTTCACATAAAAGGGATTAACCGCCCGGCCGTTGTTTTTGAATACCAGTCGTACAAACGAATTCACCTGCTCTTTCTGGGAAAGCCGGAGCAGGTCGTAATGCACACTCTTGGAGTTCATATTCAGGTCGATGGGCATATCCCTTACAGCAATATCCCGCCCGCTGTTGAACAGCACGCTGAGTTCTCCCACATTGGATTTGTCCCAATTGATGTTTTGCCAGTAGCTGCCCGACTTCACCCAGGTGATGTGATTCCAGTAATGGTTCAGTACAATTCGGGCTGTCTCGTAAGCATCAAAACTGTAGGTGTTGAATGTTTCCGGGACATAGCCAAACCACTGCGCATCAGGATAACCGTAAAGATTGCCGAAGTAAGTGTAAGCATTGACCTCAGAAGTAGCCTCACGACCACCCGATGAGATGCTGACAAAAACCGTGGCCGCCTGATAAGTTTCGCGGGCAAAGTTGGCCGGCTCATCAAAGAACGTATTGCGGTAGTTGGGGGTGGTGGCATCTGCCTTGTAGACCATGTCCTTGGCAAACATTGAATACCAGGCTTTGAGGTCTTCAGGATTCCATGCCTTTTGCTGCGAAATCAGTTTAAGCGGTTCCTGCGTCCCGTAAGTAACAGTCCCGTCAATGGCCGTTTTCCGGTTAACCCCCAGCTGAACATACCAACGGGGCCTGAGACCTGTGGCAAAGAACCCGGCATTCACCCGGTCTTTCAGTGAGAGCAGTTTGCTGCCAAGATATTCCGGTGTAAAAATGCCTTTCTTTTCAGCATTCTGTTCCCGGTCAATCAGTGCAGTCATGTATTCCCCTATCAGGGCATTGACAAAGTTGTCGCGTGCCGTTTCGGTCAGTGTTTCATCGCCTGCTCCTTCTTCCAAAACATTACGGCCAAGAAAAGCCGGCAATCCCTGGTTGTCACTGAGGAATGAATTCACAGAATAGGAGGGTTGCAAATGATCATAACCCCAGGATACGGTTACACCCTTTTCACGGTCGTAGGCATTGACCAGCAATCCGGTCACCTCACGGGTGTTTAACGGAAGCTGAATGTCAGCCAGGAAATCTTCTCCCGGTTGCGCCTGACAGGTATGAATAAGCACTTTTTTAGCCATGCCGGAGTAGACTGAGATTAATAATCGATGGCCCTGAGGTACACACTCACGGTATAGGGATAGATAGCTCCTGGTGCAGCACCGTCTTTGTAATTGAGCTTTATCTTGCTGTTGCGGGCCCGGACTTCAAATTCATAAGGCATCTGGTTGATGCTCACACCCACCGTGCGATTGATCAAAACCGCCTCAAATCCTTCAGGGATGATCTCGGTATCGTCAATGCTCAGATCCAGCAATGAACCCACCAGTGCATTTTGCTGATCCACATTGATGAAAACACCCGTAATGCGATCGTGCTCCTGCTTGGTGTTGGTATTCAGAGTCTGAGTCTGGCCTGCTTCAGCAACCTGAAGGCGCAGGACCTGATACTTTTGGATGCCTTTAACTTCGGTGGTGCGGCCTTTTTTACGGATGGCCCCCAATTCTTCATTTTCCATGACAGATAGTTTTTTAGTTTTTTTGTTTTTCAGAAAAGACGGCCTTTGATGCCGCCTTTTCTTTAGAAAAATCCATAACAGGATCATAACCATAAAGACTGTTCCTCTTACTTTTTGTGGACTTTACATCCGATAAGGGTCAGCTTCACGGCTTCAAGAGCCGAACCCGCCTTGGTCATGGTCAATCTGGGTTTGATCTCCATCTGGGGCTTGATCCATTTGGGGTGATCCAGCTTGAAAATGTGGGGTTTACCACCATCGGAGCTTTCATTGTTGAAAATCTCACACGATAGGTTCTCCGGCAACAAGCTTTCTGCACCTACCTTCAGTTCAAACTCCCCGTTCTTGATCTTGGCCGGCAAATCGCCCACAAAATCAGAATCCGTAGCAGCTCCGCCATCCGGGAAAGTGCCGAAGTCAAGACATACGGCTGTTACCAGGAAGTGCTCGTTCAAATCCAGCTTGGCACCGTTTAGGTTACTGCGGCCGGTTGCTTTATCATCACTGCTGGTCAGCAGGTCGATAACACTTTTGCCTTCGATGGCTTTTATTCCGTAAATATTGGCATCTACTACCTGGAGGGCGCGATTGGCCAGTCCTTTGACGATTTCAGGAGGCAGTTCACTTTTCTTCATCTCAAAGTAGCCCTTCGAGGTGATATCGCTGCGAAAAGCCGCGGCTGTCATAACGCCGTTCTTACCTTTCTTTTGTCCGGCACTGTGCGCCTGACGTACAAATGGTTTGACCGCTCTTTGAGAGATTCTTCTGGCGGCCGGGCGACGGACCTGAGCAGGTACACCTATTTCACCCAATACACCTTCGATTTCCTCTTCCATGGAAGAGCTGGCATACTCTAAACCTTCAATCATGGCATCAATTAATTAGTTGTTAAAAAAATGGTTCTTTCGGAAATAAAGCAGATTTGATCGAGGGTTATGCTGTGATGGTCAGATCGTCTTCGTCACCATCGATCGAAGAGAGAGAGCCCTCTCCATCCAGACCGGCAGTGATGTCTTCTGCAGTGGCATTGGCCAAATCTCCAACTCCTTCTGTGCCCTGAGACTCCTCTTCAGAGGGAGTGGTGGTCACCTCTGGCTCATCATCAGGGCCCATCACCGGAATCTGATATTCGGGAAGTGCCAGATAAGCTGGAGGAACATCTCCCAGTCCGGGGCCGGCCAGCATCTTTTGTCCGGTCAGTTTCTGGATTCCGTCCATCATACCGTAAGAAGCGACGCCAAGGCCGACTCTTTTGATTAGGGGATGACTGGCCATCTGGTTGGTTGCCAGTCCTACTCCGGTTGTGACTACCGGACGGATGAAAGGTCTTAACTCAGCGCCATCAATACCCATCATGCCACTGACGGTATTGGTGCCCTTGTCAACCAGACCTGCGATGGTTTTTCCAAATACCAGGCCTGCGCCGATTGCTGCAACGACCTTAAGGTCTTCCATCATTTTATCACCCGATAAGCGGGAGGAAGTCCTGCGGGGAGTCCTGCTAACAGACCTCCTGCGTCTTCGTGTTGTTTTTCTTCTTGCCATTTTGTGAAATTTTTAAGGGGTTTTGATTTTTACCGGAGCGTCACTCTTTTTACGCCCCGCCGTGTTTTCCTGCGTATGGCAGGTTTTCTTTTAACCGGTTTCCTTTTCTTCTTTTTCCGCTTAACGGCGGGAGGCCCGGCCAATGCTTTGGGACGAGGTGCCGCTTTTGGCAGTGCCCTTGGTTTGGGCTTTGGTTTGAACATGACATAAGCGGCGGTTCCTACCAGGAGGAGTCCTCCGCCAATGAGTAGTTTTTTCTTGTGCCTGGCTATAAAGCCCGGCTGCTGAACTGGTGCTGGTGTTGACATAGATGGTATGGTTTGCATTGAAGTAGCGTAAGGTTGAGAAACGGGCATCACCGGAGGGGTAAAGCTGGTTGTTGCCGGAGCTGCATAAACCCTTGGAGGGGCAACGGAAGTGCTGCTTTTTAACACAGGAGCTGTTTGCACAACGGTTTTCCCTTTGGAGCTGCCGGAAGGTTTTTTCACCAGGGAAGAGGTCAGTTTGCCTGCTGCCGGTGCCAAAGCCATGGTTAAGGGATTGGAAGCCACCACAGCTGTCAGAACCGGAGCAATCAATGGTTTGGCAATTTTGGTAACGGTCTTAAATCCTTTTTTGGCTACTTTGGAAACGGCTTTACCCGCCTTTTTGGCCAGCCTGCCAATCTTTTTAAAGAAACCGCCTTCCAGACCTCCGTCCAGTCCCTGAATGGTTGGTTTGAATACACCACTTTTCTCCAGAAGCTCTTCATAGCGCTCCAGCCGCTCCAGAACCTGATCCCGCATTGGGCTGTGCCAGTATTTGATGGCATCGTTGAGCATGTTGAGCAGACTGGGGATGTCGTTGGTGAAGCTTTTGATCAATTCAGGATTGGCCTGAATCGTATTGCGGGTTTGAACCAGGTATTTGTAAGTCTTTTCCAGAACATCCTCCTGTAAGACATCCCCCAACCCTTCAAGCCCTTCCATGAGGGTTCGTCCCGTTATGATGTCTTCCAGTTCTGTACTGTCAATGCCGTGAAGCATTTCGATGGGCATTCCTGCCAATCCTTCTACCGAATAAAGTGAGGCCATATTAAAATCGTCTTTTTGTTCCGAGTAGGGCTTCTCATAGTTGAAGCTGTCCAGAACAGGGTCAATAATAATTTCCGGGTTGTTTTCAGTCGCGGGAATGCACACGTATATGTGTTGGAAATAATCTCGTCCGTAATATTTGGTGATGCGGAACTTGAAAGGGATCTTCAGACAATGCAGGATAGATCCGCAAAAGATGGAATAACAGTCGCAGTCGATACCGGCACTGTCAATGCCCATCTGTTTGTGACGAACCTGACCATCGTACCAGCTGCGGGCTGGAGTTCTAAGCTCTTCCACACCCGGGCGGTCACGCCGGTATTGCAGATAATTGTAAGCAAACTCGAAAATGTTGGCGGCCGTTTCCTGGATGGTTCTGCCTTTGAGTACCCGGGCAATGCCAGCTGCTTCCTGATGATGGTCTCTGACAATTTGTATGGCCAGATCCACCACTTCCTCCACCTCACCGTTTCCGGTCAGGCGCTTGTTTTTATTTTCCGGTTTGGGAAAATACTTATTGAATCTGGAGCCGTCTTTAACTTTTCTGGGGCCGGCGGATAAGGCCAGGCCGGTGCCGTTGAGGGTTTTGTTAACAGTAGTGGTTACCCCGTTGACCGTTACAGTGATTAAAAATGCCAGGTTTTCCGCCAGTATCTGTTTCAGCTGTTCGGGATTGGCCATAATGTCACGGGTCACCCCGTTGCTGTTGAGACTGTGAACAGGCATTTCAATTTTCAGGGTCTTATCTCCTGCGGTGTTGGGCGGAATTGTAAGAGTGGATCCATCGGGCGTTGAATAACCGATGGGTTGGCCATTATATAAAGCTTTAACACCGGGTATTTGCAAGCTGACCGTGCTGGAGGAGTGGTTGTAGATACGAATGCCGGCAGACAAAACCAGCCGGTAGGCAACCACATCCAATACATTGGAAGGTACAACGACATTATGCACCTTGAAGGATGAAACAACAAAAGAAACCCGGTCGCTGATGTCCATCAACGACCAGAGTTTCTTTACTGCAACGCCTGTTCCAACGGCGAATAACCCAAACAAAACTGCTTTTTTCCGATTCATGAAACGAAAATAGCACGACCTGTTTGAGGCATCCGGCGTTGATCAGGCCCGGACGGGTATTAGGTTGAATTTTAAAGGATCTTCATTATTAAACGGGGGCATCCGGTTTTGTCCCTGTTTACGGGTCGTCAAAAGCGGCTGACCGTTTCTGACCTTAGTTGCGGCGTTCAAAGAGGGATTTGGAAATCTTTTCTTTCAACGACAGGACAGCATCGTCCAGTAGTTCAAATCCCAGATCCATGATTTTACGGGACATGTCTGGGGGCAGAAAATCCGAAAGGTGGAATTGCCCCTTGCCGGATAGCTCTTTTAATCGCTGGTTCATGGCCGTTTGAATTTTAATGAACGTTTCCGGATCTCCGCCCTTGTCGGGATGAGCTTCAAAAGCCAGGCGGCGGTATTCCGCCTTCAGCTCTTCGAGGGAGTGACAGTGGTCGAACATGAGAAATACTTTTTAGTTTCGGGACTATCAATATCGGGCAAACCGAAATGATCAATGACGATCTGTGCCTGCTTTGGCGTGAGCGTCTTGTGCGTCGGGGCATAGCCGGCAGCCCGGAGTTTATCCATTACTTCACGGCTCTCTTTCAGCATCCTGGTAAAGGCTTCCACCGGACGCGCGTAAACCCCTTCACGCATGTACATTCGCGCAAAGAGGGACTTGGGTACACACCCTTTGATTTTCACTTCCATAAAAATGTATTTGAGATTAATAAATCGGAGACGCCGGGGGCCGGGTTCCGTCTTTTGTCATTTGCTTTGGTGGATAATGGTCATTCCAGGAATCGGTAAACGGGATCATCCGGTCGATCTCCTTTCGCGTCTTGTTGTCGAAGAGGATCACTTTCTGAATCTGCGACTCATTGAAACTTCGCATGATGTAGCGCTTCAGCTTCATGGCTCCGTATTGGAGGGAGTACCGGTCCCATTTGGTCACCGAGGCCCTGTTGGTGGAGGTGCCATCGCGAAAAACGATCCAGGCATAAGACAATGCTGTGTCAGGATCAAAGAATTTACCCATGATGTTCAGGTTTAAGCGTTAACGATGATAAAAGGCTGGTTGGTCTTGCGTAAAGTGTGTATCTCATCCAACATGGACAGAAAGCCTTGATTGCTTCCGCCCTTTTCAGAGGCTTCCCCCATGGGACGATTGGTGATACGCTGGATGAATTCCGCTTCCAGAAACGGTATGGAACGTCGCACCGAACTTAGCTGCCTGGAGTAATTTTCGATGGTGGGATTTTGAAGATAATTCTCCACACACTGAAGCAGTCTCTTTCGGCCATCTGCCAGGCGTTTCTTTCGCTCCTGCCACATGCGTTTTTGATTGACCCACTTGAAGGTACCACTCATGCCATTGGGATTGCTCTTGTCGAAAAACATGGACGGAGAGACAAACCACTGTCCGTTCAGGTAATACTCCTTTCGACGCAGATACCCGGAAACCATGCGCAAGCGATGCTGCAGGTTCTCAATCTGCAGTTGCAAAGCCCCGGGAGAAGTGTCGTGACAGAAATAATTGGTTGCCAGATATTCGATGGTCTGTTGTTCCTCCGGGCGATGAATCTTGCGGTCGTTCCAGAGTTTTCCCCCATAACGCGTCTTCAGGTGCTGCGGGAGGTGCTGGTTGTCCTTCTCAGGATTCCCCTGCCAAAGGAGCCAGACCGCGTATTTGTAGAGATATTCAGCTGCCAGAGTGGATCTTTTCCGGGCGTTGTCGGTTGTTTGATTAACATAATCGCGCCGCGCCCCCTGGTTGTCGAAATTTTGAGCCTCATCCCGCTGCGAAGAGTAGGAGGGAAGGTCAGCCGCCGCCGTCGGATCCACTTCCGGTGTCTCTAAAAGTGTCTTTTTCTCCGTCTTTGAATCAGGCATTTCATTGCCCGGTGTGGGACGGTCCGAAGATGAGTTATCAACACCTTCGGAATTAACAGGTATTGTTTTTTTATTTTTTCTGAAAGAAACAGATACTTTAGATGGTTTGCAATTTGATTTATCTTTCAGATAACGGGCTGTATTTCCGCCTTTTAAAAATTTCGAAGTCGGATGGTAGGCTGGATTCGCTGCATCCCACAGTAAAATGAGATCCGGATTGATGTAAAGGTCGTAATTGGCCTGCACGCCGTGGTTGATTTTACTGAGTATTGCTCCACACTCTTTTAACCTTTCCAGTCGCCGGTAAATGGTTGAGGCAGCCCTGGGGGTACTGCGACTTAACCGGTAAGCCAGATCTTTGTTGTTGGTGTTGACCATTACCGGGTCACCTGCTTTTATGGGGAGGGGACTCAGCTCAGTGCTTTCAAAAAGGGAGAGCCTTAATTCAAACTGACTGACGGCTTCAAAATAGATCTGCTGAAGCAAAGAACGGTGAGCTTCGGTCAGTTTCTGACGTTTTCGACCGGGAAATTTTTGGTTGTGCTGCTCAATGGCTTTGTTGGTGGAGAAGATATAGTTATCCAGGATCTGCTGATGAACCTGAAAACTTTCACGTTTGATATATGGTCTGGCTATTGATATTTTAGCCAAAGGTTTGTACTTTTGATGCGGTTTCATTTTAATTGTTTAAAGTGGCCAGACATCCATTAGGGGTGCCACCCGATGGTTGTCATTTTGTGAAATTTGAGTGTTATCGCCAATAATGCTCATCTAAGGGGACTCCAAAAAGTCCCCTTTCTCTATTTAATACCCCTGCATAAAGGGGCGTCTTCCGGTCGTTTTAGACTCCGCCAGAAATTCATCCAGAGCCTCACGGGTGATGATGTACTTCCTCCCTGAACGCTGGGCCTTAAGATCGCCGCGGCGAAGCATCTGCACCAAAGTATTGCGGTGTACGCCGATAATTTTGGCGGCCTGCTCTGTATCAAAAATTTCCTTATCTGAAATTGAAACAATCTGAGAGCTTAAAGAAGAAAGCTCCGATCTGAGAAGTCTGATTTCTGACATCAGCACTTCAAAAGGATTTTGAATTGTTTGGGTCTCCATAAAATAAATTGTTAAAAGTTAGAATTGGCAAGAGTTTTAGAGTGCCATACCCTTGCCCGCCATATTGTGAAATTTTCTATTAAATTTTTGATCCTAATAAATATTATTCTCAATCTTTATCTGCATCAACGATCTAACCCTGCAAAAATGTTGTTAACCCTGTTGTTCTAATTGTTTAGTAATCAAGTATTATTCTGTTGTTAATATGTTTATGATTGTTAAACACAAACATAGAATAAAACTCAATTCGATTTCAAAATTTAATAAAAAATTTTTCACTCAATCATCAAATTTTTTTCAATATGTCAGTAAAAGAAAGACTTAAGGAATTTGTCCGATACCGGGGCTTCAGCGAGCGGTACTTTTGCCGCAGCATCGGTGTGTCTGAGTCCTTTGTGAGCGCCATGCGCAAATCGCTTCAGCCCGACAAGATTCATAACATCTCCAGATTATACCCCGAGCTCAATATGACCTGGGTGCTTACGGGAGATGGCAACATGTTATTTGACCATGAATCTTCCTTAACTCAAAAGGATCTTGTTCAGTTGAGTTACTGCAATGAGCTGGTAGAGGCCAAACAAAAGCAAATTGAGCTTTTGGAAAAAGACAACCAAGCCCTGGAGCGTGAAATCGCCATTCTTCACGAACTGGTTACCTTTTACAAACAACGTCTCATTACACTTGAAAGGACTCAAAAAACCTGACCTTTCCTGACCTTTTTCGTCCTTTCCTTCACCTTTTGTCACCTTTCCGGCATGATTCTGCGTTCAAAACCATACCGGAAAGGCCAAATGCTTCCTCTTACTAAGACCATTTTACATTCCTGAGCTGTTTCCGTAATCGTTGCTCGCTTTGATGAATGTAAATCATACTGGTTTTGATGTCACTGTGGCCCATCAGCTCCATAATCAGGTATGGATTGGCCGTAATATCCGCCAGCAAGGTTCCGAAAGTATGCCTGGCCACATGAAAACTGATGGCTTTTCGTGTTTTGGCCATTACGGCAATGCTTTTTAAGTGACGGTTCACAACCTGGTTGGCAATTGGCTTGATAATTCCTGATGAACCGTTCCTTTTTTCCAGAAGCTTTTTGAGCATATCCTGTGGTTTTCCGTCAAACATGAGGTGTAATGGCAGCACCACATCGGTGGTTTTGGCATATTCAACCTTGGTTTGCTTGAAACGGATTGTGTAGCCTTCCGGGGATAACTCAATGTTCTTCTCTTTGAGGGCCATCAAATCTGAAAAACGAATTCCTGTATAGACCGAAAAGAGAAACAGGTCTCTGACATAACTGATCTGTTCAAATCCAATCTCCGGGAATTCCAGCTCTTCAATACGCTTGACTTCTTCCATCGAAATGTTTTCCCTGGTACCGGGAACTTTCTTGGAGGAAAATTCATTGTACGGATTGTCTTCCGCTTTAAGGTATTTTCGCTTGATGGCAATGTTGATGAAGCGAAGCAGGTTTTTGTGATGCTTGTGGATAGTGTTTTGTTTAAGCCCTTTTCCACGCAACATTTTGTCAAAACCAACCACCTTGTCATAATTGAAGTCTGAGAACTCGCAACGATTTTCTCCGCAGAATTCCTTAAAAATGTTGATGGTGTAGTTCCATTCTTTTTTTGTGCCGTAAGCCATATGTTCGTTATTCTCAGCTTCGGTTTCCAAAAAGGTGATCAGGTCAAAGGGGGCATTCTTGTTGTTGATGAAATCCTCCAGGGCAGTCTTGGTGAATTTTCGACCGCTGTTGATTAGCGAAAATTCGAAGTTTTGAATGTCGCTAACCAAACTGTGGAGGTACTGGTTAATGGAAAGATAATTGGGGTGGGAGGGCTTGACTTTGTCTTTGTACCTTCCGGTGATTCCCCACTGGTCTGCCTGAAGCATGACTTTTGTTGAAATGTACTTGCGCTCTTTGCGACTGAAGTACACTTCCAGTTCCAACGGTGCTTTGTCACCGTTTTCAAGTTCCTTCTTTCTCCTGTTGAAGACGAACTTGTACTTTGCTTGTTGTTCCATCTGTTTTCAAAAAAACGTGATACACTGTATCACAAAAACGAGTTTTGTGTATCGCAAATGTATCACAAAAACCGTTTTTAGATGTTTTTTTAAGTAACAACAAAGAAAGGGGTAAAACAAACAAAAGCCGCATAAACATTGATGTTCATGCGGCTTTTAAGCTTTGTTTATTTTTAAAAAAATTCTTTAAGTCGGGATGAGAAGATTCGAACTTCCGACCCCTCGCCCCCCAGACGAGTACTCTAAACCGTGCTGAGCTACATCCCGATACTTATGGTGCCTTGTTTTTAAGACGGTGCAAAGATAACCAAAAAGGGGCTCTGTGCAACACCGAATTCTTAAAAAATGCTCATTTTTTAGTGTGAAAGGAATAACTGGTTTGATTTTAAAAATGTTACAACAGGCATTTTTTTATGTTTTTTAGGATAGCCGGAATTTAATGACCCCCATTATTTGATGAAAGAATATTGAGGCTAAGCACCCATGAAATTGAAAAGTCAAAAACAAGGGTGTTTTTTCATGGGAAGAAATTATTATTTATGTGGCACGTCTAGGTTTATTGGTTAATTTTGTGTTTGAAAGCATCGGGAAAAGCCACCTTTATTAGTGTCGTTTTTTTGCTTTTCAGAGATTTCGAAATTGAATTTTAGGAAAGGAAGTGATACTTGAGTAAATCTGAGTTTATACATAACAGCAAGGAGCGAAATGATGAATGGTCAGAGCAACAACTTCTGGATGGCATTTCTTCAGGGGAAGAATCGGCCTTTCGTCATTTGTTTGATGTTTATTATCAGTTGCTTGTTAGTTTTGCTTACCGGTATCTTAATGATCTGGATTCAGCTCGAAATGTAGTGCAAGATGTTATTGTTAGTCTTTACGATAAGCGGGAATCTATTAAAATTCATACTTCCCTGAAAGCACATCTTTATCAATCTGTCAGAAACAGAGCGCTTAACGTATTGAAACGTGAAAAAATGCAGCGGGATCATCATAACAGGATATTGGAGGAGGAAAAAGATCAATCCTATTACGAAGACAAGTTGGCTGTTAGTGAGTTGGAGGCGAGAATTGCGGACGTTGTGAAGGAACTCCCCGGGCAGTGTCGGCGCATTTTTTTGATGAGCAGGCAGGAAGGGCTTTCCAATTCTGATATTGCATCAGATTTAGATATTTCAAAGCGGACGGTGGAAACTCAAATCAGTAAAGCTTTGAAGAAAATCCGGGAAGACCTTTTGAAATATGGTTACCTGCCTGTGTTGTTATTCTTGTTTGATTTTCTATTTAGAAACATTTTAAAGTAAGTTGACGATACGTGTGCCCGATAGTTGGGTTGTCATATATTATGCATGGGAATCTTGGCTGTTTGTAATGCTGATTAATTCAATAATTTATCAGTTAGCATTGCATGGATCAAGTAGTTTTAATTAAAACATTACTGAAATGGAATTTTTATTGCAAATGTTTGCCGAGTTTTTGGGATCTCCTTCTGTGGAGAATGAAAGTGAAATTCTTCCTGAGCAAGAAGTCAAAGACGAGAAGGAAAGTACTGAGGCTGTTCTCATGCAAAATGAATCGATTGAAGAAGAGCCTGTCATTTTTGGATTAATGCAGTTTCATTAATTTGGAAATAACATCTAAAGAAAGATAGTGTAAACGAAACTTTGTCGATCGCTGTCAATTGCTAAAATTTATTTTTACATGGGTAGGTTAACATCCATAAATTCAGAAGAACTGATACGTTACTTTTCCGGAGAATGCAGCTCCGAAGAAAAAGAGCGGATTGATTTATGGCGTAAATCCTCAGCCACGAATGAGTCCTTTTTTGAGGATTTCAGGAAAATCTGGGATGCTAAATATCAATCCCTTCTTCCGGAAGATGTGTTGAAGGAGGACTGGTCCAGAATCAGGAAGCGTATACAATTTCAATCCCCGGTCAAGCGCCGGATTGGGATTTGGAATGCTATCTCCCGGGTTGCAGCTGTTTTTATTCTGCTCTTAACTGTGAGCGGAGCGTTGTATACTTATTGGAATGTGCCTGGTTTTGGTCGTTGGACTGCATTCCAAACAGGGGATTATGTAGATTCTCTTCAACTCCCGGATAATAGCATGGTTTTTCTGAATAATCATTCTTCGCTTAAGTATCTGAAGAGCTTTGGAGCAGGAAGAAGAGCAGTTTCTCTTGATGGAGAAGGATACTTTGATGTAACTAGGGATACAGATAATCCTTTTATGGTTAATACCCCTGAAGGTGTTGACGTTAAGGTCTTGGGAACATCTTTTCATTTGAAGTCAGGAAAGGGGATTGAAAATCTTGAGCTTAATGTAACTGAAGGGGTCGTTGGCTTAAGTTATAGGGAATTTTCTGATAAGGTAGAATCCGGAAACTCTGCTGTTATTAATGGTAGTGAACTTCAGGTTTTGCCAACTACCAATACCAATTTTTTGTCGTGGAAAACCAGAAAACTTGTTTTTTCTCAAAGTTCCCTCAAGTCTATAGTGGATGCACTGAAGGAATATTATACTTCAGTAGATAAGATTGATGGATCAACTCAAAGTGATATTTTAATTACCACTACTTTTAACAATCAGCCCATTTCTGATGTCCTTGATGAACTGGAATTTCATTTTGATAAAAAATTTACTCTAAAAGAAGGAGTTTTAATAATCTCTGACTAATTTCGAAGATTCATTACCAGATGGATTCATTCGAAATTGAGAAGGATTGCAAACGATATAAAACTTAAATGGATGGTCATTACCTTTTTGTTGGTAGTGGCCTCTTTTTCGTCAATGGCTCAAATTGCCGGTACGAAAATTTTCAAATTAGATTTATCGAGTGGTTCATCTATAGAGTTGATTGAGCATCTTCAGGACAAAAGTGGCTTTGTGATTAGTTACAGCTCACGTCTTTGCTTTAAAGACAATGTCACTTTGTCTACTGTTGAGAATACTCTCGTTGGTTTCCTGAATGAAATCTTTTCTGATTGCCCATTTAAGTTTATTGAGCGAGATAATCGTTTGATATTAAGACCTAAATCTCTTTCCGAAACTTCTTTTTCCATCATTGGCTATGTCAGTGATTCCAGAACGGGTGAAAGGTTGTTGGGAGCCAATATTTTTAATAGTGACCTGCAACAGGGCACCGCGACCAATAATTACGGGTTTTACAGTCTTACCTTAAAAGGGGGGGGCGTCCGGCTTCAGTCTTCATATGTCGGTTACCGGGGGCAAAACACTTCTTTTGTTTTAAAGTCTGACACCATTATTAATTTTCAACTAAATCCCAGTATTGAGTTACCTGAAGTATCAGTGGTAAGGGCCAAAATTCCTGATGCCATAGAAGGGACTAGTTTTGGTGCCACCAGGGTTTCTATGAATCAGGTTGTTGAAGCACCCGCATTGTTTGGTGAACCTGATCTTATGCGTGGAATTCAGATGTTGCCGGGAATTCAAAGCGGGTCTGAAGGCTTTACCGGTTTATTTGTAAGGGGAGGAGGGCCCGATCAAAACCTTGTTTTGCTTGACGATGTTCCCATCTATAATATTGGTCATCTTTTGGGTTTTTTCTCTGTTTTTAATCCCGATGCTGTCAACCAGGTTTCGGTAACGAAGGATGGGTTTCCTGCCCGTTATGGAGGGCGTTTGTCTTCTGTGGTAGATGTTAGGATGAAACAGGGGAGAAAGGACCGGATAGGCGGGAATATTTCTCTTGGCCTATTATCATCCGGGGTGTCTCTTGATGGCCCTGTTTTTAAGGATAAATCTACATTTGCTGTTTCATTCCGCCGTACTTATATTGATGCACTTGCATCCATTTACCAGCAAGGGGAGGACGAAAAAACCAATTATTATTTCTTTGATTTTAATGGAAAAATAAATTATCAGTTTTCGGAGAGAAGCAAATTGTTTTTCAGTTCGTATTGGGGGCGTGATAAATTTTATACCATTTATAACGTCCGGGATTTCAATATTAATGTAGGAAACGGAGATTTGGAAGAGACCGTTTCAATAAATGATGAAAGCAATGCCGGATGGGGTAATTTTACGGGAGCTCTCAGGTGGAATTATGTCTTTAATCCCCGGTTGTTCTCAAATTTTACAGCAACCTATTCTAATTATAGATTTTTTATTGGTTTAAAACGAAATGATGCCAATGACCAAAACCTGAACAGGTATGAACAGAGATATTTGAGTGGGATACAGGATTATACTCTCAAGGCTGACTTTGAATATTTTCAATCACCTCGTTTTACTGTTCGTTTTGGAGCTAATGGTGTGGTTCATCAGTTTAATCCTGGAATTGATGTGGTTAGAACTACCCCGGCTTTAGATCAAACAGAAGAGACCATCATTGAAGATGTCAGAGTTTCAGGGCAGGAGTATCGTATCTATGCTGAGGGTGAGTTTGAATTGGGAAAAACCTGGAAAGGAAATGCCGGTTTACATTCTGCTATTTTTATGGGAGAGGGTACTCCTTATTACTCCATCGAACCACGTCTTGCTTTGCGATATCGTCTTTTACCGCGGATTGAGTTGAAAACTACCTTGTCCGGAATGTCACAGTTTGTTCACTTGGTTGGAACCTCAGGATTCTCTTTGCCAACGGATTTGTGGCTGCCGGTTAGTGATAAAATTGAGCCTATGAGATCCGAACAGGCCACCATTGGTGTTAACTTTTATCTGGGTGATGGAAATGAATTGGTTTTATCTGTTGAGGGATATGCAAAATCCTTTAAGAATCTGCTATCATATAAAGAAAGTACCGGGTTTTTCGATTATAGCACAACATGGGAGGACAAGCTTACATCGGGTAAGGGAGAGTCGGTTGGTGGTGAATTATTGCTGAAGAAGAATCGGGGTAATTTTACAGGATGGCTGGGTTATACTTATGCTAAAACAACCAGTTTTTTCGATGATTTGAATGATGGAAAATCATTTCCTGCCCGATTCGATCGCAGGCATGATATCAGCGTTTTTCTTAACTATAAGATCAATAAAAGGATAACGGGCAGTATGAACTGGCTTTTTGGCTCCGGTAATCCTGTTACATTGCCCGAAGAGAAATACTATGCCCCCCGGTTGCCATTTGAAGAGGTGCCTGAATATGGTTTCTCTGAAAGTGTTAATTCAATAAACAATTATCGGATGCCGTCGTTTCACAGGTTGGATTTAGGGATTAATTTTACAAAAGAAAGAGAGAGGGGTGAACGGACCTGGAGTTTAGGTGTTATTAATGCGTATGGAAGGCAGAATCCTTTTTTGCTTTACTTTAGTGAAAGTGAAAACTCTCCTCAGGGAAACTCTATGAGGCAGTTGAAGCAATTGAGTTTATTTCCTTTTCCTATTCCGTATGTCAAATACTCATTTAAGTTTTAAAAAGAAGTCATGAAAGGAGTAAGGGGCTTTTCTCAAAATAACAGTAATCGGCACTTTAATGAAAAAATGTGCCTGAGTTTATGCCCATTGGGAAAGATCGATGGTTATATTCGAACCTGTTTCAAAATTATTCTTGTTTTTTTTCTTCTTGGTATTGCCGCAATAAACAATGGATGTGAGAAGGATTTGGAATGGGAAGAGTCCAGTCAGGGAGGTCAGTTGGTTTTGTTTTCTTTTTTATCACCCGATTCTGTTTTTAGTGTTCATTTAAGTAAAAGCGTTAGTCATTCTTCTGTTGATGATTTTGAAAGGGTTTATGAGGGTAATATTACTGTATATAAAAACGGGGTCATTGCTGATGACTTTATCTTTCCGTTCGATAAATCGTGGACTTTTCGCGATGATATTTCATTGAAAACGGGGGATACAGTGAGAGTTGAAGCCGCCGACGGGGATGGTGAGAGGGTTTTTGCAGAAACAGTAATTCCGGATGCCGTGGGGATAGAAGTGGTTGATACTGCTGTTGTTCAGCAGGCGACCCGCGACAACGGCACTGAAACTGTATTACAATGCTTATTGAACATTGATGATCCAGAAGGCGAGGATAATTATTATCAACTTATAGTTTTTGAGCAGATTTGCAGAAATGGGCTTTCTTCTGCTTGTGAGGAAACCAAAATAGATTATGCGAAAGAAGATCCTGTGTTTTATGTCAGGAATCTTGAAGGAAGTCTGATTGGTGGGCTTGATTTTGGAGGCTGCTTTTCAGATCATATATTTGAAGGTACAAACTATGAGTTGACACTTAATCTGCCGGTTCAGTATGCATCAGCGCCAAGTGATCCTGGTGCAGACAGAAAATTATTATTCATACTTTTGTCTCATAAAAGGGAGTATTACGATTATTACAGAAGCAGGGTTGTGGCAGAATATGGATATGATCTGCCAATTATTGATCCCATAAGAATTTACAACAACGTAAATAATGGAATTGGATTAGTGGCAGGATACAGCGCGGCCGCTGATTCTTTGATATTTGAAAATGGGAATACACCATAATCATTTGCTGAAATATTGGCAGTGTTTTTTTGACGGTGTGTCATTTTTTTGCCCATTTGGTGGGTGGCAAACAGATTTTTAAAACCTGGTATTCTTTTTGAAGTATGAATATATGTCAATATAAGAGGAAAAGTTAAAACTATTAATAGATAAAAATTATGGCATTATTTGGAAAGTTAGATAACCTGGATGCTGGTCAACCCGAAGATCAGGGAAAAGGTAAAGAAATAACGGATGTTGAAAAAACCAAAGTACTGATTATTGGCTCCGGGCCTGCTGGTTATACAGCTGCAATTTATGCTGCCAGGGCAAACCTCAAACCAATGATGTATGAAGGACTTCAGCCTGGAGGGCAGCTAACCACTACAACAGAGGTTGAAAACTTCCCGGGTTACCCAAGTGGTATCACCGGTCCTGAAATGATGGAAGACTTGAAGAAACAGGCTGGAAGGTTCGGAACTGATATTCGTTTTGGACTTGCCACCGATGCTGATCTTTCGGAAAGACCATTTAAGGTGACCATCGATGATAATAAAGTCATCGAAACTGAATCTTTGATAATTGCCACCGGAGCTACAGCCAAATATCTTGGTATTGAGGATGAAGATAAGTATGCGGGATCCGGAGTTTCTGCATGTGCCACTTGCGATGGATTTTTCTATCGTGGTAAAGATGTGGCCGTTGTTGGTGGTGGAGATACCGCTGCTGAAGAGGCTATTTATCTTGCCGGATTAGCCAATAAGGTATACATGATTGTCCGCCGGGATGTTTTAAGGGCCTCCAAAGTGATGCAGGAGAGAGTTTTTAAAACACCCAATATAGAAGTATTATGGGAACATCAGACCAAAGGTCTTTATGGTGATGGTGTTGTCGAAGGGGCTATTCTTACGAAGAAAAAAGGTACACCCCAGGAGGAAGAAGTGATGTTGAAGATTGATGGTTTCTTTTTAGCAATCGGGCATAAGCCGAATTCAGATATTTTCAAGGATTATCTGGAAACTGATCAGGTGGGATATATTAAAACCATTCCGGGTACCACTAAAACTAATGTTCCTGGCGTTTACGCCTGTGGTGATGTGCAGGATTCTGTTTATCGACAGGCAGTAACAGCTGCGGGCACTGGTTGTATGGCAGCTATGGATGCCGAACGTTGGCTGGCAGAAAATCCACAATAAAATTATTATCTGATTACTCTTAAGACCGTGCAAGTTCATCTGTACGGTCTTTTTTTTGTGGTTTAAAGAATGCTGGTAAACGCTAATTCAAAAGTCCGTTTTTCACTAAGATGGGGTCTGCTAAAAAAGTCAAAAGAGCATAATTTACAAGCCGACCCAATCGAAGGAGTATTAAAATACTTCAAGATTGGAGCGGTGAAGTAAATTTTGTTCTTTTGATTAGCCGCTTACTTCTATACAAGTTCAAAGGAATTCCAGTATGCAGTGAAATAACCTTGCACCATTAATATTTTGATGTGTTTGCGTTTCTAATAGTTAACGAAATATGCGTTTTTTAGCGCGCCCTAAGATGACGGTAAATATAATCCCTCCTTTAAAATAAAATCAAAAATTCCATAGGGGAGGAGAAATCTAAGATTTTTATGGTTATTGAGACCGTTTCTTATCAAAGTTGATGATATGTCAAGCAATGGTGCTTCTACGACTTTTACGAACTTCGATAACCCGGTATTGGCTTCGTTTACTTCATATCCAGGCCTTGGGTAAACAACAATGGGATAGTTGTTTAAAATCTCTTCTGATTTATGCCATCTTGGGAAAGTCAATATATTATCACTTCCTGTTATTAATGAAAACTGATGATCGGGATGAAGTTCTGAAAGCCTTTTTAGGGTATTGATGGTGTAGGAAGGAACCGGCATATCAAATTCCAGGTCACAAACTTTAAATTTGGGCTCTATCCCGGTCGCCAGTTTAACCATCTCAAGCCGCTGGTCAGCCGGGGCGAGCTCAGAATGCTCTTTAAAAGGGTTTTGAGGACTGACCATAAACCAAACTTCATCGAAGGGGGCGTACTCCATAAGGTAATTAGCCAAAGCAAGGTGCCCTATATGTATGGGATTGAATGACCCGAAGAGAAGTCCTGTTTTTTTCATGATTAGTTTTTAGCTTTGGATGAACTCTTTAACAATGGCTTCAGACTCACGGGTTGCTTTTTCAAGATTATCGTTGACTACTATTTTGTCAAAAAACTGGGCATAGCCCAATTCTTTTTCGGCTTTGGCCAGTCTTTTTTGTATAGTTGATTCAGAGTCGGTGTTTCTTGTCTTTAAGCGTTCTTCCAAAATATCCAGAGAGGGGGCTTTAATGAAGATGGCCAGGGCAGATTCCCCAAATTGTTTCTTGATATTGGTGCCTCCTACCACGTCCACATCAAATATGGCAATTTTACCCTCAGCCGAGATGCGGTCGACTTCGCTGTGTAAGGTGCCGTAGTAGGTTTCTTCATACACCTCTTCCCACTCCAGAAATTCTCCTTTATTGATTTTCTGACGAAATGTTTGAGAATCCAGAAAATAATAGTCAGTCCCATTCTTTTCTTTACCTCTGGGGGCCCTGCTGGTTGCTGAAATTGAAAATGACAATTCAGGGATTTGATTCATCAGGTGCTTGACAATTGTGGTTTTACCAGAACCCGAAGGGGCCGAGAAGATGATTATTTTGTTGGTCATAACTACAAAATGTTGAGGATTTGTTCTTTTATTTTTTCCAGATCATCTTTCATTTTGACCACTAACCGCTGTATGTTGGCATCGTTGGCTTTTGAGCCCAGTGTGTTGATCTCACGACCTATTTCCTGTGAAATAAACCCGAGCTTCTTGCCAACTGGTCCCTCTTCATTTAATGTCTCTACAAAATATTGCAGATGGTTGCTTAATCTTACTTTTTCTTCTGAGATGTCCAGTTTCTCAATGTAATAAATTAATTCCTGCTCAAAGCGGTTTTCATCTATATTGCCATTCGTACCCAGTTCAGCCAGACTGTCTTTTATTCGTGAGCGGATTTTTTCTGTCCGCTGTTCTTCAAATGGTTCAACCTGACTTAAAAGAGCTGCAATACTTTCATTTCTTTCTGTAACATCCTTTTGCATCGAAACGCCTTCTTGAACTCTGAAGTTGTTGAGCTGGTCCAGTGCTTCAATGAGGCTTTTGTGAACAGCTTTCCATTCAGTGTCGTCCAGCTCTGCCTGGGGTGACTTCAGTGTGTCGGGTAATGGCATTATAATACGGAGAAAATCAGTGTTGTCTGCAAGGCCCAGTTTGTCTGCCAGATTTTTGAGTTGCTGGTGGTAGGTTGATATTACCTCTTCATTAACCTGAGATATTTTGTCCGGCATCATTGATTCCACATAGAACGTGACATCAATTTTTCCACGTTGCAATCTTTGACTGATTTCGTTGCGTATGGCAAGATCTTTTTCCCTGTATAAGCCGGGAATGCGTGTGTTGATATCTAGTTGTTTGCTGTTGAGAGACTTTAGTTCAATTGTTATTCGCTTGGTTGAAAGTTCGCAAACTGACTTTCCAAAACCTGTCATCGATTTTATCATTGATATTTTGTTTTAATATGACTGCAAATTTAGCCAATATATTGGAACATAATAAAGAAGTGTAGCTTGTTTCAGAGGATATACTTTTTTTCTGGATGGTTTAAAAGGTTTCTCTTTAGCAAAATCAGAAATATTTTTCAAAAAAAATAACTTTTTAGAACGTTGAAATACAGTCTGATAGGTTGTGGGGTTTGGACTTTTGGCAAAAAATGTTTAAGAAAAAATACAAAAAACTAAACAAAAAGATTTTGTTCATGTTTATATTGTGAGAATTAAACAAAACCAATTTTAATTAAAAATCAAAGGTCATGAAAAAGGTGAGTTTTAAGCTAATGATGATTTTGCTAATGGGAGTATTTGTTATGGCTTCCTGTAGCGACGACGAGAATGATGATGACGATGTAATGGTAGAAGAGAGTAATACCATTGTGGATGTGGCAGCCGGAAATCCGGATTTTTCAATCCTGGTTGAAGCATTGCAGTCAACCGGTCTGGATGATGCATTGGCAAACGAAGGTGCTTCGTTTACTGTTTTTGCACCAACCAATGATGCTTTTGCAAGTTTGTTGAATGAACTGGGAGTGTCAAGCCTGGAAGATATTCCTTCCGAAACTTTAACAAGTGTACTACTCTATCACGTGCTTTCGGGTGAAGCAACTGCTTCACAGGTTGAGTCCGGATACTACAGTACATTGAGTGATGGTCCTCAGGAAGGATACACTTTATCCATGTATATCAACATGGAAGATGTGATGATTAACAACCGTGCCGGTATTATTGATACTGATATTTTGGCGGACAATGGCGTTATCCATGTTATCGATCAGGTTATTTTACCTATGTCAATTACTGGTCATGCTGTTGCCAATGAGGGGTTTTCATCACTTGCGGCTGCAGTAACTAAAGCCAATTTGGCCGATGCATTGGATAGTGATGAAGTTACCTACACTGTCTTTGCTCCGGTAAATTCGGCTTTCGAAGCTCTGCTTACCAATTTGGGCGTAACTCTGGATGATTTAACCGCAGATGATTTGACTCCGATTCTACTCTATCATGTAGTTGATGGTTTTGTTCCGGCAGCAGATGTTGCTTCAGGGTACGTTCCAACTTTGAGTTCCGCTCAGGGTAGACAGGCAAGTTTACAGGTAACAGTTGGCGATGGTGTAGCTTTGAATAGTTCCAGTAACGTTGTTGTAACTGACGTTGTTGCTACCAATGGTATCATACATGCTATTGATGAGGTTGTAACTCCTCCGTCAGTTGTGGATATCGCACTTGATAACAGTGACTTTTCAACACTCGTGGATGCTTTGGTGCGAGCAGATTTGGTTGATGCATTAAGTGGAGAAGGACCGTTTACTGTTTTTGCACCTACCAATGCAGCTTTCGATGATTTGTTTTCAGCTTTGGAGGTAACTGGCGTGGATGATATTGATGTTGCCACACTGACAAATGTGCTCCTTTCACATGTGGTTAGCGGAAATGTAGCGTCAACCGATTTATCCAACGGATCAGTTCCTACCCTTTATTCCGAAAAATCAATTGAGATTAATGTCGATAATGGCGTAGTGATTGACGGGCAAATAAATGTTGTACTTGCTGATGTTCAGGGAACAAACGGTATAGTGCATGTTATTGATCAGGTAATAGTGCCCTGATTTTGATGTCACTTTTAATGCCCGGAACCTCTCTGTGGACCTTTGATTCTCCACGAGGGGTTCCTTTTTTATTTTGATTTTGTTCTTTATTTTTGTCGCGACAATGAACAAATTCATTTGTTCGTCGTTTCTTTTTCGAAATTAGTACTATTATGGCAGTCTATTCCATTAAGGATCTGGAAAAAATTTCCGGAATTAAAGCACATACAATCCGCATCTGGGAGCGGAGGTATGCATTGGTTCAGCCAAAGCGAACCTCTACTAATATCCGTTATTATTCAGATGACGATTTAAAGAAGTTGTTGAATATTTCCATCCTTAATCAAAATGGATTTAAGATTTCCAAGATTGCTCATTTTGATGAGCAACAACTTCGCGACCGTGTATTGGACTTGTGTCTTGATGCACGTAATAACAGTGTGCAGATCGAAAGTATGATGGTGGCCCTCTTAGAACTCGATGAGCGTAAGTTCTTAAATGTTCTCTCGGGTGCCATTATTAAATATGGTTTTGAAGATACTGTGGAGTTTGTCCTGTTTCCTTTTTTAGATCGTATTGGAACTTTGTGGCAGGCCGGTACAATTAATCCGGCTCAGGAGCATTTTATTTCTAATTTAATCAGACAAAAGCTCATTGTTGCCATTGATAACGAAATGCAAAACCTGACAGCCAACGGTCCGCGCATGATTTTCTTCCTACCTGAGGGGGAAATGCATGAAATTGGACTACTCTTTTTCAATTTTTTGGCCCGAAAAGAGGGGCTTGATGTTGTTTATCTGGGAATGTCTGTACCACTGGGTGACTTGAAGCAAGTGAACCAGGTAAGGCCTGCGGATGCCTTTTTTACCAGTTTTGTAACTTCGCGTGAAAAGAATGAACTTGAAAGCCTGTTGCAAGAGTTAAGGAATTATTTCCCGGATATTCCATTTTTTGTTAATGGCCTTCAGTTTAAAGATTTAAATCCGAAGCTCCCCGGGGATTTTACAGTTGTTTCTTCTATAAAGAGTTTCAAAGAGGCCATCAGACTTTTGAAATTTAGTGACTGAAAACAATCAGATTTTTTTGTTTTTTATGATTCCTTTGTTCTTCCATTTTCCTGAAAGATAGTATGATAAGGTTCCAGTTAATCCTATTGTCCATCCGGACGGAATCGCCCACCATATTCCGGAGGGGCCCATTTCCCCTGATAGTATTGCAGCAAGTGGTATGCGCACTATCCACAAGGAGATAAGTGTGATAAACATTGGAATAAGTGTGTCGCCCGCTCCTCTTAGCGTACCATGCATAATAAACATGGTAGCAAATACCGGGTAGAATGAACTTATTATTATCAGGTAATTCTTGCCGTGCTCAACAACCTCAGCACTATTTGAAAATAACTTCATGAGCGCTTCTCCCTGAAATATAACTATGGCCATAACAAAGAAGCTTATTGCCCATGACATAATCAGTGTCGATCGCAGTCCTTTTTTTATTCGGCCTATCTCTCCGGCACCCAGGTTTTGTCCTACAAATGCTGCCAGGGCTGATGCCAGGTTCATTGCCGGCATTGCGGCCAGAGCGTCAATCCGGCTGGCTGCTGTGTAGGCTGCTAGTACCGGTGTTTCGAAATTATTGATGATCCGAATAAGGGCCATCATACCCAGCGCAACAAAGGCCTGTTGGAACCCTGTTGGCAGCCCTATTCTTGCACTTTTTTTGAAAATTTCCAGGTCAAAGACCATTGACTTCCAACTGAAATGTATCAGGTGGTCACGTCGGTTTAAAAAGACTATGGCAGTGACAAAAGCACCCCCCTGTGCTACTATCGTTGCAATTGCAGCGCCTTCTATCCCCCAGCCAAATACAATAATAAAAAGAAGATCCAGGCCGATGTTTGCTAAAGTAGATATCGTGAAAAACAGAAGGGGGGTACGACTGTCTCCCAATCCCCGTAAAATAGATGCAGTACTGTTAAAACCGAAAAATACCACGAGGCCTGAGAGGTAGATCGTGAAATAACTGATGGCTTCCGGCATAACATCTTCACCTACTTTTAGCATGGTGAATATTTCACGGCTAAAAGTAATTCCCGTGATTGACAGCACTATTGAAGCCAGAAAAATGAATATGTAGATGGTGCCTATTGCCTTTTTTACTTCCACATAGTTTTTTGCACCAAAATACTGGCTGATGACAACAGTCGCTCCACTGCCTATTCCAATAACAAAAGCAATCAGGGTGTAAAAAATAGGGAAAGAAGCACCTACTGCAGCAAGGGCTTGATCTCCAAGGATTTTTCCCACGATGATTGAATCAACCACATTGTACAACTGCTGAAAAATGTTGCCAATTACCATCGGTATTGCGAAACGAAGTATGAGACGTCCTTCAGGTCCGTTGGTTAAATCTCTCATTGGGGAACTTGTTTTGCGGAAAATGCAAAGCTAGGTAAAATATATTTGGTGGAATGCGAGTTTTATTAAAAAGAAAAAAAAGCACGGTTTTTGATTATAAATCCGTGCCGGTTTTTTTAATTCACTTAATTTTGTTGCCTGAATTTTATAAAAATGGTAAAAAAATTTTTTCTTCTTCATTTGTTTTTGATCGTTTATTGTTTTTCAGCCGCTCAGGTTATTTCTGTGGATTCGGTTGAAGTATCTATCATTATCCCGGATCATCATAAAAAAGAAATTCTATCAATAGAAGATTCTGTTAAAAGTGAAGTGAGTGCAAGATTTGCCGATTATTTGTTGAAAGTAGATTCATTATTTCCCGACAGTAATATTGTATCCTTTGACAGAGTAAAGCTTTTACTGCCAAATTTTTACAATCAGTTGGTTCGATCCGGGATGCTGGATCACCGTATTCAAAGTTTTCTTTTGTTTGATCCTTCTTTAAAACCGGATTTTAATCCGTACAGCTTGTCTACAAAATGGCCACAGCCTCCAGAATATAAACCATTTTCACTTTCCCTGAAATACAAAAGCCGGGACTATGATCCGGTGGTTGATTTTCCCTCCGAATATGCCTCTACTCCTTTGAATAAATACCGGAGTTTTTTGCAACATCCTTCCGGGGTTGATACCCTGTATAACCATTTGGAGCAGTCACCTGTAAAGAAAGCAATGTCTCAACTTGTAATCGAAAAACCTTATCAGACTGATGAAGTGTGGGACAGTATTCCGGAACCACCAAAGATATCTTATGGTGATGGGTATATAGAGAAAAAAAATGCTGATGATGTAATTAGTAAACTTATAAAATGGGAAAGCCCTGAAACTAAAAAGCAGCTGGATAAAAAAGAAGAGATTAAAAGGAAATGGACATACGGTGGCACTGAAAATATTCAGTTGTCACAGGCTTATGCTGATAATTGGGTTAAAGGTGGAGAGAATTCGGTTTCCTTATTGAGTGACTTGCGCATAAATGCCCGATATAAGAAGAATGATGTGGAATGGGAAAGCTATGCTATTCATAAGCTCGGGATTTTGCAAACTGAGGAAAAAAAAGGCAGGATTAATGACGATTTGATAGAATTAAATACTAAATATGGATTGAAAGCCGGTAAAAAGTGGTTCTATAGTGGTTTGTTTAATTTTAAGACCCAGTTTTTCGATGGGTATAAAAAGAACGATGTGGACAAAGAAAATCCTATTTCCGGCTTTTTAGCTCCCGGATATGTGACAATGGCCCTTGGTATGGACTACAAAGAGAAGAATTTCACTCTGATGCTATTGCCTTTTACCAATAAATTAACCATCGTTGCTGATACTGTAAAGTTTGATCAGACTCGTTACGATGTTGATAAGGACAAGAAAACAGACAACATGGGGGGAGCATCTTTGGTCAATAAACTTAAATGGTCAATGTCCAAGGACTTTAATCTTGTCTCTAATCTCGATTTTTTCTATGAATACATGGGAACCGATAACCAAATACAAGCTGAATGGGAGTTAATATTGGATATGAAAATTAATATCTTCTTGAGCACACGTATTAGTACTTATTTGAGATATTATAAAAACGAATCGGACAAGCTTCAGTTTAGGGAGATTATGAGTATTTCCTTTAGCTATAAATTTTAGCAGTAATCTAACCTGCTTTATTCACAAATAATTTATTCCGATGCCCAAATATCTGCGAAATACAACCGTCCTCAAAAAAATGGATTTGAAAATAATTTATTATTTCCTGCATTCATTTTATTTGCGGTTGATTGTATTTCTTGATATTTGAACCTCTCATTACAATAATTCATGAATAAAGAAGGCTAAAAGAATAATATCCCTTTAAGAGGAAATGGGGCGAAAGAAAATGGTTGATTTTAATTGTGAATTGTGAGTCTTTTTCTTGTGTTTTAAACAATCCGAAAGTAGTGGTATTGTTTTTTCTTATGAATTGATTTACAGGAGATGTGGGTGGGTGAAGCTGAAGGTGAATTACATGAAAAAATCGCAATGAGTTTAACTTTGTTTAACTCAACTTCATCTTGGGAATCTTTTTTTCATTCTATATTTGCTGCCGGAAAACAAAAGGGTTTTTCATAGGTTTAGGTAAGGTTAGGTTAATTAGGTTAAGTTGCAAAGAGCAGGAATTCTTTTCCTGCTCTTTGATCCTTTTGTAGTTACTTTTGTTTACCTAATTATATTAGCAATGTTAAGATGTTTTGATTTAACATTTTTCCTATTGACGATACCACGAGCTTTGTTTATATTTATTTAAGTTTTCTCATAGTTTAGGGTTAGGTTTGGTTAATGGAGGGCTATTCGCTTTTGGTGAATGGCCCTCTTTTTTGTGGACTCTGAATTGATCTGAAATAATGGATTGTTATCAACGGTATTGGTAAATCTGCCCTTTTTGAAGCGGATATTTTTTTGGTGGGAACAAAAAAAACGAGACTGCTTGTACTGCAGTCCCGTTAGTTCTTAATGACCTTTTTCTGAAATCAATTATCTTTGCTGAAAGGGCTGAACAGATAACGAATTTCCTTTGTATCTTGCCTTTCTAAAAGCCTTAACAAGTTCTCTTTCGTAATTCCCGTCAGCTTCAAAAACGGTATGTTTGTTTTGAATATCAATTCTTCCGATTTTGATTTTATGCTCAGGAGTGTGACGATTGATAATGTTGATTAATAGATCGGGTCTGAGATTGTTTTTCGCTCCCAGATTAATGGAAAATCTTGAAAGACGATTGCCTTTTCTTCCAATTCCTTTTCTTTGACCTTTCCCTTTGGGCTGTTGGTTATACTTGAAATTAGAATTTAAATCCGGGGAATTATGGTATTCGTCTTTAACCTTTGCAAATTCATGGGAGATGAATTTTTTTAACAGCTCTTCTTTCGAAAGGTGACCTAGTTTTTCTGCGATTAAAGTTTCATACTCGCCCATAAAAGAAGATTTCTCCTCGTCGAAGGAAGCCATGGTGTCCAGATAGTTGGTAAGTCTTTTCTTAAGAACATCTTTTCCTTCCGGAACCATATCCCTGATCAGGCTTTTCTTGATTTGCCGTTCGAGGATTTTAATTTTTCGCTGCTCACCCGGAGTGATAATAGCCATTGAAATTCCTGATTTGCCTGCTCTTCCGGTTCGACCACTACGGTGTACATAGTTTTCGGGATCGTCTGGCAAATGATAGTGTATGACATGTGTAAGCTCAGTTACATCCAATCCGCGAGCGGCAACATCAGTAGCAACCAGAATCTGAAGATGTTTTTTGCGGAAACGTCCCATTACCTGATCACGTTGGGCCTGCGATAAATCACCATGGAGGGAATCCGCATTGTACCCATCGGCAATAAGTTGGTCAGCAATATCTTTTGTTTCCTGGCGGGTGCGACAGAAAATGATACTGTATATTTCGGGGTGCATGTCAGCATACCTTCGCAATGCCTGATAGGTAGTGGAAGGAGAAGTCAGCATATAGTGGTGCTCAATGTTTTCAGCTGTTTTATTCTGGCTGGTTACGCTTATTTTGTGCGGAGTATTCATATATCTGCCGGTCATTGACGCAATGTCGGGAGGCATGGTGGCAGAGAAAAGTAATGTTTGCTTCATTGCGGGTGTCTGAGCAAGAATGGCATCCATCTCATCTTTAAAACCCATTTTCAGCATTTCATCAGCTTCGTCCAGAATCAAAAAACGGACATTTGACAAATCCAGTTTCTCACGATTGATCAGGTCATTTACCCTGCCGGGGGTTCCAACCACCATTTCGCACCCCTTTTTGAGGGCGCCAATCTGTCTGTAAATGGGTTCTCCGCCATATACAGGAACCACTGTGATTGGCAGATTGGTGCTGAATCGCTCAATATCACCGGTAATTTGAAGACAAAGTTCGCGGGTGGGGCATAGTACAATGCTTTGAATCTTTTTTTGGCCGGGCTCTATTTTATTGAGAACCGGAAGTCCGAAAGCTGCGGTTTTACCTGTTCCGGTTTGCGCCAGGGCCACCAGGTCATTTGTTGATTCCAGAATATAAGGAATTGTTTCGGCCTGAATAGGAGTAGGTGTTTCAAATCCCATTTTTTCGAGAGATTTGAGGATTTCGGGTTTTAACCCGGTTTCACTAAATGTTTGCATAAATCGTAATTAGTATTACATGTTCCCTGTTGAATGAAATTCCATTTTCGTTCTTGAGTTGGGAACATTTATTCAATTCTTATTAAGGGCATGTTTTTTATTTTTCTTTGACGAAAATGAGAACATTTAGGTCAAAATGCTGATTTGAGGGAAGCTTTCCGGATAAAGAAAGAACAAACTAAAACCTTTGTTATTTCTCCTTTATTGTTTAATTGGATCAGAAACTACAATGACGCAACCTGAGTCTAACTTCAATTTGAAGGTGATATTTTCAGATCCTTTGGCGCCTTTATAATTGCTTTTTCAATATCCCGTGCCGAAGATAGATTTTACGATATAATAAACCGATAATCATTTTCTGAATCATTAAAGATTCCCTTTTTAAAAGTCTCTTTAATAGAATGTAGTTTTGATGCCAACAACCCAAAAAGAAACGTGTTCCATGTTATAGTTCACGCTTTTCAACCTCGCCCTTTTTATGGTTGTTCTGAACGTGAAGTGATATTTCATTAAAAAAAAGCGGTTTGGAGAATTTTCCTTACCTCTTAATTTTGTGAGGGCAAAAGTAATCGGAATATTTGGAAAACACTCACCCGGGTGGTTTTATTAATGAATTTTAACCCTTTGATGTTGAATGAAGGCATGAGGTTGTGCAGAATACCTTGTTTGTTTTATTCTTTGATACAAATTTACGAATTGATAAATTTACGACAGAAGAAAAGTATGTGATTTTGTGTGAGTTTGTTGTTTTTGAGTCTTTTGGGGTTGGGGGAATGGTTTCTGAAAAAGATCCGGGTCCAATTAAATAATTTGGTACGGGTATTTCAGAATTAGAAAAAATACTATATTTGCATTGCTTACATACCAGAACAGGATGGATAAAAACGAGTTTAAATTTCTAGTAGATAGTTCTTCGGATGTTCCGAAGTTTCGTCAATTGATCGAGTCAGTCAATAATGCAATTTCCGATAAACGTTTAAATGTTGGAGATCATTTACCTTCTGTTAATAAGGTTTGCAATGAGTATAAATTATCCCGCGATACAGTTTTTAAAGCTTATACCCTATTGAAGGAACAGGGGGTTATTCAGTCTGTTCCCAATAAGGGGTATTTTATAGCGAAAGAGATCAGACGGGTTTTCCTGTTTCTGGATACTTTCAAAGCCTATAAAGAGGTACTGTACGATAGCTTTTTTAAAAATTTACCGGATAATGTTATTGCAGATGTCCATTTTCATCATTACAATCCCGGAGTTTTCCGAAAGCAAATAGAAGAGAGTATTGGGAAATATGCCAAATATGTGGTAATGCCGTTTGATCACCCTTCAATGGAGGATTCCCTCAGATTATTGCCGGAGGAAAAACTGTTGTTGATTGACTGGAAGATATATGATACTCCAACCAGTAACGTGCTGTATCAAGACTTTGGTCAGCCAATAAATGATGAACTGAAAAAAGCGATGAACAGAATCAGGAAATACAAAAAACTGACGTTTGTTTATCCTGAATTTACCAACCACCCATATGATTCGGTTGACTACTTTTTGCGGTTCTGCCGGAAACACAAGATTAATTGTGAGGTTATTGACGACAGCAGTCATTTTGAGATTGAGAAAGGGGTAGGTTATATTAGTGTAAGTGACCGTATTCTTGGAATATTTCTTGAACAAACCAGAGAGAAAGGGTTAGAGCCTGGTGAGGATGTCGGTTTTATATCTTACAACGAAACTCCTATGAAAAAATTTATATACAAGGGGATAACGGTTTTGTCGACCGATTTTAAACAAATGGGGATGAAGGCAGCCGAGTTTGTTGCCCATGATGCCCCTATGAGGTTATGCATTCCTACACATCTTAAATTGCGAGAATCATTTTAAGATTTTAAAGATTAAGAGAAACAGAAAATTAAAATTTTTCATATAAACCAGAACAGAACAGAGTAATATGAGTTACACACTTGGTTTTGATATAGGAAGTTCTTCAGTAAAAGTAAGTTTACTGGATATAGAGAAAGGAGCCGGCGTTGCAACAGCTTTCTTTCCTAAAACAGAAATGGCCATTTCTGTGCCGCAAACCGAATGGGCAGAACAGTCCCCCGAAGATTGGTGGACGAATATAAAAAGTGCTCTAAAAGAGGTCTTGGGTGAAGCCAATGTGGAAGCTTCTCAAATTATGGCCATTGGCATTACTTATCAGATGCATGGTTTGGTAGCCCTGGATAAGAATGGTGAAGTTGTACGTCCGTCGATTATTTGGTGCGACAGCCGTGCTGTAGGTTATGGGCGCGAAGCTTTTCATGGACTGGGTGAAGAATGGTCGCTCAACCATCTTTTGAATTCACCTGGTAACTTTACTGCTGCCAAGCTTAAGTGGGTAAAAGAAAATGAACCAAATGTTTATGAGCGAATCGACAAAATAATGCTTCCCGGCGATTATATTGCCTACAGACTGACCGGAGAGAAGAATACTACATTGTCGGGTCTCTCGGAGGGTATTTTTGTAGATTTTCAGAGGGATGGTGTTTCTCAGGAATTAATGGATTATTTTGGCTTTTCTGCAGACTTGCTTCCCGACCAGGTCGATACTTTCTCTAAGCAGGGCGGACTACTTCCTGATGTTGCTGATGAATTGGGACTGAAAGCAAATATCCCGGTTTCTTACAGGGCAGGTGATCAACCCAATAATGCATTTTCACTTAATGTTTTGGAACCCGGAGAGGTTGCTGCTACAGCCGGAACTTCCGGGGTAGTATATGGTGTTAGTGACCAATTGGCACCTGATCCCAAATCAAGGGTGAATACATTTGCTCATGTGAATCATTCTGCAGAAAAAAGGCGCCTGGGAATTCTCTTATGCATCAACGGAACAGGTATCCTGAATGCCTGGCTTCGACAAAATACAGCTAAAGAATTGAGTTATACCCAAATAAATGAAGTAGCATTGAATGCCCCTGCCGGTGCTGAGGGACTTCGTTTCTTCCCTTTTGGAAATGGTGCTGAGAGGGTTCTGGAGGACAATAATCCCGGAGCTTCACTAGCTGGTTTGAACTTTAATATTCATAAGCAACCTCACCTGCTTAGAGCCGGCCAGGAAGGGATTGCTTTCAGCTTCCGTTACGGAATGGATATTATGGGTGATATGGGGGTTAGCACCAAAGTCATCCGGGCCGGAAAAGCCAATATGTTTTTGAGCCCTCTGTTCCGTCAGACTCTAGCTAATCTAACCGGAGCTACTATTGAATTGTACGATACTGACGGTTCATTAGGTGCCGCGCGTGGTGCCGCATTGGGTGCCGGAATCTGGGATACACCCAAAGAGGCCTTTCATAGCCTTACCAAACTGGAAACTATTACACCTGACAGTGAAGAGCAGGCTGTAAATGATCATTACGAAGATTGGAAAAAACAATTAGACAAACTTTTAAAATAAGGAAACAATGGATGTATTGATTGGAAAACAGGAGTATTTCCCGGAAATCGGAAAAATTAAATTTGAAGGTAAAGATTCTAAGAATCCTCTTGCTTTTAAATGGTACAATGAAGACGAGATGGTTGCCGGTAAAACCATGAAAGAGCATTTTCGTTTTGCTTTGTCATACTGGCACGCAATGACCGGTGATGGTGGAGATCCATTTGGTGGTGGAACTATCAAATTTCCATGGGACAATGCCTCGACGGCTGAGGAGCGCAACAAGAACCGCATGGATGCTGCTTTTGAGTTTATGACTAAGCTGGGAATGCCTTTCTGGTGCTTCCATGATATTGATGTTTCTGAGGATGGAACAGTAGGTGAAATTGAAGAGCGTCTGCAAAAAATGGTAGAATATGCCAAAGAAAAACAGAAAGCATCAGGTATTAAGCTTCTTTGGGGTACTGCCAATGTTTTCAGTAACCCTCGTTACATGAATGGTGCCGGCACCAACCCTGATTTTAGCGTTGTGGCTCACGCAGGTACTCAGATCAAAAATGCCATTGATGCTACCATTGCTCTTGGTGGTGAGAATTATGTGTTCTGGGGTGGCAGAGAAGGCTATATGTCTCTGTTGAACAGCGATACTAAGCGTGAGAAAGAGCATCTTGCTCAATTGCTGACCATGGCTCGTGATTACGGACGTAAAAATGGCTTTAATGGCAGCTTCCTGATCGAACCTAAGCCAATGGAGCCAACCAAACATCAATATGATTTTGATGCTGAAACTGTGATTGGATTCCTTCGTCAGTATGGTCTTGATAAAGACTTTAAACTTAATATAGAGGTAAACCACGCTACTTTGGCGCAGCATACCTTCCAGCATGAATTGCAGATGGCTGCTAATGCCGGTCTTCTTGGAAGTATCGATGCTAACCGTGGCGACTATCAGAATGGCTGGGATACTGATCAGTTCCCAATCAATATTTATGAGACCATCGAAGCAATGTTGGTTATTCTCGAAACTGGTGGCTTTACAACCGGAGGTGTGAACTTCGATGCCAAGTTACGACGTAACTCTACCGATCGCGATGATCTTTTCATTGCTCACATCGCTGCCATGGATGTTTTCGCACGTGCTCTAAAATCAGCTGATCGCATTTTGAAAGAATCTGATTACAAGAAAATGCGTGGCGAGCGTTATGCTTCTTTCGATGGCGGAAAAGGTGCCGAATTCGAAAATGGTAAACTGACTCTTGAAGATCTGCGAAAAATTGCCCTTGAGAATGGTGAGCCTGAAATGACAAGCGGAAAGCAGGAACTTTACGAACAATTGATTAATCTTTATATCTAAAGGTCCTTTCATCCCGGGAGCGACAATGTGTTAATTGACATTTGTCGCTTCCTTTTGCACCAAATGAAAAATGTTAAAACAACTCAGTTTTTGCAAAATATTGTCGTATTATTATCATTCCAAAAGATGATAAGCAGGTATTAAAAATATTATTCTAATGGACGGACAAAGAAAGTTTTATGTTGTTGCAATAACACTTGTGGCAACGCTTGGTGGACTCCTTTTTGGTTATGACACCGCCGTTATTTCCGGAGCTGAGAAGTCTATTCAGGCTTTTTTGATCGATAGCCAGGGATTAAGTACTTGGATTCATGGAGTTACCACATCCAGTGCTTTGATTGGTTGTATCATCGGAGGGGCCATTTCCGGTATCCTTGCTTCCAGTATGGGGCGAAAAAAGTCACTTCAATTGGCTGCAGTTTTGTTTTTCATTTCTGCCCTTGGATCAGGTTATCCTGAATTTTTGTTTTTTCCGGAAGGTGAAGCTACCATCAGTCTTCTGCTAATGTTTAATTTTTACAGGGTCATTGGTGGAATTGGAGTAGGCCTGGCGTCTGCTATTAGTCCTATGTACATCGGTGAAATTGCCCCCGCTAACATACGGGGACAGCTGGTTTCTCTAAACCAGTTTGCCATTATTTTTGGTATGTTGGTGGTCTATTTTGTGAACTACGGAATTGCCAATGGCCAAACTATTGAATGGATCAATACCATTGGCTGGCGGCGCATGTTTCTCTCTGAAACTGTGCCTGCCGGGCTGTTTGGTATCCTTTTGTTTTTTGTTCCTGAAACACCCCGGTATTTGGCGCTCAACCATCAGGACGACAAAGCTTTCTCAGTTCTGACCAAAATTAGCGGACACGACCGTGCCAAACAGGTACTTGCAGAGATAAAGGCCACCGTGGAACATCATTCCGGTAAACTTCTGTCATTTGGCAAAACAGTAATTATTATAGGAATATTGCTTTCTGTATTTCAACAGTTTGTGGGCATCAATGTGGCCCTTTACTATGCCCCGCGTATTTTTGAAAGTATGGGAGCTGCCAAAGATGCTTCTATGATGCAGACAGTGATAATGGGACTTGTAAATGTAGTCTTTACCGTTGTTGCCATTTATACGGTTGATAAGTGGGGGAGAAAACCACTTCTTATTGTTGGTTCTGCCGGTATGGCCATTGGTATGTTCGCCATTTCAGGACTGGCCTATTTTGAAATTATCGGTATCAGTACATTGGTTTTTATCATTGTTTACACCGCTTCATTTATGATGTCTTGGGGACCAATAACCTGGGTGCTTATTGCTGAAATTTTCCCCAATAAAATAAGAGGTAAGGCAGTAGCCATTGCCGTTGCGGCACAGTGGACTTCCAATTATCTTATATCATCCACTTATCCGGCTATGATGGAATTTAGTGGAGCTGTGACTTATGGTTTTTATGGCTTTATGAGTGTTTTGTCTCTAATATTTGTATGGCGATTTGTTCCTGAAACGAAGGGAAGAACACTTGAGGATATGGAAGCTTTATGGGAGAAGAAGAAGTAATATAGCCAATAGTTATAGTCATCAGTTGAAATAGTGAGGCTGATTCTTTAGATTTGTCGAGGCTTACAAAAATTGATGGCATTAATTTTTCCGTCAATTGCGGATTTACCCTGATTTATTTAAGATGATTGTTCAGGTCAGTGGACCCGGGACAATCATCTTTTTTTAATCCGTAAACTTGATAAAAGAGAGACCGGGCTTAAAGGATGGCTTTGAGATTTTTAGCAGTCACTTTGTCTCCGGGGAAAGGAGGAATTTTTGTGGGAAACCTCTTTTTGATCATCAAAAGAAAATTGAATTATGCTCCTATTTAGGTTGATGAATTCCTTTTATTTCTGAAGATTGACAATGCGGACAGTTTTTTATAGGGGCGGGTGCAGTTCCAAGCTTAGAACATTTTCCACATCGCACCCAGTAATTCTCTGAAATATATGTACCACCTTCAATTAAAATCGCTTTGCCTTCGACCAATGCCTGCGCAATTGCTTTCCTTGCTTTTTTGTAAACCCGGGTGAAGGTAGGCCGTGAAATATCCATCTTTGCAGCTGCTTCTTCCTGGTTTAAGTCTTCATAGTCAATGAGTCTTATGGCCTCATATTCTTCAAAAAGTAAAATCACTTTTTGGAGATTTTTCATCCGTACACCATAGGGTTTAAATCCTTCAACCGATGGTGGCGATTCAATTTTCCGGTTTCTTCTTTGATTGGGCATTGTTTCTTTTAAGTTTTACCGTGACATGCAAAGATAAGCATTTTCAATATGGTACGATAAAATGGGGTTGAATCCTTTGTCGGGATTTTAGTTTTATTGTGTAACTTTGCGCCCGAAAATTTTTCATCAAAGTGATAAATGACTATGGATCATCAGAATAAGATTTTCCGGGGAGCTGAAACCAGACAGTGCAAGATGGTTTTTCCGGGTACCCTCAACGCCAATGAAACGCTTTTTGGGGGAGAGATGATGAAGTGGATGGACGAAGCGGCTTTTATTTGCAGCACCCGTGCCACACGTCAAAAAATGTTTACAGCAAAGGTTGAAAATGTAGAATTTCTTTGTCCGGTTAAGGAAAATTCGATAGTGGAAATCGTTGCCCGGGTAAAAAATGCCGGTCCTGTAAAACTGGAAATAGTTGTAGAGGCATGGATGGAGTCTCTTTATGATTCGGGCCGGAAGTTGGCATGCAGGGCTGATTTTATCATGACGGCTCTCAATGAAAAGAACAAAGTAACAAGGCTTGCAGTCCCTGATTTTGTTGAATCTTCAGTTTCCGGATAAAAAAGTGCAAAAAAATTTGCTTTTTAAATGAACAAATGCTCACTTTGTGTTGTGAGACGGATGTTGAATTTTAAAAGTAAATATTATGCCGGGAGGAGACAGAACCGGGCCAACGGGGCAAGGAACCCGTTCCGGAAGAGGAAAAGGCCTTTGTGGCGGAAATGACCGCTCAGGGTATTATGATGATGAGAATCGCCGACATGAAGGGCGCCGAAAGGCTCAAACAGGCGAGGGGCGTGGCTCCGGTCTTGGACGAAGCCGTGGCCGTGGCCGTGGCAATGCCTGAGGTGGACGATTTTCTTTATGATTATGCCGACCGGATGCCTGGTTTTAGCGTTTTGTTTTCCGGTCGGCTTTTTTTAGACAATACGCCGTTATCCCGATGGTTCGGGATTGTAAAAAATCTATAAATCAACTTTTTGGAATTGTATGCATGATTGCTTTAAAGTTCCGGTTATTAGCATTGTATGGTTTGTCTTAGATCTAATGATTTATTGTTTAGATGCTATAAGCAAATTTTCTTTGCGGCACCCATTAACCGGTTTCTTAATCCCTGCACCAGGTACCACTTAAAAAATTAACAATTAATATTTTTTTATGATGAAAAGAGTTGCAATCCCAGTTGTACAGGGACTTTTAAGTTCCCATTTTGGCCATTGCCAGGTCTTTTATGTGGCAGATATTGAGGATGGAAAAATTGTTGGAGAGCAAGAACTTGTGCCTCCCCCTCATGCTCCGGGTGTTATACCAAAATGGCTGGGTGGTGAAGGAATAAATGTAGTGCTTGTTGGAGGTATTGGTCAGAAAGCGGTGGATATCTTTAAGCAGTTTAATGTTGAACCCATCATTGGAGTGCCTGAGAAAAGCCCGGCTGAGTTAATTAACGATTATATGTCCGGAGATTTAGTTGCCGGAATTAATCAATGCAGTCACTAATGACTTTTTATGATTGATGTTAATTGTGTTCCCTGCTTTAGAAAACAAGCAGAGCGCATGTTTGCAAAGCATGCGATTCCTTGCGGTCGCCAAAGAGATCTTATGGATCTTTTTAACCGCTATCTCGAAATCGATGGAAAGACACTTCCTTCTCCTATGAGTGCCCGGTTTTTGAACAGGATGGTAAAAGAGGAGACGGGTTTTGGCGACTTGTACCTTGAGGAAAAAAAGTATTTCAATCAATTATTGCTTGACTGTTTTTCTGAATTGAAAAGGGAGGTTGAGAATTCTTCGAATCCTCTGAAGACCGCAGCCAAATATGCCTTGGCCGGGAATATTATTGATTTCGGACCTCCTCACCAATTCGATGTGGAACAAACATTTGCAGATGCTCTGGAGAAACCGTTGGCTGTTGATCATTCGAAGCAATTGTTTAAGGCGATTCACCAAGCAGACCTGGTCCTTTATTTGGGTGATAATGCAGGGGAAATTGTTACCGATAAACTTTTCATAGAACAGTTGAATCACCCCAATGTATATTTTGCTGTTCGGGGCCAGCCTGTGATAAATGATGTTACCAGAACGGATGCTTTGCAGGTGGGGATGGATCAGGTAGCTAAGATTATTGATAATGGATTTGACGCACCCTCCACTTTGCCTGAATATTGCTCAGACCAATTCCGCTCAGTTTTTGAAAAGGCCGATGTTGTTGTTTCAAAAGGGCAGGGGAATTTTGAGGGGTTATTCCAACAGGTGAATAAAACCAATCTTTTTTTCCTGTTTATGGTTAAATGTGAAGAGATTGCACGGGCAACAGGCAGGAAGATTGGCGATGCTGTGATTTTACATGAAAACTCAGAATAAAAATTTAATTCGATTTATTTTTTTGCTGATTTACGGATAAAGTGTTGTTATCGAGTTGCTTTTCATTAAAGTTTTTGCTTATCCGGCAGGCTTTTCTCAAAGTGTTGAATGATGGCTTACCTGTCAATTATTGTTCTTCTGATTAGAGATTTTTATTTTTCCAAGTGCGAAGGAATCCGGGTATAATGTGAAATAACCTTGCAATTAAGTGTTTGTTGGTGTGATTGAATATTTTAAAGTTAATTATAATGGCGTATTCCACCGCTCCCGGCTTAATTCTTCTATCTAACAATCTAATGATCTCTTAATTACAGGTATTCCCGTTTTTATATGGCCCTGATTTTCGCACAAAACCATTAACTTTGCACCTCAAAATTTTAATGAATGGCAGGTCAAAAAAAACGAGTAGTAGTAGGCCTCTCGGGAGGCGTGGATTCCAGTGTGGCTGCCCGTGTGTTGAAAGATCAGGGGTATGAAGTGATTGGATTGTTTATGAAAAACTGGCACGACACAACAGGTGTGCTGGAGGCCGATTGCCCGTGGCTGGATGATAAATTCGATGCAGAAGCTGTTGCCCGTAAGCTGGATATTCCTTTCCACTTTGTGGACTTGAGCACTGAGTATCGTGCCCGTGTAGTCGACTATATGTTCTCGGAATATGAAAAAGGCAGAACCCCCAATCCCGATGTTTTATGCAACCGTGAGATTAAGTTTGATGTCTTTATGGAAAAGGCATTTGAGTTGGGGGCTGATTATGTAGCTACAGGACATTATTGCCGGAAAGAGACCATTCAGACCGAAAATGGTGAAATGCACCGTTTATTGGCGGGGATTGACGGAAACAAAGACCAAAGCTACTTTCTTTGCCAGCTTTCGCAAAAACAATTGGCTAAAGCACTTTTCCCCATTGGCGATATGGTGAAGCCTGAGGTGCGAAAAGTAGCGGGAGAGTTGAAGCTAATTACTGCTCATAAGAAAGATTCTCAGGGTATTTGTTTCGTTGGTAAGGTTGATTTGCCCGTGTTTCTGCAGCAGAAGCTGGAAGCCAAAAAAGGCCGGGTCTTTCTAGTGCCATCTGATTCCGAATTGTTTGAGCGGAAATGGGAATTTGCAGAAAATGAGCCGTGTGATGAGGATCTGGAAATCCTTGCAAAAGCATATCCCTTTCATCCCGAATATGGAAAAAAGATAGGCGAGCATAATGGCGCACACTTCTATACCATTGGTCAGCGTAAAGGTCTTGATTTAGGTGGTTTCCCCGAACCTTTGTTCGTGATTGGAACAGATGTTGAATACAATCAGGTTTTTGTGGGGATGGGGAAAAAGCATCCCGGATTATTTCGCAAAGTTTTAAAAATAAACAACGAAGAGGTTCACTGGCTAAGGCCCGATTTGGCTATGGAAACTGGTGAATCACGCCGACTGAAAGTGAGGATCCGTTACCGTCAGCCGCTTCAGGATGGAGTGCTTTATCAACGCAAAAATGGCTTGTTCATTGTCTTTGATGAACCGCAACGTGGCATCACTGCCGGACAATTTGCTGCCTGGTATGAAGTCGACGAGCTAACCGGATCGGGGGTGATTTCATGAAAAGATATGACCCGCATATGCATACCGCCGAGCATGTTTTGAATCAGACCATGGTTCAGATGTTTGGGATTGAGCGGTCCTTTTCTAATCATCTGGAGCGAAAGAAGTCGAAATGTGATTATGAATTTAACCGGGCGTTATCCCCGGAGGAGGAAAAAGCCATTTCAGATTCTGTAAATGAGCAACTTCAACGCCATTTGCCGGTAGAAGAACACTGGTTGAGTAAAGAGGAAGCCGAAAAACGTTATAATCTGGGAAAATTACCGGATGATGCGGAAGATAATATTCGTATTGTGACAATTGGTGATTATGACGCCTGTCCCTGCATCGGGGAACACGTATCAAACACCTCTGAAGTGGGGGAGTTTGTTCTCGGTTCTACTTCTAATGAAGAGGGAGTGTTGAGATTGCGGTTTAAGTTAAAGCGGCCTTGATTGTTTATGGCCGAAGAAGGCGGTTTTCAAGGTGAGGTTAGAAGTTAGATGCTGGAAGCTGGAAGTTAGAAGTTAGATGCTGGAAACTGAAATCCAGAGGTTAGATACTGGAATCCAGATACTTGAAATAAAGATTGAATTAATAATATCGTAGGTGAGAACCTCCAGCATCTAACCTCCAACCTCTAACCTCTAACCTCCAGCATCTAACCTCTAACCTCTACCCTCCAACCTCTAACATCTAAACTCTAGCATCTAACCTCTAACCTCTACCCCCAGCATCCAACCCCGAGTATTTGGCATTCTGTATCTTTCTTAGTTAGAAGACACCCCAAGCGTTTTCTCAACTGCCACCTTTATAGGCGTGATATTGGCAAGGTTATCATTAACAGGACAACGGGCTTCTACCTCTTCCACCCACTTGTCAAGTTGCTCTTGTGTTGCAGTAGTCTGGGGTTTTAATTTTAATCGAATTTCCTGGTAACCGGCACGCTGATCGGTAGGTTTTCCAAATAATTTGTCGGGATCCAGATCGCCTTCCAGCTCAATCTCCAGTTTTTGAAGCTCAATACCCTGCTCTTTTGCAACCAGGTGGCCCATTACATTTAAGCAACCGGCATAACCGGCCAGGATGTATTCAACCGGATTGGGACCATGATCTGTTCCGCCCAGATTCGCCGGTTCATCAATTACAATCTCGAAATTGCGCGCTTTGGCTACGAATTTAGTCGGACTCTCATTCTGTCCCGAAAGGGAAAATGTTACTTTTGGCATAAATAAATAATTAAAGTTTTAATAAAAAAAAGGCCCTCCCTGTTTGGAAGAGCCTCTTGTTGGGTAATAAACTGATTGTTATGGTCAATTAAAACACCGTAATCTCTTCCGCATAATGCATGCCTGTACACATACACATCATCATTTTACGACGACGGATGGTGTTGGTTGCAGATGCGAAAGTGATATTATTCATAATTGTGTCTTTTGCTGATGCAAATCTATATATTTAATTTCTAAAACCAAGAGTTGTAGGTCTTAAATTGTTTTAAAAGTAATGAGGAAAATAGGGTTACTGTCTGATACACATGGGTTTTTGGATCCCAGGTTTTTTGATCTTTTTTCGGAGGTGGATGAAATATGGCATGCCGGGGATATTGGTAACGGAAATGTTTTGACTGACCTGGAAACATTTAAGCCTTGCCGTGCTGTTTTTGGCAACATTGATGACTGGGAATTAAGAACCCGGCTTACAGAGCATCAGCGTTTTGAATGTGAAGGTCTGAGGGTGTGGATGACCCATATCGGCGGGTATCCGGGAAAGTATTCACCGACAGTTAAAAATGGTCTTTTTCAAAATCCCCCGGGGCTTTTCATATCCGGTCACAGTCATATACTGAAAGTAATGTTCGATAAAAATATTGGTTGCCTGCACATTAATCCCGGTGCCGCTGGTCGTTCGGGATTTCACCAGATGAGAACCGCCGTTCGCTTTGCCATTGATAATGGCGAAGTAAAAGACCTTGAGGTAATTGAGCTGGGCAAGAGAGGGTAGGGGATTATAGTTTTTAGTGATAGTCAATTGTGGTTAGTTGCAAGGATTGAAGGTAGAAAAATATTCCTTTGTGCTGTGTTTCTCGTTGGTTTTTGAAATCAGCAGAACGGCGGTAGAGTGGTAGTAGAAAGAATAATTTTAAGAATTAAAATAAGCTGCGGAGCTGCGTTCGAGGCAAGTTTTATACCGCCCCTTCGCGGCTTCTGTCTCCTTCAATACGGTTTTTATTTCCCTTCATTTACCGCTGCGCGAATAGGAGCAATGCAGGAAAGATCGATTTTATCAGCTGCAGAATTTCCCCCATTATTAAACAAAATTTTTTGCGAATCATTGAAGGGAAATTTGTGATATCTAAGCAATATAAATTTCATCTATATCATATAGATAAATAAACAGGTAAAAAGATACCTAAATAATTGGTGCGGGAGGTTTGTTTTGTAATTTTGTGAAGAGAGATAATTGAAAACTCTAATTGTAGAAAACTAAAAACTTATATTTATGTCTGTATTAGTTGGAAAAAAAGCTCCTGAATTCTCAGCACCTGCTGTAGTGAATGGTGGAGAAATTGTAGAAAACTTTTCACTTAAACAATACGAGGGTGAAAAATATGTTGTGTTTTTCTTTTACCCCGCAGATTTTACTTTTGTTTGCCCCACTGAGATTGTAGCCATGCAGGAGAAGCTGGCTGAGTTCGAAAGTCGCGACGTAGCAGTGGTCGGTGTTTCTACCGACCAGCAGTTCAGTCATTGGAAATGGCTTCAGACTCCCAAAAACGAAGGCGGTATCAAAGGTGTTAAGTTCCCCTTAGTTGCCGACAGCGCCATGACAATCTCTGAAAACTACGATGTTTTGGCCGGTGAATGGGATTACGATGAGGAAGGTAAGGCTGTATTTAATGGAAACCCACAAGCTTACCGTGGTTTGTTCCTTATCGATAAAGAAGGCGTTGTTCGTCACCAGGTGGTAAATGATATGCCTCTTGGGCGTAGCGTTGATGAGGTATTGAGAATGGTAGATGCACTCCAGTTCTTTGAAGCCAACGGAGAGGTTTGTCCTGCCAACTGGCAAAAAGGAGAACAGGCATTGAATCCTACTCAGGAAGGTATTGCCAGCTATCTCGGAAACAACTAGATACCACTTAATTTTCGGATTACATAGCTTTTTAGGTCGTTCCATTTCGGGACGGCCTTTTTTTGTGTGAATGGAGAGAGGGTAGAAAGGTGGAATGGTGAAACGGTAAGAGGGCATGGTTCAGCCAGTGTTCAGAAACGGGCTGAAGGCCCGGTTGAAATCAGCCCGGGGCAACATCGCGGGAAAGAGTGAGCATGGAAATTAAGGCGCCCTGTAAAGGCAGGTAGCGAGGGTGATCAGTGGTCAGTAATCAGTTTAATGCTTTTCATAATAAGTCGATTGTTGGGGGGATAGGGATTTTATAGGCCACGTGGATATCTAAAAATCTTAGATCTAACAATCTAATGTCTTCCGGGGGGAATGGAGAGAGGGTAGAAAGGTGGGATGGTGAAACGGTGAAATGGTTAGAGGGTGGAATATTGCTGATTGTTACATCGTTTGTCCAGACCTGGAAGTTTTGAAAAGCTAAGGGTATCTAATAATCTTACATCTGATAATCTAATGTCTTCCGGGGGGGTGAAAGCCTTGGGCACAGGGAAGCCAGTGTTCAGAAACGGGCTGAAGGCCCGGTTGAAATCAGCCCGGGGCAACGTTCCGGGAAAGAGTGAGCATAGAAATTATGGCGCCCTGCAAGGGCAGATAGAGAGGGGGGCGGTGGTTAATGATCACTGTTTATTGCTATTGAAAATTATCCCGTACCTACGGCACTTGTTTCCTTTAATGAGGTAATTTTCTACCGATATTACGTCCCTCCGGGACTTTGGTTGTGAGGGTGAAATCTGGTGGCCTGGATATGGTTGTAATGGTTATTTGATTTAAGGCCCGTTAGGGCTGAGATGTCGGTAGAACAAAATTTCGAAAAAATAGGTTTGAGTCCCGTTAGGGATGGGATAAGGGCATGGAGCCTGGAGCATAGGGGAAAAAGGGCCAACGGCCCGAAATCAGAAAGCCCGGGGTAAAGCCCCGGGAATGAAAATACCAGTGGTATTAAGAGCCCTGAATGGGCGAGATATAAGAGTAGTACAGAGCCCACATGATTATAGTAGTCGTGAGTATCTAACCATCTTTTCCATTCCTGGCTGAAGAACTAAAGAGGTTTTGTAAGTGTCTTTTTATACAATTTTGTTAAAAACTGTTTCATTAAGTATAGTGTTTAATCTGAATTATGTTTGTTTATAGCAGTTGCATTGGCTTATTGGCTGCTTTAGTGCCGGATATTTCACTAGTATAATGAAACTTAATAATACCTTAAAAAATTCAAATGGTCATTTAATATGTTTTTTTGATTTTTATTTTTTGGTAGCTTTAGATAAAGGGAACACGAACTAAAAGTCAGTTTAGTAAACTGATTTTCTCTCTTCTTTCATTGTTAAACCCTCCTAAAGCACTTTACCATGCGAACAAAGGATCTTTTTACAAAAGCAGCTATTTTGTTAATTATTTTGTCTGGTTGCTTCATTACTTCTGCCAAAGCACAGGACAAAAACGCTTCTCCCTATTTCGTTGTTTTATCCGGTGCTGACGAAAAAGCCAGTCTGCCACTGAAATCGACTGATGTTGATGTCGATATTTCCGGTGTTATTGCTGATGTAACGGTTAATCAGACTTACGTCAATGCTGGTGAGTCTGTTATCGAGGCCATTTATGTTTTTCCCGCTTCCACCCGGGCAGCAGTTTATAAAATGGAAATGAAAGTGGGTGACCGTATCATTATGGCCAAAATTGAAGAGAAAAAGAAAGCCCGCAAAAAGTATGAAGAGGCTAAGAAGGAAGGGAAAACTGCTTCTTTGCTCGAAGAAAAACGGCCCAATGTTTTTAAAATGAATGTGGCCAACATTGTCCCCGGCGCCACCGTTGAGGTAAAAATGTCCTATACCGAATTACTGGTGCCTTCCGACAAAGTCTATGAATTTGTTTACCCCACAGTGGTTGGTCCCCGTTACGTGAGCAAAGGAGAAATGGCGGAGGAACAAACCGAAAATTGGACAGAGAATCCTTACCTGAAAGAGGGGGAGAAGCCAACTTCCACCCTTGATATTGGTATTAGCTTAAATACGGGACTGCCTATTCAGGATATTCGGTGCGAAACCCACAAAAACAAAATTGAATATCAGGAAAAATCTTCTGCCACCGTGGCTATGGAAGAACCCGACGGCGGTAATCGCGACTTTGTAATGCAATACCGACTGGCAGGTAATCAGATTGAAACCGGGGTGTTGCTGTACGATAATCCGGATGGTGAAAAATTCTTTGTGGCCATGATGCAGCCTCCCGCCCGGGTTGAACCTGAGAATATCCCGGCCCGGGAATATGTTTTTATTGTTGATGTTTCAGGCTCCATGCATGGATTTCCGTTGGACGTCTCGAAAAAATTGATGAAAAACCTTCTCGGTGGATTACGCGATAAGGATCTTTTCAATATCGTTTTCTTTGCAGGCGGCTCATACATTTATAAAGAAAATTCCATCTCTGCCACAAAAGAGAATATTGAGAATGCTATGAGTTTTGTTGACAACCAGAATGGGGGTGGTGGAACTGAACTCATAAATGCCCTTCAGAGTGCCATGGGATTAAACCAAATGGGAAATTATGCCAGGTCCTTTGTGATTCTGACCGATGGTTATGTTTCTGTAGAAGACCAGACTTTCGATTATATTCGAAATAATCTTGGGAAGGCCAACTTCTTTTCTTTTGGAATAGGTTCGGGAGTAAATCGTCACTTAATTGAAGGAATGGCCCATGTGGGATATGGAGAACCTTTTGTGGCGATGGATGAAAAAGAGGCTGTGAAACAGGCAAAGAAATTTGAAAAATACATTTCTCAACCTGTGCTGACAGGCATTGATTACAGCTTTGAAGGGTTTAATGCTTATGATGTTATACCGGAATTTATTCCTGACTTATTTGGCCAAAGACCCATTATCATCTCGGGAAAATACCGCGGAAAGCCATCAGGAACTCTGAAAGTCACCGGAACAGCCGGGGCAAGTGAAATCTCAAAGAATCTTAATATTCAGGCTGATGATCATGAGAATAAGGCTTTGAAATATTTGTGGGCCCGCGAAAAGGTGCGTTTATTAGGTGACTATGCTTCTTTAGATAGTTATCGTTATGGTTCGTCAGAGAAAAGGGAGGCCTTAAAAGAGGAAATTACCAACCTTGGATTGAAATACAACCTTCTTACAAAGTATACTTCATTTATAGCAGTCGATTCGGTTATATCTAACAAAGGAGGCGAGCAAAAAACTGTCAAACAACCTAATCCTTTGCCTGATGGAGTTAGTAACAATGCTGTAGATGGAGAATCCAAAATGGTACTTAATGTTTCAGAATCGGATGTTACCAGTAGTGGAGTAATTAATTTTAGCTCTGTTTCAGCGCAAGAGGAAGTGGAAGAAGCTCTTGTCTTTTTTATTGTCGAAGATATGGCTGAGTTTCCAGGAGGGGATGCAGCCCTGAAAAAGTATCTTTCCGAACATCTTAAATATCCTAAGGAAGCTAAAGAGAAGGGCATTGAAGGGCGGGTTTATGTACTTTTTATAATTGATAAAGAAGGAAATGTTACTAATGTGAAAATTGCTCGTGGAGTTTCCCCTTCGCTTGATGCAGAAGCTATCAGGGTTGTGAAATCAATGCCAAAATGGAAACCCGGAAGACTGCGGGGGAAAGCTGTTCCGGTGACTTTTACGGTACCTGTTAATTTTGAACTGGATGATGATGATAAAAGTGAATAAAACTAATTGAAGCTTTTTTGAAGGAGTGGAATATAAAATGGCCCGGCGTGCACTTGCATGCCGGGTTTTTTGTTGGGAAGGGGAGAAGGGCAGGATGGTGAAACGGTGAAATGGTTAGAGGGTGGAATATTGCTGATTGTTACATCGTTTGTCCAGACCTGGAAGTTTTGAAAAGCTAAGGGTATCTAATAATCTTACATCTGATAATCTAATGTCTTCCGGGGGGGTGAAAGCCTTGGGCACAGGGAAGCCAGTGTTCAGAAACGGGCTGAAGGCCCGGTTGAAATCAGCCCGGGGCAACGTTCCGGGAAAGAGTGAGCATAGAAATTATGGCGCCCTGCAAGGGCAGATAGAGAGGGGGGCGGTGGTTAATGATCACTGTTTATTGCTATTGAAAATTATCCCGTACCTACGGCACTTGTTTCCTTTAATGAGGTAATTTTCTACCGATATTACGTCCCTCCGGGACTTTGGTTGTGAGGGTGAAATCTGGTGGCCTGGATATGGTTGTAATGGTTATTTGATTTAAGGCCCGTTAGGGCTGAGATGTCGGTAGAACAAAATTTCGAAAAAATAGGTTTGAGTCCCGTTAGGGATGGGATAAGGGCATGGAGCTTGAGTTAATAATCGGTAATAAGTGGTCAGTATTCAGTAATCGGTTTAATGGTGTTCATAATAAATCGATTTGCGTAGGCTGCGGATTTTCGTGATGTTCTGGATATCTAAAAATCTTAAATCAAATAATCTAACGTCTCCCTGAGGCAGTGCGGATATAAAAAGGGATAGATCCCCTTTCCCGGGGGATGAAAACCCCTTGGTAACGGGATGAAGACCCCTTGGTAACGGGATGAAAACCCCTTGGTAACGGGATGAAAACCCCTTGGTAACGGGATGAAAACCCCTTCAGCAGGGGATAATAACCCCTTCAGTAAGGGGAAAAAACCCCTTAGGTAGGGGAAAATAACCCCTTCAGTAAGGGGTAATAACCCCTTCGGTAAGGGGTTATGCAGACACTCAAAAGGGAGAAAGAATGGACCTGAAACTTAGAAGTCTTAATTAATGGGACGCAGATTTTATTCGCTTTCATCCGCCATATTTGCGTCATCTGTGTTCTGGTTTTTTTATCCGGTTTCAACTTAAATGTTTGCAATTTATTTTGCTTTTGGGACAGCGGCATTGTTGATTCGGGAAAGGTGTAAAGAAAAAAGCCACCCTTGTGAGGTGGCTTAAATAATTTAATTGTCATCCGGATTACTAACCTTTCTTGGGCGGCCTCCCGGAAATTGGGAAGCCAAATCCTCATAAATGGCTTTTGTTCCGTTTACGTTCTGGTTGGCCAGTAACTTGATGTTTTGGTAATAAGCCAGGTTGCTTTCATAAACATCAGAACCGAGTACCAGCATGGTGTCGTCAATCATGTCCATGATGGCCTCCAGTTTGCGAAAGCGTGGAATTAATGCTTCGCGGGTTTCAAAATCTGCCATGGTTTCCCCGGGATCAACAAACGAAGGGGTAAACTCGGGCTGATCGCCCATGTACTTAATCACCTTTCTCGACCAGTTGGTGTTTCCGTCGCCAAGTCTGGCGTATGATTGGCGCTCATCCGGGGTTAAACTGATACATTTGCCGCTTAACACATTGTTAATGGCTTTGATGTTCTCATCCAGCTGGGTTAATTCCTCCTGGGTAAGAGTTACAGACAATAAATTTTCTATTGCCATAATAAAATATTTAAATTATCATTGCAGGGCCCGTCAGCCTCCTCTTCCTGAATGTCTCGCCAAAAACGTTCCCGGGAGATGACCAGCTGGCGGGTTACCTGTTTTTTGGTTTTTAACCAATTCTGCGTTTTTAATTATAAGATTGTGTAAAAACCAGATCGAAGGTAATAAATATGAATTTAATAGGTTGTAATACTGAAAATTGCTAAACGGTAGAATGCGGTTTACAGGACGTTTTTTATCAACTCTGTTTAACTTAATATTGTTCATTCAGAAAGCAAACCCCGCCATTCAGAAATTAACTTCCGTCATTCAGAAAGTAAGTGGCATTTTTTTGAATTTTTTTGCCGATTGCTGTTTTTCGGAATCAGAATTTTGCGTTTGTGAAGACGAAAAACTTAAATAGTCAGATAACTTTTCTGAGACTGGCATGTTGATTATTGGTAATTTAAAACTGCTATTTCATGAAATTAGGAATCATTTTAGAAACAAAAGAATTTGAAAAGGCATGGAACGCTTTTCGGTTTGCTGTCGCTGCCAAAAAGAGAGGGCACGAGGTAAAACTGTTTTTAATGGGAGAGGCCGTAGAATGCGAAGGGCTGATCCACGAGAAATACAATGTAGATGAACAACTCAAGGCCTTTGTGGAGGTCGGTGGTGAAATTTTTGCTTGTGGCACCTGTTTGAAATCAAGACAACTCGACAGTTCCGAAGCTTGTCCCATCTCAACCATGAACGACTGTGTGGATCTGGTGGAGTGGGCGGATAAAATGGTGACGTTTTAAAGTCTTTCGCATGAACTAATTAACACAATAGATCGTTAGACTTTTAGATATAAGATTTAAGATAGATCATATAACACTGATAATCCGGGCTTTAAGACGAAAAACTATTCATCCCCAAGAGATTGAACTTTAGACTTTTATAAAAGTTTAACGGAGTATTGTAACAGGTATAGGTGTTTTATATTTTGGTTTTCATGTGGTAACAATTAATATTTCTTCGTGTAAAATCATTTCTGTCATTGTGTTTAACTCCTAAAATTGGAATCATGACAACGGTAAACATCTATCTAACCTTTAATGGTAATTGCCGGGAGGCTTTTGAATTTTACAAGTCCGTATTAGGCGGCGAGTTTCCCTATGTTGGAACCTTTGGTGAAATGCCTCCGCAGGAAGGAATGCAACCGGTTCCTGAAGATAAAAAGGGACAGATCATGCACATGAGTCTGCCCGTTAGTCAGGAAACACAGCTGATGGGGAGTGATACCATCGAAGGATTTGGCCCTCCGGTTACTTCCGGCAATAATTTTTCAATAAATATCAGTACCGATTCCGCTAAAGAGGCCGATCGCATTTTTAAAGGATTATCAGAAGGCGGAAAAGTGATTATGCCGATGGATAAGACCTTTTGGGGAGCTTATTTCGGAATGTTGACGGATCAGTTTGGCATAAACTGGATGATCAATGTCGATTTGAATGCATGGGAATAGGGGGGTGCCTTTTCTGATATCGCAGACTCCTCCACGACCATGGTTTAACCTTCTTTTTCAGCGATATTTAAGAACAAACTCTTAGTGGATGAAAATATTTAAGTGGATTGTCAAAATTGCCCTTGTCATAATCGGGGTGATTTTTTTGGTGGTGGTTAGTGTTTTGGCTATTGACCAATACCAGACACGTTATTTGAAAAATCGAAATAAAGATCTGGCCAATGCCGGCACTTGTCTGGTCACCCATGTAAATGTGATCCCTATGACCAGCGACACCATTCTGATGGATCAGATGGTGTACATCAGGGAGGGTAAGATAGAGGCGATTGGGGAGGCTATCGATGTTCAGAATGTAAAAGTAGTGGAAGGAAAGAATAAGTATCTGCTTCCCGGACTTATTGATATGCACGTTCACCTTTGGGACCGTTACGAGCTTGGTCTCTATCTGGCAAACGGGGTGACTGCTATCAGAAACGTTTGGGGAATGCCCATGCACCTGAGAATTAAGGAGGCGGTCAGCAATAATAAGATTTATTCACCTTCCTTTTTTACCACCGGGCCCAAACTCACCGGTCCTGAGTTTATTGGGTCTGATAACCTTCAGATCTTTGCGCCTGAGGAAGGTCGTGAGAGGGTGCGATCCTACAAAAAGAGGGGCTACGATTTTATTAAAACTTACTATGGTTTACCAAAGGATATTTTTGATGCTGTCATTGATCAGGCTGCCATCTCGGGGATGGATATTGTAGCGCATCCTTCTAATAAGGTGCCCTATACATATCATTTCAACTCGCAGATTGCAAGCATTGAACATGCTGAGGATATTGTACAGCGGGCCCTTGATTACAAACTCGACACCTTAAAGCTTAACCAACTGGCTAATGAATTTGCCGATTCACCTCACACCTCAATGTGTCCTACACTTATGGCGTTTTATAACATTTACAATATGCTTGAGGATGATGAGATCCTGTCTGACAGCATGGTGCAATATATGAATCCTGCCATAAAAATGCTAGACAGCCATACCCAGTTTGACCGGTGGCATAATGCTAAAATGGAAGACACTGCCGTTGTCAGCCGCATAAAGAATCAACACGAATTTCATCTTCTGGCCATCAGAAAACTGCATGATGCCGGTGTTAATATTGTTTGTGGCACGGATGCAGGTATTGGCATTACCGTTCCGGGATATTCCATCCACCAGGAGCTTTCTTTCTACAGGCAGGCCGGTCTTTCGAACTTTGAAGTGCTTAAGGCAGCCACCATAAATGCCGCCAAAACTCATAAGATTATAAATAATATGGGGTCAATTGAAAAAGGGAAGATTGCCAATTTGATTCTTGTGGATAATAATCCTCTGATTGATCCGGGTGTCCTGAAAAAGCCTGATATGGTGTTTGTTAACGGGAGGGGGCTGGATAGATATACTTTAAATTCATTCGAAGAAAAATCGAGAAACCGAAATGGTTTACTGGCCACACTGATTCGGTTTGTGGAGAATTCGGTGGTGGAGAAATAGAGGTCATGGCTTTATGCTCTGTCAGTGAATAGAGTCATGTGAATAAGGTGTTGGCTATAAGGGAAGAAATTGTCTCAAAAGTATAAATCATCTAAAATATGTCATGTTGAGCGGAGGCGAAACATCTGTTTATCAGAAGAACAGATTCTTCGACAAGCTCAGAATGACAGCTAATTTGGACTTTTGAGATACCCTCTCTTTGATTGTATATGCCTTTGTTTTTGAAACAATCTGCATTTCCATAACTTTTTCCAGGCAACCATTTTCCGGAACTGGCGTCTATCCGCTAAGTTTAACTTTAAACCTGATTTTGTTTTTGATGGAAGAAGGCTTTAGCCTGCTTTATTCATGAATTGTTGTAATGAGATGTTCAAATATCAGGAAATACAATTAACCGCAAATAAAATGAATGCAGGAAATAATAAATTATTTTCAAATCAATTTTATTGAGGACGATTGTAGTTCGCAGGTAGTTGAGCATCGGAATAAATAATTTGTGAATAAAGAAGGTTAGAGTAAATTGTGGTATAGTAAAGATTATTAAATTCAAATAGATGAGTAGATTCAATTTTTTATCCGGGCTTTTAGGACTTATGATTTTTCAATCATGTGGCAGTCAGAAAAGCGCCATAATGTGGGTGAGCGGCATTAAAACAGAATGCCCGGCAGGTGCCGGAAAAATGCAATGCATGAATGTACACAGAGGAGAAAATTTAGAAAATGCAGAATGGGAAAACTTCTATTCTCAAATTGAGAATTTCGAGTTTGAAGAGGGTTATCTGAAGAAAATTAAAGTAAAAGAAGAGAGGAAGGAGAAGGTGCCTGCCGATGCCTCTTCTGTTAAATATACTTTGATAAAAGAACTGGTAAAACAACCGGATAAACGAACTCAGATAAAAGGTAATTGGAGGCTGGCCGGTTTGAATAATCATCCCATTAATAAAAAAGCCAACTTGCCTGATTTGGAAATACGACTGTCTGAGATGCGGGTCAATGGTTACAGCGGATGTAACAATTATTCCGGTACTATTCAGCAACTAACGCAGGATAGCATCCGGTTTGGTCCCATCATGAGTACTAAAAAAGCCTGCCTGAATGATAATGTTGAGCCTGAATATTACGAGGCTGTTAATAGCGTGGCTACTTATATTGTGGAGGAGGGGCGACTCAATTTTTTTAACCAGCACGGGGAAAAGGTTCTGTCTTTCCTGAAATCCAACGAAGCTAATAAAAGACTTCATGACATTTGGAATGCCACTCAAATATTTGGCGAACCTGTAACTCGCAAGAACTCGTTTCCACGCCTGGAAATAAACCTTACGAAAATGAAAGTTTATGGGTCCGATGGCTGTAACAACTACACCGGATCTATTAAAGAAGTAACAGGTGAAACGATTCAATTCGGTAACCTGGCTTCAACCCGGAAAATGTGTTCCGATATGCAAGTTCCGGACCAATACCTGAAAGCCATTAACCAGGTTGCCGGTTACCGCCTGGAAGGGGTGAACCTCATTCTTCTGGATAGCGATAACAAGGAGGTGCTTAGGTTTTTAAAAGGGGATTAAGGAATCCGAATAGATCGTTATATTTTTAGATGTGAGATTTAAAACGAATCGTGCAACACGGAAGGTCTGCATATTAGTACAAAATGCTTTTTAGGCGCAAACAGATGATTCAATGACTCTTGTGAAAGTTTAACGGACTATTAGGATATAAATTGAAAAAATTGCCGGGGGCAATGCCGTAAAGCGTTATCAAGCTTTTCGGTATTGCCTTTTTTGTTTTTTCTCCCCCCGCACAAAGACAAAGAAACCTCGCCCACAAAACAACATATCCCGCAAAAAAGCACAGGCTAACGCTTCAACCAATTTTTGCGGGAAGAGTTGTTTTTTTGCCATCACTCATTTCAGGTCGAATCGACAATTAGAGATTCATAAAAAAATATAGATTACTTTTATAGTTATTTGACTTTAGTAAAAAACTTAGATGCAAAAATCCGAAATATCAACATACGATTTTAATAACAAGCAAACAGCTTTAGGTGTAGAAATAGTTGATTTGAGCAAAATAATGACACATAAAGATAAAGCCTTAAAAGCACATCGCTTAAACTTCTATCAAATACTTATTATAACCAAAGGCAGAGGCATTCATGAAGTTGATTTCCAACTTATAGCCTATTCAGAAAATACTGTTATTCCGGTAGCTATGGGGCAAGTACAACGTTTTACTTTAAACCCAAACCTTGCAGGATATGCCATTTTATTTACTCCTGATTTTTTGATAAAAGAAAACCTTGATTATAGCTATTTATTTGACTTCACCATCTTTCTGCACACCATTAATCCGATTAGCAGTATTGCTAATCAGGCGGTTTATACATTAATTGATGAGATGGTTTCTGAACAACAAAAAAAACTTGAATTCAATACGACTGAATATCAACGTAATTTGTTGAAGAACTTTTTAATTCAGATTGAACGAAACAAGAGGCAAAGAACCGATATTGTATATAATGATTCGTTAGAATTGTTTTTAAAATTTCGACAATTGCTCGAAGAGAATGTAAACTATAAAGTTAGGGTGGTTGACTTATGTGAGCAATTAAATGTATCGGAGAAACAACTCAACGGCAGTATAAGACAATACCAGAATATAACAGCAAAAAAATACATTGATGACAGGATTTTACTAGAGATAAAGCGCCTTTTAGTTTATTCTACGTTATCAATTAAAGAGATTGCTTATGAAATCGGTTTTGAAGACCCAACAAATTTTACGAAATATTTTAAGACTCGAATGAAAATGCTGCCCACCGAGTACCGGCAACAAAACGAATAATTCATTTACCATTCAAAGGCACTTTTTTACCTTTCCCCGTTTTGCCTGGCACCCTACTTTTGTAATGTAAATTTTAATTCAAAAAACAGTTAAAAAATACATTATGAAGATAGCAGTTACATGAGCAACAGGTCAATTCGGACAGTTGGTTGTTGAACAACTAAAAAAAAGAATCGCAAACGAAGAAATCGTAGCATTAGCGCGTAACCTTGAGAAAACGTCAGGTTTAGGTGTTGAAGTTCGTGAATTTGATTATACCAAACCCGAAATAATGGTAGAGTCACTCAAAGGTATCGACCACCTTTTGCTCATTTCAGGAAGCGAATTTGGTCAAAGAGCAACTCAGCACACCAATGTAATCAATGCAGCTAAAAAAGCGGGCGTCAAGTGGATTATTTACACCAGCCTTTTGCGTGCCGACACGACCAAAATAAATATCGCAGGGAAGCATATCGCATCAGAAAAAGCACTAAAAGCATCGGGTATCACCTACACAATTTTACGTAACGGATGGTATTCCGAAAATTACACCATGCCAATACCCGGAGCAATGAAAGGTGGAGCATTGTTAGGAAGCGCCAAAGACGGTAAAATTTCATCTGCACCTCGTGCCGATTATGCCGAAGCAGCAGCCATTGTGCTTACTGACGAAAGCTATAAAGGCAAGACTTTTGAATTAGCCGGCGACAGTTCTTATACTTTGTCAGATTTAGCAGCCGAAGTCTCAAAACAATCAGGAGAATCAATTCCCTACAAGGATATTCCGGAGCAGGAGTATGCCAACATTCTTAAAAACATAGGTTTGCCTGAAGGAATGGCCAATGCTTTTGCCAGTTGGGATGTGAATGCATCTAAAGGAGACTTGTATTGCGACACCAATCATCTAACCGATATTTTGGGGCGTCGAACTACACCTATCGCCGAATCGGTAAAGGTGGCACTATCATAAACTTTATTCAGGAAAATATAAATAACAACCATTGAGGTTGATACTGGATGTCGGTCTCAATATAAAAATTTTAAAAAATGAAAAACATATTTATAGCAATTATTACATGCATCGTAGCCATTTCCGTGCATGCACAACCAAAAGCAAATTTTACAACTGACCAATTTGAAAATTTCACCTTACATACCTATGCATCTTTCGATGCCATGGCAGATGTGTCGTTTATTGTTGAAGGAAAAAACAGCTTGGTAATAATAGAGCCCCAAGCTTTTAAGGGAAAGGTGGAAGAATTTATGGATTACACTCAAAAACTCAACAAACCCATCGAAAAAGTACTGGTATCGTTCCATGCTGCCGGACTGAAAGTTTATAAAAATGAACATAAAGTGATTACGAAACCCATGGCAGAATTTATGAAATCGGATGCTGCTCAAGGTATGCTGGGATTTTTCGACAAAGCATTTAATGGTGTTATGGATACGGAAGTGGTTGAATTTGATGAACATATTGATGCCAACACAAAATTTACCGTTGACGGCGTGGAATATGTTCTCGAACCAACAGCAGTTCCCGGAATGCCTGGTGTAAATATTGCCATAGGAGGAAAAGTTTATTACCAACATTTTGTTCCGGTTAAAGGTATGCATGCTTCTAAAAACCAAATTAACAGCAAATCAGCAATTGACGGTGCTTTGGCAGATGCTATGAAAGCAAAAAAAGGAGGATACTCTCTACTTCTGGGCTCTCACGGAATTGGTGAAGCCGGAACTGAAGACTTAAAATTTCAGATTAAATATTTGAAAACAATGAAAAAAATTGCCGAAAAGGCAACTACAGCAGATGAATTCATTGAGCAAATGAATGCTAAATATCCCAATTGTAAAGGAGAAGAAGATTTAAAAGGGATTGCATCAAACCTCTATAAATGATTGTAAATTCAGATTCTTAAAAACTATATAATTTTAAAAAAATGAAAGTAAAAAATATCATATTGGTGTTAGCATTAATTTTATACACAACAATGACTAATGCGCAGGAAACAGAAGCAACACGTTTATTAAAAGAACAAAACACAGAGTTTGTTCCTGATATTTTCAAGTTTGGAGATAACGTTTGGTTTGCTGTTGGTTACGATGTAAGTAACATTGCGATGATTGAAGGTGAAACCGGGATTATATTAATCGATGCCGGAATGTCTCCTGTACGAATGGAAAAACTTCGATTGAAATTCCGTGAGATTACCAACAAACCGATAAAAGCAATTATTATCACACATGGGCATGGCGACCATTTTGGTGGCATTCAGGCGTTTTTAGATGAAGGTAGCAATCCACAGGTTTGGGGAAGAAGGGGAGCATTGGGCAACAATGTTGGTTTTAACATAGAAGCCAATGCCGGTAAACTGGCGGGCTTAACGTATGGTAATGTGCGTGGGGGACGACAAGCTGGTATTATTCTTCCCGATTCCCTTCATATTAACAATGGCGTTGCTGCCAAACCCGACAAACAGCGAACTATGTTTACCCGTGGAAAGGAAACAGCCGAATTTAGTCCAACACATTTCTTTACAGAAGAGCGAAAACAAATTGAAATCGACGGCGTGAAATTTGAATTGGTTGCTGCTTCAGGTGAAACCTACGACAACATGTATGTTTTTATGCCAGAACAAAAAATCCTTTTTTGTGGGGATACCTATTACAAATCGTTTCCTAACCTTTATACCATCCGTGGCTCGCAATACCGTGATGTGCAAAGCTGGTACCAAAGCATAGATAAAATGCGAAACGAGAATTCGGAATATTTACTGCCCGGCCACACTCGCCCTGTAGTTGGAAAAGACAAGGTAAAAGAAACGTTAACCAATTACCACGATGCCATAAAATTTGTATTCGACAAAACCATTGAAGGCATGAATAAAGGTATGACTCCCGACCAATTGGTTGAGTATGTAAAACTACCCGAAAACCTTGCTACCAAACCCTATTTAATCGAATATTACGGTCGTGTGGATTGGGCTGTTCGTTCAATCTTCAATGGCTATTTAGGGTGGTTTGACGGTAATCCTATAAACTTTAATAAACTCACTCCACTAGCCGAAGCCGAAAGAATGGCAAACATGCTTGGAGGGATAGAAATTCTCAAAGAGAAAGCCTTAGAGGCATTCAAAGAAGAAGATTATCAATGGGCGGCTCAGTTATCTGATTATTTACTTGCGATAGATAAAAATGATAGTGAAATCATCAACCTAAAAGCAGAAGCTTTAATGGAAATTGCCAAAAACATGGTAACAGCTACAGGACGGAATTACATGAATAGTTATGCCATACAGTTACTGAAATCAATAGAGGAATGATTCAATTGAGGGACAATACACGTTTTTTCATTTATACAATTGCATTTTTGCCGTTTATCCTGCTATTATCCAGCGGTGTAATTATGCTCTATTATCACACCGGAGCACCCAAAGAAGCTTTGATAATAGCTAGGGATGGATATTTCTGGCTGGCGTTTCACAAAACAGTTTCAATGGTTTGTACACCATTCATTCTGCTTCACCTGTTTGTAAAAACAAATTGGGTAAAAAACTATTTCCTTTTCAAACTGAAAGGTAAGTTTAAAACTTCAAATATCGTTTTATTCCTTGCTTACTTTATTTGTTTGTTTACAGCAATAGGTTCGTGGTTAGTTTTCCGTGATAATGACATCGTGAGCCAACTGAAAGGTCTGCATAATAAGATTGGTATTTTATTAATATTTATATTTTGCATTCATGTTTGGAATTATTGGACAGTTATTTTTAACCAAATAAAAAGATTAGGGTGTAAGCTTAGATAAGAGCTATTAACCCTGCTCTATTTGTAAGCACATTGGCAAAGCCACACAAGCCCAGGCATCATCCAAAGCTTTGTCAAAGAGCTTGTAGAATAATCTGTTCGTTTAATAAACAGATGTTTCAGTTACGCTCAGCATAACATGCTATTGTTGTTTTATATTTTTCGGACAGCTTCTGCTTGTCGGTAAATATTCCTTTGCTCAACGATTATTACTATCCACTCAAAAATTCTGAACGTTTACATAATTTGTTTTTTGATGGAAATTTTTTTGGTAGATTCGGGGAGTGAATGCTTTTAGAAACAAAATGGATATAATCGCAATGTTGTTTTTGGAAAAGAAAGGACATTGAGGCAATGGAGTCGTTGCCGTTCATTGTAAGGAAAAAAAGCTGTAGTGCAACCAATAAAAGTTAGATGAATAAGAATTGTATATTTGTAAGAAGCCAATACAATTTGATTATAATATGACAAGTAAATCCCAGATAGAAGTTGAAAACAAACTCATTTCGATTGTTAAACAAGATGAGCAAGACTACATAAGTCTGACCGATATGGTAAAAGGAGAAGAAGGTTCTGACCACATCAGAAATTGGATGAGAAATCGTAACACGGTAGAATTTATTGGATTATGGGAAACTTTAAATAATCCAAATTTTAAACCTGTCGAATTCGACACCTTTAGAAAACAAGCTGGATTAAATAGCTTCAACTTAACGCCAAAAAAATGGATTGAAGCTACAAACGCAATTGGGTTAATCTCAAAATCTGGCAGATACGGTGGAACTTATGCTCATAAAGATTTAGCATTTGAATTTGGTTCATGGATTAGTCCAATGTTTAAACTTCTGTTGATTAAAGAATATCAACGATTAAAAGAGATTGAAAGCAACCAATACAATCTTGAGTGGAATGTGAAACGGATTTTATCAAAAACCAATTATCAGATTCATGCAGATGCTGTTAAGGATTGCATCCTGCCGGAGAAAAATTACGATAAGGATAAAGAATGGTTGATATATGCTGAGGAAGCGGATTTGTTAAATGTAGCGTTATTCAAATCTACAGCGAAAGATTGGCGTGAAGTGAACCCGGATAAAGCTAAAAAAGGATTAAACATTCGCGATTTTGCGAGCATAAATGAACTTGTTGTTCTTGCTAATTTAGAAAACCTTAATTCCATATTAATCCGCAACCAAGTTGACAAAGAGCAAAGATATAGACAATTACGAGATATTGTAAAGATTCAGCTAAAATCACTTGACGAAAAGAATTTTATGAAAGCATTAAAAAAAGTATCAGACGATATATACATTGACAACAAAAATAAATTGAAATAAACAACGAAACGGCAACAAAGCTATAATACGTCAGCCGTCGCATCCACAGCATATTGAGAGAGTCGTTTTATCCTCTCCCATGCGTTCGGGCTGATAAAACCACAGTTGGTCTGAAAACACGAAACGCCCGGGTTTGTATTGCCGGGTTATGAGTTATTAATATGAATTCACCGTAACATAAATAACAGTTAAAGAGGTTTAAATTTTAAACGATATGAGAAAACAATTATTGGTAATAGCTTTAATTACAATTTCATGCATTGAATCTTCTTCTCAGATTATTTTTGAGAAAGGCTATTTTATTAATGAATCAAACAAAAAAATTAATTGTTTAATTAAAAATATTGATTGGAAAAATAATCCAACGGAGTTTGAATACAAGCTTTTTCAAAATGATACAGCTCAAACAGCAACTATTCAGACAGTAAAAGAATTTGGAATCAATAATGTTTCCAAATATATCAGAGCTAAAACCAATATTGATAGGTCTTCTGACCAAATAGATGAAATGAGTTCTGAAAGAAATCCCAATTTTCAAGAAGAGTTATTATTTCTTAAAGTGCTCATTGAGGGACAAGCATCGTTTTTCGTTTACACCGATGGTAGTTTGACGCGATTTTTCTATAAGTTAAATGATTCTGAAATAAATCAATTAGTTTATAAAAGATATTTAGTTGACAACAAAATTTCAAAGAATGATTACTTTAAACAGCAATTATTTCTGAATTTGAAGTGTGAAGGAATGCAATTAAAAGACTTAAAACATATTAGATATAATAGAAAAGAATTAGGACGAATATTTATAAAATACAATAAATGTATCAGTTCTGATTATATTAATTATGAACCCATACAAAAAAAGGATTTTTTTAATTTATCCATCCGACCAGGTTTGAATTATAGCAGCTTAGAAATAAATAATTCTATGCCTGATTCAAGAGATTCCGAGTTGGGCAGTAATTTTGGCAGTAATTTTGGTGTTAGATTTGGAATGGAGGCTGAATTTATTTTACCCTTTAATAAAAACAAATGGCGTATAATTGTAGAACCAACTTATCAATACTATAAATCAGAACAATCAAAAGAAACAAGCAATGTTTCAGGTGGAATTCTTGTTTCAAAAGTTGATTACAAATCAATAGAATTGCCTATAGGTATCCGGCACTATTTTCATTTTAATGATAAATCAAAACTATTTACAAACATTTCTTATGTTCTTGATTTTGCTAGTAGTTCAACTATTGAATTCTGCAGACAGGATAATTCAATGCTAAATTCATTAGAAGTAAAATCCAGACCAAATGTTGCTATGGGTTTTGGTTACAAATTTGAGGATAAGTATAGCCTTGAAATGAGATATAGTACAAGTCGAAATATATTAGGCGACTATTTGTTATGGGGCTCGGATTATAGAACAATTTCAATAATTATTGGATATACATTATTTTAATAACAATTCATTCAATTGTTCATGTTATAGAACTTATTTAATGAGTAGTGACTCAAAAAATCAATGAGCAACATCGTTTTCATAGATACCGAGGTTGATCCTAAAAGCAAGAAGGTACTTGATTTGGGCGGTGTTTCTGTGGACGGACAAAAGTTCCATTCTAAATCAATTACAGACTTCCTGGATTTTATACAACCAACAGAATTCATCTGTGGTCACAACATTATTCATCACGACCTTCCATTCCTTGAAGGTGCTACAAATAAGGGAATGTCAGATGTCAAAGCCATTGATACCTTGTATTTATCTCCTTTGTTATTTCCTGCCAGACCTTACCATGCGCTCTTAAAAGACGATAAGCTGCAAACTGAAGAATTAAATAATCCGCTTAACGATGCCATAAAGGCTAAGGACTTGTTTTACGATGAAGTATCGGCATTCCGGGAAACCGATGATGAGCTAAAGCAAATCTATCGTTCATTATTGGGGGACAAAAAGGAATTTCGCTGGTTCTTTGATTTTGTGGGGTGTTTTTCTCCAAATGTTAATATTGTCAGAATTCTAAAGAAACGTTTTTCAGGTCTTATTTGCCAAAACGTTGATTTATTCAATTTAATCAGTGAATATCCGGTTGAATTAGCTTATTGTCTGGCGTTGATCAACACGAATAGCAGATACTCCATAACTCCTCCGTGGGTTGTTAAGAATTACCCTGAGGTGGAACGCATCATGTTTTTATTAAGGAACAATCCTTGTCTACAAGGTTGTGCTTATTGTAATAAATCGCTCGATGCGAAGATTGGATTGAAGAAGTTTTTTGGTTTCGATGCTTATCGAACCTATGGCGGAAAATCACTTCAGGAAGATGCCGTTAAGGCAGCCATTAGCAACAAATCTCTATTGGCTGTATTTCCTACCGGTGGCGGAAAGTCAGTGACTTTTCAGGTCCCGGCGCTGATGAGTGGTGAAAGTGTTAAGGGATTAACGGTTGTTATTTCACCCCTGCAATCTTTGATGAAAGACCAGGTGGATAATCTGGAAAGTTCCAACATTGCCGAAGCTGTTACCATCAACGGTCTGCTTGATCCTATTGATCGGGCCAAATCTTTCGAAAGAGTTGAAAACGGAACGGCCTCCATTTTGTATATCTCACCAGAGTCACTAAGGTCTAAGTCCATTGAACGGTTATTGCTGGGGCGCAATGTGGTGCGGTTTGTAATTGATGAGGCCCACTGCTTTTCATCATGGGGACAGGATTTTAGAGTTGATTACCTCTATATTGGTGATTTTATCAGGAGCTTACAGGAAAAGAAAAATCTTGAAAAGGGTATTCCGGTGTCGTGTTTTACGGCAACTGCCAAACAAAATGTCATTCAGGATATAAAAAATTATTTTCTCGAAAAACTGGGATTGCAGCTAGAGACTTATACTTCAGAAGTTTCACGTACCAATCTGGTCTACAGGGTTATTCCCAAAGATAATGAGGAGGATAAGTATGAAACAGTAAGGAATCTGATTGATGGGAAACCGTGTCCGACTATTATTTATGTATCGAGGACAAGAAGGGCTTATCAAATTGCAGAAAGACTTTCAAATGATGGATATCGGGCAAAACCCTATCATGGGAAAATGGATAAGCAGGAGAAGTCTGAAAACCAGGATGCCTTCATCCGGGGGGATGTTGATATCATTGTTGCTACTTCTGCTTTTGGAATGGGGGTGGATAAGAAAGATGTAGGGATGGTGATTCATTTTGAATTATCAGACTCACTTGAAAACTATGTTCAGGAGGCCGGAAGGGCCGGAAGGGATGAAAATCTTACAGCAGATTGTTACGTGCTATACAATGAGGAAGACCTGGGTAAACACTTTGTGTTACTCAATCAGACCAAATTGAGCATTAAGGAGATTCAACAAATATGGAAGGCCATTAAAGATGTAACACGATACCGGTCAACCGTATCCAATTCTGCCCTTGAGATTGCCCGAAAAGCCGGTTGGGACGATAACGTGATGGAGATAGAAACAAGAGTCACCACTGCTATTTCGGCACTGGAAGAAGCAGGTTACCTTAAGCGGGGGCAAAATATGCCACGTATTTTCGCGAACAGCATTCTCTCCAAAAATGCACAAGATGCTATTGAAAAAATAAACCTGTCAGAAAAATTTAATGAAAAACAAAAGCAACAGGCCGCTCGGATTATTAAGAAACTTTTCTCCAGCAAAAGCAGGAAGCAGGCAACGGATGAGGCTGCGGAATCAAGAATAGATTATATTTCCGACCATTTGGGAATTACCAGAGAGGACGTCATTAATGTTGTTAATATATTACGTGAAGAAAAAGTATTAGCTGATACCAAAGACCTGACCGCATTTATTAAACATGGGGAAAACAAAAACAGGTCACTCACTATTGTTAATTCATTTAGTAGAATAGAGAAATTTTTGGCCACCCAATTTGAGGAAAAGGAAAAGTCGTTTCACATAAAGGAACTTAACGAGCAGGCAGAAGAATATGGATGTGCAGATGTTACTCCGAATAAAATAAGGACCCTAATCAACTTCTGGGTAATAAAAAACTGGCTCAAAAGAAAACAGCACGATGCTTCAAAGAATCATTTAACGATCATATCAAATTACCTGGAACAGGTATTCAAAGACAAACTGGATAAGCGGCATGAACTGGCCCGCTTTATTGTTGAGTTTCTCTATTTTAAAAGCTCCCAAAATGCATCGGTGAATGATGCCCGTAAAGAACAGGTATTGGTCGAATTCTCCGTGCATGAGCTGAAAAATGCATATGAGAAACAGAACGCTTTATTTAAACTCAATATTAAGCCCTCTGATGTTGAGGACGCACTGTTTTATTTATCCAGAATTGATGCGATAAAGATAGAGGGGGGCTTTTTGGTGGTTTACAATAAACTGACCATCGAACGGCTTGAAAAGGATAACAAAAGAAGATACAAAACCGAAGACTACAAGAAACTTAGCCGGTTTTATGAAAATAAAATTCAGCAGATTCACATTGTTGGTGAATATGCCCAAAAAATGATCCGGGATTATCGGGAAGCAGTGCAGTTTGTGGAAGATTACTTCCATCTGAATTATTCATCTTTCCTGCACAAATATTTCAAAGGCAGTCGGCAGAATGAGATTAAAAGAAATATTACACCTGCGAAATTCAGAGAGCTTTTTGGCGAGTTATCACCTTCGCAGTTGAATATTATAAAAGACAATTCCTCTCCCTATATTGCTGTAGCCGCAGGACCTGGCAGTGGAAAAACCAGAGTGCTGGTCCATAAATTGGCTTCTCTGTACTATTTGGAGGATGTGAAGCACGAACAATTGCTGATGGTTACTTTCTCCCGGGCTGCGGCTTCGGAGTTTAAGCAGCGATTGATAGGGTTAATTGGCAATGCGGCCTGCTTTATAGAAATTAAAACCTTTCATGCCTATTGTTTCGATCTGTTGGGCAAGGTTGGTTCCATCGAAAAATCTCAAACCATTATCCATAAAACGGTTGAGAAAATCAGAAATAAAGATATTGAACCCAACCGCATTACTAAAACCGTTCTGGTAATTGACGAAGCCCAGGACATGGACCACGATGAATTTGAGTTGATAAAGGCTTTGATGGAGCAAAATGAAGAGATGAGAGTGATTGCCGTTGGTGATGATGATCAGAATATCTACGAGTTTAGAGGAGCCAGTTCTCAGTATCTTGAGCAATTTATTACCGAACAAAAAGCTAAAAAGGTAGAATTGATTGAAAACTATCGAAGTAAAGCAAATTTGGTAGAATTCACCAATCAGTTTGTCGGGAAGATTACGCATCGGCTCAAGGAGACTCCCATAATGCCCGTTTCAAGTGACACGGGGGGACTGAAAATTATTAAGTATTCCTCGTCCAACCTGATTAAGCCGGTTGTTAAAAGTATCTCTTCTGCCAGTCTGATAGGAACCACTTGTGTGTTAACGCATAGCAATTCTGAAGCATTGCAGATAGAGGGTCTTTTGCGTGTTCTTGGGCTACCCGCCCGGCTTATTCAATCCAATGACGGCTTTAGTTTGTATAACCTCTTAGAAGTACGCTGTTTTATTGAACAGCTAAATTTTGCGGCTGATAAATACGTGATTAGCGACAGTAACTGGAAGGCGGCAAAAAGAAACCTTTGGCAAAAATTTAAAAACAGTCCCAATATTGATTTGTGCATTAATCTGATAAAGGATTTTGAACGGAGTAATCCGAAGAAGATGTACCAGTCCGATTTTGAGGTCTTTGTGAGAGAATCGAAATATGAAGATTTTATTGACACCAATGGGGGAACCATTTTTGTTTCAACCATCCACAAGGCCAAAGGGAAGGAGTTCGACAATGTTTTTTTGATGTTGAATAATTTCAACGCTGATTCTGATGAGAAGAAAAGACAACTCTATGTTGCGATGACACGCGCCAAGCAAAATCTGGAGATTCACCTAAACGGCAATTTTCTTGACGAAATAAGTTGTCAAAATCTGGTAAGAATTAATGATGATTTTCAATATAATCCTGCCAAATTGGTGGTTATGCATCTTTCTCATAAGGATGTTTGGTTAGACTATTTTATTACCAAACAACATCTTATTTCCAAACTTAAATCCGGGGATGTGTTGGTGGTTGACAACGCTGGCTGTTATGATAATAATGGAAATTGCATCCTGAAGTTTTCGGGGAGTTATAAGGAAACAATAAATGAATATGAGAATAAGGGGTATAGATTGTCAGAAGCGAAAGTGAATTTTATACTATATTGGCAGAAAGAAGACTTTGAGAATGAGATTCTCATTATTTTGCCCGAGTTGAAGTTTAAAAAGGATGATGCTTGAAGATGGTTTGGTTTTCCAAATAGTGAGGGTTTCACTCGAAGTGAAGCCCTCACTGCACATAAACGCTGACTAAAATCAATCAATCGTTATGTTAAAAACAATAACTTTGTTGGGAAAATAGCAGTAATGGCCGAATCAATTTATTGTAAAAACTGTAATACCCTGCTTCAAGGAACCTTTTGCCACGAATGCGGACAAAAAGACGTTAATCTTCGGCGTCCTTTTCGTGAGATATTCTCCGAATTACTCAGTCCGCTGACGGATTTCGATAAACAGCTTTTCCGGACCCTGTATGAGTTCTTTCGGTTTCCCGGAAGGGTGCCTGACCAGTATATGGAAGGAAAGCGAAGACGCTATCTGCCACCAATCAGACTTTATTTTGTTTTTACTGTTTTTTTATTCACTATCATTAAATTTTCGGGTGCCGAATGGTTCAGCAGCTCTGAAAATTCAGAAGAAACACCATCTGTGGAGCAGCCCACGGTGGAGGTGAAAGCTTCCACTTCTGCTTCAAACGAGGAACTCTTTCTTTTGTGGGGGATGGATATGAAACAGAAAATCACCATGCTAAAGGAAGATCCCGGGACTTTCAAAAATCTCTGGCTTACATCATTTCCATATGTGCTTTTCTTTCTGTTGCCCTTTTTTAGTTTCCTGACATGGGTGTTTTTCCGCAAAAGCAGACCTTATTACCTTTCACATTTGGTGTTTTCGGCCTCCATACAGACAATGATATTGTTTGGCTTGTTTTTACTTTATATTTTGGACTATTTCGTCCCGGACGCCATGTTTACCTGGATCTCGATATTTTTAGTGGTGCTTTTGTCTACCCATATTGTTTTGGCTATGAAACGCTACTTCAATAGAAGGTTTCGATATACTCTGATGGCTTTTACCGTTATTAGTCTTGTAAATGTTTCGGTTCTTCTGGGAACAACCATAATGTCTTTGGTTTTGACCCTTTTGTTGGTTTAAATTCAACTTTGTGGATGATTGAATTCCATCTCTGTGTTTCCCTGTGTTCTCCGTGTTTAAATTTCAATTTAAGGCATTTCCGGAAACAAACCATCTTCATTTTATGATTTAGTAACTTAACTCTTGTAGGAACCGCTCCTCAAGAAACCATCCGTCTGCTATTGCCTAAGGTGCCGGTAACCCGTAACTTTATATTTGTAAAAATGAGAGGAGTGATGTTGATGCAAAATCCGGTTCAGATTAAATTCTTTCCGGTTTTTGTTTAAAAGTGGCATTTGCAAAATCTCCCTGGTGATGCACTCTCCCGGACGGATAAACCCTCAATACTCTGAAGGTACATTGGTCTGCGAACTCACTGCACAAAGTTGAAACCATTTTTTCATGATTTTGACTTTAAAATATGTCTCGTCATTTCGGGGAAAAGTCTTCGACGATGCTTCTTAAGAACAATTAAATGAAAGATTATGAAGCGGATTTTTCTATTGGCTTTGGCCTTTCTATGTATGGGGCTGGTAACCGGCCAGGATTTGGAAGATTATCTTTCGAAGTATACACAGGAAAATGGCAGAAAATACCTGCAGCCCTTTGCCGACGCATTTTCAGCGGATCTTAACAGCGGTTTATTCCGGCAGGCAGTAATAAAGAAAAAAGGGTTTCAACTTTACATTGGCGTTGTAGGGCAAATGGCTGTTATCCCTGACGGTCAGAAACACTTTCAGGCTTATACCGAAAGTAGTTTATACCCTCCGGAGCATAGCCGTCAGGCTTACAAAGCCTAAGTGCTTGATTTTAAGGTTGGTAAACAGGCGCAACTCACCCCTTTCGGGATGATAGTCGAATTTTCTTCATATATTTGCTGTGATTTATTTAACAATAAA
>NZ_QEWP01000012.1 GCF_003121985.1 Marinilabilia rubra
TTGTTAAATAAATCACAGCAAATATATGAAGAAAATTCGACTATCATCCCGAAAGGGGTGAGTTGCGTCTGCTTACCAATCTTCAAATCAAGCACTTAGGCTTTGTAAGCCTGACGGCTATGCCCTCCGGGGACCAGATATTTTAGTGGCCTCTCCCCCGGGTTTTCACCCGGGGTTATCCAGATTGGCCCCTTTTCAGGGACCAGGAGCCGAAGACAGCAAATCTTGTCATATCCGCATTATTCACCAAGATTATTTGGGGTAGGCGTTCAGGATGACAAAATGCTCTTATTTCCAAACTATTTGGACATCTCCATGTATAAAAGACTTATATTTTGAGACTAAGAATCCTTGCGTTTTACACATGACTCATAAAAATGTAAAGCAGCCATTTGATGCGGCTGTAATATTTTATCGTCCTCAAATCCATAACTCTTTAATTGCTGGTAATCCTTTCCGGTGTCTGCGGTAACAAATATTTTTCCTTTAAAGGGATGTCTCTCTGTCATTTTCATCAACTGCTGAGTCAATTCATTATTCGACACGGTACAAACAATTACCTCGTTCCCTTTAACGGGAATCTGATCCAACAAATCGGGATCTTCCATATCCCCGTAAATAATATCTTTTCCTTTGGCCTTCCATTCATTAATGACAACAGGATCATAATCCACACTTAAGTACTTGATTTCCGAATGTTCGTCAAGCATGTGTGCAAGTCTTCTGCCAAATCGGCCCAGGCCAATCACCACCATATCGTAAGATTCTCTTTCGCCATGGGCATTTTCTAATTCTGTATAATCGTTTTTCCGCTGAAACATCTCCAATGCCGGAGACAACACATCATATATTTTATGAGAATACAAGATAAGATACGTGGATAGGCCGATGGTTATCAGGCCAACAAGCGTGATAAGACCAACAATTTCACCGGTTATATGACCCAAAGCCAGGCCCAGTCCGGCAAAAATAAGTGAAAACTCGCTAATCTGGGCCACCGTTAATCCGGCTAAAAAGGAGGTTCGCTTGCGGTATCCCAAAATTCCCATTATAACCAAAACAATAAGCGGATTACCCACAAGTACAAACGCTGAAAAAATAAGCGCCGGATATACCTGATTTCCAATAACCGCTAAATCAAGGTTACTCCCCAAATGCACAAAGAAAAACAACAATAAAAAATCGCGTAAAGTCACTAACCGGATATTGATCATATCTTTATAGACTGATGAAGCCAGGCTGATACCTGCGAGAAAAGCTCCCACTTCGCTGCTAAATCCAATAACTTCACTCAGAGAGGCAAGCAGAACCGCCCATGCAATAGCAAAAAGTGTAAGCAATTCCTGCGATTTGGCCATAAAAAAGCTTAGGCGGGGAATAAGCCATTTTATGGCAACAAAAACAAAACCAAGCAAAGCAACTCCGGCAATGACCGTTCTAAATATGTCTACCGAAAGGGAGGTTTCGCCGCCTTTCTGCATGGCTGATAACGCAATCATCACCAGAATTACAACAATATCCTGCACAATTAAAAAACCAATGGCAATTTGCCCGTGCAACGAATCAATCTCCTTTTTATCCGATAATAGTTTTACAATAATAATGGTACTGGAGAATGTCAGGGCCACGGCAATGTAAACGCTATGTAGTGATGAAAAGCCGAGACCTAAACCAATTAAAAAACCAAACATAGATGTGAACAGCACCTGCCCCAGACCTGTCAGCAAAGCTATACGCCCAATGGATTTAATTATACGCAAATCAAGCTTTAACCCTACAATAAAAAGTAATACCGCAATGCCAATTTCGGCCAGCAAATATATTTTATCATGAGATTTTACAATATTCAGTACCGAAGGCCCCAGGATAAGGCCGAGCGCAATAAACATCACAATAAGAGGCTGCCTTAAAAACTGCCCCAGACCACCAAAAAGAGCTGCTAATGCCAAAATAATGGTGAATTCATAGAATGGATTTTCAACAATTACAGACAACCAGTTCATATTATTAGTATTACAAAAGATGCTTAAATATTTTTTTTGAATGAAATATTCGATGTTCTTATTTCTAAGTCAGTTTCCCCTTAACTGTATTGACTTCAGCTATCAAACTTCCTTCTTTCAAATATACCCATTCCCTTTTTAAAAAGCCATTGTGTTTTTAGGAGTAAATATTGAGAAACTATTTAAGTTTTATCCACTAAAGAGACAAGACTTCTTAAAAAGTAAAAGAACATTCCTGAATCCTGCATTTCAAATTGTCGCAAATTATCCATAAATTATTATTCTGAAAATACGCTTTTTATGTCACCAGACCAACGCAAACATCGCGGACCGGATCCCAACGATGCCGGACTTTTTGCCCCGGATCAGATACAACTGCTCAGACGGGCAGCTTATGACTACTGCTTGTTGCTTGACAAAACATATACCCCAAAAGCAACGTTGAAACTGGTGGGTGACCATTTCAAATTAAAAGAAAGACAGCGAAAAGCGCTGGATCGTTGCTGTCAGCCGCAATCCCTGATCAATGAGATGCAACAACGTGAAATCCGGGAACCTGCTTTACTAAAAGGACAGCCCCTCTTTATTGATGGCTTTAACCTGCTGATCATTCTGGAAGGCGCATTGGGAGGGGCCCCGGTATTTAAAGGTCGGGACGGGTTGATTCGCGACATATCAGGCCTTCACGGTTCTTACCGAAAAATAAGTGAAACCCCGGAAGCCATTGCTCTGGTGGCATCATTTGTCAAAGAATTCTCTGCCGGTCCTGTCTTATGGGTATTTGATAAACCGGTGAGCAACTCCGGCCGGCTTGCCCAACTGGTAATGCAAATAGGAAAAGAAAACCAGGTAAACTGGAATACCGAGTTATGCGACCAGGCTGATTCCAGAATTGCCAACTCAGAACACATTGTGGCCTCATCCGACTCTCAAATCCTGGCCCGGTGCACCCGGTGGTTTAATTTATGCGGATATATTATGGAGAATTATATCAAAAAGAAATGGTTTATTGAGTTGTTTTAATTGGGGTTGAACCAATATAAGAGATAGTTAGATAGGAGATGATTAGATTTAAGATTTTGAGATGTAAGTGACCAACAGGCAGATGAATGAATGAGTGAGTGAATGAGTGAGTGAATGAATGAGTGAATGAATGAGTGAGTGAGTGACTGACTGAATGAATGAGTGATTGAATGAATGATTGAGTGAATGAATGGATGAATGAGTGAGTGAATGATAGAATAACATTTCACCATTCTACCTTTTCGCTTCCCACAAAATCTCAATCGGATGAATGGCCTTCTCGCCCGTTCCGTCCTTGATCTGATGACGGCAACTGGTCCCCGGGGCTGCTACCATGGTGTTTGCTTCTTTTTGGCGGATAGCCGGAAAAAGGACAAGCTCTCCCACTTTCATAGAAATATCGTAATGTTCCTTTTCGTAGCCAAAAGCCCCTGCCATCCCACAGCAGCCTGAAGGAATCACTTCAACCTCATAATTGGCCGGCAAACTTAACATTTCAATCGTAGGTGCCATCGAAGCCAGTGATTTTTGGTGGCAGTGTCCGTGTAACATAATTTTCTGAGGACTATCGGTAAAACTTTCCGAAGTAATCCGTCCTGACTTTATTTCACTGAGAATAAATTCATCAAACAGCAATGCATTTTTGCCAAGATTACGGGCAGCTTCCCTGAGGTCATCATCCACGAGGTCAATGTATTCATCCCTAAAAGTCAGGATAGCGGATGGTTCTATACCAATTAGAGGAGTATCTTCTGAAATAAGTTCTTTAAGTAAACTTACATTTTTGATGGCTATCTCTTTGGCTTTGTTCAACAAGCCTTTGGAGATATAAGCACGGCCACTTTCGATGTGTTTGGGCATCGCTACTTCATAGCCTAAAGACTCCAACAGCCACACGGCTTTTTGACCTATACCTAAATCATTGTAATTGGTGAATTCATCATTGAATAAACAGACTTTTCCATTCCTCTTTTCTTCAGTAGCAACTTGATTCTTCTGCTCTTTTTGAAACCATTTAGAGAAGGTCGTCTTTTGCAGTTTCGGAATGGAGCGTTTTGGGGCAAATCCCACAGTTTTTTTAAAAATCTCTGAAAGCATTTTTTGCCCTGCCATGAAATTAAAAACCCCGGGCAGCACCGAAGCCAGACGATTCAGTGAAGCAAATCCGGCAATCATCTTCGTGCGCAAAGGCACACCATGCACCTCATAATAGTGTTGCAGGAACTCTGCTTTCAGTTTGGCCACATCAACACTGGAAGGACATTCTGACTTACAAGCTTTACACGACAAACAAAGATCCATCACATCGTAAATTTCGTAATGGTTAAAGCGGTTTTTCACATAGGGCTTGCGCAGATACTCACGTAAAACATTGGCCCGGGCACGGGTGGTGTGTTTTTCATCCCGCGTTGCCATATAACTGGGACACATGGTACCGCCCGATAGATGCGTTTTTCGACAATCGCCCGATCCATTGCAAAACTCAGCAGCCCGCAGGTAGCCCTGTTCCCGGGAGAAGTCAAACACGGTTTCAATATCAGGTGTTAAGGAAGCCGGTGAATAGCGCAAATCCGAATCCATGGGAGGCGCCTCAACAATCTTTCCGGGATTAAAAATATGTTTGGGATCCCACGTATTTTTTATCACTTTGAACAGCTCATAATTCTTTTCTCCTACCATTTGGTGGATAAACTCCCCCCGGAGCCTTCCATCGCCATGTTCTCCACTCAAAGATCCCCGGTATTTCTTTACCAAACAGGCTGTTTCCTCTGCAACCCTTCGGAATAACCGATGCCCCTCTTCAGTTTTCAGATCAATGACGGGTCGCAGATGTAGTTCTCCCGATCCCGCATGGCCATAAAAGACGCACTCCAGCCCCAGCTTATCAAGTATTTCTCTGAAATCCATCACATAAGAGGGCAAATCATCCGGAGCCACCGAGGTATCTTCAATCACCGCTACCGGCTTGGCATCACCGGGTGTGGTGTAAAGCAAGCCAAGTGCAGCTTTGCGCAGACTCCAGACCTTTTTGATATCATCGCCTGAAATGAGAGGAAAGTGGTACCCCAACCCGGCCTGCTTCAAATCCTCGGTAAGCTTTTTTATACCAGCCTGCACTTCTTCCATCGAATGGCGGGTAAACTCAACTACCAGGAGGGCTTTGGGATCACTTTCAATAAAAAAACGGTTCTGTGACTGCTCAGGGTTATTTTTCGTGCAGTTGAGAATAAAGTCATCCATCAGCTCGCTGGCCGATGGATGGTGTTTCAATGCAATAACATTGGCATTCAGGGCCTCTTCCATCGAATAAAAATGTACACACAACAAACCTTTACTTTGAGGTGGCAGAGGATGACACTTCAATTTGATTTCTGTAATAAACATCAAAGTCCCCTCTGAACCGGCTATCACTTTTGAGAAATTAAAGTGCTCTCCGTTATCATTAAAGGGTACACTTGCGGTTAATGCGTCCAGAGCATAGCCCGTATTCCGGCGTTTAATGGAGGCTTTCGGAAACTCCCCTTCAATATTCCCGCGGGTACCAACATCCTTTAAAGCATCATATATTTGATGGTAGAGACTCGATTCAAGATCTTGTTGCCCCGATTCACATTTAGTCAGAAATTCATCTTTGGTAAGTGCCCCAAATGTTACCTCGCTCCCATCACTTAAAAATCCCCTCACCTCCAATATATTATCGCGGGTACTTCCATATATCAGAGAATTAGATCCTGAAGAATTATTTCCCACCATACCTCCAATCATGGCCCGGTTGGAGGTAGAAGTTTCGGGACCAAAAATGAGCCCGTGGTCTTTTAAAAACAAGTTTAGTTCATCCCTGATAACGCCGGGTTGTACGCTTACCCAACCTTTTTCCTTATTGACTTCCAATATTTCTGTAAAAGTCCGTGACACATCCACTACAATGCCATTCCCTACAACCTGACCAGCCAATGAAGTTCCGGCAGTTCTGGGGATTAAAGAAATATTATACTGACCGGCAAAAAGCACCAATTTCTTTACATCAGCTTCATCAGCAGGAAAAACAACGGCTTGTGGCATTTCCCGGTAAACAGACGCATCCGTGGCATAGAGGGTTCGAAAAAGCTCATCAGTAAAGATTTTTCCTTTTATTCGGGAAGACAACTTTTTGAAGACGGGATTCATAAGAATTTGGTATTTATGAAAAAAGGCAAACCCATTGCAGGCCTGCCTTTAAACTTATTATGATAAAATCTGAATTTCTATTGTTTCTCCTGCGCCAGGGCGTCCACAATTTTCTTCTCCAGTTCCTCGGCCAGTTCAGGGTTATCGCGGATAACATCTTTTACGGCTTCACGGCCCTGTCCCAGTTTGGTTTCACCATAGCTGAACCAGGAACCACTCTTCTTAACAATTCCGTTTTCAACCCCCAGGTCAATGATTTCACCAATCTTGGAAATACCTTCACCGTACATGATGTCAAATTCGGCTTTCCTGAACGGAGGCGCAACCTTGTTTTTCACCACTTTTACCCGTGTATGGGTTCCCACTACCTCATCACCACTTTTAAGCTGGGTAACCCGACGGATATCCAATCGAACCGAAGAGTAAAACTTCAGGGCATTACCACCTGTAGTGGTTTCAGGATTGCCAAACATTACGCCTATTTTTTCACGTAACTGGTTGATGAAGATACAACAGGTATTGGTTTTACTGATATTGGAGGTCAGTTTACGCAGAGCCTGTGACATCAATCGAGCCTGAAGACCAACCTTATTTTCGCCCATCTCGCCTTCAATCTCCGCTTTAGGAGTAAGGGCAGCTACTGAGTCAACTACTACCAAATCAATAGCAGAAGAACGAATCAACTGGTCGGCAATTTCGAGTGCCTGTTCACCATTATCGGGCTGTGAAATCAAGAGGTCTTCCACATCCACCCCCAGCTTTTCAGCATAAAAACGGTCAAAAGCATGTTCAGCGTCAATAATAGCAGCAATACCTCCCTGTTTTTGAACTTCTGCAATGGCATGAATGGCCAAAGTTGTTTTACCTGACGATTCGGGACCGTATATTTCTACAACACGACCACGCGGATAACCTCCAACTCCCAGGGCGCGGTCAAGGGCGATCGAACCTGATGAAAACGAAGGAATGTTCTCTGTTGCCGATTCGCCCATTCTCATAATGGCACCTTTACCATAGGTTTTGTCGATTTTATCCATGGTAAGCTGAAGGGCTTTCAGCTTTTCGGCATTTACTTTTTTAGCTTCTTTCTCTTTCTTTTCCTGTTGTTGTTCGGCCATGTTTTAATTCTATGTTATGCGGTTTAAATTATCGGCAAACATCCGGAAGGGAATTCTCAAAACTCTCTGATTCAATATCTACATTTCAAAAACCTTCCATTTGCACCGATAAAGATAACCATAAATATTAAAGATTCAACTCGGAAAAGATCTGTTCGGAATGTTCCTTTGTTTTCACTTTTTCGAAAATTTTCTCTATCACGCCGTTCTCGTCAATTACAAAGGTGGTGCGCACAACTCCCATGTAAGTTTTTCCATACATTTTTTTCTCGGCCCATACGCCATAGTTCTCCAGAATCTCTTTTTCAGTATCTGCAATCAAATCAAATTTCAATCCGTGCTTATCAATAAACTTACGATGAGAGGCCTCGCTGTCAGGGCTCACCCCTATTATCTTAAACCCTTTTTCGACAAACTGCTCCAGATTATCATTCAAATTACAGGCCTCGGCTGTACAGCCTGAAGTATTATCTTTTGGATAAAAATATAAAACCACTTTTTGTCCTTTAAAGTCATCCAGTGAAATCTCTTTTCCATCTTGATTTTTGCCGGAAAAAGAGGGTGCTTTTTGTCCTTCTTCTAATTTTGCCATAACGATAATGTTTTAAATTAGTTTTTATGAAAACAGTAATACGGTGCTTTGGTTTAATCTGGCAACAATTTTGCTCTCCATTGAAAAATCCTTTTAGGGAATTCACCCCAAATGATTAAATTTGATGCCCGGAAAGATGATTCAATTGGGAGAAGGAGACTAAATGTAAATTACTATTAATCATTCCGGAAAACATTCATATGTAAAATGAAATCTTTTCTTCCCATTCCGGCCGAAAAGATTGATTAAAACAAAAGAAGGGCAAGCATGAGACTAGTTTTTACGACACTTTTTATTATTATTTCATCCCTGATATCAGCCAATGCTCAGGAAAATACCGTTTCTCCTGATCAGGCGCTGGAGCTGTTTCGCAATGGCAAATATGGCGAAGCTTTACCTATGTACAAGCAGCTTATTGAGCGCTACGATCGTGAAGCAAAATACAACTATTACCTTGGTGTTTGTCTGATAGAACAGCGACAGGATAACAGTCAGGCCATTAAACGTTTAAAATATGCATTATCACGCCGCATTAACCGCGATGTTCATTATTACCTGGGACGTGCATATCAGAATGCTTATCAGTTTGAATTGGCCACCAAAGAATTTGAGGCTTTTCTCAAATATGCCACCAATACTGACCCCCGCCGCACCAAAGCCAAAAGGGCCATTGAAGATTGTGTTTCAGGAGAGCAACTTATCAACAAGCATTTCAGTATTAAGGTGGTCAAAAAGGACACCGTAAACGAGCACAACTTTATTGATGCCTACGAACTACCCGAAGATGCCGGTACGCTTGCCCGTAACAAGTCTTTTTTTAAGACCGGTGTGCCACCCGAAAACATCATGTACCGTACTGAAAAAGGAGACGATGTGTATTTTGTACTTAATGAAACCGACACCACAACGCACGACATCTATATGATGGAGCAGTTGCTTGACCGCTGGAGTGGCAGCAAAAACCTCAGAGAACCGGTTAACTCGGACTATGATGATCGTAATCCTTTTCTAATGGTGGATGGTACCACTTTCTTTTTTGCATCAGACCGCCCGGGTGGTATGGGTGGACTGGACATTTACCGGTCCATATATGATCCGGAGAGCAATACTTATTCAGAGCCTGAAAATCTCGGATCTCCTTTCAACTCACCGGCAGACGACTATTTGTTTGCTGCAGATATATTCGACGAAAGGGCTTGGTTTACAACCAACAGAGGTGTAGAACCCGGAAAAGCCGTTGTTGTAAAGCTGGTGTGGGACAACAAAGTCTTTAAAAACCTCACCGAGGATATTGAGCAAATAAAAACAATTGCCTCTTTACCTCTTGCTGATGGCAATTTCTGGGACGAAAGAGCCTCAGAACAGGAGAACGGGCAAGGCCGGAAAAACAAGACAGATCAAGAGGAATTCCGTTTTTATATTAACGACACCATCGTTTATACACGTTACGAGCATTTCCTCAGCGATGCAGCAAGAAGTGAGTTTAAGAGAGGTCGAAGCATCGACATGAAAAAAGACAGCCTGGAACAGATGATGCGCAACAAGCGCCAAAGGTATGCTCAGAGTTATAACCAGGAAGAATTAAATCAGCTAATGGATGAAATCCTTCAGCTCGAAAAGAAAGTTTATGGCCATGGCGATCAGATCAAGCGGCATTATATCCGGGCCAGACAAATGGAGACCGAAAAGATTTCGCAACTTAAAAACAGCGGAAACTACAACAACTCGCATTTAACCAAACCCGGGTCTTTTAATAATGAGGGAAACAAACCTTCATTTAAGCCTGCCAGTTACTCTTTCTACTCTGATGAAGAATTCCTCAGCAGAAAAGAACGGTTGAACCCAATGTATGAGAAGTATTTCAACCCGGCTCAGATAAAGACCTTGCAACGCACGGACAGCATGTACACCTGGGCCAACATCCTCAAGCTGGAAGGCTCAAAAATGCTGGCAGAATCAATGAAAAGCAATGAGCAGGAAGACGAACTTTCTCTTCTCGATAAGATGAGAAATCTGGATTCATTAAAGGGCAAGAAAGATGTAGAACCAACTAATCCGCTCCCTCGCAAGGCACGCGAACTGCAGAAGCAAGCATTGGATCTGTATCATCAGGCATTGGATAAAAAATTCAATATTTACAAGCCAACTATTGAACAAATGGCAGGACCACAAAAGGAAGGCCATCTCAGTCAGCTTTTAAGAAAAGCACAGAGTTATTTTGAGAAAGCCAACAATGGTCTGGAAAAAATGAATACCTGGAATCCCGAACGATATGAGCAATTGGGAGGACTAAAAAGGCAAGGCATTGAAATACTGGAAGATGGCCTTATAAGCTACTCCCCTGACAAAACCATATTCAACGCAAGCAATAAGGTTAAAACAAAAGGTGAAAGGCAAATTCAGGACAACTATCAGGAAATCCAGAACAATCGGGAGGCCCAAGCCAAACAAGAGAAACCAGCAATAACAAAGCCCAAATCCCCTACCAATGTTGTTGAATCTGCATTTGGCAATAACTCTGCCACTGAAAAATCCGCTCTGCCTGTATTTAAAATCCAGATTGGAGTATTCAGAAACACCCCGGATGCCAATGCTCTTTCAAAAATCCCCGAAATTTCGTCGGAAGCCATTCAGGGAAAAGAGATAACAAAATACTACTCGGGCAATTGGAGTAATTACGAGGAAGCCAACAGTCATGTCAACCAGGTTAGAAACAATGGATTTCCCGGAGCTTTTGTGGTCGCCTTTTTTAATGGAAAACAAATTCCTGTAAACAAGGCAAAAGAATTGGCCAATTAATCCGGGAGTCCTAAAAAACGAATTTTTCATTAACTATTATTACATCCAAACATTTCATTAAGTGCAAAGTTATTTCACCCCATACTGTAATTTCTTTGCACTTGCTTTTTAGTAACAGCTAATCAAAAGAACATAATTTACTTCCCCACCCTAATCCCTTAGCATTTCAATACTCTCTGGATCGGCTGATCTGGAAATTTTGTCGTTTTGAATATTTTAGCAATCCCCAATTGTAGAAAAACCGGTAACTTTTTGTCCCTGGCCCTGCAGATTCAAAGGGGCTTTTTTTATAAAAGAATTAAAGATTTTTAAAAGTTTCTATTGGTTTCAAATCTATTAAATATTAATTTTATAGATTTCAATTTGAAAATTACACATGTGGGACATTTATACCTGATCACCAATCAACACTTGTCCTGATGGAAATATTTTTATATTTTACAACAAATTTTTGAACTATGGTACCTCATGATAAAAGGAAAGAAAATCCGGGTTCGAGCCAGGAGGGATTGGGAGATCATTTGTTGATACTTCACAATGATGACTTTAACACTTTCGACGATGTAATTGATGCACTTATGGTGCACTGCCAACACAATGATGTGCAGGCAGAACAGTGCGCAACACTCACTCATTACATTGGGTATTGCGAAATAAAACGTGGCTCCTATAATGAACTGACCGATCTTCAGCGAATTCTTGAAGAACAGTCCTTAAATGTTAGCATTGACTAAAACACATTAAATGACCATCATAATTTTGTTAATCGTTACCGGACTATTACTACTTATTCTTGAGTTTTTCGTAGTACCGGGTATTACTATTGCGGGCATTGGCGGACTGGGAATGATTACAGGAGGAATTTTCATGGCTTACGGAATTGACTCCTCCACCGGACATATTACACTCGCTTCAACACTTATCGCAACACTTATCATTTTATTTTATGCATTTCGCAGTAAAACATGGAAGAAACTAATGCTCAATTCCACTGTTACAAGCCATGTTGACACAGTTGAAGAAAACACTATTAATCCTGGAGATCACGGAAAAACCATCACACGTTTAAATCCCATTGGCAAAGCCCGGGTTAATAATCAAGATGTGGAAGCCCATTGTCCCGGGCAATTCATTGATCCAAAAACAGAAATTGAAGTCACTGAAGTATATAAAACTTACATCATTGTTAAACCAGTAAAATAAATACTATGGAAGTTTTCGGAACACTAGGACTCATAGCAGTCATCATTGTTCTATTTTTTGTTATCCTGTATTATGTGCCAGTCATTCTTTGGTTCTCGGCCTTGGTTACAGGTGTCCGGATTTCGTTAATTCAGCTTGTACTGATGCGCATCCGTAAAGTACCGCCCTCTATCATTGTTCGTGCCATGATTGAGGCCCATAAAGCGGGACTTGAAAACATAAAACGCGATGAATTAGAAGCCCACTATCTTGCGGGTGGTAATGTTGACAATGTGGTACATGCTCTTGTGTCAGCCTCAAAAGCCAACATTGATCTGACCTTTCAGATGGGAACAGCCATCGACCTGGCCGGCCGTGACGTATTTGAGGCCGTCCAGATGTCTGTAAACCCAAAGGTTATTGACACGCCTCCTGTGGCTGCGGTTGCCAAAGACGGTATTCAGCTTGTCACCAAGGCCCGTGTTACCGTTCGCGCCAGCATTAAACAATTGGTAGGAGGTGCCGGCGAAGAAACAGTGCTTGCCCGTGTTGGTGAAGGTATTGTTTCCTCTATCGGATCTTCAAGTTCGCACAAAGCGGTATTGGAAAACCCAGACTCCATCTCAAAAGTAGTACTTAGCAAAGGGCTGGATGCCGGTACAGCTTTCGAAATTCTTTCCATAGACATTGCAGATATCGACATTGGTAAAAACATTGGTGCTGAACTTCAGACCGATCAGGCCGAAGCCGACAAAAACATTGCCCAGGCTAAAGCTGAGGAGCGACGTGCAATGGCTGTTGCCGAAGAGCAGGAAATGAAAGCCAAAGCTCAGGAAGCGCGGGCCCATGTAATCGAAGCTGAAGCAGAGGTTCCCAAAGCCATAGCCGAAGCATTCAGGTCAGGTAACCTTGGCGTAATGGATTACATGAAGTACAAAAACATAGATGCTGATACACAAATGCGTGATTCTATTTCAAAACCGCCTCAGTCGGGTCGCTCTAAAGGAAACAATGGCGGAAAAGACAAAGGAAAAGATGACAAATAATCATCGTTTTAAAAATTAACCATCCGGGCCGGTCTTCAATTTGTTGGCCGGCCCGTTTTATTTATAATACCATACGCCCATGAAACTTACACTAAGCTATAAACTCTTTGCATTATTCTTTATGGCTGCATTCCTTTTTAATGGCTGTAAGCAGAAATCAAAAATTGAGGTTCCGTCCATATTCTCGGACAACCTTGTCCTGCAACAAAATACCGATGTAACCATGTGGGGCAAAGCTACTCCTGGAACAACTGTCAATGCTAAAGGAGACTGGGGTGAAACTGCCAGCACAGAAGCCGGAAAAGACAGTCTTTGGCAGTTAAATCTCCCCACTTCCAAAGCAGGTGGTCCTTATAAACTTATTCTCAGCACTGCCGACTCCACAATTCAAATAAATAATGTAATGCTTGGTGAAGTCTGGCTGGCCTCGGGACAATCTAACATGGAGATGCCTCTTACGGGCTGGCCTCCAAATGATACCATTCTCAATTCGGCAGCTACAATTGCAGAATCCGAGAATCCGGATATTCGAATGTTTACCGTTAGCAGAAATATGGCTGCAGAGCCAATGTCAGACGTTTCAGGCTTCTGGGCTATTGCATCTCCCCAAACTTCAGGCAGATTTAGCGCCACAGCATATCATTTCGCCAAAAAAATAAATAAAGAATTGGATATCCCTGTTGGAATCATCCACAGCAGCTGGGGTGGAACACCTATTGAATCCTGGATAAGTAACAAAACACTTGCTTCAAGTAAGGACTTTGAGGATATAACTAAAAACCTTAAGAATCTTGCTCCGGAAATAAAGGCTTATGACCAGTGGTTGGGAAAACTTCAGCATGTAAGCATTTTATCTTCTGAAGAAAAGCCAAATCCATTTGAAAACCTTGACCTTTTTGATGATTACTGCAGCGCCCCTGAAACCTCAACTCAAGATTGGCCTGTTATGTTTCTCCCAACCACTTTTGAACAGAGTGATATTGGGGAATTTGACGGCGCTGCATGGTTCAGAAAGGAAATAATGATTCCAGAATCGTGGGAGGATAAAGATTTAATCCTTTCACTTGGCCCCATTGACGATATGGATGTTGCTTATTTTAATGGCAAAAAGATTGGAGGAACTGAAGTTGCCGGATTCTGGCAAAAGGTGAGATATTATACCGTTCCAGCCAGCGAAGTAAAAGCCGGACCGGCCTCTCTTGCAGTTAAAGTTATAGATACTCAGGGGGGGGGTGGAATTTATGGCGATTCGGAGCAACTTAAAATTTATCCAGAAGGCAATAAAAATCAGTCCATTGACCTCAAAGGCAAATGGCATTACAAGGTGGTGGCACAAATCACAGGGGATCAACTATATCTCTTCAATCCTGAAACCAATGTTTATGATACACGTCCGGAGCTATCCATGGCATTGAACAGTCATACACCAACTGTATTATACAATGCCATGATCGCCCCTCTTACATCTTTTACCATTAAAGGATCTATTTGGTATCAGGGTGAAACCAATGTTGGAAGAGCATCGCAGTATATAGAGCTTATGGACTTATTAATTTCGGATTGGCGTAAGCAATTTAACAACCCTGAAATGCCATTCTACTTCGTCCAATTGGCCCCATGGAATTATGACAATATTGAAGGCCGTTCATCTGCCTGGTTGCGAGAAGCTCAACGCAGGTCTATGGAAATAACCAACGCCGGAATGGCAGTAACCCTTGATATTGGTAATGTTGACAACATCCACCCCGCAAACAAAGAGGATGTTGGTAAGAGGCTTGCTCTTTGGGCCCTTGCTAAAAATTATGAAAAAAAAGACTTGGTTTATAGCGGGCCATTTCCTCAAAAGACAGAACAAAGCAATGGAAAAATAGTCATTTCATTCAGCCATGCAGAGAATGGGCTGAAACTAAAGTCTGGTGTTAAGAATCAGTTTGAAATCGCTGGAAAAGATGGAAATTTTGTTCCGGCAAAAGTCAAAATTAATGGTAACACGATTGAGGTTTACTCTCCTAAGGTATCACAACCTGCCAATGTTAGGTATGGATTCAAAAACGGAGCCGAAGCCTCATTATTCAATAAATCTGGACTACCAGCACCATCGTTCTCTACTGAAGAAGAAATAAATCAGTAGGAATATTAAAACACTCCATAAATCAAAAGCCGCCTGGAAGAGTAAATCCCGGCGGCTTTTTAATTTAAAAAAAAATGACAATAAGTTTTTAAAACATATTATCATAATCCTCCATAGTCATGAAAGAATACTGATAACTCATAGGAATTATCTTACTGTAGTCCTCAACAGAAGCCCCATTCAAACAAGCTTCAATAATGCGCCTACCGGTGGGTGATAAATCCGGAGTCAGGAATTTAGGCAACTCCTTTTTAAAGAAATCAAACAAGATCTCAGCACCTGCATCATACCCTTCCGTTCCTACCTCATTCTGTTTATAAACTTTCAGGAATCTGGAAGGAATCTTAGACCCTTCGATGGTCAGATAATTCAGCTCATATCCCAACAATGAACATCTTGCATCCTGATATTGATCTCTTCTCAGCTTGGCATTACCGCGACGAGTGTGATACTCACGCATCAACATTTGCGGCTTGAAACCAACCTTCCATACACCAATATGCTGGTTAGGTACCAATGCATATCCTACCCTTGGGTTTTTAATAATCTGATCTAAAAGCATATTGGCATGTGGCACCATTTTTCCGGTAGCAAAAGGCCAGTAAGATCCTACACCTTCAGACTGCATTCCACCGGAGTCAACGATACTTGGATTGCCATGACCGCGAGGGGATACCAAACGCCATAACCAGGCCAGAGCAGGCGGAAGCACATGGAACAATCCTATGATACCATAATTAGGATTCTCTCTGGTACATGGTGGGGTGCGCACTCCAAAACTGCGGACGTCAACCGTTACAGGCTTATGAACCACTCCCGGAACAATATCTCTGGGCACTACCACACGTGGATTTGGACAACGCTTCCCGGGCTCATCCTCAATGTGGTCCCAAATAAGAGCTGTACTGTCGGGATTAGCATCAATATTTAAAAATAATAATGGCGTGGGCGGATTGATGGTCAATTTTTCAAGAGTGGGATCATCACCATACTCATTTACACTATCAGTCCTGATAAACCAGGCATTTTCCGCATCCAAAACTCTAAGTTTACCATCGTCTTTTTGCAATTCATTTGGACAAAGCGCCATGTCGTCGGTCACGGGGCCAAAAGAACAGAAGATGGGCAAATTAATGGCACGCTTTTCCTTTGTTTGGATGTTTTCGCCAATAGTGATTTCGCCACTGGGCTCGCGAACAATGTGTTGAAGCATCTCGCTTTTACCTCCCCCACTGGCTCCTTCATGCATAAAAGTAGTCACACTATCGTAAGGACTGATTACTGCAGCTGTAGAACAATGTGCAGTGATCCAGTTTTCCTTTTCACCTTTATTCAATAATGCACCATATAGTCCCTTTTTGGCACTTGGTCCCGGATAGAGATTATAAGAATATACTTCGTGAACTTTCTCTGTACGATTGTGAATAACCGCCTGCTTCCCTTCAAAGTGAGTATGACGGAAAGTAGGTGCAACATAAATCACAGATTCAACATCAAAACTGCTATCCAACTCTTCAACAGTAGTAATCCTTTGCAACATGGCCAGCCCCATGGCAAAAAACCCTGCATTGGCCGGAGCAATGGCAATACCGCCAACTCCGACATTATGCTCTTTATTTCCGGCATAATAAAAGAATATAGCCAATTCCTGATCTTTTAGCCAATCAAAAGTTTCATTTTTCAACGAATCAAATTCATATCCATAGCGGTCTTTGAAACGAGGTTTATCAGAAGGTAAGTCATCAGCAACCGACATAGTTCCGGGATCGCGTCGACGCATGTAAGGCTCCAAATAATTGGCAGAAATCCCGTTTTTAACCCGGTTAACAATAGCTTCTGTATATTCCCCCTTTCCGGGAACGTCATATTTTACTTCAAATACCCTTCCATCTTTTCCACCCACTGCTGCATCTGCAAGCTGTTCATGGGTATCAAATACGGTAAACCCCTTACAGCTCCTGAGCAGGTTCTCGACATCAGCAGGAAGTTTTACCCCTTTACTTTCAATGGTCTTAAAAAAATCACTCATAACAATTGGTTTTATTTATTACCTGACCTAGTATCTTTTCAGATGTAAAATGAAAAAACATTTTTTACCCCCCCTTCTTCTTATCCCCCTTCTTCACTTTCTGGCAAATATAGCAACAGCATAATTAAAGAAAAAATTCTTTATTGTTTTTTTTAGATTATTTAAGATTATTTCTTTTTGATATTCGTCGCATCTAATTTACATCAATTCGTAACCTAAAAAAGCCTCCAACCGCATATTTAATATTAAAATAATAAGTTACTCTAAAAATAGAAGTGAGTTTTTGCAGGAAAGGTGGAATTTAAATTGGTGAGACAATGATCTCTTCAGATACCTCTTTAGGCAAACTCTCAAACACCATAAACATTCTTTTGTAGAGATTCCTTCAACAGACAGAAAAAAGTAAAAAAAATATTCAGCATTTAACCAAATAATAATCAAAGCAATCTTGATTTGGCACTAATTTTTTTTGACAATTAAACTCAAAAAAGTTTGTCAATTCAGATCGAATTAATACATTTGCAACCGCATTTGAGACAGACACAGTAACAGATGCAACGTTCTGAAGACATTTTGGAGAGATGGGTGAGTGGCTTAAACCACCGGTTTGCTAAACCGGCGTACGGGTAATTCTGTACCGGGGGTTCGAATCCCCCTCTCTCCGCAATAATCTTCAATAAGGGAAAAATTTTTCCCTGCATATTTCGGGGTATAGCACAGTCCGGTTAGTGTACCTGCTTTGGGAGCAGGGGGTCGCAGGTTCGAATCCTGCTACCCCGACAAGACAAAAATTTTATTTGTCACAGAATTAACAAAAGCCGCATGAACATCACTGTTTATGCGGCTTTTGTTTGTTTTACCCCTTTCTTTGTTGTTACTTAAAAAAACATCTAAAAACGATTTTTGTGATACACTTACGATACACAAATTTTGTTCTGACAATATAGGAGCGTCGGCAACAATGCCGGCAGACTATTCTTTTTTTTTAATTTCTGTTAGAAAAAACCAATCTCCTGGAAAATGTGAATTTTTCGTTTTGTGTTGTATTGATGAGTTTATTAATAAGAAGAGAAGAATTTTTCTAGCAGTAAAACAAATAGTCATTTCTTTGAAATTATTCGTCTCCTCTTTTTGAAATATTCTCAAAAATCAATCTAATTAATTCATCATGCTGGATTGGTTTTGAAATATATGCATCACAACCAGCTTCAAAACTCTTTTTTTTGTCTTCTGGGGTTGCAAAAGCGGTTTGAGCTATTATGGGAAAGGAGGGATTATATTTCTTTATTTGTTTTGTAGCTTCCCAACCATCTATTTCCGGCATTTCAATGTCCATTAACACCAAATTGATACTATCGTCAGAAAGGACTTTTTCAATAGTTTCCTTTCCCGTTTTAGTGCGGTAAAGTTTCAAATTGTAACCTGATAATAATTCAAACAAGTACTCATAACTTACTGAATCATCTTCGGCTACAAGAATAACTTCACCTGAAAACTTTATCTCGTCAAAATTGTGCTTTTCGTTTTGAATTTCAGACTGTTTGCCTTTATCAAAAGGTATCGTAAAGAAGAAATTAGTTCCTACATTTTCGTTAGACTCCAAAGATATCTCTCCACCTAATAATTCAGTGCATGCTTTTGCAATGGCCAATCCCAGCCCAGTCCCTCCATATTTTTTTTCCGTAGAATCACTTGCTTGTATAAACCGCTCAAATATTTGTTGCTGCTTAACTTTAGGGATGCCGATACCACTATCCATAACAAAAAATTGTATTTTACTTCTATTTTCATCAATTCTATACCCAAACTTAATGAATCCCTCTTGAGTAAATTTCATCGCATTCCCAATCAAATTAATCAAAATCTGGCGTAATCGTGTTTCATCGGTATTGACAATAAGGTTCTTTTCCGGGGTTTCTGCATATAATTTAAGTTTTTTTCTATTTGGCAATTTTGACTCAGAGTTAAAAAGATTGTAAAGCTCATCCAAGAGCTGATTAACATCTGTTGGTTGTATGTTTAAGCTGATTTGACCTGCGTCAATCTTTGATATGTCAATAATATCATTAATAAGGTTTAACAGGTGATTACCACTACCGGAAATAATTCCGGCATATTTGTTAATATCACCATTATTCTGTGTTCTATTTTCTATAATAGTAGAAAAACCAATAATTCCATTTAATGGAGTCCGGATTTCATGACTCATGTTGGCAAGAAAAGCAGATTTTAATCGGTCACTTTCTTCTGCCTTTTCTTTAGCATCTTTTAATTCTTTGTTAATTTTTTCTAACTGTTCTCCTGCCTTCTTACGTTCTGTTATGTCTCTGATGGCACTGACAAAACCCATTGGAATACCATTTGCATCACTCATTAAGCTGGTATTCACCTCAATAGATATTATATTTCCATGCTTGCCAACTACTTGAAACTCATGATTTTTTATATATCCTTTCTTTAATATATTATCGGCAAGAGAAATAGCGATTTCTTTTTCTTCCGGTATTGTAAAATCATAGATATTCTTTCCCAGAAATTCATCTGATGTCTCAGCACCATAGATTTTCAAAGTCGCTTCATTTACATCTATTATTTTTCCGTTTAAGTCAGAAATTACTACGCTATCATAAGCATATTGGACTGCCTGAGATAGTCTGATTAATTGTTCTTCCTTTTGTTTGCGTTCTGTAATGTCTCGATAATGCCATAATATTTCGGTTTTCCCGTCACCAATATTTACAGGAACAAAATCTCGTTTAAAGAACCGTCCGTCTTTTAAAGTTAGTTCTTCATTTAAAACGGTTTTATTACTTATTAAAATATCGTTGATACGTGAAATAAAATGCTCTTCATCTTTAAAAAGAATCTTGCTTGATTCAGCTGCCTGACGACAATCTATACCAATTAGAGCTTCCGGAGGTGCACCAATTGCAAACAATTCACAGAAGCTTTGATTAACCATATTAATCTTTCTTTCCGGGGTTTCAAGAATAATGCCCCCGGGAAGGTTAGCTATCAGTGCGGATAGACGATATGTCTGTTTTTGGAGGCGCGCTTGAGTATTTTTCAGAGTAATTTCGGAATTTTTATGCTCAGTTATATCAGTGAATATGGTTGTAAAATAGTATTTGTCATTGGAGTAAGCCTGAACTTTATAAAATTTATTTTTTACCTCTGAATAATATTCAAACTCTTTAATCTTATCGTTTAAAGCAACCTGACTAAAATACTCTAACCAGTTAAAGTTATTTTCATATATTCCCAAATCATTAATAATGGATTTACCGATAATTTTTTCTTTTTCAAGTCCTGTTAACTTCTCAAAAACTGCATTGATATCAAGAATTAAGCAATCTACCGGATTATTATTATCCATAATTACTTTGTGTTGCGCAAAACCCACAGGAGCTTTAAAAAATAATGAACTCTCTGTTTTTTCATCCATTTCTTTACAATTTAAACAAGATCATAATATGTAGTAATTACGTTAAACATTTACCAAAGTTGCATTAGACAATACCATATAAACCGTGAGCATTACTGATATGGAGGTAAACTGAGTATTTTACAATCAGTTTTTGAGTAAACTGTTCCAAAAAACATCTGCATTTTAACCAAGTACTTATTAAAATACAGATCGTTAAACTTATACAAGTAAGGTTTTAGACAAATTTAAAAACATTGACATCCCCCATTAAAAAGAATATTTTTAAGTCAATAGATCGTTAGATTTTTAAATACCTGCCTGACGGCAGTCAGGTAAGATCTAAGTTAAACCATATAATACTATAAATCTAAGCTTTAACACAAACACACACAAACACTCATGCAGCTGATTTTCGGATATTTACAAAAACCACGCGATACACTAAAGGAGTAAATCCTTGGAATAACATCATTGTTTACTCTTCGGACAAAAGCAAAATAATTCAAACAATTATATCAAAAAATTTGCAAGATTCATTTTGGTGTTATACTTTCGTGCTTGGGTTAGGGTTAAGGTTTGAAAGGGTTGTCCGCTTCGTGGGCAGCCCTTTCTTTATTTCAACAAGTACTTTCTGAAAGATCAATACCAGGTACTTGTTTCACTTTCTTATAAAAACCAAAACACCACCAATACTCAAATTAAAAAATAACTTCCAGATACTTTTGCCTTCGTCCCTGACGTTATTACACTTCACATTTCAGGGTTGAAATCAACAATGAACGACATTAACTATTTAAAAGGAGTGGTTGCCTGTCCGCTTTTCCGGGCCGGCAGATGGAGGGAAGCCAAACTGGGCAACTTTCAAGGCTTTGCGCAACGGCAGGAAATTTTGAAATTTGCGGGGGTTATAGGTTTAAGCTGACTTCCCGAGAAAAGTTTTTGTGGGTCTCCGGTACACCAAAAACCTTACATAACTTAAATCGGGATTTTTATTCTTTTTGGGGCAATGCAAAAAAGAACAAGGGAAAATTAATTTGATTTAGGGGTTGCTGACTTTTTCAACGGCCCCTATAAATAAAATCAAAGCACCAAAACAAATGGTGAGAACAAATTCAAAACCCAAAAAAAGAGGCGGTCTCAAATTATTCATTTGAGGCAGCCTCTTCTTTAATCTCAACATACAGCTTACCTGCTGCATCAGCATAAACTTTTAATGCTTGTGGAAGTAAGCATCTGCAAATTTATGCAACGTATCTCTCAATTTTTCAATATACTCCAAATCTGTCGTTTGTTTGGCTTTCATTGCGTAAACCTGTAGTTTGTGAAGAAGGGTTAGTCTTTTGACATATTTCTCATACTCTTCAGAATCGGAAGGATCTACCGGCTTGATTCGCTGATGTAAAAAATATTGACTCACAATATCCTGAATCTTTACCGCATGTTCCTCTTTATTGGTCACCCACCTAACCAATTGATTGTAATTTTTATCACCCTCTTCAGACAACTCAATGATTTGATTCATTGATTTTTCAAGGGTGGTAATGTGCTCATCGATCTGTTGGATTCTCAACGAGTCTCCGTAGATTCCACAAGGTATTTCACAATGTGCATCAGCATCTTGCCAGGACATAAAAAACATGGCAATTAACAAGGTCGGAATAGATAATACTTTTGCTCTCATATTAAAGTTTTTTTTAATTAATAGATCAAGTCATTAACTATCACTAGAACACATTGTGGGAAAAATAGTTTAGGCTTTAAAAAATTGTGTATAAAACAATGCTAAGATTACTTTCTACAGGGAAAATCATCCGGTTACATCATTTAAAAAAGTTGGTTAAGTAAATTTCAATCACCTTACTCACTCCTTCTTAATATAATAACCTCATGAGACGTTTAAAGTCATACCAAAACCAAACAGCCCCTCTCATATTCAAATGAAAGGAGCTGCATCATAGTTTTCTTTTACATCAGAGTAAAAAGTATTATTTAAAAAGGCTCAATCTTGCAGCTTTTCAAAACTAACCGCCTGTCCGCCTCCCGGAGCAAGGTGAAGAGTAAGCGACATATCAGAGGTCACTTTCTTTTCTTCAATTTTCAGATCCAGTGGATTGCTTTTGAAGTGAGCTTCTGCCCCATCACTGTATAAAACAGCTTTGTAACTTGACTTTGAATCCAGAAAGTCCAGATTAATGGTCAGGTCTCTTCCCTCCTCATCCGTAATACTCCCAAGGTACCAGTTTTCAGAATTGCGATCTTTCCTGGCTATGGTTATGTACTCTCCAATTTCACCATTGAGCACTTTGGTGACTTCCCAATCAACGGGAACCTCACGAATAAACTGGAAGGCCGGCTGGTCAACGTAGTTTTCCGGTAAATCAGCAGCCATTTGAAGCGGACTGTAGATCACAACATAAAGTGCCAACTGCTTGGCAAAAGTGGTGTTTACCTGATTATTTGGCATATCGGTCAGTGCAATATCAAAAATACCCGGTGTAAAATCCATGGGGCCGCCCAAAAGCCGTGTAAATGGCAAAATGGTTTCATGTTCAGGAGGATTTCCGCCGTTAGGTCCCCAGGCATTAAATTCCATTCCCCGGGATCCCTCACGCGTCATGGCATTAGGATAAGTCCGCCGGATTCCTGTAGCTTTGACAGGCTCATGAATGTCCAGCATAATATGATGTTTAGCGGCCGTCTCAATGGATTTTCGATAATGTCTTACCCCAAACTGGCCATGGTGCCATTCTTTGCTGTTCATCCCGCGTGGATTGACATAGCCTGTTTTAATATAGTTAACACCGTACTTCTCGTAAAATGCATAAGCCGAATCCATCTGAGCTTCATAATTGGCAACGGCTCCTCCGGTTTCGTGATGACCAACCAACTCCACACCTTTCGACTCAGCATAATCAGTTACCTCCCTAATATCAAAATCAGGATAAGGAGTTGTAAAGTCAAATCCGGTTCCATCTTTCCACCATTCTGTATTCCAGCCAAGATTCCAGCCTTCCACCAACACACCGTCAATATTATTCTCTGAAGCAAAGTCGATGTATTTCTTAACATTCCCGGTAGTGGCACCATGGTTAGGTCCTTCGCCCCAGGTACTTTTATTCAGATGCATTTCCCACCAGATGCCAACATATTTGGCCGGTTTTATCCATGATACATCTTCCAGTTGATTGGGCTCGTTAAGATTCAAAATCAAATAAGAGGTAATGAGATCTCCCGGTTTATCAGCCACCTGTATAGTACGCCAGGGGGTTGAAAACGGGGCTTCAGCATAAACTTTAACACCATCAGCCCATGGTACAAGATCACATTTCAGAGAATGGCCTCTATCCTGAAATAAGGTCATGGAAGCATAATCGGTCAGAGCTGCTTCATGAATTGAAAGATAAAGGCTATCGCTAGCTTGCATGGTTAGCGGAGTATGCATGGTATCCGTAACCTCACTTAACCTGTTTTTATTGAAAAGATACTCATACCTGTCAGGCCGGTAAGCAGGCTGCCACCATGCTTCATAATCACCGATAAGATTAAACTCGGTAAGTTCATCCATAATCCGGAAGTCCTTCAAATTTTCCTGCTCCGGGAAGATATATCGAAATCCGACCCCATCATCAAAAACCCGAAAGACAACATCTAATCTTCTCTTTACCCCATCTTTTTCAGACAGATGAACCAACAACTCATTGTAGTTATTCAATATTTCCTGCTTCTCCCCCCAAGGCTGCTCCCAGGTTTCGGAAAAGCTACGGGTTTCCACATTCTCAACTTCGAAACCGCTGTTTAAGGCGGGCGCTTCATCTAATACAAAACCAAGTTTTGACTTCTCAACAATTTGAATTCCCTGCCTTGAAACAGAATAATAGGCAGTATCATTATCCACTCTGAATGTCAACTGAATATTCCCATCTGGAGAGTTGACTTTCTGAACCTCCCCGGAGCTATTATTACATCCAACAAATATAGCCGCAAGGGAGAAAAGCACCAACCTCAAACCGGAAAATGCATTCATTCTGTAGCTGGAACGGGGTTTATCTTTTATCTTCATTAGTCTTTATATTAAATTATTCTTTTTCATTCACCCTAACCTTTTTGCCTGAAAGCATTATTGTGTGTGTGTGTGGGTGTGTGTGTGGGTGTGAAAGAAGAAAGGTCTGCTCTATTACTATTTATTTCTTGTAAATAACATACTCGTATGGGGCCAGTTCAAGACTGGTTTCCAACGTCACCTCCGCTCCGGTAAAACCTTCATTCCAGTTTGTATTTTGAAGATCATCAGGAACGGCATATTGAACTGAACTGTTTCTCAGATTTACCAGCACCAACACCGTCTCGTCACCAGAAGTCCTTTCAAAAGCCATCACGTCATTGGATTTATAATTGATCAGAGAACCACGTCGGAGGGCAGTGTTATTCTGCCGGAAATTGAGAACTTTTTCATACTCTTCTTTATAGTCAGGATTTATGGTCCAGTCAATTTTATTGACATTGCCTTCGAAGAATGAAATCTGGTCGGGAAATCCGACTTCCTGTCCACTGTAAATCAAAGGAACGCCTCCCATATAAGCGCTAACAACAAAAGCGGCCATACTTCCATCCTTATTATTAAATTGTTCGTCAGGTGTGGTTTCCCATGCATTCTGGTCGTGGTTGGTAATCCATCTGAGCACATGCTTTTCAGAAGATAAACCATAGTATTCTTCATCATGAGCTTCAATTATTGCAGAAGCCGGCTGCCCCTCATTGAAAGACTCTTTAAGTCCGGTATAGAATCTCCAGCCAAACATCATGTCAAATCCCGAGGTCAGAAGTTCTTTTCTTTCCGACTCGGCAAACATGATAATGTCCCGGTCAGGAATACTTCTGAGCGTATCGATGGCTTGTTTCCAAAAATCATCGGGTACCCCATGTGCATAATCGCAACGAAAACCATCTACATTGGCTTCCAACACCCAATACTTCATAGATTGAATCATCTCTTCTCTCAACGACTGGTTGTCATAGTTCAGCTCAGCCACATCTTCCCAGCCAGTTCCCGGAGGAATAATAATATTGCCATTGTCATCCTGAGCATACCACGAAGGATGTTCAGTTATCCACTCGTGATCCCATGCAGTATGGTTGGCAACCCAATCAAGAATGACAGCCATATCCCTTTGGTGAGCCTCATCCACTAAACTTCTCAGATCGTCAAGCGTTCCATAATCATCATGAATAGCCTTGTAATCCTTAACGGCATAAGGAGATCCCACAGCTTTGACATCACCGGTGGGGTAAATAGGCATCAGCCAAACAACGTTGATGCCCAGAGCTTCGATAGAGTCCAGTTTGGCTTTTACACCGCCCAGGTTTCCTTCCTGACTGTAGGCCCGCAAATTGACCTCATACATGGCCACATCAGGCGTTTCAGGCACATTTCCAAAAGGGGCACCGTACTGGGAAGGTTGTTCCGTTTGTTCAGTCTCTTCTTCTTTGGGATGATTGGTTTCCCATTTCTCGCCACTGTCTTTCTCGCACGAGGTAAGAAAAAGAGGGAGCAGCAGTAAGTGTATTATATAAGCAAACATGTTTCGCATCGGTATTTAATTGTAATGTAATTTAATAGCAACCTCAAAAAGTCAAATATAAATCATACTCAGGGTGAATAACAATGATAAATCAAAGATTTCATAAAGGGTCAATTTGTAAAAACTGATTAACCCTTTTGCAAGTCTCCTTCATACGGGTTAAGGTGGACGTCTTAACCATTTTAAATCTCGCAAAGACGCCGAGACACGGAAAAACATCAAACTCATCTCTTTGCATCCTTGCGTCTTAACGAGATTCTATTGTTCCTTTTGTTTTGAGACAGTCACGTAATAAAAATCAGTGACTTTAAAGATATTTCTAATCAATTAAGAGGATTATCCTAATTAGCCTCTAAACGGTACCGGTAATTGCCAGGAACTGTCAGATCAAGGGTTAGGGTGTAATTGCCATCCGCCTCAATGGTAAAATTGGTTTGGTCAACATATTCCAACCACGGGTGATTGGCATACCTAAGGTTACCTTCTTCGTCCAGTCCCATATCTATTGTCCAGGCATCATTGGCACGAAATTTCAAAAAGCCTGTGGAACTTAAATCCGCAGTAACGGTCCACAACTCTGTCGTTTCATCAAATGTCAGATTGGTGTCTGAATCCCAGCCATCAGGAGTCGCTTCTCCTATAATACCCCATGAATCAATCTTAATTAAAAGATACTCCATGGTGTTGACATCAATTGAAAACAAATAGTAACCATCAGAAGGCGCTACAAAGTTATCACCGGCATAATTGGCAATAATCACGACTCCTTCTCCGCCGTTGCCATAAGAAGTAGAACCCCAATCTTCATCAGCATAAACCTTAAACTCATTGCTCCCTCCTTCAGGGATATAAATATACCCTTCATATATACCATTATCCAGTTTAGAAGATATGGAGTCGGGTTCTTCTATATTCCAGCCTTGATAATCACCTGCAATGTACAATGAGGGATAGTCTATATAAGGCTCCACTAAATTGTAAGGTGTTAACTTCAAATCTTCAACAGATGAATAAACCCTTTGATTAAGATATGCCTCTACCCTCACGTTAACAGTTGTTTCCTCATCAGGTTCCAGCCCCATCTCAAGAGCAATGTTATTCAACTCTTCAGTGGTAAAAGAAGCAGATAAAACATCACCTCCCACCTCCTGTTTAAAACCTTGTCCCCATTGCTGATTTACAGCAAACTGAACAGAATATGCAACGGGGGCATCAATCGAATAAGTAACTTCGGGCCATGATACAGAAAGAACCTGCTCGGAGGCTTCATCATCTGTAAGGACTAATTCCCCGGCAGACAAAGTAATATCGTCCGAAAATTCAACTTTTTCCTGAACAGTCAGGGTTGGATCATCATCGCAACCCGGCAAAATTGCCAGAGCAGCCATAATGAAAACACTAATTGCTTTTATATTCTTCATTGTTATTTCGTTTTAAATTACCAACCGGGATTTTGTTCCAATCTGGGGTTTGCATTCAATGCCGCCGTGGGAATAGGGAAAAGAAGATACTTTTCATCAACAGCCGGCACCAGACCGTGTCCTTCAGTAAAGGTTCCAAAGCGGATCATATCCTGACGGCGGTGAGCCTCCCAGTTTAACTCCCGTCCCCGCTCTTCATAAATATCTGTAAGCGTTGGATCACCTGCCAAAGGATTCAGTCCAGCTCTTTCACGAACCTCATCCACAAACGATTTGGCTTCTGCTGATTGTCCCAGGCGTACAAGACACTCAGCTTTCATCAGCAAAATATCTGCATACCTGTAAATGGGAAAATCGTTAGAAGCTCCGCCACTACTCATGGGCTCTACCGGCCAGAATTTCTGGTTTCTGACGCCAGCCTCAGGCTCTGATCCGGGATTAATAAGGTTATCTATTTCAAGAGTATATTCAATAAATCCGTCGGGTTGTGGGCCGTAAGGATCTGTACCGTAACGGAACTGACGTTTCCTAACATCATTGTCTTCATATTTGGCAACAAAATCGGGAGGAACTACAGTTCCATTCCAGGCACCATAGCCAACAAGTAAGGTTCCGTCATTTCCCATCAAACTGCGAATGGTGAAAATATTGCGTCCTACGACATCTGCAGTGGTATAGATGGCCCAAATGGTTTCGTCATCGGGACACACATCTCCAAACAACTCGTAATACCTTGAGCCCAGTGGATGGCTGGGATCGGCTTCACCGGAATGGAGTGAGAAACCTCCTTCATTAATAATTTCATTAACCACAGTAAGGCATTCGTCATACATTGGGGTACCAACATACACTTCAGCATTCAGATATATTTTGGCAAGAATGGACAATCCGGCCCAACGGTTCAACCGACCGTAATAGTTGCCTCCTTTTTGGGTACTTAAATCATCGATATTGTTTTCAAGCTCCGACACCACAAAATCAAACACATCCGATCTTGAAGTCTGGGGAATAGAATCCACCGGCTGTTCATTTCTGGTAAAAAACGGAACGTCCCCAAAGTCATCTATCAACAGATAATAAAAGAAAGCCCTTAGAATTCGTGCTTCTGCAATTTTACCGGCTTCTGCTCCTGCTTCTTCCAATTGTTCAATAGCAGTATTGGCTCTGAAAACCGATTGATAAAGCCAGTTCCAGGTATTATTCAACAAATAATTGGTTGGTTGCCAGTCACGCATATAAAGGCGGGCAAATTCAGTCTGCCAATCCCCTGTGTTTCTGTGTGGAATAACCTGCTCGTCGGTGGACATGGTATTAAGATCATACCAGCCATTATCGGCACCGGCATAACCCACTCCATCCCAGTTTCCGGGAATTTGGGCATAAACGCTGGCCAAAGCTGCATCAGACCCCTCGGGAGAGGCATAAAAATCCTTAGCTGCATATTTATCATACACTTCTTCTTCAACATCGATACATGCCGTGAAGGATATGAAAATCAATAATATTATATATTCTATCTTTTTCATGATATCCGTTATTTTTTAAAATGACACATTCAACCCAACCGCAAAGCTTCTTGTTCTGGGATAAATACCGCTATCTACTCCGGAAACATTACCTCCTGAAACATTTACTTCAGGATCGACACCGGAATAATCGGTAAAGAGTGCAAGATTTCTGCCGGTTACTGATAATCTGACATTGCTGATATGCCTCCATTTTTCTGTATCGAAGGTGTATCCAATCGTAAGATTTTCAAACCTCAGGAAATCACCATCTTCCAACCATAAATCGGAGGCATATTTTGAGGTAAAGAGGCCTTTATCCACTGCACTCTCCAGAAGATTTCTTTTTCCCAGTTTTTCGAACAAACTGAAGTCTCTTCTTATTCTGTTGAAAATCTTGTTTCCTCCGGCACCACGCCATACCATTGAAAAGTCGAAGTTTTTATATTTCAGAACAGGGGTGAAAGCAAAGGTGTATTTAGGCAATGATGAACCATTAATATAACGGTCTTCACTTCTGTTGCCCTGATCAATTTCGCCATCATTGTTGCGGTCAACCACCAGTTCCTCATTGGTCTCCGGGTCTTTGCCATCATTTTCGAGGATGTAATAAGTTCCGATGGGTTTACCTTCTATCAGGTAAGCATTGGTTCCCCATGGCACATAGTCTGTATTGAGTTCAACACCACTGATGCTGCCACTTAGCTTTTCCACCTCGTTGCGAAGCAGAGAAACATTTCCACCAAGAGTCAAAGTCACATCAGAGGTATTTATCACCCTAGCATCCAGACTCAACTCGACACCCTCATTTTTCAGACTACCCACATTGGCTTTAATAGAGCCATAAGGATAAGGGGGTTGAGGAACGGTATAATCAAACAACAGGTTCTCGGTGGTAGCACTGAAGACATCAAGGGTTCCGTTCAGGTTTCCGCCAAATAGTCCAAAGTCAACACCCAGGTTGGTTTGATAACGAGTTTCCCAGCGAAGATCGCTGTTAGAATTTTGCGTTACTGCAAAGTTGGTAATCAGTCCCCCGTTAAAGAAAAGGGTGCCAGATTCACTCACTAACTGCATAGAGTTCTGCGGATACAAACCCTGTTGATTACCTGTTACTCCATATCCAGCCCGCAGTTTCAGGTTACTGATGAAGTCCTGATTTTGAAGGAAAGATTCTTCTGTAACTCGCCAGGCGAGGGATGCAGACGGGAAAGTTCCCCATTTGTGATCTTCTCCAAATACTGATGAGCCATCCTGACGCACACTTGCAGTAAACAGGTATTTATCGGCAAACGAATAATTGATACGCCCAAGGAAAGAGATCAGCTTTCTGTCATTTTTATAAGATGAGATATCGCCAGGTTTAAAACTGTCTACAGATCCCAATTGCAGGGCATTGTAGGTGGTGAGATCGTTGATAAAGCCTTTGGCCTGGGCAAAATGGCCCTGGTAGGTTTGCTTTTGCCACTCGTAAACACCCAATACTTTAAAGCTGTGCTTATCGATGTCCTTCTCATAGGTAAGACTAATATCCATCAACTTTTCGTCGGTGTTATTGGAGTTCACATTGGCTACACCCTTTTCATCCATTGGGAAAGCTAATGTAGAGCTGGCAGGAGCATAATACCCGGCACTTCTCGACACTTTTCTCCAACTACCAAACCAACCAATATTGAAGCCTCCAAAAAGCTCAAGGTCAGTTCTGAAACTTGCAAATTGATTCTTAATCTCTTCCTCATTAATAACTTCCTGAGCTACAGCGTATGGATTCATATATTGAAATACATTGGCATCATAGAAATAACTGCCGTCAGACGCAAAAACAGGATCTGTGGGTCTGGCCAGATAGGCATTGGTAATCAGATTAGATGTAAAATCTGCTCTTCCAACACTTTGCGGACTGCCATCTTTTTGAGTGATGCTGTTACTCAGATTGACAGAAATTTTCAACCTGTCATCCAAAGCTTTTTGAGTAGCCTGAATGCGACCAATGTACTGGTCATTTTTAGAATTAATCACTACCCCTTCCTGCAAAATAGCAGCCATAGAAGCCCGGTAGCTAAAATCTTCTGTACCGCCTCCTATAGAAAGAGTATGGTTTTGTGTCGTCCCTGTTTGAGTTAATATATCGTACCAGTCGGTATCAGATCCATGCCAGGCACTGTAGGGCACACCCCATTGCTCAGCCTGCTCTTCCCATTGATTGGCATCAAACATCTCAAGCTGATTGGCTATAACATCGACCGACATTGAACCGGAGTATTCAACAACAGATTGACCTTCCTTTGCCTTTTTGGTAGTCACAATAATAACTCCAGGCGCACCTCTTGATCCGTAGATTGCTGTGGCTGAAGCATCCTTAAGAATATCCACAGACTCAATTTCTGAGGGAGGAACCTGATTTAAAAGATCCATGTTACCCTGAATACCATCTACCACTATCAAAGGATCGTTTCCACCAATAAGAGAGGTAATCCCTCGAATCCTGACGGTAGGATTGGCGCCTGGTTCGCTTCCGGTTTGAGTAATATTTACGCCTGCAGCGCGACCGGCAATCTGTTCAAGGGGATTGGTTACAGCTCCCTGGTTAAAATCCTCACTGGTAATATTGCTGGTAGCGCCGGTTAGGTCCATTTTTTTGGAAACACCATACCCAACAACCACTACTTCATCCAGACTGGTAACCTCCGGATCAAGCGACAATTCTATAGAGGTATCACTTCCAAGTACCACCTCTTTCTTTTCAAAACCAATAAAAGAGAAAACCAAAACATTTCCGGGAGCAGCTTCAAGACTAAAAGTTCCGTCAACCGAGGTTATCGTACCGGTTTGAGTGCCTTTAATCATCACTGTTACTCCGGGCAATGGTTCTCCCATCTCATCATTTACAGCACCCGAATAAGTAGCAGATTCCTGAAGCACATACTCTGCCTCTTTTTCATGTTCTTCTTTGGCATACAGACCATTGACTGTAAACCCTAAAACCAGCAGGAAAAGGAAAACACGTTGAATCGTGTTGAATCGTCTTCCTGTACCAATCTTTTTCTTCATAGGTAGAATTTTAATTAATTAAAGAACTGATTTCGCTTTAACATCCTTGACTGAATGACTCGTTTTGAAGGAGCATTTCACAGTTATCAAATGTTAATGCAAAAGTGCCATTGGAAAGACTGGTACAGAAAATGTATAAAGAAAATATAATAATTTTGAAAGGAACACAAACGCTCTACAACCTACCCATCAACCTCTTACAATATTCCTCATCAAAAAAAACAGAGCTAAAAAATATAATGGATTTTTGAACCCTCATTAAGGGGAAGAAGCACTTTTTAACATTAATATTAAAAGGGGAAGACATCCTGATGGTTATTGAAGATCATTTTTTTACTTTAGAAAAATGAGAAAGTAAAGTTACTTCGTTGAATTTAACAATCGCGAATCAAGGATTTGAAATGGCAGGTTTTTAAGAAATGCTATTGTCATGCTTTATAAAACATACGACACTTTCAGCGTCGATTGCTCAGATTGCTCAGGATTTAATAGTGCAATAAACATGGGAGCCCTTCAGGCTCAGCCCTCCCTGCAAGAGCCTATTCCCAAAAGACTCATTTTAAGGTCATTCAAATGGGTAGCTTGTCGAAGAATCTTTTCATGATAAAAAGATGTTTCGACGGCATTCAATTAATATTTCTATGAACCAATAAGAAAACCCTAAATAGACTGAATTTTAAGAATCTCTTTCTCAAAATCCTCATTGGGGACAATGGATTTATTCTTAATTCTGGTTTTGTAAGTATTGATGGTATTTACAGAGTAGTTGAGAATATGGGCAATTTTGGTTGTATCAGAAATTCCCAGACGAATCAAAGCGTAGATCCTTAAGTCGGGGGTCAAATTTTTACTATTAGCCGGCAGTTCACGATCTTCTTCATTGAAGAGTGCATTGTATTTTTCAATGAAATCGGGGAAAATATTCAGAAAGCCGGTATCAAAATCATGAAACATAGCCTCCCTTTCCCGCTTAATATCAGCTCTTGTAATAACTGACTTTAGCTGACTCACTTTATTTAAAGCCAGTTTATTGTCAATCTTCTGTCGATATTCATCGAGCTTTTCAATCAAATCGGAATTGGTTTTGAAGAAAAAGGCAATGTACTCTTCCTTAATCAAATTCACCTCCCGAAGCTGGGTATTGGTTCTATATAGTGCGTGATTAGATTCATCCAGCTCATCTTTTACTTTCTTGACCTTCTTATATTGCCTGAAGAGCAACACCAACACCACAATAACTAAAAACGAAAGAATAGTAATGGCTGTGGCATACGTTTTCAGACGGGACTTTTGTTTCTCAATCAAGTCCAGTTTAGCGGCTTCCACCAGGGGCTGAATTTGTGAAATTTGCAGCTCCCGCTGGATCGCACCATAATTTTTGGCATCCTCAATAGCAATGCTCAGATAATGACTGGCTTTCTGTATCTCTCCTTGTTCAAAGAGATGATTGGCCACAATACGTAAAGCCACATATTCTTTATTGGCAAGTTTAATATCTCTGATGGCAGCTTTTAACAACCACTCCAATTCCTTTTGTGGCTCACCCAAATTCCTGTAAACAAAAGCAAAAGTGGAAGCATCAACAGCATATTGACGGCCCTCCAATTCAAAGTGGTCAAATAAATATTCAAAATCAGTTTTGGCCTCATCAAAATTTTGCAACCATATATTTTGGAGACCTCTCAAAGAATAATATTCACGCGAATATTTCTCTGAATTCGCCAATGCTGAATCGAGGCAGGCAGAAACCATCTTGCCGTATTCCTTTGTATAATAAGGCCTTTGATAGTAATTGGCCATATCTATGTAAAGCCGTGCTTTCAGATAAAAATATTTCACCCTCAGGCTATCGGATAAAGAGCCAACAGCAACCTTTTTCAGTGAATCTTTTACAACCGTAAAAAGCCCCGAAGCCAACAGGGTCTCACTCATTTTAAGACGGGCCAGACTAATAAAGTGGTCTTCATCAAGCCGATTGGCCAACATCACAAGCTGTCTTGAGTAGAATACGGCTGAGTCATAATTAAAGGTAAAATAGGCGGCATGGAGCTCGTCTATAAGATTGAATTGTTGCTTTAATTCAACCTCATTTGAACTCATCAGCCGGTTCTTCAACCTTTCTATCTCGTTACTTTTTTCAATTTCAAATTGTTGTTTTTCCTCTAATACCACATCCAGCCTCCGGAATAAACTATCCAATTTATCCTGGGCAATAACAGAAGAAGTAATTACAAACAAAAAAAGTAACGGGATGAAGTATTTCATAAGACTGATGGAACAAAATAACCGTGATTTTTCAGAGGGTAAAAATATTAAAAAAAGGCTGTCATTTCTAACAGCCTTTATAATTTAAAAACCGTTTTTACCGGCTTAATCTTTCCATTTAATACTGCAACCAATGGCTTTGGTCTCCTTTACATCAACTGACTCACCGGCTTTGAGACTGGCAATAGCATCTTCAACATATTTCTTTTTCACAGCTTTGGCATCACGGTAATTGTCATCAATGGCACCAATATATTTAACCATCAAAGCACCGTTTTCTCTTTCAAGTAAAAACACATGCGGGGTTTTAGTGGCGCCATATGTTTTGGCAACATCCTGAGTCTCATCTATCAGATAGGGAAAGGTAAATCCCTTCTCTTCTGCCCTTACTTTCATTTTCTCAAATGAATCAGCCGGATAAGCTACCGGATCATTGGGATTTATGGCTATAACAGGATAGCCATGACTCTTAAATTTTTTATCCAGTTCAATAATTCGATCTTCATAGGCTTTGGCATAGGGACAGTGGTTGGTGGTAAAAATCACAATAAATCCATTGGCATCGGGATAATCCGACAACGAAACCATAGAATCGTCGATGTTCTTCAATTCAAAATCCATAGCCTTATCACCCGGTGAATAATCCTGAGCTGAAACGACATTTACAAATGCCAGCGCCAGCAAAAAAACAACTGCTCTTTTCATAACTACTCCATTTTGTGTTCGATAATGTTAATTAAGTCATTATAGGAAAGGGGTTTTTCATAAAAGTCTCTGTCAACGCTATTGTAAATCAAAGTGGCAGGAATAGCTCCCGACCATTGAGGGTGTACTTTTTCAATCCAACTGTTACTATCCGGGTCGTCTAACAATATCACCATATCGGCCATATCATGCTTTTTAACAAAAGGTTTCAACCTGGCATCAATCTGACCGGGAAAATCAAGACTCACAAAAATAAATCTGACTTTTTCAGATTTCATTGCTGTTGCAGCCTCAAGAAATCCGGGCATTTCTTCTACACAAGGCTTACACCAGGTGGCCCAAAAATTAATCACATAGGTGGTGTCATTGCTTTTATATAAAGCAGGCTCCAGGCCTTCAAAATCGGACACTTTAATCTCTTGGCTTTGGCCATTAAAAAACAAAACCAGTAAAAAAAACATCACCCCTATTAATCGCTTCATCATTCTAACTTTTTAAAACAAAACCACTATACTTCATCCCCAAATACTCAATTTTAATCCAAATGTTTCTGCAAAGCATCTCCTCATGTTTTAAAATACCTCAGAAACTATATCAATAGATCGTTAGACTTTTAGATATAAGATTTAAGATAAATCATATAGCACTGATAATCTGAACTTTAAGACAAAACCTCATTCACTCGCAAGAGCTTAAACTTTAGACTTTTATAAAAGTTTAACGGAGTATTGTATATGGTTTACAAGTGAATTAACAACCGGTAATTAAGAGAAGTTCAAAACCTCATAATACAATTCCGTAAAAAAACTATTGTGAATACCCGAATTTGCAAAGACTAAAATATTGACGGATCATAAGAAACTGCAGGAAAAAATCCAAACCATAATCTGTCTTTCACGTATAAAACTCTATCGAAAAAAATCAGCAGGAAAAAGGCAGTATCTCTAACTCAGAAGCCTTAACAAAAACATGGTCTCTTCCTGCTATTTGATTATTTATCAATATTTCAATGAAACGCCGGGCTTCCCCGATCTTACAGTGTAAGCAGAAACACGATTATCTGAAATCGGGAAAAGTTTTTATTTATTCAAAAGAGGTCCAAAAATGAACCAGGAAACAGAAAAACAAGCACTTTTGAGAGCACTTCTAAAGGGGAGCCGGGAAAATGCTTCGCAAGTAATAAAGCAATTCATAGATCAGGACCATACAATTATTGATTTGTATGAATATCTGATTAAAGAAACTATGTATGAAATAGGATACTTGTGGGAAACGGGAAAAATAAGTGTTGCCACAGAGCACCTGGCTTCAGCGATTGTCGAAAATCTGATGAATGAAATTTATCATTTGATAGCTACTCCTGAAAAAAAAGAGGATTTAGCAGTAATTTGCTCCATTGAAAATGAACAGCATCAAATAGGGTCAAAGATGGTTTCAGATGTTTACGAAATGAATAACTGGAATACCCGTTATCTGGGCGCGAATACCCCAAAAAACGATCTCATTCATTTTGTAAAAAGCATAAATCCCAAAATGCTGGCATTATCCATGAGTCTTTTTTTTCATTTACCTGAATTGGAAAGCACCTTACAAACAATAAAGAAAGAACTCCCCGGACTATTAATTATTATTGGCGGACAAGGCTTAAAGCACGGGAGCCAGGATTTTTTAAAGAACTACCAAAATGTTTTTTACAAACCTGATCTTTTTAGCCTGGATTCATTCCTGAAAACACAAAACCAACATGACTAAAGACGTACTGACCGAATCGGCCAACCATCTCTCCCAAGCCTGTTGTGAAACCATTGAGGAGTATAAGAATAAAAGCAGTCTCCTTGTTTCAAAAATGAATGCTTCAATGCTCAAAAAATCCAATCTTATTAACATTGTAGGTTCGGATAATATTGAAATGATGAAAGACAATCATGCCAACCATGTACAGTTTATTTCATCTATTCTTAAGTATAAAAACACCGCGGTTTTGATTGAAACCATCATTTGGGTTTTCAGAACATACCGTAGTCATGGGTTCTCAATTGAGTATTGGTCTGTTCAGCTAAACGAATGGATTAACATATTAAAAGAAGAACTTAGCCAGAATATTTTTGACGAAATAATACCTTACTATAAATGGATGTTGTTAAATATTCCTTCTTTCGTGCTTCTTTCAGAACAAAACACTTAATTTGCTATTGGGAGAAAGCAGGGTATCGATATATATCCCGATGATTTTCCCAAACAAACCATGTTAAGACTATCACCTCTAAACAATAACGGCTTGTGATATTTTGTAACAGGGGTTTCAACAGATTTGCAAAAAAGTCACAATAAGTTATGCAAAACAATTTTTCTTCTTTTCTTTTCCCTGAATGGGAAAATGAAATAAGTACAGCAATAGTAGATAACAGATCACTTTGCATTGCCCTGTTGTCAGCAGAGGGCTCTTTGATCTTTGCGAACCCGCAAATGCTGACCCTTTTTTCAGGAGAACTAAAAGATAGTTTTATAAACCCGGCTTTCGAAAAAATCATCAGCCTGTCATCGAGCAAGTCTTTGGTTTATGACGGCTTTTTAACCCTTGGGGATTACTCATCGGTTAATACGTCAATAATGACACACATCTACAGGAAGAACAATAAATTATTAATCATAGGTGGAGTAGATGTGGAACAACTGGTGACGCAGAATCACAATTTACATCAGATGAACCATGATATCAACAACCTACAACGTGATTTAATCAAAGAAAAACACAATCTGGAAAGTACACTTAAAAAGCTGGATGAGGCCAACAATGAACTAAAGGAACTGGTAGCAACACGTGACAAACTGTTTTCCATTATTGCCCACGATCTCAAAAGTCCTTTTAACGGACTCTTAGGATTAACAGAGCTGCTTTCTGAAAATGCAAAGGTTTTTCCTCCAGAAAAGCTAAGTTCTTTTGCAAAGGAAGTTAATACCTCATCCAAACAGGCCTATAAACTACTGGAAAACCTTCTGGAGTGGTCCCGGTTACAAACCGGAAAATTGAAGCCAAATAAGGAGAGGATAAAACCATCGGAAGCAATATCTGAAGTAAAACACTCATGTAAAAACAGCGCACTTGCAAAAAACATAACCCTCCAATCGCAAATAGAGTTCGACGAAATAATACACGCCGACAGGGAAATGCTTGAAACAATACTGCGAAATCTGACAACCAATGCCTTAAAATTTACATCTCCCGGGGGCAGGGTAACATTGAAAACAACCAGCCAAAAGAACCAGATCATTTTCATTGTGTCTGACACAGGTTTTGGAATTGAGCCACAATACATTGAGGGAATCTTCGGGGTAGATTGCAAATTATCCCGCAGAGGAACAGCCAACGAAACGGGAACAGGACTTGGGTTAATACTGTGTAAAGAATTTGTTGACAAGCATTCGGGCCAAATTTGGGCAAAGAGCACACCGGGTAAAGGAAGTGATTTCTTTTTCAGTCTACCCCTCCATACCTGAAGATCAAATAAAAGCAGCAATCCGGAATAAACGAGAAAAAGAATGAACACCAAATCATTTAAAGATAATTCTTCTCCTAAACATTCATCCAGAGACCCCAGGTTTTTAGAAGCCCTTACCCCCATTCTTTTCCTAATCGTGATGCTCACAGCCAATGTCTTCCTGTTTGAAGATACTCTTGGCGGAGCCAATCAGATTGCCCTTTTAATGGCAGCTACTCTGGGGGCGATTATAATTTTCAGGAATGGGAAAAGATGGCCACATATCAGCGACCAAATAGTTAAAACCATTGGATCGGCTATGCCATCCATGTTAATTTTATTGCTCATTGGATCCCTTGCAGGCACATGGATGATCAGTGGTGTAGTGCCTTCAATGATTTATTATGGCATGGACCTCATCAATCCCAAGGTATTCCTTATCACAGCAGTAATTGTTTGTGCTTTGGTTTCGGTAGCTACAGGAAGTTCGTGGTCTACCATTGCCACCATAGGTATTGCCCTTCTGGGAATAGGAAAAGCCATTGGGATTGGGGACCCTGTGGTTGCAGGTGCCATTATCTCGGGAGCATACTTTGGAGATAAGATTTCTCCCCTGAGCGATACCACCAATCTGGCACCTGCCATGGCAGGCACCGATTTATTTACCCACATTCGGTACATGTTTTACACTACCGTTCCCAGCATGATTATCACACTAATCATTTTTGCCATAATTGGCATTAACTACGATTTTAATACTTCGCTCTCAAGTGCAGAGACGGTTAAAGCTGCAATAGACAGCCACTTCAACACCACACCCTGGCTGTTCCTGGTACCTGTAATTCTGCTAACCATTATCATAATGAAAGTTCCTCCTCTTCCCGCTCTTATGGCCGGTACCCTCCTGGGAGGCGTTTTTGCAGTAATTTTTCAGCCCCACATCATTCAGAATATAGCAGGAGAGGCTACCTCCTATGCCAAAGCATCCTATATTAGCGTTATGCAGGCAATGTTTGGCGATGTAAGCTTAACCACCTCCAACCCGACTGTTGATCAACTACTGAGCACATCAGGAATGCGGGGAATGCTCAACACCATCTGGCTCATTCTGTCTGCCATGGTATTTGGGGGAGTTATGGAAGCCGGAGGATTACTGACCAGAATTACACGTCCCATCCTTAAAGTGGCAAAATCAACCGGAGGGTTGGTTACTTCTACCGTAGGTACGTGTATCTTTTTCAACACAACAGCATCCGATCAGTACATTTCAATTGTGGTGCCGGGCAGGATGTTCAGGAATGCCTACCGGGAGAAGGGCCTCAAACCTGAGGTATTGAGCAGAACACTTGAAGACTCCGGAACCATGACATCCGTTCTTATTCCGTGGAACACTTGCGGAGCCACTCAATCCAGAATTTTGGGCGTTCCAACAATGGATTATTTGCCATACACCTTCTTCAACCTGTTGAGTCCCTTAATGAGTATACTCTTTGCCTATTTCCGAATTAAAATCCGTAGAATCAAAGAAGATAAGTAGCTTTTGAACTTCCGTAAGCATTTTTATACCTTCGTGATTCGTGGCTTCGCCAGGGGCCAGAAAAGTGCAGAGAACAGAATTTAAAAATCTTTGCCTGAAGGAAATAAACCCTAAAAAGAATGTTTCATGGAAAATAAGAAAGTATATCTCATTACAGGTGGCAGCTCGGGCATTGGATTGGCCATTGCAGAGGCCCTGACAGCCAACAACAGCCAGGTGATATCCATAAGCCGCAGTGAAGAAAAAATAAACCGGGCTCTGAATGAAAAGCCTCAACTTAAGGGGAAGGTTGACTTTATTCCGGGTGATGTTTCCAACGAAGAAAGCATCACGCAACTAAGGAATTACATTGAAAAGAAATACGAGGTAATTCACGGCCTGATCAACAGCGCCGGAGTTATTTCAGTGGGCAACCTTCAGACCTTGAATTCCGATGACTGGCAAAAAATGCTGGACGTCAATCTTACCGGCCCCTTCCTGATGACCAAAACACTTTTACCACTTCTCAAGAAAGCCAATGGAGCCTCTGTGATCAACATTTCATCCATCGCAGGTTTGCGTCCCGGCACCAGCATTGGCTATTCGGTTTCAAAAGCCGGACTGGATATGTTAACCCGCTTTCTGGTTGCTGATCTTGGCCCCTATAACATAAGGGTCAACTCCATTAACCCCGGGCTTGTAAAAACGCATCTTCATTTCGACAATGATCTTATTTCAAACCAGCAAGATTACGACAAGATGGTGGAAGGAGCTCGTGTCCGTCACCCGCTCAAGAAGGTGGGTGAACCTCAAGACATTGCCAACATGGTGAAATTTCTGGTTTCTGATGAAGCCTCATGGATCTCGGGAGCCATTGTACCGGTTGCGGGTGGTGTTACGGAAGAAAATAGCTTTTTGATGCCCAAGGAAGATGCAATTCTTAAGTAAGATAAATCAACCAAAGGCCGTTCCCCTAAAAATCGACTCAACTGCAATCAGATAAGAAAATACAGTAAAATATTTTTCTTATCTTAGAATACGTTTTTTAGTCAAAAGGCGCAATGATTGGTTCGGAGTATAAAGATTTTTTACCTTGTTCAAATCATTTACACCTGATCATTGAAGCCGGTAACCAAAAATTTATCATCATGTATGAAAGACGTGAATTCTTAAAACACCTGGCACTGCTTACAGGCAGTTTGATGGTTCCTTTCCCAAATCTTGCAGGCTCCAAAAATGATAAATGGGGCGAAATACTTCCCTTACGAAAGTTGGGCAAAACCGGAGAAAACGTCACAATGCTTGGTCTGGGCGGCTTTCATGTGGGATGGACTACTGAAAAAGATGCTCAGGAAGTAATAGAAACTGCCATCGAAGGCGGAATAAGATTCTTTGACACCGCAGAATCATATGATAGCGGAGGAAGTGAGAAGCGTTACGGTAGATACCTTGTGCCAAATTTCAGAGATGATGTTTTTATTATGACCAAATCTACGGCCAGAGACGGAGCTACGGCACTGCAACACCTAGAAGGATCTTTGAAAAGATTAAAGTGCGATTATGTGGATTTATGGCAGGTTCACTCACTCCAAACACCTGAAGATGTGGATAATCGAATAAAAAACGAAGTTTTAGAAGTCTTTGAAAAAGCCAAGGCAGAAGGAAAAGTAAAACATATTGGTTTTACGGGCCATGCTAATCCATTTGCTCACCAACGGATGCTGGATCAAACCTCTGAAAAGGATTTTTTTGAAACTGTACAAATGCCCATAAACGTAATTGACTCCCATTTCCATAGCTTCATAAAAAATGTTTTACCTACTGTCCTTGATAGACAATTAGGTGTATTGGCTATGAAAACGCTTGCCGATGGCCGTTTCTTTAAAGTGAAAAAAAGAATTGACAAAGTACAATGGGAAACAGATGACCCTCTAATTCCTGATCATTTATCCATTGAAGAAGCTCTGAAGTTTGTATGGTCGCTTCCCGTAAGTGTTTTAATAACCGGTGCTGAAAACAAGAAATTTCTTCAGGAGAAAATAAGTCTCGCCAGAAATTTCTCCAGGATGTCGGAAAATGACAGGACAGAACTGGTCAACCGGGTCTTTAAAATGGCCGGAAACCAAATAGAATATTACAAAAAAGCATGAAGATTGTCCCCCTGGGCGCCCACCTAAGAAGTGGGCTTCTTTTTTTCTGGGCAATATTTAAACTTCCTGAGAGGTCAAACTCCCAAATATATGCCCTCTAAATTTATTAAATGTGTTTGCTTTTCAATAGATCGTCAGATTTTTTGATAAAAAACGCAAGACAACTATTAATGTATTAATTTTCTGCACCTTAGCCAGCAATCACTTTTAAATACAAATAACTAAATTGCGGTGCATTGCAAAAGTTAAACGGAGTATTGCTTTTAAAACAACGCTTCTATTGATTGCCTTAATTGATAAGGGAAAAATCATTACCCTAAAACTAACTTTTAATCCCCAATGAGAACAACAGCATCTTTTCATTCTTCACTATTCATTAAAATAACTATTTTTGCGCGACAGGGGTAATATAAGCCATTTTAACCCATGTCATTCTGCCTCAATATTCAAACTGTTCACCATTAGCTAACATTAAACAATGATCAAACAAAATATAAAACCAGTCGCACCCTCCACTGAAGAGCAAAAGCTGGCCCGATATGCAAAAGCCCTTGGACACCCCATCAGGGTTTATATTTTAAATTTGCTGGCCAATCAGGCATGTTGTTACAGCGGAGATCTTTCGCAGGAGTTGCCCATTGCTAAGTCAACCCTGTCGCAGCATCTTAAAGAACTGAAGGAAAGTGGTCTTATTCAGGGGCAAACAGAACCTCCCCGCATCAAATATTGCGTTAATAAGAACAACTGGGAGGAAGCTAAAAAAATGTTCAAAGATTTTTGGGCACTGTAGTTTTTTTATACCTTTGTTCGCAATTCTACGAACAACGAACTGTAAAAGTTAATCATTATGGATATTAAAGTATTAGGCACCGGATGCCCCAAGTGCAAAACTCTTGAGAAAATAACCCGTGATGCAGTTGAAGAACTGGAATTAGATGCTACTGTTTCCAAAGTTGATGACATTATGGACATCATGCAGTACAATGTAGCCAAAACACCTGCACTTGTGGTAGATGGAAAAGTCTTAATCAAAGGCAGCCTACCCTCTTATGAGGCCTTGAAGAAAATGCTTGCCGGAGAATAAGCGTTTTTAGGGAAAGTCGCCAAGTCTACATTCATTCAAAAAATCTAAACCGTTAAAAAATGAAAAAGCAATTTTCGATCATTACATCTGTATTGTTATTAACACTAATTGCAATTACCAGCTCCAGCTGCAAGTCAACGCCTCAAAAGCAAGGCAATAGCAAGGAAGAGTCATCCGAAATGATCACCAAAGCTTCTAATCTGTCTGAAGTGGAAGTTTATTATTTTCATGCTACCCGCCGTTGTGCTACTTGCGAGGCCGTTGAGGAAGTTACCAAAGAGGCATTGGCAGAGGAATTTGGAAAAGACATCTCATTCAATTCCATCAACAGGGAGGAACAAACAGATCACCCACTGATCAAAAAGCATAACATTAGTGGTCAGACCTTATTGATCGTAAAAGGCAATCAGACTGAGAACCTGACCAACTTCGCCTTTATGAATGCCAGAACCAATCCTGAGAAACTAAAAACCAAAATCAAGGAAACCATAGAATCTTTGTAACCCATTCATCACATGGAATTCTTACAAAATCTTCTTGAAAATACAGAGCTTCCATTTCTAACGGCATTTTTATTGGGACTGATGACTGCCATCAGTCCCTGCCCATTGGCTACCAACATTACAGCCATCGGGTTCATCAGTAAAGACATTGAGAGCCAGAAGCGTGTTTTTATTAATGGATTGATCTATACACTTGGGCGAAGCATTTCCTATACCACCATTGGATTGTTATTCTTCTTTGGAGCCAGCCAGTTCGAATTCGCCGGCTTCATTCAGGAATGGGGAGAAAAAGCCATCGGACCATTACTAATATTAGTGGGCCTTATGATGTTGGGAGTAATCAACATTAATATTCCCGGATTGGGTAGTATCACCAATAAGTTAACCTCAAACTCGGGAAACGGGTTCCGGGGTGCATTACTTTTAGGAATTGCTTTTGCTCTGGCCTTCTGCCCTTACAGTGGCGTACTCTATTTTGGTATGCTTATTCCTATGACGGTTTCGAGCGTAAGCGGACTCTATCTGCCTCTTGTTTTTGCTCTTGGAACCGGTATCCCGGTAATTATATTTGCCTGGCTCATTGCATTCTCGGTAGGGTCTATTGGTAACACATACAACAAATTAAAGACTTTTGAGATTTGGTTTCGACGGGTAGTTGCAGTTTTATTTATCGGGATAGGCATATATTACACGGTATTATTTTTCATGTAAAAATGATAGAATCTCAAAGACAAGGAACTGTTTTGTACAGTCCGGTGTAATCTTTTACCCGGAATGAAATAAATCTTTCTATTCTTTCAATTACTTTGCGTTTTTGCGCCTCTGCGTTTAAATTTTAAAATAATGGAATTAAAAAAAGAGCTCAAAATATTAGGCTGGATCATAGCCATTTTTCTTTTTGCCTTCTTTATGCCACTAGACAGCGCCCGCTTCCAGGAGGCCATCATGGCAACTTTTGATTTGACAAAGTGGTATGCTCAGGAGCACGTAATTTTGTGTTTGTTACCTGCCTTCTTTATTGCCGGAGTAATAGCAGTTTTTGTCAGTCAGGGAGCCGTCATGAAATATTTTGGGGCCAACGCAAAAAAGTGGTTATCATATACAGTAGCTTCCGTTTCAGGCACTATCCTGGCGGTTTGCAGTTGCACCATTTTGCCTCTCTTTTCGAGCATTCACAAGCGGGGTGCAGGCCTGGGGCCGGCCATTGCCTTTCTTTACAGCGGACCGGCCATTAATATTTTAGCAATAATACTTACAGCGCGTATTCTTGGTATTGAAATGGGAATTGCACGCATTATTGGAGCAGTTGTGTTTGCCGTCGTCATAGGCTCAATTATGTCACTCATTTACAACAAAGAGGAAAAAGCCAAGCGCGAGGAGCAAATGAACTTCCCTAATGTACCTGAGGAGCGGCCTATGTGGCAAACAGCATTTCATTTCTTCACACTAGTTTTGATTCTTGTCTTTGCCAACTGGGGAAAACCAGCCGGGGATGTCACGAGTGGAACCTGGTATTGGCTGTGGGCCCACAAATGGCATTTCACATCATTTTTCTCCCTTTTGCTTGTATTTTCACTTCTCTACATTCTCAAACTCAAGTGGCAATACGTTTTGCTTGGGGTGATTGCAACAGCCGCTTCAGCATTTCTGACATCTTCTCCCCTTGTCCCCATGGTCGTTGGCATTGCTGCTTTAAGCATCATCACCCTTACCGACAAGAAAAATGAGGAAAACCGGGAGTGGACAATTTCTACCTGGGATTTTGCTAAACAAATTATGCCACTTCTGGCAATAGGCGTTGTGATTGCAGGGTTTCTTTTGGGATCTACTCATGGTGATACGGCCATGGCCGGAATAATCCCCAATAATTGGATTGCCTCTCTTGTAGGAGGAAATTCTCTATTCTCTAACTTTTTTGCATCCATTGTTGGAGCCTTTATGTATTTTGCCACCCTTACAGAAGTGCCCATCCTGCAGGGACTGATGGCTGCCGGCATGGGCAAAGGTCCGGCACTCGCTTTACTATTAGCTGGTCCATCACTTTCACTTCCCAACATGTTGGTAATTCGCGGAGTAATGGGAACACAAAAGACATTGGTATATGTCGGACTGGTAGTTATTATGGCAACTGTTTCAGGGTTAATCTTTGGTGCCCTGTAATAGGTTCTCAACGAACTACTCATTTACCACCTCGATTTTAGAGTAAAAAGACATTACGAACATTTGATTGCATATAGTGTTTTCTTCGAAAATAACTGATTTAGCTATTGGCAAAATGAAACTAGCATGATGGATAATTTACATCCTGATTGATGGCAATTAATACCAGGCTCGTTTCTATCCGTAAATTAAATTACAATGAAGAAATATCTGACAGTGATCGTTTTCCTGCTAATGGCAGGCTCAGCTTTATCGCAAGACAATAATGTTAAACCGTACAAATTAATCATGGGTGCCAGAGTCAACCCTTTAGTTATTTATGATTTTGACGGAAACCGAAATGAAGCGGTTCGCCTGCATGGCGAAATTGGATTAATGTGGAACAAAAAATGGTATTTTTCGTTTGGGTACACACCTTATATGAACAGCCTTTACACTTTCAACGAGTATTGGTTTTTAGGAATGGATAAAAAAATCCCTGTTTCGATCGTTGCTTCGGCTGAATATATGGCAGACAACGACAAATTCATTTTGCAGGGTGGCCCCAACATGAAGCTTCAGGGTGGAAATGTTTTTGCATTTTTGTTTACCCCTGCAGATAAGGTTGATTGGGGCCTTAAACTAGGAGCTTTTATTCCCCTGAACGTCATTTTAAAGGAAAGAAAATAATGCAAAAGTCGACATACAAGATTTCGAAGATGGATTGCCCATCGGAAGAGAACCTTATCCGCATGAAACTCGATGGCATAAATGATATCAGGCATTTGGAGTTCGACATCGAAAATCGAAGCCTGACTGTTTTCCATTTAGACGGCAATGACGAGATCACAAAGGAACTTGAAAGCCTGAAACTGGGAGCCAATCTGGTAAAAACAGAATCCACAGATGATTCCGACTTTTATGCAAAAAGCGTAAAGGGGCAGTCCAAATTATTATGGACCGTGCTTCTAATCAATTTCAGTTTCTTCGTTATAGAAATTACCACAGGTTTTATCTCGGGGTCAATGGGATTAGTAGCCGATTCGCTTGACATGCTTGCCGATGCTGCTGTTTATGGCTTGAGCCTTTGGGCCGTTGGGACAGCCGTTTCCCGAAAAAAGAAGGTTGCCCGACTCAGCGGTTATTTCCAAATAGCCCTGGCAGGATTTGGCTTGATTGAAGTTATCCGGAGATTTATTGGGGTTGAGGCCATCCCGGATTTTCAAACCATGATTATTGTGTCATCACTGGCACTTGTTGCCAACTCGGTTTGTCTCTATTTACTTCAGAAATCGAAAAGCAACGAAGCCCACATGAAAGCCAGCATGATATTCACCTCCAATGATGTTATTATCAATGGCGGAGTTATTATTGCCGGAGTTTTGGTTTTGATCACTCAATCGAAATACCCGGATTTGATTATTGGCGCCATTGTATTCATGATAGTGGTTAGAGGGGCAATCAGAATTTTGAAACTGGGGAAATAGAGAAATAATGTAATAAATATTAATGCTTTCAACTACCATTTCATGCATCAATTAGTCAAAGACCTCCGTTTTAGGCATTTACTGACCGGAGTGGCAATTATCACCATGCTTTTCTTAGCAGGCTGTGCTTCCTCCCGCCAGGCAGGGAGACATCAAGCATTGCCATGCCCATGCTCCAGACAAAAGTGATATCAACAATTGGTCTGGGATAAAACCCAATATCAATGACGTATAATTACGTCACATCAAATATTTGACGTATATTTGCGTCAAATTAGCAAAAATGGTACTTGCAAAAACAACCTTATTCGATTCTGATCTACAGGAAGCCGCCCAACTTTACAAAGCTTTGGGGCATCCTGCACGCCTGCAGATCTTGCGTTACCTGGCCGATACAAAGAGTTGTATTACGGGCGATATTTCTGAAGAATTGCCATTGAGCAGAACAACAGTCAATCAACATCTGACTGAATTAAAGAAAGCCGGACTAATCCAGGGGCATGTAAACGGCAAGCGCACCAATTACTGTCTGAATCCTGAAAAAGTAAAAGTATTAAAGAAAATCTATAAATCATTTATAGAGGAAATTGAGGCAAATAATCTGGAGTGCTGATAAGTTATGCGATTCCCACATTTGCAAGAGGTTTAAAATTCCATTATAAAAAATAACGACTAAAACATAAAAACATGAAGATTCTAATTTTATGCACGGGAAACAGCTGCCGAAGCCAAATGGCGCATGGATTCATGCAATCCTTCAACCCGGAATTGACCGTTAAATCAGCCGGAACAGAAGCATCGGGCAAGCTCAATGCCAATGCTGTAAAAGCGATGAAGGAAATCGGGATTGACATCAGTCAGCATACCTCTGATTCTGTAAATAAATATATTAATGATGAGTGGGATTACGTTATCACCGTATGTGGAGGAGCTAACGAAAACTGTCCGGTGTTTACGGGTAAAGTAAAGCATCGCCTGCACATGGGCTTTGACGACCCTTCGCATGCCACAGGCAGTGATGAGTTCATATGGAGTGAATTCATTCGTGTGCGCGACGAGATTAAAGAGACATTCCAAAAATTTTATAAAGAAGAAATTGAACCTCAGTTATGAACCCACAAGATTTAAAACTCATTGTTCAGGATAAATACGGGCAAATTGCAGAGGGGCAAAAATCGTGTTGCGGTGGCGACAGTTGCTGCTCTTCAGTTGACTATACAGTTTTCAGTGAGGATTACTCATCACAACAAGGATATAACAAGGATGCGGACTTCGGTCTGGGGTGTGGGCTGCCCACAGAGTTTGCTCAAATTAAAGAGGGCCATCATGTATTGGACCTGGGAAGCGGAGCCGGGAATGATTGCTTTGTCGCCAGAACTCAAACCGGCGATGCAGGAAAAGTGACCGGCCTGGATTTCACCGAGGCGATGATTCAAAAGGCCAAAGAAAATCTGAAGAAAACAGGTTTTAAGAACATTGAATTTGTTCAGGGCGATATTGAAGAGATGCCATTTTTCGATGCATCATTCGATGTGGTAATCAGCAATTGTGTGTTGAACCTGGTACCTGATAAGCAAAAAGCTTTTGCAGAGATATTCAGAGTGCTAAAACCCGGTGGTCATTTTTCTATTTCTGATGTGGTGATCGTTGGGAATCTTCCTGAAAGTCTGAAAGAAGATGCTGAAATGTATGCCGGTTGTGTTTCCGGAGCCATCCACAAAGATGAATACATTTCCATTGTCAAAAGACAGGGATTCTCTGGCATTACTGTTCAGAAGGAAAAAGAAATCGTTTTGTCAGATGAAGTTCTGCTGAATCACATCAGTGCTGATGAGCTGGAAGCCTTTAAGCAGTCAGGAAGCGGAATTTTTAGCATTACATTGTATGCTAAAAAGTAGTTGCTACGCAATTGCTTCTTTACCAGGATCCAGAAAGGTTAAATAAACTCTTTGTCTTTGAGAATCTTGGCGTTAAAACAAGAAAAACTATGAGCAACGAAAAAAGAAAAATAGGATTTTTTGAAAAGTACCTCACCATCTGGGTAGCACTGGGAATTTTAGGCGGAATTGGAATTGGCCACTTTGCCGGGGATTCCATTGAAGTTATCAGCAGCCTGGAAATTGCCAAAGTTAACATTCCAGTGGCCATCCTTATATGGCTCATGATCTATCCCATGATGTTGCAGGTAGATTTTTCCAGCATCAAAAAAATAGGGAAAAGGCCCAAAGGAGTGGTTTTAACACTTATCGTAAACTGGCTTATTAAACCATTTACCATGGCCTTTTTTGCCTGGTTGTTTTTCTCAAATTTGTACCAGGCATGGATTGACCCGGCAATGGCTGGCGAGTATATTGCGGGTGCCATTATTCTGGGGGCAGCGCCATGTACAGCCATGGTATTTGTCTGGTCTTATCTCACAAATGGTGATCCCAATTACACATTGGTACAAGTGTCCATCAACGACCTGATAATTTTGGTGGCTTTTGTGCCCATTGTAGGCTTGTTGCTGGGTATTACGAATATCAGTATCCCCTATGACACCCTTGTCGCCAGTATTTTAATTTTCGTAGTGGTACCATTGGTGGCAGGCGTTATCACTCAAAGGCTGCTTATCAAAAGTCATGGAAAGGAGTGGTTTAAAAACATTTTTATGCCGAAACTTAAACCCGTAAGTATTGCGGCATTGCTTATAACCCTTGTTTTGTTGTTTGCTTTTCAGGGACAAAACATCGTAAATAATCCTCTCATTATCTTATTGGCTGCAGTTCCGCTGGTCATTCAGACCTATTTCATATTTTTCATCACGTGGTTTGCAGGCAAAAAACTTAAACTCCCCCACCCCGTTTGCTCTCCGGCAGCAATGATTGGGGCCAGTAATTTTTTCGAACTGGCTGTGGCAGTGGCTATTTCACTCTTTGGATTGCAATCACCAGCTGCTCTGGTAACTGTTGTTGGAGTTTTGGTGGAAGTGCCGGTTATGCTTTCATTGGTAGCTTTAGCCAATAAGTGGAAGTATTAGATTGCTATTAAAGTTAATTATGTGGTAATATAAAACACAGCAGAAAACTTTATTTATAAAAATTGAGGGCTTCACTCAAAGTGAAACCCTCAATTCATAATTCATATCTTAGTTGAATACTCCGTTAAACTTTTACAATAGATTCGTAATCAATTGATTATAAGAGCACTCTCTTTTTTATTAATGTGCAGAATTTCAGCATGATACGAATCATCTTACATCTAATATCTATCCCGAAGCATCGGGACTAACGATCTATTGTTACTTGAATTTCCTAATAGTTCTCAGGCTCAATTTCGAAATGCTCCTGAGAATGGTTACATGCAGGACAGGCTTTTGGTGCCTTATTGGCCTCATGCACAAATCCACACACACGACATCTCCAGCGAACTTTTTCTTCCCGCTCAAATACTTTCCCTTCATCCACATTCTCTTTAAGCTTACGGTAACGGGCTTCATGCTCTTTCTCCACCTTGGCAATATTTTTAAAAACATTGGCCACTTTCTGAAACCCTTCAGCTGCAGCCACCTCAGCAAAATGAGGATACAGCTCTTCCCACTCTTCGTTTTCACCTGAGGCAGCTTCCGCGAGGTTCTCCGAAGTGGTTCCCACTTTTCCGGCAGGGTATGTAGCTGTAATTTCTACAGGACCACCTTCCAGGAATTTGAAAAAACGCTTGGCATGCTGCAACTCCTGCTCAGCAGTTTCCAAAAAGATGGCTTCAATCTGACGGTATCCCTCTTCACGGGCCTGTTTGGCAAACATAGTATAACGACTTCTGGCCTGTGATTCACCTGCAAAAGCTTTCAACAGGTTCTTTTCTGTCTCAGTTCCTTTTAATGACTTTTCCATTTTTATCTATTTAATTTTGATTTTTACTGTTTCATTGTTCGAAAATAATATTCCACCAATTGAGAATGAAACCAAATTAGAGAAATACTAAGAAACTGTTTAAATTTTGCTTTTAGAAGATGTTTTTGAAGACTTGAGTTCTTAGACAAGTCAAAATTGACACGAATAGCAACGCTTTTTAGTGTCGGTCTATAATGTCTGCTTTGAAATAGAGTAGTCATGTGTCTGGTCAGAAAGTTCCAGTTGCAATCCCGAGGCTTCGGGAGCGAAGCCCCTAAAAGCGGAGTCCATATGCTTCTGGATGAGCATTTTGGTGGCAAGCACAACGCAGCAAATGGGACTTTATGGACAGGCACTATTTAAGGAAATTTTGACGAAGTATAAGAGCTCAAGACCAGAAGACATCCAAAAGGATAAAACTTAAACAGTTTCTAAAATCTCGTAAGTATATAAATAAGAATGCGCTCAACCCAATAATTGCGATTTAACTTGGTAAAATGTATTTTTACACAATACACACACTTTTAAAACATAAAAAAATGAGAACATTCATTACAATGGCTGCAGTTTTGCTTCTAACTTCCTGCAGCGGAATTTTAAAACCAGTAGAAGATACCCCTTCAGCCCAACTTGGCGAAGGTGCTGTCTGGCATCCTGAAAAGGAAGCTCTATTGTGGGTTGATATCATCGAAGGCAGGGTATTTATGTACAAACCCGGTGAAGGCATGATCCAAAATGTTGAGTTGGGAAGTATGGTAGGAACAGTTGTACCGGCTTCGGGAAAATACATTGCTGTAGCAGCTCAGGAGACAGGCATTTTCGGACTCACCAGCGATGGCATACCGGAATTGATAGCGGAATTTCCTTCAAGTGCAGGACAAAACGTGAGATTTAATGATGGGAAATGCGATCCAATGGGACGTCTTTGGGTCGGAACCATGCACAAAGAACAAATTGAAGGTGCAGCTGATCTGTTTATGCTCCGGGATGACACCATGATTATTAAACAACCGAATGTTACTATTTCCAATGGCATCGTTTGGGATACCAATAAAAACCTGATGTATTACATCGATACCCCCACCCAGAGTGTTTACGCTTATGACTATGACAATGAAACGGGTGAAATATCAAACCGCAGGGAAGTGATAGAGGTTCCAAAAGAAAAAGGCAGTCCGGATGGCATGACCATAGACTCTGAAGGTATGTTGTGGATTGCCCACTGGGGAGGTAACGGGGTTTACCGCTGGAACCCGGAAACAGGGGAATTACTTGACCGCATCGATGTTCCTGCCCCCAATGTTACTTCATGTGCTTTTGGCGGACCTGATCTTTCAACGCTTTACATCACCACCGCCCGTGTAGGTCTGACAAAAGAACAGCTGGCTGAATACCCGTTAAGTGGCTCCCTATTTTCGATCAAAACTGATTTTAAAGGACTTGAAGCCTATTCTTTTGTCGAATAGAAACAGAAGAGACCATACTCATTTTCCTCGTCATTCCTTTGTCATTATTAGGACCAAGGGAATGGCGATTCTCATTATAAAAAAGTTTGCAACCATATTTAACATTCATCTTTCCAACCTTTTGTAGATTTGTGCGTCTACAAAGAAAACAACAATAGAAAATGTTTATGCGGGGTTTTATAATTGCTATTGGATTCATTTTCCTTTTCACCGGATGTAAAAAGGACGAGCTCACCCTACCCGCTAATGTAGATTTTGTTTTTGAATTAAATCCTTTTGAAACCAGCGGCGAAAAAAGCGACTTAAAATCAACGTTTGCAGAAGGAGAAAACCCACAAAAAGACAAAGGCAATCAATTCAAAGACCTCATCATAGACAACGCCACAGCGTTTATTACGTCTATTGAGATTGAAGGCATCCGTGAGCAGGGAGGAGATGTATTTTTAATATCGGAATTCGATCCGCCCGTGGAAATCAATCTTCAGAATGAACAGGTTATAAGCAGCGATATTTCTTTTGATATTCCTCAGGGAGTATATGAAAAGTTGGATATCCAATTCAACATGGGCGATGCCACCCATCCGGCTCTTGATTTTCAGGGAAGTCTGAACCAGGGAAATTCATCTGCCATCCAGTTCCGTTTTTCATATGTTCCAATGGAAATCATTCAGGTACGGGCAACGCGGGTTAATCCCTCCGAAAAGATTGTATTGGACAAACACAAAAACTCACAGGCAAAAGTTACTTTAAATGCAGAATACCTTTTCCAAAATTTCACGCTGGACCACTTAAATGATGTTACCGCCATCAATACGAACAATGGAAAAGAAGTAAGAGTCAATAACAAAAACAACAAATCGGTATTTGGATTAATGACTGGCAGACTTGAACAGTCCATCTCAGTCATTTTTGAATAATTTTCATGGAAAAAGAACCCTTTCCGGAAGAGGAGATTATACAAGGTTGTAAAAAGGAAAAGCGATATTATCAGGAATTATTGTATCGCCGGTTTGCCCCTACCATGTACGGGGTGTGTATGAGTTATGCCAAAAACCGTGAGCAGGCCGGTGACATTCTGCACGATGCCTTTTTGAAAATATTCAGAAATATTAAATCGTACAACCACAGCGGATCGTTTGAAGGATGGATTCGTCGTATTGTAACAAATACAGCCATTGACCAAATGCGGAAGAAAAACAAAGATCTTTCGTTGATTACTGAAGACATACCAGACTCTGCAGATAATGAAGATATAAAAAAGCCCGGTATAAATATGAATGAACTGCTGGAGCAGGTAGCCCGGTTGCCCGAAGGTGCCAGAGTGGTTTTTAATCTTTATACACTTGAGGGTATGAATCATTATGAGATTGCCGAAAAACTAAATATTTCTGTAGGTACATCGAAGTCCCAGTTTAGCAGGGCAAAAAAAATGCTTCAAACCTGGTTAAATGAGATAATACATAAACGAGATGGATTTTCTTGAATGGTATAAAAATAAGATCACTTCGGGTGAAGAAGAGCCTCCATCAAGACTCTGGGAAGATATCCAGAATGACCTGGATATTGACAGAGTGTACAATCGGCTGGAGACCTCTTTACGCAAAGACCGCCGTAAGGTCTGGCTAATAAGAGGCGCAACTGCTGCAAGTATTGCACTTTTACTTGGGTTGGGGGCAATCTTGTTTTTCCTTCCCATGCCTGAAAAGCCATCAGTTGCCGACAATCAAACCACACAAACGCCCCCTGATTCTGCAACCAACAACCAACAAGACAGTAAAGCTGACTCTGTAAATGCACCATCCACAACACTAATCGGAGCTTCTGTTAAACAAGCCACCCTGGTTGCACTATCGGATGCAAGGATAAAAACAAAACCCATTAATATCATTACTACAAATACATTGACTTTTAAAGATACTTTAGCTAAAAAGTCTTTAAAAAAAGCCAATTTTGAAATGGATTTTGAAAAAAAATCAGGGCTTGAATTCTCCCTGCCTGAACAAGAGTATATTTACACCCAAACTGACATAAATCCGTTGCCTGAAAAGTCATCAGGTTTTGAATCCCTTGCCAATTTTAACAAACCAAAATCTGCATTCTCCGATTTCACAATCGGTATTTCAGGAGAATTGGCCAACACCTGGGTGTTAAATAACAAAACCATCGAAGGCCTGAATCCTGAAGATTTCACAGCAACACGTCCCACTTTTGTCGGGAATTATGGGCTTAATTTTGCCGCTAACCTAAGCAAAAGGTGGGAGTTGGTTTCAAAAATCAATTTTACACGTAAAAACAGTCAAAGCTACAACGAATACATTCAGGGAAAATATGTAGGCAACACCATCAATCTTAAATACTTCGATTTTGCTCTTATGGGGCGTATTAAGCCTTTTCGGAAAAATCTCAATCACAATCTCTCGGCCGGCCTCTATACTGCTTTTTTACAAGATGCCACCCAAAACATCGATGGAGAACAATCCAATATTACATCCGATTTCTCCAATACCGATTTCGGACTTATTGGCGGATATGAATACAGGGCTCCTTTGACCGGAGTTTTAACTTTGAGTACCGGAGTTTTTTACAGGATGGGTTTGAAAAACATCTTTGCCGGAAATCAACTGGTTTCCAGAGAACTTAACCATTCCATCAATACATCCTTAAACTTTACTGTGTCCGTTGATTACAAATTTTCTCTTTAATTTTTCCAACCCTTTTTAATACCTCTCGTCTTTAAAACAAAGAGTTCTTATCAAAAGCTATTACAGCTCGGCAAAAAGCGGAATTGAGGTATTATTAAGAATTCAATTTTTGAACAATAAAAATCAAGGGTTATTATGCGCAAGTTATTATTTCTGACACCATTATTAATTTTACCTCTCATTTTTGGGGCATGTAGTGAAAATGACAACAATGCCACAGAAAAAGGGCAAATAAAGCTTTCCATCACAGATGCTCCGTTGGATGCTGACAACATTTCAGAGGTAAACATTTCTGTAACAGGTGTTCAATATCAGAATGAAGATGGTGAATGGGCCACATTTGAAGGATTTGAAGGGCCACAAACCCACGACCTTCTGGATCTTACACGTGGAGAATCAGAGTTACTGGGATCATTTGAAATTGAAGCCGGAACATACACACAACTCCGCTTCATGCTGGATGCTGTTGAAAGAGGCGAAAGTTCTGTTTCAAATCCCGGTTGTTACCTGGTATTTGAGGACGAAAGTGAACAGCCATTGTTTGTTCCCAGTGGAAGTCAAACCGGTTACAAAGCAAATGGTGAGTTTACTGTGCCAATGAATGGTGTTGTTTCTGTTACAGCAGATTTCGATGCAAGAAAATCAGTAGTGAAAGCAGGCAATTCAGGGAAATACATCCTGAAGCCAACCATCCGGCTGATTGTTGAAGACCAGGCTGGTTCTATTGCAGGAATGGTTTCAAATGTTCCTGAAGGAAGTGAAGCCATGGTTTACATTTACGAGAATAATACATACAGCGAGGAAGAAGAAGCAGAACCAGTAGAGGAAGAAGCTGTTCGGTTCGCCAATGCCATCTCCAGCGACATGGTTGATGAAACAGGCATGTACAAACTGGCATTTCTGGCACCCGGAACTTACGACCTTGTTGTTGTTGAAAATATTGACGGCGAATTCAGCCAGGTACTAGGAATCGTTGAAGACGTTGAAGTTGAAAGCATTAATGAAACGACTTCTGATATCAACATTGAAGAACTTTAAGTTTTCTTTTGAACTTTTGGGTTAGGGTTAAGTTGTGAAAAGCCTGTCTGCAAACGTGCAGACAGGCTTTTCTTTTTTTAATTACATTAGATTAACAGGCATTAACATAGAAATCGCTTAAACCTATTTCGGATAAAAGGATCTAAAACGGCAGTGCATTAACAACAAACAACCGTTTATGAAAACCAGAATACTTTCCATGCTCGTCCTCCTTTTTGTGGTTACACAAGTTAGCTTCAGCCAGCCGGCCCCGCCGGAAAGCAAAGGTGAAATTACAGGGAAGATCATTGACCAATCTGAGAACACTCCTATGGAATTTGCTACCATTGCCATCTACTCCCCCGATTCCACTCTGGTTGAAGGTGGCATAACAGATGCCAACGGTGAATTCAGTTTTTCCTTAAAACCGGGAAGTTACTTCATGGAAGTGCAGTTTGTTGCTTACGAGAAAGAAACCATCAACAATATTTCAGTTAAGGACCGAAGATCCGGAGTTGATTTGGGAACAATCTATCTGAGACCCTCAACCACCAATCTTAACGAAGTAACCGTGCGGGGTGAAAAAAGTGAAATGGTTATCGGGGTTGACCGTAAAATATTTAATGTGGGCAAAGACCTCAGTAACACAGGAAACTCAGCTGCAGAGATTCTGGATAACATCCCTACGGTTGCAGTGGATGCAGAAGGCAATATCTCTTTGAGAGGTAGTGGCGGCGTAAGGTTGCTTATCGACGGAAAACCCTCCGGTCTGGTCAATTCAGGAAGTGCCGACGCATTAAGAGCTCTTCAGGGTAATATGGTAGAACGCGTGGAAGTAATCACCAATCCCAGTGCCCGTTATGAAGCTGAGGGAATGGTAGGTATCATAAACATTGTGCTTAAAAAAGATGAGCGCTACGGCGTGCATGGCTCTTTCGAGACTTCTGTCGCCCACCCTCAACGATACCAGCTGGGTGCCAATGTGAGTTTTCGTCAAGAAAAAATAAACTATTTCTTTAATTATGGTGTCCGTTATGGCGAACGTGAGGGCGATGGATATTCCAACCAATATTTTCCTCAAGCCACAGCGCCTTTCCATACAAGGCTTGACAGAGATCGCGACAGAACCGGATGGTCCAACAACCTGAGAGCTGGTGCAGATTTTTTCATAAATCCAACCACTACGCTTACCGCTGCAGGTATGTTTGATTACGATAATGAGGAAAATTTTACGGATGTCCGTTATCGTGATTATACTGACAACAGTGGTCAGAAAGGTGATTTGTACCAGGAAACCCGGCGATACGATAAAGAAAAAGAAACTGAATATGATGTAGAGTTTTCTTTAAATCTGGAAAAAATATTTGATCCGGATAACGAAGAACATAAGCTCAACGCATTTACTCAGTACATTCTGGACGATGAAACCGAAGACTCTGAAATAGAAGAAGAAGTTATATTGGGAACCAATGATCCAGATGACATAGAAAACCAACAGGTTTTGAATGAAGAAAAAGAAGAAAACTTTATGGTTCAGGCAGATTATGTATATCCGTTTTCCGAATATGGCCGCTTTGAGACAGGTATTCGTGGTGAATTCCGCACCATCACCAACCCTTACGAAGTGCAAAACCAGGTTAACGGCGATTGGATAACAGATGAAGATTTCACCAACGATTTTGAATACGATGAGAGTGTAACGGCCATGTATGTTCAGGGCGCCAACAGGTGGGGCAACATCAGTACCCAACTGGGGTTGCGGGCCGAGTACTCAGACATTGGTACCTACCTTAAACAAGGTGATGAAAGCAACGATCGCTCCTATTTTGATTTCTTCCCAACGGTACATACAACCTATCATTTCAGTAATTACAGTTCGTGGCAGATAAGTTACAGCCGCCGTATTGACCGTCCCCATTTCTGGCACCTCAATCCCTTTTATGGGTTAAGTGATTCAAGAAACTTACGACGGGGGAATCCCAATCTGGAACCTGAATACACAGATGCTTACGAAAGCGGTTATGTGTACACCCCGGGCAGATCTTCATTTTATGCAGGTATCTACTACCGCTACACAACAGGCGTGGAAGAAAGGATCAATTTTGTTACCGATGGCGGTATCACCATTTCAGAGCCACGAAACCTTGCCGAGCGGCATGCATACGGTGCTGAAACCAACGTTTCTTTCGAGCCTTTCAAATGGTGGAACCTGTCAGGAAATGTGAACTTCTACCGCATGCAGACTGATGGTTCTTTTGATGACAATGGCAATGTTCAGGATTTGAGCAGCGACACCTATTCATGGGATACCCGCATCAATTCGAGAATGCGATGGGACAATGATCTGAACTTTCAAACCACCTTCTTTTACCGCGGTGAGCAGGAAACGACCCAGGGCATAAGAAAGCCATTTTACATGATGAATATGTCACTGAGCAAAGATATTTTAAAAGGAGACGGAACTTTAACCCTTAATGTTCGTGATGTTTTAAACAGCCGGAAATTCAGATATGAAATCACGCAGCCCGATTTGAAATCAACCAACCAATTCCGCTGGAGCACAAGGTCTATCCGTCTTTCATTCATCTATCGTCTTAACCAGAAAAAACAGCCTGGAAGCGGACGACAAGGTGTAGACGGAGGCAATGGGGATGAGATGGGATATTAAAGCAGGAATTGAATTCGGTTTTAAGGGTTAATGATGTTTAAAAACATAACCCTTGAAAAATAAAAAAAGGCTGTCTCAAAAGTATAAAACACCAAAAGCTTGTCATGTTGAGCCTGATCGAAACATCATATCTGTTAATCAAACGAACATATTCTTCGACAAGCTCAGAATGACTTCGAATTTATACCTTTGAAACAGCCTCTTCATCATCTCTGGGTTTTTGAAAAGAGACAACTACTCCATTGTCTGCCTGATATATTCCCCGGCGCTTAATGCTGCAATGGTGCCTTCAGCTGTTGCCGTAGTAATTTGTCTGTATCGTTTATTAATGCTGTCGCCTGCTGCAAAAACACCGGGAATATTGGTTTTCATATCTCTGTCCACCACAATTTCGTTGCGCTCATTCAGTTCTACCATTCCGCTCAAAGTCTCAGTATTGGGCAGATATCCGATAAAAATAAAAGTCCCCTCAACATCAAGCTTTTTCTTTTCTCCTGAAGGCAAATGCTCCACAGTTAAATTCTGAAGTTGTCCATTGCCTGCAAACTCACGAGGTTCAGACTGCATCAGAAATTCAATCTTCGGATTTTTCTGAGCCTCTTCAACGGCATGCTTAAAAGCCTGAAAGTGGTCAAACTGGTGCACCACAGTAACTTTTGAGGCAAAGTTGGTCAAAGTAACAGCCTCCTCAAGTGCAGAATTTCCGCCCCCAATAACTGCAATTTCTTTGTCTCTGAAAAAGTCGCCATCGCAGGTGGCACAGTATGAGATTCCTGTTCCTTTAAACTGGTCCTCTCCGGGAATATTCAAAGATCGTGGTCGGCCCCCGGGCGTAAGAATCACCGATTTGGCTTTAAAAGAACGCCCGTCCTCCAGCTCCACTTCTTTAACATCATCCTTGAGGTTATATTTAGTGATCTTAACATTAGACTTTATCTTACAGCCAAATGATTTGGCCTGCTTCTTCATGGTATTGGCAAGTACGTAACCATTGGTGGTTTCCACTCCGGGATAATTGGCCACCTCATTGGTCAGCACCATCTGCCCTCCTACAGCACCTTCATTTAAAATAAGTGTTGATAACCTTGCACGGGAAGTATAAATACCGGCAGTTAAGCCTGCCGCTCCGGCTCCAATTATCATTACATCAAATGTATCATTCATATTGATGATTTAATTTAGTTCAGTTTGTTATCCAGAACACTTGTAATCTGATCCATAGACTGGATACTGCTCGTTGCATGAGCCACATTCCCGTTTTTGTAATACATGGTAAATGGCAATCCCATAAAACCTTGGGCTTCGGGTGCATTGCGGATAACATGTGCTTCGGGGTTGTCAAATGCCATGGAATAGAATTTTACATCTTCACGATCCTCCTCCAACTCTTCCATTGCATCGTACACAGGAATACACATGGGGCCCATACGTCCACAGCACACCATTACATTTTCATTTTCTGAAATAACCTTTTGCAACTCATCTGCACTTTCAATTTCCTTAATTCCGGTCTGTAACATTTTCATATCATTCTGTTTTTATAGTTTACAATTTGTCTGCTTCTGTATGTGAAGCATCCTCTTATTTCATATTGCAAACTTATATCAGCCCTGTTTTTACACCAATAAAATGGCACTGGACGATTCCGGGTTATGACCTGAATTATTTCAGTAATTATTATGTCATCATACAGGTTTTTGCTAATTTTCATTTCCTTAAAAAGAGTTTACCGGGGCCGTCTCAAAAGTTAGAATTTGATGTCATTCTGAGCTTGTCGAAGAATCTTTTTGTTTGAAAAACAGGTGTTTCGACTTCGCTCAACATGACAAACCTTTTGTTTTTTATACTTTTGAGACAGCTTCATAGAAATAAAATCATCCCCCTAGCCAGTAAACGAATATCTAATTCACGCAAAAATGGAATACACCAAATTAGGGAAAAACGGCCCCAAAATTTCAACCATCGGCTTCGGTGCCTGGGGCATCAGCGGTCGTGACTGGGGCCAAACAGATGACCACAAATCGAAAGAAGCCCTTCACCAGGCATTAAACAGCGGCGTTACATTTATCGACACTGCTGACACCTACGGATCAGGACACTCCGAGGAGTTAATTCGTGAAGTCATAAAAGAAAGGGGCAATAAAGACCAAATAGTGATTGCCACCAAGGCCGGAAACAATTTTTACCCGTATTTGGGAGAAACCCACATAACGACTCCGGGAAATCCAGATTATTCTAAAAAACACTTAATATATGCGGCAGAACAAAGTATCCGGCGACTGGGTGTTGAGGCTTTGGATATCCTGCAATTGCATAGTCCGGACGCTTCCCTGCTTGAGATGGACGAACCATGGGAAGCATTGGAAATATTAAAACAACAAGGAAAAATAAAACATGCCGGTTGGAGTGTTCAGTCGTTTCAGGAAACAGCCCAAGCCCCTTTTTTGGAAAAACACCATGATATCATTGATGTTATTCAGGTTCGCTATAATCTGCTTGAGCGGGAAGCAGAGAAAGAACTATTTCCACTGGCACTGAAATACGGCACCGGCGTGATTGTCCGTATTCCTATCTTATTTGGCTTTCTGGCCGGAAAGTTTGACCGTATATCCAAGTTTGGAGATGACGACCATCGACGGTTTAATCTTTCGCCCGAAAAGCTGAAGACCTACCTGCAACAGCTTGAACATTTCCGGTCTTTCTTTGAAGCTCATAAAGACTACTCAATGGCTCAATTAAGTCTGAAATTCTGTATTTCGCATCCGGCTTGCCATGTAGCCATTCCGGGAGGAAAAACTGCTCAGCAGGTAAAAGAAAATGTTGTAGCCTCAGATATAGAACTGGATTATGAGGATTTTCCGGAGATGAAGTAAAATCTAACTTATACTATCAATTTTCATTACATAGAACGCAGATAACACAGATAGGACGGATTAAAGCGGATGATTTCTGCGAATATCAGTTTCATCTGTGTCATCTGCGTGCCATTTATAATGAATCATCCCTACAGGACTTACAAAAAGCTGAACCAGCTATCCAATTAAATCCCACTAAAAAATGGTATATTTAATTACCTCATCAAAATCCAGGTCCTATGGTTAACTACACACTCCTGATTGCCGTAATTGCAGGGATTGCCATTCTGCTAACACTCATTTTATATTTCCGGATTCAGGCCTTTATCTCTTTATTGATTGCCAGCATTGCAGTGGGGATAATAGCCGGCATGCCCCCACTCAGTATCATCGATACCATGCAAAAAGGAATGGGTGATACATTGGGTTTCGTGGCTGTCATTGTGGGACTTGGGTCTATGTTTGGAGCTATACTCGAAAACTCCGGAGGAGCAGAAGCGCTGGCAAACCATCTATTAAGAAAGTTTGGTCAAAGACGGGCCTCCTGGGCTTTAATGTTCACCGGCTTTTTTGTGGCCATTCCCGTATTTTTCGATGTGGGTTTTATCATTCTGGTTCCACTTGTTTATTCTTTGCAACGCAAAACAGGAAAATCACTTTTGCTTTACGGATTGCCTCTTTTGGCAGGGCTGGCTATTACACATGCTTTCATACCCCCGACTCCCGGTCCTGTGGCCGTGGCTGATATTCTGGGAGCCGATCTGGGTTGGGTGATTCTCTTTGGATTCTTTGCCAGTATTCCGGCAGCCATATTGGGTGGACCGGCATTCGCCCGCTTCATATCAAAAAAAATCCATATTGATGCTCCTCATTTTACAGCTGAAGAAGAGGAAAAAACCTCTTTCCCGGCCCCCGGAATCGTAATAAGCATCATTGGCATTCCCATTTTACTCATTGTTGCCAACACCTTATTGAACAGTCCGCTTTTTTCATCTGCACAGATTCCACCTATAATCATAAAATGGATTGGTTTGGTGGGGCATCCATTCGCTGCTCTGGTCATTGCCAATTTAATTGCCTGGTACATTTTGGGCATAAAGAGAAAAACCGACAAAGAGAAATTACTTAAAATCATGACCCAATCAATGGGCCCCGCCGGCATAATCATCCTTCTCACAGGAGCAGGCGGTGTTTTCAAACAAATGCTGGTAGACACAGGGACCGGGGAGATGCTGGCCGCTTATTTTGCAGATTCCGGAATAGGGCTTCTGCTGTTTGCATTTGTGGCTGCAGCACTTGTTCGCATTTTGCAGGGGTCAGCCACGGTAGCCATGATTACTGCCGCCGGCCTAACAGCTCCGCTTTTATCCGCTGCTACCGGCGAAGCCGACAAAGCACTGCTGGTGATTGCCATTGCCTCGGGCGCCACCATCATGTCTCACGTCAACGACAGCGGATTCTGGCTGGTGGGCAAATACCTCAGACTGTCGGAAAAACAAACTTTCCAGAGCTGGACAATGCTAACTACGGTGCTGGCGATTGCAGGGTTTGTAACAGTTTGGGTAATTTCTTTGTTTGTTTAAAGTGACTATAAGAAAAGCAAAAAGGATGATTGTGAAACTTACAATCTATAATTAACAGAACGCAGATGACACAGATAACATCCGCTTTAATTCGTCAACTTTGCCTCCCCCGCATTCTATTTTCGTGACCTGGTTAAGGATTAAATTAGAAAAAATACCAATTCGATTTATTAACAGCATCCCCGAGTCATGGAGGGACTATTTTAAAAATAAAAATGAGTTTAGGAAAAGTTTTTTAGGTTTACATTTGGATTTGAAAGCACGTTGCACCCCAAAAAGAGAATTATGGACAGCAAACAATCAACCAACAGCATATTTGAATCAGCAGCCTGTTTTCAGGGGCTATATCCTGAAGAACTGGAAAAACTTGCTGACAAAAAAACCAGAGTGCAATACCTGAAAGGGGAAAATATTTTTAAACAAGGTGCCTTCTCACCTCATGTTACATACGTGCTGAGTGGGTTGGTGAGGGTTTACCTGCAAACGGGACACAACCGGCAGCTGAACATTAGGCTGGCTGCTCCGGGCGATTTCCTCTCCTTCTCATCGGTTTTTGGAGAAACCACTTACCACTATTCGGCGCTGGCCGTTAAAGATGCCTGGGTGTGTATGATTGAAAAAGATGCATTGAGGGAACTTTTGCAAAACAATGCCGACTTTGCTCTGCGAATTGTCTCCCGAAATTGCCGCAACGAACAACAGCTACTGGATGTCATAGGCAATCTTTCCTACAAGCAAATGCGTGGAAAACTGGCCTCAGCGCTACTTTATCTTTCTTCTGAGCCATTCCGGCAGGAAAATGTGTTTAAATACCTCACTCGTCAGGACATTGCTGATTTTGCATCCATCTCCACCGAAAGCACCATCAAGTTTCTGAAGGAATTTGAAAAAGATGAGATTGTAGAACTGAAGAAAAGAGATATTGAAATAAAGGATATGAAAAAGCTGGAGGTGATTAGCCGGAATAGTTAGAAATACACAGACAACTCAAATCATTCCTTTTCAGGAGATCTGAGTCATCTGTATTCCAATCAAAACATGTCAAATTTGAGAGTTACTTCTCACGATCGAAAGGCCAGGCCATAATACCGCCTTCCAATATTTTCACATTGGTATAACCATGCGCCTCCAGTAATACTGCTGCTTCATAACCACGCAACGATATCTTGCAGAAGGTAATAATCTCTTTATTTTTGTCTTCGGGTAATTCATGCAGGCGTTCACGAAGTTTTCCAATGGGGATCAATGTCTCGCCAATGCCCAGGCGCATTTGCTCGTATTCATCAGCACCACGGGCATCGAGAATAAACATGTCATCTCCCCGGTCTGCTTTTTCCTTTAAATCAACAGAAGAAATGCCTTTGAAGATTCCTCTTAATTTGTTCTCCATGATATGTGCCGTAGCGATACTGTGGTCAATCGCCAGTGAAAATGGTGGCGCATAAGGCAGGTCAGCATTAACCATATCATCCACAGTCAGATTGCCTTTAATGGCGGTAGCCCAGATGGCCAGTTGTTTGCTCACATCACCAGGACCAAGGCATTGGGCACCAAGGATTCTTCTGGTTTTGTGCTCCACCACCAACTTTGTTATCAGCAGTTTGCCATCCATAAATCCTGGTTTATCAGGACTGGCATTCAACACACGCTCGTAATTAAAACCAGCCTCTTTGGCTTTTTCCTCTGAGAGGCCGGTAATGCCTACTGCATAATCGAAAAACTTACAAATACCGGTCTGGATGGTGCCGGGGAATTTAGCAATATCACCTGCTATGACATTTTCACCGATCACACGTCCCTGCAAATTAGCAAGGTCGCCATAAGGAGCCAGAACATTTTTCCCTGAAATGATGTTTTTCACTTCGCAGCAATCGCCTGCAGCATAGATATCAGGATCATTGGTCTGCATATATTCATTGGTAACAATACCTCCCAATTCACCAATTTTCAGACCCGCATCCTGAGCCAGCTTCACATTGGGACGCACACCAATAGCCACAACCGCCAGTTGACAGGGAATCTCGGTACCATTCTGAAGTTTAACGGCTGTTAACTTTCCGTTCTCACCAACAAACTCAGCCACCCCGTTTTTAGTAATAACATTGGCTTTGGTTTTCAAATAATTTTCCACCAGCTTAGCCATCTTCCAGTCGAGGAAAGTAAGCAGTTGAGGCAATAGCTCCACCAGGGTCAGCTCAATGCCTGCAAGGTGCAATGCTTCGAGCGTTTCAATTCCAATCAGGCCACCACCTATTACCACCGCTTTTTTGATGTGTCCATCATCACGGACTTTTCGCAGATAGTCGGCATCCTGCATGGATTGTAAAGTAGAGATACCCTGCAAGTCAACACCCGGAATTGGTGGCATATTTGGAGAAGCTCCGGTGGCAATAATCAGCTTATCGTATTCCTGACTGCCGGTTTCCCCTGTTTCCAGGTTGGTAAATTCCACCTTTTTATTCTCACGATCAATCCTTGTAACTTCAGTATTGACCCGTGCCACGATGCCTTTGGCATTCCAGTAAAATTTAGGATCCCGCACAACCCCGGTAGGCGTGCACAATAGTTTATTACGATCATCGAAGAAGCCTCCCACATAATAGGGAAAACCGCAGGATGCCATCGATAAATCGGGACCTTTCTGAAACATGGTGATTTCAGCGAACTCGTCCATTCTGCGAGCTTTGGCTGCAGCTTTCGGCCCGGTTGCCGAACCGCCTATAACAATGATTTTTTTATTGGTCATAACTTTTCAATTTAGATTTTAGACTTGAATCAATGCTTGGTTATCCCGAAGATTCGCTACCGATCGAGTGTGAATAACTCAGTTCAGTATTAAGCTTTTTCCAGACTGATTGCATGCGCCGGGAAATCTCACTTGTTTCGGAATACTCCACAATCGTCTTGCGGTCAATCATTGATTCTACCATACGTGTATCAAACGGAATTTTCTCGAGCAGTGGAATATCCTGTTCCTGAAGATATTTTTCAATAACAACAGTCATCTCCTCATTGATATCACATTTATTGATCACTGCAAAAAGGGGAATCTCAAAAGCCCGCACCAACTCCACCAGCCGCTCAGCATCGTGCAGTCCTGAACGGGTAGGCTCAATGACAACCAGTACAGCATTGGTTCCGGTTACCGAAGAAATAGCCGAACAACCAATGCCGGGAGGGCCGTCATTAAGGATAAAATCAGCATTATTATTTTTTGCTATTTCCTGCGCTTTCTGACGTACCTGAGTTACCAATTTGCCGGAGTTCTCTTCCCCCGGCCCCATTTTGGCATGTACAAATGGTCCAAAGCGACTCTCAGAAACAAACCAATGATTGTTGGTACTTTGCTCCGAGGTGATGGCCCTTGCAGGACAAACCCGCTCACACAACCGGCATCCTTCGCATTGAAAAGGATTGATATACATACCTCCACCCTCTCTGTAATGTATGGCATCAAAGTGACAGTCCTTTTTGCAAATGCCGCAATTGGTGCATTGATCTTCATCAATAGAAGCCACCCATGCCCCGTAAAATGTATGGGTTTCTTTTACTTCAGGATTGAATACCAGGTGCAGGTCGGCCGCATCCACATCGTTATCGCAAAACACGGTGTTTGACATCAAAGAGGCCAGAGCTGCAGTGATGCTGGTTTTCCCGGCACCGCCCTTACCACTTAAAATAGTTACTTCCTTCATATTGCAGATATCGGCTTTCCACTTTCTTTATCAAATTTCGGTATATCCCTTTTGTCTGTACATCAATATCGTTCAGCAAATTACCCGAAGCATAACGACTGGCATAATCCTTATCGAAAGGAATTTCAGCCAAAATCTCAATATTCTGCTCCTTCAGGAATTCATAGATATCGTTATTGCCAAGACCGGCTTTATTTATGACTACTCCTAAAGGTTTGTCCAAGTCAACCAGCAGTTCCACCATCAATATCAAATCATGCAAACCAAAGGGTGTAGGTTCGGCAACCAAAACAACATAGTCAACATCTGAAACCGTTTCAACCACCGGACAGCTGGTTCCAGGGGGGGAATCGTAGATAACAATATCAGCATTATTCTTCACCGATTTCTTAAGTTCCTTTATCATCATGGTCTGCATGGGAGAACCTATCTTTAGGACTCCTTCTGCAAGCCCGTGACCTAAACCTGTTTCAAAACAGTTAATCTGACCAATAGGGTGTCTCTTTTCTATTACTGCCCCATCCTGACACGCAACCGAGCAGGCACCACATGAATGGCACAATGAAGCATTGACTTCGGCATATTTTACAGGCGGTATCACCACAATGGCATTAAACTCGCAATACTCAACACATTCCCGGCAAAAAATACATTTCTCCGTGTCAATCTCCGGCACCATTTGATTCACGACCTCGCTGATCTGCAAACGGCTATCCGGAAAGAAAATCCGGTCGTTGGGTTCTTCCACATCACAATCCACCAGCAATACTTCGGGAGTCATGTAACTGGCAATGAAATGCTGTAAATTAACAGATACGGTAGTCTTCCCTGTACCGCCTTTTCCGCTGGCTACGGCAATTTTTAATGGCATAAACTGTCCCTCTTTTCCTCTTGGGAAGGAATTTTCAACAATACGTAAAACAAAAGATTGCTATGGCATATTGCTCCGTAAACGTTTTCCTTTGCCATCTCCGCAGCCCTCTTTTCTGCGTTTTCCCATACCTTCACCCATTTTACCCTTAGGATGATCTCCTTTCTTAGTACATCCCCCAAGATTACGTCCGGATGCCGGTCCCTGACCTTCCGGTCCTGTATGATCCATTTTTGGCATAACTTTACTTTTTAATGCGTTCTACAATCTCCTTAACACTCAGATCCTCCTCTTCGATTATGACCATTTGGATATTGAATTTATTAAGCAATTCCTTGGCTTTCGGCCCAAAATCACCAGAAATGATTTTCCCGACGCCAAGCTCCACAACTTTCTCGGCTGCTTTTGTCCCGGCACCTCCGGTTGCATTTATATTTTCATTTGGGTAAAAGGCTGTTTCACCCGTTGATTCATCTAACACACAAAACCAGGCGGCGCGGCCAAAGCGCTTGTCAAAGGCAGCATTTAGTTTGTCTTCAGTAGATGTAATTAATGTCTTCATTGGTATTTCTTTTTCGGATTGATTCTGAAGTTTCTATTAAGAGGGCACAAGTCACTTAAAACTTACTTATCATCTGTGAGCGATTCTATACAAAAGGACTTACAAACCGGACAACTTCTCTCCTTCATAGTGGAGGGCATGGTGAACCTGGCATCACAATGATTGCAGACAAACCAACTTTTATCGAGCCAGGCATGTCCGTAAACCGATTTTATTTCTTTAACCTCTACCAGCGCCTTTGCCATTTTACGCCTGGCTCTTTCATAAATCCTGGCAAATGTGGCTCTAGACACCCCCATCAATTCGGAGGCTTCCTGATGGCTCATTAAATCATAATCGGCCAGTTTCAAGGCTTCATACTCTTCGTATAGTAATTCAACAGCTTCTCCCTTTGTACCTGAAGCACCATAGGGCTTATATCCTTTAAAACCGGGGGGTTTAACAACTTTTCTCAATGATTTTGGTCTTGCCATAATGAACTATTGTTCATGCAAAGGTAATGAGAATATTCTCATAAAAAAATTAAATAAGAAGATTTTGAAGATTAGATAGTCGGTGTTCAGGCAGAAAGCAGAAATAAAAAGCTGATCAGTTCAGATAAAAAGGACAATGGAAACCATTTAAGTTCCCCGGATAATGATAGAATTACCCTTTACAAAAAGCTATTAAGGAGAACGAACATTCGCAATGGATAATGAAAAACTTTATTCCCCGCCCAAAGATTTAATAGCCCGGGATACAGCATCCGAACCCAGTTTTATCAACTCATCTGCCCGGTGAAAGTCGAAGGTATTGGCCGAGTCGGCAGGTATATCAATTAGGATATCAGGCTGGTATCGTTCAATATTAATTCTGGCCAGTTTGTGGATCATGGCAGCCGAGCTGGTTGTCAACAAAGAGATATACCCCATACTTTGCTTATCTCCGGTAGCGACCAACTTTGAAAAGGTATTCATTAAGCCATTTTGTCCGTTCTTATTTGCTCCGTTTTTGGATTCACTTACAGCTTCAGGTTTTGGTTGTTTGGCCCCGTACAAATTGACAACTACCAAAAGATCACCTTCGTTTTTTCGGACATGATCGATGGGAACCGGATTTAAAATGCCTCCATCCACCAAAAAAGTATTTTTATACCTCACAGGGGGCAACATGGCCGGGATGGCTACAGAAGCCCTTACAGCGCTGTAGTAACTCCCCTTATCAAACACAATCTCTTTTTCGTTGAGGATATCTGAGGCCACGGCTGAGAATGGAATTGACATATCTTCTATATTCATATCCGGAATAAATTCCTTCATTTTATCAAATACCCGCTCTCCTTTCAGCAGCCCATTGGTATTAAAAGAAAAATCCATCAGCCCCCACACATCCCGGCGATCAAGGGTCTTAATCCATTCGGTATATGAATCCAGCTTACCCATGGCCAATAGTCCTCCAATCACAGCTCCAATAGAAGAACCGGCTACAGATGTAATATTATACCCCTGTTTTTGCAACTCCTGAATAGCCCCTATATGCGAAATTCCTTTGGCTCCTCCGCTGGAAAGTACTAAGGCAACATTTTTCTTTGTCTCCATATCCAAATGAAATGATTTTTTTAACAAGAGGTTTGAAATTAGTAATTCTCGGGAAGGATAAAAAACGAAAGGAACATAAAGTTTTTGATACTGCAAAAGGAGAAACCCCGACCTTGTAGTCAGGATCAACTAAAAAATACTTATACCCCTTAACACCAGTATAGTGTGATGTTTTTAAAGGAATGAGGTGCAAGGTTATTTTATTTAAAATAAAAAAAGGCCGGAATAATCCAGCCTTCTTCCCTTCCTTAACCTTCATGACTCAATCTCCTGCATAATAAAGGCCTTCAATGATCTCATTCCCATAAAAAGCATTTTCACCCAATTTCAACCAACCTGTCATACCAAAGTCGGTTTTAACCAGATACAAATCAGTTTCGGGTTTATTGATCAAAACCTCTACTGAATAATCTTCCGGCAAACTCGCGATTACCTTATTTATTTTTTCACTTTGATAAAGTTTTGCAGGCTTCAGGGTTTTGGATTTCAACCCAACATAGTAAAACGGTTGCTTAATCTCATTTAAGCTGCCATTAACCAACTTCAACTTACGGCGGGTATCAAACATGTTATTGGTATGTCCATCCACATAAACATTACCATTACCGGGAATAAACAAACGTTTCCCGCTTAAGTAAAAAGCTACTTTATCGGTATTTCCTTCTTCATAAAACATAAATGAAGGATCGGCTGAGGGCCCCCATGAAAACATTACATAATAATAGCTGCCTCCGGGCTTAATACGGGTCTTTACCAATTTAACATTTCCCATTCCGGGACCTTCTTCCTGTGGATAAAACGGGTCACTTTGGGGAAGCTCGGTTACTTTAGTATTAAAAACCTCTGTTGATGATGGATTGTATTTTAAAAGAATGCCATCATCCACCTCTGTTTTTTCCAGATAGTCAAAGGGTTCCTGGCTTTCAGAAGCCTGGTTACTTGAAGAAGTTTCAGGCTTTTCGGCTGCATATGCCTGCATGGCCGGTTGTTTAGGTTCACTTGTTTCAGCAACTTCACTTTCAATATTTCCGGTTTTGTTTTGATCCGGTTTTCCGGCAGAATTGCAGGATGACAGGATTACCATACCTGCAATTAAATAAAAAAGAGTTCTTCTCATGAATCAGATATTAAATTTTTAAAATGGACATCATTTACCTGCATTAGTTGCAACAACGGCTCAAAAATGAAAACCATTTTGGAAGCTGAGTGATTCATAAACTATCAAAAACAGGAATAAAGGTCAGGTTAAATACGGAATAGCTAAAGTTAAAATTTTAGAAAAGCTATATTTGTGATTCGATCGCAAAACAAAATAACAATGAAGATTCTCCACACTTCCGACTGGCATCTGGGAAAGCGTCTGGAAAGTTTTTCCCGGCTGGAAGAACAAAAAGACGTACTCAACGAAATATGCGAAATCGCCGACAAGGAAGCGGTCAATGCCGTTATCATTGCCGGCGATTTGTTTGACACCTTCAATCCATCAACCGAAGCAGTGGATCTGTTTTACAAAGGCTTAAAACGACTGGCTGCTGACGGACAAAGAGCTGTCATTGCCATTGCAGGAAATCACGATTCACCCGACCGCATTGAAGCACCGGATCCCCTGGCCAGAGAGTGTGGCATTATCTTCACCGGTTATCCAAATTCTGAAGTTCAACCTTTCTCTCTCGATAGTGGTCTTAAGGTTTTGCAGTCAGATCAGGGATTTTTAGAAATCAGACTACCGGGAGATCATCCTCCGCTCAGAATTGTCACAACTCCTTACGCCAATGAGTTACGCCTGAAAACTTTTCTGGCCCCGGACGACAAAGAGGCTTCGTTACGTCAAGTGCTCAACGATTCCTGGCAAACTACCGCTGACAAATATTGCGACGACAAAGGCATCAACTTACTTGTCACCCACCTTTTTATGATACAGGAAGGCACGAAAATGCCTGAAGAGCCGGAGGATGAAAAGCCCATCCTATACATAGGTGGCGCTCAACCTGTTTTCTCGTCCGACATCCCTTCAAATATCCAATATACCGCACTTGGGCACCTTCACAGATATCAGGAGGTTAAGGGCGCCAACGGTCCGGCAATTTATACAGGTAGCCCACTAGCATACAGCTTTGCCGAAGCCAACCAGCAAAAACATATTTCATTGATTGATGCTGAACCCGGAAAACCGGTAAATACAACCAGAATTGAGCTGAAAAGTGGTCGCAGGCTTCTGCGAAAGCGTTTTGAAGATATCGACCAGGCGGTTCAGTGGCTTTCAGAAAATCAGGATGTGTATGTGGAATTGACACTGGTCTCGGATACTTACCTGAAAACCGAAGACCGGAAAAGAATCTACAGTGCACATGACGGCATTGTTACCATCATACCGGAAGTTATCAATAAGCAATCTGCCGAGACGCAAGAGGGCCCGGCCATTGAACTGGGAAAAGGCATGCCCGAATTGTTTGAAGATTTCTTCAGTCACGCCAAAGGTCAGCAACCCAATGAGCGGATAAAGGAGTTGTTTAAAGAGATAATTGGGGAAGATTTTAGAGACTAGAGATTAGAGGTTAGAAGATAGATATTAATTACTTGTACTAAGATAAAACTCTATGCTCCATGCCCTATGCACTCTGCCCATTTCACCATTTTACCATTAAACCGTTTCACCATAAAATCGCATGATACCAAAGAAACTCACCCTACAAGGCATTTATTCATATCAGCAAAAGCAGACCATTGACTTTGAAACCCTCACTCATGCCGGCCTGTTTGGGATTTTCGGCAGTGTAGGTTGCGGAAAGTCTACTATTCTCGAGGCTATTTCGTTTGCTTTGTTCGGCCAGTCGGAAAGGCTCAACGCCCGCGACAATCGCAATTACAACATGATGAACCTGAAATCAAATGAGCTGTACATAGATTTTGAGTTTGCCTCAGGAGAAAAAGACTACCGGTTTATTGTACATGGCAAAAGAAACAGCAAGAAGTTTGAGGATGTCAAAAAGCTGGATCGAACTGCTTATCAGCTTAAGAATGACACCTGGGAACCTATTTCTGAAGAAATGGCCGAAGAAATCACCGGGCTCAACTACAACAATTTTCATCGCACCATCATTATACCTCAGGGTAAGTTTCAGGAATTTCTGCAACTAACGGCCAAAGACCGCACCAATATGCTGAGGGAGCTTTTCAACCTCAACAAATTTGAGCTTTACGGACGGGTGGCTGACATCGAGCGCAACAACGATCAGCGCTTGCAGAACCTGAAAGGACAACTCGAGAACATTGGCACCATTGATCCGGAAGAGATAAAAAAGCTGGAAACCCAACTAAAAGTCACTTCCGAAGAATTGAAAAAGGCCAATGATGAATTGAAGAAGATACAGAAGCAGATCAAGGAGCAGGAAGGCATACGCGATCTTCACAAAAAATTATCTGAAAGCAAGCTCCTTCAGGAAAAACTACTGAAGGAGAAAGAGGTCATTGACCGGTTAGAAAAGGAGCTAAAAGAATATGAGACACTTACCAGAGTTTTTCGATCTCCGCTGGAACAAGTCAACAGATTAACAAAAGACCGGGAAAAGATTGAAGGAGAACAAAAACAAGCCAAAGAACAACTGCAAAAACTGCAGGGTCAATACACTAAACTAACTGAAGCCTTTAACCAAACAAGGAAACTCTGGGAACAGCGGGAAAAGTGGCTGCGCGAAGCTGATGAATTAGAAAAAATGGCCGATATCCGCAAACTAAAAACGGACATTGAGAAAGAACTGGAACGTCAGAAAAAGGGCAACCAGATGGTTCAGCAAAATCTGGATGTTTTGGAAGGACTGAAGAAAAGGCAAAAATCAATTAAGGAAGATCTGGCCAAAAAGAAAGAAGCTCTGCCCGATCTTAAGATTCTGTCAGATGTGCGTGACTGGTTTTCGCAATTCAAACAATTGGAAAAAGAGCAAAAAGAGACCAGGCGTTTGCAAAAAGAAACAGATGAGGCGGAAAAACTCATACAACAACAACTTCTTGAGATTGCTGAGAAGTACAGCGTTGCTCAGGCTCAGACTACCGTTGATTTTATCAATAGCTTGCAGGTAACCGTTGCAAAAAACAAAAAGCATCTGGAAGAAGAAAAAACTAAGTTGGAAGCTGAATGGCATCATTTGCAGGTGCAGCAGCAACTGCAAAAATATGCTTACGAACTGGAAGATGGCAAGCCCTGTCCCCTATGCGGTTCAGAGCATCATCCCCATATTTTGAAAGCCGATGACCTTTCAGCAAAACTCCAGGTAATCGAAGAAAGCAGGCAAAAAAGCCAAAAACAGATAACGCAACTCACTGAAGCTGAAACTTCACTTTTGCGGTTGACAGATCGTTATGACAGCCTGAACAAAGAACGAAAAAAACAGATAGAGCATCAGGAACAACTAACTGAACAGATAAAACAGCACAAAGAAAAGTTTCAGTGGGAAAAATTCTCTCCAGAAAAAGAAGATAAGGTAACCGAAGCTTTTAAACAACATGAAATAATCAGCAAGGAGATAAAAAAACTGGAGACTGACCAGGAAAAAATAAATTCAGACACCGAAAAAGCTGAGAAAAACAAAGAAGATTACCGAAAATTACTCGATGAAATTGAACGTTCCATTGTTGAAAAAAAGAGTCGCATTGAAACACTATCCGGTCAGTTCAGAGAGGTTAACCCGGAGCAGCTTAAAAAAATCTCTTCAGACGAGCTCACTCAAAAAGCAGCCGGACTGAAAAAGCAGCATGCCGAAATTGGTGAGCGCTATCAGAAGGAAGAAAAAGAGGTGGCCAACATCGGGAAAGAGCTGGATACACTGAAGGGACGAATTGAAACACGCCAGCAACATCTGGAGCAAACTCAAAAAGAATTGACAGTCCTCAATGAACAGATTGAAACGCTGCTGAAGGAGCATGGGAATCTGCAACGGAAAAAAGTTTCTGAAGTTGTATTTAAACCTTTTGAGATTGATGCTACACGCAAAAAGATCGACCAATACAAACAGGATCTGAACTCAAATACCAATACCATTAAACAATACGAGGAAGAGCTTGACGGGCGAACTTTTGACGAAAAAAAATACCTGGAACTCACACAGGACAACCAAAAGCTCAACAAAACCATAGAAGACCTCAACCGTGCCTGGGGAGAAGCCAACACCTCCCTTACCCGTTTGAAGAAAGATCAGCAAAAGGCCAAAGAACTAAAGAAAGAACACGACAAAGTACAGGAACGGGCCGAGGATCTGAAAATGATGAAAAACCTCTTTAAGGGCGGGGCTTTTGTCAATTACATCTCTACGGTCTATTTGCAGGAACTGGTAAGAGCTGCCAACGATCGGTTTTACAGACTTACACGACAGCACCTTTCGCTCGAACTGGCTCCCGACAACTCATTCCAGGTTCGTGATTACATGAATGAGGGGCATCTGAGAAGTGTCAAAACCCTGTCGGGCGGACAAACGTTCCAGGCGTCCCTTTCACTGGCGCTTGCATTGGCCGACAGCATCCAAAAACATACTTCAACCAGTGGGAATTTCTTCTTCCTTGACGAAGGATTTGGAACCCTGGATCGGGAATCACTTAATATTGTTTTTGATACATTGAAATCGTTGCGACATGAAAACCGGATTGTGGGGGTTATATCGCATGTTGAGGATATGCAGCAGGAGATTTCAACTTACCTGCACATCAAAAATCAGGAAGGCAAAGGTAGCATTGTAAATGCCAGCTGGGAACAATAATCATTTGGCCCAGGCCCCGGGAGTTTCGCCAAACTCTTCCTTGAAGCATTTCCGGAAATGGGCAACACTCTGAAACCCCACCAATTCGGCTACCTGAGAAGCAGGAATTTCCTCCTGCTTCAAGTAGCCGGAAGCTTTATGCAATCTTATCTTTCTCAAATAATCGGCCGCAGCTATGCCTGTTAATGCTTTAAATTTCCTGTAAAAAGTAGAACGGCTCATATTCATTTCAAAGCTGAGGGTTTCTACTCCAAAGTCAGTCTCAGAGTAACGCTTTTCAATTATTTCGTTGACTGACTGCAGAAAGTTCTGATCTCTTTTAGACAATCCCTTACCTGAGTTGATTATTTCGGGTTTGTCTTCAAAATGCTTTTTTAATTTCTCCCTGTTTTCCAGCAATGCCTTCAATCGGGCCAAAAATATCCGGCCGTCAAAGGGTTTTTCGATGTAATCATCCACGCCCAACTCAAATCCTTCAATATGGGTTTCAGCATCGGTACGTGCAGTCAACAGAATAAAAGGAATGTGAGAAGTACGGATATCGGCTTTCACTCTGCGACAAAACTCAATGCCATCCATCACAGGCATCATAACATCTGAAATAATCAGATCAGGTGAAAACGCCTCCATCACCCCGAAAGCCTCACGACCATTTTCAGCTATCCTGACAGTAAACCAACGCTCCAGTAAATCTTTGAGAAATTCCGAAAGCTCATCGTTGTCCTCCACCACTAAAATATTCTTTCCACCAAACCTTGAAAATCCATTTCTCTCTGAAACATAATCAATGTCAGTTTCCTGAATCATAGATTCATCTTCCTTATTCTTGAAATCCCGATCGGCAAAATGCGACCTGCCTTTCAGAAATGTCAAGATAAATTCAGAACCTTTCCCCTCCTCACTTTCAACATCAATGGTGCCTTTCTGAACCTCAGTGAGTCCTTTTACAATTGTCAGACCAATCCCGTGTCCCGCTGCATTCTCCTGTCCCTTTTCCGACCTGTAAAAACGCTTAAAGGCATTATTTACCTCATCCTCTGACATTCCCACACCTTGGTCCTGAACCACCACAGAAAATTGCTTACCTCTTTCAGCGACACTAACCAAAACCGATTTCCCATCCGGTGTATACTTTAAGGCATTGGCCAAAAGATTATAAAGAATCTTCTCGGTTTTGTCAATATCCAGCCAAACCTCAAGCTTCTCCAGTGAACTGAAGAAACGAAGGTTAACACCTCTTTTTAAAGCCAAAGCCTGAAAGGAGTCGACAAGCCCGGCCGTAAAAGCTACAATATCAACCCGGGAAACCGACAAAGCCAATTCTCCCTGGTCCAGTTTCCTGAGATCAATCAACTGGTTAATCATATTCAACAAACGAAGGGCATTATTGCGAATGGTTTTCACCGTTTTGTTTTTGGCATTCCCAAGGCCATCCAAATGAGCCAGAATCAAAGTCAGAGGCGTACGGAAATCATGCGAAATATTCGTAAAAAAACGAAGTTTTGACTGATCTGCTTCATGAAGCTTCTCGGAAATTTCAACAATTTCTTTGTTGCGTTCTCTCAATTCGCGGGTTTGCTCATCCACCTGTTTTTTGAGAAATACATTACGCTTTCTGATTTGCCGCAATCGCATATGATAACCGGCAAAAACAGATGCTAAAAGAGCCAGAATCATTACACTCTTAAACCAACCAGTTTGCCAAAAGGGAGGAATAACTTCGATGTTGAGTCTTTTTACAGGCCCATAATCGGCATGACTAAACGCAGCCTGAACTTCAAAAGTATAATCTCCCGGAGGTACAGCTGCATATCTGGCCTGCCGGTTGTTTCCATCAGAAATAGTCCATTCAGCCTGAAGTCCGGCCAACCGATACCTAAACACATTTTGATTTGGCACATCAAAAGGATAGGCATTAAAACTAATAGCAAAGGAATTCTGACCATGCTTTAGCTCGATACTCTTAGTTTCACCTATAGGTCGCCTCAGTAAAACTCTGTGATTCACGGTATCCCCCGGCAGTATCCGTCTGTTAAACAAACTAAAATTCTCTAAAGTAGCCCCGGCCTTAACCTGAAGCGGATCTATTTCATCAGGGTGAAACCCTACAACGCCCGTATAACCACCATAATAAATTTGTCCATCGGCATCAACAAAATGGGCATCATCCATAAAGAAATCATTGGACAAATAAGTTTTAAAGGATCCCGAAATAGGATTAAACCGGCTAATTCCGCGGTTGGTACTCATCCATAAAATGCCGGAGGAATCAAAACTAAGGCTGTAGATAATGTTATTGCTTAATCCATCCTGCTCAAAATACTTCTTTTCTACTTTGTCTTTATCCAGGCTGTAAAGATTAAGCCCGGAATTGGTGCCAATCCAAAGACTGTCCCCATCAAAAGCCATACAATACACTTTGTTATCCGACAGCTGGTGTGTACTTTTTTGAATGATATCAAAACCCTTGTCCCATTGATCAACCCTGAATAGTCCGTTCTCATCCTTGGCGATCCAATAGTCTCCGTTTTCATCCATTACAATATCCCTTAAACTACCCGGTAAATACCCTCTATTTTCGCTAATAGGGACAACCTTATCCAGTATCATAGAGTCAAGATCGACCCAACCTATATCTTGAGTTGAGGTCAGCATTAAAGTTCCGGACTCCCATTCCTTGATCACATAACACTGATGAGGCCATCGCCAGGATAAACTTGCATCCACGGCTTCAATGCGCTGTTTCTCTTCATTAAATATGCACAACTCCCCCGATTCCCCAATCCAAACATTACCTTTAGAATCCTCAAATATGGAGCGAACATTATTTATTGGACGGGTGCGGCCTGATTTGGTATAATAATGTCTAAAATATTTCTGATGCCCATCAGGAAATATGATGCCCACTCCATTGCGATCAAAGCCCAGCCAAAGATCTCCGTTTGTCCGGCGGCAAATAGCCCTGACGGGATCTGCATCGGGCCTGCTTAATGATGGAGCATTCCAATTATAATGCAGAAATTGGTTTTTCTCATGATTAAAATGGTTGATGCCGTTTTTTTGGGTACCAATCCAAAGATTCCCCAGCTCATCAAACTTCAGATGAGTTACATTGTAACCTTTAAATGTGTAATCGTTTTTCGAATCGTAGGAAAATCTTTCTGAGCTCCACCCATCTTTATTTTTTTGAATTCGCACTAACAAGTTAAATCCGCCAATCCAAAAATCTTTGTTGAAAACAGCAAAACTATTCAGAGTGGATGGTTCAAAATCTGAAAGTCCGACATCCCTGAAACAAAATACAGGCGTCTTTGAATTCAGATCATCCTCCAAATAATATACCCCGTCCTCGGAAAGCACCAACCACCTGCCCTTTTCCTTTTGAATAAAATAACAGGGGAATGAAGATATCCTTTCAGGTTCTTTCTTCAAAGCGGGGCTATCTCCTCCAATCGACCACTCCTGAAGTCCAAATTCACCATATATCAAAAGGATATCCCCTTTCTGATTAATCCCCCGAACATATCCGGGAGCTGTGAAAGTTTGGCACTCCTCAGTATTCAAATTTAAAACACCTGTTCTGTTGCCCTGACTAAACCAGAGCATAGAATCATTATATTGCCAAAGATTGCTGGTTGGTGCAATCCCTGCATCTTCGAATATTTCCTGACCAAAACGCCGAAACTTTTGTTGCGAGGCCTGATATTGATTGAGTACCCCATCACGTGTCGTAATCCAGATATCTCCGTCAATTCCCTTGCCCATTGAGATAAGATGATTTCCTGAAATCCCTCCATCCTTATCTGCTCTGGGTTTAAAAATCTCAAAGTTGTACCCGTTGTATTTATTCAACCCATCAAGAGTACCAGCCCAAACATTTCCATTATCATCGATAACCAAACCGTTGATATTGTTTTGCGACAAACCCGTTGATATATCAAAATGATCGAATCGGGGCGTTTGAGCTCCTATTCGAACAACAGAAATCAACAATAATATAAAAACAAAATAGAACCTCATTATTTATTTGATAATCTGACACATGAATCAAAACCATTCAGTTTTGACACAAAAACATCTAGCCTCCAGGGTTAACAATCCTTAAATTGCCTTCACAAATTAATACTAAAAAGAGGAACTATGAAAAAATGTCTTTCCCTTTTATTTACAATTCTTATGATGTCGATGACCGGGCTGAATGCTCAGAACGACTGGGAAGAACTATTTAACGGTAAAAATCTCCGTGGCTGGGAGACTTTAAACGGAGATGCCTCCTATGATGTTGAGGAAGGGGTCATAATTGGTACATCCGTCACCAAATCGCCCAACACATTTCTGGCAACCAAAAAGGAATTCACCAACTTCATTCTGGAATATGAAATGAAAATGGATGAAGGACTAAACTCAGGTGTCCAAATTCGCAGTCACAGTACCAAAGACTACAACAATGGGCGCGTCCATGGGCTGCAGGTGGAGTGCGAAGACTCCAAACGAGCGTGGGCAGGTGGTCTTTACGACGAAGCTCGCAAAGGCTGGCGCTATCCGCTTGAATACAACACTGAGGCCAGGGATGCCTTCAAAAAAGGTGAGTGGAACTCTTTCAAAGTGGTGGCTTTCGATCACCATATTATGACCTGGGTTAATGGCGTTCCTACCTCAAACCTGGTTGAAGAAGACATTGAAACGGGCTTTATTGCTCTCCAGGTTCACGGCATCGGAAACAACAAAAAGCTGGCAGGTAAAGAAATAAGATGGAAGAACATTCGTCTGAAAGAAATCACCGAAAGTGACTTCGATGAATACAGAAATATGGAAGCTCCGGAGGTGAGTTACCTGAAAAATCAGCTTACAGAACGTGAAAAAGCCAATGGCTGGAAACTGCTGTGGGACGGAAAAACCACTGAAGGGTGGCGGGGTGCCAAACTTGATCATTTTCCCGAAAAAGGCTGGAGCACCAATAATGGGATTCTAAAGGTTCATGCCTCAGGAGGTGGAGAATCAGAAAATGGTGGAGACATTGTTACCAAAAAGCAATACGCAGACTTTATGCTCATTGTGGACTTCAGCATCACCAAAGGCGCCAACAGCGGCATCAAATATTTTGTAGATACTGAGTTAAACAAAGGAGCAGGATCTTCCATCGGATGCGAGTTTCAGATTCTGGACGACAGGCATCACCCCGATGCAAAAAAAGGCGTTAACGGCAACCGCACCATGGCGTCACTTTATGATTTGATAAGAGCCAATGGTTTTGAATACAATCCACACTTACCCCGTGAAAAATATGTCAACGGTTACGACAATTGGAACCGTGCTAAAATCATCGTAAAGGGCAAGAAAGTCCAGCATTTTCTCAACGGCATCAAAGTAGTTGAATACGAGCGTGACACCCAAATGTGGAGGGCCCTGGTAGCTTACAGCAAATACAGTAAATGGCCCAACTTTGGAGAATATAAAAAAGGAAATATACTGCTGCAAGATCATGGCAATGAAGTAGAGTTCAAGAACATCAAGATTAAGGAACTTTAGGAGGATTTAATAAGGGGCTGTCTCAAAAGTCTAAAACACCAAAAGAGTGTCATGTTGAGCGCAGGCGAGACATCTTTTTGTCAGACAAAAAGATTCTTCGACAAGCTCAGAATGACATTCAACTTAGAAGACAGCCTCCACGGAACAATCAACAGATACTGAGATAGACCGTCATAAGGATCAACAGAATCACGAAAAAACATTGAGAAAAACAATCATCAGTGTCAACAAAAGAGCAGATCATGAAAAAAGATAAAAACTCAAGAAGAGAATTCCTAAAGAAATCCGCTTTGGGCGCCGCAGGGCTGACCATTGCCGGTATGGGAATGAGCCCCAAAAGTTATGCAGGCATAATGGGCGCTAATGACCGGTTAAATGTGGCCATTATTGGCCTGGGCCGACGGTTGGGCGCTTACATCCCACCTATTGCTGATGCCAAAAGCAATGTTCGTCTGCTTTACCTCTGCGATGTAATGCAAAGTCAGATGGATAATGCCGCCAAAAGATTTGGAGAAGTATTGGATTACAGTCCGACACTGGAAGAAGATTTCTTCAAAGTTATCGACGATAAAGATGTGGATGCCGTTTTCCTGGCCACACCCGATCACTGGCACGCACCAGGAACCTGGCTGGCTAATGCTGCAGGCAAACATGTTTATGTAGAAAAACCCTGTAGCCACAATCCCTATGAAGGAGAATTACTGGTAAAATCGAGAGACCGATATGGGAAGGTTATACAAATGGGAAATCAGCAGCGTTCTTCTTTAGAGACCAACGAAATCATCAATGAGATCCATAATGGAGCCATTGGGGAAGTATATATGGCCAAAGCCTTTTACAGTAACGCTCGTGGCAGGGTGATCAATCCAACCAAAGCAGCTCCCCCGCAAGGATTGAACTGGGAATTGTGGCAAGGCCCTGCACCCAGAAAAGCCTATGAACACAATACATGGGATTACAACTGGCACTGGTATGGCTGGGACTATGGCACCGCCGAAACAGGGAATAATGCTGTTCATGAGTTAGACGTGGCCCGCTGGGCTTTGAAAGTGGACTTTCCTGAAGCCGTGATGGTCAATTCGGGTAAATACCATTGGCCGGATGACGGCTGGACAATGTACGATACAATGGATGCCACATTTCGGTTTCCCGGGAATAAAATCATTAAATGGGACGGCAAAAGCCGAAACTCCCATAAAACCTATGGTTCAGGACGTGGAACCATCATTTATGGTACTGAAGGAAGTGTTTGGGTAGACCGAGGTGGCTATAAGCTCTTTGACCGCAACGGGAGTCTCATTAAGGAAAAACATTCGGGCAGTAGCGAGGGCGGTACACAATTAGGTGGCGGCGGTAGCATGTCCACAAGACACGCCCGTAACTTTTTCGAAGCCATCAGAGGAAAAGAGAAGCAACACTCCCCAATCGACGAAGGTGCTACCAGTACTTTGCTGGGACATTTGGCCAACATTTCATCTCGCACAGGAGAGTCGCTTATTTGTGATCCTAAAAACGGACACATTACAAATAGTTATAAGGCCATGGAATTATGGGAAAGAACATATGAAAAAGGCTGGGAACCAAAATTCTGACAAGATACATCACAAAAATGCTTTCCTGATGAATACCCTTCTGGACATAGTCCTTTGGGGTATTGATCGGGAATTGGCTGAAATGGTCTCGGACAGGATTTTTGGGCAAATAAAGCAACTTCAAAAGGTGCTGGATCGCTTTAATCCCGACGCCGAAACCTTTCAAATCAATCAAACAGCTCATTCCAACGAATTGGTAGTAAGTCCGGTCCTTCTTAAAGAGATAAAAAGAGGTATTGAAGACTTTCATCGCTCGCAAGGTTATTTCAATGTGTTTGCCGGAGGGGCCTATGCTTCATTAAAAGAAACGGACCGCCCCCCAGCCGGAAGAGTTACAGAGTTTATGCCCGAGGAAATGATCGCAATTAACGAATCCCAAAACAAAATCCGGTTTCTTCACAATGGTGTATCACTTGATTTTGGAGGGATCGGGAAAGGACTGGCACTGGATGAGGCCTCAAAAACATTGGATGAGATGAAGATAAAAAATGCCTTTATCAGTTTTGGCGGCAGTTCCATATTAACACGGGGGCATCATCCACACGGAGATTATTGGCCCTTTTCCTTTCAGGACAATAAAATTGAAGAAGCAGTTTGGGCACTCAACAACGATGCTGTTTCTGTAAGCGGTTCAGGCGTGGGATCTGGAAACCATCCCCACATATTGGATCCCAGATCCGGACGACCATCTGAAAACATTACTGCAGGTGTACAAAGTGATAGTGCCGCTGAAGCAGAAATTCTATCAACAGCTCTGGTCGCCGCACCACCTGCAAAGCATCAGGAGATAGTCAGTCATTTCAACATAAAAAAATGGGCTGTTTTTGACATTCATTAGACACAAAACATTTAACTATCCTGAGAATATACATCAGGACTGAAAATCAAAAATATTTCATGAAAGATAAAATTCAATCAAGAAGAGCATTTCTCAAAAAAATGGCGCTCACCGGTTCTGTGGCAACTTTGGCGGCTTCGCCCTGGCTCAATGCATTTGCCCAACCTTCCACGGCCGGCCAAAGACCGTCAGACAGAGTTAGACTGGCCATCATCGGGACAGGTAGCCGCGGCAAACAACTCCTGCGGTTTTTATTAGAATTAAAAGAATCCAATAATCTGGAAATTGCTGCGCTTTGCGATGTTTATCCCCCCCACCTTCAGGAGGTGAATAAAATGTGTAAAGAAAATGCTCTCACTCCGACTCTTTATAATAATTACGAAGCACTTCTCGCAAAAGAAAAGTTAGACGGTGTAATCATTGCCACTCCATTGCATCAGCATGCCCATATCGCCATTGATTGCATGCAGGCCGGCATCCACGTATTTTGTGAAAAATCAATGGCACGTACAATGGATACCACAAAAGCCATGTATGATGCCCATCAATCTACAGGCAGAATTCTTCAGATAGGTCATCAGCGCTTGTTCAACCCTGTTTATCTTGAAGGAATGCAACGCATTCATAAAGGGAAGCTTGGCCAATTGGGGCAATTACGCGCCTACTGGCATCGTAATAACGACTGGCGGCGTCCGGTACCCGACAACACCGTTGAGATGGAACGCTTCATCAACTGGCGGCTTTATAAAGAATATTCGGCCGGACTTCTGACTGAGTTAATGTCGCACCAGATTCAGGTGTCGAACTGGGCCCTCCAAAAAACACCCGTTTCGGTAACCGGAACAGGAAGTATCGTTTTCTGGAAAGACGGCCGGGAGGTAAACGACAATGTGGCCCTGATCTATTCTTACAATGATGGCACTCAGTTTATTTACGACTCCATGACCAGCAATAAAAAGTATGGTTTGGAAGAACAAATCATGGGACATAAAGGCACCATTGAATTTGAAACAAACCGCTACTATACAGAAACACCTCCTCCGGCTCCTGGCATTCTGCAATTGCTCAACGATATGGAATCAGGATTTTTTGGCAAAGTAATGGTTGGTGGCGCCAGTTGGGTACCCGAAACAGCCGTAAAATACAATGGTGAGCCCATTATTGAGAACACTGATTTTTACGATTCAGCCCTTCAGCTGGAGGCTTTTGCCAAATACATTAGAGAAGGCAAAGCACCGGAAGCCCTAACAAGAGAAGGCTACAATGCCAGCATCTGGACTTTGCTGGGTGAAGTTGCTATTGAAACAGGAGAGAAACTTACACTTCCCGAAAAATATAGGATCTAGTTATGAAGAATATTATCATCACCCCCCGCCAACTCAGAAGAGAATTTTTTATCTGGCTGCTTTGTTTTATTGGAGCAATAGGGCTCAATATCTACTCAATTATAAATTACAATACCAGTTGGAGCGAACTATATACTCACATTGGGTACGTTTTTGCATTCAGTATTGTGATTTATGTTATTCTATGGGTTCTCCGTGGATTGTTTTTATTGGTGAAGTATTTTTCACGAAAGAGGTAAATGGGAATCAATAGCATATAGTAGAGGACGTTGCATCAAAAACATTTAACCAAAAGCATGTCTTGTTTAGCGTAGTCAAAACATCTTTTTATCAAACGAAAAGATACTTCGGCTACGCTACCAATGACAGATTTCTGTAAAAATCAAAATTTCAGCAAATTGAAAGTTGGCCCCCCTGCCTGCAGGCAGGCATTCGGGGACCCGATATTCTAAGTAAGGCCTGGCCCCGGGTTTTTCACCCAGCCTGTCCCGGATTTTAATCGGGAGGGTTATCCAAATTTGCCCCATTCCAGGGACAAGGCATTTACCTTGTCATTTTCGCATTATTACCCAAGATTATTTGGGGTAGGCACTCAGGATTACATCAAATATGGACTTTTGAGATATCCTCCTTTATGAAACCCCTTCTTTTTTCTGAAACGCCATATGGTGCTGAATAAGCCTTATCTCCTCCCAACTAACTTCATCGCCAAATTGCTCCTTAACAGAAGTCATACTTTCCGGTGCATTCTCCCGAATCCAGGCAGCAACTTTTTTCACTTTTTCGGCAGAGACTATCTGAAAAACATTTACTTCACCCAGGCCAACAAAATGTCCAAGATGCCGGAAAATGGTAGTATCCTTCAAACTACGTTCTTCCGCTATTTCGTCCACGCTCTTTCCTTTCTTAAAAAGATCGAAAGTCACTTTTTTGGTATCCACTTTCTCCTTTTTCTTTTTAGGAGCAGGCATTTCAAAGGGATCAATGTTACCTGAAGATGTTTCAATACCCTTATCTTTACAATAGTCGAAAACAATTTCCAATACTTCTTTTCCAAACTGCTCCAACTTAGCCTTTCCAAAACCATGAATCTTCTTCATATCCTTTAACGACCCCGGCAATGTATTGGCAATATGTTTCATTGATTTTATCTGCAAAATCATATATACATCACGATCCAACTCCTCTGCCTGATCGTCACGCCATTGTTTTAATCGGGCATAAAGTTCCGGATGCTCAACCTTGACATTGTTTGTGACAGTGGATTTGGCTTTCGGTTGCTTAACCTTCTCAAGTGCCCCTTTTGCCTTGGCTTTAAGATAGGTTTCCACAGAAAAGCCACTCTTACAGGCTTCAAAAGCAAAAGCTCTAACCATAAGTTCTGTTCCCAGTCTATCAAAAGCCTGTTTCAGCGATTTACGTACGGCTTTATTGTCAGTCTCTATCTTTAATTCTCCAAATGGAACGACCAGCCCCGCTGCCATTTTTTCGTGAAACCAATGACAGGCCTTTTTAATGCGATCCTGCAGATGATCATTATTGTCCGTATCTGGGTTTTCCTGCATCAACCTATTCACCTGAGAAAAAAACTTTTCGGCCACCGGTCTCATTTCTGATGTCACCAATGTTTTCATATTCCCCAACAAAACCGGTAATTCATCCTGAACAGCTCCTTTGTTTTCATAAACAACACGTAAGCTATAGCTCAGCTGAGATTCCAATGAGATCATTGAAAACATCTCCCGGAGAATGGTCAAACGGTAATCCTTTTTGGCTACATCCAAGGTAGCTGCGTCAGCGGGCTCCTCCTCCACTTTTTTGGTAAACCCGGTTACTTCTGCATCGGTTTTCAAAGCCCTCACATCTAATGGCTTTGTTAACACAAGTCCTTCCAGTGATTTGCATCGGCTTAGTGCCACATACACCTGTCCATGGGCAAATGCTGCGTTGGCATCAATAATGGCCTTTTCGAAAGTGAGCCCCTGACTTTTATGAATGGTAATGGCCCAGGCAGTCTTAAGAGGATACTGAGTAAAAGTTCCTTCAATTTCTTCCTGAATCTCCTTGGTCTCTTCATCTATTTTGTACCGGGCATTGTCCCAACGGTCTGTTTTCACTTCAATGGCTTCGTAATCTCCCGGACATTTAACAAATATGGAATCGTTGGTAAAACCCGTTATTTTGCCTATTTTCCCATTGTAATAAAGTTTTTCAGGTGAGGGATCATTTTTCACAAACATCACCTGAGCTCCCGTTTTCAAAACCAGGTCACCCTCGGTTGGAAAATTACTTTCAGGAAAATTGCCCTCCACCTTTGCTTTAAACTTATGTGAATCTCCTGGTAATTTTTGCAAGCGTGCATCGTTTATTTTTCGTGCCTGAAAATTATGGGTAGTAAGTGTGATGTATCCTTCGGCATCTCCCTGAATAATTTCAGGCCTGTGAGATTGATTGAGAAGATTTATTCCCTGTTCATCAAGCTTATTATCACGGATTTTATTCAATACGGTAATAAAGCTGTCGTCCTGTTGCCTGAAAATCTGTTTCAGCTCAATGCTGACATAGTTGGTTTTCTGCAATGCACGGCTTCCAAAAAAGAATGCCGAGTCGAAATGCGGGCGAAGCAATGCCCAATCTTCATCTTTTACGACAGGCGCCAATTGCTGCAAATCGCCAATCATCAACAGTTGCACCCCCCCAAAAGGCAGACTGCTCCGGCGGTAACGGCGCAAAACCTCATCAATCCCGTCCAGCAGGTCAGACCGAACCATACTGATTTCATCAATCACCAAAAGATCCAGAGTTCGTATAATATCAATCTTTTGACGACTGAAACGGTGGGCACTGCGATTGTCCTGACTCCCGGCACCCGGAAGTATGGGGCCAAAAGGCAACTGAAAGAAAGAGTGAATGGTAACCCCGCCGGCATTTATGGCAGCTACTCCGGTTGGCGCAACTACCACCATACGTTTGGGAAGTGTAGCCTTTAAATTATGAAGAAAGGTAGTCTTTCCGGTACCCGCCTTTCCGGTAAGAAATACATTGCGGTTGGTAGACTCAATAAATTCACGGGCCAGATTGAGTTCAGGGTTGGTCTGAAATTCCATTATTCTGTTTTTTGAAAATTTATAATGTCCAAAATTAGGATTTCAAGACGAGGTTATCAATTTTTTATAGCCAAAGAATTTAAGGAGACAACTAAAGTTCAGGACAATTTGACACTAGCTACTTAGTGCCTGATTATAAAGTAAATAAAACTTGTTTTTACCGGGTTCATAAAGGAAAAATGGAAATCAACCATTAATCAATTGACCGCTATTTCGTCAAAAGAACCTGTCATTGATCCCCAATAAAGCAGTCAAAAGAGGAAAAATAAAATTTTCCTGATCATAGTGATCAACATTTCAGAGCTAAAAATGTAAATTGAAGATTATCATTTTTTGTTTCAACTTTCCTAAGCTTCCCAAAGGAAATCTGAAAACCTGACTGCCAATGGAGAGGGGGTTCAATATGCATATCTCACATAAAAACCGGCGTAAAAACACATTACCGGTTGCCTCTCCCTCTTACATCACAAACAGCTTTAAATCTGATTTTCAATGACTCAACAAACTCCTCTCGTGGAGAAACAAGCATCTCTTTTAACCGGTCTTCAGGAAGATTGAGCAAAAGTTCCTGCAGGTAGAGACTTCGGTTTATAATTACATCCAAATTCATAGTAGAAATGTTTTTCATTAGCATTCTTTTTGGGGTTTATTTAATTAAAACGAAGCTTAGAAAAAAAAATTATTCAATCCATAACCAAAAATTAATTTTGAACGTTATGTAATAGTGACTGGCCGTTAAGCCATCAGTAACTATTTGAGTTTATTCCCCATGCAATCCAGATCAGGATTCTTCCGGAATAACATTAAATACTCAAGAACAGAGTTTTCTCATAGTCTCAGTAGAATAAAAAGTAACCTCAGGCAGAGGGCAGAAGAAAACAACCCTATTGGCCCTAATTCGTGACAACTGATAAGTCCGGGCAGCCTGATAAGCAAAAATCCGGCTCTTGTATCAATTGCTTGTGAATGATTTTTTTCATGATTTGAGTAACAATAGATCGTTAGTCCCGAAGCTTCTGGATAAATATAAGATCTAAGACCAAACATATAGTACTGATATTATAATCTTTAACACACATGTGCTTTTAATTTAAAGCAATTGGTTTTTACTCTTTTAAAATCCAAACCCCTTGAGATAAGAAAGTATTGAGTAAGATATAAAGAATAAAATATGAGTTTTGGGGATTAATCTCCCCGTGATGTTTTCAATTTCCAAAGGTTAGCAGGAACAATGTAAAAAAATATATTACTGAATCTTCCTGTTGTAAATTGATAATAGTTGATTAAATTTTCCCATTTTTGCAGTTATTGCACCTCTTATATAGGAAAATGTATTGCCCTTTTATTACTCGCACAAGGATGTAATATGGGTGATTAATTCCCGTTTAAGGATCATTGTTGATCCCGGAAGGAGGAAATGTAAGGTGTTTGCAATGCCATCGTTTTTATGCTAAAAGAATATTTAAATCCAATCAAGACCAATAGCTCCATTAGCCAAAAAGTGCTTGCGGGGTACATCATCATCCTTTTTTTGTTGGTGTTTGTTGCCGGTGCCAGCCTTCTTGGTATCTCACGTCTAAAAGACTGGGTCAGAAGCACCGAAAAAGTCGACCAGTTACTTCAGCAGATTTATATTTCACGTATTCAGGCTGAAAACCTCACCTTGAAAACAGACACTACCTCATCATATATAGTCGACAGTCTTACCCAACGCATTGAAGTGCTTTTGGATGAAGCCCGCCATAGCCGTCTAAACAAGAACAGTCGCGAAGAACTTGGATCCATCGATAACTGGCTTGAAAAATACAAACATTACTGGCTGTTGGTTATCAACCTGAAAGACCATCGTTCCGAATCTGAGAAAAAAATGGACTCTCTGTTTCAGGACGTTTTTGCTGCTGCCCGACAACCCTTCCCCCGAAGGCTGACCTGGAATTCAAAGAAAAAAGTTAATAAACTTGAAGAATCTGAGTTATACAATGATTTAATGTTTCAGCTTCTTTACCTTAAGGAAATTGAAAAACAATTATGGAATTATCCGGAAGACTTTGTCACCCGCAATATGGTTGATACTGTCTTCAAACGTATTTTGAGTCTTATTCCTCCTGACGGGGTAGTGCCACCTCAGTCCTCATCCAGTAAGCCGTTGCGAAGCATGCGACGCGGTTTGGCAGGTTACCAGAGGGAAATGCTTACTCTGGTAGATGAACTCGAAGAAATTGGGGAGGCTCAAAGTATGATGGATCAAAGTTCCAGGAGCATCCAGCAAGCCGGAGAGAACGCTAATTACCACCAAAACCATGCAATGGAGGAATGGGTCATTATAGGTTTTGTAGTCCTCTCTGTTTTCATGGCCCTGGCCATTGTTGTAGGAGTATGGCTGGCCCTGATATTTGTTCGAAAAATCCGGCACGATGAAAACACCAGGGAGTTAGCCAACCGGCAACTCCAAACCAACCGACAGTTGCTGAATGACATCATTAACAACAGTGCGGCACTCATTTATGTTAAAGACATTGATGGCAAATATGCCCTTATCAACCAACCTATGGAGGAAACTCTGGGAATGGAGGCACACCGGATCATTGGAAGAACTGACATGGATATCTATCCGGAAGATGCGGCCAAAGAATTCAAAAAAAATGATGATGAGGTTTTGTCAATTGGAAGGTCTATTCAAAAAGAGGAGTATGTACCTGCCGGTAATCAAAAGCGAATATTTCTTTCCAACAAATTTCCAATTAAAGACCGCACCGGAAAAATAATTTCAATTTGCGGTGTGTCCACAGATATTACACCGCTCCGGCAGGCGCTAAGTGATCTGGAACGAAGTCGCGAAAACTACCGGAATATTGTCACCAACGTTCCGGGTATCGTTTATCATTGTCAGAACGATCCCAAACGAACAATGCTCTTTATTAGTGGCGGAGTTGAAAAAATCATTGGTCTTGGCATCAATGCTTTTATACTAGAAGGACAGTCCATTGTTCCATTTATTGAAAAAGAAGATTTACCAAAGGTTAGAACAACTCTTGATGAAGCCTTACATTCCCAACGCCCGTTTGAAATTGAATACCGTATCCGCGATCTGGTTGGAGCCAGAAAATGGGTGTATGAAAAAGGACTTCCCGTATTGGACCATGCAACCGGTAAAACCACATTCCAGGGCGTCATCATCGATATCACAGCTCAAAAAGAGGCTGTTAATGAAATAATGGTGCGCGATAAATTATTGGAAGGTGTTTCTGAAGCCTTAAAAGAATTGATTGCAAGCGCGCATTTCAGAAGTGCCCTTCAACGAGCCCTAAGGGTTCTTGGCCGGGGAGCCGGTGTTGATCGTGCTTTTGCCTTCAGAAATTACCGTAATGAGCCGGGAAAGTTGCTCTTTAAACATTTCGTGGAATGGGAACGCTCTACTCTGGAGCCTATCCGTCGTCGGGATTTGGCAGACCTGGCTTACGAAAACATAAGCCCCTCATGGTATTTCACTCTCAGTGACCAGAAAGAATTAATCATTTCATCCGATTCAGCATCCCACCGGGAAAAATCATTCCTTCGAAAACTTAATTCAACATCAATGCTGATCGTTCCGGTTTTTGTTCATGAAACCTTCTGGGGCTTTATAGGCTTTGCGCAGGAAATGCAATCCGGCAATTGGGCGGAGTCTCAGAAAACACTATTCAAGGCTTTTGCCGTAACCATGGGATTAATGATTGCCCGTTACGAAAGCGGTATCGAATTACAGAAAGCCAAAGAAGCAGCAGAAGCCGCCACTCGCGCCAAGAGTGACTTCCTGGCAAGAATGAGTCATGAAATCCGGACCCCGCTAAATGCCATTATCGGTTGGACTCACCTGGGACTTGAAAAATCAGGCTTCCGCGGACAAAGTGATTACCTGAAACGCATTCAGTCCTCTTCCCGCTCCTTGCTGGGTATCATCAATGACATACTCGACTTCTCGAAAATTGAAGCCGGCCGCCTGGACTTGGAATACATTGATTTTGACCTTGAACAGGTGCTTCAAAATCTGGCCGACATGGTACTTTTCAGGGCCAACGAAAAAGGCCTTGAAATAATTTTCGACATTGCACCGGAAGTCCCCCTTAGTCTGGTTGGCGACCCTCTTCGCCTGGAACAGGTTTTGGTAAACCTCGTCAACAATGCCGTAAAGTTCACAGACAAAGGATCGGTCAACGTAAAAATCAGGGTAAAATCCACCGAAAGTGAAAAAACAGAATTACTATTTGCTGTTGAGGACACCGGCATTGGCCTGAAAGAAGAACAGCGAAATAATCTGTTCAAAGCCTTTTCTCAGGCGGATGTTTCTACCTCCCGTAAATATGGCGGTTCAGGACTTGGCCTGGCCATTTGCAAAAAGATTACCCAAATGATGGATGGTGAAATATGGGTGGAAAGTGAATATGGAAAAGGCAGCATCTTTTTCTTCACCGCGGTGATTGATAAGCAACTGATTCAGAAAAAAGATCAGATGCGTCATGCCTTTGAAGTGGCCGGCGATAATGTCATGATTGCCTGTAAAAATGTAAAAACAGCATCCGGACTTAAAAGCATGCTGGGAGATTTCGGTTTTAGGATAAGACGAACCTGTTCATATACCGATCTTAAAGGAAAATTGGAAAAGATCAGCTCTGGTGATCCGTTTTGGCTTTTATTCCTGGACTGGGATCTGGTAAAAGCCAGTGACACGCCTGCCGATGATATGATTTATTACAATGACCGTTTTGAAAACCTGGTAATTTTGTCGACCCCTTTTCATGAAGATGAACTACGCGAACATTGGGACAAAGACAAATTACCTTACGTACTGATGCATAAACCGGTCAATTATTCCATCCTTTTTGATACTCTCATGGACGCCATGGGTGGAATAGATTATTCACAGCAGGATGCCGGCCCAAAAAAGAAAAATTACCGCGAATTCTTATTGAATGAAAAGCCGTTAAAACTGCTAATGGTGGAAGACAATGAGACCAACCGGGAATTGACTGTTGAACTTCTGGCAATGGCCGACATTACCACAGATGCAGCCGTCAACGGACAAGAAGCTCTTGATTTGGCAAACAACCAAAATGGGAAATGCCCCTATGATATTATTCTGATGGATATTCATATGCCTGGAATGAATGGCTATACGGCAACACGGCGGCTCAAGCGAATTGAGGGATGGAAAGATGTACCTGTAGTTGCCATGACAGCCGAAGCTCTTGGTGATGTTGAAGCACAATGTTTACAGGCTGGCATGACCGGTTTGGTGGCCAAACCTATTGACCCGGACGATTTGTTCAGAGTAATATATCGCCTGGTATTCGGGGAACCTGAAAGTGCCGATCAGGCATTGCAACATACAGAAAAAGGACGCGAATACAAATTTCCGAAAATTGAGGGGCTGGATGTTCAGGCGGGTATTCGTCGCATGGGTGGACGATCCGACCTGTACAGCAGACTCCTAAAAGGTTTTTGTCACGATTACAGCGACTTCAAGGAACGCCTGGGACAACTCATCAGGGATAATGAAACGGAAGACCTGGCACGAACCCTGCATTCTCTGAAAGGCATTGTTGGTACGATGGAAGCATCCGGATTGTATCAGCTGGCTCAAAAAACAGAAAAAGCCTTTAAGGAAGACAACCCGGCGTTTAATTCACTCAAAGATAAACTGTCGAAAGAGGTTTGCCGCCAAATCAAACAAATCAACAAAAAAATTTAACACTTGGAAAATTGTGTATTTTTTTGTTATTTAGCCACCTCAAGTTTCAACAACACTTTGCAACAAATTATTCTGTAACCAGAAAAACACAAGCCTATAGAACATTTTTACAAGCTAAACTAAAACTTTCTAACTATGACAGAATTGAACTGCCTGTCTGATGAGGAGCTTGTAAAAAAGTTTATATCAGGTGAGACGCGGTGCATTGATTTATTAATCGATCGGCACCAGCAACGTATCTATTCATTTATTTTATTAATGGTTCGCCAGAGAGACCTTGCTGAAGATATTTTTCAGGATGTCTTTATGAAAGTAATCCATTCGCTTAAAGCAGGAAAATACAGCGAAAACGGTCGGTTTACGTCATGGGTTATGCGCATCGCCCATAACCTGGTGATCGATCACTTCAGGAAACAGAAGAACCAGCAGATGGTCTCAAACGACCAGTATTCTTACGATATTTTCAACCACTCCCGCTTTTCTGACCAAACCATTGAAGACGATTTGGTATATGAGCAGTTATTGAGCGAAGTAGCTTCTTTGGTTGAGGAATTACCCGATTCTCAAAAAGAGGTCATCAAGCTAAGGCATTACTTTGGGTTATCATTCAAGGAAATTGCTGACGAAACCAATGTCAGCATCAATACTGCGCTTGGCCGGATGCGTTATGCCCTGATCAATATGCGCAAAAAAATGGAAGAAAGAAACATGTCCCTGACTATTTGAAAAAAAATTCGATCCATTCAATACGTGTGCTACCTCTTTCGATTGTCATACTATTAAACCATCAAAAGAGAGTTGCCCTATGAACGCTAGATCAATTAGAAGGAACCTTTACAAGGTATTTAGACAAACGGGTATTCCACGGAATGCAATTGATGAAAAAGCCTCATTGACAGAGGATCTGTTTATGGATGATATTGACATGGCCTGTTTCCTTTTTTATTTGGAAACCCGGTTCAAAGTGGAAGTAAAGAGTGACGAATTGCCAAATTTAAAGTCGGTGGGCTCTACCATAAATTATTTACAACAACATTGTGCCTAACAGCATAAAATTTGGTTTTAAAACAACAAACTTGTCGGGCCGGTTTCTATAGTATTCCGGCTTTTTATGCGTTATTCAGCATTGCCTGAAGCTTTGCCATTGAATATTTCCCGGATGGATTCATCTGGACTTATGATATTGTACCTTGACCAGAATTCAGGATCGTAACTCTCAATTTCTTCCGAAAGAATGTAGTTGGCTTTAAAAGATTCTGACCAGCGAAATTCTTTACGATTACCTTCCCGTAAGTCTGTAATCAACATCTCTGAAACGGTATTAAATTCAGTCCTGACATTCTTTTTTCGATCCGCAATTTTCATACTTACCTCTCCCCTGACACTATTCAGCACCCATTTATCACCCCAGGGGCGATAATCTATTCTGTATTTGGCAAAAATGGGTTTTGTACGGAACCGTCGACTGTCACGTCTGATCAGGTATTCCCGGCTTTTACGTATAGTACGGCGCGTCATTTCAAAATTGGCGCCAACTATGGCTAATGTTTCTTCATCTATCCTGATTTCGCCCTCATACAGCAACTCTCCATCATCATTGCGGGGTTCAAACCCAATTACAAACACGTTTCGCCCATGGTCGTAATCCATCCCTTCAAAACTGTATTGATATTTGGAATTGCCCTCCTGATTGGGTAAAAATCCACCCTGCCTGACAATATCCACCCGGCTGAAGAGAAAGGGCCCCCCCTGAAGCTTGAAGTCAATAATCTCCATATCGCCTGTAAACTCCCCTTTCCTGCCCTTCACAAACCTGACACGCTCCAGTGCAAACTCACTTGTGTAGGGCGGCTTATATATCTCAATGACAGCCTCCGAAACATCTACATATTGCTCATCCTGCTGAATCGATTCACGGAAAAAGGCAGTAAGAATTAAGGGATCAGAAGCATAATTGGCACGCTTCCTCCTGACCACTTCCTGCATTAAATTCATAGGTTCCACATGTCTGACAAGTACCTCGGGCAACCGCACTGAAGTCTCCCTTAATTCTACCTGAACCATGGTATCCCTGGATGGAATTTCAATTTGCTCTCTAAGATATCCAAGATTGGAAACAACAAGTTTCTCACCAGCATAACTGTGTGGTACATACAAACTAAATTGTCCGCTTCGGTTGGTAGCTGTTCCTATGGTTTTCCCAATAACGCCAACGTTCACCATCCCCATAGGGGTTTCATCAAGAGAGTCTATGACCACTCCCTGAACATGTATGGCCCCTGGAGCTATTTTCGCGGGTTCTTCAGAGATAATCACCTGGCTTTCCAGCTGATGAATATTCAACTCTTCATCCCCAAGCATTTGCTTAAGCCATCCACCTAATACAACTGAGTCTTCTTCAGCATAAATCATGCTGTCACCGGGGACAATGGAAGCATCGTAAGAAAATGAAAATTGGTATTTGCTACTGAGAGAATCCAGAAACTGGGAGATGGGGATACTGTCCCAAGAAAAGGAAACAGTTTTATCCAACAAATTGGACTGCGCAGTTAAAGCGGGTAAACAACATAAGAACATCCCCAGAAAAACAATGGCTCTCATTGAAAGCCCATTTCTCGAAATGATTATTGTATGTACCTTATTGTGCCCCATAAAAAATATTGGTTAAAAGCCCGGCACGGGGGACTTACTTATTGTCGGGAGCTCTGTTGAGAAGTATGGTTTCACCCTCCCGTTGTGCCTCAAGGTTAAAGGTAGTACAAACAACTTCAAGTACAAAATCCAGTGAATTCTCACTAAAACGGGCGGTTAATTGTTCATTGGCAAGCTCATTGTTGCCCAGTTGAATATTAACATCGTAAACACGCTCTAAGGTTTCAACCACATTACTCAATGATTCATCATCAAACCGGATTTTCTGAGTTAGCCATGCCAACAAGTTTGGGTCAGTACTTTGCTTCACTATTAATTGTTCATCGTTTTTGTCGAACAACGCCGTTTGCCCTTTTGCCAATCTCACCAGATCACTGCCACCAAGCGGTGAAACCTCAACAATACCCTCAATAACTGAAACCTCTGTGACATCAATATTGGGATAAGCCCTGACGTTAAAGCGGGTTCCGGTTACCCTGATCGACACCTCACCGGTATTAATCACAAAGGGCCATTCTTTGTTGCCTTCTACTTCAAAATAACCTTCTCCGTTTAATTCTACTGTACGCTGCTCTTTGCTGAATGGCTGCTTACAACTGAATGTGGACCCTGAATTGAGTGTAATGGAACTGCCATCGCTCAACACCATCTCCTCGCGGGTCGAATTAGAAACAATAAGGGAGGATGACGAATCTTCATTCTGAAGCAACACAAACCAGGCAACACCCAGTAAGATAATTACTGAAGCTGCAATCGTCGAAATTATTCCAATACGATGATTGGACGACTTGTATTGATGACCAGCATGGTCTTCAAGTGTAAAGCGTTTAACCCGGTTCCAGGCTGCAGAGGTATCAATTTCTGAAGCCATTATTGCCTCTCCCCCATTATCCCATGAGTTGCAAATTTGCTCCCACTCCCTGCGATTGGCATCCTTCGCGTTTAACCATTGATCCAAAAGGCCGCGATCAATTTCATCAGCTTCTCCGCTCAAAACCCTTGCTGCGAGATCCCAATCAATATTTACTCTTTCTTTTGACATTGCTTTATTGTTGTTTCCTGAAATTCCTACTTAACTATTTTTCGCTCTTTGAGACATTGAGGATTAAATGTTTCCCTTAAGGTCTTGAGCGCTTTTCCCATCTGAACTTCAACTGTTTTATGAGAAATTCCCAGTCTGGAAGCTATCTCCCTATACTTCAACCCATCAAACCGTCCCATTTTGAATATTCTCTGTCGCTGAGGTGGCATCTCGTTAATAGCTTCGTTAACTTTCTTCATCAACTCCTCATCAAAATCATCCTCTTCCGTCGAAACTGCAATATTAAACTGATCTTCAACCGACAAATGATGATGACCTCTTTTCAACTCATTGATACAACCATTTCGAACAGCTGCCATAAGGTAACCCTTCAGGGAGTTTATTTTTAACTCTTTTCTCTTTTCCCAGAACTTGATGAATACCATCTGAACGATATTCTCGGCCTCCTGGCGGTCCCCCAGGAACTTGTATCCAAACATGGTCAAGCGGGCATACCATAGCCTGAACAGTTGCTCAAACACCTGTTCATCACCCCTGGCTATAAGCCTGATAATTTCTTTGTCGGATTTTGGTAATTCCATTAATGCCCGCTAATAATTTCGTCTGTTCAATATTATGACACAAAGATCTCAAAAAACCCTTATTCGAAGGCCCTTTTTTTCCATACAATTTACAACATCCTTTAAAAAAGCAGTAATTTTGAGGTTGGCTATAAACTTTTCCTATTGGGTAAGCCTTTTAAAAAAAACTAAAAGCTATGTCAAACATAAAAGCCTGGATTATTTCATTACGTTTACGAACTCTGCCCCTGGCCCTTTCAACCATCTTTCTCGGATCCTTTTTGGCAGTAGGAGAAGATGCATTCAGGATGGATGTGCTCACTCTGGCTGCTCTAACCACCTTGTTTCTTCAAATCCTCTCTAACCTCGCCAATGATTACGGTGATGCTCTGTCAGGAGCTGACAATGAAGAAAGACAAGGCCCTAAGAGAATGATTCAGAGTGGTGTAATTTCTCTTAAAAGAATGAAAAGAGCCATTGTTATTACGTCTTTTCTGGCTCTGGCTTCAGGCTTAACTCTTATATATGTTTCAATAAAAGGCGACCAGCTCTATGCATTTTTCTTTTTTTTAATGGGTATGGCTGCCATTACTGCCGCCATCCGTTATACCGTGGGTAAAAACCCCTATGGTTACCGTGGATTTGGCGATTTATATGTATTCATCTTTTTTGGTTTACTGGGAGTGGGAGGAACATTCTTCCTTCATACAGGTTACTGGCAATGGCCGGTTCTTCTCCCTGCCGCTGCCATTGGTTTTTTTAGTACAGGAGTTTTAAACCTTAATAACATCAGGGATATTGAAAGTGATAAGAAGAGCGGTAAAAACACCCTCCCGGTCATGCTGGGAAGAAAAAAAGCTGCTTTCTATCATTTTAGCCTGCTTACCCTCGGATGGGTTGCCATGCTTATCTGGCTCTTAGGTTTTGAGACTCGTCCGGGAGCCTGGCTTACACTGATATCCCTTCCTGTGTTTGCCAAAAGTGTTCTGGCTGTTTTACGGTTTAGCAAACCTTCCACACAACTTGATCCGGAATTGCGAAACTTATCATTGGGCACACTGCTGTTTGTAATTTTATACGGAACAGGAACCTATTTTCTTTAATCCTTCAAATTATGCTGAAAGCTGATTTTATTCCACATACTTTAAAGTTTAAAATCCCCGGAGGAACGTCGAGAGGGGTTTTGACTGAAAAACCAAGTTGGTTTATTTCTGTTTGGGATGATTCTAATCCTAAAATTAAAGGAACCGGAGAAATTTCTTTATTACCCAAACTGAGCCCTGATGCCCGGCCTGATATTGAAGAAAAAATCAAAGAAGTTTGTACACAGATCAACAATTACAATGACAATTTCCATGAGAAACTAATTGAGTGGCCAGCCATTCGATTCGGTCTGGAAACAGCTTTATTGGACTTACAAAATAATGGCAACCAGACTCTTTTTAACTCAGACTTTGGCCATGGACTTGTGGGCATACCAATCAATGGTCTCATTTGGATGGACACAAAAGAAAGCATGGAGCAACAAATTCAGGAGAAGCTTAATGCAGGTTTTAAATGCCTTAAAATGAAGATTGGTGCCCTCGACTTTGAAGAAGAATACAGTTTACTAAAAAACCTGAGAAAAAAATTCCCCGCCGATAAGCTTGAACTGAGAGTTGATGCCAATGGTGCTTTTAGCCTTCAACAAGCCCCTAAAATTATGGATCGCCTTGCCAGACTGGGAATTCACTCCATCGAGCAGCCCATACAAGCAGGCCAATGGCAGGAAATGGCCCGGTTGTGCGAAACAACACCTCTTCCTATTGCTCTTGATGAGGAGTTAATAGGTATTAACACCCCATCTGATAAAAGGAAATTGCTCAGCACCATTAAACCGGCTTACATCATATTAAAACCTAGTTTGGTAGGTGGAATGAAGGCTTCGGAAGAATGGATCAAAATGGCTGAAGAACTGAATTCGGGTTGGTGGATTACCTCTGCTCTGGAAAGCAACATTGGACTTAACGCCATCGCTCAATGGACTTCAACCCTCAACAATCCTATGCCACAGGGATTGGGAACGGGGCTGGTTTTTACCAATAACATCGAAAACGGACTATTCATCAACAACGGAATGCTATGGCATCTTGGCCATTAAACATCCAAACTGATTTGACTCTTTTTATAAAATTATGCCATTCAAACATAAGCAATACAACTCTATAACCATTTCAGGAACTTATTACGATTCTGATGCATTGCAAAAACTCTGTAAAGAAAAGTTGAACAACAACAGTGTTGCTGAATGGGAGATTGCTTTTTACAGTTTCATAGAGGAATGGTTGAATGAGTCTCCCGAAGTTGAAGTTAAAACATCAGGCTCTACGGGAATCCCCAAAAAGATTAAGGTTTCCAAATCGGCAATGCTGCAATCAGCCCTCAATACCATTGGCTTCTTTGCTTTAAAGCCGGGCCAGAAAGCCCTTCTATGCTTACCTTGCGAATACATTGCCGGAAAAATGATGGTGGTCCGGGCATTTGCCGGGCAACTTAATTTAATACCGGTTCCGGTTTCCGGTTCACCTCTCTCTAACCTGAACACCCCGGTAGATTTTGCAGCGCTAACGCCTCTTCAAATGAGTAATGAACTAAGCAAAGATCAAAGTCGTCTCAATCTCCTGAGAACCGTCATTTTGGGTGGAAGTCCGGTGTCTCCGGATCTTAAAGCCAAATTACAGCATGAGCCTGTTAATGTTTGGGAAACCTATGGTATGACGGAGACTTTGTCACACATTGCTTTAAGACCTGTAAATGGATCCAATGCTGAAGTTTTTTTTACCCCATTTGATGGAATTGGCATCACAAAAGATCAACGTAGCTGCCTGGTGATTAATGCACCTTTCATCTCTGAAGACCCCTTCGTAACCAACGATCTTGTTGAGATAAACGATAAAGGAAAATTCAGGATAAAAGGCAGATACGACAATATCATTAATACAGGAGGGATCAAAGTATCGCCTGAAGATGTGGAATCGTGCATTTCCCATTTGATTGATCAGCCATTTTATATTTCATCAGTTCCCGATCCTGTTCTGGGACAAAAATTGGTATTGGTAATGGAAAAAACACCTGATGATAAGAGAACCTTTCTCGAAAAAATAAAATCTGTCCTCCCACCCCATCATGCTCCACGGAAAATCGTTGAAAGGAAGCTTCACCTAACAGAAACAGGAAAAATAAAAAGAGTGGATTAGTCAGCTCCCCTAAAACAAACCATCTCTATTTTATCGGCCTTAGTTAGCAAATTCACTTCATCTTTGGTATCTTTGCAGGTCAATTTGGAGCGAAAAATGGGAAAAACAAAAGCAACTACATCAAAATATATAAGCATAAAAGGGGCACGTGTCCACAACCTGAAAAACATCGATTTGGACATTCCCCGCAACCGATTTATCGTAATCACGGGCGTATCAGGATCAGGCAAAAGTTCCCTGGCTTTTGACACTTTGTATGCAGAAGGTCAAAGAAGGTATGTGGAGAGCTTGAGTGCCTATGCCCGCCAGTTTTTGGGTCGTATTGACAAGCCGGAAGTAGATTATATTAAGGGCATTCCGCCTGCTATTGCCATCGAACAAAAAGTCAATACCCGGAATCCCAGATCTACAGTTGGAACCTCCACTGAAGTTTACGACTATTTTAAACTGCTTTACGCCCGTATTGGTCGCACCTTCTCTCCCGTTTCAGGGAAAGAAGTCAAAAAACATCAGGTTGACGACGTAATTGATTTCATCAATCAAAATGAAAACGGCACAAAAATGGCCATTTTGGCTGGTGTCATCACCCCCAACGACCGTAGTTGTGCCGAACATTTGTCAATTCTTTCTCAGCAAGGTTTTAGCAGAATTGAATCTGAAGGCAAATTCATAAGAATTGAAGAGTTACTTCAGGATGAAAAACGTCTTAACGAATGCAAGGACATCAATCTGGTAATAGACCGTGTAAGCGTAAAAAAGGATGATGAAGACAACCAATCCAGATTGGCTGATTCATTACAAACTGCATTTTACGAAGGTGAGGGAGAATGCCTTGTGAAAATTTTCCAGGGAGAAGAACCTGAAACACACAAGTTTTCGAACCGTTTTGAAGCTGACGGTATAACCTTCGAAGAGCCATCAGAACACATGTTTTCCTTCAACAATCCACTGGGTGCCTGCCCTACATGCGAAGGATTCGGAAGTGTGATCGGAATTGATGAAGACCTGGTGGTGCCTAACAAGAACCTCTCCATTTATGATGAGGCTATTGCCTGCTGGCGAGGAGAGAAAATGGGAGAATGGAAAAATGCTTTGATCAATAATGCACATAAATTTGATTTTCCTGTACACAAACCTTATTATGAACTCTCACAAGAACAAAGACGATTGTTATGGACAGGAAACCGCTATTTCCACGGGCTAAATAAATTTTTCAAACATCTCGAATCCAAGCAGTATAAAATCCAGTATCGTGTTATGCTTTCGCGGTACCGGGGAAAAACCATTTGCCCTGAATGTGACGGAACGCGACTTAAAAAGGAAGCGATGTATGTCCAGGTCAATAAGAAAAGCATTCACGACCTTGTTTTAATGCCGGTTTCAGAGCTTTCTGAATTTTTTGATAAAATTGAGCTCAACAAACACGACCAAAAGGTAGCCAAACGATTGATGATTGAAATTACCTCCCGCCTTCATTTTTTGAATAATGTTGGCCTTGGGTATCTGACTCTCAACAGGCTATCCTCAACACTCTCCGGAGGAGAAAGTCAACGCATCAACCTGGCCACGTCACTGGGCAGTAGCCTTGTTGGATCTTTATACATACTGGATGAGCCAAGCATTGGCCTGCATCCACGCGACACCCACCTGCTCATTGATGTATTAAAACACCTTAAGAGTCTGGGCAACACAGTGGTAGTCGTTGAACATGACGAAGAAATCATTCGTGCCGGAGATGAAATCATTGACATTGGTCCACTGGCTGGTCAGCATGGTGGAGAAGTCGTATTTCAGGGAAATTTCAGGGAACTGGAAGGAACCCCTGAAAGTCTGACCACTCAGTACCTCAATGGAACCAAAAAAATTGAAATTTCCTCCTCTCGCCGCTCCTGGAACAATGCCATCGAAATACTCGGAGCCCGGGAAAACAACTTGAAGAACCTTAATATAAAAATCCCCCTGAATGTTTTGCATGTCATCACAGGTGTAAGTGGTTCGGGAAAGTCTTCTCTGGTCAAAAAAGTGCTTTATCCCGCCTTGAAGAAAATCAAAGGGGGGCATGCCGATAAAACAGGTGATTTCGATCTATTGAAAGGTGAAACAGATGCCATAAACGACGTTGAATTTATTGACCAGAACCCAATTGGAAAATCGTCACGCTCAAATCCTGCAACTTACCTGAAAGCGTATGATGAAATCAGGAAACTAATGTCGGACCAAAAACCGGCCAGAATAAACAGCCTGAAACCCGCACACTTTTCTTTCAACGTGGACGGTGGTCGATGTGATGAGTGCCAGGGTGAAGGCACCATTAAGATTGAAATGCAGTTTATGGCAGATATCGTTCTCACCTGCGAAAGCTGCAACGGAAAACGTTTTAAGCCGGAAATACTGGATATTACGTACCGTGGAAAGAACATCCATGACATTCTTGAAATGACCGTCAATCAAAGTATTGAGTTCTTTGGAGGAGCAGAAGGCAATACTGAGAAAAAGATTATCAACCGATTAAAACCACTTGCTGACGTTGGGCTCGGATATGTTCGATTGGGGCAAGCTTCAAGCACCTTAAGTGGTGGAGAAAGTCAGCGGATAAAACTCGCATCGTTCCTGGCATTGGAAAAGTCATCTCCTACTCTGTTCATTTTTGACGAGCCTACAACAGGGCTTCATTTTCATGATATTCAAAAACTGCTAAAGGCATTTGAAGCGCTCATCGAAAAAGGGCATACAGTGCTTGTGGTGGAGCACAACATGGAAATTATTAAATCTGCTGATTGGATAACCGATCTTGGACCTGAAGGAGGAAATGGTGGCGGAGAACTGGTTTTTGCCGGGAAACCTGAGGATCTTGTTAAATCAACCAAAGGCCATACAGGAAAATTTCTAAAACCCTATTTGCAATAGCTGAATGAAGTTTTCAGAAATACTCTCATCTCATTAGGAGGAGCAGGCCTTTTGGTGCAGAGAATCCCCGGTTAATCCAAACTAAGTCCAAAAAGAACAGCAACGCACCCTCCAACTGAGCTTCCGGGATTATTATCTTCACGGACAGTCACCTCTACTGATATGGTTCGTGTGTCCTGAACATCAAAGTCCCAGGTGTCGGCATACTCGTACAGTGCATTATCAAATAAAACCTGACTTCCTGAATCAATCACTCTAAACCTTAGTCCGGGAAGTTCAGGCACTCCTTTTACCACAATACGGTACTTCTGCCCTTCAAACACGGTTTTACGTAATAATACGGACTCCCCCTCTGCAAGGATCGTTGCGTTATAGTTTCCGTCGTGAATAAAAGGAGAAAGCTCTGGTTTCACCACTGCACGGGCAAAGCTTGCACATTGAGATTGCACATTGGAAGAGTAAAAAAGCCCCAAAAGCAATACGAAAATCACAGGTAAAAACCTGTGTATACAATTCTGATAAGTGCTCTTTGGGGAATAACTAGCCATGTATCTGAATGCTAAAGGTTATAGGATAAAGTCAGACCGTAACTCCTCAACCTTTTCACACAAAGAAATATAATCTGAAGGTGAAATCTCAATCTCACTATTGGCCTTAATTACTGTCACTTTGTTATTTGTATCAGTCCGGGCTTCAACATCAGAAGTGTTGACAATGGTAACCTTTTCAAAAACTGATTCAAGCCCTTTCAGCTCATTAATAAGTTTAGCTACTTCGGCATTATCGCGGTAAGTCTCCATCATATTTAACAAGGTAACCAGCGAAAGTTTTTGATATAAAATCCGTTCAACCAACTTTTTGTTATTCTGAAGATCGCCTTTTGTAAGAGAGGTAGCCAAATACAAACCCTCTATCCAGCCTCCCGTAAGAACCATGACCGAAACAGCTGCACGGTTATTTTCGGAAAGATATGCATTGGAGTTCATGTAAGCTTCAGAAATGATATCCATTACCACTTCTCTGTTATTCATGTTTTGCTCCAGCTTCTTAATGGTTTCTTCATCCACAGCCCCGAGAATACCAAGCTTGTCAGCAAGTTTTCGGGCATTCCCCATGTACTCAATGGTGATCTGAGATTGGTCAAACAGACTGGCATAACTTAAGTCTGCACTATAAATCCCCAGGTTTAACGCCATTTTTGAATTGGTATTGTACCGTGAGATATTACCAATTGGATTGAGAATATCCGGATCAAAGGTAGCTCCTGCCTTTTTAATCAACATAGCTGTTTCCAGAGGCGATGGCAGAGAGTAAAATATCAGTTTCGATTTATTAAAATCATCCACCAATTGGTCATTCATTGGAACAGATTCTATAATCTCCTCTTCTGATTCTCCGGAATCTTTTTTCTGACTTCCCATATTACATGAGATCACAAATCCCAATAAAAGCAATACCGGTAGGATCCGGAATTTGGTGAACAAATGTTTAAGACGATACTCCATAGGTATAAAAAAATTGAATTGTCAAAGGGTTGGTTTATTTTGGAAGACCTAATTTATGACAAAAAACAATGATTATCAAACAATCCGATCAAATTTTAAAGCAATACTACTTTGATTGGTTTGTCTAAAATCACATTCTTCTGAAACCACAATCTCCTAAAACCTGAAAATTTAAAAATCCTGAAATGTCAGAAAATAAATGTTATTGTATCAATCCCCATGTTCAAAAAGGGGCAGAAACCTGCCCCTAAAAAATCTTCACTTTTCAAATGTACCAATACTTATTCGAAATTTGAAAAATATTTCATAAACTGAGCTCTTTCATAGAGATTTGGGTTCTTAATACTTCTGTATCCCATTTTCCCTTTGAAATCGTCAATAGTGGAGAAGTTTTGTTCTTTCATCCAACTTTCCAAAAACTCTACCATCCGGGTTATTACTGAAGGTCCGTTTTTATATACTGTTGAACAAACCTGGGTCGCACTGGCACCCGCAAGCATTTGTTTGACAACAGCAGAACCATCATGAATTCCGGTTGAAGCGGCAATGTCAATCTTTTTAGTTTTTGCACTGGTAATGGCAACCCAACGCAGAGATTGACGAATTTCGGCAGGTGAACTGAAAACTTCCGCTGCAGTCAATTGCATTGAATGAATGTCAATATCGGGTTCATAAAAACGGTTGAACAAAACAACACCTTTGGCTCCCGAAACTGAAAGCCGGTCCACAACATGAATTAAGTTGGAGAAATAAGGCCCCAATTTTATTGAAACAGGGATGGCAACAACCTCACTCACATTCTGTGCTATATCGTAATAAATCTGCTCATAATCCGCAGCTTCGCTGTTTTTATCGGTATTAACCCTAAATACATTGAGTTCAATAGCATCGGCACCTGCATCCTGAATGTCCTGAGCAAAATTAACCCACTCATCTGAAGAGAAACAGTTAATGCTGGCAATTACAGGAATTTCAACTGCCGCTTTGGCCTCTTTTATCATCTGCAAATAGGCAGCTACTGAATTTTCACGCGTATATTCACGTACGTAATCTACAGCTTCCGGATAATCAAACCCCTGTCCGCCAGTAATCTCTTTATTGATTTCATGGTTTATCTGCTCTTCAAAAAGAGACTTTAAAACAACCGCTCCTGCTCCGGCATTTTCAAGCTGTTTTATTTTTTCAACACTATTGGTAAGCCCTGAACTGCTTACCACAATCGGGTTTTTTAGTTTAATTCCCAGGTAGGTTGTTTCCAAATTAGCCATATCCTTGATTATTTTTAGCTTATTAAATGAGTCAGGATCGCTGTGTCATTAATGCAATTGCAAAAAAGCCTGACATCCTCTTCAAAAACAAAATTGCTTAACAAATATAATCAAAAGCAGAAAAGTCCCAACTCATTGCTTTTAATTAGTGTGTGTCCATAAAATCCCATTTACCGCGTTACGCTTGCCCGAAAATTACTCATCCCGAAGGATCGGGACTGCCTGTTTACGGGCTTCGAAAGCCCCCGAAGAAAAATCGGGGCAGGCTTTGTAAATGAAACTTTCTGAACACGCACATACATTTTGACACTGTTTGTTTAGTTTATAGACCGACACTTCTAATTACTGATAATTCCGGGCTCCAAAGATGGAACTACCAATCCTGACCATGTTGCTGCCTTCGGCTAAGGCAATTTTATAGTCACCTGACATACCCATACTTAGGATTGAAAAGTCAGAATCAGCAGTAAAATATTGTTGTTTGGTTTCGTCGAAGAGTTTTTTCAAAGTACCGAATTCTGATGCCACCTTCGATTCATCATCCGTGAAAGTAGCCATGCCCATCAACCCTTGTATCTTAACATGGTCAAAAGACTTAAAATCATCACTTTTAAGCATCTCTGTCAATTCTCCGGCATCCAACCCAAACTTACTCTCCTCGGATGCTATATGAATTTGCAGTAAACATGGAATAACCCGGTCATTTTTGGCGCCTTCCTTATTTATTGCCCGCAAAAGACGCATACTGTCAACACCATGTATCAACGACACAAATGGAGCAATATACTTGACTTTGTTTCGCTGAAGATGCCCAATCATATGCCAATCAATATCTTTGGGCAATTCTTCGTATTTATCTGCCAATTCCCGGGCCTTATTTTCACCAAAAATACTCTGGCCGCTTTCATATGCTTCCATAATCATTTCGGCAGGTTTGGTTTTGGAGACAGCAACAAGAGTTACCCCTTCCGGCAACCCATCTTTTACAATCTTCAAATTTTCACTGACTGATGACATGATAATTCGTTTTTTTCTGATATAACTTAAAAATGACACCTACAGATTCAGGTTTCTCTCTGATTTTTAACGGAGAATTCATTTAAGCCAATCTCAGATTTTAATTAAAAGCCCGGCCTGAGACTGATGGCCTAATGCCAACAAAACCAAGCCGGGCTAAATATTATAAGAAATTCTTTAAGCCGCAAATTCGGCTTTTCAATTTCTCCAATCGGTTAAATTTCATGAATAACCAATCCGGATCTGAGTTTAGGCTCAAACCAGGTGGTCTTTGGCGGCATAATATTGCCTGTATCAGCAATATCGATCAATTGCTGCATAGAAACAGGATATAAAGCAAATGCAACTTTCATTTCACCTGAATCCACCCGGCTTTGCAATTCTCCAAGACCACGAATTCCACCCACAAAATCAATGCGCTTTGAAGTCCTCAGATCTTTTATGCCCAACAACTTATCCAAAACATGATTGGACAAGATGGTGACATCCAAAACACCAATTGGATCCTGATCATTATAGGTTCCTTCCCTGGCCGTCAGTTTGTACCACTTTCCATCAAGATACATGCTGAATTCATGAAGTTGGGATGGCTTGTAGATTTCGCTTCCAATTTCACTGATATCAAAAGATTCAGATAGCTTCTCAACAAACTCAGCCGGAGAATAATTATTCAAATCCTTAACTACACGATTGTAATCAATTATCTCCAATTGATCATCCGGGAAATGTACAGCCATAAAGAAGTTGTACTCTTCATTGCCTGTATGGTTGGGATTGGCAGCTTTTCTCTCCAGGCCAACTCTTGCTGCAGCAGCCGTGCGGTGATGTCCATCTGCAACATAAGTACATGGCACCTTGGTGGAAAAAAGGTTTTCCAGCTTTGTGTTGGTTTCAGCATCCCATACTACCCAGAAATGATGACCAAACCCATCATCCCCGGCAGTGAAATCATATTCCGGTTCCTGAGTGGTGACAATGTTATTAACAATCTCATCAATCTCAGGAACGGCTTTATAACTAAAAAATACAGGTTCAAGATTGGCATTATTGGTACGAATATGCACCATCCGGTCCTCTTCTTTCTCCGGGCGTGTCAATTCATGCTTTTTAATTACGCCTTGTTCATAATCAGTACAGGAAGCACATCCCACAATTCCATATTGAGTACGACCATTCATGGTCTGGGCGTAAATATAAAATCGTGGTTCCTCGTCCTGAGCAAGCCAGCCTTTTTCTTTAAACTTATTTAAGTTCTCAGCCGACTTTTCATAGACCTCATCGGAATGAACATCCACGTCCTCCTCACAATCAATTTCAGCACGTGTAATGTGCAACAATGAGTAGTCTTTATCCCCGGCCATTTTTGCAGCCTCCTGACTGTTCATTACATCATAAGGCAGACAGGACAATCCGGCGGCGATGTCCTTTGGAGGACGTAGCCCGTTAAATGGTTTTACGATAGCCATAAGCGAGAGGTTTTGCTGTTTTTGCTATTTATTGACTCTGAAGGTTTCGTCTCCGTCTTTGAAAAACCTAACGATTTGATTGGCAGCCGCAACTCCTGCATTAATATTAGCTTCTGAAGTCTGAGCCCCCATTTTCTTGGGTGTAAAGAAGAAACGTCCGGGGAATTTCTCTTCAAAAACTGCCTTGTTGTCGGGAGAAATATCGGAAATATAAGCAAAATCTTTTCTCTCTTCCATCAAGGCCACGATACCATCTTCATCAATCACCTCTTTACGTGCGGTATTTACTAAAACACCGCCTTCAGGCATCTTGCTCAGTAATTCTTTATTAATAGACTTTTTGGTTTTGTCGTTGGCCGGAATGTGGAGAGAAACATACTGACAGGTGCTGTACAACTCTTCAACTGAAGAAAGTGGAGTAATACCATCAGCTTTAATTTTTGCGTCATCAACAAACGGATCGAAAGCATAAACATGCATTCCAAATCCTTTGGCCACTTTAGCGACATACAAACCAACATTTCCATAAGCATGGATTCCGATTTTCTTGCCACGCAATTCTGTACCTGCCGTACCGTTGAAATGGTTTCTTGCCTGGAATACCATCATTCCAAAGGCCAGCTCTGCAACAGCATTTGAGTTCTGTCCCGGAGTGTTCATTGCAACAATATTCTTTGCTGAACAAGCTTCCATATCAAGGTTATCATAGCCAGCTCCTGCACGTACAACAATACCCAGTTCTTTGGCTGCGTCAACCACATCAGCAGTTACTTTATCTGATCTGACAATAAGTGCACTGGCATCAGCGACTGCTGACTTCAGTTCATCTGCTGAGGAATATTTTTCAAGAAGAGCCAGTTCAAAACCAGCTTCATCTACAATTTTTTTGATTTGCGCAATTGCCGCAGGCGCAAAAGGTTTTTCGGTGGCAACTAGTACTTTCTTCATAATTTCCAGTTTTTTTCTGATTAATCCGGGAAGTTTTGAAAGAAGCTCAGAGGTTCGGGAATAAATGCCTTAATAAAAATAAAAGCGGAAAATGGCTCTTCTTAATTAAGACAACCATATCAGGAAAACTACTGAGCAAACTAACAGATAAATTTAGGTATAAATCAGATTAACAACAAAGGGCCTCAAAAAAGGCCCTTCATTGAAGATAATATTTTAGTGTTTTTTCTCAAATTCCTGCATAGTTTCAACCAATGCTTTTACGCTTTCAAGCGGCAAAGCATTGTAAGTTGAAGCACGGAAACCACCAACACTGCGATGGCCTTTGATTCCTATCATGCCTCTCTCGCTGGCAAACTCGAAAAATTCTTTCTCCAATTCTGCGTACTCTTCATTCATCACGAAACAAACGTTCATTAATGAGCGGTCTTCCTTGCTGGCAACAGTACCCTTGAAGAGCTTGTTACGATCAATTTCGTCATACAGCAGTCCGGCTTTCTCAATGTTTTTCTTATGCATGCCTTCAACACCACCTTGCTCTTTCAACCATATCAATGTTTGCAATGCTGCATAAACCGGCAACACGGGAGGTGTATTGAACATTGAGCCTTTATCAATATGAGTTCTGTAATCGAGCATGGTTGGGATATCGCGATCGACTTTACCAAGAAGATCTTTCTTAACAATTACAAAGGTAACGCCTGCAGGAGCAAGATTTTTTTGCGCACCACCATATATCAAAGCATACTTCGATACATCAATGGGACGAGAAAAGATATCTGAAGACATATCAGCAACCAAAGGTACTCCAACTTCAAGATCTTCCTTAATTTCAGTACCGTAAATGGTATTATTGGTAGTGATGTGGAAATAATCAGCATCAGCAGGTACTTTATAGTCTTTTGGAATGTAATTATAGTTGGCATCTTTAGAGGAAGCAACTTCCACAACTTCGCCAAAATGCTTACCCTCCTTCTGAGCCTTTGCTGCCCATGAACCGGTATTCAAATAAGCAGCCTTCTTTTTCATCAGGTTAAAAGGAACCATGCAAAACTGAGTACTGGCACCTCCCCCTAAAAAAAGAACTTCATATCCTTCAGGAATATTAAGCAACTCTTTGAAAAGAGCCTGGGCTTCGTCCATTACCGCTACAAACTCCTTACTGCGGTGTGAAACTTCCATTACAGAAAGGCCGGTTCCGGCAAAATTGGTTACAGCTTCTGCCGTATTTTTAATGGTAAATTCAGGCAATATTGACGGCCCAGCATAAAAGTTGTGTTTCTTCATCACCAGTTAATTTTATTATTAAAAATATTATTTTGTTACACGTAGAATGAAAGAGATAAAAACACACACAAGTCTCTCATCAAAAGCATTTTAGAGAAAAAGTGATTTTTATCACGCATCAAAGTTAATGATTTATGATTTTTTATTCATCTGTTTGAAATTTTTTTTCATCTCCTCAGGAATATTCAGGCACAAATAATGTTTTTTTCCTTTAATAACCACGGGAGAAAGCTTGAAAACTCAAAATAACACTTCCCTGCCTGAGGATAGGTTAAGCGCAAGTTCGATAATGAATTCAAGGTTATTGCCAATCATGTATTTTTTTCTTTACCAACACAATTTCCTTTTGGATAAAATTCCAACCAAACAAACACATGCATATTTATGCAAAAATCATTTCAGAGATTTTTCTAATTAACAACCATCCGGCTTTCTTCCTAACCTTCAACCTATTTTAATTTCACAAACGGAGGCTTAACAATTTTGGCTTTAACATCCTTATTCCGGATGCGGATAAACACCTCTGTATCAGTTTTCCAAAAACCGGACTTCACGTATCCCATACCAATTCCCTTCTTTAGCATCGGAGACATTGTTCCGGAAGTGACTTCACCGATCGCATTGCCATCGGCATCAACAATTTCATATCCCTTCCTGGGTATTCCACGCTCTTCCAGGACAAATCCCTTCAATCGTTTGTCTACGCCCTCTGCCTTCTGTTTTTCAAAAAGCGGTCGGGATGTAAAATCGTTTCCATCTACCAGCTTAGTGATCCACCCCAGGTTAGCCTCAACCGGAGATGAAGAATCCGTAAGATCGTTTCCATACAATGCCAAACCGGCTTCGAGGCGCAGCGTATCCCGGGCACCCAATCCTGCAGGCATTAAGCCATATTCTTTTCCCGCCTCCATAATAGCTTGCCACACATCAGCAGCATCCTCATTGTACAAATACAACTCAAATCCACCGGAGCCGGTATAACCGGTATTAGATATAATGACATCTGACTTGCCAGCCATTTCACCTGTTGCAAAAGCATAAAACGGGATGGATACCAGATCCAGCGGAGTCAATTTTTGAAGAATTTCACCTGCTTTGGGCCCTTGTACGGCAATAAGGGACATTTTATCACTTGCATTTTCCAATTCCGCAGCAAAACTGTTCTTTGCATTTATCCAATTCCAGTCTTTATCCATATTGGAAGCATTTACCACAAGCATGTATTTCTCATCCTCGTAATGATAAACAATCAAATCGTCCACTATGCCGCCTTCATCGTTAGGCATACAGGAATATTGAGCTTTACCAACAGGAATAACAGAAAGGTCATTGCTGGTAACTGACTGGATCAGGTCAAAAGCATTAGGCCCTTTAACCCAAAATTCACCCATATGAGAAACATCAAAAATACCTGCAGCCTCTCTGACAGCCATGTGTTCAACATTAATACCACCATACTCCACAGGCATTTCAAAACCGGCAAAAGGTACAATTTTCGCACCTAGTTGCTTATGAATATCGTACAGAACAGTTTTTTGCATTTCAATATTATTTAAGCATTTTTACTCCTGAAGAACAGGAAAACAAAGACATAAAAAAAGAGCGGGCCACTAACTTTATTTGTGGCTAGACAAATTTAAACCAAAAAATGTGGTATAAAGAATGACAATTATTTGTAAATTTACGTTATCAAGAAAAAGGTCACGTTTTTCTATCGTCTCATTTTTATTAAATTTGTGGCATTCACAGCCATTGTAAAAACTTTGTTTTATGCCAAATCAACATCATTGCATTAACCTTAGTTACCTGGAAAGCATTGCCGAAGGGGATAAAGGTATCATTGACGAGCTGATTACTATTTTTTTGGAACAAATCCCTGAATTCACCGAAGGTCTTGACCAAAGTTTTGCTAAAAAACGTTGGCTTGACGTGGCTGCAATTGCACATAAAGCAAAGTCCTCCGTTGTTTCGATGGGCATGGAGGAATTGGGCAATCGTGATCTTAAAAATCTGGAATTGTCAGCAAAAGAACTGCATGTAAAAGAGATTCAGAAAAAAAACAACCCTACACCCGAAGAAGAAAAAGAAGCACAGCAACTGGAACGCAATTTAAAGGGATATGACCAAGAGAGACAAGACTGGATAAAAGGAAATGCCTCTCCTGAAACCATAGCCTCCATCATTAAAAGATTCAAAGATAAACTGCAACAAGCCGAAGAAGAACTTAAAACTGAAACTGATAAGTAATGGATACAATGTTAACCGTAGACTCTCAAAATGCAAAGTTAGTTGGAAGGATTACTGAGACTGATAGACTAAATGCTACCATTGCTGCCACGGTAAAAGAGCAGCTAAACAGTAATCTCAACAAGCCTGAGGTTCATTTCATCCTTAACCTGGAGAATATTAAATTTATTGACAGTACAGGTATCGGGGTGCTTATCTCTGCCCTCAAAACAGCCCGCCAAAATGAAGGAAGCTTTGTTTTGTCCAATGTCAATAAAGAGGTAATGGATCTCCTTTCGCTAATGAAGCTCGACAAAGTATTTGACTTTGATCAGTAATTTTGCCGCTTGGTTACATCTGGTTATTTGCATGTCCTGAGCCAGAATTATCAATATAATTGTTTGTTGTATCCATTATCAACGAACATTAAAGCCCCATGCGAAACATTTTCACATGGGGCTTTAACTTAATGTAATCCCTCATTTTTAATTCTTAAAAACAAGAGAATTACCATCAAAATCAACAAAAATTGGTTTTTCCTTATCAACCTCATCTGCAAGCAGCTTCTTAGATAAATCGTTTAGCACATACCTTTGAAGTGCACGTTTTATGGGCCTGGCTCCAAACAAGGGATCAAAACCAACATTTGCCAGGTAATCCAGAGCTTTTTGACTAATACTGATTTCCACCTCTTGGCCTTTAAGCAACTTCGCAATCTGATTAAACTGAAGCTTCACAATCTCTTTCAGCTCTGTTTCCGAAAGAGGGGTAAACATTATTATATCATCAATACGATTCAGAAATTCAGGTCTGATGGTCTGCTTCATCAAACTCATGACTTCATCACGGGTCTTATTGGCAATCTCATCATTGAATCCTGATGCACCGGAATCTTCATAATTCTTCTGGATCAATTGCGATCCCACGTTTGAAGTCATAATGATGATTGTGTTCTTAAAATCAGCGTGACGACCTTTGTTGTCTGTCAATCGCCCATCATCCAGCACCTGAAGCAAAATATTAAAAACATCCGGGTGGGCTTTCTCTATTTCATCCAGCAAAACCACTGAATAAGGTTTCCGACGAACTGCTTCGGTCAGCTGCCCACCTTCATCGTAACCAACATACCCGGGAGGTGCACCAATCAAACGTGAAACTGAATGCCTCTCCTGATACTCAGACATATCAATTCTGGTCATCAGATCCTCATCGTCGAAAAGAAATTCTGCAAGAGCCCGGGCTAATTCGGTTTTACCCACACCTGTCATCCCGAGAAATATAAACGAACCAATTGGTCTTTTAACATCCTGCAAACCGGCGCGGCTGCGTCTCACAGCATCTGAAACTGCAGCAATAGCCTCATCCTGTCCAATAACCCGTTTGTGCAACTCATCCTCCAGCTTAAGCAATTTTTGGCGTTCACTCTGGAGCATTCGAGTCACTGGAATGCCTGTCCAGCGGCTTACTATCTGAGCCACATCTTCAGCATCCACTTCTTCTTTAATCATTGCACTCTCCGTCTGCCTTTGGGCCAGTTTCTTTTGCAACTGCTCTATAGCTTCATTTGCCTCCTTTATACGGCCATATCTTAATTCAGCTACTTTTTCATACAGTCCCTCACGCTCTGCCCGTTCTGCATCAAATTTATACTGCTCAATGGCCTCTTTGTTCCTCTGAATTTGTTCTATTATCTCTTTTTCTTCCTCCCAGCGGGCGCGCAAACCATCTCGTTCTTCTTTGAGATTGGATATTTCCTCACTTAAAACGGTAACTTTTTGCTTGTCGCCTTCACGACGAATTGCTTCACGCTCTATCTCAAGTTGTTTAATACGGCGTTCAATCTCATCAATTTCTTCAGGCACCGAATTCATTTCAAGCCTAAGCTTTGAGGCCGCTTCGTCAATCAAATCAATGGCTTTATCGGGCAAAAAACGATCAGAAATATATCTTTTAGACAACTCTGCAGCAGCAATAATGGCTTCATCCCGAATTCTGACCTTATGGTGCGTTTCGTACCGCTCTTTTAAGCCACGGAGAATAGAGATAGCAGAAGCCAGGTCGGGCTCATCCACCACAACAATCTGAAATCGACGTTCAAGGGCTTTATCTTTCTCGAAATATTTTTGATATTCACCGAGAGTGGTGGCACCAATAGCCCGTAGTTCACCACGAGCCAATGCGGGTTTAAGAATATTTGCAGCATCCATAGCCCCCTCACTCTTCCCGGCACCTACAAGCGTGTGAATTTCGTCAATAAAGAGAACCACTTCGCCATTACTGCTAACCACCTCTTTAACAACGGCCTTTAACCGCTCCTCAAATTCACCTTTATATTTTGCTCCGGCAATCAGGGCTCCCATATCCAGGGAAAATATTCGCTTACTCTTAAGATTTTCAGGCACATCTCCATTGATTATCCTGTGTGCCAGCCCTTCGGCGATGGCAGTTTTCCCTACACCCGGTTCACCAATAAGAATGGGGTTGTTTTTAGTTCTTCGGGATAGTATCTGCAAAATGCGGCGAATTTCGTCATCCCTCCCAATCACCGGGTCAAGCTTTCCGGTACGTGCCTGTTCATTCAGATCTATGGCAAAACGCCCGAGAGCATTGAATGTATCTTCAGCAGATTGGCTGTCAACTTTGCTGCCTTTTCTTAGTTCATCAATGGCTTGCTTCAAACCTTTTTCGGTAACGCCGGCATCTTTCAACATTTTAGAGACCTGGTCACTACTTTTCAGGATGCCCATCAGAACATGCTCGATACTTGTAAACTGGTCTCCCATCTCTTTTGCAAAAGATATGGCCTTCTGCAGGCTATCATTTGCCTCCCGGCTAAGATAAGGTTCACCCCCGCTGACTTGTGGATAGGATTCAATCATTTTGGTTAAAACAGGCATAACCTGACCAGCGCCCATTTTATTGAAAAGAAAACGAGTTACATTTTCTTCAGTTTCAAAAACACCTTTGAGTATATGGCCATTTTCAATAGCCTGATGATTATATCCACCTGCTATTTGAAAAGCTTGCTGAATGGCCTCCTGAGCCTTTATTGTAAATTGATTCAAATTCATATCTTGTATCTTTTCGTTCTTGAAAATTTACTTCAAGGTTCTTGCCACAAAAATCCACATGCCATTTTGACTGCTCATTTCTTTAAAAGCAGCCATTTTAGCAGCCGCCAGTAATTAATGCCTATAGTAATTCGTTTTTTTTCTATCCATTTAATCTCAGACACTGATATGATAAAAAAATATTTATTTTAGTAGAAGTAATGACACCATATCAAAACATCTTAATTTTCTATAAATCAAATAATCTTTTTTTCGTCTTAAAAATGAAAGCAACAACATTTTTAATTTTAACATTGGCACTGATTATTACAGGCTGCAGCTCACGGAAATCTTCCAACAAAATAACAGAGCAGACAATATCCGTTAATTTAAAAGAATTGCTTCAGGAACCCGGTAAGTTCACCGACCGGGAAGTCAACATTAAAGGTTTGTGTATCCATACCTGTCGCAAAAGCGGGAAAAAGCTCTTTTTACAAGGAAACACAGAAGACGAATTTCTAAAAGTAATAGCCACCGATCAGATTTCGACTTTTGACAATTCCCTTGAAGGTGAAGAAATTATTGTAAACGGCTTGTTTATATCCAATAACACCTCAGAAGAACATAAAACAAAGCAGGATAAAGAACATACAGACAGTTGTGCAAGCGAACAGAAAGCCCAAAGCTACATTCTTAAATGCTATAAGGTTGAACGGGCCAACGTCAACAAATAAAACCTTGCAATTAAGACTTATTTAATTAACAACAAACCAGTTACCAGATCATTTTGCATGAAAATCAAATGGCGAAAAATAAACAGAGTCTTACACCGTGATCTTGGCTATTTTTTCACGGGTATGATAATAGTTTATGCCCTTTCAGGAATAGCCCTCAATCATCTGGAGGACTGGAATCCCAATTATGTCGTTAATTTAGAAACAAAACAATTAACCATTTCTGAAGACTTTAATAAAGCCGATAAAAAAGAAATTATATCTCTGGTAAATAAAATTGGGGTGTCTGCCGAATACAAAAACCATTATTTTCCGGAAGAGGGAAAGCTAAAAGTTTTCCTGCAAAAAGGAAGTTCTATTGTGGTAGATTTGCAATCAGGTGAAGCAACCATTGAAACCATTCGAAAACGTCCTGTATTTTATCAGGTCAACTTTTTACATTACAACCCAGGAAAAGCCTACAAATGGTTTGCAGATATTTTTGCAATAGCATTAATCATTTTGGCCGTTTCAGGGTTATTTATTCTGAAAGGCAAAAATGGAATCAAACGCAGAGGTACAATTCTTGCGGGTTTTGGAATAATTATTACCATTGTTTTCCTGATAATATATCTCAACTGATTTAACAATTATTTTATGCACGAAAAAAACAACTTGCTCCAGGCTTTTTGTAAATTTCTTTTAGGGCAATTTGTGTGCAAACTGTTAATTCTTTGCATTATTATACTGGCTCCGTCATTATATGCAGAAGCTCAGGAAACCGATACTACGACAATAATTCGCAACGATACCACCATCCAGTTTTTAAACCCCAAAGCAATAGAAAAGACCCTGGAAGGCAGAAAGCTTGAAGAAATTTTGGAGGAATATTCTGACCGGAATATTTTCTCAAAAAAACTTCATGAATGGCTGGTTAAAAGCAGTTTTGAAAAATCTGCAGAGATCAACGAAAACAGCGGGCTCCCCAAAGAACTCATTGGCAAAAAAATAAGAAGCATTGACATCAGACACATACAGCCCTTCGGAGGGTCGGTATACGACACCACTGCCACGAATAACTCCTGGCTAACAAGAGTAGGAAATAAATTTAGATTTGAAACTGCTTCAAGTGTTATTCTCAAAACCATTACAATTCAGGAAGGCTCCACAATAAACCGTGCAGACATCAACGACAGTGAGCGATTGCTCCGATCGTTATCCTTTATTAATGAAGCCCGGATCGTCGTATGGCCTCACCCGACGATAGAAGACGAGGTCAATATCAGCCTGTATGTCCAGGACAGATATCCACATGCCATTTCATTCGGCTTCACCAATGAAAAACCGAGCATCAGCCTTATGAACAAAAATCTGCTGGGAAGAGGTATTTCTCTTGCCCATACTCTTGTGGCCCCAAGTTTCAGAATTGGAGAATGGGGGTTTCGCGAAACCTTAGGTGCAGAAAACTTTCTTGGGGAATTTATCAATTTTGAGATTGACTATTCCCAAATTGACAATCTTAAATTGATATCCGGAAAGGTTCAAAGAGAATTTGTACTTCCTGAGACAAAATATGCCGGGGGAATGACCATTAATCGTTCATTCGAAAACCCTACTCTTCGCGATTACCCCTCTATTGAATGGGCCCCGCCACTGGACTTTTCCCGTCAAAACTTTTGGGCCGGCCGCTCTTTTCTTTTAAATGAAGACAAAACTCCTGTTAGATCCAACTTCTACATAACAGCCAGATTACTGGATCTCAGACTATTTAACCAAACTGAGCAAACGCATTTTCTGCCTGATGGTCGCTTCTATTATGGTGGTATAGCTTTGTCAAAAAGAGGCTATTACCAAAACAACCTTATTTATTCATTTGGACGAACAGAGGATGTTCCATTTGGCTACCTGAGCTATCTGGCCTATGGATATCATTCTTCTCAAAAATTGAAAAGGCACTTTATTTCCTACCATCATTCATGGGGCAGAGCATTGATTCCTTCCAAAGGATATCTATACCTGAGTGGTGACATTGGCTCCTTTTTTAATTCGGGAAAACCAGAGCAGAGCTTCATGAAATTATCAGGTGAATACATTAGCCCCCTGATTGAATTGAGAAATTCCAAGCTAAGAAACTTTTTTGAACTGGAATATGTCAAAGGATTTAACCGGCTGCCCGACGAATACTTATACATTGATGAAGATGTTAACGGACTTCACCGTTTTGACTACAAATCAAAAATCAGGGGCTCCGAGAAAATAGTTCTGAAAACAGAACAAGTATTTTTCACGCCCCATGAACCATTGGGCTTTAAATTCACCTTCTTTACTTTTTTTGACACAGCTCTTTTAAGAGAAAACCCCCGACACAGTATTTTTGAGCAAACCCCCTACTTCAGCTTTGGCGGAGGTCTTCGGATAAGAAATGACAATCTTGTGTTTAATACTTTGCAGATACGGCTTGCCATAATGCCAAGAGTCCCTTCCGGAGAATTACCACTGAGCCTCAGAACAACCGGAGAGTCCATCAAAGACTTCAGGGATTTTGTGCCTTCACAACCCGGGAACCCTGTATTTTACTAACTCCAAACATTTTTCCAATTCATACAACAACTATTTTTCATAAAACACGTATCCTTAAAGAATCACGCAATGATTGCATAATCTTTACGTTTTCATCTATACAAACCGTATCCCGACTTAACATTCAGGCAGATTATTTTTTAGTATTTGTCGGTTGTTTCTATTTTTTTGAATAACTTTGGAATAACACAAAATCGGGCCATGCACCAAAAAGAATATTTTTATGAAGTCATTTAGAACCATAACCATTCTTTTTTTAACCTTAATATCCCTGGCTTATACCCCAAAAACCAATTCGCAACAAACCAAAGAAATTGAGGCAGGTTGTATACAGCAGATAAGAAATGGATTTATTCCCAATAGCCAGCCAATGAAAGCTCTGTTAACTGGCTCTGAAGTTGCCGAATTTCGCACTACACTGTTCGAAGGCAATACTTATAGAATCGCCACCTGCTCCCCAACCAATAAAAAGATTTGGTTTTCTGTTTATGATACAAACAAGAATCTTTTGTTTTCAAGTTCCCAGCAACAATACTCCGCTTCCTGGGATTTCCAAATGGAGGGTAATATGGAATGCATCATAGAAGCAGGATTAATGCCTGACGGTGAGGATTCCGGACTTGCACTGGTGCTTATTGGTTTTAAAACGTCAGGTGTCAAATTGTAATTTCCTTTTTATCGCTGAATCTGAAAAATACCATGAGTGAAGGTATTTTAAAAGCATTAATGCAACTTTTTGCACTTGTGGCCGCACCATCAGAGGATGTAGTCTCGAGAAGAAAAGTGGTGCGTAATTACCTGGCACTTCAACTCAACAACCAGTTGATAGAGGAATACCTTCTTTTATTTGATCAACACCTCAAAACTTACAGAGAAAAGTTAAAAGAAAAGAGCCGACAACAGAAATTCTTTGCAGCCAGTTCGGTAAAAGTATTACGCATCGCTACCGCCATAAATGAAGAACTCACCCACTATCAGAAAACCATTGTAATTATTCAGCTTCTTGAATTTCTGAACTCAGGAATACACAAGGTCTCTGAGATAGAAAATGAGTTTGCTGAAACCATTGCCGACACCTTCAATATCAGATCCGATGAGTTTAGCTCAATAAAACGATTCATTGCCCATTCAAACCCAGAGATCGATCAGGATATTCTCATTGTGGGAGGTAATAAAAGCAGAAAAGAGGAAAACAGGTATATTTTCAGGGAATTTTTAAATACCGAAATTTATGCATTAAACATTAGCTCAGTTTCAATTTTTCTTATTAAATCCAATGAAACTACTGAACTGACCATCAACGGTCAGATTTTGATTCCTCATCGGGTACAGGTATTAAGACCGGGCGGTTCCATCCGCTACAAACATGGGTCTCCGGTTACTTTCAGTGACATCGCCATGCACTTCAATTACAGTGCAAACAAGTCGCCTCTTGTATTTGATGTCAGAGATATTTCATTCAGTTTTGAGCACAATAAAGATGCGGGACTTCACCCCATGAGCTTTACCAGCCATTCCGGTCAGCTTGTAGGAATCATGGGGGATTCAGGAGCAGGAAAAAGTACCCTCATCAATGTATTGACAGGCATCTATCTTCCCACATCGGGAGAAATACTGCTGAATGGGATTGACCTTCACCTATTTCCGGAGAAAATAAAAGGTTTGATAGGATATGTAGCCCAGGATGACCTCCTTATAGGTGATTTAACCGTGTTTCAAAATCTTTATTACAACACAAAACTCTGTTTTGACCATTTGGAGGATAAAGCTATTGAGGAAAAAGTAATAAAGATGCTTAAATCCCTTGGCCTATACGACATTAGAAACATGAAGGTTGGCTCAAGTCTGAATAAAAAAATCAGTGGAGGCCAACGAAAAAGATTAAATATTGCCCTTGAGCTAATCAGAGAACCCTCGGTGTTATTCCTTGACGAACCTACGTCCGGTCTTTCCTCAAGAGATTCCGAAAACATCATGGACCTCCTGAAAGATTTGGCAGTAAAAGGAAAGCTTATATATGTAGTAATACACCAGCCGTCATCAGAGATCTATAAAATGTTTAACCAACTGTTGGTGCTGGATACCGGAGGATATCTTATTTACAATGGAGATCCTGTTGGTGCCATCAATTATTTTAAATCATGCATCAATCATGCTAATCGCGATGAAAGTGAATGTCCGGTATGCGGTAATGTTAATCCCGAACAAATACTGAGCATAGTCAGTTCTCAGGTATTGGACGAATACGGCTCCCCTACTCCTGTTAGGAGGATATCACCCCACGACTGGTTTAAAAGCTTCAAGAAAAGCCATCCAGCCAGCACCAAACGGGAAGAAAAAAGACTCGCTCTTCCAAGAATAAACTTTCAAATCCCAACCAAATTAGGACAGTTTAGAATATTTTTCATGAGGGATCTGAAATCAAAACTGGCCAACAAACAGTATGTTTTCATCAATCTTCTTGAAATGCCTTTTTTGGCCCTAATACTTTCAAGCCTACTTTTCTACTTCCAGCCGGGAGGTGGCCAGCCGCAGAACTACATATTCTTCCAAAATCCAAACGTAATTACCTATATTATTATTTCGGTCATTATTGCCTTGTTTGTTGGACTGACAGTCAGTGCCGAAGAAATAATAAACGATAAAAAGATATTAAAAAGGGAAGCTTTTTTAAATTTAAGCCGGTTTAGTTATTTGTTGTCTAAAGTAGTGATTCTTGGTATCCTTTCAGCCATTCAAACGGCCCTATTTGTGGCGATAGGCAACAGCATATTACAGATAAAGGGAATGTTCTGGGCATACTGGCTCATGCTTTTTTCATCTGCTGCATTTGCCAACCTCCTGGGACTCATCATCTCTGACAGTCTTAAAAAGACTGTTAACATTTACATATTAATTCCATTTCTAATAATCCCTCAGTTAATTCTAAGTGGTGTTTTCGTCTCATACGATCGACTCAATCCCCATTTGTCCTCTGTTTCAGATATTCCCTGGTATGGAGAATTAATTACAGCCAGATGGGCTTTTGAGGGACTGGCAGTTCATCAATTTTCTAAAAATGATTATCAGGAAAACTTTTTTGTCCATGAAAAACTAAAAAGCACCGCTAACTATAGAAAAGATTATTGGATACCGGCCATGAGGAATGAAGTATCCAATTTAAAAGAAACAACCGACAGCACAGAAAAAAATGTTTTAATCACTCTTCTGAACACCGAATTTAAAAAAGTTGTTTCATTACTGCCAAAAAAAGAGGAATTCAAACCTTTGCCCGTTTTCAACAAAGGAACAATTACTCCAAAGCAGTTTGAGTTAACGGAAAGCTATCTCAAGAGTCTCAAAACCTATTTCATTAACCTATATAACGAAGCAGACAGGCGTCAGGAGGCACTTAGGCAAGAGATTATTAAATCCCACCCTGAAAAAGGAAGGAATTACCTTACCGAGTTAAAGAATAAATTTCACAATGAAGGCCTTGAACGTTTTATGAGAGGTACAGATGACTTTTTCTCCAAAAGGATTATCAAGCACAATCAGCAATTCATCCAGAAGTTTGACCCGATCTATAAAGATCCTCAGCACTCCTATATTAAAGCCCATTTCCTGTCCCCTCATAAAAGAATTGGTCAATTGGAAGCAAATACATTTTGGGTTAATTTAATGGTAATATGGGTAATGAATATCATTCTCTTCATTTTACTTTACAGTAAAACCCTCAAAAAACTACTCTCGCGTGGAAAGAAAACCATATTGAGGCGAAAATAAAAGCATCCAAGTGTTATATCAGCATGAAAACCAAGATGGAAATTAAAACAATCAATTATCACAAAAGTCCTCTGATAAAAAAAGGTCATAAACAAACCGCCTATGACCTTTCAATAATGCCTTCTATCAATTTTTATTCTTCCATTTCAATCATTCTAAAAGGAAGGTTTATAATGGATTGATAATCCTCTCCAGCTTCAAACATATCTTCATCATCCTCTTCATAGTACCAATTAACCTGAACTTTAAAGCCCTTTTTAAATAACAGTTCCAACTTTTTAAAGATATCCAGAATACATTTGGATGAACTGGTATTGAAGTATTCAAGTTGAATATTAATTTCGGTATTATCTTTAGGCACATTACCATACTCGTCAATCCAATCTATTAGAGGTTTGTAGAACTCTACAGAGTTTTCAGGTATGGATCGGCCCTTGATCTCTACCACCCCCTTCTCCCCATCAAGCTTAACATAAGGAGTTTTGGGAGTATCTTCTCGAGTAATTGTTTCCATAATGGCAATTATATCTTTTTAACTTATATACACATCTAAAGAAAAAAATACATGTTCACCATCATAAGGGTACAAAAAATATTCTAATTTATTTCCTGTTTTCCTCACAATGTCCAACATTCCTAATCCACCGCCTCCTTTTTCAGAAATTGCTTCATTTCCCAAAATATCACGATATAACAATCTTACTTCTTCATCAGAAAGAGAGTTTAATTGCTCGATTCTGTCCTTAATAAAATTCACTTTTGATCGAAGAATAAAATTTCCGGTGGTAACGCGATAAAAAGAACCATCGTGCACTAAAAGAACGATTCCAAAATTAGGAGAGCCCCCAACCGAAAGACCAGAAGGTGGTGCATCCACATGGTGATAAAGATTTTGCATACACTCAACAAAAACGTTGTAAACCTTTTTTCTTGTTTGCAAGCGTTCTTTACGCAGCTGCGGATTTTCTTCAATTGTTTCAAGTGCATGGGTTATCATATCCGACGAAATACTTCCGGCATATTTCAGAATTATCTCTCCCTGGAGCTTGTGAGCATACCATTCTTCCAGATTAAAACCCATTTTTGCGACAACCATTGATTCCTTTACAAAGATAGAAAATTATATATACTATTCGATTTTACTCTCCGAAGTATAATCAATTCTACGGAGAAATCGTTAGATAGATTCTAATTTTTGGTAAAAACAAAGAATAAGATGGCAAAAGTCGTTTATCATATGACAAATCATATTCCATCTCCCCCAAGAAATCCGGAATGCCTGTACTTTTCCTGAAGAATCTTACTATTTTCAGGAACAGAAGCGGTTAACCACACGTTTCCTCCAATTATTGAGTTAGCGCCCACAGTAATACGTCCGAGTATGGTTGCCTGGGCATAGATAATAACGTTGTCCTCAACAATTGGGTGGCGATCAATGCCTTTTATAGGATTACCCTCTTCATCCATCGGGAAACTTTTTGCTCCTAAGGTCACCCCCTGATATATTTTCACATGGTTTCCAATAATAGAAGTTGCACCAATTACGACTCCCGTTCCATGATCAATAGTAAAATGATGGCCAATTCTGGCCCGGGGATGAATATCTATACCTGTCTCGGAATGGGCCATTTCTGAAACAATCCTGGGGATAAGAGGAACATTGAGCTGCAGCAATTCATGAGCAATCCTGTAATTAGTAATAGCCCTGATTGCAGGATAACAAAAAATTACCTCCGCATTGCTTTGGGCTGCAGGATCGCCCAAATAGGCTGCCTCAACATCAGTAGCTAAAAGATGACGAATAACCGGTAGCTTTTCAATAAATTCCAATGTTATTTGAGCTGCACGATCCTTGCGCATCAACAGGTCGTTACGATCAGCATGGTTGCAATCAAAACACAATCCGGCATATATTTGCTGGCGTAATAAATCATAAAGACGCTCTACATTTACCCCAAGATAATAATTTATACTCCCGGGCCTGGTAGGTGAATCCCCGAAGTATCCCGGAAAAATAATCTCCCGTAACAAATCCACAATTTCACCCAGAATTCTTGATGAGGGCATGGGCTGATCAGGATAATGCCTATGGCATACAGCCTGATATGAATCTTCTCTGGAAAGGTTTTCTATCGTATCTTTTAATCGTCTGGGGTATTCCAGGTAACTCATATTTCTGATTTTTTAGTTCCAATAAATGAATCTACGCATTTCAGGGCATTCTGAAATCTTTGAACACCGCCTCCTTCAACAACATGGAAGGGGATACTGTAAAATTCAAGCTCTTCTTTATACCTGTCAAATAGATACTGCCTTAGATGACCGTTTTCACGCACCCCATCAGCTTCCCAGGGAAGATCTGGCGCACAAAGCAAAGCTAAATCCGGCTTACAGGTCTTTATTTCATGGTTTAACCAAACCGGACAACATTCAAAAACCTCTTCAAACCAAACCTTGGTAATTAAAAGAAAAGTATCAAAAAATGCATAATCCTCATGCAAAGCAGCACTTTTAATTCTAAGGTATTCCTGAACCTGAATGCTTGTAATTTTTTCTACATCCTCAAAGGTATAAGACCTGTTTAAATTTTCAACATATGAACGGGCATATTCTTCAATCAGGTAACCATTAAAATATTCCGCTAGTTGTATGGTAAGTCTAGATTTACCCGTTGATTCAGGGCCGGTAATAACAACAGAAACCATAAAAAAATTCTTTGCTCATTTCGGGGCACTGAAGATACCCGTTTCTTTTTCCAATATCAGGCAAAAAAGGGAAGACTTATATCTAAAGCGACTTGTCCCGGTATTTCATATTCTTCAACCACTCCCAAAAGCCCAATGCAGCTACCACTGTATACACAAGATATAAAATAACGGTAATTTCCAGTCCTTTGTATAAATACATACCACTGCTCACCAGATCCACTATGATCCAAATAAGCCAGTGTTCAATAAACTTTCCGGCCAACATCCAGGTAGCAACTATACCCCCAGTGGTAGTAAAGGCATCCCAGTAAGGAAGATCAGATGCCGGAATATTTATTATTTCCGGAAGCTTAAGCAATGCCCAAACAACTACAGCATAAATAATTATGCTTACGCCAACAAGTTTTACAGCCAGCCTTAAACTTGTTTTTCTAATGGGCATTTTCCGCTTCCCACTTTTATCGCGGCCCCACTTCCAGGCAAACCAACCATATATACTTATTAAAAGGTAGTACACCTGGAGCCCCATATCGGCATATAGCCTTTCCTGAAAAAAGACGATTAAATAAAGTAAAGAAGTCAGGAAGCCGGTCACCCAAAGCCAAATATTCTCTTTAACAGATAAATAAAGATAAACAAGGGCAAAAAAAGTTCCGGCCAACTCCATCCAGTGTTGTACCAACCAGTCAATTACCATTTTCAAAAACTTCTGAGTATAAATCGTCGTTGTTGATTACACGCTTCACTTTTTGAAAAAGAGGGATTGCAGGATTAAGGGTCTGATAATACTCACTGGTACTCCATAAATTTCTTGCGATAAGAGCCTTCATTTGAAGCTTCAGCCAGTCCAGGGATATTTCCAATTGTTTTTCTTTATAGGCTATTCCGGTACTATCGCCCCTTTCAACCAGTTCTGAAATAAACTCTTCAGGAATTTCAAATTGTTCGTAAAATTCGGAAAAAGCAAGATATTCTGCATTCCATTGATCACGGTATTCGTCGAGCTTATCCATAACCAGTCTGTTCACTGATCCTGAAGCAACAAGGTCCCGGTAATAATCGGTATAATTACCGGTGTCAAGTGGAACAAATACATCGGGCACAATGCCTCCGCCACCAAATACTTTTCGCTCCTTAACCAATGTTGAAAACACGAGGCTATCAGGCAAATGAACACTGTCTGAATGCATCATTTCACCATGCTGAAAGCGTTCATATATTTCTCGGTGATATTCTTTCAAACCATCTTCATATGGTTTTTGGATACAGCGACCTGACGGAGTATAGTATTTGGCAATTGTAAGTCTGATTTCCGACCCATCAGGCAAAGAAAATGGACGTTGAACCAAGCCTTTACCAAAGCTCCGACGGCCAATAATCAAACCTCTATCCCAGTCTTGAACCGCACCGGCCACAATTTCACTTGCTGAAGCTGAACCTTCATCAATCAGAATCGCAAGTTTTCCTTCTTCCCATAAATCTCCCGGACCTGAATCATATTCAGATCTGGGAATAGCTAAACCATCGGTATAAAGAAGCATCCGTTGGCCCCCTATAAATTCATCAGCAATATCAAGCGCAGCTTTCAAATATCCTCCGCCATTTCCCCTCAGATCTAAAACCAAATTCTCAATATTTTGGTCTTTTAATTGCAATAGGGCTTCTGTAAATTCTTGATGAGTACTCTGGGCAAATCTCGAAATCTTAATGTACCCGGTCTTTGGGGTCATCAGATACGAGGCTTCCAGACTAAAAATCGGGATCTCATCTCTCTCAACAACAAAGTCCAGTTTCTTTCGGTTTCGCAGAACGGTCATTCTCACCTCTGTTCCTTTTGGTCCTCTCAATAAATCAAATACATCACTGTTAGAGAGGCCAATTCCGGCCACTTTCTCTCCATCAATACTCACGATGCGGTCTCCTGCCATCAACCCTACTTTTTCAGAGGGTCCCCCGGAGATAGTTGAAACTACCGTTAAAGTATCCTTTAATATCATGAACTCAATCCCCACTCCTTCAAAATTTCCATCCAAAGGTTCGTTCATTGCCTGAACTTCTTCCTCAGGAATATAAACTGAGTGTGGATCCAGCCTTTCAAGCATGCCCATAATGGCTTCTTCGGCCATTTTATGATTATCAACGCTATCTACATAAAACGTGGAGATCAGTTGCCATGCAAGCCTGAGTTTATCAACTTCAGGATCCTTGGTTTGCCCAATGGATGGCCGGGCAATAACCAAAACAAAAGCTATTAATATTAAAAATCGCATAAAACTGCATTTATTCCTCATGTGAGACATTTGGTGTGAGAGACTTATTATTATTCCCACTCGATGGTTGCAGGTGGTTTTGAGCTAATATCGTAGACCACTCTGTTCACACCGCGTACCCGATTTATAATCTCACTGGATATTTTTCCTAAAAACTCATAAGGAAGATGAACCCAGTCGGCAGTCATTCCGTCAGTAGAAGTAACTGCTCTAAGAGAAACAACACTTTCGTAAGTTCGTTCATCGCCCATTACTCCAACTGACTGTACAGGCAACAACATTGCCCCGGCCTGCCAAACCTGATCGTACAGATCATGTTTGCGAAGGCCTTCGATAAAAATATGGTCAACTTCCTGAAGCAATGCAACTTTCTCGGGAGTAATTTCTCCAAGAATTCTAATTGCCAAACCAGGCCCCGGAAATGGGTGACGCCCCAATATAGTAGGTGAGATTTTCATTTCATGCCCTACCCTTCGAACCTCATCCTTAAATAATAACTTAAGTGGTTCCACAACTTTAAGATGCATTTTTTCCGGAAGCCCGCCCACATTGTGGTGAGACTTGATGGTTGCTGAAGGCCCGTTCACGGATACTGATTCAATCACATCAGGATAAATAGTTCCTTGAGCAAGCCACTTCACACCAGGAATCTTTTTTGCTTCAGAGTCAAAAACCTCAATAAAAACGCGGCCTATTATTTTTCTTTTCTTCTCCGGATCGGAAACACCATTTAATTCACCAAGGAAAAGATCTTTTGCATCAACACCTATAACATTCAATCCCATATGTTTATAGGAGTCAAGCACATTTTCATACTCATGCTTCCTCAGCAACCCATTGTCTACAAAGATACAAGTTAATTGAGTTCCGATAGCCTTATGAAGCAACATGGCGGCTACTGAACTGTCAACACCTCCTGATAAACCAAGAACAACTTTATCATCTCCGAGTTGTTTTTTCAAACCCTCAACAGTTTCTTCAACAAAGGAGGCTGGTGTCCAGTCACGTCTACACCCACAAACATCAACCACAAAATTATTAAGAATCTGAAGTCCCTGGGTAGTATGATAAACCTCAGGATGAAATTGAATGCCAAATGTGGTTTCTTCCTCTATTTGATAGGCTGCCACTTCTACGTCAGAAGTACTCCCGATAATACGAAAATCCTCCGGAAGTTTCATGATTGTATCTCCATGAGACATCCATACCTGGCTATCCACTTCAATTTCACGAAACAGTTCACTTTCATGATCAATGTATTTCATATTGGCTCTTCCGTATTCTCGCGAATCAGAAGCCTCCACTAAGCCTCCGTAATTTTGAGCCAAATACTGCGCTCCGTAGCAGACACCAAGCAAAGGTAGTTTTCCTTTAATTTTACTTAAATCGGGAACCGGGGCGTTTTTATCCCTTACACTAAAAGGACTTCCTGAAAGAATTACACCTTTTACAGTTTCATCCAACCCGGGATATTTATTAAAAGGATGTATTTCGCAATAAACATTAAGTTCACGAACACGTCTGGCAATCAACTGAGTGTACTGAGATCCAAAATCTAGGATGAGAATTTTTTCCTGCATTGACAATGAGTATTATTGAATTAAAAACCAATGCAAATATAAAGAGAATGTACGTATTTTTGCCCTTAATTGGTAAGTGGTTCATGGAATATCTTTTAAAAACATTATATCTCTTTCTTCTATAGATAAAAGTAGCCCACAGGCAAAAGGCAATCAGGCAGAAGAAAACGACCTGTGGCTCTAATTGGTCACAATTGACCAATCTCGGTGGCCTGAAAAGCAAAAATTTAACTCCTGTATCAATTGTTAGTGAATGGTTTTTTATGATTTGGGTTATATAGCAATTAAGAGATAACTTTCCTAAACATCAAAGGAATCCCCCTCCCGGGCAAGAAAGGAATTTGGGAAAATGTCCCGCGCCTCATCCAAAAATGGAGTAAGATCTCGATAACGAGAAGAAAAATGGCCCAATAATAATTTCCCCACGTTTGCTTCATTAGCAACGCGGGCAGCTTGCTCTGCAGTACTGTGAAAGGTTCTTACAGCCAATTCTGTTTGATCTTTTAAAAAAGTGGCTTCATGATAAAGCATATCTACCCCCTCAACAGCCCTAATCAGGCCATCATGCACTCTGGTATCAGTACAAAAAGCATAAGACACAGATGGCGGGGGATTGAGAGTTAACTTCATATTCTCAATCACAGTTCCATTTTCCGAAACAAAATCTTCTCCCTCTTTAATTCGGTGAAGCCATTTTACCGGAACATCATAAAAATCACAAGCCTGCTTATTTATTTTTCTTAATTTGCACTTTTCTCTGAATAAAAAACCAACGGTAGGAACTCGATGTTTCAGAGGAATTGTTTTTATCTCCAATAAGTTATCCTGATAGATCAATTCGTCCCGTTCGGCAATAAAAGGATGGTAAACCACTTTAAATGGAAGGTCGCGATTAAAATAATCAATAAGGGGTGTGAGTAACTTTTCAAGGTCTGAAATGGCATAAATATGTAAATCCTTTGTGCGCCCCAGCAAACCAAAGGTAGAAATTAACCCGGGCAGTCCAAAGACATGATCGCCATGTAAATGAGAAATAAAGATGTGATTTATTCGCCCAAAATGAACTCTGTTTCTGCGTAACTGCATCTGCGTTCCTTCTCCACAATCAATCAAAAAAAACCGCCCGGATGCTTCAAGCACCTGGGCGGTTGGATTCCTTTCGGATGTGGGAAGTGCTGAGTTACTGCCAAGAACTGTGACAGAAAATCCCATAAGCACTAATTATTTTTTCCCGATAGCTTGTCTCATCATTTGAATCCCATCATCAGTATTTGGTGCAATATTAAGCACTGTATCTAACTGAGAAACGGCTATCAAACGCTCAACTGCAGGTTGTAATCCGGAGATCACAAACGTTCCATCGGCATTTTTACACAACCGGTTGGCGACAAGTATGGAACTTAATCCTGATGAATCGCAATAATTACATTTACTCAAATCGAGAAGAATATTCTTCTCACCGTTGCCGGAGAGCAAAACTATTTCAGACTTAAGATTGGGAGCTACATTGGTGTCAAGTTTTTCCTTTAACACTTTCACCACCATAAAGTCATCGATCTTATCAATTTTAAAATCCATATATTGTCACCCCTTTAATAAAACTATTCTTCGTTTTTCTCTTTGGAATCTTTGTCGTCGGAATCCTTTTCAGTGGCTTCCATCTGATTCTTCAAAGCTGCCAATTCTGAGATATCGCCAAGAGTGGTTTTTTCGAGGCTGTCTTTGAGCTTCTTAACACCTTTCTTGGTATTTTTGGCTTGTGATTTCTTAGCCGTTTGCTCTTCAGAACGCTTCTCATCCTCAAACACACGTGAGTGGGAAAGAATGATTCGTTTAGCACCTTTGTTGAACTCGATTACCTTGAATGGCAACTTCTCATCACCTTTGGCCTGGCTACCATCCTCTTTCACCAGGTGACGAGGAGTAGCAAAACCTTCAACACCGTATGGAAGAGCAATTACGGCACCTTTGTCGAATACATCAACGATGGTACCTTCATGAATTGAATCCACAGTAAAGATGGTTTCAAACACATCCCATGGATTTTCTTCCAATTGCTTATGACCAAGGCTCAAACGACGATTTTCTTTATCGATGTCGAGAACTACTACTTCGATATCTTCACCTACAGTAGTAAACTCGGCCGGATGCTTCACTTTCTTCGTCCATGAAAGATCCGAAATATGAATCAAACCGTCAATACCTTCTTCGATTTCAACGAATACTCCAAAGTTAGTAAAATTCCTGACTTTTGCTTTATGTTTGCTGCCAACAGGATATTTTTCTTCGATATTATCCCATGGATCCGGCTTGAGTTGCTTCATACCCAGAGACATCTTACGCTCTTCGCGATCCAGAGTCAAAATCTGAGCTTCAACTTCGTCACCCACTTTCAGGAAGTCTTGTGCACTACGCAAGTGCTGAGACCATGACATTTCTGAAACGTGAATAAGTCCCTCAACTCCAGGTGCAATTTCAACAAATGCACCATAGTCAGCCATAACAACCACTTTGCCTTTCACTACATCACCTACTTTCAGTTCAGCGTCGAGTGAATCCCATGGATGTGCAGTAAGCTGTTTCAGACCAAGAGCAATGCGTTTTTTCTCATCATCGAAGTCAAGAATAACAACATTAAGTTTCTGGTCAAGCTGCACAATTTCTTCCGGGTGAGAAACACGTCCCCATGAAAGATCGGTAATGTGAATAAGTCCGTCAACACCACCAAGGTCGATAAACACACCATAAGAGGTAATGTTCTTGACAGTTCCTTCGAGAACCTGACCTTTCTCCAATTTGGAGATAATTTCTTTCTTTTGCTGTTCCAGTTCAGCTTCAATAAGAGCTTTGTGAGAAACAACAACGTTTTTGAATTCGGGATTGATCTTAACTACTTTAAATTCCATGGTTTTACCCACGTACATATCGTAGTCACGAATAGGCTTCACATCAATTTGTGAACCTGGAAGGAAAGCTTCAATGCCAAATACATCTACAATCATACCACCTTTGGTACGACACTTGATGTATCCTTTGATAACTTCGTCTTTCTCGAGGGCTTCGTTAACACGATCCCAGGAACGAAGGGCACGAGCTTTTTTGTGAGAAAGAACCAACTGACCCTTTTTGTCTTCCTGGCTTTCCACATAAACTTCAACCTTGTCACCTACCTTAAGGTCGGGATTGTAACGAAACTCGTTGCGGCTAACAATACCATCAGATTTGAAACCAATGTTGATTACAACCTCACGCTTGTTCATCGCAATTACTTTTCCTTCAATCACCTCTTTCTCAGAGATGGTAGACAAAGTTTTGTCGTAAAGCTGTTCAAGCTCTTCCTTTTCGGAACCTTTGGCTTCTTCTACAAGATCGCCATTTTCAAACTTGTCCCAGTCAAAATCAGCATTGGCTGTCTCAACAGTTTCAACCTGAGGCTTTGTTTCCTCAGCTTTTCCGTTTGTTTCAGGAGTAGAATTTTCTTGCTCCTGCAAATTTTCGTTTTCTAATTCTGCCATTAATTAAACCTCGCAAAATCTATTGGTTAGACATTATATTGTTAAAAAATCGCTGCAAAAATAGGAACTTTTCCAACAAAACAAGAAGATTCTTCTAATTTTCTCGCTTTTAAGATGTCGTGATAAATATAAAAGTTTCCCTCTCTAATGTCAAGCAGTGAACAGTCCGTTTCTTCCAGCAATTTCCAATTCGATTGATATTATCTATACCACATTGATTTTTAATTCTTAAAAAAACCTATTTCACTCTTACAATACAGTAACCTTTTGGAATTAAAAGATATTTCGCCCTAGTTTTAAAGTAAATTTCACACCTCCCAAATAATTTTCATATTTTTGAAGCTCATAATTTCAAAAATAAAAGAATCCAAAAAGATCATGCATGGATATTTTGGGTACATTAGTTAAATGCAAGAACCCGAAAAGTTCAAAATGATATTATAAAAAATTAAGACTTATGAAAATTTCTATTGTTGGAACAGGTTATGTAGGACTTGTTACCGGTACTTGTTTTGCTGATACAGGCGTCAATGTTACTTGTGTTGACATTGACGAAAAGAAAATTTCCAACTTAAAAAAAGGCATTGTCCCAATTTATGAGCCCGGACTGGAGACAATGATTAAAAATAATGTTGATAAAGGAAGACTCCATTTTACCACCAACCTGAAAGAAAGCCTGGATCAGGCTGAAGTTATATTTATTGCTGTAGGAACACCTCCGGGAGAAGATGGAAGTGCCGACCTAAGCCATGTGTTGGCTGTTGCCAGGGAGGTTGGAAAGAACATAAATCATAGTATTGTTGTAGTAACAAAAAGCACTGTTCCCATTGGAACCGCTGAAAAAGTGAGGGCTGCTGTAAAAGGCGAAATTGAAGCCCGTGGCGTTGACGTTCCATTTAATGTTGCCTCAAACCCTGAATTCCTGAAAGAAGGTAACGCAATAGACGATTTTCTTAAACCCGATCGCATAGTAGTGGGAACCGATTCAGAAGAAGCTGAAAAGGTGATTCGCCGTCTGTATAAACCTTTCCTGCTCAACAATCACCCCATTCTCTTCATGGATATTCCTTCAGCCGAGCTTACCAAGTACGCCGCAAATTCAATGCTGGCTACAAAAATCAGCTTTATGAACGATATTGCTAATCTTTGCGAGCTCGTTGGTGCTGATGTAAACATGGTACGCAAAGGTATTGGAAGCGACAGCCGTATTGGAAATAAATTCATCTACCCGGGCATCGGGTATGGTGGAAGCTGCTTTCCAAAAGACGTAAAAGCCATCATTCGCACAGCCAACACCTACAACTATCCATTGCGCTTGCTTCAGGCTGTTGAACACATTAATGAGGACCAAAAAAGGATCATTGCAGCCAAGGTTAAAAACTATTTCCAAAATGAGGTCAAAGGCAAAACTTTTTCCGTTTGGGGATTAAGCTTTAAACCCCACACTGATGACATGAGAGAAGCTCCTGCCATAATCATCATTAGAGAACTTTTGGAGGCGGGCGCAAAAATCAAAGCCTACGATCCCATTGCAATGGATGAGGCAAAAAAAGAATTCAACAATGATATTGAATATGGCCAAGATCCATATGATGTATTAATTGATTCGGATGGTTTATTGCTCCTGACTGAATGGCCGGAATTCCGGATTCCAAATTATAATGTCATGAAAAAGTTAATGACGACTAAAGTTGTATTCGATGGTCGTAACATTTATGACATGCATGAGATGAATGAAAACGGATTTGATTATATGGGCATAGGCCGTGCCAGTAAGGAAGATAGATAATGAAGCGAGTACTTGTTACCGGCGGGGCCGGATTTATCGGATCACATTTATGTGAAAAGTTAATTGAAGAGGGCAATGACGTGATTTGTCTGGACAATTATTTCACAGGATCCAAAGAAAATATCAGTCATCTCATGGACAACCACTACTTTGAGCTGGTTCGCCATGATGTAACGCATTCCTATTTTGCCGAGGTTGATGAAATATACAATCTGGCCTGCCCTGCTTCTCCCATCCATTACCAGTACAATCCCATCAAAACCATCAAAACATCGGTGATGGGGGCCATTAATATGTTAGGCTTAGCAAAAAGGGTTAAAGCAAAAATTCTTCAGGCATCCACCAGCGAGGTTTATGGCGATCCCCTTATCCACCCTCAAACAGAGGACTACTGGGGTAATGTCAATCCCATTGGAATCAGGTCTTGCTACGATGAAGGCAAAAGATGCGCCGAAAGTCTGTTTTTAAATTATTACAGACAAAATGACGTCCGGATAAAAATTATCCGGATTTTTAATACTTACGGACCCAGGATGAACGCCAATGACGGTCGGGTTGTATCAAACTTTATTGTTCAGGCGCTGAAAAATGAGCCCATTACCATCTTTGGGGACGGGTCACAAACGCGCAGTTTTCAGTACGTGGATGATTTGATTATAGGAATGCAGCGAATGATGGCTTCAAGAGATGACTTTTACGGACCTGTTAATGTTGGCAATCCTCATGAGTTTTCGATGCTCGAACTGGCTGAAAAAATCAAGGAAATAACCGGTTCAAAATCAAAGATTGTATTTGAGCCTCTACCTGAGGATGACCCCACGCAACGTCAGCCGGATATTTCTCTGGCGCGCAAGGAATTAAACAACTGGGAACCCAAAGTGCAATTGCACGAGGGCTTGTCAAAGACTATTGAATATTTTGATGAGTTACTTCGTCGTGAGGCCTAATCAAATGTTTTCTAATCTTTTAATCTGACTAAATCTTTCAACGATGGCACAATACAAAGGCATCATTCTGGCAGGAGGATCCGGAACCCGTTTGTATCCTGCAACACAGAGCATTTCCAAACAAATCATCCCGGTTTACGACAAACCGATGATTTATTATCCCCTTTCAGTTTTGATGCTGTCAGGTATCAGGGACGTTCTGATTATTTCTACTCCAGAAGATCTGCCTTTATACAAACGCCTGTTTGGAGATGGTCACCAATGGGGATTGTCAATTGAATTTGCAGAACAACCCTCCCCGGATGGTTTGGCGCAAGCCTTTATAATCGGAGAAGAATTTATTGGCAATGACCCGGTTTGTCTGATCCTTGGTGACAACATTTTTTATGGTTACGAATTCAGTCATATCCTGAATGCTGTATCTGCAGAGGAAGACCAGGCTGTTATATTCGGTTATTATGTGAATGACCCCGAAAGATACGGAGTAGCAGATTTTGATGATGATGGCAACGTTTTAAGCATTGAAGAAAAACCTGAAAACCCAAAATCCAACTATGCCGTCACCGGGTTATATTTTTACCCTCCCGATGTGGTTCAAAAAGCCAAAACCCTGAAGCCAAGTTCAAGAGGAGAACTGGAAATAACGGACCTAAACAGGCTTTATCTTCAAGAGAGGAGGCTTAAAACAAAGCTATTGGGCCGCGGAATGGCATGGCTTGATACTGGAACACATGACAGTTTACTCCAGGCGTCAAATTACATTGCAACAATTGAAAAACGCCAGGGATTAAAAATTGCCTGTATTGAAGAAATTGCCTATAAGAAGGAATACATTAATAAAGGGCAACTGCTTAAATTGGCCGAGCCTTTGAAAAAAAATGAATACGGACAGTATTTAATGAAAATTGCAGATCAGAATTTAAAAAACATAAAACAACAACTTTAGATTAGCATGCAGATATTGCAAACAAAAATCCCCGGTCTGGTAATCATTGAACCGGATGTATTCGCTGACCAAAGAGGATACTTCTTTGAATCTTTCAATGAGGATAAATATAAAAAACAGGGTATTATCTCCAAATTCGTTCAGGACAATGTTTCGTCGTCCGTTCGGGGCGTTATAAGGGGGCTGCATTATCAGCTTGCCCCCTTCTCACAGGCAAAACTCATTCAGGTGCTCAAAGGAAAGGTATTGGATGTAGCTGTTGACCTAAGGCAGGGATCCCCTTCTTTTGGGGAGCATATATCCATAGAGTTATCGGATGAAAATCACAGGCAATTTTTTGTTCCAAGAGGTTTTGCTCATGGATTTTCAGTTTTAAGTGATGAAGTTTTGTTTTCTTACAAATGCGATAATCTATACAGCAAAGAGGCTGAGAGAGGCATTAATTTCAATGATCCCTTCTTGGGAATAGACTGGCAAATATCACCCCATGAAGCCATTATTTCTGGTAAAGACCAGGCCTTGCCCTCACTTCAGGAGGCAGAACATAATTTTATATTCAGAAATTAAATAAAATATGCCAAAAGTATTAATCATAGGTAGTGACGGACAGTTAGGAAGTGCCTTTCATGAGCAAATTCAAGAAATTTACTGGGCCACCTTCTCTTTTTCTACCATTGAAAACCTGGACCTTACGCAACCTGCAGACATTCAAACTTTTTTTTCAGATAAAAAGTTTGATTTTATATTAAACTGTGCTGCCTACACTGCTGTAGACAAAGCCGAAACTGAAAAAGAACTGGCCTTCAAATTAAATGCAGAAGCACCTAAATTAATAGCCAGGGAAGCCAATAAAACCGGGACTCGTGTTATTCACATCTCTACCGATTACGTTTTTGGAGGAAACCACTGCCGCCCCCTCAAACCAGATGGTCCCAAAGCCCCGGAATCTGTTTATGGACAATCGAAACTGAAAGGTGAAGAAGAATTAATGAAAGCCAACCCGGAGAGTATGATTATCAGAACCGCCTGGCTCTACTCGAGATTTGGTAATAATTTTTTAAAAACCATGCTTCGGCTTGGAAAAGAAAAAGAGTACCTGAATGTTGTTTATGATCAGATTGGATCTCCAACATTGGCAGATGATCTTGCAGGCGCTATTATCTCCATTTTAGAGAAAATCATTAACGGGAAAAAACAATTTGTGCCGGGAATCTACCATTTTTCCAACGAAGGAGTTTGCAGCTGGTTCGATTTTGCGACCAGCATTTTTGATAAAACAGGAATTCATTGTCCCGTTTTCCCGGTGGAATCAGATCAGTTTCCCACCCCTGCACCACGTCCCTTTTACTCAGTAATGGACAAGGCTTTAATAAAAGAAACATACGGGATTAAAATTCCTCATTGGCAGGCAAGCCTGACTAAATGTTTGGATAAAATGACCAAAATATAAGAATTCAAACCTTGTTTTTTAATAATTTTGTGCACTTTATTCAGATTGAACTGAAGATGGTTCTTACAATTTAAAAATCAATTAAACCTTACAATATGGCAAAGGAAAACATACCTGAGCAAGTGCAACAGAAAGCACAACTTTGGCTGGATGGCAAGTACGATGAAGAAACAAAAGCCAAAGTGAAAGAATTGCTAAACAGCAATGATCCGAATGAACTCATTGATGCATTTTACAAAGATCTGGAATTTGGAACAGGAGGGCTTCGCGGCATTATGGGAGTTGGAAGCAATCGGATGAACCGTTACACCGTTGGGACTGCGACCCAAGGTCTTGCCAATTATCTGAAAAAAGAATTTTCCGGGCTAACTGAAATAAAAGTGGTTATAGGCCATGACTGCCGAAACAACAGCCGTTTTTTTGCAGAAACCGTAGCCAATATATTTTCGGCCAATGGAATAAAAGCATTCCTGTTTGATGACCTCCGGCCTACTCCTGAAATCTCTTATGCCATTAGAGATTTGCAATGCCAAAGTGGTGTTATTCTCACAGCCTCGCACAATCCAAAAGAATACAACGGCTACAAAGCATATTGGGACGATGGCGCTCAAATTTTGGGACCTCATGATAAAAACATCATCGATGAAGTAAAGAAAATCACCAATGTTGAGGACATCAAGTTTGAAGGAGATCCTGATTTAATTGAGATTCTTGGAGCTGCCATGGATGAAAAATTCATTCAGGAAGTGGCCTCACTTTCTTTTAATCCTGACATAATTAAGCGTCAAAAGGACTTGAAGATCGTTTTTAGCCCCATCCACGGAACCACTGTAAAACTGGTTCCCGCAGCATTGAAAAGAATGGGCTTTGAAAACGTCATTCATGTACCCGAGCAGGATGTAGTCTCCGGAGATTTCCCAACGGTCGTTTCCCCGAACCCAGAGGAACCAGCTGCATTGGAAATGGCCATCCAAAAAGCAGAAGAAACCGATGCTGATCTGGTAATTGCTACTGATCCGGATGGCGACCGACTGGGTATTGCAGTAAGAGACGATAAAGGGGAATTTGTTTTGGTAAATGGAAACCAAACTGCCATTCTACTCACCTGGTATATGCTGAATCAGTGGAAAGACAAAGGCTTACTTACAGGTAGCGAATTTACTGTGAAAACAATTGTAACCTCCGAACTGATTCAGACTATCGCTGACAATGCAGGCGTTGAATGCTTTGATACCTACACCGGCTTTAAGTGGATTGCCGGAATAATCAGAGACCTTGAAGGCAAGAAAAAGTACATCTGTGGTGGTGAAGAAAGCTATGGCTTCCTGCCAGGGGATTATGTTCGCGATAAGGATGCTGTGGGAGCAGTTGTAATGATCAGCGAAATTGCAGCCTGGGCCAAAGATCAGAACAAATCTCTTTATGAGCTTCTTCTGGACATCTATATTGCCAATGGCTTCTCCCAGGAAAAGATGAAGTACATTGTGAGAAAAGGAAAGAGCGGTGCTGAAGAAATTGAAGCCCTGATGAAAAAATTCAGGGAAACTCCCCCCGAACAGCTGGGTGGATCAAAAGTCAACCTGATTAAGGATTATCAGACTTTAAAAGCAACCAATCCAATTTCGGGAAATAAAACAGAAATTGATGACAAACCGACCACCTCGAATGTATTGCAATTCTTCACCGAAGACGGCTCCAAAGTATCTGTAAGACCATCTGGGACTGAGCCTAAAATCAAGTTCTATTGCGAAGTACGGGACAGCCTTGAAAAAAGAGAAGATTTCGACCGGGTTACCGACAAAGCCTTGAAAAAGATCGACCTTCTCATGACTGACCTGGGTGTTAGTGAATAATGGCAACAATTTCATATATTAGGGCTTCATTTTATGGAGCCCTTTTTTATGCAAAAAATGAATCCGTAAAGTTCACAAAATACAAGCGTTCAGTTGCTCTTGTTAAAGCTGTATACAACCAGCGCAAAAAGTCACGGGATAAATATTCCTCGGTAAAATAACCCAGGTCCACAAAAACAGCATTCCACTGGCCACCCTGGGATTTATGGCACGTCATCGCATATGCAAATTTCACCTGCAAGGCATTGTAAAAGTCGTTCTCCCTGGTTTGCTCAAATTGTTTTTTGGATGTAGGCAAATTCTGATAATCCTTCATCACTTCGTAAAAAAAACCTTCCTGCTCTTCCTGTGTCAGGCCTGCCCCTTTAGCCATTAAGGAGTCCAGAATGATTTTTACATCCAGTTCAATCTCCTTGTAATCCACCAATCTTAAAACAACATCAGCAAATTCTTTTCCGTATAAACTCTGATAATTGTTTATTCTGGCCACTTCTGCAATATCGCCATTGGCAATAAAACTAAGTTCTTCATGATCTTTAAGCCAGTGATAATTGTTTTTCATGATCAGGAGATAATCACCCACAGCCAATTGCTCTTCCCTGAAAAGAATACTATTTCTTATTCCCTGATTGTAAAGATTTGCCCTTTTGTTGGTACGGGTTACAACCAATGTTTCTTCCAGCCCATAGTTATTATAACAATAGTCCAGTTCTTCAATTAACTCGGCTCCTGTTATGCGAAAAACATCGGGAAATCCATCCAGCTCAAATTTAGGAATAGAAGAATCTGCCATTTCGTCATCCAGCAAGTTTCTTAACAAGGTGGCATTATGCAAAATCCCGCTTCCCTCCTTTTGACGAACCACATCTGTTAATGAGGCAAAATAGACAGACAGTCCGTAGGCTTCAATCTTCCCTTCCTCCAATGCCGGACTTAAAGAAATCCCAACCGGTGGAAGCTGGGCATCATCACCAATAAACATTACTTTACAATTCGTCCCCTGGTAAATAAACTTAAGGACATCATCAAGCAACCTTCCCGAACCAAAAATGCCTGTTCCCCCATCATTAGCAATCATCGACGATTCATCTATAACAAATAAGGTATCCTTATGGAGATTTTTATTCAGATTAAAACCCGCAAAACCATCTTTAGAGGACTGTTGCCGATAAATCTTTTTATGAATGGTATAAGCAGGTTGTCCCACCCTGTTTCCCAGCACTTTGGCAGCACGACCCGTAGGTGCAAGCAGCACTGCTTTCTGACCAAATTCTTTTAAAACACTTATAACTGACTTTACCATGGTTGTTTTACCGGTTCCTGCATAGCCTTTCATCACAAAAGCAGCATCTCCCGATTGGTCGGCCAGAAACTCAGCGATTTTTCCACAAGCTATATTCTGAGAATTCGTTGGCGTTAAACCAAGCTCCGTTAATATCTTATTTTTAATAAAGTCTTGTAACATATTTAGCTTTAATCAATATTAGAAGCCACTCTCTCCAAAACTCATTCTAATCCCTATTAGCCAATGACTTGAAAAAGAAAAAGCAGGCCATTTTTCAATACGTAAAAAGCACGACCTAAAAACTCAGGCAAAACTCAGGCAAAGATTTATGAATTATTTTAGATAAAGAAATGAAGGTTTGAAATTTTTTATAAATTTGTGCTTTCAAACAAAAACAAAAATCCGAAAAATAATGAAAACAGCAATCCAGATTATTCTGACCGTTGCCATCCTTGCTTTAGGGTATTTGTGTGTAGAAAGCATTCAAAAGCCGGTACGCTTCAACAAAGCACACAAAGAAAGAAAAGAAAAAGTTATTGAGCGACTGGAGGGCATACGTGAAGCACAAAGAGCCTACAAATCAATCAACCAAGAGTTTACAGGCAGCTTTGACACCCTGATCAATTTCATCAAAAATGACTCACTTAGTCTTGTCAGAATGGAAGGACGCTTGACTGACAGTATGCTTGAGGAAGGGATGACCGAATTGAAGGCCCTTAAGTTGGGAATTATCCAAAGGGACACCACCCTTGTTTCTGTTAAAGATTCTCTTTTTGGCAAAAACTACATCGTAGATTCGTTGCGCTATGTGCCTTTTACCAACGACAAGGAATTTGAAATGGATGCTACTACCATTGAAACAGCATCAGGCGTGGAAGTTCCTATCTTTGAAGCCAAAGTTCACAACAACGTTTACCTTAAAGGACTTGATGAACAACAAATCATCAACCTTAATGATGAAGATTTAGCTTACGAAAGATACCCAGGTCTTAAAGTTGGTTCTTTGACCGAGGCAAACAACAGTGCTGGTAACTGGGAATAAAACAACTCAATCATTATTATATGGTTCCCGACCTTCGGTTAGTTGACGAAACATACGATACGAACATCACATCGTCATATTTTTTATCCATCCAGGTTAATCTGGATGGATTTTCTTTTTCTACACTTGATCCTGTCAGAAATAAATACATTCAGTTTAAATATTTTTCATTTGGGAAAGTAAACTCCGATGAACTTCCTGTACTGGCAGAAAAAATATTTGAGCAGAATGAATTACTAAACCTTCCGTATAAAAAGGTTTTTGTTTTGCTGCCTTCCCCTTATTCCACTTTGGTGCCATCGGGATTATTCGAGGAAAAAGAGGCCGGAAAATGGCTTTCATTCACCCATCAGCTGCCCCCTGAGCAAAAGATCGTTCATTCCATAATGAAAATGGCAGACGCCTGGAATATTTTTGCCGCCCCAAAGGAAATGGTTGATCTCTTTAGAAGACAATTCCCGGATCCACGATTTTTTCACCAGTACGTACCAATGGCCGAAACCCGTCTTGCTGTCAGCAGGCCCGGAGCAGGACGCAACCAGGCAATAATAAACCTGCAGAAGAAGTATTTTGACCTGGTAGTATTGGAGAAAAACAATCTGAAGCTTTGTAATTCTTTTGAAATTAGCAGTGAAGAAGATCTAATTTATTACACCCTTTTTGTTTTTGAACAACTGCAGCTCTCACCCTCCGGCATTGAAGTCCAACTAATTGGTTCTCATCCGGATTTCAACAAAATAAAACAAACGCTGGGCAAATACATAAAGCACGTCAAACAACCAGGTCTTCCAGGCGGTTTTCAATACAGCTACCTTTTTAAAGAAGTATCCGGGCACAAGTTTCATAACCTGTTAAGTATGGCCTCATGCGTATAGTTAGTGGCAACCTGAAAGGCAGAAGATTCTCCCCCCCCTCCTCTTTTAAAGCACGCCCCACCACGGATCAGGCCAGGGAGAGCCTGTTTAATATTCTGAATAACATAATTGATTTTGAGGAGCAAACAGTACTGGACCTGTTCAGTGGTACTGGTGCCATGTCGTATGAATTTGCTTCACGAGGATGCAAAGCCATCACTTCTGTTGAGAAAAACTTTTCCCATTTTAAATTCATCATAAGCACAGCAAAAGAGCTTGGACTGGATAAAGCCATCAAAATAAAAAAAGCAGATGCATTTAAGCACCTTTTGAGAGACACCGGGCAATATACCCTGATCTTTGCTGATCCACCTTTTGACTTACCCCAAATAAAAGAAATCCCTCAGGCTGTCATGAATTCCGGATGCTTGCAAAATAAGGGAATTTTCATTCTTGAACATGGACCGGATCAGAACTTCGAAGATTGCGAATTCTTTTGGCAGGTCAGGCATTATGGAAAAGTTAATTTTTCCTTTTTCAGGCATCCATAAAAAATTCTTCCTTTTTAGATTGGCTAAAATTTATGCTTAGTCCACAACAATATTAAATGATTCTGTGGACCCCAATTATAGTAGCTTAAAGATTATAAAAACAAAAAAGGTTACCGAAAATAATCAGTAACCTTTTTTGCGGTCTGGACGGGACTCGAACCCGCGACCTCCGGCGTGACAGGCCGGCATTCTAACCAACTGAACTACCAGACCAAATTAGGTAGTAAATGTCTTTTTCTGGTGGCGGTCTGGACGGGACTCGAACCCGCGACCTCCGGCGTGACAGGCCGGCATTCTAACCAACTGAACTACCAGACCAGAAATTGTGTGTGCCTTTTGTTTTAAAGCGTTGCAAAGATAGAGGTTCTTTTTAATCCTGCAATAGGAATCGCCTTTAAAATTGTCTTTTTTTTCTTTATTTTTCTCTTAAAAAAACAACCGCCAATTTAACTAACTGAAAAATTGGCGGTTGACTAAATAAAAATTATTTTGGAAAAAAGTGTTTTTTTTCAATAAGTCCTTTTAAGCATATGCAGGGTTGCTCCCCTTAATGCGGCAGGGCTTCCAAAATTATCACATCACTAGTGTCAAGTCAAGCATAGTCTGACGGCCCAAGCCTTGCTCTTTCTACCTTGTGCTTCTAAAAAAAGACTCACGAAGCTACGGCTATGCTTACTTTTCTGTTGTTTTGCACAAGGTAAAAAATAGCGGAGGCTTACCCGGCATTCTACACTAGACTTGACACTAGTCATCGCTCTCAACAAAGCGACTTTTCTTTTTTAAGAGGCCTTCAACCGTCATAATTTCAAGATAGGTAGTTCCACCTCCAATACCGAAGCTTCCGCCCAAATAAGCTACGAGGTGATCATTATTGATAACACCTGCATCTTTCATCCGGGTCAAAGTATTTTTCAAAATTTCTCCTTTAGAGCTTCCGGGTTCAGTTAATTCAGGAAATACACCATAAGACAATGCTAACTCACGGCCCACTCTCTTATTGTAACAAAGAGCAACTACCGGGTTGTGGCCACGGAAAGCAGAAAGATATCTGGCTGTTTTTCCTGTTAAACTATCTGTCAGAACCGTTTTAATATCCAGCTCTTTTGAAGCTTTAACAGCAGTATCGGCCAAATAAGCAGTAATATCCTGCTTCACCTCGTCTACCGGAATATCATTTCGACTATCTTTTGCAGCTTCAACCTCACGGGCAATACTGGACATTGTCATAACCGACTCTACCGGGTAGGCACCATAAGCTGTTTCACCACTCAGCATGATGGCATCTGTACGGTAATAAATGGCATTCGCAACATCGGTAACCTCTGCTCGCGTTGGACGAGGATTTTTGATCATTGAATGCAACATCTGAGTAGCAACAATAACCGGTTTTTTGGCCTCAACACATTTACGAATCAGTTTACGCTGCAGTCCGGGTATTTTTTCCTGTGGAATTTCAATTCCAAGATCTCCTCGTGCAACCATTACTCCGTGAACATGCTCAAGAATTTCATCAATATTCTCAACTCCCTCTTGGTTTTCAATCTTTGCAATGATCTTTACAGGGCTGTCCTGTTCATCAAGGATTTTCTGTATTTCGAGAACATCTTCCTTATTACGAACAAAAGAGTGGGCGATGAAATCAACCTCATTTTCAATGGCATACTTAATAAACCCTTTATCTCTTTGTGTAAGAGAAGGAAGGTTAATACGAACACCGGGAACGTTAACACTCTTGCGGCTTCCCAAAACACCATCATTCATTACTTTGCATCGCAAACCCTGGTCAGTTTTTTCAATTACTTCAAGGTCAATCTCGCCATCATCGATGAGGATGTGGCTTCCAACAGAAACATCGTTGGCTAAATGAGGATAAGAAACACAAATCTTATCCGCAGTACTCTTATGATCGGGATCACCAACCAACATAAGCTCTGAGCCGGTTTTAAGCTCAATATCCGCGTCTGCAACAGTTGTCCGAACTTCCGGGCCTTTGGTATCGATCAAAATAGCAATCTCATCAGAAACTGCTCGAACATTGGTAACAATTCTGTTGATACCCTCAAAATCCAAATGAGCTGTATTACATCGAGCTACATTCATTCCTGCTTCAAAAAGACCTCTGACAAAATCAACTTCACACCTTTGGTCCGAAACTGTTGCCACAATTTTGGTGAACTTCTTCATTATTTCTTAATTTTCAGATATATAATTATTTATTGTTAACTTTCTTATTGTTCAACAACGCTTCAATCCCAAGTCGATAGGAATCCAGTCCAAATCCGCAAATGACACCTGCACAAACAGGACTTAAAAAGGAATGGTGCCTTATTGGTTCTCGCTTGAAAACATTTGAAATATGCACTTCAACCACAGGAACCTTTACTGCTGAAATAGCATCAGACAAAGCCAGTGAGGTGTGAGTGAAAGCACCTGCATTTAAAACAATTCCGTAATCTGAGAAACCAACTTCGTGAATCTTGTCAATCAAATCCCCCTCCGAATTTGACTGGAAGTAATCAATTTCCACGAGAGAAAATTTTTCCTGCAAAACATTGAGATAATCATCAAACGACTGACTACCATAGGTTTCCGGCTCACGAACCCCCAATAAATTGAGGTTTGGTCCATTGATAATGAGAATTTTCATAAATACCTGCGATTAAAACCGGTGCAAAAATAAGACAACAATACAAAATAAAAAAAGGCACCGTGTGTTTGTTTCTTAAACTACTGTAAATAAATCATTAAAAAAGAGTAGAACAAAACGTAATCTTACATGTTCTAACAATATATTACAATTCCATTATAAAAGGCAAAATATTTAAGAAAATACTTGCATTTACATAAAAATTTTTTGCAACTTTAACCAAGAGTTACCAAAACAGGGATTTCGATTCACTAAAAATCCTCTGTATACCAATTAATTAAAAACCATTTTATCATGAATTGGGAACAAGAAATTGAGGGATTTAAGAACTATCTAAAGGTCGAGAAAGGACTTTCTGATAATTCGATTCATGCTTATATCACAGATCTTGTCAAGTTGGTTCAGTTTTTAAAAGACAATGGCTATGATGTAGGTCCGGAAAAAGTTAAGTTGGATCATTTAAAAGAAATGATTCAATGGGTTAATGACAAAGGTATTAGCCCAAGAACTCAGGCAAGAATAATAAGTGGCATAAAGTCATTCTATAAGTACCTGCTAATTGAAGAAAAAGTGGACCGGGATCCGACAGCATTGCTGGAAACCCCGAAAGTAGGCCGCAAACTACCTGAAATACTTTCAGTTGAAGAAATTGACACCATTATTAATGCTGTCGACACAAAAAAACCGGAAGGACAGCGCAACAAAGCAATTTTGGAAACGCTTTATAGCTGTGGATTAAGAGTTTCAGAATTAATCGATCTTAAAATTTCAAACCTTTTCTTTGAATCAGGGTTTGTAAAAATTGAGGGCAAAGGCAGTAAAGAACGATTGGTACCAATCAGTACAAAAGCCATTAAAGAGATCAATCTTTATCTGAGTGAATACAGGCGCAATCTGAGAATTCATCCAGAACATGAGGATATCCTGTTCCTCAACCGACGTGGTAAAAAATTATCCAGAGTAATGATTTTTACCATCATCAAAAACATTACTAAAAAACTTGGACTGGAAAAGAATATTAGCCCTCATACCTTCCGGCATTCATTTGCCACTCACTTGATCGATGGTGGAGCTAACCTCAGAGCTGTGCAGGAGATGCTTGGACACGAATCTATAATTACAACTGAGATTTATACACACCTCGATAAAGAATACTTAAAGAATACTATCATACAATATCATCCCAGATCATAATCCATTCCAATAACTCTATCCCGGATATTATTTCCGGAAAACTAAAAATAATTCCCTCTCGCAAAGGCCGTCTTTAAGACGGCTTTTGTGTTTTCAGCCCAACTGGTATGCATCTGCCTGGATGAAAAAAGCAATTCTTTTGTCTTCGGCCAAACCCAAAAAGATTATTTAGGGAGCGCTAAAAAAACGCATATATTACTAACAACACTCCGTCATCCCGATGGGTCGGGATTGTAAGAGGCTATAAATCAAGTTTTTGAAATCATGCTCATGATTGCTTTAAAGCCCTGTTTATTAGTATTATATGGTTCGTCTTAAATCTTGTATCTAAAAATCTAACGATCTACTGACTAACTATTAAATAATTAAACCATGAAAATAAACCTTTAAGTGCAAGGCTGTTTCACATCATACCCGGATATCTTTGCACTTTATTTTATGAAAATAGCTAATCAAAAGAAAAGAGACCTATTCGTTTAATCTGCACGGTTTCTTCTACATAAATATGCATACTGACTTTTTATAAAAAACACGAAAAAATAACATTTTTCACTTTCCGAAAATGCAAGTAAAAACCGCTGTTTAAAAATAAATCATCAAAAATCAAAAGAAATGACTTTAAATTCAAAGTCAAAGCATACAATTAACAACACCCCACCTTACACACTAATTATCAAATATCAAACCCGACAAATCAATGATTTAACCTTTCTTGATCTTTTTTGTTATTATTCCACAAAACCATCTTATCGGCATCAACAAACAGGGTATTAAATCTTTCAACCAAAAAAATATGCAAAAAACAGATTTATCCAAATATGGGATCAACAATGTTCATGAGATTTTACACAACCCTTCATTCGAGATTTTATTCTTTGAAGAAACTCACCCCGATAATAAAGGCCTCGAAAAAGGCATCCTAACAGAATTAGATGCAGTAGCAGTCGATACAGGGATTTTCACCGGAAGATCTCCAGAAGATAAATTCATTGTAAAAGATAAAACCACCGAAAATACCATTTGGTGGACATCGGAACAATCACCCAACGACAATAAACCCATTACGGAGGAAGTCTGGAATGAGTTGAAAGAACTTACTTCCAAACATCTTTCAGGCAAGCGGCTATTTGTAATGGATACTTTTTGCGGGGCTAACTGCGACAGTCGTTTAAAAGTACGTTTCATCACAGAGGTGGCCTGGCAGGCACATTTTGTAAAAAATATGTTTATTCGGCCAACCGAAGAAGAGTTAGAAAACTTTGGCGAACCTGATTTTGTATCCATGAATGCTTCAAAAGCCACCAACCCAAACTGGAAAGAACAAGGGTTAAACTCCGAAGTCTACACTGTTTTTAATCTTACCGAAAAGATGCACCTGCTTGGTGGTTCCTGGTATGGAGGAGAAATGAAAAAAGGCATATTTGCAATAATGAACTATTTTCTTCCATTACGGGGTATTTCATCAATGCATTGCTCTGCAAATGCCGGAAAGAATGGAGATACAGCCATTTTTTTTGGCCTTTCGGGAACGGGTAAAACCACTTTATCCACAGATCCTCACCGGGCCCTTATCGGTGACGACGAACATGGATGGGACGATGATGGCGTTTTTAACTTTGAAGGTGGATGTTATGCCAAGACCATCAATCTAAATAAGGACTCAGAACCAGACATCTACAATGCCATAAAAAGAGATGCCCTTTTGGAAAATGTTGTGGTTGAGAATAATGGTAAGATAGATTTCTCGGATGCCTCAAAAACTGAAAATACAAGGGTTTCTTATCCCATTTATCACATAAAAAACATTGTAAAACCTGTTTCAAAAGCCGGCCATGCTAAAACAGTCATTTTTCTTACAGCAGATGCCTTTGGAGTAATGCCCCCTGTTTCCAAGCTTAACGAAGAACAAACCAAGTATCATTTCTTATCGGGATTTACAGCAAAACTGGCCGGAACTGAGCGTGGTATTACAGATCCTGCACCAACCTTTTCCGCCGGGTTTGGGGAGGCATTTTTATCATTACACCCCACTAAATATGCAGAAGAACTTCTTAATAAAATGAAAGCATCGGGTGCCAAAGCCTACCTTGTTAATACAGGATGGAATGGAAGGGGAAAAAGGATTTCATTAAAAGACACAAGAGCCATAATTAACAACATTTTAGACGGTTCTATCGAAGAATCTGAAACCATTGAGGTACCTGTATTTAATTTGAAAACCCCCACTTCCTTAAAAAATGTAGCACCCGAAATATTAGACCCCCGTAATTCGCATTCACGTCCTGATAAATGGGAAGAAAGTGCTCTAAAGCTGGCAGAAAAGTTTATCGAAAACTTTGCAAAATACACCGATACACCAGAAGGCAAAGCACTTATTAAAGCAGGTCCACAAATCAAAAGTGAAACCCCTTAATGAGTCAGGCTATTTAACAATATCGGCAAGGGCTAATCGAATATCAGGGAATTCATACTCAAACCCGGCTTCAGGAAGGCGGCACGGGATGACTTTTTGCCCTTCAGAAAGAACCTTTGCAGCTTGTCCAAATAGGATTTTAAGGGCAAATTCCGGAACCGGAATCAGGGCAGGCCGATTCAATATTGCACTCAAAGCCTGAGTAAACTCGGAATTGGAAATCATTTGTGGAGCGACAAGATTAAATATGCCTTTTAATTCATTATGATTAATAATCCACTCCAAACCTCTGGTAAGGTCGTTTATATGAATATAGGGCATCGGTTGCAGGCCATCCCCAATTCGCCCTCCAACACCAGCCCTAAAAGGCAACAACATCTGCTTTAAAGCCCCTCCCTGTTTTGAAAGTACCACCCCCAGGCGGGCTATTGCAAGACGGGTTTTATCTGAATTTGTTTTTACAGCTTCCGCCTCCCAGGCAGTGCAAACCTGCCCCAAAAAATCGTCAGCATACTCTGTCGAATATTCATCGTGCACTTCAAAAGTATCATAAATCCCAACAGCTGAAGCGGAAATAAAAACCGAAGGAGGTTTGGACATGCTATTTATTGTTGTAACAAGTGCTTCGGTGGTGTGCGTTCGACTCGTCAGTATAACATTCTTCCACTTTTTGGTCCAACGCTTTAATATAGGAGCCCCGGCCAAATGAACTACAGCCTCCACGTCTTCAAGCTTGCTAGCCAAATGAGTAGATCCTTTTTCAAAATCACCTCGAACAAGACCAACTACAGAGTGTCCGTTGTTTAGCAATCTATCTGAGAGTGCACTTCCTACCAGACCGGTAATTCCACTTATAGCTATATTCATAATAATATCTAATTTTCTTTTGAAGCTAATTCCAAATCAAATCCTATATAATACTTATTTCCGCTTTTGTCCAATATGTTTGGCAATAAACCTCAAAAGACATTCTTCGCCAAAAGAACAATAAAAACCAAATAAAGGCTCGGCTTTAAACACAATGAACACATCTCATTATTCCTTTCGATCTAATTTCTCCCAACCGCTCTTCAAATGGAGATCTCGCTGAGGGAAAGGAATCTGAACACCATTTTGCCTGAATTTATCATCGATGGAGAATCGTATTTTACTTTTAAGTATCTCCACATAAAAAACTTCCTCAACCCAAAAGTAAACCCTAAAGTCGAGGGATGAATTGCCAAAATCTCTGAATAACACAAAAGGCCGTGGATTTTCAATTACCTCTCGTTGCTCAATGGCACTTTCTATTAATAATTTTTCCACCAACCTAACGTCTGACCCATAAGCGACTCCAACGTCGACATAAAACCTCGTGCGGCGCTCATTGTAGCTCCAGTTAATTACATTGTCGCTTACAAAATTATGATTGGGAACAACCATTATTATATTATCACGTGTCAGAATTTTTGATGTACGCAAACCAACATCCATGACCCGCCCCACCAGTTCAGACTCAATTTCCACTACGTCTCCAACCTTTATAAGCCCCTCAAAAAGAATAACTAACCCGGAAATGTAATCATTAAACAAGCCCTGAATACCAAATCCCAACCCGACCAACAACGCGGCGGAACTGGCAACCAGGACTGTAATGTTAAGGCCGATGGAATCAAGCAGTAAAATAATAGCCACAACCCACAATGCATATTTCAAGAGCTGAAAAACCGTTTTAGATTGTCCCATATTCAATCCTTTGGAAAGGATATGACGGGTATAAATAACCTCAATAAGCCGGATTCCAAGGGCAACACCGTATAAGATAAGAAGAGTATAAACAAGAATACCAGGTGTGATGGCCACATCATTGACTGAAAAAAGCTGATCGTTAAAAATATTCAACATAAAGGAGCCAGCCAGCTTTAACCATACATTTCCCAAAACAATAAACAAAAGCAGCATGGCAAACCTACGCAACTGCCTTCCTATATTCCGATCAAAGCGCCACTTTTCAGCCGCTTTAATCACCAACCTCTTAATGAGTCTGTTAAAAATAAAAAGGAGGTAAACACCAACAACCAGAGTCAGTAGAAAGAATGGTGATATGGGAACTTCCTGAGCGATAGTAACAACAGGAGTTCCAAAGAATTCACTCACGTTTAATCCCAAAACGCCTAAAACCCACAAAGCCAGTCCAACCAGAAATATCCCGCGGAAAACCCAAAATGCAGTAATTAAGAAAATCCTTCGAAAGTCGGTTATTTCTTTTTTTATCTGCCCCGGACGAGAAAAGTACCAGCCCACAATAAAAATCACTACAATAAGGCCCAGCTGAAAATATTGCCAACCACTCAGGGCTAAAAGCCAGCCTTCGCTATACCCGGGCATTTCTGTTATTAAAGAATCAATCATAAATCAGATGATTAGATTTTCAACGTTAAGCTAAAACACAACAAGAAGATAAAACACCTGTATAAAAACAATATTCCTTTAAACGATTGTAAAACACTAATTTTCGATTACCTGCAGTCAAAGGCGTATTTGCAATAAAGATCGGATTATCAGCATAATTTAGTTTATCTTAAATCTTACCTGACTGCCGTCAGGCTGGTATTTTAAAAGTCTGACGATCTATTGTTACAGCAAAGTACAATAAAACAAGAAATTAACCTCATGCCAAAAAGTAAGAAATTTTAATTAGTTAATCCAGCTTCTTCCAGTCTTTTCTCAAGCTCGTTTATTGAAATATTATATTCTCCCCGACCGTTCTGAAAGAAGCTTATGCGCCCGCGCTCCTCGGAAACAACTATAGCTACAGCATCTGTCGACTCGGTAATCCCCATCCCTGCACGGTGCCGGAGGCCAAAACGCTTGGGAAGTTCCATGTTTTGCGAAACGGGCAAAATACAACCTGCAGCTTTTATTTTGTTGCGATTAATAATGAGTGCGCCGTCGTGCAACGGACTGTTTTTAAAGAAGACAGATTCAATCAACCTCCTTGATATCACCGCATTTAACAACTCACCTGTGTGCACAAAATCAAGTAACTCCGAGTTTTTTGTTATGACAATCAGGGCACCTGTTTTTGATTTGGCAAAATCTTCGCAGGCTTGAACCACAGGTCGAATATAAATGTTCATCATCCCCGCTGACTTGCCTTCAAAAAAACGATCGAAAGAAAACTTACTGTGAAGATTGTAACGCCCCCCCAACAGCAATAAAAAGCGTCTTATTTCCTGCTGAAAAACAACAATTATTGCCACAACTCCAACATTCACAAAGTTGTCAAGAATGGTGGATGACAATTCCATGCTAAGTGACTTTATCAGGAGCCAGAAAACAATAAATGCAAAAATACCAATGAAAATATTTAAAGCCACGGTTCCTTTGATCAGCTTGTAAAGCCGATACATTAAATAGGCAACCAAAAAGATATCGACCAAATCGATAAATCTTATTTCAAGGAAGGTCATATTGCTGTTTTAACAAAGTAACGAATATATTACTTCAATGTTTTTGAGACTAATTTAACACATTCTACGGCTTCTTTAACATCGTGAACCCTTAAAATATTAGCACCGGTGCTCAATGCCAACGTATTCAGCACTGATGTTCCGTTTAAGGCAGTATGAGCATCTCCCCCAAGAAACTTATAAATCATGGATTTACGGGATACTCCCACCAAAATTGGAACTTCAAACATTCTGAACTGCTCTAAATCATGCAGAAGCTGATAATTGTGGTCAATTGTTTTTCCAAACCCAAAACCGGGATCCAGAATAATATCCGACACTCCCAACTCACGTAAACGGTCTGTTTTTCTGGCTAAATACAAAATAACTTCTCCGGTAACATCAACATAATGAGGATCTTTCTGCATACTCCCCGGAGTTCCTTGAATATGCATGAGTATATATGGAACATTCAATTTTCCAATGGTTTCAAACATGGAGTTATCAAGCGTTCCGGCCGAAATGTCGTTTATTATATCAACCCCGTAATCATTAACTGCTTTTTCGGCAATGGCCCCTCTAAAGGTATCGAGGGACAAAAGAACGTCAGGCCAGGATTTTCTGATAGCTTCAAGAACAGGCCAGAGACGGGCCGCCTCCTCCTCTTCAGAAATATGATCTGCACCGGGACGTGATGAATAGGCGCCCACATCCACAATCGTACCACCTTCTCGTTGTATTTTTTCAACCCGGTCCAAAACAGCATCAATAGCCTGCACACGACTCTCTGCGTAAAAGCTGTCGGGGGTTATATTTACAATCCCCATCACAACCGGTTCACTCATATCCACCAGACGTCCACGACAATTAATCTGATACCCTTTATCCAGAAATCGTTTTTTTACTTCATACTGCTTCATGCATTTCCAGCTTTTAATTACAATTCACGCAAAATGAATTATTGTGGTAATATCAACAAACAAAAAAAGCTAAAAAAAGAGAGTTTTCAAAGGTTGAAACAGGGGTAGTTTTCAATATAAAAAGATATAGGTGCCATGTTCCATAGCTTTTTTGTAATTTTACGGCTCAAAATTGAAATATGGCGGAAAAAACAGACCAACAATACGAGCATGTCATAAAGTTGTGCCGTGACATTTTTGAGAAAAAGATGAAAGATTACGGAACGGCCTGGCGAATCCTCAGGCCAAGTTCCATGACCGATCAGATATTTATAAAAGCCCAGCGGATCAGGAGTATTGAAACTAAAGGAACATCCAAAATTGAGGATGATATAAAATCGGAGTTTATAGGCATCGTTAATTATGCCACAATGGGGCTTATTCAGCTTGATCTTGGGCCGTCCGATCATCCTGCCATGCTGCCCGAGGAAGCTTCCGAACTTTACAACAAACATATTTACGCCGCCAAAAACCTGATGGGCGATAAAAACCATGATTATGACGAAGCCTGGCGAAATATGCGCATCAGTTCTTTCACAGATCTTATCCTGATGAAACTGCACAGAACAAAACAAATAGAAAACAATCAGGGGAAAACCATTATTTCGGAAGGTATTGATGCCAACTACATGGACATAATTAATTATGCCGTTTTTGGTCTGATAAAAATAGAGTTTCCGGAAGAAAAGACAGAAAACGCCAATTAATTTATCCAAAAATCGTTTGATATGATGTTGAAATTATTACGATTTATCAGTCGGTTACTGGTGGGAGCCACCTTTATTTTTTCAGGATTCGTTAAGGCTGTTGATCCTGTGGGAGGTTCCATCAAATTCCACGATTACTTTCAGGCCTTTAATATGGACTGGCTAATGTCTTTAACAATGCCGGCCAGCGTTGCTCTTGCATCGCTTGAATTCATCATAGGCGTGCTTCTGGTATTCAACATCTTTCCCAAAATTGCCACTCGTCTGTCGTTTTATTTTCTGTTATTCTTCACCATCCTGACACTTGGTTTAGCCATTTTTAATCCGGTCACTGATTGTGGATGTTTTGGTGATGCCATAAAACTTACAAACTGGGAAACTTTTTGGAAAAACATTGTCATTCTTGCATTTGCCAGCCTGCTGTTTTTCTCAAAACAAACTTTAAATTCCCCCTGTTCATTATCGTTACAACGAGTTTTCACCTTTTTAATGGTGGTTTATATTTTGGGGATATCAATTTACAGTTTCAAACACTTGCCACTCCTCGACTTTCGTCCATATTCGATTGGCAGCAACATATCAGCCGGAATGACTATTCCCGAAGACGCCCCCCAGCCCCAATACAAAACAACTTTCATACTTAAAAAAGATGGGGTTCAAAAAGAATTTAACGAAAACAATTATCCATACGAAGACACCACCTGGGTATTTGTTGACAGCAAAACCGAGTTGATTAGTGAGGGATATACCCCTCCTATCCATGACTTTGTACTCCAACATCCGGAGAGAGGAGACATCACGGATCAACTATTGAATATGAAGGAACCCTTATGGCTGGTTGTATCCCCTAAAACATCTGCAATATCAGAAGAACAGGCACTTGAACTGGCTCAGCTGAATGCAACGGCCGGGGAGGATAATATTCCATTCTTTGTTGTTACAGCATCCACAATGGATGAGGCACAAAACTTTAATGAAGCCTTCAAAACGAATTTTGACTTTCTGCAGGGAGATGAAACCAACCTAAAAACCATCATCAGGTCCAACCCGGGATTGTTGCTGTTGCAAAATGGAACCGTAACCGGGAAATGGCACTATAACGATTTGCCGGCCCCTTCAGAGTTAACACATCCACTCAGTATGACTTTGAAGCAGCTACAGGCAAAAAAATCGCGCAATTTATTACTTGGGCATTTATTTCTGATTGTCCTTGTTGCTTTGATTATATTAAAATCACGTAAAACCATAAACAAAAACCAATGAGACAAAACATTGTAGCCGGAAACTGGAAAATGAACAAAAACCTCCAGGAAGGGGTAGAATTGGCAAAAGAACTTCAATCTGCATTGCAGGCCGAAAAGCCAAATTGCAGAGTGGTGATCGGAACACCTTTCATTCACCTGACAGAAGTTTGCAAGACTGTTGATCAGGACCTAATTGGTGTTTCAGCTCAAAACTGTGCCGACCAGGAATCAGGTGCTTACACCGGAGAAGTATCAGCCGAAATGGTTAAATCAACCGGAGCCCGCTATGTTATTCTTGGACACAGTGAAAGAAGAGCTTATTATGGTGAGACCAATGAAATCCTGAAAACCAAAACTGACCTTGCTCTTAAAAACGAGTTAACACCTATTTTCTGTATTGGTGAAGTATTGGAAGAGAGAGAAGCAGACAAACATTTTGAGATTGTAAAATCTCAAATCGAAGAAGCTTTGTTCCACCTTTCAGCTGATGATTTCAAAAAAATCGTTTTGGCATATGAGCCTGTATGGGCTATTGGAACAGGAAAAACAGCTTCTCCCGAGCAGGCTCAGGAAATGCATGCATTCATTCGTAAAGTGCTTGCTGATAAATATGGCCAGGATGTTGCTGATGAAATTTCCATTCTTTACGGTGGTAGTTGTAAGCCGGGAAACGCCAAAGAACTATTTTCAAACGCAGATGTTGATGGTGGCTTAATTGGTGGTGCTTCTCTTAAAGCAGAAGACTTCCGTGGTATTATTTCTGCATTTTAATTTATTGGAAACCATTTTTTCGACCTGCCCCCATGTTTGGGCAGGTCTTTTTTTATTATGACATACAAAAAGATCAACATAAAAATCGCACCTGCGACTGAAGCCTCCAAAGAAATTTTTATCGCACTGCTCTCCGAATTGGGCTATGAAAGTTTTCTTGAATCGCAAGAAGGCCTTGAGGCCTATATTCTTGAAGATCTATATCGCCCTCTTGACGAAAACAATCTTCCAATTCTTAACTCACCGGAGTTTACGGCCGAAATTTCCGTAGAGGACCTTGAAGAAAAAAACTGGAATGAGGAATGGGAAAAAAATTATTTCAAACCCATTCTTATCGGAAATGAGTGTCTTGTGCGCTCCTCCTTTCATGAAAAGCCCTCCCAGGCTCCGAAATACGAAATTTTAATCAATCCCAAAATGTCATTTGGAACAGGGTATCATGAAACCACCAGTTTAATGATACAATTTATCCTTGAAAGAGAAGTTGATGGTCAGCAAATTCTGGATATGGGATGTGGAACAGGAATATTGGGAATCTTAGCCTCAATGAAAGGCGCCAAACAGGTTTTAGGCATTGACATAGACCAATGGGCCAGGGAAAATGCAATAGAAAACCTTCAGCTCAATCACATCAATAATATGGACATAAAGCTTGGTGACGCCTCTTTACTACGAGAGATGCCGGAATTTGATACCATCCTGGCCAATATCAATCGAAATATCCTGTTGGAAGACATGCCACGTTACAATGAAGTTGCCAAAAAAGGAGCTACAATAATAATGAGCGGTTTTTACGAAGAAGATTTTGATAAAATAAATAAAAAAGCCCTTTCGCTTAATTGGGAACATCTTTCTGTCAAAGAACAGAACAAATGGGTAGCTCTATCGTATAGGAAAAAATAATTTCTCAAAGCCAGATAAATGAGTAGGGCCAATTCATCTATATTTCAGAGTAATAAATCCGTATTCTCTCAAAGCCTGAGTTTTAAAGTCTTTATCCTGATAATCATTTCCATGCTTTTTGGCCAAATGAAGGCTCAGGAAAAATTCTTTACATCCACTGGTGAAGCAGCTTTTTTGGAAAAAATAGAAGACATTTTTAAAGCCTCCTCTGAAAGAAAAAAGGCGAAGGATTATCTTGACGGTTTTGAGGAGTTCTGGCTCTCTCCTTCCACTCCCGACGAGGCCAAAACAGCGATTATCGAAATATCCGACTTGCTGTATGATAAAAATGCAAGAGCTTTTCCGGATTACCATTTATTCCTTACTACAGTTCAATCTTTTGTTCAAAACGATCAGCTCAATAAAAACTTTTCAATCTGGGTAAAGGCCACCAAATCTTTTTTTGAAAAGCAAAAATTCGCTGTCCGCCATTTCAACAAAATTCTAGATACCACACAAGGAATATTAATTGAACAGAGAATATTTAGTTCACCCGGTGTGGCTTGGTTTTCCCGTACACCTGAATACCAGTTTATTTTTGAAAACGACAGTTTAAAACTCTCCCTCCCAAGTACGACCCTTGTTTGTCATTCAAGAAACGACAGCATTTCGATATACAACACACGTGGCAAAATGGATGTGGTTTCCGGACTCTGGGAAGGCATCGAAGGGCGGGTAACCTGGGAACGAAGTGGCTATGCCTCCAATAAAGTATATGCAGATTTCGATGCCTACACCGTTGACATGGATGACTCCGATTTTGTTGTTAAAAACGTCACATTTTACAATCGATTCTATTTCAACAGCCCCCTCAAAGGAAACCTCACACATAAGGTGATGTCCATAAACTCCCCTTCATCAAGTACATATCCTAAGTTCGAATCATACGAGCAGGTTTTTCGAATAGACAATATACATCCCAACATGAATTACAAGGGAGGCTTTTCCCAGCATGGAGCAAAATTTCTGGGTTCGGGAACCGATAAAAATCCTGCTACCATCAGCATCTTTAGAAATGACACCCTTTTCATCTCTGCAAAATCCCTGTTCTTTGCTTTACGCGAAGACGAAATTCTAAGTAAGAACACCGAAGTCACGATGCATCTGGACACCGGCACCATACACCATCCCGGTCTGGAATTCAAATACATGGCACCTTCCAATGATCTTTATCTCATCCGAAGTGGAGAAGGCATATCCCAGAGTCCGTTCTTCGATACCTACCATAATGTGAGCATCGATTCGGAAATTATTCATTGGAATTTGAATAATCACTACATGGAGTTGCGAATGCTCGACGGAGCTTCCCGAAACCACTCCTTTTTCGAATCTTTGAGTTTTTACCGCGAGTCATTTTTCAATTACCTACAGGGGATGGATGCCATCCACCCTCTTTTTGGTTTGCGAAATTGTTATTACCAAAACAAAAAAAAACCTTTCACGGCCAAAGACTATGCACGCTTTTTAAACAGGCCTGAGAGCCAGGTCAGACAACAAATATTAAAACTATCCTTTTCAGGTTTTGTGGACTTCAATGTAAATACGGATACCGTAAAAATCCAGGAAAGACTGATGGATTACATCAAATTCAGGATGGGTAAAAAGGATTATGATGTCATTCGTTTTAAATCTACAACCCCCGAGAATGAACCCAATGCCATATTTGACCTTAAAAACTATGATCTGGCCCTTAATGGAGTTGAAAACATATCCATCAGTGACCACCAAAATGTCGTATTTTTACCTGAGAATAAAGAGGTAACTCTAAAGAATAACAGAAATTTCAGCTTCAACGGTCATATTCTCGCAGGTATGATTGAATTGTTCGGAGATGGATTCTTCTTTTCCTACGACGATTTCAGAATAGACATGCAAACGATCGATTCAATGCGTATGAGTGTTGAATCAGACCGAACGGATAATTACGGTCGTCCGTTATTGCGAACCATTGACAATACAGTGGCAGGATTGTCGGGCTACCTCCAGATTGACACAGCCAATAATAAATCGGGAATTCTTGATTTCCCCCGTTTCCCGGTTTTGGTAAGCGATCGAAATTCCTTTGTATACTACGACCGGGGAGACATTCAGGATGGCGCATACGATTCAGAAAACTTCTATTTTGAACTAAATCCTTTTGAAATAGATAGTATTAATAATTTAAACTTAAGCAACATTGTATTTGACGGGAAGTTGGTTTCAAATATTTTCCCGGAAATTGAAGACCAACTTGTTGTGCGTAACGACTATTCATTAGGATTTATAAAAACCACTCCTTCTGATGGCTATCCCATATATAAAGAAAGAGCCAGATTCACCAATGAAATTGATTTGAGCAATGAGGGCCTAAAAGGAAACGGACGATTGGATTATCTGACCAGTTCAGCAGAATCAGAAGAATTTACCTTTTTGCCGGATGAAACCAAAGGAGAGGCCCACACTTTTAACATTGAACCTCAAACAACAGGGGTTGAATATCCCGATGTTCAGGGAGAAAACGTCCAAATAAATTATTTCCCCAACCAGGAAGAGCTTTTAGCGCAAACCACCTCTCAGGAGATGCACATTTTCAAAGAAGAAACCTCCCTAAAAGGAGGGCTTACCCTTGCTCCCAATGGGTTGGTAGCCCATGGAAAACTCTTCATGCCAAGTGCCAACCTGGTCTCAAAAAAAATGGATTTAACACATCACGGCCTAATGACTGACAGTGCTGATTTTAATCTGATCGGTGATGAAGAGATGGAGGGTGTCTCATTTAAAACAAACAATCTGATAGCAGATCTGGACTTTGAAGAGCGCCAGGGACGCTTCCAATCGCGGGATATGGGTAATAAGGTAGAATTTACTGAAAATCGCTACATCGCTTATATCAGTGAATTTTCGTGGGATATGGACATGAACGATATTTATATGGGGGCCAGTGGATCAGAGGGAAACCGTTTCGTATCTACCCATCGAAAACAAGACTCCTTAGACTTCAGGGCTCCACTTGCTGTTTATGATATTGAAACCCGGACAATTGAAGCAAGCGAGGTTTACAACATTCAAGTAGCCGATGCTGATATTATTTTGAATGATGGAATTGTAAAAATCCACCAGGACGCAAAAATGGATCCATTGGACTCTACCTTTGTCGTTCTAAAAGATTCAAAACATAAATTTAAAAATGCACATATTGCCATTGAAGGTAAGCATATGTATAATGGCTATGGTGAATATGACTTCATCAATGGGGATGATAAAGAATTTACGTTGGATTTCCATAATATTTCGGTAAATGATGAAGTCCAAACAGAGGCAGAAGGGACCATCCCGGAAGACAAGCTTTTTACATTTGATGAACATTTTGCCTTCCAGGGTGATGTTGCCCTAAAAACCGGGGAGCCCTTACTCACTTTCGATGGCGGAACCCAATTATTACACCGTTGCTCACAAAAGGGCCCGCAGGATTATGTCAGGTTCACCTCAAAAATAGATCCTGACAGCATCCGAATACCGATTGATGAGAAAACAGTAAACATGGAACTTGAGGATTTAAGCCATGATGTTTTCCTCAATCTTGATTCGACACATATTTACAGTGCTTTTCTTGAAAAAAACAGAAGAATCAATAATACACCGATTGTTCGTGCCGACGGCTTTCTAAGATATAACAAAGGAATCAGCAGTTTTGAAATTGCTGAGCCACGAAAGTTAGCTCAACCTGATTCGTCAGGCAATATTATCCGATACCTGGAAAAGGAATGTGCCGTAACGGGCGAGGGTGAATTAAACCTGGGAATAGATCTTGAACAGGTTAAGCTTCATGCATCAGGAAAAATATCGCACCTGAAAGCTGAAAACGAAATAGATATAAATGCCCTTTTGGGAGCCGATTTTATGCTTGATCCTGCGAGTTTGACCTCCATGGCCAACATCATTCGAGCATCAAAAGCTCCTGATGCCAACGATAAAAAAGAAATTACAGAAAAACGGCTCAGAGAATGGACCACTTCGAAAACAGCGAAAAAAGTGGCGGATCTGATTCAGCCTACCACAGATATTATAGAGGTGTTACCCCCTGAATTACAATACACACTTGGCTTTACAAACATTGATTTCAGATGGGATACACCGTCAAGATCGTATGTTGCAGATGGAAAAGCCAACCTGGGATGGATTCACAACCTCTCGGTTGCCCGCGAAGTTGATGTTAAGGCACTTATTTCCAGAAGCCGGGGTGGAAACTCCTTTGAAATACATATCCAGGCCGATCCTGATACCTGGTTTTTCTACAGTTACAATAATGGAAAAATGTTGATTCTATCCTCTTCAGATTCCTTCAATGAAGCCATCCAGAGGCTGGATATAGATGAACGAAAAATAAAAACAGGCTTAGGCCAGGACAATTATGTATTCCAAATAGGATCGAATAACCGCCTGAGAAGCTTCATGGACTTTTTCAAAGCGCCCGAAAATGAAAATATTGAAAACAAAAAAGCAACTAAGGAAACCCAAAACGAGAACGACACTGAAAAGGAAGAAAACTAAGAGTGCTTAACAAAATCAACGGTTCATTTAAATACAATGGCCTGGTCTTATTAATACCAGCCGGGCCATTAATTCATATGCGATGGATGTATGCTTATCCGGCAAACTCTCCCCAAAGTGTTGAATACCGCCATCCTGTCAATTCTTTTCCACTGCCTCTCAGCACCCGGTCTGTTGATTACTAAGGGTCCGGGTAGAGCGGCTCATTACTTTGCCGCTCCCCCACAGATCCGTACGAGCGGATTTCCCGCATACGGTTCCTCTCAACTTGGTTTCGCTAAAAGATAAGAATGATATATCCTGGGTTTTAACAATGGACACCATTGGATCACCAGTTTGGTGAACCGCTCCCATTGCCATGTTGGCTTCCCCCCTCGTCTGTTCAGCCATTTAAGCAACAAACGTCTTATCTGGTGGTAATAACCGGCCAGTCTTCGGGAATTGAAAGTTATGCCATAATAATTGTAGTATCCACGAAGTTTGACATTCAAATCCCGGATATTATCCCTAATTCTATTGTGCCTGTTTCACTTCAACCATTCTCCCGTTTTGTTTAGAGCCTCCGAGTATTTCTTTTTGCTCGTTTTGCGTTTGAGTATGGGTTTTCCCTTTCTGCTTTTACCCATATAGTGGGTAAATCCCAGAAAATCGAAACTCCTGTTTCCCCGGTCTGGTTCGTTCAGATTTACCATCCGGGTCTCTCCCGGATGTAATTGAAGAAAATATTTCTCAGATCGTTTGAAAAGTACTTCCATTACACGAGTTTCATCTTCTACTCTTTCAAACCCGAGAACAAAGTCATCGGCATAACGAACTATAAAACTCCTGCCCTTCAATCTGGGTTGGATAACTTCTGAAAACCATTCATCCAACACATAATACAGATAAATATATGCATTTGCCATGCTCAACGACCCCGGTCGGGCACAGTTCCCTTACCATGACGATTACTGCGCTACTGTTCCCACAAGCGCTAATGTGAAAACCCTTGCATTCGGTTTTTTTTCGAGGCTTTAACTAAACGGCTTTTGCATTCCCGGTGTACGCTTCGTGCCAACATTTCTGCTAACTACGCAACACTCAGTTCCGGGTGTCGGTTAAACTTTCCCGGATAGGATTGATTACCTACTGGTTCCGGATGAAAAGTTTCAAAGAACTATATGCTAATTCTCTCTTCACGGGCTTAGCTTGGCGCAAAGCGCTGGGAAACGCATATTTTATTAACTATTAAAACTTTAAATCATCTCAACAAGGACTTAAGCCTAAGGTTATTTCACAATTACTCCAATTTCTTTGCACTTGAATTTATGAAAATGGCTAATCAAAAGAACAAAATTTACTTCACCGTCACAATCTCGAAGTATTTCAATACTATTTCGTTTGGGCGGCTTGCAAATTCTGTCCTTTTGACTTTTTCAGCAGCTCCTACTTAAATCTATACCGGAAGCTTCGGAACTAAGGATCTATTGATTTACAATAATATTTCAGCACAGCATTTGCATGAATTTAATTGTCACCATCTCTCAAAACCGGAAGCGTGAAATAAAATACAGATCCCACACCCGGAGTGGACTCTAACCATATTTTCCCGCCCAGCATCTCCACATGACCTTTACAAATAGCCAATCCTAATCCGGTGCCGCCAAAATGGCCTTTAATGTTGTTATCGGCCTGCATAAAGCGATCGAAAATGCGATCCTGCATCTTAAGAGGAATCCCTACCCCCGTGTCTTTCACATAAAAAACGAACTCGCTATCTTCCTTCAATTCGTAACCATACTCCACAAAACCTTCATCGGTGAATTTTAAAGCATTACCCAACAAATTTATGAGAATCTGTCTCAATTTTAATTCATCTGTCAGCAATACCGCCATCCCATTATTTAAAGATTTATTCAGCTTGAGCAAGACTCCTTTTTCTTTAGCTTTGGACCGAAATATTCCGTGAAGTTCAGATACAAGGTCATTGATATTTACAGGAATAACATTGGCCATTTCCTGCCGGGTTTCAATGGCTGATATGGTCAAGATATCATTTACCAGGTCTAGCAACTGTCGACTGCTGTTCACTATGATCGTGGTAAATTCTTTTCTGTCATCATCGGTTAAATAATCCATTCCAAGCATTTCGGAAAACCCAATAATGGAATTTAAGGGCGTTCTGATTTCGTGCGACATATTTTGCAAGAAAGCAGTTTTCAGTTTTTCGCTTTCTTCTGCCCTTTCAATAGCAGTGCTCAGATCTTCATTTATACTAGTGAGTTCTTCATTCATTGTAAGGTATTCCTCATTAAGAGAAGCATACTCTTCATTTTGCCTTTCGAGCATCTCACGGCTTTCCTGTAAAGCTTTCTCAGCCATTTTTTGCTCAGTAACATCGCGCCCAACTCCTATGATCTCAGAGATCTCACCTCTCTCATTCAGTATTGCAGTATCACTCCATGCCAGCCATTTCCATCCATCTTTGGTCATTGCTCTTTGTTCTAACAGCACCTGATGTGGTGAATCGTTAAGTTTCTTCATAGCTTCTTCGGTTGAAGCTCTGTCTTCAGGATGAACCAACGGCATAAATTTCTTATTCAGAAGCTCATCTTCACTTTTTGCAAACAGTTTGCAGTAAGAGGGACTTACGTATAGTAAATACCCTTCACGATCAACCTTTACAACCAGGTCACTTTGGTTTTCGACCAATAACCGGTACTTCTCCTCATTCACTTTAAGAGCATTTTCGGCTGCAAGTCGATCACTTATATCTCTGCCGACCCCCAGAATACCGGTGACATTTTTTTCATCATTTAGAAGAAGAGTAGTAATAACTTCAAGAGGAACAGACCCTCCTGACTTCTTTTTGACATTTATCCGTGTTTTCTCTACACGCATCATCTCTTCACCTATCCCATACCTCGCTATTCTGAGTGGTAAACGTGACTTCACTTTTGAGAATGATTCTTCTTCAAGAATAAATCCCATATTTTTCCCAACCAGTTCTTCATATGAAAAACCGGTTAGCTTTTTAACAGAGGGGCTAACATAACTGAACGCCTCAACTTTCGGATCATAAACCCAAATTAAATCACCTGCATTCTCAGAGATCAACCGATATCTTTCCTTACTTTTTTTCAACCGGTTTTCAGCTTCCCGTCGTTTAGTGATATCCGAAAAAATAGTGGCAAATCCACTCTGTCCCCATGGAGTCACTGATATCTCAAAATACTTTTTGTGTATTTCTGAAAAGGACTCAAAGACAAAAGATTCTCTGTTCGAAACAGCATCAATATACTTATCAAAATAAGAAGGAAATTCAGAATAGGCCTCTTTTGCTTCTTTCCCAATTACCCATTCTCTCTTCAGCCCAAGCAAATCTTCAAAAGCGCGGTTAACTTCCATTATTCTGTAACTAACGGCTGAATTGCCGTCGTATATCATTTGATGGAAAGCCACCCCTTCGCGCATGTTTGAGAATAGGGACTTAAATCTTTCTTCACTAATTTCAAGGTTTGAAATATATTTATCGATTTCATTTTCCAGAATTAGTCTTCGATTTATCATCACCACGATAAACAAAGTGATTAAAACAGTGATTAACATCCCAATCACAAAAGGAGTCCAAAAAGATGACGAAGCAAATACTTTGTAAAAACCGGAACCCGCTTCAATGTATACAGAAAAAACCTTACCAAAGAAAAAGTCGAGAAATTCATACGAAACTTCTCCATTATTTTCAGTTACATTATTGAAAAAATCATTATTTCCATTTTCCCTGTCAAGTTCAGCACTACTAATCTGTTTTAGATTAATCTCATAAAAATTATCGTATATTGTTTCGTGATGCAATAAAGATCTCATCAAAGCATCAAGATCCATAGTAATAGACGCAAAGCCATTAGTGTTTCCATCTTTATCTTTGGTTACCAGAAATAGATCAACAAGTCTTTTCCCGTTTGCTTTATAGCTATTGGTTGCTGATATAAAACCAGTATAAAGCGTTTCTAAAATAGCACCAAATCGTAATGTATCGGAATTGGCAGGGTATTTCCCATCACGAACAGTACTTTTCTCAGGAGGATAACTAAAACGACTAAAAAAGCCTTCATCCGGATAATGTTCTATCCATCCGGCTGAAGCAATAAATGGATAATCCACCACTCGTTCTACATATTCATTAAATTCCTCATGTGTAACCGTTTCACTGGCCGTAAACAGTTTAGAGATCCCTAACAGTGAATGTTTAACCATGTCAAGAGACCTTGCAAAAGCGGCAGCTTCAGCAGATGCAGATTGTGAAAAAACAGCATCTTTATACCTATTACTTTCAACAAATGAAATTTTAGCAATGTAAAGAGAGATTATCAATCCCGCAATCATAGCGAACACTCCCTCCCAATATCTTAAAGTATGAAAATGAATTAAAGATTTTTTATCTTTCTTTTTTCTGGCATATTTAAATCCGGCTAAAAGAAACACAAACAACAGCAGGGTAATGACTAAAGGCAAAATCTTCACTATGTTTTTGTGATATATCCATTCAGAAAGGGGTATATCAATGCCAACCACCATTAAAACATCATCTCCATCAATATCCATGACAGGAGCAAAACAACTGACAAATGAACCATACTCATCATGATAGGGATCTGTGACAATTGTGCTATAATCAGAAAAAACATTACCCAAAACAGATGGAGGATGAATGTATTTAGTTCCGGGAGGGGAATACAATGGGTCTCCGGGCATGTAACTTTCAGGGCCAAAAAAAAAGTTATTTCCTGCTTTTTTTACTGTATAAATGCCATCTACCCCAGATAAAAAAGCATAATTTCTAATTTGATTTTTTATCCGTTCATAAAATGGAGTGTTTTTATCCTCAACAGTAAACTTTAACCTGGATATTTGCTCAGGATGAAATGAATGCACAAGTTTAACTGTCTGCATCCTTAATTTCTGTTTCATAAACTTCTCCTGATTATACGAAACGTTGTTTGTTATTAACCATCCGGAAAACAAAACAACAACCGCAGCCAAGATCCCGCCCCATCTTATAATCCATCCGGAAATAAATTCTATAGAAAGTTTTGAATGATGATCTGAAACAGTCAAACGCTCTTTTTTAACCCGTTTTCGGGTCATAACAGCAATAATAACAATGGATATAAATACAAATAATGGCTCAATATATTCTAAAACCAGAAGCATGCGCATCTTTTTTAATAACCTTTCAAAATTCTTTTCCTAAAATATGCATTTTAATTTCATTTTCAACCTCCAATTATTTCAAATCCGAAAATTTTATTTTATTTAAGCCCATTTTCTTTCAATATTCCGTTAAACTTATGTAAAATTCTATAAATCGGCTTTTGGGAATTACAGGTATGGTTGACTTAAACCCTTGTTTAATGGCACTTTCCGATTTATCTTAAATCTTACCTGACTGACGGCAGACAGGTATCTAAAAATCGAACGATTTATTGACTTTAATAAAACCCTATAATTGCATGAAATAAATAGGCAGAAGAAAGGCATAACAGCCCTTCTTCTCCAGGTCAAAGGTACTATCCAGGTATAATCCTGTCTTAAATTTTTCATCTGATATGGCAACACAAATAAGAAAAAGAGGACTTGAAACAGAAATAACCATTTCGGCAACAAAAAGTAGTGGTGCAGGGGGACAAAATGTAAACAAAGTAAATACAAAAGTAGAATTGCGTTTCTCCATACCAAATTCTTCCATTCTCTCAAATCGGGAAAAAGAACTTTTGGTCTCCAGATTAGGATCAAAACTAACAAGAAGCGGTGACCTGATACTTTCCTCCGAAGAGGAGCGGTCACAATTGCGTAATAAAAATACTGTTATTGAAAAGTTTTACGGTTTAATAGAATGGGGAGTGCGGCCTGTAAAAAAAAGAATCCCCACTAAACCGACAAAAGCATCGAAAAGAAGAAGGATTGATAACAAAAGAAAAAATTCGGAGAAGAAAAGCAGACGCCGAAATGATTTTTAAAAACAGTCCAGCAGTCCAGATTCATTCCCGGGCGAATGCTCCGGGCTAATCTGATTGCAGACTTTCAGCCTGCTACTTTTCCATATTTCTGTAATATAGAAAATGGTCAGCATTAGAAGGGGTATAAACAAAAAAAATCCCGGTCTGAAATTAATCAGACCGGGATTTCTACTTAAAGATCGGCGGCGACCTACTCTCCCACTTTTACGTAGTACCATCGGCGCTAACAGGCTTAACTTCTCTGTTCGGAATGGGAA
>NZ_QEWP01000013.1 GCF_003121985.1 Marinilabilia rubra
TAAATCACAGCAAATATATGAAGAAAATTCGACTATCATCCCGAAAGGGGTGAGTTGCGTCTGCTTACCAATCTTCAAATCAAGCACTTAGGCTTTGTAAGCCTGACGGCTATGCCCTCCGGGGACCCGGAGGTTTTGCTCCTGGCTTAGCCCCGGGACAGTTGCCCCGGGGTTATCCGAATTGGCCCCTTATCAGGGACCATACATTCTTGACATCTACAACCCGAGCTTATATAAGTTCGTTCCTTTTCAGGGACTTGATGAATTATCATAACTTAGATCATGTAAAGACACGTAATTCAGGAAGAATCTAAATGGTAATATCATTGCAAATATAAACTACTGCCTTTTGAAAAAACAGACGGTTTAGATAAAAGCCACTCAGCCTCAAAGTAGGATGGCAACGGCCAGGCGGGGTTCGCGGATTCTTCGGGAAGCAAAGCAATATCATTGATTTACACCCAGGTTGAAATTAAAACCATAAGGCAGTTTATAGTGTTATTATAATTACTCTTTCGATTGAATGAAAGAGAAGATGTTTCTGAATGAACCCTTTGAGTTACTAATCAAAATAAATAAGATATGAAACAAAGACTGATTGAGTTTACAGTGTTAATAACGATGATGTCCTTCTTGGGCCTTTCTAACTTAGTTGCTCAAAAGGCCAAGGTGTTTTCTCCCGGGAAAGTGCTGGACCTTGAACAGGTAAGAGATGTTGCGATTTCTCCTGACGAAAATTATGTGGCATATACTGTTTCCGTTCCGCGTTCCTTTTCAGACTCGCCGGGATCAGATTATCGTGAATTACATCTTTACAATTTGCAAACCGATGAGGTTAGAAAGCTTGTTGCCGGAAAAGAAGTTGTATCATCACTTGGTTGGACACCTGATTCCAGAGCAGTTACATTCAGGTCCAGGATGGATGATGTTAAGCACACTCAGGTATTTTCAATAGCTCCTGACAGCTCAAAGGCCGGGGTTTTGTTCGAGTTTCCGCAATCAGTGAGACAATACGAGTTTGCCAACAGCAATACGGTCATTTTTACAGCCACCGATTCTCTGAGTGAAGATGCCAAAGATTTTAATGAAAAAGGTTTCGATATTGATATCTATGAAGAGGAGTGGCGACATATCAGTATGTATTCGGTGGATCTTGGTACTGGTGAAACACGTAAATTAACCAATGGACAGACGGTTTATGATTTTGTTGTTTCTCCCAATGGAAAGACGGCTGCTGCTGCCATAGCTTCGAAAAATCTTACCGATTACATGTACATGTTTAAAGACATTTACACGGTGGATTTGGAAACCGGAAAGACCGAATTGATGGTGGATATTGCCGGAAAACTTGGCAAACTGGCATGGAGTCCTGATGGGAAAAAACTGGCTTTTCAGGCAGCTTCGAGTCGAAACGATGCTGTGGACGGAAGCTTATTTGTTATGGATATCCCCAACAGTAAAAGCTTTGATGAACTTCAAAACTATGGAGCAGATAAGGAGTTGTCGGTAATTGATGTGGGGTGGAAAAATGAAAAAACTGTCTTATATGCTGCAGAAGAGGGTGTTGATATTGTCTTGAGTGAACAAAAAGTAGGTTCAAATGACAGAACCAAAATTATTGATCCCAGAAAGGTAGTATTCAGCGGATTCGATGTCTCAGAGAATCTGGTTGCATTCCCGGGAAATACTTCCAGTCACCCATCAGAATTGTTTGTTTTCAATTTAAAAGATGAATCTTTGGAACGAAAGACGCATCATAACGCCTGGTTAAATGAAGTGGATCTGGCACGCCAGCAAAAGTTTGAATATGAAGCCAGAGACGGGAAAAAGATTGAAGGGGTATTATTGTATCCCCTTAATTATATGGCAGGAAACAGCTATCCACTTATAACATACATTCACGGAGGACCCGAAGCGGCTGTACAAAATGGCTGGACTACCAGGTATTCAACCTGGGGACAGGTGGCAGCAGCCAGAGACTATTTTGTATTTATGCCCAACTACCGGGCCAGTTCAGGTCGAGGTATTGATTTTACGATGGCCGGCTTTGGGGATCTGGTTGGCGCAGAATACAATGATGTACTGGATGGCATAGATGCATTGATTGACAAAGGTTTCGTAGATCCTGAAAAAGTAGGTATTGGCGGCGGATCTTATGGCGGCTATTTCTCAGCCTGGTCGGCCACCCGGCATACCGAAAGATTTGCTGCCTCTGTTGTGTTTGTCGGAGTTTCAGATCAGGTATCCAAACGGTTTACGACCGATATACCGTATGAAGATTACTATGTGCACTGGGGGTTTTGGACACATGAGGACTGGAAAAGTGTTTACGATGTGAGCCCCGTTAAGTATGCCCATCAAAGTGAGACCCCAACACTCATTTTGCATGGAACTGCCGATCCGAGAGTGCATCCGTCCCAAGGCCTTGAACTTTACCGGGCTCTTAAATTGCACAGCAAATCTCCCGTGCGACTAATCTGGTATGGAAACGAAGGACATGGTAACCGTATAAATCTTAATCAATACGATTACCTGGTAAGGACAATGGATTGGTTTGATTATTATCTTAAGTCAGATAAACCTAAAGATCAAATGCCGGCCAAGTATCCTGATTTTGAGTTTTAATTTATATATCTTCTCTTAGAACAATAGTTCGTTAAAAAAGCATAAACGCAGAGGCGCATTGACGCAAAGGTTTTATTATGAGAGACTTGTCTGTTGTGTTGCTGGCTGTGTAAGCAATAGATCATCAGGCTTTTGTAAAGAATAACGAAGTGTTGTTAGAAGAGGTAATATAAATTTCAGTAAACTAAGAAAGAGGCTGTCTTAGTAGTCCGATTTTGATGTCATCCTGAGCTTGTCGAAGAATCTTTTTTCTGAAAAACAGATGTTTCGCCTCCGCTCAACATGACATGCATTTTATATCTTATCCTTTTAACAATACTCCGCTAATCTTTTGCAATATGCTTTTAATTAGTTATTTGCAAATCAAGGGTTGTTTGTATTAAAATGCACATCGTCAGCATTTTACGATATATTTTTTGTCTAAAATCTAAAAGTCTAACGATCTATTGTTTAAGACAACCCCTTTCTTAGCAAAGTATTAATTACTATTTCTATCAGTACCTGTAAATGGCATTGGCTTCCACTGTTTCGTCAGGCATTCCCTCATCATCTTCAAAATGAACATTGCCTCCCTGATCAAATGAAAAAGTTTTGATGAATACCCATACTAAGCAGTTTTCATTTTTTTTGTTTAATTCTTGAGTATGTTTAAAAAAGTCCAGCTATGAAAAGTCTTGTTGTTTCATTCATTCTCTTGTTTATGTCCATTTCTCTGCCTGGGGTTGGACAGGACCAACCAGTAAAAATAGGCATCGCCGGATTAACACACTCCCACGTTCATTGGATATTTGGGAGTGAGAAAAGGGGAGAGATTGAAATAGTGGGCATTGCTGAACCAGACAAAGAGTTGGCCCAACGTTATGCCGATCAATATGACTTTCCAATGACCATGGTTTATGATTCACTGGACGAGATGATCGCTGAAAAGAACCTTGACGGTGTAACTGCTTTTGGCTCCATATATGAACATTTAGCGGTAGTTGAGAAATGTGCACCCGAGGGGATCCATGTGATGGTTGAAAAGCCCCTGGCGGTCAATATGGATCACGCCCGGAAAATGGAAGCTTTGGCAAAAAAATATGGCATACATTTACTGACCAATTATGAAACTACCTGGTATCCTACCAATCATGAAGCTTATGATATGATTAAGAATGATTCGGTAATTGGAGATATTCGAAAAATAGTGGTAAGAGACGGTCACAAAGGTCCCAAAAAGATAGGTGTTGATTCTGAATTTCTGGATTGGCTGACCGATCCCAAACTTAATGGGGGAGGAGCTATTATCGATTTTGGCTGTTATGGGGTTAATCTTTCTACCTGGCTAATGGATGGCAGTAGACCTCATAAAGTGACCGCCGTTACAAGGCAGTTTCAACCTGAAAATAATCCCAATGTTGATGATGAAGCCATAATTATTCTGGAATACGATCAATCTGTTGCTATTATCCAGGGATCCTGGAACTGGCCGATTGGCCGAAAGGATATGGAGATCTACGGTGTTGACGGGGTTGTATATTCCGATAACCGGAATGACTTGAGAGTTCGCATTTCTGAGGGATATGATGGCTATAACGAAAAGAAATATCATTTGGACGACAGACCAGCACCTTATGATGATCCTTTTTCATGGTTTACTGCTGTTATTAAAGATGAGGTTACTCTGGAGCCTTATTCTCTGTCTTCACTGGAAAACAATATGTTGGTTGTGGAAATTCTGGATGCAGCAATTAGGAGTGCGGAGGAAGGGAGGACTGTTTCGTTGCAGGGGAATTGATATTTTTTATTATAACAAACGGGACACAGATGCCCATTTAACATCAATGTCCCGTTCTTTAAATTTATTTATTCATTATCATCAGCCGCAACGGTTGAAAAGCGATAAATACTCTTCGATTTAAAAGTATCCCCTTTTTTTAATACAGTTGAAGGGAAATTAGGATGATTTGGTGAATCCGGAAAATGCTGCGGTTCAAAAACAAAGCATTCCCTGAATTTGTAGGGTTTTCCACTTTTACCTATTGCACTTCCATCCATGAAATTTCCACCATAAAATTGCATACCAGGCTCCTCGGTGAGTATCTCCATTTTTCTCCCACTTTTCGGTTCCCAGATTGATACAGCCCATGATAAATCCCCGTCTTCTTTGTTGAGAACAAAGTTATGGTCATATCCGTTAGCAAAACGCAATTGGTCATTTCCCTTATTAAGGTCTTTTCCAATGGCTTTTTTGTAGGTGAAATCAAAGGGAGTGTTCGAGACCTTTGCAATTTCTCCTGTCGGGATCAGCGTGGAATCAACTGGAGTGTAGTAATCGGCATTAATTTTTAAAATATGATCATTGATGGTACCATTGCCTTCTCCCTTGAGATTAAAAAAAGGATGGCTTGTTAAATTAATCACAGTCTTTTTATCTGTGTGGGCCTTGTAATATATAATCAGAGAGTTGTCTGAGGCTAATTCATACTCCACATCTACAGATAAATTCCCGGGATATCCCATTTCTCCATCCCTGGAAAGATAATGCATGGTTATGGTTGAGTCAGTAGATTGTTCTACTTCCCACACAACATTGTGGAAACCTTTTGGACCACCATGCAAGTGATTTGGGCCATTGTTTTTTGGTAATTCGTAAGTAATGCCATCCAAGATAAATTTTCCATCGTCAATACGGTTCCCGAAACGACCAATAAGTGCCCCGTGAAATACCTCATTGGAATTCATATATTCTTTTATTGAGGAATAACCCAGAACAATATCATCATAATTTCCCTTTTGGTCAGGCGTTAAAAGTCCAACAATTCTACCTCCATAATTGGTTACAGCCATGGATATATTTCCATTACGAAGAAAGAACAAGTCTGTCTTTTTATTATTTATCCGTGTTTGGAAATCTTCTTTTTTCAGGGTTTTAAAGGAAGGAACCGAACGGTCAATGGTATGGAAACATCCTGACAAAGAAATAAGTAAAAGGATGAGTGCTGCTGTGATTTTATAAATTCTCATTTTCTCATTTTTTAATTGTTTCGATCCTAAATTAATGATTTAAGGTTTATGAGTTCAAAATAAAATTGTTATCAGTCGTTTAGTGTGAATTTTCAGGGACAATCAAATTCTCCATTTATTATTTGCTCCCATTCATCTTTAAATAAAGGATTTTTTACCGGGAATCCATCCTCGTTATATCCCAGGAGGGCATCATTGAGATAAGCATTCAGTACCCATGCCGGACTTTGAGAACTAAGTTGAAATACCGGGCTTTCAATAGGGCGCCGGAAACCATAAGTGGCAACTTTTACATCGTACTCGCAAAAAGCCGAGTAAAAACTACTGAACCACTTGTCGGGATACCAATCCCGGGCAAGGAAAAAGCTTTTGAATACCACGGGATCTATAGGATCCGAATTGGCATTTTGAAGCAGAATGTTTAGCCATTCCCACATTTTAAGATCTGAAGAATAGCCGTTTTGGGTACCCCAGTCGCCCAGGTTTTGACGAAGCTTGCTTTGAAGCAGGCGGTGTAAAGAAAACTCAGTGACAATTATCTCTTTATCGAAACCATTATCTCTTATCCACTTAACATCTGCTTCACCATCTTCAATGGTGTCGACATGTGGGTGAAGATCAATGCCCTCGACTTTGTCATTATTACTGGCGATTTCGAAAACGGCCTGCAAAACAGGATTAGTGGCTGCTAATTCACTTACGCGGTTGAGAGCACCGGTGTATATCTGGTAGTTCCAATCCGATTTCTGACTTCGCCAATCATAAACCTTATTAATAAGATATCTGAGCATAAGTTTAAAATTCTCTACATCTGAATTTGGTGTTTCCCACATAGGCTCATTGCCAACAACCAGGATGTCGATATTTGATGCAATGTTTGCGGTAATTAAAAGCCGCTCAATAACCTGGATGATGTATTCTGCACCAGGGGTTCCGAGTTCCGGTACACCCATGTCATTTCGCTTAAAGTCCAGTTTGAGACTGAAAATGATACGCATAGGCTCACCATTGGAAGCAGTATAGTTTTCCAGATTCTTCAGAGCATTTAAGTCGGTAAAAGAATTAAACCGGTTTTCGTTAATTCCTGTTATTTCGCCGGATTGACTAATGTTTAGGAAGTTACTGATATTAACAAATCCTCTGACCCATTGCATATTTGCATATTGAAGGTTGTTAATATTAATATCAGCAATGTTTTCATTGAAATTGGCTCCCAGCCTAATTCCTTCATGGTGAAACGGAGGTGTATATGGATCTTCCTTTTTATCGGGATCTGGTTCATTCTTGTCTTCACTACAAGCGGAAGATCCTATAAATAATAAAAAGAATATCAACCAGAAAAAATGACTTCGCCTTATCATGATTACTTTGTTTTAAAGTTAGACTATAAATATTTTTACAAATTAAGAAGTGTTTGCGTTTATTGGGAGTCTTTTTTGTACAAAAAGAGGGGGGCTAATTATTCAAGAGTAATTCATTGGATGTGTAATGTGTTGTGGGGTAGTTGTTTATTTGATTCTGTGTGTTTGTTTTTTTATTTCTCTCATTTCCCGCTTTCAAAGTGCTTGAGGAGAGGTTTTGCCTGCTTAAGGTGTTTTCTATTAGAGAATTATATTGTTTTTGTTGTGTTTTGTTAAATGTTTTGGTTCGGGAAGGTTTGCTTAGTAATAATATAGGATGTTATCCAATGCTTAACGTGTTGGTTGATAGGTTCCTGTGTGGAGTGATCTAAAAACCCCCGTTGATTGGAACGTTTTAGCATTTTTTAAGAGGGTGGTGTGTTTACCTTTGAATTACAATATCAAAATTAACAATCATTGTTGTTTGTTTGATGTTAAATATGATTTTCACGTGGATTCATAATAGTCAATAGGTCGTTAAAAAAAACCTAAACGCAGAGACGCAATGACGCAAAGTTTTTATTATCAGAGAGTTGCAATTAATGATTGCTATTGCTTAAATAGTTCTTTATCAATTATTTGCAATCCCGAACCGTCGGGATAACGGAGTATTGAACAGCATAAGTAAAACAATAAAATAAGTTCCCTCTTTTTACGGGAACCCTTGAGCTAATTTAATTATTGTAGGGATGAACAGAAAACTAATTACTGCGGCTATTTCTTTTTTACTGCTATTTTCTTTTGGATGCAAAATGGGAAAAAAACCAAAAGAAAAAGTAGATGACCAAAAACCCAATATAATGGTAATAATGACCGACGATATGGGTTACTCTGATCTTGGGTGCTATGGAGGTGAAATTTCTACACCCAATATTGATAAATTGGCAAGTGAGGGTGTGCGTTTCACTCAATTTTATAATGCCTCGAGATGTTGTCCGACAAGGGCTTCTTTAATGACAGGATTATATCAGCATCGTGTTGGCCTGCAGGTTAATGGTCATAGTTTAAGTCAGGAAAGTATCACCATTCCTGAAGCATTGAAAAAAGAAGGTTATCAAACCGGGATGTCAGGTAAATGGCATCTTTCCCAAACCTATGAAAAAGAGAACCTGCAGGAGCATATGAAGTGGATTGCCAATCAGGCAGATTTTAGTGATTTTGCTCCCCTTGAAACTTATCCATCTAATCGTGGCTTTGATGAGATGTATGGAATTATTTGGGGGGTTGCCAACTATTTCGATCCGTTCAGTTTGGTGCACAATGAGGAACCAATTGAAGAGGTTTCTGAAGACTTCTATGTGACTGACTTTATTTCAGATAAAGCTGTTGACCTGATTGATCAGTTTTCTGAAAACGAGAATCCGTTCTTTTTATATGTTGCACATCAGGCGCCGCACTGGCCCTTACATGCATTAGAAAAAGATGTGGCCAAATATAAGGGGGTTTATGATGATGGATGGGATGCATTAAGGCAGAGTCGTTACCAAAGAATGGTTGAGTTGGGCCTTGTTGGTCCTGAGACAGCTCCAAATTCATGGAATGAATCAGGGCGTTCATGGGATGAGGTTGAGGATAAAGCCTGGGAGGCTTCGCATATGGAAGCCCATGCAGCAATGCTTGACCGTGTTGATCAGGGGGTAGGCCGGATTATTGAAAAGCTGAAAGAAAAAGGTGAGTTTGATAATACTTTGATAATGGTTTTGTCGGATAATGGGGGATCACCCGAAAGGGTGAAAAGACCAGGATTTGACAGGCCTGCAGAAACACGTGACGGCCGTAAAATAAGTTACCAGAACGATGGGTATGAGACTCCCTGGGAGGAGACTACTTTTGCCGGAATTGGGGCTGCCTGGGCCGGGGCTGTCAATACTCCCTTCCGGTATTGGAAAGTTGCTTCCCATCATGGCGGTATTGCCACTCCTTTTATTGTTCACTGGCCAAAAGGGCTTAAGTTGAAGCCTGGCTCTATTAATAAAAAAATTGTGGGGCATGTAATGGATATTATGCCTACCTGTCTGGATGTGGCAGGGGTAGAATATCAGGATTCTGTCAGAGGCATTGATATCCCTGAATTGGATGGAAAAAGTTTGCTGCCTGTCATTAAAGGACAAGAATGGGAAGGACACGATGCTATCTTTTGGGAACATGCTAAAAGAAAAGCTATAAGGAGAGGTGACTGGAAATTGGTGGCTTGGAGAGGTTTTGAATGGGAACTTTACAATTTAAAGGAAGATCTTACTGAAACCAATAACCTTGCAGGGCAATATCTGGAGCGGGTAAAGGAGATGGCTGAATTGTGGCATGAGTATGCTGATGAAGTAGGATATGACCCGGATGCCAAAGGTCCTACACATTAGAACCAATTTTTGGATCCCATTGCATGGTGAAACGATAATTCAGGAAATAGCATCGTATCTTTAAGATTGTTGTCTTGAATTAAAAAAAATAAAATGAACTTGTTTTTTAACATAGTGATTTTGCTTCAAAGCATTTTTGTTCCAGGGCAGAATAATTTTCTTGTTCGGGAGCAGAAGGCCAATATTGACTTTCACCATTTAAGTGTTGATAACGGATTGGCTCAAGCTTCTGTGCTGTCAATTAACGAGGATTCTATTGGATTTATATGGGTGGGGACTAAGTCCGGTCTGAGTAAATACAATGGACATGAGTTTATTAATTTCAAGAAAATTAATAAACTTGGAGAGAATGAGCCTTTAGGGGCGGTTTCTCAGATTCAGCCTTTTAAGCGAGGAGACTTGTTGTTGGTTTCTAATCGAAATGGTTTGCTGTGCTATGATTCCAGATCAGAAAATATAGTTCCATTTACGAATGAAAAGGAGCAGCTGTCTTTTTGGGAGCAGGTTTCTGCCATTCACTATTCAGATTCCTCAGTTGTATATATGGGAACCCGAGATGGGAAAATAGCTAAGTTTGACTTTGAAACCAAAGAGTTAAAACAATTATTTGTTCTTCCCGGGGGAGTTCATTTTGTGAACGATATTTTACCCGATAAGAGGGGTAATCTTTTGATCGCTACAAATCATGGAGTCTTTTTTTCATCAAAACCTTTTAGTGATGAATGCATTAACCTGTCAGAAAAAATGGGTATTAAAGAACCTGCAGGGAGAAATACCAGGTGTTTATATAAGAGCTCAGAATTTTTTTGGGCAGGATCCCATAAAGGAGTAATCAAATTTAGGTTGTCAGGAAATGAGGTTGAGGATTTTAGAATTTTTTCTCATGATCCGAATGAAGAAAATTCTTTGCCTCATAATGTTATCAGGGATATTGAAATCGATAACGACGGAAGATTATGGTTCGCAACGGGTAATGGCATTGCTGTTTTGGAAGAGGACAAGTTTAAATCTTTCTGTAAAGAAAAAATGAATCCTTATAGTTTAAGTGACAGGTATGTTTATTCCCTCCATTTTGACAAGGCAAATAATTTATGGGCCGGAACATATTTTGGGGGATTGAATGTTCATTATCAGTCGATGGCAGGTTATAGGGTGATTGGCGAAGACCTGGCAGGAAAGGAGTTAAGAGGAAGAATAGTGAAAAGCTTTCTTGAAACTGATACAGAGCTTTGGATTGGAACTGAAGACTCAGGAATAAGCATAGTAAATAAGGAAAGTGGAGCATGGCGGCATCTTTCTTCCGGTGATTTTTTAGTTAATAATAATATTCAGTCTCTACTTCAGGATCGCAAAGGCCGAATATGGATTGGGCAATTTCGGGGTGGAGTGACAATGATTGATAAGGGAGAAATTTTTCATTTTTCCTTTAAACCGGATGATATAAATTCATTGAGTAGTAATGTGGTGTCATTTATAAAAGAAGACCCTAATGGAAATGTATGGATAGGAACTTTCAATCGTGGGCTGAATTTATTCAAGGAAGATAAAAAGTCCTTTGAAAGAATCCCTCATGAATTTGAAGCGGATTTGAATGTTGTGGATCTTGTCTTTGCGGACGAAAGTAAAATCTTAATTCAGAATAATAATATTTTGAAATTGTCATCCTCAAATGATGTTGTATCACCTGTTTTTATTACGGATGGAAGTGTGTTGACTATTAATACCGCTGCCCATATGAAAGATGGACAAATCTGGCTGGCCACCTCAGGATCAGGATTACTAATTGGACATATTTCGGATGATCGGTTTATTATTGAAAAAAGATTATTTCCCTATGAAATTGTCAATGCAATTGTAAAAGATCGTGATGGATATGTATGGGTATCTACCAATCAATCCTTGTTCAGGGTGAATATGAAGGGTAAGGTAGAAGCATCCTTTTATCAACATCACGGATTGGATATTTCTTTTAACAGGGATGCAGGTATTTGCCTGTCTGATGGAAGCATATTAATAGGAGGGATTAATGGATTTAGTTTTTTTAAACCCGGTGTAATTTCTTATACTCAGGAGTCGGGTAAAATAATTCTGAGTGATTTGTATGTGAATTTCAATAAAGTGACTGCCTCATCTGGCAATAAAATTCTGAGTGAACCTATTCATCAAACCTCTCAGGTAGAGTTAAAGTATTTTCAAAATAATATTTCTCTTGACTTCATTAATGTTCAATATGCCCGTCGCAAATCAGAGGACTACCTCTACCGGATGAAGGGGTTAAACAATTCCTGGATTTCGAATGGCCAACAGCGGAGGGTTACCTTTAATAATCTTGATCCCGGAGAGTATTTATTTGAGGTAACTACGCAGGAAGCTTTGGATAAGGAGAAGTTTGAAAAAGCAGAAACTCTTCGCATTGTTATTACTCCCCCGTGGTGGAAAACCAATTGGGCTTTCGCAGGCTATTTTTTGGTTTTTGCATTGTTACTTTATTTCTTCCAGCGATATACCATAAACAGGGCTCATAAAAAAAATGCCCTGAAGTTGGAGAAAATAGAGCGGGAGAAGGAAAAAGAGCTTTATGAAACTAAGCTTAGTTTTTTTACAAATATCTCTCATGAAATAAGAACTCCATTAACGCTTATCATCGGGCCACTCGAGGAATACATAAACCATGTAAAAGATTCATCTGAAACCCTTACTCTTAAAATTATTCAGAAGAATACCTATCGGTTGTTGAACCTGGTGAATCAAATTCTTGACTTTAGAAAATATGAAAAGAAGGCCATTTCATTAAACCCCGAAAATATTGATCTGGTAAATCTTTTAAAAGAAGTTAAGGAGCTTTTTATGGGAGCTGCTGAAATGAAGGCAATTAATTTAGAATTGGATTATTCATCTGAGGCTTTATTTGTTGATGCTGATAAAGAAAAGATGGAAGAGCTGTTTTTTAACCTTCTATCCAATGCAGTGAAATTTGCTCCGGAGAAAAGTACTGTTTCAATAAAACTTGACACAATTACCCAGGCTCCGGTAAAGGGGCGTTTTGGACTGAGGAAAGGACTTTCCGGGAAGGTCAGAATTTCGATAAAAGACGAAGGCCCCGGAATTCCTTATGATGCCCAAAAACAAATATTCACACCCTTTTATTCAAGCCCACGGGGAAGTAAAGGCTTTAATACTGGTATTGGTCTGGCGCTTGTGAAAGAAATTGTGGATCTGCACCATGGTCAAATCTCTGTTGAATCAGAAGAAAATAAAGGATCTGTTTTCGTTATCACCCTGCCCGTGCAATCTACTTTACAGCCTTCGTTGAGCACAGAGGTGATGGAACGTGCCAGAGAGGAACGAATTACCCGAAGGATTGATCCCAGTGTATTTATTGACAAACAGGTTGGAAGTGAGGCAACTGTTATGCAGGATAGCGGAAAGCCCATGGTTTTAATTGTAGATGATAATGCCGAGATGCGGGATTTTGTGTGCAAAAGTCTATCAAGTGAATACGAGGTGGTTCAGGCTGAAAATGGAGTTTCAGGGTTTGAGACAGCGAAAAAGATGGCACCTGATATAATAGTCTCAGATGTTGCCATGCCGGTAATGGACGGTTTAACGCTGGTAAGTAAATTAAAAAAGGATTTTACAACCAGCAATATTCCGGTGATCATATTAACGGTTTACAACTCTTTTGAGAAGCAGGTTCAAGGTGCTGAAACAGGTGCTGATATTTACCTTACCAAACCATTTCAGGCCGATTTGTTACGCCAATGGATTAAGAATTTACTTGAGAAACAGGAAAATCTTACAGATCGCATCAGACATGAATTATTAATGGATCCATCTCTGCCTGCACTGGCTTCTGAAGAAGATATGTTTTTAACCGAAGCCCGCAGAATAATGGAAGATAAAATGGAGGACTCCCAATTTACTGTCGATGATCTGGCAGAAAAGATGGGTGTGAGTCGTACCGTTCTTTACCGGAAGTTCAAACAAATTGCCGGCATTTCCCCAAAGGATTTTATCAGGCAAAGCAGGTTGAAACGAGCTGCGCAACTCCTTACGGAAAGCAAAATGAGTATTGCCGAGGTCACCTACACTGTAGGTTACAATGATTTAAGATATTTCAGAGAGGCTTTTCAAAAGCAGTTTGGGGTAAATCCTTCTGAATACTCTTCAAACAAAAATGAAATTTAAAAGATAGTAAGATGAAAACAAATAAAGCCATATTTCTTTTTCTGATTGTAATGGGAATGGCCTTTTTTTCGGTCAGGTTATCATCTGCCCAGGAAATTGGGTGCAATTTTAACCATAATCCCGAAATAATCGATTTCAAATATCTGGAAAAGATTGGGGTTGAATGGGTGAGAACCACTCCCAGGATTCTTGACTATGTCTATGGTGATAAAGATTTGAACAATGATGAAGCAATAGATAAAGTAGTTGAAGCCGGAAAGAAGGGCTATAAGTTGGCCTTTGGCTTTAGATGGGGTTTTAAAAAATACGGGATGGACATTCCCAAACCCGGGTCAAAAGAAGAAAAGAAACTTTTTGAAACCGAGAGAGCAATTCTCAGGAGAGTTGGGCCATATGTTGATGTTTTTAAGCTGGGTAATGAGCCTAATCTGGAGACTAAAAAGTCTGATATGATGCCTCAAGAGGATGGGAGCATCCCTTTGGTTCGCTTTACAAAAAGACAGTTTGAGGAAGTGGTACTACCCTTTTTCGAAGACGAACTCAAAATAAAAACCCCGGATGTTTATATCGGGTCTTTTCCCCGTTTGTTCATGAAAGACGAACGAACCATTCCCGGGGTTATGGAGCTTATTCGTATGGCTCATTCCGATGATCGAATAACAGGGTTGGCAGTTCATTTGCATATTTCCTCTCTGGATGAAATTGATGAATCTTTTGAGTTTGTGAGAGATCTGATGCCCGACAAGCCGATTATTATTCCTGAGTTTTCCTTACACCGGTTGTATCAGGAAAAATCGATGGATTCTATTGGTAGCACTCCGGTGGGAAGAAGTTTCGCAAAGAAGTTTGGTAGAGATCCCTCTATGAAGTTTTATGAATGGGGAGAGATTGCCAACACTAAAGGAGTATCAAGAAAAGAATGGGAAGCATTTTTCATGTCCCGATCGTGGTTTCCGCCCCATTATTTAAAGGAATACCAATCAAGATTTACCAAATACGGAGTTGTACTTGCTACATTTCCGCTGCTGCAGCAATCATGTCCGGAGAACATGACACCAAATTCTCCAATGTGGTTTATTAATCCCCTGTATTGTCAAAAGTCCCTGATCAGGATGGAAAATGGGGATTATGCATCTAATCCGCTTGTTTTTGAGGATTTTATTGATTGGTTGAATGCTACCCGGAAATAAGCGAAACTATTAAAAATAAGCATTTTAACAGTCTAAATTATTTGACTATGAAAAAAAGAATTTTGGCCGCGTTTGCCGGTGCAATAGGTTTTTTATGGCTTTTTCAGTCATGCTCTACGGAGGATCCGGCATATCCTGTATATCAGGATTTGGTAACAGAAGTTGCTACTGTTGATTTTGATCCAACCATTTTGGATGCCTCATCATCTGCTAATTACCGAATTGCAGGAACAAAACTTACAGGTTCTGTCTCTGTGAATGTTTCCGGTTCTGCATTTTCAGTATCTAAAACATCTACAGGTGAGTTTTCGAATTCATTGGAGATTCAACCCGATGAGTTTGTGGATGGACTTTTTAATGTATATGTAAAGTTTATGCCCAACGAGCTTGGCAACTTTGAAGGAGCCATTGAGCATTCCACTTCAGGTGTGGTTTCAATGCCCACAGTTCAGTTGTCCGGACAGGGAATTACGGATCCCGGCCAAATTGCAAAACTCTTAATGAGTGACGACTTTGATTATGCTGTTGGCGAGTTACCATCTACCGATCGGACCGGGGATGGACTTCAGAACGCACTGATGGAGGACTGGATAAAAATCAGAACTGCCAATACCCCTATCGATGTTATTGCACCGGGGTTGGAATACCCAGGATATCCCGGTTCGGGCATTGGTAATGCAGTGGATATGAAATTCACACCTCCAGGATCCAATAGCAACCTGTATGCCTACAATTTATCAGAACAGCAGGATGAAGAGTTTACCGGCTCTTATTATGTCTCCTGCATGTTTAAAGTAGAAGGTTATCCTGCCGAAGGTCAATTCAACCGTCCGGTGATGTTTATTGACTGGGTGGAAGCAAACGGCGCTGGCGATTTTTCTTCTGCGATACAAGTGGCTAATAATGGAGGTGATGTGAAATTCGGAATAAAGTGGGGGCCGGATGGAGCTCTTTCAGATGTAACTCCCGAAATTGGCAAGACTTATTTGATTGTGCTGAAGCACACTGTCACGGATACCGATCCGGATAATGTTAACAACACGGCATCGTTATACATTTTTGAAGATGGCGTGATTCCTTCCCAAGAACCTGCTGAAGGTGCATTGACTAATGTTAAGCCCGACTCATGGGGCGATAAAATGATAAAAGCTATCAGTTTGTTGAGAGATAATTCGGGTCCTGGTGATTATGTTGTTGATGGATTGCGTGTTGCCAATACCTGGGAAGATCTTTTTAAATAATTAATATAGGTAAGTTTTCCTGTTCAATAAGTTGGTTAGGTGAAGGGTTGAAGTCCTTTCCATCCATGCTTATCGGGGATTAATATGCCTACGACGGAAATAGATAGAGATGAATATATTGAAATTATTTTTTTTAGGATTTATATTACTTTGCCCCTTCTTGTCTTATGCACAGGAAGATGTGTTGAAGTATGAAATGAAAACCCGTTGGACGAACGAGGTTTCACCCAATGATGTTTGGGATAAGTATCCCCGCCCTCAAATGGTGCGTGATAATTGGGAAAACCTTAACGGGTTGTGGGAATATGCCATCCTACCCACCGATAATAAAAAGGTTCCTGAAAAATTCCAGGGTGAAATTCTTGTCCCGTTTGCTATTGAATCAAAGCTTAGCCGGGTGAAGAAAATGGTGGATGAAGACAATTATTTATGGTATAAAACCTCTTTTAAAGCTCCTTTATTAAGGGCTGATGAGGATTTACTCCTTCACTTTGGAGCCGTAGACTGGGAAGCCCAAATATTCCTTAACGGGAAAGAGGTGGGCCTACACAAAGGTGGATATGATCCATTCAGCTTTAATATTGCCCCGTTTCTGGAGGAAGGAGATCAGGAGTTGGTCGTGAGAGTTTGGGACCCCACTGATAAAGGAACTCAGCCTAGAGGAAAACAGCTTGACAGCCCGCGCGGGATCTGGTATACACCGGTAACAGGTATCTGGCAAACCGTGTGGTTGGAAAAGGTGCCCCAATCGCGAATTGAATTGGTGAAACCAACTCCGGATGTAGATTCCAGGAATGTTTCGGTGGAAGTACTGACCAATGCAACCAATGAGAATCTCATAGTAGATGTGGAGGTTTTAAAGGAAGGTAAAGCCATTTCCCGGGAAAAATTGTCATATGGAGCTGGCTCTGAATCAGGATTGCTAAAGCTTTCTGTTCCACAGCCCCGGCTGTGGTCGCCCGAAGATCCGTTTTTGTACGACTTGAATATTAGGTTACTCCGTGCAGATGGAACGCTTTTGGATGAGGTGGAAAGCTATTTTGGTATGCGTAAAATATCTCTGGGAAAAGACGCAAAGGGATATACCCGGATCTTGCTTAATGATAAGCCTTTGTTCCAATGGGGCTTGCTTGATCAGGGATGGTGGCCCGACGGACTTTATACCCCTCCAACTGAGGAAGCGATGCTATTTGATGTTGAAAAAACCCTGGAGATGGGATTCAACATGATTCGCAAACATGTTAAGGTAGAGCCTGCACGCTACTATTATCACTGCGATAAAATGGGAGTTCTGGTATGGCAGGACATGCCCAATGGTAATTATTTCAGGGATTTGAGAATTCAAGCATGGGAAGAGAAAGATGCCGAGAGACCTCTCGAATCTGCCATTCAGTTTGAGGAAGAACTCAAAGCTATGATGGATCACTTCCACCTGTTTCCAAGTATCCTGGTTTGGGTACCACTTAATGAAGGTTGGGGACAGTATGATACTGAGAGGATTGCCGAATGGACGGAACAATACGACCCATCTCGTTTGGTTGATTGCCCAAGTGGTTGGGCTGACAGAGGTGTGGGCGACATGTATGATATTCATCTTTATCCGGGGCCGGGTATGGAACCTGCTGAAGCAGATCGTGCATCTGTTTTGGGTGAGTTCGGAGGCCTTGGGTATCCGGTAGAAGACCATCTTTGGTGGGATAAGAAAAACTGGGGATATCTTACTTATCATTCCGAAGACGAATTTGTCGAGGCATACGATGACTTGATGGATGCCCTTATAGGTCCTGTGAGTAAAGGCTTATCTGCAGCTGTCTATACACAGACAACTGACGTTGAAGGAGAAGTTAACGGACTTATTACTTACGACCGGGAAGTAGTAAAAATCGCCCCGGACAAGCTTACTGATATTCACTCAAAATTGTATCAGGAGTATTGGGATGCTTTCAGCCTGGTAAAAGATTCCGAGGTTAATCCTCATGAATGGAAAGTAAGTAATGCTGTTGAATCTGAAGACTGGAAAAAGACCTCTTTTGATGATTTCGCCTGGGATGTTAAACCGGCTCCTTTCAGCTCATACGATAATACTTTTATCTCCAATAATACTGAATGGACCAATGAGAAAATCTATCTGAGAAAAACTTTCCATACCAATGTGGTACCTGAAACATTGTTTCTCAGGCATTACATGCCTAAAGCGAGTGCCCGCATTTATCTGAATGGTCAATTAATTGCTGACCTGAAAGACCGGGGAGGAAGAAAAAGACATTATACCGATGTGGATATCTCTCAATATTCCGATCAAATTAAGAACGGGAAGAATGTCATTGCAATTGAACTTAGCAAAGACGAGGAAAATGCTTCGTTTGATGTAGGGTTATATACCACCCGTAAAGTTCGCTAGCCATATTAACCAAATGTTGAAATTGAAAAAAATTAAATATGGAAAATTTTAGAATCCATAAAAGACCGCAATCAAAGGTGAGAAGAATTACTTTTTTGATTGCAACAGCTTTTCTGTTTGTCTTTTCAGGCATCATGTATGCTCAGGAAACGACAACTGTATCAGGAACAATAATATCTACCGATGACAAATTGCCTCTTATCGGGGTAACGGTTATTGAGGTAGGAACCTCCAATGGAACAGTGACCGATGCGGAAGGAAAGTATTCTTTGGAAGTGCCTGATAATGCTTCACTTCGGTATTCTTATATAGGGTTTAAAACCCAGGTGGTTTCTGTAAGCGGCCGCTCAAATATTGATGTCCAGCTTGCTCCGGATGTTAGTCTGGTAAACGAAGTTGTGGTTGTTGGGTATGGTTCAGTTCAGCGTTCCGACCTTACCGGATCAGTGGTGTCTCTCAAAAGTGATGACCTCACCGAAGGCTCAGCTGTCAGCATTGAGCAGTTGATGCAGGGACGGGCAGCCGGTGTTACCATCCAATCCAAAAGTGGAGAACCCGGAGGTGCCATAAGTGTCAAAATTCGGGGTGCAAGCTCAGTAAATGCTGGTAATGAACCTTTGTATGTTATTGATGGTATGCCATTTGACATGGTATCGCCGATTACCGGTTCAGGGCAGGGATTTACCAATAATCCTAACCAGCGAAATCCGTTGAATGCATTGAACCCTAATGATATAGCTTCTATTGAGGTGCTTAAAGATGCATCGGCTACTGCTATCTACGGTTCTCGTGGAGCCAATGGAGTTGTACTCATTACCACGAAAAGTGGAAGCGGCGACAAGATGAATGTGAATTACAGCTATTCTTACAGCGTTCAGGAAATTGCCAAAGAACAGGAGATGCTGGATGCTCATCAATATCAGGATGTATTGAATGGTATATTGGATGATGGCGGTTTTCCTGGAGAAGAGCGAGTGGATGATTTTCAGGGTGATGGTATTTACTGGCCCGATCTGCTTTACCGAACCGGGATGACACATGAACATAACCTGTCCTTTAATGGTGGTGATAAGCAATCTAATTATTTTGTGTCTCTGAACTACTATGATCAGGAGGGTATTCTTATTAACTCCGGTCTGGAGCGCGCAAATGCCCGCTTGAATCTGAAAACACAGAAAGAAAAGAAATACGCGATTGATCTAAATCTTAATACAACTTACATTGAAGACGATTTTCTGTCAAATGGTATTGGGGTAAACGACAATGGCGGACCTCTATTTGCAGCATTGAATTACGATCCTACAATTTCACGGGTTTTCAATCCTTTCACGGGCCGGTATGTTCTATCTGAGCATATTATTATGGACAATCCAATGGCTCTTGCCAATGGCATGAATGCCACTGCTTATACCTATAGAACCTATGGTAATATTTCGGGGGAATATTTCCTTTTGCCCGAATTATCTGCCAAAGCCAAAATTGGAGGAAATGTTACCAATTCAAGGCGGGATGTCTGGGTAGATCCTTCTACCATTCGTGGCGAACCAACGGGAGGTATTGCTTCCATTATCAACTCCACCAGAAGCAATGTTTTGGCTGAGTTTCTTTTAAATTTCAACAAGGAAATGGGAAAGCATAAAGTGAATGCCGTAGCTGGTACCACCTATGAGGAGTTTAATCAGTTTAACAATAATGGAAGCGGATCAGGATTTTTATATCCCGACCTTAAATACAATGCCATCGGCTCAGGTGTTGACTCTCTGCAATACGTAGGAAGTGGTCGAAACCAGTATAAATTAATGTCTTATCTGGGACGTGTTAACTATTCTTTTGATCAGAAATATTTGCTTACCGTTTCAGGCAGAATTGATGGATCAAGCCGTTTTGGAGAAAATAATAAATATGGATTTTTCCCATCGGCAGCCCTGGCATGGCGAATTTCAGAAGAGGACTTCTGGATGGAGAACGACATCATCTCAGATGTTAAGCTTAGAGGTAGTTTTGGAACCATTGGAAACCAGGAAATAGGTAACTACAGATATCTTACTTCATTCAGCATTCCGGGGAACAGACCTGCATACATGGGCGAAGAGTTCAGACCTTTGTTAGTTCCTTCAAGAGCTGCCAATCAGGATTTGAAATGGGAAACTTCGGAGCAACTTGATGTAGGAATGGACTTTAGTCTCTTTAGCGGGAAGTTTTATGGAAGCCTTGAATATTATGTACGCAAAACCAAAGACTTGTTGCTGAATGTGCCTCAGCCTGTAAGTAACGGATTCAACGTTCGTCTTGAAAATGCAGGAAGTGTGAAGAACCAGGGACTTGAGTTTTCTCTTACCGGAGCTGTGATAAATACATCAGATCTTACCTGGGATATCAATGCCAACTTCAGTACCCTGAAAAACGAAGTTCTGGATCTGGGGCCTGTTGGAACCTTTTATGCAGGAAATTATGGTGGGTTTGCTCAAAATGTAACCATTGTAACCGAAGGTGAACCTCTGTATTCATACCATGGTCATGTAATTGAAGGTGTGTGGCAGGAAGGCGATGATTTCTCTACAACCCTTCAGCCTGTTGAGCCTGGAGATTGGAAGTACAAGGATAAGAATGAAGATGGTGTAATAAACAATGAAGACAAAGAAATTCTAGGCAATCCTTTCCCTGATTTTTCATGGGGACTAACCAATACAGTTAGCTATAAAGGATTTAAGCTAAGTGCTTCACTTGAAGGACAGCATGGAATGGAGCTGTTTAATTACAATATGGCAGAAACATTCTACCCTTTTGAATTCAGAAGAAACAGGATTGCTGAACCGTACCTGAACCGTTGGACTCCTGATAATCCAACCAATGAATATGCGTCGTTTGTTAATCCCAATTCTCAGGGCATAAACATGGTTAACTCTCGAACAGTAGAGGATGCATCATTTATCAGGTTGCAATCTGTACGTTTAAGCTACAATCTGCCGGTTGAGAAGCTGGGATTAACATTCCTTTCCAATGCTTCTGTATTTGTAACCGGTCAAAACTTGTTAACAATTACCGATTACTCCGGAGTTGATCCTGCATCCAATTCATTTGGTAGTGATCTTATCCGCATGGATATTAATTCTTATCCTACTGCCCGTACATACAATATGGGTGTAAATGTTGCATTTTAAATCTTGGGTATTATGAAAAGATTAAATATAAAAAATTTCGTGTTGGCCTTAATGGTAGTTTTTGCCTTTGGTTGTGAGGATGTTCTGGATTCCCCACCATACGCAGAACTGGCTCCGGATAATGTTTTGTCCAGCCAGAAAGGAATTGAGGCCTTGTTGTATTCCAGTTACGACTATCAGTATTTTGGAGGCCAATCTAAAGACTGGGTAAATATATCAGAATGTATGACTGACCTGGCTTTGATAAGAGAAGGTGGTGAAGCCGGAAACGTAGCTCCATTTTCCAATTGGACCTGGGATTATACTACGCCCTGGATCAATAACAGTCTTTGGGTTTCACGTTACAGATCCATTCGTGAAGCCAATTTGGTGATTGCTAATGTGGATGGTCTGGATGCAGAGCAATCGGTGAAAAACAGAATTTTGGCTGAAGCACGTTATCTGCGAGCCGCTAATTATGCAATGTTGTATAATCTGTTTGGTCCGGTTCCCTTAAGAATGTCTCCTTCAGAACCTGGTGATAAGCCCAGAGCATCCGATGAGGAAATGCTTTCCTTTATTGAAACAGAACTCGATGCTGTTGTTGAAGACCTTCCTCATCCTGACAGCCGGCCTTCGGGGTATGAATACGGAAGAGCCACCAAGGGTTCAGCCCTGGGATACCTTACCAAACATTATCTGAATACAAGGCAGTGGCAGAAGGCCGCAGAGACTGCTCAAAGGCTAATGGATCTTGATTACTATGAGCTGTTTCCTGATTTTCCGACCATGTTTATGGTACAAAATGAAAATAGCCCCGAAATGGTAGTCCCTTTTCCTTGTACCAATGAGGCCAATACAGGAGGGTATCAGAATAACTGGTTTAACGGAGCTATGTCTCAGGATTTTCTGAGTTCTCCAAAGATACCTCAATTTGAAAGAGTGTTGCCTGTTGGCACACCCTGGCCTACAAATTTCTCAGTACGCGACTGGGTGGTTGACTCTTTTGAAGAGGGTGATACCCGTAAAAATCTGATTGTTGATGAGTATACTGCCACTAATGGAGAAACCAAGAATTACAGGGATCAAAGACCGGACAATGCCCGTAACATGAAGTTCTTTGATCCAAATGCAAAGGGCGCTTTTCATGGGAATGATTTCCCCTATATTCGTTTTGCTGATATTCTTTTGTCGAGAGCAGAGGCTTTAAACGAGATGAGCGGACCCAATTCTGAATCAGTAGATCTGTTGAACGATGTACGCGTCAGAGCTGGGGTGTCACAATACACTTTAGGTGATTTTGCTTCAAAAGAAGAATTGAGAGACGCTATTTTGCAAGAGCGCGTTTGGGAATTCCTTTCAGAAGGAAAGAGAAGAGAGGATCTGCTGAGACATAACATGTTAGTGTCTAATGCTCAGGAACGTGGGATTGGTTCAGCTGTCGAATATCGCCGTGTTTTTCCAATACCTCAAAATGAGGCGGATACCAATATGGCTATTGAGCAGAATGAAGGTTATTAATTAAACATAAGTGCAGGTCAGTGTTCTGGCCTGTATTTTTCTCTTTATTATGTTTAACTTCAAAACTATCTGTCATGAAAAATTTACTTTTACTACTTTTTGCTTTTTCCCTTTCCTTAGGTGTTGGTTTTTCCCAACAGATTGATCCCTCTCTGGTAATCTCCTACCTGGACTTTGAAGGTGATTTGGAAGATGGTAGTTCTACTGCGGTAGCCTACAACCAAACTCAGGGAGACCCTATGACTTTTTCAACCGGACAATTTGGTAACGCCGGTGTTTTCTCCAACATGGCTGTTGTTTCTTCAGGTTTAGGGTTTAATTCATTTTACAGCTTTTCTATTGCTGCCTGGATTAATCACAGTGAACTGTCATCTGTGTTGGATCGTGCTCAAACATGGATTCACCAAAAGGATGTGGCCGGTGAAAACCCCGGACGGGTTCACCTTGAAGTCCTTAAGGTGGGTGATCGAATCGGAACTTTTACCAGTGGCATTCGAAATGATGCTGAAGATGCTATTGTCGCAGATACCTGGTATCACGTAACCAGTGTGTTTGATGCCAATGAAGGTGAACTGTATTTGTATGTTGACGGCGTCCTTGTTTCCACGGGTTCTGTTCCATCTCCTGAAAGTAATACAGGCGAAATTGTTGTTGGTGCCGGCAAAGGAGAAGGTGGGGCCTACGCCATGGGTATGATGGATGATTTCCTGATTACTTCGGAGGTGCTGGATGCTGCTGATATTGATTTTATCATGACAAATGGTGTTGCGGCTGCAATGTCTTCAGGGACTTCTGTTCACAATATGGCTGAGGCCGGAAAACTTGACGCCTGGTACCATGAAGGTGTATTGAATCTTCGCACTGATGATGATTTCGGGAATAAAGCTCAGCTTGCTGTATACTCAATGAGCGGACAGCTTGTTAAAAAGACCGATTGGGTTTCACTGTCTGATAACCGGTTTAATATTGATTTAAAGAAAGGAGTTTATATCCTTAAGGTGAGTTCAGAAACCAGGATCAACAATGTAAAGTTTATTGTTGATTAGTTATAGCAACGTCGGGGTTAGGGCTGATGAAGCGGGTATGGCAAAGGATCTTGCAAGACTCAATTTGTGAGGTCTTTTTATGCGCGTTCCATCAAATCAATACTTGTATGAGTTAATGCTGATAATAGAGAGGCTTTTCAGTGCGGATGGTCTTTCGAAACTCCCTTGACACGATTTATATTTGCCACAAAACAAGGAACATCCCATTTTAATCAGTGATCCTGGCTTCTGTTAAGGACTATGCAAAAAGAAAGGTCGCAAGGGCCTTTCTTTTTTTTTAATTCAGAGTTTCCTCAAAGGGCATTGAGAACCGTTTGATTTAATTAGTAGGAAAGTGAATTTGAAGAGGAGTTGGTAATCTTTTAATCTTTAAACAATAAAATTTTGATGTGTGTGATTAAACAAAAAAAGTTTTGCTTTTCATCATTACTTATAGCTTTTTTGCTTTTAGCAATGCTGGTTGGGTGCCATCAGGAAAAGTCTGCCGGTGCTTCCTCACCTAATGTTATTATTATCTACACCGACGACATGGGGTATGGTGATGTATCGTCTTTTGGTGGAGATTTACTGCCAACCCCAAATATTGATAAGCTTGCAGAAGAGGGCTTGAAACTGACCAATTTTTATGTGGCTTCTCCCATTTGCTCCCCCTCAAGAGCCGGTTTGCTTACCGGAATGGAACCTGCCAGGTGGAATATCACTTCATTTTTACATACAAAAAAGGCCAACAGAGAAAGGGAAATGGTCAACTATCTCGATCCTAATGCTCCTTCCATGGGCCGGTTATTTAAAAACGCAGGATATGCTACTGCTCACTTTGGAAAGTGGCATCTTGGTGGTGGACGTGATGTTGATAATGCCCCAATGATTACTGAATATGGATTTGATGAATATTCCAGTACCTGGGAGAGTCCTGATCCTGATCCTCTTCTAACTGCTAAAGACTGGATCTGGTCACCGGAGGATAGTATTAAAAGGTGGAACAGGACTGCCTGTTTTGTCACCAAAACACTTGATTTTCTTGAAGAAAATAAAGACAAACCTTGCTTTGTAAATCTTTGGCCCGATGACGTCCATACCCCTTGGGTTGCCTCTTCTGATGATTACTCCGCCCCCAGGACAACCAAATGGAGCTATGAAAACCTTAAACTGGTTATGCAAGAGTACGACAATCAAATGGGACGCTTGATTGAGGGTATTGAACAACTGGGGATTGTAGATAACACCCTCATCATCTTTACCAGCGATAACGGACCGGAACTTGTGGATCATGCTGATCGTGCTCATGGAATGCGTGGGATGAAATGGTCTCTTTACGAAGCCGGAATACGCATGCCTTTTATCATCAAGTATCCGGGGGTGGTTCCCAAAAATACAGTTGACAGTATGTCGGTTGTGAGTGCATTAGACCTGTTCCCCTCTTTAGCAAATCTACTTCAGTTGGAAATACCCAAGGATTATGAGTCTTCCGGAGAAGACAGGAGCGAGGTTTTCAAGGGTAAACCCTCGACACGTGAAAAATCACTCTTTTGGGAATACGGTAGAAATAACACCCGGTTCTTTAAGTATCCTGAAGGAGCAAACAGAAGTCCGAACCTTGCAATGCGTATAGGAAAGTGGAAGGTTTTGATAAATGATGACGGCACTCGCCTGGAATTGTTCGATTTATTTGAAGACCCCGGTGAAACTGTTAACCTGAAGGATCAATATCCTGATTTGGCCGGCCAAATGAAAAAGGAGTTGCTGACCTGGAGAAAGGAGTTGCCCGAACTTGAATAGCAATGCCATTACCTATTAAAAATAAAAAAAATTAAAATGAGAAAATTTCATGTTGTTTGCGCCATTTTTATGGTTTTTTTTCAAAACATAAGTGCTCAGGAGGTATGTCCTGTTCCCTTATATACCGATCCCAACTTTAAAGGGGCAGCTGATGCTGAGGTCATCTATAGCCAGGAGAACAATGAATGGATGTTTTTTTATACCTCCCGCCGCTCGGTTTGCAAGGGTGGTCCTTTGCCCGCTTTAGCTATTGGGGTAGCCGCCTCCAAAGATTTTATCAACTGGGAACACCGTGGCTATATTAAAGTTGATGGTATTGGAGGTGAGCCCACAGGACCGGATATCATGTGGGCGCCCGGAATTGTTAGAGACAGAGATACTTTCCATATGTTTCTTACTTTCAAAAAAGGAGACGGAGGGGGTAGCCGTTGGGGAATTCCTGAAAGTATTATTCTGCATCTGACGACAACTCCAGACAATTTAATTGATGGTTGGACCACAAGAGGAATCATGCATGTTCCCTTCTCTTCCATCGATGCATCAATTGTAAAACATAAGGATACCTGGAACATTTTTCATCGTGATATTACACCCGGAAAGAAAGGTGTCAATACTTACAGGGTAACCACCGATGATTTGGATAGCAAATGTAATACATGGAACTATTTAGGGGCCGTTCCAGGGGATCCGAATGATAAGTCGGTCCATGGCTTTAATTATCAGGAAGCCCAATACGTTTTTTTCTGGAAAGGCTACTATTGGTTACTTACCGATCCCACAGCCAGTTTTTTAACAGCTTATCGGGCCAAAGATTTGGAAGAATGGGAGTATGTAGGTCCTCTTTTTGAAGAGAAAAACGGACACCACAAAACGCAAAAGGGGTGGCCCCGCCACCCAAGTGTTGCGGTAATGGGGGATAGGGCTTTTCTATTTTATTTTAATCAACCTTATCGAAAAATCGATAATCATCCCGAATCTGAAACTTGCTTTGTTCAGGTCGCAGAATTAAAATACGAAGATGGAAAGATTTGGTTTGACCGTAATGCGAAGGTTATACCACCAGAGAATCTAAAACCGGTGGACGGTAACTGGGGGTTTATTGGAAAGCAATGAGGTTTATTACTAAATGAGTATGGATTTCAATTTTCGCTTATTCCCTTAATTAAACTGTTTTTGCGTTGGTTTCGTAAAGCGTGACCACGATTATTTCCCTCATCTGTTGAAAAAAGGTGAGTTTTGAAACAAAAACCATTAAAAAAACAAGTCATGAAAAAATCGCTTATTGCACTTTTTTTAGTTCTGTTTGTATGTCAGATTAATTTGTCCTTTGCAAATGACCTTAAATCTAAACCCAATATCATAGTAATTATGTCTGATGATATTGGATTCTCAGATATTGGCTGCTATGGTGGTGAAGTTGAAACACCAAATCTTGATTATCTTGCCGATAACGGGGTTCGATTCAGTCAATTTTATAACACTGCACGTTGTTGTCCCTCAAGAGCCGCTTTGCTCACAGGAAAATATCCCCACCAGGCCGGTGTTGGTTATATGACCAGAGCTTTGGGAACAACTAAAGCGTATCAGGGGCATCTGAGAGAGGATGTTAAAACTATTGGTGAATACATGAAAAATCAGGGCTATATAACCATGCATGTTGGCAAATGGCATGTTGGAAACCTGAAAAACCAAGTGTTGCCTGATAAACGGGGGTTTGACAAAACCTGGACCCGAATACAAAGGGTCAATTATTGGAACTTTGATCATGTTTATGAGAATGGGGATTTTAGAGAAGTAACCGGGGACGAAAAAAAATATCTGACAGATATTGAAGGTGATAAAGCCATTGAATATATTGAGGAGGCAACTCAAAATGATCCTCCATTCTTTATGTATCTCGCTTTTGATGCTGCTCATTGGCCTTTGCATGCTAAAAAGGAGGACATACAGAAATACAAAAATCGTTTCAACAATGGATGGGACCAACTTCGAAAAGAGCGGATTAAGCGAATTGACTCCTTAGGACTTGTAAGCTATAAGAAGCCGGAAGAGATTAAGAATTCTTTGGTTCCAAGGTGGGATAGTATACCCACGGGAGATATTAATAAAGGCTATCATTCTTTTGAGTCAGGATTACAGGACCAGTCGGATTGGAACCGAAAAATGGAAGTCTATGCGGCCCAGATTGATTGTATGGATCAAAATATTGGCCGGATTATTAAAGTTTTGAAGCAAAAAGGGATTTTTGAAAATACCATGATTATCTATGTTCAGGATAATGGCGGGTGCGCTGAACTGATCGGGAAGCACGAAGGAGTTGCCCCTGGTGGCCCTGATTCTTATGCTTCATATAATCTTCCATGGGCTTATTTAAGTAATACGCCTTTTCGGAGATACAAACATTTTCTCTATGAAGGGGGTATTTCTACGCCTTGCATCATTCATTGGCCAAAAAGCATTCCGCTAAAAAGAAATGGGGTTGTGGAGAATGAGAGTTACGGACACTTGATTGATATTTTGCCAACATGTTTAGATGCGGCCGGAGCAGATGTTGAAAGTTTGAAGTCGGAACTGGAAGGTCAAAGCCTTTTGCCCGAGATTAAGGGATATGGTGAAAATGCTAATCGAACCGTTTTTTGGGAGCATGAAGGCAACAGAGCTATCCGAAAAGGGCCATGGAAGTTAATATCCCGTTATAGTAAGGATGTCGGATACTTTAAAAGATGGGGGTACCCCGTTCCTCCCAGGGAACAGGTATGGGAATTATACAACGTTGTAGATGACAGGTGGGAACAGGAAGAGCTTTCTATTAATTATCCGGATCTTGTCGATTCTTTAATTAATGAATATAAAGGGTGGGCACAGAAAGTAGGTGCCATTCCAAGAGAAGAACTTGTTGAGGGCTTATGATAATTTATTTGAGTTGGTAGGATAATAAATATTAAAGAGCCGGATCATTGATTGCTAAAAGATTTGAAAAGAACGATTAGAAAATATCTTGATACATTATGAGAAATTTAACGAAACACCTTGTATTTCTGTTGCTTATTTTCGTTGTTCAAACTGCTTCGTCAACTGTTTTTGCTAAAAAATCGAAGCCCAATATCTTAATAATTATGGCCGACGATTGCACGTTCAGCGATTTGCCTTTGTATGGAGGCAAAAATGTAAAAACCCCGCGCATAGACAAACTGGCTTCGCAGGGCATTGCTTTTAACAAAGCTTACGTTACCATGTCGATGTGTGTGCCATGCCGTGCCGAACTTTACACAGGTATGCAACCGGCTCACAACGGGGTTTGCTGGAACCATTCCATTGCTCGTACCGGCACCAAAAGCATTGTTCATTATTTGGCCGATTTGGGTTATCGTACCGGAATTGCCGGAAAAGTGCATGCAAGTCCCAAGGATGTTTTCCCTTTCGATATGGTTGAAGGTGTGGAACGTAATTCTGTTTCGGAAACAGCCAATTACGATGGCGATAAATTGAAGGAGTTTATTAGCAAAGATCTTGATCAACCATTTTGTTTGGTAACGGCATTGGTAGTTCCGCACATTCCCTGGACTGTTGGCGATGCTTCACATTTCGATCCCCAAAAGCTGAAGTTGCCGCCGTATCTGGCCGACACCAAAGAAACCCGTGAAAACTTTGCAAGATACCTGGCCGAAATCGAAGTACTTGATCAACAGGTGGGGGCCACACTTGATTTATTGAAGGAAGCAAATATTGAAGAGAATACAATCGTCATTTTCACCTCTGAACAAGGGGCTCAACTTCCGTTTTGTAAATGGACAAACTGGGAAAATGGCGTGCACACCGGTTTTATTGTTCGCTGGCCAGGAAAAGTCATACCTGGAAGCCGCACCGATGCACTGGTTCAATATGCCGATGTTTTGCCAACATTAATTGATGCCTTAGACGGCAAACCGAATGGTGATTTTGACGGTTCAAGTTTTTTGCCCGTTCTTTTGGGTGAGAAGAACTCCCACCGACAATACGCTTATTTTATGCACAATAATGTGCCTGAGGGGCCGCCCTATCCAATCCGTTCCATTACTGACGGTGAGCATCATTACATTAGAAACCTGACACCCAAAAACCTGTACATCGAAAAGCATTTAATGGCACGGATGCCTTTAAACCAGTATTGGCCATCGTGGATTTTTGAATCGGCCAGTAATTCCGAAATTCACGAATTGGTAATGCGCTATATGAGAAGGCCTTCAGAAGAACTCTACAACCTAAAAAACGATTCCAACGAAATGAGCAACCTCGCCGGAAATAAAGAGATGCAACCCATAAAAAATAGATTGTCGGCTGAGCTTGATAAGTGGATGAAACAACAAGGCGATCCGGGTGCGGTGATTGATTCACACGAGGAATTTAGAAATGCAAAAAAGGGGAACCATTTTCTTATGGAAAAGTAAATACAATAAAAATCAAACCATTTTATCTGGTCAATAAAGCTGTGTTCATAAGACAAAAGAATTAGATACATATTTTAACATGAACTATTCATAAATTATATCCCTTATGGATAAAGTGCAGGTTAAGCCCGACTTAGATGAAGTTAAACATTTGAAGAATGTTTTTACTGAACCTTAGTCGCTGTTGGCGACAGGGATTATTTATGAATAATCCGGGTTAAATCATATCAATTATTTTAAAATGAAATTCAGGTTACTTACTATCTCGTTATTTCTTAGCGTTTGTGCATTCGCGCAGAAATATCAACGAATATGTGAAAAAAACCGGTTTGGATATTTAACTAATTCTTGCCTGTAAAATGAGTATTTAGCAAGCCTGTGGCCTGTCATAGATGAAATCGGAATTCCAGGTAATTTTAATTTGAATATGTTTTTTAGGAAAGCATTAAAAAAATAATATTTTATGAAAACAAAATTTAAAACACTATTGATTCCCTTGTTGTTGGGTGCATATGCCTGTGTAGGAGATGCTGATGTTCAGGAAAAACCTAATATTGTTGTTATTTATGCCGATGATTTGGGTTATGGTGACGTTGGAGCCTATGGAGCCCATGAATTAGAAACACCCAATATTGATGGTCTTGCAAGCGGAGGCGTGAAATTTACGAACGGCTATGCATCATCTGCAACCTGTACTCCCAGTAGATTCGCTCTACTTACCGGCGAATATCCCTGGCGCAACGAGGATGCCAATATTTTACCCGGTACAGCACCTTTGTTGATTGATACAGCACAGATCACTTTGCCTGAAATGTTGAAGGCTGAAGGTTATCAAACAGCTGTGGTCGGAAAATGGCATCTTGGTCTGGGAAGCGGAAATGTGGACTGGAACTCAAAGATTGCTCCGGGACCCAATGAAGTAGGCTTTGATTATTCTTACATAATGGCTGCCACTCAGGATCGTGTGCCAACAGTATACATTGAAAACGGTAATGTTGTCAGGCTTAATGAAGATGATCCTATTCAGGTTAATTATCAGAAGAACTTTGAAGGAGAACCTACCGGGAAGGACAATCCGGAATTGTTAAAAATGAAATGGCATCATGGTCATAACAGTAGTATAGTAAACGGCATTCCTCGCATCGGCTACATGAAAGGTGGTGAATCAGCCAAATGGGTAGATGAAAACATGGCTGATACTTTTCTGGTGAGAGCACAGCAATATGTTAAAAAATATAAGGATGAGCCCTTCTTTCTTTATTACGCTATGCAACAGCCACATGTTCCCCGTACCCCCCATCCACGCTTTGTTGGTAAATCCGGTTTGGGACCAAGAGGAGATGTTATTGTGGAAGCCGACTGGTGTATCGGACAATTTATCAGAACTCTCGAAGAGGAAGAATTATTAGAGAATACATTGATAATTTTCTCAAGTGATAACGGTCCGGTATTGAATGATGGTTACTACGATAATGCTGTAGAAAAACTTGGAGACCATAAACCGTGGGGGCCGCTGAGAGGAGGCAAATACAGTTTGTTTGAAGCAGGAACAAGAGTGCCGTTCATTACTTATTGGAAGGGAACCATTAAGCCAACTGTTTCAAATGCATTGGTTAGTCAGATTGACATTCTTTCGTCTTTATCTGAGCTGGTAGGGAGTGATCTTAAAGGTCCTGACAGCAAAAACTTATTGGACGTTTTTCTGGGGAAAAGTGATAAAGGACGTGATCAGGTTATTCTTGAAGCTACTTCCCGTACAGCTATCCGGAAGGGCGGCTGGATAATGATCCCACCTTACGAAGGGCCTGCGGTTAATGAGCTGGTTAATATAGAACTTGGTAATTCTGATGAATACCAGTTATACAACCTTAAAGAAGATGTAGGTCAACGAACCAACCTTGCAAAGGAAAAACCGGAAAAGCTTAAGGAGATGATTGAAACATTTAAATCCATCCGTGGTGATGCTTATGGTAAAGTAAAACAATTAGAACTGCATTAATCTGTTTTCTCAATACATTTTCAAAATCCCTTCTCCCCAATTTATAACGGGGTGAAGGGGTTTTTTTCAGGTAGTAATCTGGTTGTTTTCTGGTCTATTCCATACCTGCGTCGTACCACCTTCGGTACAGTTCCATTATAAAGTCAATTTAAACTCATTGTAAAGTCGTATTAAAGTCGAATTAAATTCGATTATAATAGTCTTTAATCAGACTTTAGAATGACTTAAAAACAGCTTGAAATTTAGTTTGTCCCGGAGTTGTTGCGTTGCAGGATGGGAAGCAGATGCAAAGCATGATAGGAGCAGGTTTTGTTAATGGCTTGTGGGGGTAAGTCGTTACTCTTTTTAATTTTGAGGACGTTTGCCTTTTTAGCCATTTTGATTAGCTGATTTTTTTGTCTCAAATGCAAGGTTATATGTATGTTGCGTTAAAAAGCTTTGCATCTGAATGATATTGTTGTAATAATTTAGTTGTTCGTGTTATCGGCGTTTTTCAACGCCCCTGCTTAAAAACAGTTGTTTTTTATAACTTGCATAAAACCGGACTGACAGGGGGATTGGGTTTTACATGTTCTCAAACTTCACACTATGAAAAAAACAGGAAACGAGGTGGTCTTAAGAAGACTAAATGAAAAGGATGTCCCCGATTTGGCTCGCCTGTTAAATAATAAAAAGATATGGGACAATGTTCGGGATAAAATCCCCTTCCCCTATAAAGAGGCAGATGCAAGGGAATTCCTCGAATGGTGCCTGGCGGAGGATCCTCCAATGACTTTTGCCATCGACTTCAAAGGCCAATTAGCAGGTTGTATAGGTTTGTTGAAGCAGGAGGATGTTTATCGACTTTCGGCCGAGATTGGGTATTGGATTGGTGAACCTTTCTGGAACAAAGGGATTGCCACAGAGGCCACCCGCTTGATGGTAGATTATGGATTTAAGAAGTTGAAGTTGGTGAAGATTTTTACCGGGGTATTTGACTTCAACAAAGCTTCGCAAAGAGTTTTGGAAAAGGCGGGCTTTGAGTTAGAGTGTATTTCAGAAAAGGCCCTGATAAAAAATGGCGTGATTCGCGATGAGTATCGGTATAGTCTGATTAATGATGATTTGTAAACACAATAGCTTATGAGGTTTTAAGTCGTTACAGCAGTTGCCTTAATGCTCTTTGCTGCCTGTCAGGGTAACCAAATAAAAACCTGGACAAATGTTGCTATGTACAAACTCTTGCTGAGAATTTAGATCCCGCAGGAAGAAGCGAATCTCCTGTGATAGATGCAAATGGCCATTTAGTGGATCTCGTTTTTGGAGCAGAGGGTGGAATGGGCGTAATTGCCACTATCTTATATTTGCAGGAAGTTTTGTCTACAACCGGAAAAATATAATAATAAGCAATAAAAGCATGAAAAAAATTCTTGTTATTAACGGGCATCCCGATTCAGAAAGCCTCTGCACCGAATTGGCCCGTAGCTACAAACGCGGGGCCGACAAAAAAGGAGGTGACTGTAAGCTGGTTCATCTGAATGAACTGGATTTCGACCCCATACTTCATTACGGATACCGCAAAAGAACAGAGTTAGAACCGGACTTGCTGAAAATCCAGGAGAAAATTCTGATTGCCGATCACCTGGTCTTCGTTTATCCCAACTGGTGGGGAACCTATCCGGCTTTGCTCAAAGGCTTTTTTGACAGGGTATTTCTTCCCAAATTTGCTTTTAAATATCGCGAAAACTCCCTGTTTTGGGATAAATTGCTGACAGGTAAGTCGGCCAGATTAATTGTCACCATGGACACTCCTAAGTGGTACTACTCTTTGGTGTATAAAAGTCCGGGACATAATTCTATAAGAAAGGGGATTTTGGGTTTCTGCGGCATTAAGCCCGTTAATGTGACTTCATTTGGACCGGTAAAACTTTCAGATGATAAAAAACGGGAAAATTGGATAAGGAAAGTTGAGCGATTGGGCGAAAATCAGAAATAATGAGATATTGATCCAAAAAACAAAGAGGATGTCTCAAAAGTCCATATTTGATGTCATTCTGAGCTTGTCGAAGAATCTTTTCGTTTGATAAACAGATGTTTCGACAAGCCCAATATGACATGCTTCTTTGGTTTTTTATACTTTTGAGACAACCTCTTATTTCAGCTTAGTTTATCTGACCCTTGATTTCTTATTTGGTAATTTTCAGTTTTGTTACATTGCGGGAATCATTGGTTCCGATGATTACAAAATATGCCCCGCTGTCCATTCCGTTTACCGGCTGCCTGAATGTGTGTTCACCGGCAGACAGTATGCCGAAGTCTTTTTCAAATACTTTCTGCCCAAGCATATTGAATATTTCCATATACGTAGCTTGAGTTTTGTCTGAAATGAAAGTGATATTGAAATAAGTGCTTGATGGATTGGGGAATATCTTGATGGCTTCAACGTTGGCTGAAACATTGGCCACATTGGTCGATGATCCCGGATCTAAAACGGCATTGATAACATGAACCACGCCGTTGTCGGCTTCAATATCAGCGACTGTAACCATGGCATCATTGATGTAAACATCTCCCTCAGAAATAGTCACCACAATATCGTCTCCCTGCAGGGTTGTGATGCTCTGACCGTCGCTTAAACTGGTTGACATAGCAGTTCCTGCAACTACATGGTACAACAGTACATCTGCAAGAGCGCCTGTTGGGTCACTGAGAAGATCACTGAGTACGCCATCCGGCAATGCATCAAATGCAGCGTCGGTTGGTGCGAAAACAGTGAATGGTCCTTCGCCCTGGAGGTCGTCGTCCAGTTGAGCTTCAATCAGTGCAGTTTCAAGAGTCGTATGATCTGCACTGGCGGAAATGATGTCGAAAACGGTTATAACCGGAGGTGTCAGAATGGCATCAACTACATGCACTACGCCGTTATCGGCCTGGAGGTCTGCTACGATAACCTGAGAATCGTTAATAAATACATCTCCGCCGGTAATGGTTACTTCTATGTCTCTGCCAAGCATGGTGGTGATGACTTGCCCGTCGGAAAGACTGGTAGAAAGGGCTTCAGCAGCCACCACATGGTAGAGCAGAATATCAGCTAAATCTCCTGTGGGATCAGCCAGTAAAGCATCTAAAACTCCTGCCGGAAGAGCATCAAATGCAGCGTCAGTCGGCGCAAACACAGTGAATGGTCCTGTTTGGTTCAGCGTAGCATCAAGTTCTGCAGCTTCAAGTGCTGTCTCCAGCGTTGTATGATCGGGGCTGTCGTTGATAATATCCACAACTGTGTTGGGAGGTGTCAGCACGGCATCAATTACGTGAACCACTCCATTGTCTGCTTGAATATCTGCAACGGTAACCTGAGCACCGTTAATAAATACATCACTGCCGGTAATGGTAACTTCGATGTCTTTACCAAGCATGGTAGTGATGACTTGTCCGTCAGATAGATCGGTGGACAGAGCTTCAGCAGCAATAACATGGTAGAGCAGAATATCAGCTAAGTCTCCAGTGGGATCAAGTAACAGGTCATCAAGTGTTCCTGCAGGAAGACCGTCAAACGCCGCATCGGTAGGCGCAAATACAGTGAATGGTCCGGTCTGATTCAGTGGAACATCCAGTTCCGCCGCCTGAAGTGCTGCCTCCAGTGTTGTATGATCCGGACTGTCGTTAATTATGTCCACAACAGTTGTGGGGGGAGTAAGTACAGCATCAATCACATGCACCACTCCATTGTCGGTTTCAATGTCTGCTACGGTAACTTGTGCGTCGTTAATAAATACGTCTCCACCGGTAATAGTCACCTCAATATCCTTACCAAGCATGGTTGTTATGACCTGCCCGTCGGAGAGGCTTGAAGACAGGGCCTCAGCTTCCACTACATGGTATAAGAGAACCTCTGTGAGTGCTCCTGTCGGATCTGCCAATAAGCCATCAAGAACTCCTGCAGGTAACGCGTCAAAAGCTGCATCGGTAGGCGCAAACACAGTGAATGGTCCTTCGCCGCTCAGAGCGACTTCAAGCCCTGCTTCCAATACAGCTGTTTCGAGTGTGGTGTGATCGGGACTGTTGACAATGACATCCACAACGGTGTAAGTCGGTGCTGTCATCATTCCATTTACTCCTACCGGCCACACACCCGGTGAGGGAACACTGACACCCTGATTTTCGCCCCGTTCCGTGTCCTGACCAAAGAAATAGAGTGGCCATCCTTTAAATGTTAACTGATCTCTGCCATAAACATCAATGCTTCCAAAATCTGAAGCATTGAGATCGGATGGCACGACAGCTTCCGTCTCTTCATAAATGGGCCAGACTGAATTGTTTGAGAAATCTTCGGCGGTAAACATATTTCGCATGTCGTAATCGTTCACCCAGGTGTAGAGTGTATTTCCATAGTCGTCTACAAAATACTGCGTTATTTCAGTACCATGCTCGTAGGTGCTGGTGTAGTCATTACCATCCAGGCCGGTAAGCTGGTCGTCAATCAGCATAACGGTATAATCCGGTTTGGCGACGTACCATTTTGCGTTAACGCCCTCACCATTGATGTCACCAGCCGCATGATCATTGACAAAGTAGTACAAAGGCCAGCCTTTGTAAGTGGTCTGCATAACCCCGCTTCCGCGATCTATGGACCCAAAATCAGATTCATCCAATTCTGCGGGAATGATCATATCATCTGAGTAGAATACCGGCCAGTTATCCAGACAACCACCAACGCAGGCCGAGGTTCCGTCTGCATCAAGTGTGAAGAAATACAAAGTGTTGCCATCTGCATCGGTCAGGATTTTTCCGTAATCAACAGTTTCGGAAATATTTACGTCATATGTGGGCGTTAATACTGCATCAATGACATGCACAATGCCATTGTCGGCATGGATGTCTGCAGCAGTAACCTCTGCACTATTTATAAATACGCCGTCTACATTGATCGTTACATGAATGTCATCGCCCAGCATGGTGGTGATGACATCACCATCGCTTAAGCTTGAGGATGCAGCCTCAGCTTGTACTACATGGTAAAGCAGAATGTTTGCAAGTTCTCCGGTGGGATCGGCCAGTAAATCATCGAGAAGACCTGCCGGTAAAGCATCAAATGCCGCGTCGGTAGGCGCAAACACAGTAAAGGGTCCGGTCTGATTTAGCGCTGCGTCCAGCTCTGCAGCCTGAAGTGCTGCTTCCAGTGTTGTATGATCCGGGCTGTCATTTATAATGTCCACAACGGTGTTTGGAGGTGTCAGCACGGCATCAATTACGTGAACCACTCCATTGTCGGCTTGAATATCCGCTACGGTAACCTGTGCATCATTAATGAATACATCTCCGCCGGTAATGGTCACCTCGATGTCTTTACCAAGCATGGTGGTGATGACTTGTCCGTCGGAAAGACTGGAGGATAGAGCTTCAGCAGCAACCACATGGTAGAGCAGAATATCAGTTAAGTCTCCAGTGGGATCAAGTAACAGATCATCAAGTGTTCCTGCCGGAAGAGCATCGAATGCCGCGTCGGTAGGCGCAAACACTGTAAAAGGTCCTGTCTGGTTGAGCGCTGCGTCCAGCTCTGCAGCTTGAAGTGCTGCCTCCAGTGTTGTATGATCCGGACTGTCGTTAATTATGTCCACAACAGTTGTGGGAGGAATAAGTACAGCATCAATAACATGTACCACACCGTTGGTGGCATCAATGTCAGCAACAGTTACCTGGGCATCATTAATAAAAACATCTCCGCCGGTAATGGTCACTTCGATGTCTTTACCCAGCATGGTCGTAATAATCTGACCATCTGAAAGACTTGTGGATAGAGCTTCTGCTGCAACAACATGGTAAAGTAACACATTGGTTAATTCTCCCGGGGGATCGGCCAGTAAATCGTCCAAAGTGCCTGCCGGAAGTGCGTCAAAAGCGGCATCGGTGGGAGCAAATACTGTAAAAGGACCGTCGCCGCTCAGGTCGTCATCCAATCCGGCTGTCACCACAGCTGTTTCCAGTGTGGTATGGTCTTCACTGTTGACAATGATGTCGACAACAGTTTGTGCTTTAACCTGGAAGGAAGCCAGGAAAAGTGTCACAATAGTTAAAATCCCAAAAGGGATTTTGAATCTTAAATTTTTGGTAAAATGCTTCATGACCTTTTATCTTTAGTGTTTAAAAAAAATATTAAAAACCTAAACAAAGCAAATGTAGATCGAAATAAATGTGTTGTCAATACTCTTGTTGAAAAAAAGTGGTAAAAGACCAATATTTGGGGGTTATTTACCATTCTTTAGGAGAGACCTTTTGATGGTGTTTGGTCTTTTTGTTTTAATAGAGATTCTGTTGAACTAAGAAATAGGTTGGAGTGTTAATTGTGGTAAGGGTTTGTTTAGTTTTTATGATATAAATAATGAACAGATGAAAGATTGTCCGACTTGGCGATGGCTTTTTTTGTTGGCTTTTATGATGATGTTTGCAATTGATGCAGATGCTCAGATAAGTTCTGATGAATTTTATGCAAGGCATATTCAGACCCAGAATACCGGGATGTATATTCTTGGTTCATGGGCGATCGTCAATATTGCTACAGGCGCCTGGGGTTGGGGTAGCTACGATGGCGAAAAAAAAGTATTTCCATCAGATGAATCTTTTTTGGAATACTGTGAATCTTGGTATCGCAGGTTTTGCCATTTACAACAATCTTCAGGTTGATCCCCTTGCAATTGCCAGTGAGGATGCATTGTCAGAAGCCCGGAAAATTGAAAAGATTTTGTTAATAAACAGTGGTCTGGATCTGGGGTATATCGGAGTTGGATTTCTGTTGAAGAATTTGAGTTCAAAATATGACAAACGAAAAGAATTATTGACCGGTTATGGAAACTCCCTTATTTTGCAGGGTAGCTTCCTGTTGGTTTTTGATTTGGTTTTATATGGTGTACTGCATGCTCAGCGGATGGATTTTATGGAAAATATTTCATTGTCGATGGGCGAACAGCATTTTGGGGTGTCATGGCGTTATCGATTCTAAACGAAATGGTTCTGGCACATATTTTGGATGTTTTAAGGATGAAAAGCAAAATAAATACAGATATGAAACATTCAAAAACAATTCTTCTGACATTCGTCTTTTTGTTCGCGACCGTGACTTCTGTATTGGCCCAGGATAAAAAGACCAGAGAGGAAAAGCGACAGGAGAAATTTGAAGAGACCGTTCAGCTGATTGAGAACTTGAATTTTATTTTTGAAGCCGACAGGGCTTTTCCACAGGGTGGGGCTTCTATCGATTTGACTACCAATTACGGATTTTTGAAAATAAAAAAAGATTCCACAGCTGTTGGCGATCTGCCATTTTTTGGCCGGGCTTTTAGTGTTGATTATGGCGGTAGCGGAGGCATTGAATTCTCCGGTAAAATGGAGGAATTGGAATATTCAGCGAACAAGGAAAGGAAGCGAATCTCTTTTTCATTTAAAGTGAAGGATGATGATTATTTCCAGATATCATTTGATTTTTCATACAATGGAGATGCTTCGCTGAATGTTATTAGTCAGAATCGCAGTTCGATCAGATACAATGGCGATATTTCCCTTCCGGAGGAGGAAAAACAGTAGGGGAAATAATTCCGGCAAATCCGCGTTATCGGGAAATTCCCGTTAGCAGGTAGAATAAATCATTAATTCTTCTAATTTTGAGGGCCAAATCTCAAGAAAACTCAGCATGAAGAATTTTCTGCTTTACTGGTATTTGTTCTGACTTTAACAACCACTCTTTTTGCCCAGTATCCTGATCGTTACAGGCATTATCGTTCTATTCCTGAGAGTAACATCAATTGGCAGAAAGCGCTTAATTTTCATGCTTCAGAACAACTGGATACAGCACTTCATTTTGCCTCATTGGCAGAAGAGGAATTTTTGGCCTCCAAAGAGTGGGGCCAATTTCTTTTTATAAATAATTTTCGCGGGCAGTTGCTTGGGGAAGTTCGCAAGCCATCTGAGGCCATAAAGGAATTAGCAAAAACGCGAAAGCTGGCGATTACGCACATCGACACGATGAAGAGTGCCGAGTATGCAGAAAATCTCTTTCTTACCGCAAGGCTGCTTACATTGGTAAACAAATATCAGACATGTGAAACGTACCTGAGAAGAACTGTTAAATTGCTTGAGGCTTCCGGAGAATACCCGGAAATGGAGGCTTTGGTAGCATTTATGTCTTCCAAACTTTACAATAAAATGATGCGCACCGGGGATGAAGAGATTTATCTGAATAAAGCTCTCAGTGCTCTAAAGGGTTTAGATGATGATTATGCCCGGGCTGTTTTTTATTATGTGCAGGCAGAGCGTCTGAATCTGACTCAGCTTTTTTTAAAGGCTGATTTTTACAAGGCGGCTGTCCGGTACTTTGAATCCGGCAATCATACCTCCGATTATTTATATTATTACAGCTTGATGAAATTGTCTCAGCAATTTTCCAGCTTCCAGAGTGACTTTGAAAAAGCTGTGAGTTATTGCAACCGTGCCGAGCAATATGCCCTGGACAATCATCTTTCCAAAGCAAAAAGATATGGTTTGTACTTCGCCATTGGAGATGTTTACCGGAGTTTTGAAAAATATGATGAATCTCTGAAATATCTGAAAAAAGCAGAGACATTAATTCTTGAGGTATTTGGGCATCAATCCTTCGAGCATCTGTTATCAAGTCTTTATTTGGGACGACTTTACCGCTATAGGGGAGAGTATGATAAAGCTTCCGATTACTTTCACAAAGCCTGGGATATTGGGAAAAAAGGCTGGGATGGCCATTTTCCGCATGAATTTACCATGTATGGTGAAATGTGCCGGATGTATGCCAATGCAGGACAACCGGACAGTGCTTTGTTTCTTGCTCAAAAGCGACTCACCTATGATCTGAAGAAGGATACTTTCGGGATTCATGAAGTTCCTCCTCTGGCCAATAAGGACAAAACAGTGAGATATTATAACTCGCTTGTGGTTAAGCTGGAGGCGTATAATCAACTTTACAGGCATAACAACGATTCTTCCATTATTGAATATGCATTGAACCACTGTCGGAAAGCTTTTGATTTAATTGATGATCTGAATCATGAAGCATTGGAAGAGACTTCAGGGATCAGGAATTCTGTAAGAACAAAAGCCGTTGCTTCTTATGCTTTGTTTTTTGCGCTGGAGAAGTACAGAAGAACTGGTGATGAGAATTATCTGGTTAAAGCTATCGAATTTGCCGACCGGTCACAAGCCAATTACTTAAGATATTTGATGGCCGATCGGTCGGAAAAGCATATTTCGGATAAAGAAAAGGCCTTGCGGAAAAAAATTGCAGGTATTGAAAATGAAATTTTGGATGAAGATCTCCCTGCCAAAGATGCCAGGTTATTTAATGATTCATTGATGGCTCTAAAGTCTGATTTGGTAGAGATTGTCTTGAATCCGGATATTAATCATGAAACGGTAGAAAAGCAGACTCTTGAGATACCAGCGGTAAATGTCAAAAAGCTAACTGCAGATATGCCTGAGAATAGTGCTGTTTTGCTTTACCATATTGTGGATTTCCGCGACGACAGTGAGTTTTTTCAAAAGGCTGACAGGTCATCAGATCAAAAGTTAGTGGCGTTCCTGATGGACAGTCAGGGCGTATTGGTTTCTTCATCAACTTTTGACGAGAATTTTAAATCGCTTATTAGAGGCACCCTCAGAGGACTTAAAACAGGAGATCTCGTCCGGTTAAAGAAGAACGGAACACGTTTGTCTGAGAGGCTGTTGGCCCCCTTTGAAAGCAGATTGAAAGAAAAATCCCACCTGGTGATTATTCCTGATGCAGAGTTATCTGATATTTCTTTTGAAAGTCTGCCTTATGGCAATGATGAAAAATGGCTTTGCGAAAAGTTTTCAACCAGTTACAATTACTCACTGGGGTTGTGGGAAAGGAGCCAATCCAATGCCGATCCGAATCCTAAATCGTTATCTGCCCTGGCCCCAGATTTTTCAGGTAATCAGGGTATGATCATTTCTGAGAATATTGATGCCACCGCCGACTCCCTGATGGCTCACAATCCTGATATAATGAGAGACGGAGAGCATTTGCTGCCACTTCCTCAGGCCAGAAGAGAGGTGCTGGAAATTGAGAAGTTGTTTAAACAGGAGGGAAATAAAGTGGCCAGCGTGGAACTAAAAAATGCCACCAAACAACGTTTCTTTGAAATGGCCCGGAATACCGATATTTTGCATATCGCCTCACATGGATATTCTGATGTCAGCGATTACCGGAATTCGGGCTTGTTCTTTTCAGCCGGAAAAGGTGCTGAAAGCTTTCTGCGGTTAAACGAAATTTATGACCTTAAAACCAATGCCAACCTGGTTGTGTTGAGCGCATGTAAAACCAATACCGGTGATAAAGTCAGAGGTGAAGGGGTACTTGCATTACCTCGCGGATTTATGCTGGCTGGCGTCCCAAATGTCATTGCCTCTTTGTGGAAAGTGCACGATAAAAGGACCAAAGAATTGATGGTAACCTTTTACAACGCGCTGCTTGATGGAAAAACTTATGCCGATGCTCTTCGGGATGCGCGTTTGGCAGCCATCCGTAAAGGAGAGCTGCCTCTCGACTGGGCAGGGTTTATTCTGATAGGTAATTAGTTTTGGTAGGTTGTGGCTTGGTTTATCCAGAGGTGTGGTTGCTAATTTGTTTACAATGAATCTGTTCCATTTAAGCACCAGGTTTGCAAGCCATCAATATTGGATGAGTGAATACGTATTGTGGATGTTAGCCTTGTTCTTCAGGATTACAAATCCTGGGTTAAAGGAAGGCGGATTGCCGCTCGGCTCTGCCGCTTTAATTTCAAAGAAATCCGCCTTAGCGAAGTTGGATGTCATTCTGAGCTTACTGAAGAATCTTTTCGTTTGAAAAACAGATGTTTATCTTCCGCTACCGCTGGTGCGGATTTGCCGCTCAGCTCTGCCTTTTGGTCACTTAAATCTAATCCCGATGGTTCGGGAAAAATCTAACGATCTATTCTGGTTGAAACTTACTATTTTTGTAACCTTTAAGTGGACAGGTTCGAAAACAATGTTTACAGGTCCAAATATTTCAGGTATTCGATCACTTTAAGATGGGGTTTTAATGAATAAAAAGTCGGGTTTTCTTCTTTTTTGCATTGTATGTTTAATTGCTGTTGTTTACAGCGTATTTTCCATTTTCCAGTCTGAAGCCACTACAGATTATACCAATAAAGGCGATGAGGTTGTTGACTTTGTGAAGCGCAGTGTTTTTACCAATGTAAATTATGCTCCATCCGCCATGGAAAAATACTCTGCTTTAAACAAGGGAGCTATTGTTTTTTTTATGAACCTGAAGGAGGGGGCAGAACTAATAGAAGAGAACCGTCCTCTGGAAGCCTGGCGAAAATGGAATACCTGCTTAAATCATCCGGAGTTCGAAAATTTTATTGCTGAAACCTGTTTCGTCATTGGAACATCCCTGGGCGAGCGTGATGGTTTTACCAGTTTTATTTTGTTACAAAAAGCACTGGAAGTTTCGCGTTCACAACAAGGTGGTGGCAAATCACTTGAGTATAGTTGTTTAAATGCCATTGTTCATCTTCTGGTTTCGCAGGTAGAAGATGACGGGGAGTTTCAGGATCTGGATATTAAGGCTCAACAATACAGTCACGAAGCACACCTCCTTTTAACCGATCCTGCCTCTCAAATAACTGAGCGTAATGCATCATCAAGCATCTATCGAATTGCTGCCGAATCATTACTTTGGCTGGGGAAAGATTCGCTGGCCGATACCTACATTAATCGATTAACGGGGCAAAAACAATTTTACAACCACCCTGAATTAACTGAAGCATATGCTGAAATGTTGTACGGGGTGAAGGCCTATATCCACGGTCAAATGGAGGAATCGGAGGTTCACTTTAAGAATGCCATTGATGAGATAGGAGAGTCTGCTTCCTATTTGAATTATGATCTGGAATTGCCGTATGCATACCTTGGGGCCGTTTATGTGAAACAAAGAAAATATCTCAAGGCCATTGATTTTATGGAACGCTCCATAAAAACTCTTCAAAGTGAGCATTATTCTTCCGTAGAAGAACCGCTTAAGTTAATTCCACCCGACCTAATGAATGGCAAAAACAGTACTTACAACCTTGTTTTGTGCTATTTAAGATTACAGTACTTCAATAAGATGGCGATCATTAACGACCCTGCATCGGTGGAGTTGAAGAAGGTCCTGGAGTTAACACAATATACGAACCAACTCATTAAGTCGTGGTTTCTGAAAGCTGCTGATGAAGAAACCCTTTTACGCGCCACCAAGCTAATTAAGAAAAGCAACAGCAATGCCATCGATTTACTTTGGGATTACCAGGACCGTTTTGATGATGTAGTCGACCGGGTTTATCTTTTAAAAACGGAAGCCAGCTCTTTCTACCTCAACTACCTGATGGAGCTCAGGAAGAATAAGGGAAAAAGTGATGCGTTTGATAAAATTAGTAATCTAACCCTGGAGTTGACCAATGCCCAACAAAGAAATGATTACCTGAAAACCGGGAATGTTCGTAAACGCCTCGCTTTATTAAAATACAAAGCAGAACTTTGGAATAAAAAGTCGGATGAGCTAAAGCAACTGGTCTATAATGATGTTATACCCGATATTGCTGAAGGTGACCAGGCTGTTGTTAAATATTTTATGTCATTCACCGATTTGTATGTCACTTATTACACTGAAAGCCATAAAGGGTGGAAAAGACTTGAGACGATAAACTACCACGAAAAGATACTGCAACTTAAACGGGGGATAAAGAGTCAGTCTGTTAGCAATGCCGAACTTCAAAGGTTTTACGATTTGTTAATCAAGCCCGTTGAGAAAGAGCTGGAAGGGGTTGAGCGGTTAACCATACTGTCGGATGAAAGACTTGAAGGCATTCCCTTTGAGCTTTTAAAAAACGAAGAGGGTCAGTTTTTGATTAACCAGTATGCCATCAATTATTCCTATTCTTCAAAGGTTTCAAAAGTTAATTCATTGCCGCAAACCAATAATTTTTTGGCAGTGGCTCCCGGATTCACTGAAGAAAACAGTTATTCCTCCCAAAGCCTTACACGGGATGTGATTGAAGATTACAGCTTCATTACAAGAAATTCGGAAAGAGGTGTTTCTTTGGCACCCATCCCTTTTTCTACGGATGAGGTTCAGGAAATCGGACAACTTTTTAATGAAAGATCCCTGAATAACCATATTTATACAGCTAAAAAAGCAACTAAAGAAAACCTGGCCAAAAATCTCTCCAATCCGGGCATTGTTCATATTGCCACTCATGGCATCAGTCGCGATAAATTTAACAGCGGGTTGTTTTTCTCCAAAAACGAAGAGGATAATGGATTTCTCAGCCTTCAGGAACTTTACAATTTCGAAATAAAGGCAGATCTGGTAGTGCTTTCGGCCTGTAAGTCGGGAACCGGAAAAGTATTTGAAGGAGAGGGTGTAATGGCTCTTCCCAGAGGTTTTATTTATGCCGGAGCTTCTAACGTTATTGGCAGCCTATGGAAAGTACACGACCAGAAAACAAAAACGCTGATGATCTCCTTTTACAAGCATCTTTTGGAAAAAGAGGTGACATATGCTGAAGCCCTTCGTCTGGCCAAACTGGATTGCATTGAAAAAGGCTTCCTGCCCATCGACTGGGCCGGCTTTGTGCTGATTGGGAATTAGTGTTTTTACAGCTGCCGCTGGTGTGGATTTGCAATCCGCACCTTTTAACAGTGGATTTGCAATCCACCTTTGAATGAAATTTTGTTTTCTTTTCAAATAAGATTGCTGCTTAATTTTACCGGTTTGCTTAACAGGATTGCCGCTCGGCTTGCAAAGAAATCCTGGGTTAAGGAAATGCGGATTACAAATCCGCATTAGCTGGTTCCACTGCTTTGCTTGCAAAGAAATTCGCATTAGCAGAGGAATTAATCTGTTTTTCCTATCCGATTGGCTCCTGCCAGTCAATCGCGTCTTCCTGCCGGTCAATTACGCCTTCCTGCCGGTCAACTGCACCTTCCTGCCCGGCAGGAGAGCTCAATTCACCCACCAGAAAAGGATGATAAGGCGACAGGAGAAGGTCATCAGTCGACAGGAGAAGGTCATCAGTCGACAGGAGAGTGTGAAAACCCGGCAGGAGAGTGTGAAAACCCGGCAGGAGAGTATGAAAACCCGGCAGGAGCGTCTGATCAGGCGGCAGGGGCAACTTTTGTCGCGGCAGGGGTTGTGATGAGGTGGCAGGGGATGCACCTTAGGCTTTCATTACTGATTGCTCCCGTTCTGCCATTCCAGAATAAACTCAGTTAAATCAGTGTCTGCCGATAAATTCAATTTCTTTCTAACCCTGTACCGGTGGTTTTCCACACCTCTTACAGAAATACCCAATAATGGTGCAATCTCCTTGGAGGTAAGATTAATTCTTAAAAACGCACAAAGCCGAAGATCACTTGGCGTCAATTCGGGATATTCACCTTTCAGGTTTTGCAGGAATGTTTCATGAGCCTGGTTGAAGTTGTGTTCAAACAATCGCCAGTCATCATCACCCGATATGTTGGTGTCAATTTTCTTAATCAATTCATTGTAATATTTGTCGGGAAACCTGGTTCCCAGTTGCTGCTTTTGTTTCTTGAGTTTATCTTTTAGCGAAATCAGAAATTCATTCTTTTTGATGATGCCCATAGCCGAATTGGCCAGCTGATGGCTTTTGAAAGACAATTCATTCTTTAACTTTTCATTTCTTAGCTGAATCAATTCCCGTTCTTTTTCTTCCTGAATATGTTTCTCTTTAAGTTTGACCCGTTTAACGGTAATTTGGCGACCCATGAAAAATAAACCCATAAAAACCAGGGCGTAAGAAACAATCGCCAGGGGTGACTGATACCAGGGTGGGTTCACCTCTATTTGTAACTGGTGAGTTAGGGAGGTATTATCCCAGTTATTGATCGTTCGTGCCAGTATTGTATAATTGCCTGCAGGTAGTCGGTTAATGGTTAATTTGGGTGATTCATCGGGGATTGACCACTCATCAGAGAGTCCTTCAACTTTAAACTGGTATTTGATGTCTTCACAGGAGAAAAGCGGAAACGAATATCTTAAAACCAGATTGTTTTTGGCATAAGGAATACTAAGGTTGGAAGTGTAAGGAGATAAGGCCTCTTTATCTCCTGATTGACTCTCAATGGAAACTTCCCGAAGATGTGGTTTCTTCTGAATAATCCGGCTCCCGCTCGTGGAAGCTCTTGCATCCAACAGAGCGTAGCCATTTTCCAGACAAAGTATGGCTTGGTTGCTTTTTATTGGAACGATGTTTTCTTCTTTGGGAATGATGTCGTTTTTAAACAAAGACATTGGAAACTCTTTTATCTTTTCAATGTCGGTCCCTAATATTCGGAATAAAGCTATACCGTTGTCGTTTAAAAACCAATAGTGATGATCGGGACCCTCCGAAATTCTGAATGAGGTGGAATATTCCCCCAGGTGTTCATTGAGAAATTGATAAGGTACAATTTCATTGTTCAGGTCATCATAGGTGTACAGTTTCTCTTCATTGGTAAAAACAATCCGGTTCTCAATTTTAAAAGTTCTTAAACTTGCATCATTTCTCCATATTTTGGAATTCTTTCCGAAATAAGTAACCTGCTCAGCAGAGTCCAGGGTTTCGTTGAGTCTGATTCGATATACCCCCTGATACCGGTGACTGGCCCACAGGTGATTCCGGTGATCAAATTCTACAAATCTGATTAGGTCGTTGAAGCCTTTGATAGTGTTTCGGGGTTTCCACTGGCCGCCCTCTTTCGAAAAAACAATAAGATTGTTGTAGGTGCATTGCAAAAGAAACTCTGGATGCCCCGGAATAGTAGTAATAGAGTATCCGCCGGCGTGATCAGATATCTTTTGGGTTTTATGATCATCCACCAGGAATGTACCTGAATTATGACCTACAAAAATTTTATCATCGATGACTTCGCAATCCCAAACTTGTTGCTGAGTTCCCGTTATCAGAGAAAATGTTTCATTGTCGGCATCCCATTTTCTTCTAAAAAGCCCTTGGTTTGTGCCTGCATAAACCATGTCCTTGTATAGAGCAACGGAATAAACTGCCCCAAGCTCATCATTTTGAAAATGGGTATAGGACTCAGGGGTGCCTGCAAAAGAAACAAAATCTATTCCTTTGTCGGATACTACCCAGATATTTCCCAAACTGTCGCAGGATAAAGAATGAACGGTATTGCTTTGAAGTCCTGATTTTACTGTAATGTGATGCTTTATTTCACCGTTTTTATTGAAAACCTTTAAACCTCCCAGAATGGTTCCGGTAATCACATTTTTGCCATGGGTGATGGTACCGTTGTTAATATTATTGCGAATAAACCAGCTGTCCTGATCATTGGCCCAGGGTTTAAATGATTGTTTTTCGGGGTTGTAGAAAAACATGCCATGGTTTTCTGTTCCAAATAAAAGGGAGTCTTTTCCAATTTCTCCAAGAAAGTTGATGGATTTATCTGCAAAGAAATCCGATTCAATAAAAGGGTTGAGTTCATTGTTGGTGATTGCATAAATTCCATGAAATTTTTTTGCAATTAGCAATTGGTTACCCACTTTGTTAGCCTGGGTGATGAACCCGTTGGAGTTTACTACTTTAAATCTGCCCTGATTGTAGATGTAAATTTTCGTAAAAGATTGAAAGTAAATTTTCTCATCTATAATGAATATGTGCCAGAACTCTTCATTCCTGGGGAAAAAATCTTCGACCATATGGGTTAGCGAAGTGTACTCAAGATTTCCTTTGTCGTTTCTTTCCCAATATCCCAGTTCCCGGTAACCGCCGGTGTAAACCCGGTTGTTTTTATCAATGGCAATAGACCTTATGGCGAATCCATTAGGCGATGGGTTAAGATGCCAGGAAACGCCATCAAACTCAATTAGCCCTATGCTGTTGCCAAAATAAGTGTACCCGTTTTGATCAAAAGCTACCGACCAGTTTTTGTTGGCCCCATTGTAATGCTCTTTGTTAAAGTTTAATACATTAACGGTTCTTCCCTGACTATTAGCAGCTTGTGCAGATAAATAAATAAAAAGTGAAACTATTAGAAGGAATCTTTTCATCTCAATTTGTCATGTTCGGATTTTGAAAGCGAGATATTTTTCTCTCAGGGAGGGTGAAATTAGTTCATTTTATGCAAAAAAATGTTTTCGGAATCCTTGTTTCAGGTTTTAAATTACCAGAAATGGACCAATAATACCAGAAAATGCCTCACTTTTTTGACGAAAATTAAAATAATACAAATAGCATTTTTAAAAAATGGCCATTTTTAAAAATCAGTAAAACAGGATTTAAGGATGTCCTGGGGATAGTGCGATGAGGTGAATGTGAAAATTAAAATCACATTTTTTAACAATGAGAGTTGTTAGTGTGGTCTTTTTCTTTACTCGGTGGTATATCTCACCCTAATTTTACATCAACGAAACAAAAAAAATAAAGTCATGAGAAAAACTCTATTGTTAGTTTATTTCCTAATGATATCTGTCTTTCTCTTCGGTCAGGAAGAAATTACCGTCCGGGGAACTGTCACAGATTCGGAAAATATGGGGATCCCTGGTGCTTCCATCGTTATAGAAGGAACATCGCAGGGTACAATTACCGATATGGATGGTAATTATAATATTTCTGTACCATCAGATGCAACGCTTGTGTTTAGCTTTGTTGGTATGGAAACAGTTACCGTTCCGGTTGATGGTCGAAATGTGATTGATGTTAATATGACATCATCCATGGTGGATTTGGAAGAAGTTGTGGTGGTTGGTTATGGTGAGATAAAAGCCAAAGACCTGACATCTTCCATTACCACAGTAAAATCGGAAGAGCTGGTTAAAACCCCCGCCGGTCAAACCATGCAGGCTCTGCAGGGCAAGGTTGCAGGTATGCAGGTTGTTAGTGCCGGTGCGCCTGGAGCTGAGCCTACTGTAAGAATCAGAGGTATTGGTTCATACCCGGGAAGTAGTAACTCTCAGCCTTTATACGTGGTTGACGGAATGTATTTTGATAATATTGATTTCCTGAACCCGTCTGATATTGAATCGTTGTCCGTTCTAAAGGATGCTTCTGCATCAGCTATCTACGGAGTCAGGGCAGCCAATGGTGTTGTGCTTATCACCACCAAAAAAGGTTCCAAAAATGAAAAAGCAAAGGTTGTTTATGAAGGATACGTTGGCGTTCAGGTTCCGCAGAATGTTTTAAAAATGGCAAATGCCGAGCAGTTTGTTAATTATATAGATCAAACAGGGGCGGAAGCTGATATGCAATTTGTGGAGAATGCAATGCAACGTTTTGGAAGAAGCCGAATTAATCCCAATATTCCATCTGTTAACACTGATTGGTATGCAGAGATTATGAAAAAAGCCGCCAGACAGCAAAACCATTCATTAACCATAACCGGGGGTAGCGAAAAAACAGCTTACTCTTTGGGTGTTAGTTATTTTGAACAACAAGGTTTGCTGGAAACGTCTAAAAACTCTTACGAACGTTTGAATATCAGAGGAAAGCTTGATCAGGAAATTAATAGCTGGTTAAAAGCAGGTATTAATCTTAATTTGAGCAGCGGGCAAAGATACACGGCTGACGACGGGGCTTGGTTCAAAGCATATCATGCGGTACCTATTTTGCCCAAATATGACCTGGAAAACTACGAATCCCTTCTTGCTAATGAAATACCAAATGCAAGCCATTACGCAAGTGCACAACTTCTCGGGTATAGGGGGTCACAAAATCCATTTTTAAGTCTTGACTACAGAAACAATCGTCAGGATGCTAAGAAAGTGCTTACAGGTATTTATAGTGAGGTTTCCATTATTCCTAATAAACTCCGTTTCAAAACGAATTACAATATAGCTTTTAGGTTTTTAAAGAACAGGAATGTGGGTTTGCCATATTACATTTCCAATGAAACCAACAGACCCCTTTCCACTATTAGCACAGACAGGGTAATGAACTATGATCAGTTTATCGATAACGTACTAACTTACTCAAATAGTTTTAATAGCCACAACCTAACAGTGATGTTGGGGCAATCCTACCGGGATGAGTGGTATGACAGGCTATGGGGCTCGGCCGAAGATATTCCTATGCAGGAAAACTCATGGTACATCGGACAATCTCAATCTGAATCCTCAAAGCAGGTAGATGATTCGGCAGAACGACTTTATGGATTGTCTTATTTTGGACGAATATCTTACAACTATGACAGCAGGTATCTTGCCTACGTTACACTACGAAGGGAAGGAACCTCCAAGTACCAGGAGACATGGGGTACATTCCCTGCTTTTGGTTTAGGCTGGGTTGTATCGGAAGAATCTTTCTTTAGTGGTGTTGATTTTGTAGATTTCTTCAAGTTCAGAGCCGGATGGGGCCGCTTAGGAAATGATAAAATCAACCGACAGGATGGTGCTGATACAACCAATCCGGTTTTCCTGGCAATTGATGATTCACAGGTGGATGGTACCATAACTACCAGTACGTTTGGTTACCTGGAGTGGGAAACTGTAGAAGAGACCAATCTTGGTATAACAGCACGCTTTTTAGATAACAGATTAAGTCTGGAATCAGATTATTTTATTCGTGACACAAAAAATGCAGCTATTCCGGTTAGTCTGAAGCTCCAGTCAGGAAGTGTTACCAGAAATGTTGGAGTAATCAGGAATTCAGGTTTAGAGGTTGTTGCTAATTGGGATGATAAAATTACCAATGACTTAAGCTATTCCCTCGGAGTAAATTTCTCAACTCTAAAAAATGAGGTTCGTGACCTTTTTGGCCAGTCTTACATTAACGGTGGTTCGGCCGAATTCCGCCAGAGATCTCAGGTAGGAGAGCCTCTGTTATCATTTTATGGATACGAGGTGGCTGGTGTTTATCAGAACCAGTCTGAAATTGAATCTGATCCTGTTGCTGTTGAGAATGGGTTGGTTCCTGGAGATTTGAAGTTTAAAGATCAGGATGGAAACGATGTAATAAATGATGATGACAAAGTATTTCTTGGTTCTTATTTTCCTGATATTACTTATGGAGCAACATTGGGGCTCAGATATAAGAATTTGGATTTCAGTATGAACGTTATGGGCCAGATGGGAAATAAAATTTTGAACCGTAAGCGGGGAGAAATCATCTGGACCAATGATACAAATATTGATGCTGACCTTGCCACAGGCCTTTGGAATGGTGAAGGCACTTCCAATAGTTATCCATCTGCCTCCGGGTTGAGGCGGGGCTGGAACCAAAACTTCAGTGACTTTCTTGTGGAAGACGGATCGTTCTTCCGAATTCAAAATGTTCAATTAGGGTATAACCTTAATGGTTCTAGGTTATTTGGTAAGGGAATGCCAAATGCCAGAATTTTTGTCACTGCCGAAAGGCCCCTGACCGTATTTAGCTACAATGGATTTAATCCCGAAGTTCCAAACGGTATTGATCGTCAGTTTTATCCGGTTCCATCAGTCTATACTGTTGGTTTAAATGTTAAATTCTAAACTCATTAATGATGAAAATAAATAAAATATATAAATACTGTACGCCAGTAATTGTAATTGGATTGGCAATGACCTTGCTTTTTGGCTGTACAGATAAGCTGGATGAGCCATTCGAGGATGAGGCGTTTACCAGTGATGTGGACTATTCTGAAGGAGAGAATATGATATTGCCTCTTCTGGGGGCTTATCAGGCATTGTATACCCGTGGCTGGGAAGAGCCCATTACTTTAGGTGTACGTGGTGATGATGTAAATGCAGCGGGTGACCAGGTCCCCATGCAGGAACAGGATAACTACACGTACTTGCCAAGTCATTGGAATCTGAATGCTTTATGGCAGGGCCATTACAATGATATTATTACCACTTTCACCGCTATGGAAGAGATTGAGAAATACCGTCCTGGAGCCGGTGATGATGCCCTGGCAGATCAATATCTTGCTGAATGTCGCGTGATTAGGGCTTATTTATATTTAAATCTTGCCCGATCATTCGGTGGCGTTATTGTGGTTGATCAATTGGATAATATTCAGAGTACACCTTTGAGCAACAAGGAAACCGTGATGCAATACATAGTGGATGAAATGTCCGCTGTAATTCCGGATTTACCTGGTGTGCATCCCAATAAACGAACGGATATAAAAGGGGGTATGACCCAATATACTGCCTATGCACTCCAGGCATTAGCTTATCAGGAGATGGAGGATTATCAGGGCGTAGCAGAGGCCACTTCTGCTATTATCAGTTCTGGAGAGTATGAGCTTTATGATGACTATTACCATCTTTTCAAGAAAGCCGGAAAGCTGAATAATGAAAATATCCTTGAGTTTCAATATTCCGACTTTAATCAGGGGGAAGGAGACCGTTTCGGCTTCTTGTTTGCACCTTATGGAATTGGAGGTTGGACCCCAGTTGTAACCGGAGCAGGAGCTGGCTGGGGATTCTATGAGCCTTCTCTGAAATACATCACTTTCATGCTCGACAGGGACGAAACAGTTCGTTTGGAAACAAGTGTTGCATTTACACCCGATGGAATCTCCGAACTTCAGAATGAATACGGGGCTATCCCTGAATGGATAAGTAATACCAACCGGGAAGGAGATATCTTTAACAACAATGCCCGTTTGAATTTTGGTAGTGCAAAGTTTATTCAGCCCTCTACTGAACTGATTCCTGGAAGAACAGCCCCGGGAAGTAATAAGAATTTAATTGTCATTCGTTATTCGGAGATGCTTTTAATGTATGCAGAGGCCCTGACAAGAGGGGCATCCAGTGGCATATCTTTGAGTGCAACAGATGCGGTTAATCTTGTTCGTTCAAGAGCTGGTTTGTCTGACCTGTCTAACGTGACAACCGAAAATGTGTTGGATGAAAAACTTGCAGAGTTGGCTACTGAGTGGGGGATTAGGTTTTATGACATGGTGCGCACCGAAAATACTTCTGGGCTGAGTTATGGTGGAAGAACCTTTACAATGGACGATGCCTATTTACCATTCCCGGCTGATCAGGTTTCTGAATTACCGCAATTGGAAGAAGGAATTCAATAAAAACTTATTGACATGAAAGCAATTAGTAAAATTATAGTTTTTGCATTTACACTTTTGTTGTTTAGTGCATGCGAGCAAGATTATATTGATGGAATTTCCAAAATGGATCCGGGGCCTGATGAATCGGCCCCTCAGGTGACTCTGAATTATCCCAGCGAGGGTACAAGAATTCAGGTAACAGAGCCAACCACGACGATAAATATTGACTTTGAGGTTACCGATGATATTGAGATTGGTACAGTTACTGTTTCTCTTGACGGTTCAGAAATTGCTTCTTTTAATGAGTTCAAGGACTATCGTCGCTTTTTGGAAGAAATATCCTATGAAGGTCTGGGTAATGGTGAACATACTCTTACTATTACAGCCAACGACCTTGAGGGGAAATCTACATCAGTTTCTGTAACATTTGAGAAAGTACCTCCTTACGAAGCCAAATTTGACGGAGAAATCTTCTACATGCCATTTAATGGTGATTTTATGGAATTGATGTCTCAGGAAATGGGAACGGTTGTTGGTTCTCCCGGCTTTGTAGATGAAGGTATTTCACTTCAGGCGTATGAAGGTGCTGCAGATTCATATGTGTCGTTCCCTGTTGACATTTTAAATACGGGCTCATTTACAGCAGCGTTCTGGTATAAAGTGAATCCGGATCCGGGTAACGCAGGTTTGTTTTCAATAAGCCCAAGCGGAGAGGACCGCACTAAAGGATTACGTTTCTTCCGTGAGGGGGATGCTACCGAGCAGAGATTCAAACTCAACGTTGGTACCGGTAGTAGCGAAATATGGAACGATGGTAATGTGTTAGATCCATCAGAGGACAAATGGGTACATATGGCCTTTACTGTTTCAGAAAATGCCACCATTATCTACTTCAATGGAGAACCTGTTCATTCAACCGATGGAGGAGTAATTGACTGGACAGGTTGTGAAGGCATTTCCATTGCTTCGGGAGCCCCCAATTTTACTTATTGGGGACATGGTGCCGATCAAAGCTTATATGATGAGTTGAGAATATTTAACAAAGCGCTTTCTCAGGAAGAATTGAAAGAAGTGATGGCCGATGAAGGTGAAGTTCCGCCTTATGAAGCCCAATATGAGGGTGAAACTTTTTATATGCCTTTTGATGGTAGTTATGAAGAGAAAATAACTGAAACCATGGCTTCTGAGGTTGGCAACCCTGGCTTTGCAGGAGAAAGTATTGAGGGGATCAATGCCTATGCCGGAGCTGTAGATTCATATTTAACTTATCCTACTGATGGTTTGACCTCCAATGAGTTCAGTGCAGCATTTTGGTATAAATGCAATCCTGATCCCACCAATGCCGGAATTTTAGTGGCTGGTCCTGAGGATACTGATAATCCGGATGCACAGAATGTTCGTACTTCTGGTTTCCGTTTTTTCAGGGAAGGAAATGCCACTGAAATGCGGTTTAAACTTAATGTGGGAACAGGAGATGGAGAGGCCTGGAACGATGGTGGTACCATTGATCCTTCTGTTGATGAATGGGTACATCTGGCTTTTACCATCTCTGAATCGAAAACTGCTGTTTATATCAATGGTGAATTAGCGCTGGAAGGAGATACTAATCCTATTGACTGGACGGGATGCGATATCATGTCCATCATGTCAGGATCTCCGCATTTCACAGGATGGAATCATCTTTATGACCTTAGTTATATGGATGAACTCTATCTTTTTAATAAGGCTCTTACTGCAGAACAAGTTGCTTCGCTAATGAACGACGGAATGTAAAAAAGCACAACTGATAAAACCTTCTATGCCCCACCGGGAAACCGGTGGGGCATAATTTACCATCTGTTATCAAACTGTTCTTGCTGACATCTATGCCATTCAACGATGAGTTTGTTTTATCCCTAATCGACACTTGAGTTCTAAATTATTATCCAATGCGATACTTCCCTTTTTTATTATTACTGGTTTTTGTGCTTTTTCAGGCATGTAAAGATGATGAGCCCGGGGCTGAAGAACAACCGGAACGGCTACAGGTTTCCTATGTTTATATAGGAGAACAATCACTTTCTGTTACTGGAGAAAACACAGGCATTTCAACCAACGAACCCATTGAAATCAGGTTCAATAACCCGGTTAATCTCAATTCTGCTGAGGATAATATCACACTTCTTAATTCTTCCGATCAGGAGATTAATTTGACCTTTTCTTCATTCGATCAGAATAAATTATTAAAGCTCAGTCATCCTCCATTGGCTGAAAGCAGTTCATATACCCTTACCATTTCAGGCTCTCTGGAAGGAGAAAGCAATGAAACCTTCGAAGGGCAGGTTTACAATTTCACCACATTTACCCCTCCGCTTGTTCTGGAAACCATTGAAATTGATGATACGGAAATTAACCCGGCCCAAAGAATAAAAGACATTGATAGAAATCCACGTATCGATTTTTATTTTAATTCTTCTATTACAGCCCAGGATCTTTCTGATTATTCCTCCCTTAGTAATAGTGGTGCTTCAGTTGGATACTCTTTAACTCAGGTCAACGAAAATACAATTTCACTTTCTGTAAATCAATTATTAGAAGATTACGAGAGGTTTCAATTTACGATCTCGTCAGATATAGAAAACCGCATAAACAAGCCTTTCGAAGGCCTGAATCTGGAATTCTATACCCAACTGGACTCTACGCCCAAATTTCCTCAAATCTCTGATGAGGAACTATTAACTAAGATACAACAGCAAACTTTTAAATATTTCTGGGATTTTGGTCATCCGGTAAGTGGCCTGGCCCGCGAGCGAGATTCATCCGGTGAAACAGTTACCATTGGCGGTTCCGGTTTTGGCGTGATGGCCATTATCGTGGGCATCGAACGAGGTTTTATATCCCGCGAAGAAGGAGTGACCCGGTTGAACAAAATTGTTGACTTTTTGGGAACGGCAGATCGTTTCCATGGGGTCTGGCCGCATTGGTTAAATGGAGCTAACGGGGACGTCACACCTTTCAGTACCTACGATGATGGTGGCGATTTGGTGGAGACCTCTTTTATGGCTGCCGGAATAATGGCTGCCCGTCAGTATTTAAAGGAAGCCACTCCTGGAGAAAGTACATTAATAGAAAAAATTAATGCATTGCTGGATGGCATCGAGTGGGACTGGTATACCCGTGGAGGACAGAATGTGCTTTACTGGCACTGGTCGCCCAATCATGGTTGGGAGATGGATATGCAAATTAAAGGCTACAATGAGGCCTTGATTACCTATATCATGGCGGCTTCATCCACGACTCATTCAATTCCTGCTGATGTCTACCATGAAGGATGGGCGCGTAACGGGGCCATGGTCAACGGAAATGAATACTACGATATCAATCTGCCCCTCGGACATCAATATGGCGGTCCGTTGTTCTTCACGCATTATTCTTTTATGGGAATCGATCCACGGAATCTCTCCGATCAATATGCTAATTACTGGGAGCAAAACCGGAATCATACACTCATCAACCGGGCACATTGCATTGAAAACCCAAATAATTATGTCAGCTACAGCGATGAGTGCTGGGGGCTCACAGCCAGTGACAATCATGAAGGGTACTCAGCCCATTCGCCTACCAACGATTTGGGGGTGATTACCCCAACCGCAGCTATATCCTCAATTCCATATACTCCTGAAGAATCAATGGATGCCATCCGCTTTTTCTATTATCAGCTGGGAGACCGGCTTTGGGGAGAGTATGGGTTTTACGACGCTTTAAATATTACAGAAGGTTGGACGGCAGATTCTTACCTGGCCATAGACCAGGGGCCAATCATTGTGATGATAGAAAATCACCGAACCGGTCTGATCTGGGACTTGCTCATGTCCAGTCCTGAGGTTCAGGCAGGTTTATCCAAATTAGGTTTTAATTATTAGTACCATGAAAACAAATTCTATAAGCTTTTTAAAACTGGCAGTTATTTTCGCTGCCTTTCTTTTATCCGCCTGTAATGCAGGACAAAAGAAGTCGGGTGCTTCATCAACCACAAATGCCACCGAACTTTCTGACGATTCGTTGCTCACCCTGGTTCAGTATCGCACCTTTCAGTATTTCTGGGAAGGTGCTGAGCCCAACTCAGGTCTGGCTCGTGAAAGACTGCATTTGGACGGTGATTACCCTCAGGATGATAAAAACATTGTCACCACCGGTGGCAGTGGTTTTGGTCTGATGGCCATTCTGGTTGGTGTTGAACGAGGATTCATTGCCAGGGAGGAAGCGCTTCAAAGATTTGAAAAAATCGTTGGTTTTCTGGAAACAGCCGATCGTTTTCATGGTGCCTGGCCACACTGGCTTAACGGGGAAACCGGAAAAGTAAAACCCTTCTCTAAGTACGATGATGGTGGGGATCTGGTAGAAACTGCTTTTCTGGTTCAAGGATTACTCGCCGTGAAACAATATTTTAAAGATGGCAATGAGGCTGAAAAACAATTGGCTGAAAGGATTGACCAATTGTGGCGCGAAGTGAAGTGGACCTGGTACACCAAAGGAGGAGAGAACATTCTTTACTGGCACTGGTCGCCCAAACACGAATGGAAAATGGACTTTGGCGTTACCGGTTACAATGAGTGTATGATTATGTACGTTCTGGCGGCTTCATCTCCTACACATCCCATCAGTCCTGAAGTTTATCACCAGGGATGGGCCATGAACGGAGAAATTGCCGTTGAGAATACCACATTTGGTCATACCTTAACATTAAAACACCATGTTGACCCACAAAAGGGCGGACCTTTGTTTTGGGCGCACTATTCCTGGCTGGGACTTGATCCCCGGGGGCTTTCTGATCAATATGGCAATTATTGGGACAACAATGTGGCTCATACTTTAATCAATCGTCAACACTGCGTGAATAACCCCAATAGCTACAAAGGTTACGGTGAAGATGCATGGGGTCTGACTTCCAGTTACAGCGTTCCAGGGGCAGCTGCCTTTGTGAGAGGCCAAACCGATGAGAAACCGGCCACCGGGAATTCCGGGCAGACAAGTTATGCCGGTCACCGTCCCTCTTTCGATCTGGGTGTAATTGCGCCCACCGCAGCTTTGTCTTCCATGCCTTACGCCCCGGAGAAAGTTATGCCGGTCATTCGTCACTTTTATGAAAACCTGGGTGATAGTATCTGGGGGCCCTATGGCTTTTACGATGCCTTCAGTGAAGAATATGAGTGGTATCCCAAACGCTATCTGGCCATTGATCAGGGGCCCATTCCGGTGATGATTGAGAATCATCGTACAGGCTTCATCTGGGATCTGTTTATGCAGGATGTGGATGTTCAGGAAGGACTTGATAAGTTGGGGTTTGAAATAGAAAAATAAATGTTGTAATTATCAACACTCCGTTAAAGTTTTTATAAGAACTCAAAGCGTAGCGATTTGCACAAAAATGCAAGTGTGCATCAACTCTCTGATAATAGAACTTTGCGTCATTGCGTCTCTGCGTTTAGGCATTTTTTTAACAGGCAATTGGTGTATCAATGAAAACACAAAAGATTTTCATAATGCTTTTGGGCATTGCAGCAGGCTGCTTCAATGCTTTTGCAAAAGAACCATCATACTATCAGGTATTTTTCGACAACAGTCTGATGGAGAAAAGCTGGTTTTACAGTGAATCTTCCTATGATGGAGAATCATTTGTGCTGAATGTTACGGGAAAGCTGCCTGTGGCGGAACAGCCTGTGTTTACTCCGGGAAACAGTCTGGAGTTGAAATACAAGTCAGCTCCCGGAGGTGATTGGAGCGCCCGGCTTAATTTTCCGAAAGTCCGTGGGCAAGATCACATTCAGCAGGGAGAAGCATTATCCATGAGGGTGTTTGTTGAGAGCCCAACGCTTGAATCAGAATTGCCTGAAGTGGCCATAACACTCAAGGATGGATCTTCTTCAGAGTTTTTGCCTTTTGCAGATTATCTCGACAATTTCCATCAGGGTGAATGGTTGCATTTGCAGATACCCCTGACAGATTTTGAAAAAAATGATGGACAATCTTTGGAATGGGACCATAGCAAGGAAATTGTTTCAATCGTGTTTCGCCAGGCATCTACTGATGGCAGGGATCACAGACTCTTTTTAGATCAGGTGGAATTGCTGCCTGAAATACCCGGCAATATCAATCTATCTGCTCCTGTTCTTACAAGTGCCAAAGGCTTTGACCGTCATGTTGATCTGAAATGGGAGCCTGTCAATGTGGATGAGGTTAAGTATGTGAAAATTTACCGGTCGGAAGATGGTGATAAATTCCTGCCTGTGGGTATTCAAAATCCAATGGCATCCAATCGATATGCCGATTTTACAGGCGTTCCTGATAAAACTTACTACTACAAAATCAGTTTGCTGGATGCCGATTATCAGGAAACGGATTTGTCGGAGGCAGTTGAAGTCAAAACTCATTCCATGAGTGATTCAGAGCTTATGGATATGGTGCAGGAAGCAGCTTTCAGGTATTATTGGGAAGGGGCAGAGCCCAACAGCGGTCTGGCACGTGAGAATATCCCCGGGCGTAAAGATATGATTGCCACCGGCGCTTCCGGTTTTGGACTGATGGCATTGGTGGTTGGTTCAGAGCGTGGGTTTATCTCCCGGGAAGAATTAATTGACAGATTGGATAAGATCACGACTTTTATTGAAAAAGGTGATCGCTTCCATGGGGCACTATCTCACTTTATGGATGGGCCTACAGGCAAAGTGGAGCCTTTCTTTGGAAAATACGACAATGGCGGTGACCTGGTAGAGACGTCTTTCTTTATGCAGGGATTATTGGTTGCCAGACAATATCTTTCTAAAGATAATGCCAGGGAGAAAGCTCTTCGGAAAAGGATGTCGGCCATATGGGAAGCGGTGGAATGGAACTGGTATAAACAATATGAGGATAGCCCCTTCCTTTATTGGCACTGGTCTCCCGATCATGCCTGGCATATCAATCATAAGTTGATTGGCTGGAACGAGACCATGATTACTTATTTTGTGGGTATTGCTTCTCCTTCATTCGGAATTGATCCCTCAATGTATTATTCAGGATGGGCCTCACAGGATTCCATTGCCCTGGCCTATCGTTCCAATTGGGGTAAAACCCCCGATGGCTCCGCTTATTCAAATGGAAATACCTACTACGGGGTAAATCTTGATGTGGGGGTGAGCAATGGCGGACCACTCTTTTTTATACACTACTCGTTCATGGGGTTAGATCCCCGCAAAATGGAGGATCAATACACCAATTATTTCAAAAACAATCAGGCCATTGCAAAAATCAATTATCGGTATTGCTGTCAGAATCCGGGTAATTATTACGGGTATGGACCACAATGTTGGGGACTTACGGCCAGCGACGGACCGTGGGGCTATAAAGCGCGAGAACCGATTCTGAGAATGGACGATGGAACCATTGCCCCAACCGGGGCGATTGCCTCATTCCCCTACCTGCCCGAGGAGTCTATGGAAGCTTTGAAGTTTTTCTACCGTGATTGTGGTCACTTTCTCTGGGGTGAGTATGGCTTCAGAGATGCCTTTAACCTCACAGAGGATTGGTGTGCCAATATATACATGGGGCTCAATCAGGCTCCCATGACCGTGATGATTGAGAATCATCGCACCGGGTTGATTTGGGATCTTTTTATGTCGGCACCTGAGGTTCAGGAAGGCCTGGAAGCTATAAAAAAAAGTGAAATGAGAAAGTAGGGGGAGGGCGGTGGATTGCGAGCCCAATTCAATTTTGGGGCATGTTTGATGAATGGAAATATAGGCTAACATACGCAAGGGCCCTGAAAGGGTCCAAATTGGATAACCCCGGGTGAAACCCGGGGGATTAACATCAGTACCAGGGGGGTCCCTGAAAGGGGCCAATTATTTAACTGGTTTAATGATAGTTTGTTCCGGTTTTTTGCATAGAAATAAATTCTGATTCCACCTGTCAGAAAATTAATTCAAAAGAATAAGGGTGAAATAGTGAAGTAAAATTTATACAGCAATGAAAACATACGATCGTTTAAAATCACTTTTGAAAAACGAACAGAAGGATTAAAATCAAACTAAAAATGAAGAGGTATCTGATCATTGCGGTTTTAGTTGCTTTAACTTCCTGTGCCAATAACAACAGGGAGTTGAGCTACTCTGACGTGGTACACAGAATGGTCGACTTTCAAAGACTTGCCCAACTTCCTGAAAAAGGTGAAGAGAGTGGTATGTTCTCCAGTCATGACCGGAAAAGTAAGTACAACCATCTGTCCGGAACCTACCATAACTGGTCCGCCAATGATGACGGACTGACGCCTCAATTTATCCGTAAAAAGGGGGATGATATGGTATTGGCCGAAATGGATGGTCCAGGGGCCATTGTCAGAATTTGGTCCGCCAACCCGGGAAAAGGGCATGTGAAGGTTTTTATCGATGGACAGAAAGAACCTCTTATTGATATGCCTTTCAGGGATTATTTTAATACTTCAAAGTTAACGGCCTTCGGGTATTCTAACCTCGTTTATGAAACCAATGCCAGAGGGTTTAATAACTATGTGCCCATTACTTTTCAGGAATCGATAAGAATTGTGGCTGAACCTGAATGGGGACAGTACTATCATTTCAATTATATCACATTTCCTGACAAAACGGAAGTGGAAGTGTTTAAAAAGAATCTTTCAGATGAAGCCAAAGAAGCGCTTCAAAGAGTGAATCAGTATTTTGAAAACGATCTTGGAGAACGCCCTTCTGAAAGCAGCGCGTCTCTGTTGAGGGAAGAAACCGTTGTGCTTCAGCCTGAGGAAAAACAAAGTTTGGTTATTGAAGGCAAGCGTGCCATTTCTGCCTTTAATGTTGAAATGAAAAATATTCCCGATTCTTTGATGGAAGAGGTTTTAAGAAAAACTATTCTCAGTGTTACCTGGGACAATAATGATGACCCGGCAATCTGGTCTCCGCTGGGCGATTTCTTTGGATCGGCACCCGGCTATAATCACTATAAAACCTTGCCCATGGGCATGACAGAAGAGGGTATGTATTCGTTCTGGTACATGCCTTTTGAATCTCTAGCCATTATTGAATTTCAGAACCATTCGGGTGTTCCGGTGGAACTTGATATTTCGTTAAAGCATGAGGACAATCCTTTCAAAAAAAACAATTATGGACATTTTCATGCCAAATGGCACCGCGATATTATGCCGGTAGAGGAAGAGCGCTGGCCCGACTGGACTGTTTTAAAAACCCACGGTGAAGGGCGCTTTGTTGGCATGTTCCTGTCTGTCTGGAACCCCAAAGGGGGCCATTGTGTGCAATATGGAGGTGAAGGCCAGCACTGGTGGGGAGAAGGCGATGAAAAGTTCTTTGTGGATGGCGAAGATTTCCCTTCCACCTTTGGTACGGGTACAGAAGATTACTTTGGTTATGCATGGTGTGTGCCCAATTTGTTCCAGCACGCTTATCATTCTCAGAACTATACTGAGGATAACATGGGACATCAATCTTTAAACCGGTGGCAGATTATTGACAATGTTCCCTTTCAGGAGTCTTTTGAAGCCTACATGGAGAAATATTTCCCCAATAAGTGGCCTACTCAATATGCAACGGTCGCTTACTGGTATCTTGACAGTAAAGGAGAAGATCTGATTGGGCCGACTCCGGTTGACCAGCTATATGGTTATGAAACTCCTTATGATGTCTACAAAGCCAAGAATGCCGTGGACGGAGAGGAAATGAAGATCCTGAAAAACACCGGAGGCTGGGCTTCTAATGATGTTTTCGTAAAAGAAACGCTCTACGGCAAGGTAAGCGGGCATAAGGCGCTGATCTGGTTTGGCAGGGAAAAAGATGAAAGTGTTCTGAAAACCGGATTTAACTTTCCCCACAGTGGACAATATTCTGTATCGGTCAATAAGGTGCAAACCAAAGACGGTGGCCGTTTTTCTTTTTATCTGAATGACCGGCTTTTAAATGATGCCGTGAGTTTCAGGTCTGCCAAAGATCAAACTCCCCAGATAGAAAATCTTGGAATTGTTAACCTGAATGAGGGTGAGCAGGAACTGAAAATCAAATGGGATAGTGTTTCTTCTTCAGGAAAAAGGATGATGATTGATTATTTGAAGTTTGAACCTGTAAACAAATAAAAAATGATTGAAAGGATATTCTTCTTCTTCGTGTCTTTGATTGGAGTTTCTGCTGGGATTGATCTACATGCTACCGGAACTTTTGATAATAACTCATCACCCAATGTCATTATCATTTTTACCGATGATCTGGGATACGGGGATCTTTCCTGCTATGGACATCCCACCATTCGCACTCCCCGGCTAGATAAGATGGCCGATGAGGGGATGCGGTTCACTCAGTTTTATGTGGCCGCACCAGTTTGTACACCCAGTAGAGCAGGGTTGCTGACAGGCAGATACCCTGTTCGTACCGGATTGGTTCAGGGCATAATGAAGGGGCGTGTTTTGTTTCCCAACAACGATAATGGCTTGCCTCATGAGGAGGTCACCATAGCAGAAGTTCTGAAACAAAGGGATTATACAACCAAAGCAGTTGGTAAGTGGCATTTAGGTCATCTGCCTGAATACCTGCCCATGGCACAGGGATTTGATGGATACTACGGAATTCCTTATTCGAATGATATGGACTATGTTCCTGCTAAAGATGGAAAACAGGGATACTGGAATGTGCCGTTGATGCGCAATGAAGAAATTATTGAGCGACCGGCAGATCAACATACTCTTACAGAACGATATACCGAAGAAGCTGTTAAGTTTATCCGGGAGAATAAGGATCGGCCCTTCTTTCTTTACCTGGCGCATAGCATGCCTCATATTCCATTGTTTGCATCAAAAGATTTTGAAGGCATCAGCAGGCGGGGTTTATATGGTGATGTGCTTGAGGAGATTGACTGGAGTGCTGGTGAGGTTCTTAAAACCCTGGAGGAGCTTGGGCTGGATGAAAACACTTTGGTAATCTTCACCAGCGACAATGGCCCATGGCTGGTACAAAAGGAAAATGGGGGATCAGCAGGCTTACTTCGAGAAGGCAAAGGAACCAGTTGGGAGGGAGGTCACAGGGTGCCCATGATTGCCAGGTGGCCGGAGCATATCCCGGAAGGAGTGGTTAACGAAAATGTGGCCACCACCCTGGATTTACTGCCTACCATTGCCAGTTTGGCTGATGTTTCTTTGCCTGAAAAGTTATTAGACGGAGAAAACATCCTGCCTTTGCTTAAAGGCAATAAAGTATCCAGTCATGACCCCTTTATGTTTTATCGGGGAAACCTGGTATTTGCAGTCCGAATGGGAAAATGGAAGGCACATTATATTACTCAAACGTCTTACCCAAGTGGTCCGCTGAATTATCACAATCCACCTCTTCTTTATGATCTGGAACACGATCCTTCTGAAAAAATAAACCTGGCAAAAGGTCATCCTGAAATAATCGAAAAAATTACAGCATTGAAGGAAGCCCATGAGAAAACGGTGAGAACCATCCGAACCCCTGAAATTGAGGCTGAAAACTTAATGGATAAATCCATGGTTACAGGGGGACGCCTAAGGATTCAGGAAATGCCGTCAAAGAAAAAACAATGGGGAAACAACGCCCAGCTATGGTGGGTGGAAGCCCGTCCCGGAGACCGGTTGAACCTTCCTCTGGAATTGAAACAATCCGGTTCTTATGAATTAATAGGATTCTTCACCCGTGCGGGAGATTATGGCATCATCAGGTTGCATGTAAACGGCAAGCCGGTTGGTCCTTTGGTTGATGGATACAACAATGGCATTGAACCTACCGGGCCGGTGAAATTTGATAATGTGGAGCTAAAGAAAGGAATCAATAAACTGGTGATAGAACTGATTGGAAAAGATTCCAGGTCTGCGGGGTATTCCGATGGTTATTTGGTAGGAATTGATGGATTTACTTTGAAGAAGTGAATGCTTTCCTGAGGACTTAATAATCCCTGTCAGTCCATATTAGCATGCACCTGAATAGTTGTTCTTTTTAGGTAATTGTAGATGTTTAATAATTAGCAACTAAAATAGTAAAACGATAAAAAAATATAATTATGAAAAAAGTGAAGTTGTCGATAGTAATATTGGGCTTTGTTTTGGTCCTTGTCTCATGTGGAAAGGTTGAAGGTCAGGGCAGTGCTACCCAATGGCAGAGCTACAGTGGGGATCAGGTTGTAGAAAGAAAAGTGGATTCGCTATTGAACCTGATGACCCTGGAGGAAAAGATCGGACAGATGAATCAGTATTCCGGGAACTTTGCCACAACTGGCGAGGTGGCAGATACAAAATCCGGAGAATATCTAAAGAAAGGAATGATTGGGAGTACTTTTAATGTATTTGGGGCCGATCATCTTCGAATGTTGCAGGAACAAAATCTCAAACACTCCAGATTAAAAATACCAATGCTATTTGCTGCTGATGTAATCCACGGTTTGGAGACGACTTTTCCAATTCCTTTGGCTGAGGCCTGTTCGTGGGATCTTGAGTTGATGAAAAAGAGTGCGCGTATTGCAGCAGAAGAAGCTACTGCATCGGGAGTCGCCTGGAACTTTGCACCAATGATTGACATTGCCCGCGATCCCCGTTGGGGAAGAGTGATGGAAGGTGCCGGAGAGGATGTCTATTACGGAACTCAGGTGGCTCGTGCTCGTGTGAGAGGTTTTCAGGGAATTGAAGACTATACTGACCTTGCCAAACCCAATACCATGATGGCATGCGCCAAACACTTTGTAGGATATGGTGCAGCCCAGGCCGGAAGGGATTATCATTCGGTGGATATGTCGGATCGTACGCTTCATGAAATCTATTTACCTCCATTTAAAGCAGCCGTAGATGAGGGAGTAGCATCCTTTATGACTTCTTTTAATGATTTGAATGGAGTCCCCTGTACAGGAAACCAATATCTTTTTCAGGAAATACTGCGTGACCGGTGGAATTTTGGCGGAATGGTGCTTACCGATTATACGGCTATCATGGAAATGGTACCTCATGGTTTTGCCCGCGATTTGAAGCATGCTTCCGAGTTGGCCATTGATGCCGGAATCGACATGGATATGATAAGTGAGGGGTTTGTTACACACCTGAAATCGTTGGTGGAAGAAGGAAAGGTTTCTGAAGCGCAGATCGATGTGGCTGTTTCCCGTATTCTTGAAATGAAGTTCTTACTTGGTTTATTTGATGATCCTTACAGATATTGCGATGCAGAGCGTGAGAAGGAAGTGGTCATGAATCCCGAACACCTTAAGGTGGCCAGGGAAGCAGCTCAGCGTTCTATCGTCTTGTTAAAGAATGAATACAGTGTTCTTCCTTTAAAGAAAGAAGAAACCAAGCGGGTTGCACTTATAGGACCTTTTGTGAAAGAAAGAGAAAGTCTTAACGGAGAATGGGCCATTAAAGGAGATCGCAGCAAGTCTGTTACGCTTATGGAAGGTCTGGAAGAGAAATATGAAGACTCAGGGGTCACCTTTACTTATGCACAGGGTACCCCATTACCTGTTATTGACCGTTCAACACAAAAAGTATCTACAACTGAGGTTCCTGATAAAAGCGGGTTTGCAAAGGCGGTTGAGATTGCTGAAAATAGCGATGTGATTCTGGTAGCCATGGGAGAAAAGTTTCATTGGTCGGGTGAAGCAGCCAGTCGTACAGATATCACTCTTCCCGGCAATCAGCGGGAGTTGCTTAAAGAATTGAAAAAGACCGGAAAACCCATTGTGCTCGTGTTGTTTAATGGTCGTCCTTTAGACCTCTCATGGGAAGAAAAAAATGTAGATGCCATTGTGGAAGCATGGTTCCCCGGAATAATGGCCGGCCATGCTGTGGCTGATGTTTTATCAGGAGATTATAATCCTTCAGGCAAGTTAGTGATGACTTTCCCGCGCAATGTTGGTCAAATTCCTATTTTTTACAATGTGAAAAATACCGGACGTCCTTTTGATGAAAACAATCCCACAGACTATAAATCTTTTTACATTGATAGTCCTAATACCCCCTTGTATCCCTTTGGATATGGCTTGAGCTATACCTCCTTTGAGTATGCCAATGCCAAAATCAGTTCTGATCAATTGGAGCGAGGTGGCAGCATTACTGCTTCAGTGGAGGTTACCAATACCGGGGATATGGACGGAGAAGAGGTTGTGCAGTTGTATATCCACGATAAGGTAGGAACAGTAGTACGCCCGGTTAAAGAGCTCAAAGGCTTTAAAAAGATAAACCTCAAAAAAGGGGAAACCAAAACCGTTGAGTTTACCATCGACGAAGAAACTCTGAAGATGTACAACATCGATATGGAATGGGTGGCTGAAACAGGAGAGTTTGAAGCATGGCTGGCAGCCAGTTCATCAGATGAATCTAACCATCTTGAGTTTTCATTGGTTGAGTAATCAAAAAAGAAATGATGAAGCAATTAAGTCATATACTTGCATCGGTATTTTTACTCCTGGGTTCTGCTTTGCAGGCCCAGGAAATAATACCGGAAACATATTGCAATCCTCTGGATATCGACTACACCTATATGGTTTACAATTCAGCAAAAAATCAATCTTACAGATCAGGTGCCGATCCGGCGGTGGTTGAGTTCAGAGGCGAATATTACATGTTTGTTACCCGCTCGTTTGGCTATTGGCATTCTACCGATCTGGTTAATTGGCACTTTATTAAACCCGAAAAGTGGTTCTTTGAAGGTTGTAATGCACCTACTGCCTTTAATTACAAAGATTCGGTGATTTACTTTGCAGGCGATCCGGCCGGATATGGAAGTATCCTCTATACCGATAATCCTAAAGCCGGGAAGTGGCAACCTACGGCATCTATCAGTTACAATATCCAGGACTCTGAGTTGTTTATCGACGACGATGGAAAAACCTACCTGTACTGGGGTTCCTCCAATGTTCACCCTATCCGTGTAAAAATGTTGGATAAGGATGACCGTTTTCTCGAAACCGGCGTGACGAAGGAGCTGATCAACCTGGTAGAATCTGAGCACGGTTGGGAACGGTTTGGCCAAAACAACTTTCACCCAACGCTGAAAGAGGGCTATATGGAAGGCGCCTCCATGACCAAGCATAATGGTAAATATTACCTTCAATATGCCGCCCCCGGCACGCAATTCAATGTTTATGGCGATGGTGCTTATGTAAGCGACTCGCCACTGGGGCCTTTTGAGTATATGAAGAACAACCCCATGAGCTTCAAGCCCGGTGGTTTTACCAACGGGGCCGGTCATGGCATGACCATGCAACAAACCAATGGGCAGTACTGGCATTTTGCCACCATGGCCCTGGCTTCCAATTCACAGTGGGAACGCCGGCTTTGCATGTTCCCTACCTATTTTGATGATGAAGGGCTGATGCATTCGAATACCCATTATGGGGATTATCCGCGTTTTGGACCTGATCATCCAACCAAACCGGGTGAGCATTGCGGTTGGATGTTGCTCTCCTATAAAGGACGCACCACCGTGTCCTCATCCGAGATGCAGATCCGGAAAAGTACTTCTGACGGGGTGGAGTTTGATATAGTGGAAATGCCTCTGAAAAAAAATGATGAAGGGGAAATAATTTCGGAAGTTCTTACGGATGAAAGCCCCAAGTCATACTGGGTAGCCAAAGCCAACAACGATGAGCAATGGGTGGAAGTTGAAATGAAGGAGCCTGGCAAAATTTACGCTTTTCAATTGAATTTCCACGATCATGAATCCGGTATCTATACACGAGTCGAAGGATTGCGCCATCGCTTTACTCTGGAGGTATCTGAAGATGGAGAAAACTGGGAAACGGTGGTTGACAGAAGTGACAGCTACAAGGATGCCCCTAATGCCTACATTGTGCTCAATCAACCTGTGGAAGGGAAGTTTGTCCGCTACAACAATGTGAAAGTTCCGGGTAACAATCTGGCATTGTCCGAGATTAGGGTATTCGGAAAAGGTTTTGGTAAAAAGCCTGCAGAAGTTAAAGACTTTACTGTCAATCGCGAGGAGGACCGCCGCGATGCTTCATTGTCCTGGAAGCCGGTGAAAGGAGCTCAAGGGTACAACATCCGCTGGGGTATTGCTCCTGATAAATTATATCACTCATGGCTGGTTTATGATGTCAACGAGCATTTTATGCGTTGTCTTGACCGTGATACAAAGTATTACTTCTCAATTGAAGCATTTAACGAAAACGGAATCTCGGAAAAGACTGAAGCTATTGAGGTTGAGTAGCTTAGCTTAGAGGTGTCTCAAAAAGTATAATACTCCAAGAGCGTGTCATCTTGAGCGTAGTCGAAACATCTGTTTATTAAAGGAAAAGATTCTTCGACAAGCTCAGAATGACATCAAATCTGGACTTCTAAGTAGCTGTATGTGACCACTAATATGTTTTTCTAAAATGGTGAGGGTGGTAATGATCTGTTTTTTGATTTTACATTATCCGTCGTCAAAGACGAGAGCTGAAGAACCCCTCGTTGCAAACGAGGGCAGAAGGAGAGAAGAATCGGGTTACTCGCCTTGAACGTTTAATGTAAATGAATAAGGGAAGGTTGTTTTTGTCCCTGAAAGCCTGCCTGCCGGTAGGCAGGGGGCAAATCTTGATAACCCTGGGAAGACCAGATCCAAACACCCCTGGTTCCTGACGGGGGCCAACATTTTTAATCATCAAATTAATCAACACAATGAGATTTTTACTGACAATAATACTGGGTTTTGCAGGTTCCCTTTCCTGCATCCATGCCCAGGATGAGTTTAAGGTTAAAGGCTACGACAGTCATGTAGAACTTAACTGGGATCAGGACGATGAAGTTGACCTTTACCGCATTTATGCAGCCGCAGGGGCAAATGGAGAATTTCAATTAAGAGGGGAGACCAGTGATGATTATTACCTCGACTTTGTCACTGATATAGGGCGCAATATAAAACTGAGCTATAAGCTGGTGCCTGTAATTAATGGCAGCGAACGGAAAGCCATAGGACCTTTGTCGGCATCAGTACGTGACTTTACTGATGAGGAACTCCTGGAGATGGTTCAGAGGTATACTTTTCGTTACTTCTGGGATTTTGGTGAGCCCAATACCGGTTTGTCACATGAGCGTACCAAAAGCAAACAAGGTAATATTATTACCATCGGGGGCAGCGGTTTTGGCGTAATGACCCTTATTGTAGCTGCAGAACGGGGTTGGATAACCCGTGAGCAGGCCGTTGACCGGTTATTGCATGCTACGGATTTTCTTCAGAATACCGCTCGGTTTCATGGTATGTGGGCCCATTGGTACAATGCTGAATCTGGCACTGTTCGCGAGTTTGGCAAGATGGACAATGGTGGCGACATCGTTGAAAGTGCTTTTATGATGCAGGGACTACTTACCGCAAAGCAGTATTTTAATGCTGATAATAAGAAAGAAGAGCAGCTCCGTGAAAGAATCACTCAACTCTGGCATGATATGGAATGGGACTGGTACACCAACGATGGCAATAAGTTGATATGGCACTGGTCGCCCGACTACGGTTTTGCCAAGGATCATGGCATCCGTGGTTACAACGAATGTCTTATTGCCTACATTCTTGGAGTTTGTTCGCCTACTCACCCCATTCCCGAAGAAGCTTACCACAAAAGCTGGGCTGGCTGGGATAATCCCAATTTTGCCAATTACACCGAATACTTTGGCATGATACTGCCACTAGGCAACAAGCGTTGGTATGGTGGACCGTTGTTTTTTGCCCATTACTCCTATCTGGGGCTCGATCCCAGGGGGTTGTCTGATAAATACGCCAATTACTGGGTGCAAAACCGCAGGCATACCTTGATAAACCGTGCTTATTGCATCGATAATCCATATAACTATAAAGGCTATGGCGAAGATTTCTGGGGGCTCACAGCAGGTGATCGTGTGCCTGAGGGGTATACTGCCCATGCGCCGGGGTATATTCGTGATCAGGGAACGGTTACCCCAACAGCCGCACTTTCTTCTATGCCATATACGCCTGAAGAATCCATGAAAGTCCTGAAGAACCTTTACCGAAACTATGGCAAAGAGTTGTGGGGACCTTATGGTTTTTATGATGGAATAAATCTAAATGTCTCGGATAACCCTGAAGATCAGGTGCGCAAGACATACATAGGCATTGATCAGGGCCCTATTATCATCATGATTGAGAACCATCGTTCAGGGCTGCTTTGGGAAAACTTTATGAAGAATAAAGATGTTCTGAATGGCCTTAAGAGGCTTGGGTTTAAGCGATATGGTAAAGAAATTGAGGTGGACTAAAGAGGATCATTACTCCCACTCGTTTTCAACGAGGGGGTGTTTTCAAGTCATCAGTGACGACAGTTTGTTTAAATGTCCATTTCCGGTTTTGACATGAGACTAAACGTGCTATGATTTTAAATAATTACTCTTCTAAGACGAGAGTTAATGAACCCCTCGTTGCAAACGAGGGGTAGAGAGAGTTTCAGGATCCAATAACTTAAAATATTTTATACTGATGAAAAATTTAATTAAAGTTACGACGGTATTTAGCTTTGCAGCAATGCTTAGTTTAATGTTCTCGTGTAAGGCAAAAGAAACCAAACAGGAAAGGCCTAACATCGTCTTCATAATGAGCGACGATCACGCCTACCAGGCCATAAGTGCTTATAGTGATAAATTAATTGAAACGCCCAATATCGACCGTATTGCTGATGAAGGCATGTTATTTACCAATGCTTCAGTGACCAATTCTATTTGTGCTCCATCCCGCGCAACCATTCTCACGGGCAAGCATACACACATTCATGGCAAGGTTGACAACGTCTTTCCATTTGATACCACCAATGTAACGTTTCCCCAGATTTTGCATGAGAATGGTTATCAGACGGCCATGTTTGGAAAGCTCCATTTTGGCAATAACCCTAAGGGATTTGATGAGTTTAAAATACTTCCCGGACAAGGGGATTATTACAATCCCAGGTTTATAACCGATAAGGGCGATACTACAATAATGGGATATGTGACGGACATCATTACCGATTTAACGATAGATTGGTTTGATAATCGCCGCGAAGAAGACAAGCCATTCATGCTTTTCTACCTGCACAAAGCCCCTCACCGGGAGTGGTTACCGGCACCCCGTCATTACAAGGAGTTTACCAAACGCACTTTCCCGGAGCCTGAAACTCTTTTCGACGACTACGCGGGGCGTGGAACAGCTGCCAAGGAAGCTGAAATGAATCTGCTGAAGCATATGACTGTTTCTGCAGATAATAAAATCTATCCCCAATTGGCTAAGGATTTGGGCATTGAAGAGATGTCTGAATGGGGATTCAGGGTCTTTAAAAGCAAGTATAACCGGTTTACCGAGGAGCAAAAGAAAGAATGGGATGCTGTTTATGGCCCGATCAACGAGGAGTTCAGTGAACTCTATCCTAATATGAACGACTCTGCCTATATGCGCTGGAAGTATCAGCGTTACATGCAGGACTACCTCGGATGTATTGCAGCTGTGGATGAAAACGTGGGACGAGTATTGGATTATCTGGATGAAAATGGATTAAGCGAAAATACCATTGTTGTTTATACCTCTGATCAGGGTTTTTATCTTGGTGAACATGGGTGGTTCGATAAGCGTTTTATCTACGAAGAATCGTTCAAGACTCCACTCCTGATCAAGTGGCCTGAAAAAGTCCAACCAGGTTCGGTTACTGATGAAATGGTGCAAAATCTCGATTTTGCGCAGACATTTCTGGAAGCCGCCGGAATTGAAGCACCTGAAGACATGCAGGGAGAGAGTCTGATGCCCCTGCTGGCCGGCCAGCCTGAAAAATGGAAGCGCGATGCTGTGTATTATCATTATTACGAATACCCCGGTTTTCATATGGTTAAATGTCATTACGGAATTGTAACCAAAGACTACAAGTTGGCTCATTTTTATTACGACATTGATGAGTGGGAACTTTACGACCGCAAGAATGATCCGATGGAATTGAACAACGTTTACAACGACCCGGATTATCAGGATGTGGTGAAAGAATTGACCGAAAAACTAAAAGAAACCAGGAAGAAGTACAAAGACTCCAAAGAATTGGATCAATACTATATTCAGAAGTATAAGGATCGTGGTCTGATTAAGGAGTAATATAAGAATTAATCTGCCCTGGCGACATTTACATTTCATGCAGGGCCATGATGCTGCCCCCTTTTGCAACGGGGGGCAGTTTGTGGTTTACAGAGTGAAAATTAAAACAAGCAAAAAAAACATGTTGAACTATGGAGAAATTATTTAAAGCAAATTTTATTGCTCTTTTGCTATTGGCTGGTACAGGTACTTTGCTTGCCCAGGATAACTATAGCAAATATGAAAGAAAAGATTTTATCCGGAATGGTGATACCTTAAAATACCGGATTCTCTATCCTGAAGAGATGAAGCAGGATAAAGAGTATCCGCTGGTGCTGTTTTTGCACGGAGCAGGGGAAAGAGGTGTAAAAAATGAGAGACAACTCACTCATGGAGCTGATTTGTTTGTAGATGAAAATTGGAATACCACCCGTGAGGCCATCGTTTTGTTTCCCCAGTGTCCGCCCGGTATTATGTGGACCAACCGTGAAAAAAAGAAGAACAGCGAAGGCGTTTGGGAATTTTGGTTCCCTTTGGGTGATTCTGCTCCCTGGCCTTCGTTGATGGTTAATCAGCTGGTTGAAGATTTAACAGCTTCGGGCAAGGTGGATGCGGACAGAAGGTATATTATGGGGTTGTCGATGGGGGGTATCGGTACCCTTGAATTTCTTTATCGCTGGCCTGAAAAATATGCTGCGGCTATCTCTGTTTGCGGTGGCCATGATCCGGATTTGGCAGAGACTTATTGCCATGTGCCTGTCTGGTTTTTCCATGGTGGAAAGGATGATGTGGTTCCCCCAATTTACTCTCGACAGGTCTATGATGTATTGAAAAAATGTAATGTGGATACCCGTTATACCTTTTATCCCTATGCCAATCACAATAGTTGGGATCCGGCCTTCAGTGAGCCGGGATTGCTTGACTGGTTGTTCTCATTTGAGAAGGAGAATTAATTTTTTGAGTTCTGTGAAGCAAAAAAAGTGGCTGTCTCAAAAGGATAGAACCCTAAAAGCTTGTCATGTTGAGCATAGTCGAAACATCTGTTTATCAAACGACCTGATTCTTCGTAAGCTCAGAATGACAGCTAATTTGGACTTTTGAGACATTCTCTTTTATGTCTTAAAAGTTATTATACAGGATGTTGGAGGTTTTTTGGAGCTGAAAGTATTAACCTGCTGTGTTTACATTGGAATTGTAGTCAGTAACTCTTAGAATTAATTTTCTTTCCCGGGAAAAACCGAAAACGGCATGTAAATTCCAAGTCTTATTCCGTTTTCCCAGACGTGCTGTTGACCATTTCCCATAAATGAAAGCAAGGAATGCATTCTGGCATAATGGTGAATGGTAAAAGTCCATCCGCTTTTTATTTCATGCTGAAGGCCGTACCCTAATTCAAAACCAATGCCTGCCTGACTGTCAATTTTTGCGTCAGGGCCGGTGTAAACATCCATAATTCCACCTCCTTCAACGAAAAGGAATTTTAAAAACCGGGCTTTAAAAGTAGCAGGAATGGTTATCAGAGAAAAGCTTGAAAAGGTAGGTCTTAGCTCAATGTTGGGATTAAAAGCAGGTTCACTTCTTATCTTTTGATGTGAATATTCCAGTCCGGTTTTGAATTTTAGCCAGTCCTTTGCCATATCCCGTTGATAGCTTAAGCCAATGGAGAAGAACCCCTCCCCATAGGTAGATCCGGCGCCATCAAGAACTTCGGTGTTGATTACATCATTTTTACCGGCAAATGTGAAAGAGACTCCTACTTTTTTATCAGAAATATTTGCTTCCTGGGCTTTGGCGTAGGAAAACAGACTCAGGCAAAAAATTAAGAATATAGTTTTCATAATATTTGAATTAGGTTCAGTAAAGATAGAAGTTTTTGTGAAAAATCAATTTTATTATCCCCTCAAATTGTTTATATTTGTTAAAGTGTTTTAGATACACTTAATTGTCACTCAACTAATTTAGAAGTCCTTATGAAAAGATCAAAAGTTATTATGGTTCTGTCCCTTTTGGTGATAGCCATATCAGCGTTTGCCTGGACAAATGAATTGTCACGCATTTCGGTGGATGGCAATAAGTTTGTCAATGAAGAAGGCGAAACCATCGTTTTTAAAGGTTTGAATATTGCCGACCCTGATCGCTTGGTTAAAGAGGGGCAATGGAAACCGAAATTGTTTGAAGAGCTCGCAGGATGGGGAGCCAATATTGTACGTTTGCCGGTTCACCCCGGGGCCTGGAGAGAATGGGGGAGTGATGATTACCTGAAGTTACTGGATCAGGGTATCGAATGGGCCAAGGCAGAAGGGCTATATGTCATTATTGACTGGCATTCGATTGGGAACCTCAGAACCGATCTATATCAGGCAGATATGTATGATACTTCCATGCGCGAAACTCTTCGCTTTTGGTACACCGTTTCGCGCCGTTATGCTGACGAACCTGCTGTGGCCCTTTACGAGGTGTTTAATGAACCTACGACTTTTAATGGTCAGTTGGGAACTCTTTCGTGGGATCAATGGAGTAATATGGTGATGGATATTATCAATGTGATTCGGGCCAATAGTCCCGATGCCATTCCGTTGGTGGGAGGATTTAACTGGGCTTATGATTTGACACCGGTCAGTGATAACCCGATTCCGGCTGAGAATATTGCTTATGTGGCCCATCCATACCCGCAGAAAAGAGAAAAACCGTGGGTCGAAAAATGGGAGAAAGACTTTGGATTTGTAGCAGAAAATTACCCGCTTATTGCCACAGAAATAGGTTATATGTATCCTGAGCAAAAAGGAGCCCATATACCTTGTCTGGGTGATGAAGAATATGGCAATACCATCACCACATATTTTGAAGAAAAAGGCATTTCCTGGGTGGCCTGGGTTTTTGATCCCGATTGGTCGCCTCAGCTCATCAAAGACTGGGATTATACTCCAACCAGGGCAGGAGAACTCTTCAAAGAAGCGATGTAGAATTTGATATCTAAAGTTGTCGCGGAGACTATTTGAATATAAAAATGAATTCAACAGGTTAAGATAGTGTCAAGTCAAGCATAGTCTGACGGCCCAAGCCTTGCTCTTTCTACCTTTTGCTTCTCAAAAAAAAGACTCACATAGCTACGGCTATGCTTACTTTTTTGTTGATTTGCACAAGGTGAAAAATAGCGGCAGCTTAACCGACATTCTACACTTGACTTGACACCAGGTTTTTTTCGCGGCAACTTTTTTGTTTTAATAGGTCCAAAATGCTTAATAGCCATACCCCCTTCCCAAAAAATGGTATGGTTTGTTCCTAACCGGATTGGCTGTTGTGCTTATTTTCGTCTCCCATTTTTAGAACTAAAACCTATTTTGCCCGCTTTACTGCCCTTATTTCCCAAATTCTGATTGTTTCTTAGTTCATCTGCCAAGTGATTTTTAACTGATCATTCAAAATTAGAGAGGAAAAAGCTGAAATAAGATCACTTGTTGATAAGAAAACTTACTCTGAATAATTTCGTAGTCGATATCAATTGGTATGTTTTTATGTGTCTGCCGATAAGAATCAAAATCCATATTTTCATAGATTATTAAACTATTTGCTGACACAATTTTTTCTAACTTTGTTCCCCTTTTGGCAGAATTCGTATGGGATTGTTTTTATCTTTAGATAGGGACTGCTGAAAAAGTCAAAAGGGCAAAATTTACAAGCCGCCCTATCGAAGGAGTATTGAAATACTTCGAGATTCGGGCGGTGCAGCAAATTTTGTTCTTTTGATTAGCTGTTTTTTTATGATTAATTGCAAAGAAATCCGAGTTTGATGTGGAATAACCTTGCACTTAGGAGTTTGTTGATATGATTTAAAGTTTTAAACGCTAATAAAGTAGGCGTTTTTCAGCGCTCCCTAGATAAAGAGAAAGCGATGTTAGATTGAGTGATTGAACTGCACTAACTCATTTTAAAAAGAATTGAATATTCTATAATAAGACAGAATTAGATTTGTCATGGCTCAGAAAAGTAATTACGGAAATAACAATAAAGGAAAGTCTCCGGCTCAGGTAGATGCCGAAATGGGGAAGATGCCCCCTCAGGCAGTAGAGATTGAAGAAGCGGTTTTGGGTGCTTTGCTTTTGGAGAAGGATGCATTTATTGCTGTTTCCGAACTTCTGAAGCCTGAGTGCTTTTATCGCGAGTCGCATCAACACATCTTTCAGGCTATTTCCAATCTGTTCTTCCACGAGCAACCGGTTGATATTCTTACGGTAACGGAGGAGATTAAGAAAATCGGTAAAATGGATGAAGTGGGCGGGGCTTTTTACGTTTCTCAGCTCACCAGCCGTGTTGCTTCTGCAGCTCACATCGAATATCATGCCCGCATTATCTGGCAGAAGTATTTACAACGTGAAATGATTCGCATCTCCAGCGATCTTCAAACCCGATCGTACGATGAATCTCTGGATGTGAATGACCTTCTTGATGAAGCTGAAAACAGCTTCTATCTGCTTTCGCAGGGGACCATGAAAAAGGAGGTAACCCAGATCGATCCTGTTATTACCGAGTCTATTGAGAGAATTCGCGAGGCGGGTCAGCGGACTGATGGTTTGAGTGGGGTACCTTCCGGGTTTACAGGATTGGACAGGATGACTTCCGGGTGGCAGTCTTCAGACCTGGTTATTATTGCTGCTCGTCCGGCGATGGGTAAGACGGCATTTGTACTTTCCATGGCCCGGAATATGGCCGTTGCCCACGAGCAACCTGTGGCTTTGTTCTCTTTGGAGATGTCTAATGTTCAGTTGGTCAACCGTTTGATTGTGGGGGAAACGGAAATCCCCGGTGAGAAAATTAAAAATGGTAACCTGGCCCCCTATGAATGGGAACAACTCGATTCTAAGATTCACTCATTGATGGGTGCGCCTATTTTTGTGGATGATACTCCGGGACTCTCAGTTTTTGAATTAAGGGCCAAATGTCGACGTCTCAAAAAACAGCACGATATCCAAATTATTATTATTGACTACCTTCAGTTGATGAGTGCCGCAGGGATGAATCCGGGTAGCCGTGAGCAGGAGGTAAGTATGATTTCGCGTTCGCTTAAGGGACTTGCCAAGGAACTTGATGTGCCCATTTTGGCGCTGTCCCAGCTAAACCGTGGAGTAGAAAGCCGTTCCGGGCTTGAAGGAAAACGTCCTCAGCTTGCCGACCTTCGTGAATCAGGGGCAATTGAGCAGGATGCGGATATGGTGTGTTTTATTCACCGTCCCGAGTATTACGGTTTGTTTGAAGATGCCGATGGTTATTCGCTTGAAGGAATGGCAGAAGTAATTATTGCCAAGCACCGTAATGGTGCCACCGGAGATGTCAGGTTGCGGTTCCGTAAGGAATTGGCCCGGTTTGAAGATCCTGAATTACAAAGTTTGCCCTCAGCTGGTGAAGGTTTTGATCCGGGTAATGGTGAATCGGCTCCGATGACGTTTAGTTCTAAAATGAATGAGGAAGATGCAGGGCCTGCAGGAAATAATAAACCTCCGGCCGGCGGAGGTTTTGACGGACCGCCATCCGGGTTTGACAAAGAAGCGCCATTTTAGGTAATTGTGGGCCTACAACCAGTCAATCAGTTCTTTCAGAGCTTTGATTTCTTTAAAGACTTTTTCGTTATGAGCGGTTTCCATTGGGTTGAAAAAAACATGGTCAACTCCAAATTCCCGTGCACCTTTGATGTCATTTTCCAGGCTGTCGCCAATTACAAGGCTTTCAGATTTTTTGGCATTGACTGTTTTTACCACATGTTCAAAGAATTTTTTGTGCGGCTTGCTTACTCCAATGTCTTCGGATATAAAAGTCTTTTCAAAATAGGGGGTTAAGCCGCTGCGCTCCATTTTTGTGTGCTGGGCTTCTTTAAAACCGTTGGTGATAATATACAAATGATATTTTTTTTGCTTCAGGTAGTCAAGTAGTTCAAAAGCATTGGGAATTACATTGGTTTGAAGCGAATTGTTTTTGACAAAATCATCAGCAAAAGCAATAGCCGTAGCCATATCGTCATAATTTGCCTTCAAAAAAGTCTGGTAAAACCGACCTACTTTAACATCTTTCTTAGGAATTCTTCCCTGCTGGTATTCATGCCATAAGTTTAAGTTAATGGGCATATAGATTTCGAAGAACTCGTTGAAATCTTTGAAGTTTCGATTGAGTTTATACTTTTCAAAAAGATCTTTAAGGGTAGCTATCTGGTTAGTGTGGAAGTCCCATAAAGTATGATCCAGATCAAAAAAGAGATGTTTGTATGGCATGATTGTGTGTATAAAAAAATAAGCCCCTGCAGGAATAACTCCGGAGGGGCCTTAATAAGTATAGAAAAGAGCTTTTATTTGGCCTCGACCACCAGGTACTTTGAAATACTCCAAAAGTCATCTTTGTCATTGATTACCAAAGTCTGATTTCCGGAATCCTCCGTTGTGATTGAAAATGAGCCGGCAGGATGAGAAGTGAGAACTTCTGCTTTAGGTTGAAACAACTGAATGCTGTCCGTTTGACGGATATCTATTTCAGCAAAATACTCTTTGTCAAAGTCATCTTTCAGCAATTCGGTTTTACCAAAGAATAAAAATCCCTCCCTGTCGAGGATGTTCTTGTCTTTAAGTTCACGTCTTGAGCCTATTGCGTAATATGCTGTGTACATATCATCTTTAGTCTCTTTGAGTTGCGAACGGGCTTCCTCATTGGCCGTTTTTATGGAATCCAGAGAAATTTCCATGTCCGTGAGCACGTAATTCATGTCATCGATTTCGGCATTTTTCTCTTTAAGCAAAGTATTAAGCTCCCTTATTTCTACATTCTTTTGCTTGAGCTCTTCGTTTAGGTTAGAAACCAATTTGTTCAAACGGCTGGTTTCAACACCCGACTGTTTGAGTTGTTTTTCAAGCGTTTCAATCCGTTCTTTGTTTTGAACCATCAAATCATAAATCAATCTGATGTCTTCGTTGATTTGCTTGGCCGTTTCCTCACCCGATTCACCCTGTTGGGCCTTTAACGCAATAATTTGCTCTTTCTCCTTTATTACGCGTAAGGTGGCTTCAATGTCGCTAATGGTATTGACCATTTGGTTCATCTGCGAATCCTTTTTGGCGGAAAGTTGTGCCAGGGAATCATTTTGCTCTTTCAGCTCTTTACGGCTCGGTCCGGAGTGGCATTGCCAGAAAAGAGGAATGATCATTAATATAAAAATTACCTTTTTCATGTTTCCAGGTTTAAGTTTATGGAAAATATGTTATGGGATTACGCAAAAAATATCCCGAATATTGTTTGGCCCCAAAAGAAAATCTTTAAGTACAACAATACGCTTTACACAAAGGTATTAATCTTTTTGTCCATTGACAATTAAAACAATTTCACCTTTGGGGGGATTTTTTGAGAAGTGCTCTTCCAGTTCCTTAAGACTTCCACGAACAGTTTCTTCATGCACCTTGCTGATTTCTCTGCAAACTGCTGCCTGGCGGCCTGATCCCATAACTTCACCCAATTGCTTAATTGTTTTTATCAACCTGTGAGGTGATTCGTAAAAAACGATGGTTCTGGGCTCTGAAGCAAGCAGTTCCAAACGGGTTTTGCGTCCTTTCTTGACTGGTAAAAAACCTTCAAAGCAAAATTTATCATTAGGCAATCCCGCAGTTACAAGGGCAGGAACAAAGGCTGTTGGTCCGGGTAAGCATTCTACCTTAATACCGGCATCAATGCATTTTCTTACAACAAGGTATCCGGGATCAGAGATAGCGGGAGTGCCGGCGTCAGAGATTAAAGCTGCTGTTTCACCACCTTCGAGACGACCAACTACCTTTTCAACTGCTGCGTGTTCATTGAATTTGTGATGGGCATACATTTTGGTGTTGATTTCAAAATGTTTCAATAGCTTTCCTGATGTACGGGTATCTTCAGCTAAGATAAAATCCACCTCCTTAAGAGTGCGGACAGCGCGATGGGTGATGTCTTCAAGGTTTCCTATCGGAGTAGGAACAACGTATAATTGGCTCATAACAGGATGTTAGAAATATCTGCGTTCCACAATTTCCATGAATCTATGCACTGCTTCATTTTCGGGATCCCAGTTGAAGTTGGCCAAAAGGAAATTCTGGGCATCATTAATGCCATTCATTTCGTTCAGTTGATCAAGTGTCTGGTTCATCAAATCAGTATTGTTTCCGAAAAGCTCACGCTGGAAAAAGAAGCGGTCATTTATGCCCAATGCTTTCTTTAAATCTGAAATTGGAGGTGTAGTAAAAGAACGTTTTTTGCCATTGCCGGTTTGATTTTGGGCGATTCGTTCATTAAAGGAAGACTTTCCGGTACTTAGCTTTTCTCCCAAGACTTTTGATTCTTTCTTGGAGTCCTGTGCCTTTGGGGATTTTTGTGGCTGAGGTTTTTCTGAGGGTTCCTCTTTGGGAGGCTCCTGTGTTGAGATTTCCTCTTTTGGCGAAGAAGTTTCTTGTTCCACCTCAGGTTCTGGCCCCGGCTTACTTTCTTCCTCTTTAGGTTCAACCTTTGCAGTGTCTTTCGGTGTTTCTATGGGTTGAGTTGGTTCTTCAGGAGCCTCTTTATCCTCTGTTACTTCCGGAATCGACTCCTTTAAAGGAGGAACGTCTTCATCTGGCACAAGTTGATTGTCTTCAATTTTTGGCGTATCCTTAACCTTTGCTGAAGCTTTTGAAATGGAAATTTCTGCATCAGCTGGTTTTTCCACCCCGGAAAGTTCTTCAAGCATTTCCAGTTCTTCAAGGATGCTTTTAATTCTGTTGCGACTGAGTTTAAAAAAAGCCTGTGAAAGGTTTTTGTTACCTTTTACTGATTGTATCAGACTGTCTACCTCTTTGAGGTCGTGACTTAATATTTCCAGAAGAGCATCTTTTTCCATAATAGCTTGAGGCCCATTTTTCGTTACATTTGCAAATGTAGTGATTGCAGTGCGAAAATAAATTATTCTTTCAATGTTTCTTGAAAACAAGGTCGATAAGTCAGAAAAACGTGGCTGGATTGAAGTTATTGCGGGTTCTATGTTCTCTGGTAAAACAGAAGAGTTACTTCGAAGGTTGAGACGTGCAGGAATTGCTCGTCAGAAGGTGGAGATATTTAAACCGCTGATCGACAACAGATATAGCGAAGATGCGGTGGTGTCTCATGATTCAAACAGTATTCGCTCAACTCCTGTGGAAAGTTCCGGCAATATTTTATTGTTGAGTTCCAATGTAGATGTGATTGGAATTGATGAAGCCCAGTTTTTCGATAAAGGTCTTGTGCAGGTTTGCAATCAATTGGCCGGACAAGGAATCCGGGTGATAGTGGCCGGTTTGGATATGGATTTCAAAGGTCAGCCCTTTGGTCCAATGCCAAATCTGATGGCTGGTGCTGAATATGTTACAAAGGTTCATGCCATTTGTATGCATTGCGGAGATCTGGCACAGTATTCTTTACGTACTTCGACCAGCGATAAGTTAGTGGAAGTCGGCGCTTCAGGCACATACGAAGCCGTATGCCGTGCCTGTTATCATAAATACTTTAAAAAATGATTACATACTCACTTCAACAAATTGCTGATGCATGTAATGGTCAATTGACCCAAAATGCCGGCTCCTTAGTGTCACGATTGCTAATTGACAGCCGTTCGGTATACGATGCTTCAGAAACTTTGTTTTTTGCTTTGAAAGGGAACCGGCACGACGGACATCAGTTTATACTGCAGCTGTTCAAAAAGGGAGTACCCAATTTTGTTGTGGAAGAAGGAAAGATTCCTGCCGACATAGCCGAAAAAGCCAATTGGATTGAAGTGAAAGATACAAAGTATGCCCTTCAGCAAGTGGGAGCTTTTCATCGTTCAAGGTTTAAAATCCCGGTTTTAGGAATTACGGGAAGCAACGGGAAAACCATTGTTAAGGAATGGATTACCCAAATGATGGGCAGTGATGTGTTCATCGCCAGATCACCGCGCAGTTACAATAGTCAGGTAGGGGTGCCGGTTTCTTTGTGGCATTTAAACGAACAATCGCAACTTGGTATTTTTGAAGCCGGAATTTCTTTGCCGGGGGAGATGAAGCGGTTGAAAAATAGTATTATGCCCACATTGGGACTCTTTACAACTCTTGGTCCTGCACATCAGGAAAACTTCTCGTCTCTGGAAGAAAAACTGGAGGAGAAATTAAATCTGTTTGAAGGTGTGGAAGTCATTTTCTATGGCTGTGATCAGGAGATGGTAGATGAAAGAATGATTTCTCGTTTTTCTGAAAAACAGCTGCTAACCTGGGGGCGTGCTGAAAAGGCTGCTCTGCAATTGATTTCCCAAGCTGAGGTGGGGGATCAGATGAGGTTGGGACTAAAATGGAAAAAGGAGCATTTTGAAATAGCCATCCCATTCACAGACAGGGTAAGTGTTGAGAATGCCTTACCGGTGATTTTGTTTTTGCTTTACAGGGGTTATGACAAAGAAACTATAAAAGAACGAATGGCCACGGTGGTAGCGGTAGGCATGAGGCTTGAGCAGAAAGAAGGAATCAATAATAACCTGTTGATTAATGATACTTATAATGCAGATTTTACTTCACTGGAGGTAGCCCTTGATTTCCTGGTACAGCAAAGCCGGAAAAAGGGAGTGGCACGTACCGTCATCCTGTCAGATTTGTTACAAACAGGCATTCCGGATCACGAACTTTATCCTTTGGTTTCAACACTTATAGAAGAGAAGCAGATTGACCGGTTTATTGGGGTTGGGCCCTCATTAATGAAATATGCCTCTCTTTTTGAAAAAAGTGCAGGCTTTTTCGAAACTACAGAAGAGTTGCTTCACGCTTTGCCTTCCTTTCATTTTAGTGGCGAAGCTATCTTGCTTAAAGGTTCACGGCGGTTTAGCTTCGAGCGCGTTGTCAATCGCCTGGAGTTGAAACGTCATGCTACGGTCATGGAAATCAATTTGGATGCCATGGTTCATAACCTGAATCAATACAGGAAACAATTGGGCCCTGAAACCAAAGTATTAGCTATGGTCAAAGCTTTTTCTTATGGCAGTGGATCTTACGAGATAGCTGCGGCGCTTGAACATCAAAATGTAGATTATCTGGGGGTCGCTTTTGCGGATGAGGGGATGGAGCTTCGCCGGGCAGGCATATCTACGCCCATTATTGTAATGAACCCCGAGGAAAAGAGTTTTGGGCAGATGATTGATTACAATCTTGAACCGGAGATCTATAATTTCAGGGTGCTTGAGGCGTTCAATTCTGTAGTGGAGTCTGATGGGCCTGGTTTGGTACCGGTTCATATAAAGATTGACACCGGTATGAACCGGATGGGCTTTCTTGAATGTGAAATGGAAGAACTCGTCCGGAGATTGAAAAAAATGCCCGCTTTAAGGGTTAAGTCAGTTTTTTCGCATCTTGCCGGAAGTGGTGATGAAACTCACGATGTATTTACTTTCCAGCAAATTCAGAAGTTTGAGCAAGCCTGTAAATATCTTCAATCAGAGCTGAATGCAGATTTTTGGATGCATATTTTAAACAGTGCAGGAATAGAGCGGTTTCGGGATGCAAAATTCGATATGGTCCGGCTTGGCATCGGTCTCTATGGATTTGGGGTTGGAGAGCTTGAGAATTTGAGGAATGTCGTGACCTTAAAATCTTATATTTCACAAATTAAACCTGTGGCCAGTAATGAAACCATTGGATACAACCGCTCGGGAGCACTACCCCGGGATGGCTTTATTGGGATTGTTCCTGTTGGATATGCCGATGGCTTGAATCGCCATTTGAGTAACCGCAAAGGAAAGATGATGGTAAATGGACGGCTGGCCCCGATAGTAGGGGATATCTGCATGGATATGTGTATGGTCGATATTACAGGAATTCAGGCCGATGAAGGAGATGAGGTGGTTGTTTTTGGTGACGATTATCCGCTCACTAATCTGGCAAGGCAACTGGATACTATTCCTTACGAAATTCTGACCAGCATATCCAGAAGGGTTTCAAGAGTTTATTTTAAAGAGTGAGTGGGAAAGATGAGAGTAACCAAGCTATTCAATCTTCTTTTTTTAAGCCTTATGCCACAAACAATCCTTCAATGTTCTTTTAAGGCTGATATGGTTCAAAAGCCTTATGATCTCTTTTGTGCCTTTTGTCGAATGGTCTGGACATAATTCAAGGTTCAATGAATTATTTCTAACATCTATGTCCTAACCTCTAACTTCTTTTCTCTAAAATGCCTCATATGGTTTAATTCTTATTTGGTTTCGTTTAACTACCCCAACCTTGAAATACGCTCCAGTTTCTGTTCATCCAGGATCCTTATAATGCGGCCGTCTACAGTTAATGCTTTCTCCTTTACAAAAGTGGTTAAAGTCCGGATGGCATTAGAAGCTGTCATATTTGAGAAGTTGGCCAGGTCTTCCCTTGAAAGGTAAATGCCAAGGGTATGTCCATCGGCTTCATAACCGTAAATGTCACGCAATACCAATAAGCTCTCAGCCAGTCTTCCGCGAATGTGCTTTTGAGTCAAAGATACAGTTCTGAATCTTGCAAAACCAAGTTCGGTGGCAAATGATTGGATGATGTTCATGCAGAGGTCATTATTCGACTTCATTAATTTCATGATCACATCCCTGGCTACATGGAAAATTACGCAAGGTTCGAAAACAACAGCTGAAGCAATGTGGGTTTCGTGAGCAAAAAGAGCCCGGTAGCCAATGAATCCGGGACCACTGGCCATTCTTACGATTTGGTCGCGCCCCATCATTCCCTCTTTGTAAATCTTTACCTTACCCGAGCCAATGCATAAAAGCCCTGTCGGCCGTTCACCCTCCTGATAAATTATTTGGTTTTTACGATATCGAAGTGTGGTGTGATTGGTCAATAAATATTTTTGTTCCTCGGGCGTCAGCACATTAAACAGCTGAGGAATATCTTTGATTGTAGGTTCTCTGAGTGTCCCTTTTTTAGTCCCCATTTTTCTGTCTGTGTTCTATAACTATGTTTTAAAACATACAAAGTTATAAAAAAGACTATTATTAAACATCGAAAATTGAATGTTCATAAATTATTTCTTATTCAGGAAATTCACAGCGAGCCAGGAAAGCATTCCGGTAGCGACTTCCAGGCCTTCTTCATTGATATTCAGTCCCGGTGTGTGTAATGCCCCGGTAGATTTTCCGGATTGCGCCACACCAAAACGGTAAAATACTGATGGGAACCGGTGTGTGTAATAGCCAAAATCCTCTGCTGTCATGCGAATATCCATCTCTTCAACTGAGTCTTTATCCAGGTAATCTTTTGCTAATCCCAGTGCGTCCTTGGTGTATTGTTCATGGTTATGTACCACCGGGTAACCATCCTTTATGTCTACAACACATTCTGCACCCATAGATTTTGCAATGCCGGAGGCCATTTCTCTGATCTTATCTTTGATTTTTGACCGCCACTCCTCATTCATGGTTCGCAGGGTCCCTGCAATTTCCACTTTTTCGGGGATTATATTAGTGGCGCCCAGTCCCTCAATCCTTCCAAAAGAAAGTACTGTGGGAATATTGGCCGGAACCATCCTGGCAACAATCTGCTGCAAAGAGACAATGATGTTTGATGCTATCAATATGTTGTCGTTGAGGGTGTGTGGTAAAGCTGCATGCCCGCCTTTCCCTTTTACTGTCAGATAAACCTCATCGCCTGAGGCCATGTACATGCCGGGTTTAAAACCTACCTGTCCTGCCGGCATGTCGGGTAAAACATGTTGGCCGATTACGAGATCCGGCTTTGGGTCATCAAGTGCTCCTTCTTCCAAAAGGAGGCTGGCTCCTCCGGGGAATTTTTCTTCACCGGGTTGAAACAGCAACAGAACTGTCCCATTCCATTGCTCTTTTATCTGATTCAAGACTTGTCCAACACCCAAAAGAGCTGCAGTGTGAGCGTCATGTCCGCACGCATGCATCACTCCCTTGTTTTGAGAGGAGAATGAAAGGCCGGTATCTTCCTGAATAGGCAGAGCATCCATGTCAGCTCTCAACGCCACGGTTCTGCCTTCTCCTTTTCCGCTGATGGTAGCTAAAATACCTGTTCCGGCTATGCCTTTTTTGTGCGGTATTCCCATTTCCGTCAATTGTGCAGAAACATAGGCTGAAGTTTCATTTTCCTCAAATGACAATTCCGGATTCTGATGAATATGCCGGCGATGGGCTATAATTTTTTCCAGATTCTCTTTGGTGAGCGTTTTTATCGATTGTTTTAAATCTTCCATCTTGTTTGCATTTCTTTTTTGGGTTATTGGCAATGGACCTTGTCAGCTTCAGGTCTGTTACCAATACTTTGTTTAATGACAAAAGTAAATTGGCAAAAAATTGCTAAGCCCGGATAATTCAGCAATTAATTCTGTCTCTCCCAGATTGTTAAGTTTCAGTGAAAACTTTTTTAAAAGTTTAATTTCCCCGAAACAATTTAGGGGCAGGTTATTCAGGTCGGGGTAAAACTGAACTTCATTCATGTTTTCGATAGTTAATGATTTGTTTAGGCAAGAATAACCACAAAGGTAGTGGTTTCATACGATATGATAAAAAGCCTTATTCATGCCAAAAAAATGGATGGTTGATATCAGAATAACTTGTTTTATTCATGAGTTTTCGTAACAATACTCCGTTATCCCGATGGTTCGGGATTGTAAAAGGCTATAAAACAATTTTTTAGAATTATAAGCATTATTGTTTTAAAACCCTGTTTATTAGTGTTATATGGTTCGTCTTAAATCTTACCTGACTGCCGTAAGGCAGGTATCTAAAAATCTAACGATCTATTGCGTAATGAAATGTTCAAATATCAAAAAATACAAGCAACTGCAATCAAATTTGGAACAGGAGAGAGTAACCTGTTTTCAAGTCTGATTTGATGAGGACACTGGTGTCTTGCAGATAGTTGGACATTGTAGTAGCTGATTTTTCAATAAATCAGGATAGAAACCTCTAATTGATGATTGCTTAAAATGCCAGAGTTTTATATCAATACTCCGTTAAACGTTTTTAAAAGGCTATAAATCAACTTTTTGGAATTATACGCATGATTGCTCTAAGGCCCTGTTTATTAACACTATATGATTCATCTTAAATCTAATATCTAAAAATCTAACGATCTATTGTTATATACTCTGAGAAAAAAGAAGATAATTGTTAATAATTGAAAATCATCTGTGTTAGACTCTGGCTTGGCATGATTTTGGAGATGTTCAGGAATTAAAATTATTATTAGCTTTGTGGTATTGCAATCATCAGAAAACCCTAAAACTGTAATATTCAATTTTTGGTTTTATTTCAGGTAGCTTGATTTTAAGTTGTTTTATGGCTGCAATAAAAACTTAGTCGAAACTATTTAATGAAAGGAAACACATAAAAATGCCCAGAATTAGAGGGATTTGTTGCATGTTTAATCCTTTTAAGTACAATAATTAAAATAAACACAATGAATAAGTTATTTCTTGTTTTAATTTTTACATTTTTGGGAGCTTCTGCCTTCAGTCAAAAGGATAGGGCCCAGGCCGAATTTAAAGAGGAAGTTTATAATTTTGGGGAAATTAAAGAAGATGGGGGTAAGGTTACCCACTCATTTAGTTTTACCAATTCAGGAGGTCAGCCTTTAATTGTACACAATGTTCGTGCTTCCTGTGGTTGTACCAGTCCGGATTGGACAAGGCAACCGGTTCAGCCGGGCAAAGAAGGCTTTGTTAAAGCTACTTTTGATCCCCGAAACAGGCCGGGGAATTTTAATAAATCAGTTATTGTAACCACAAATGGAGAGAAACCTACCATTGTACTCCGGATAACCGGAAAAGTATTGCCAAAAGAAAAAACAATTGAGGATATTTACCCCAGGAAGATGGGAAACATCCGTTTAAAGTCCTCACATCTCTCTTTTACCCGTATAGCTCCCAAAGAAGTGAAAACTGAAGAATTAGATTTGGTTAACAGCTCTGACGAAAAAGTGCGTGTCGACTTTGAGGGGATTCCTGAACATTTGTCAATTAAAATGGTTCCTGAAACTCTAAACCCGGGACAGGAAGGTAAAATTGTTGCTACTTACGATGCTTCCATAAAAAATGACTGGGGTTTTGTTGTGGATCAGGTTTATCTTAAAATGAATGGCCAAAGCAATCGCCGAAACCGTCTAAGCGTTAGTGCTACCATTGAGGAAGATTTTTCTAAATGGACAGACGAGGAGATGGCTAAAGCTCCTGTTATTGAGATTGACGATCGTGTCTTTGATTTTGGTGAGATTGAACAGGGTAAGAAAGTCTCCCATGCTTTTATGATTAAAAACAACGGGAACTCTAAACTTATTCTCAGAAAAATAAGGGCTTCATGCGGATGTACCGCTATTCAGCCTGAGAAAAAAGTAATAGAACCGGGTGAAAGCACCAAGCTTGTTGCTCAGTTTAATTCAAGGGGCATGAGTGGACGCCAGAATAAATCGGTTACTATTTACTCCAACGATCCGAAAAAAAGCACCTTGTTGTTGAGATTAACCGGATCTGTTGTAAAGGAGTAAAAAGAAAAATATGACTGGACGTTGCCCGAACAGATTTTTATATTTGTGGTTCCTGCAATGTCAATTAAATAGAAGTGTCTGTGCATAAAGTACCATTTGCGTCGTTACGCTTGCCGCCAAAATACTCATCCCAAAGCATCGGGACTTCGTTTTTGGCGACTTCGCTAGCCCCCGAAGAAAAATCTGGGCAGGCTTTGCAACTGTGACTTTCTGATCAGACACGAGATAACAAATACACTATCCCGACTTTATAGACGGGCACTAAATAGTTTGAAAAATGGATGTCTGGGACGGACAAAAACATATAGAAAACGATCCTGCCTATAAAGGGCTCAATGTCAATAAAGGAGTGGAGAGTTTGCCTTCAGTTAATCCTGATGCTGCAAAGCGGTTCTTGGGGCGTAAGCGCTCCAAACTGAAGGTAGAGGACTATGTTAAAGGCATTTTGGATGGTGATGTGACCATCCTGAGCCGGGCTGTCACAATGATCGAAAGCAATAAACCTGAACATCAGGCGGTGGCCCAGCAAATAATTGAGAAATGTGTGCCTTATGCAGGGAAATCTGTAAGACTTGGAATCACCGGAGTTCCCGGAGCGGGAAAAAGTACTTTTATTGAAGCCCTGGGAATGCATATTCTTAATGATGGTGGAAAACTAGCAGTTCTGGCCATCGATCCCAGTAGTGAAAGGTCAAAGGGAAGTATCCTCGGGGATAAAACCCGCATGGAAAAATTGTCAGCCGAAAAAAATGCTTACATTCGTCCTTCCCCTTCTGCCGGTTCGCTTGGAGGAGTTGCCCGGAAGACAAGGGAGACGATCATATTGTGTGAGGCTGCCGGCTTTGATACCATTTTTATTGAAACGGTTGGTGTGGGACAATCTGAAACTGCAGTTCATTCCATGGTTGATTTCTTTCTTCTGCTTATGCTGGCAGGAGCAGGTGATGAACTCCAGGGCATTAAAAGAGGTATTATGGAGATGGCCGATGCAATTGCAATCAACAAAGCTGATGGGCAAAATGTCCAGAAAGCTCAGATGGCCAGAACCGAGTATCGAAATGCATTGCATCTGTTTCCACCAACTCAATCGGGATGGATTCCACGGGTTGAAACATGTTCTGCCCTTTTGGATGAAGGAGTGGATGATGTTTGGCATATGATTTTGGAGTATGTCAATAATACCAGGGAAAATGGCTTTTTCAAAGCTAACCGGAGAGAACAATCAAAATACTGGATGTTTGAAACAATCAACGAACAGTTGAAAAACAGTTTTTATCAACATTCAGAAATAAAGAATGAATTAGGCATTTATGAGCAAAAGGTTCTTAATGATGAAACCAGCTCATTCATTGCTGCACGGGAATTACTTGATAAATACTTTGATAAACTATAATGATTATTTTTTTATGAGAAAATTTGCTTTTTTGTTTTTGATTTGCGTTGCAATGCTGACATCTTGCGGGAAAAACAACCAGTACAAGGTGTCTGGTAATTTAGACGGCGTAAGTGAAGGGGAAGCTGTTTTACAGAAGATTGAAACTGCCGGTCCGGTAGCTGTCGATACTGCTGAAATAGTGGATGGATCCTTTAATTTTTCAGGAACTGTGGAACATCCCGAACTTTACCTGATTTATGTGAATGACAACAAAATGCCTATAGCCTTTTTCCTTGAGCAGGGCGAAATAAGCATTAGTGCTAATGTTGAGAATATGCAGGAAGCCGAAGTACAGGGCGCTGCTCTCAATGCCAAATTTAATGAATTTAACGACTCTATTCCTTCTAATGACAGAGCCCAGAATCTTCAGCAGGAGTTTATGGCTGCCCGTCAAAGCGGGGATCAGGAGAAGATGCAGCAATTAGCGGCTGAATACCAGGGTATCATGCAGAAGCAACAGGATTACTATCGTGATTTTGTTTTTGATAATACCGATAATGCTGTGGGTGCTTTTCTTGCTATGAATATGGCCAATTCACTTGAAGTTGCTAAATTGGAAGAACTTGTGGCTTCATTTGAGGAGAGCATTCCGGGACACCCTTATCTTCAGCAAATTAAAGATATGTTGGAGCCTAAGCAAAAGCAGGAAGCTGCTGAAACTGCTATTCAGGTTGGAAAAGAGGCTCCCGGCTTTACCCTTACCGATATGGATGGCAATGAGATAAGCCTTGGAGACTTCGAAGGAAAATATGTGTTATTGGACTTCTGGGCTTCATGGTGTAAGCCATGTCGCAATGAGAATCCTAATATGGTTAAGGCCTATAAGCAGTTTGGTGGTGAAAACTTCGAAATAGTAGGTGTGTCACTTGACAAAACAAGTGAGCCTTGGTTGAAAGCTGTTGAAGAAGACAATATTACCTGGACTCAGGTTCATGATCCAGACGGAGATGTTGCCAATACGTATGGCGTTCAGTCTATCCCGTTTACGTTGCTTCTGGATAAAGAGGGTGTTATTGTGGAAATGAACCTTAGAGGAGAAGCATTACAGACAAAACTGGAAGAAGTCTTGTAGCTTACTCTTTTGTTATAATATTGAAGCCGGATCGTTATTGCAGCGATCCGGCTTTTTTTGATCGGATATGTAAGATAATACTCCGTTATCCCGATGGTTCGGGATTATAAAAGGCTATAAATCAACTTTTGTAGAATTACATATATAATTAATTAAAGTGTTGGTTATTAGTGTTATATGGTTTGTCTTAAATCTTACCTGACTGCCGTCAGGCAGGTCTCTAAAAATCTAACGATCTATTGTAAGAGGTATTGAGATTGTTTTTGCTTGACTTCAGGATTAATCAAATATTTAGTAATATTGAAAAAGAAAGGATGTTTTGAATCCGGGTCTTTCTGCCTGTTTTTGTGCCTAACATCGGTTGATCCAATAGGTTGTTTGCTATTTTTAAGGGGCTTTCAACAAAGATTCCAATCAGTTGTTTAACCTACGACCCAATTAAGCAGAAATAATTACAATTTCAAATATTTATATCAAAGTAAATAGAATTATGAATTACGATCTCATTGTTATAGGAAGTGGTCCGGGTGGTTATGTAGCTGCCATAAGGGCTTCGCAACTGGGAATGAAAGTAGGTATTGTTGAAAAAGCCGAGATAGGTGGAGTTTGCCTCAACTGGGGGTGTATTCCTACCAAGTCTTTGTTAAAGAGTGCTCAGGTTTTTGAATATCTTAACCATGCTCAGGATTATGGTATTAGTATAGATGGCAAAGCAACTGCTGATTTTTCAGCCATGATAAAGCGAAGTCGCGATGTTGCAGCAGGCATGAGTAAAGGCGTTCAGTTCCTGTTCAAAAAGAATAAAATTGAAGTTATTGAAGGCACCGGAAAGCTGACAAAAGATAAAAAGGTAGAAGTAACGAAGAGTGGCGGAAAGAAGGAAACGGTGGAAGCCAAAAATGTTATTCTGGCAACCGGGGCCCGTAGCCGTCAACTTCCCAATTTGCCACAGGATGGCAAAAAAATCATTGGTTACCGTAAAGCTCTGAGTTTGGACAAACAACCTGAAACAATGGTGGTTGTTGGATCAGGAGCCATTGGCAGTGAGTTTGCTTATTTCTATAATTCTATCGGAACCAAGGTGACTTTGGTTGAATACCTTGACAATGTGGTGCCTCTGGAAGACGAAGAAGTATCCAAGCAACTTGGGCGTTCATTTAAAAAGTCTGGCATTAAGGTTATGACCGGCTCCGAGGTGACCAGTGTAGATACAACTGGCGATAAAGTGAAAGTGGTGGTTAAAACCAAAAAAGGAGAAGAAACCATTGAAGCAGATATTGTTCTTTCAGCTGTTGGTATTGCTCCTAATATTGAAGATATTGGACTGGAAGAAGCCGGAGTTGAAGTAGAGAAAGGCCGTGTAAAAGTTGATGAGTATTATCAGACAACAGCTAAAAATGTTTACGCCATTGGAGATATTGTACCCGGACAAGCTCTTGCGCATGTTGCCTCTGCCGAAGGAATTTTATGTGTTGAAAAAATTGCCGGCATGGAGGTGGAACCATTGAATTATAGCAATATTCCGGCCTGTACATATACCACTCCTGAAGTGGCCTCTGTGGGTATGTCTGAAAAGGCTGCCAAGGAAGCCGGATATGAGTTGAAGGTAGGAAAATTCCCCTTCTCAGCCAGTGGAAAAGCCAGTGCTGCCGGTCAAAAAGAAGGTTTTGTGAAGCTGATTTTTGATGATAAATATGGTGAGGTGCTTGGAGCTCATATGATTGGTGCCAATGTGACTGAGATAATTGCCGAGATTGTGGCTGCCCGTAAGCTCGAAACCACAGGTCATGAAATTATAAAAACTGTTCATCCACATCCTACCATGTCAGAAGCTGTGATGGAAGCTGCCGCTGCAGCTTACGATGAGGTGATTCATATATAATTCCAGCAAGAAAACTCATGTTTTTCATCTGTTTTTGCAAGAGGGCGTCAAGTGCAAGGCTTGCGATGTCTGAAAAGCAGGAGTCCCGAATGCTTCGGGATGACTGTATTGAAGACAAACATTGAGTTTACCCCGACCCTTCGGGGAAGCAATTGTCGTTTTTTTGCAAACGCTATATAATACTTTAGCAATAATTATTAGTATTAGATTGTTTTGAATAAGAAAAGGCAGAGAGTTTTTTACTACAACTTTCTGCCTTTTTTGAGTTAATAAGGAATATCCTGATGATTCAGATTAAACTCTCATCATAATCATTAAATCTCCCGCAATCCGTTGATTGTATTCAAGGGTCAAGGTTTTATGATTGACCAAATCCACAATTGTCCCAATAAAACAAAGACCGGCTGTAAGGAGATACAAAATTCCCATGCCTATCTGATTAAGTAGAAAACGGTGCACTCCGGATATTCCTAAAAAGCCAATCAAAGCTGTCAAAAGTGTTAACTGGGGGTCACGTCTTCTTGTTCTGTAAATAGCTAAGAATTCCCTTACCTGCTGATCGCTCTTTTCTTTAAGTAAATTGTCCAGATAGTAGGCTTCTTCCATTTCTACTTCCGGCATCATTTTATAAATGCGTTCCATTTGTGTTTTAGGTTAAATTTATGTTCAATATGAATGTCTGATTTTAACAACGTAAAGCTCCTTGCTAATAAAATAAAAACGGCGGGTATTCCCAAAGGGTGGCAACTCAGAGAAGTCGCAAATTGGCCCCTGAAAAGCCATGAAATGGAATGCCCAAGGCCGCATCCGGGACAAAAGTCCCATCCCATATTTTGTATAGGACAAAGTGACCAATGGCCGGCTCCTCCGGGATTGGTAAAGGCTAACAGCAAGATGGCTACAATCCAGAAAAAGGCTTCCAGGTGTTTTCTTTGAAAATTGTATTTCATGGCTATCCCCGAAAGGTCATTGTTTTCTATATTCGTGAAATTACGATATATTTAGCAATGAAGAAATAATTCATTAAATAAATTTTTGTTGCCTACATGCAGGAAGTAGAGTTAAGAGTAAACTTATATGCGGTTTTGATTCTACTGGGGGTTTTCCAGGGGTTATTCATCAGCATTTTTTTGCTCAATAGAAAAAGCCGCAAGGTCAGGCGCAATTTTTTTCTGGGATTGTTTGTGCTGGCTCTTGCAACTATTATTCTTGAAATTCTTTTAAACTACACCGGTTTGATGAGCCGGGTTATTTTTCTTGATAATTTCTCAGAACCTCTGGTTTTTGTGATTGCACCCTTGCTCTATTTGTACATTCATTCCGGGGTGAGACCTGATAGAAGCATCAGGGAGGGGGTGCATTTTATTATCTTTGGTTTTTATCTCTTCTACAGTCTTTTCTATTTTCTGCAGCCACTTGAGTTTCATGCTCAATCTTACCTGTTTAGTTTTTTTCCTGACCAGTGGGACGGGAAGGGCCATTCGGTATTTAATGCAGACCCGTTGTATATACGAAGGTATCTCAATGAAATACTCCTTTTACATTTTCTGGTTTATCTGTTTTTTGCTTTGAGGGTCCTGTTTGTTGAGTATACAAAAAGAGGAATTTCGTTTTTTACTTTGAAAGAGCATGAACTGGGAAGTTATCGGAATTCAGTGATTCATTTTACCATTGTACTGATTATTTTTGTAGTTGTTAAGCTTCGTTTCGGTCGTGATTTGGGCGACTTTTTCATAGCCAGCTACATTGCCCTAATGCTATACTTTACAAGTTTTATGATCATTCGCCGATCTACTTTCTTTTTTGATAGTCCTAAAAAAGTTTCCGAAAAATATGGTAAGTCAAGCTTGTCCGATCAGCAAAAAGATGAAATTAGTAGCAAACTAAAGGGGTTGATGGAATCAGAAAAGTATTTTACCAAAAATACGGTATCTCTTTTATCAGTCGCTGAAAGAATTGGAGAAACACCTCACCGGGTTTCTCAGGTCATAAATGAAAAATTTGAAATGAATTTTTTCTACTGGCTGGCGTCATACCGAATTGAAGAGGCTAAACAACTCCTTTCGGGAAAAGAAAAAGAGAAATATAAAATTGAAGAAGTTGCGGAGATGGTGGGTTACAATTCCAAGTCTTCTTTTAATAAAGCTTTCAAAGATTTGGTGGGGTTGACTCCTGCGGGGTTCAGAGATTCAAGTGGCCCATAGATAGTTTATTGGTGTGGTTTTTGCAGTTCGGTTTTATCGGCTCGTACGCCTTCCCGATCAAAAGATACGTGGTTTTTTGTTTTTCTGACTTGATTTGCAGAAAAACAATCTGCGTTATGAACATGCGACATTATTACATCGACTGGATCAGAATTGCTTTAATTCTGAGTGTTTTCTTTTTTCATGTTGGAATGGTTTTTAATGGATGGGACTGGCACATTAAGAATGATGTTCGTCTAGAATCATTAAACTCATGGATGGCGATGCTACATGCCTGGAGAATGCCTTTGCTTTTTCTGGTTTCAGGGGCAGGGACCCGGTTTGCATTGGGGTATAGGTCCAAAAGAAATTATTTCGTTGAAAGATCTGAAAGATTGTTATTACCACTGATTTTTGGAATATTTGTATTGGTTCCGGTACAGGTATACATCGAAAAAATTTCATCCTATTCAAGCCTCTGGGACTTTTATACTCACTTCTTTGACGGGGTTTATCCCGAAGGAAACTTCAGTTGGCATCACTTGTGGTTTATTGTTTATCTCTACTTTATATCCATTGTCTTTATTCCTTTTATTCGTTTGTTTCGTTCCGGTTACTATAAATATGTTATTGAACCAAGATTGGAGCAGCTTTCTGCCATGAAAGGAGGACTTGGAATCTTATTTATCCCAATGCTTATTTCATGGCTATTGTTGAGACCTTACTTTCCCACAGAGACACATGCTTTTTTCAATGATTGGGGATATATTTCTCTGTTCTTTATCTATTTTATTTTGGGTTTTGTTTTACTGGGCAACCTAAGGATTGTTGAAAATCTCAAAATTCAAAGACGAATCTGGTTGTTGGGCAGTATTTTTACACTTGCTGCCTGGGTTGAGCTGTCAGGATTTTCAGGTACTTCATCTGTTCAAACGGCCCGTGATGTAACTGCTCTTTTGATGAGTTGGTTCATTTGTCTGACCATCCTCGCATATGGAGGGAAATATTTAAACAGGGATCAGCCCTTGCGAAAGCCTCTGAATAAAGCTATTTATCCGTTCTACTTGATTCATCAACCGGTCATTCTGGTTGTAGGATTTTGGGTTGTTGGAATTCAAACAACTGTGATAGAAAAATCGATACTCCTGGTAATATGGAGCCTGGTGATTTGTGCAATGCTCTATATCGGAATCATCTCAAGAACCAGGTATTTGGCTGCATGCTTTGGACTGAAGAAGAAATGATTCACTAATCAGCCCGTCTATAAAGTCAGCTTTTAAACATATTAGTCATGTGTCTGGTCAGAAAGTTCCAGTTGCAAGCCAAACGACGCAAATGGTACTTTATGGACCGACACTAATGAGTACCTTTCTTCTGTTAGGATTGGAAAAAACCGAATATTAAAAATTCAGTATTATTCTTGATTAAAAAGGGTGCAGAAAATGTGGATTCTTATTTCTGCACCCTTTTTATCGGTTTTAATAACTGAAACTGCTGCCTCCAAGAAATTCTCTGAGAATGGAGGTCGGCGGAATCTCCCGGTGCTGCATCGGTTTAAAGTAGCTAAAGAACTTCATTAGCCTGTTGGCCTCAGAGTATTCTTTCTGGTTGGGCTGAACCTCCAGAAGAATAGGCTCTGCATAATGCTTGAGAACAGCTAGTTCGTAGAGTAATGCCGAATTGAACATTAAATCTGCCTCTTCCTGATAAGGGAATATGTGCTTTTCTTCTCCTCGTCTTACACTGTCCCATCGGGCGATGGTATCCAGTGCCGAATAACTGCGATAACGGTAGTCTCTGATAATTCTTCTTATCAACCGGTTATCTGTTGTGGGAATTCTGGTTTGGTCGTCAATGTTGATATTGGTAAGGGCAGAAACGTAAATTTTGAATTTATTTTTATCGTCGATAAGATGCGTTAGCCTGGGATTAAGACCATGAATGCCTTCAATGATAAGAATGTTGTTTTCGCCCATTTTCAATTTATTCCCGTTAAAGACTCTTTTTCCCGTTTCGAAAACAAAAGTGGGCAGGGATACTTCTTTCCCATCAAGCAGGGCAATAAGATGCTGATTGAAAAGTTCGATATCCAATGCTTCCAGGGCTTCAAAGTCATAATCACCGTTTTCGTCCAGCGGTGTTTTTTCTCTATCCACAAAGTAGTTGTCCAGTGATAGATTTAAAGGGCATATACCATTGACCAGCAACTGGATGGCGAGGCGTTTACTGAAAGTTGTTTTACCACTTGAAGAAGGACCGCTTATCAATACAATCTTGATATCGTCTTTGCGCTCGGTTATTTCATCAGCAATCTGGGCAATCTTTTTCTCATGAAGAGCTTCGCTTACTTTAATCAACCGCTCGGCATCCCCGTTGTTTGAAGCATTGTTTAAGTCGCTTATATTTGTCACATCAAGGACTTCATTCCAGTGGCTGAATTCGCGAAAAATTTCAAACATCTTATTTTGTTTCACCAACTCTTGAACCTGATCAGGTTTTTTTTGATTGGGAATTTGAAGAAGCATGCCATTAAAGTACTTATTTAGGTCAAAGACTTTCAAGTAACCGGATGAGGGAACCATAAAACCATAGAATTTCCCGATGTGGTCCTTCATTGAGTAATAAGTGGAGTAATATTGACCTCTGTGTCGTAACAGGTCTACTTTATCATTCAATCCCCGGTTTTCAAAGAATTCAATGACATCATCTGTTTCTTCTTTGTGCTGGACAATAGGAAGGTCTTCATCCACCATTTTCCGCATAATCTTGCCCAGTTCAAAAATATCATCAATGTTCAATTCCCGCGGGGTATGATGCAGTTCGCAATAAAAACCTTTACTTACTGAATGATCGATTCTTAACCTGCTTTTGGGAAACAACTCCTTAGTTGCTGCAAATAGCAAAAAAGAGAGACCCCGGATGTACATCCTGAGACCATCTTTGTGCGTGACATCAATGAACTCAATGGTTTTGGGATTGAATACTTCAAAAGACAATTCTCTGACTTTATTGTTGACCATTGCTCCCAAAACCGGATGTTCCAGCTTTATGTTTTGTTGTTTGGCTATTGCTTTAAGGGTTGTTCCGCGCTTAACTAAAAATGAATTGTCGTTATTAAGACACTTTATTCTGACTGATTTATCCATAATATTTTCTTGAAGTATTTTAAAGAAATTCCGGAACCTCTATTTTATGTCCGGTTACTAAGCCCCATTAACGATTCCGGTATAAAAAAACGCTTCTCATCTGGTTTTTGAAAAGTGTTGATGGGGTGCTTTATTTTGAACTGTCTCTAAAATAGTAAAATCCTTTGAAACAATAATGGATGAAAGGATGAGATGAAATAGTTGATAGATGAAAGCATCATTGTGGCAGATAGAATGTGTTTGGTTGTCAGGTGTCACCGGGTAAAAAAACCGGCCGGAAAAATGTTCGGCCGGATCAGTCTATTGTAATCGAAGCGTTTCATGGAAATTCCGTATTACAGACCTTCGTCATTTTTCAGAAACTGTCCAGTAAAGCTTTTTTTGCTATTGGCTACTTCCTCAGGTGTCCCGCTTACAAGGACTTTTCCGCCACGGGCTCCACCTTCCGGACCAATGTCAATCAGGTAGTCGGCTGTTTTTATTACATCCAGGTTGTGTTCGATTACAATAACCGTGTTGCCTCTGCCAACAAGCCGGTTTAGCACTTCCAGAAGAACCCTGATGTCTTCAAAGTGTAAGCCGGTGGTGGGTTCGTCCAGGATATAAACGGTTTTTCCGGTGTCTTTTTTAGCCAGTTCTGAAGCAAGTTTTACACGTTGCGATTCACCACCAGAAAGGGTTGTCGATGGCTGGCCAAGTTTGATGTAACCGAGACCTACTTCCTGAAGTACACTTAATCTCTGAATGAGTGATGGTATGTTTTCGAAAAATTCAACCGCCTGATTAATGGTCATGTTCAAAACATCACTGATGGATTTACCCTTGTAACGCACCTCCAGCGTTTCACGGTTGTAACGTTTTCCCCGGCAATCAGGGCACTCCACCATTACATCCGGAAGGAAATTCATTTCAATTACCTGGACACCTGCTCCTTTGCAGGTTTCGCAGCGTCCTCCGGCTACATTAAAGGAGAAACGCCCGGGTTTGTAGGCTCTTATTTTTGCTTCAGGTAAGCCGGCGAACAACTTTCTGATGTCATCGAACAACTTTGTGTACGTAGCCGGATTTGATCTTGGTGTACGGCCAAGCGGAGCCTGATCCACATCAACTACTTTATCAACAAACTCTAGTCCTTCAACCTTTTTATAGGGAAGAGGGTCTTTTACCGAATTGTAAATATGCTGATTGAGTATTGGATAAAGGGTCTCATTAATTAGCGTTGATTTTCCGCTTCCCGAAACTCCGGTGACACAAATTAATGTTCCAAGAGGAAAGGAGGCATCAATTTTCTTCAGGTTGTTCCCCGATGCTCCTTTTATAACAAGGTGGTTTCCGTTTCCGGTTCGTCTTTCAGCAGGCAACGGAATCTCTTTTACCTTTTTCAGATAATCAGCGGTCAGGGATTTCGCATTAAGAATTTCCATCGGGGTCCCCTGGGCTACTACTTCACCTCCGTGTCTCCCGGCATGAGGCCCCATATCCACTACATGATCGGCGGCCATCATCATATCCTTGTCATGTTCTACAACCAGAACTGAGTTTCCGGTATCCCGAAGCTGTTTTAATGAATCGATGAGTCGGTGGTTGTCGCGTTGATGGAGCCCGATGCTCGGCTCATCAAGAATGTAAAGAACGTTTACCAACTGTGAACCTATCTGGGTGGCCAGTCTGATTCTCTGACTTTCTCCACCTGAAAGTGTCATTGCACTTCTATTAAGAGCAAGATATTCCAATCCCACATCAAGCATGAAGCCCAGCCTGGAACGAATTTCCTTCAGAATTTCAGTGGCTATGGTTCGCTGCTTTTTTGACAGTCTGTCTTCCAGTCCCTGTGTCCAGGCAAAAAGGTCATTCAAATCCATTTTGCTGATTTCGGCTATATTCTTGCCATCAATCATGAAATGGAGAGCCTCTCTATTTAGTCTCTGTCCTTTACAAGCCGGGCAAACTGTTTCCCTGATAAACTGGTTGGCCCATTTACGGGCTTTTTGAGAGGTGTCGTTCGATTGCTGATTATGAATGTAATTAATGACCCCGTCAAAGCTTAATGCATAACCGGAAGAGTTTCCCAGCGGGGTGTTTTTCAGCCTGAGAGGTTCGGTAGTGCCATGAAGAATCTCATCCAAACCTTCCTCTGGTATATTTTTTATGGCAGTTTTGAGCGTGAAGCCATGTCTCTCTGCAATTGCCTCAAGTTGCCAGAATATTAAGCTGTTTTTATAGCGTCCCAGTGGCACTATCCCTCCTGAATGAATGGAGGTGTTGGCGTTGGGAATAATTTTTTCGGTGTCTATTTCATCAACAAATCCCAGACCTTTGCACTTAGGGCAGGCGCCCTGGGGGGAGTTGAATGAAAAGTTGTGCGGGGCCGGCTCGTTGTATGATATTCCGGTGGTTGGGCACATCAACTGACGACTAAAATAACGAGGCTTGTCGCCATCTTTTTCAAGCACCATCATAATGTTTTTACCCTGTTTCATTGCCAGGGCCACCGACTCTTCCAGCCTTTTTTGATCTTTGGAGGAAACTTTTAGTTTATCAACTACTACCTCAACAAAGTGGTTTTTGTAGCGGTCGAGTTTCATCCCGTGCTTTATTTCTTTTATTTCCCCATCAACCCGGACATTAAGGAACCCTTTCTTTCGAATTTGCTCGAACAATTCTTTGTAGTGCCCTTTTCGCCCTTTTACCATAGGAGCAAGGATGTAGACATTTTTATCGTCAAATTGCGAAAGAATCAAATCAAGAATCTGCCGGTCAGTGTATTTGACCATCTTTTCTCCGGTCTCATAGGAGATGGCTTCACCTGCTCTGGCATATAAAAGACGGAAAAAATCGTAAATTTCGGTGGTAGTGCCAACAGTCGATCTTGGATTTTTACCGGTTGTTTTTTGCTCGATGGAAATAACGGGACTTAAGCCGGTAATCTTATCTACGTCAGGGCGTTCAAGCCCTCCGAGAAATTGCCGGGCATAGGCCGAGAATGTTTCAATATAACGTCGCTGCCCCTCGGCATAAATGGTGTCGAACGCCAGTGAGGATTTACCACTTCCACTAAGCCCGGTGATGACTACCAGCTCATTTCGTGGGATTGTAATGTCTATGTTCTGAAGATTATGTACACGGGCACCCAAAACTTCAATCTGCTCCAGGTCGCTCTCCATGGGTATTGTGTCGTTTTTCAATGGCTTCACTTATCAATTTTTTGGAACCCACAAAGATAGCAAAAGTATAGAAGAGTTAAAACCAACATTTCTTATTTGCTTTTGGCCTCAAACTTCCGGTTTTTGCCTGTCCGAAATCAGTCTTTCCAAGTGTATATGTTATTGGAGCCTTGCTTCTTCCAGGGTTTCTGCTGCCAGAGAATCAGTTTCCTGGAAATTTTTTCGCAGAAATGCACCTTTCTCCGGAATTTTTATTTGATAAGTTTTACCCCTTGAGTTGGTTAATTTGTCGTCTCTAAGCCAGGGATTCAGATCCTTAAGTTCTTTGTAAGAAAGATTATATTCATGGGCAAAACTTGCAAAGTCCCTAACAGTACTATCTACATCAACAGTATATGTTGGCTCCATATAATAAAGATCCTTTTTCTTTACATGGAAACCGTAATTTTGAGGATCCTCAAGAATTTCTTTGATAGCAATGATGCGAAATACATACCGGCCTGTTTCATCATTTAGAAGAAGATCGTAATAGTTGTTGGTTTTTTGTCGGTCAAGCTGACGAATTATGCGACTTCTTCCGGCATTGTAAGCTGCTGCAGCAAGTGTCCAGCTGCCAAACTTTTCACGACTGCTTTTAAGAAAACGACAGGCTGCTGCTGTGGCTTTTTCAAGGTGGTAACGCTCATCAATCTCACTGTTTATTTCCAGCCCGTAGTCGCGTCCGGCTCCACTAACAAACTGCCAGGGGCCAACAGCTCCTGCATGAGATCGGGCCCGCATTATCAATCCACTTTCGGCCAGAGCCAGATATTTAAAATCTTCCGGAACACCTTCTTCTTTTAAAATGGGTTCAATAACAGGGAAATATTTTGCAGCCCGCTTTATGAATAACAGGGTTTGAGACTGCCAATAAGTGTTCACCAGCAATTCACGGTCAAGACTTTCCCGGATATACGATCGTTCAACCGGAACAGGTTCACCTGCAAAGGTTGGATTATCGGGTACAGGAAGCGAAAAAATGTTGTACTCTTCCTGAAATAGTTCTCCTTGTGTTGGAGTAGGTTCTTTGGTCTTAGGCTCTGAGGAAAAAGTAAATAATCCAAAAGCCATAATTGCTGCGAGTGCTAAAGCAGTACCTGATACATACTTAAAAGCTGTGAGTTTGTTCCTGGTAGTCATTCGGTTCCCTTCAAGTCGTTTCGAAATTCATTGTTTACCGCAAATTTAAAAAATATGCGGACAAAAAAAATGCTTACAACGAACTTTACGCTGTAAGCATCTTTGGGTTTCTTTATTTTATGTCTTTTTTCAGAAAGTCTTAAACAAGTCCGGCAAATCCCATAAATGCCATGGCCAGCAATCCGGCAACCACGAGGGCAATAGGTGCTCCCTGCATGCCTTTTGGTACATTTACCAGATCAAGTTGTTCGCGGATTCCTGCAAAAGTAATCAATGCCAGACCGAAACCGACAGCTGAGGATGCGGAGAATATTACGGCTTCGATCAGGTTGTAGTCACGACTTACAGTCATAATGGCAACACCAAGAATGGCACAGTTGGTAGTGATAAGCGGCAAAAATACACCCAAAGCCTGATAAAGAGGCGGGCTTACCTTTTTCAGAACAATTTCAACCAGCTGCACTAATGCTGCAATTACCAGGATAAAGGAGATGGTTTGCAGATAGGTGATTCCGAACTTTTCAAGAATAAACTCCTGAATGAAATATGTCACGATGGTAGCAATGACCATTACAAAGGTCACAGCTCCGGTCATCCCGATTCCGGTGGAAATTTTTTTGGAAACTCCCAGGAAGGGACAAATACCCAGGAATTGACTTAGTACAATATTGTTGACAAATATTGCAGATATTATGATGATAAAATAGGTCATGATATTTTATGTTTTATCACAATTTGTTGTCTTAGATTAATTAGGCTAGGCTTTTCGGACTTTGTTGATGAAAGCAGTAAGGTAACCTAGCGCAATAAATGCTCCGGGAGCCAATACAAAAATCAACATTCCGTAACTCTCCGAAAACAATGAAAGACCGAATATCTTGCCGCTTCCGAATAACTCTCTTACTGCGCCTAACATCGTAAGTGCCATTGAGAATCCTAATCCCATGCCTAATCCATCAACTACAGAGGAGCCGAGTGTGTTTTTGGATGCAAAGGCTTCTGCACGTCCCAATACCAAGCAGTTTACAACAATCAGGGGAATAAATAAGCCCAATGCTTCAAACAAGGCAGGTAAGTAAGCCTGCATCACCATTTCAACGACTGTTACGAATGAGGCAATAATTACAATGAAGGAAGGAATACGTACCTTCTCAGGAATGAAATCCTTTACAAGTGCCACTACGATGTTGGACATTACCAATACAAAAGTGGTGGCCAGTCCCATTCCCAGTCCGTTAATGGCTGATGATGTTACCCCCAGTGTGGGGCACATTCCCAGCAGCATTACAAATACCGGGTTATCTTTAAAGAATCCTTTTGAAAAGTTTTTCCACTGGTTCATTGCTGACCTCCTTCCTCTGTGTTGTTAGTTTTGGTTGTTGCAGAACTATATGAGTCTGCTTTTTCGTTATATGTTGACCAGGCTTTTTGTACTGCATCCAGAAAAGCTCTTGAGCTGATGGTGGCTGCAGTAATGGCATCAATGTCCCCGCCATCAGCTGAAACTGTAAGGTCGGTTTTTTCAGGATTAACACCAACAATACTGGTATTGCCGCCTGAGCCTCCACTCTTTATTCCAAACATCCAGTTAAAGAAAGCATTTCCGGAAGCTGAGCCGGATCCCTCTTCATCGGATGGCTTAAACCATGTTGCCATTTTGGTTCCCAGTCCGGGAGTCTCTTTGTGTTCTAAAACATCATAGTTTTTGATACTTCCATCCGGCAGAATGCCAACCATGATTTTTACATCTCCGCTAAACCCTTTGTGGCTAACGCTTTCAATAGCAACTCCTACTACTTCGCCGTCTTTTTTGGCCGGGAAAACTTTAAGAGAATCACCGTCTTCAGCGGCTATCTTATACATTTCCTGAGTGGGATTGTTATCAAAGTCTGGAACAACAAGCTGAATTGCCTGTTGTTGCTTTTTCTCCTTAGCCGCCGTAATGGGGCCCTTGGTCAGTTTATAGATATATCCAAGTGAAGCTCCGGACACCATAGTGATAATGATGAGCGTAAGCGCCATGTTGGATAGTGATGATACTTTTTTGCCCATTGAATCTGCTATTTAGTGTTTTGGACTTTGGCTGTTTTAACTTTTTCTCCAAATCTTTTTGGCTTCATGTACTTGTCGATAAGTGGCGTGAAACCATTCATTATGAGTATGGCAAATGATACGCCCTCGGGATAAGCTCCGTATACACGTATCAAAACGGTAATTACGCCAATTCCGATACCATATAGTAACATGCCTTGTCTCGACATGGGGGAACTTACATAATCGGTTGCCATGAAGAAGGCGCCAAGTAACACTCCTCCGGTAAGCAGGTGGAAAAGGGGACCAACATATGTTTCCGGATCAACAAGATGAAGAATACCGGTAAAAACAGCTACTGAAGCAAGAACACTGACAGGGATATGCCAGGTAATGATTTTTCGCCAAATCATGTAGAGTCCTCCCAATATCAAGGCGACACCCGCCATTTCTCCGGCACTTCCGCCCATGTTCCCAAGGAACAGGTTCAAATAGGAGGGTATTTCTGACATCAAATCTGAAACGGATGCTCCCGAGGCTACTCCTTCTTTGATTACTGATAACGGTGTGGCACCTGTAGATGCGTCCAGATACTGGAATCTGGACTCAACCGGAACCGGCCAGCTGGTCATTTGAACAGGGAACGAGATCAATAGAAATACCCTTCCAACCAACGCTGGGTTAAACGGGTTGTTTCCCAGTCCTCCGAATGTCATCTTTCCAATGCCAATGGCAACAGCCGCCCCGATGATGATTAATCCCAGGGGAATGTTCGTTGGTAAGTTAAACGCTAATAGAAGACCTGTTACAGCTGCCGATCCATCAGATATGGAAGGCGTGGTTTTCATCAGGTATTTTTGGATGATCCACTCAAAAAGAACACAAGCGGCCACGGCCGTGAGAGAAACGATTAAAGCGCCCAGTCCAAAATACCACAGCGATGCTGCCAGGGCAGGAATGAGTGCGATAATCACTCCATACATGTTCTTGGGCACTGAATCACCACCATGAACATGCGGGGAGGGAGATACGACTAACTTTTGGTTCATTTTATCTGATACTTTGTATTAGTTTCTGTTTCGAATAATTTGGCCCACTTTGCCTTTCCCTAGTCGGATGTAATCCAGTAACGGACGATTGGCCGGACAAGTAAAGCTACAAGATCCGCATTCTATGCAGTCCATGATGTTGTCATCTTCTGCGCGGTCTAAAAGCTCTTTTTCTGATTCGATCATGAGCAAATAAGGCTCAAGGCCCATAGGACAAGCAGAGATACACTTGCTGCAGCGAATGCAATTTTCAACAGGCTTACGGTGTGCCTCTTCGTGAGGGAGGATTAGAATCCCAGAACTTCCTTTGGTTACCGGAACGTCAAGGTTGGTCAGTGCTTTTCCCATCATGGGGCCTCCGCCTACTACTTTGCCTGTATTGTCGGGCAAACCTCCGGCGGCTTCGATAAGTTGGCTTACGGGAGTTCCGATTCGAGCCAGAAAATTACCGGGTTTTGTAACACCGGGACCAGTTACCGTAACTACACGCTCCACAAGGGGTTTGTTCTTTTGAACCGCTTCATAGATAGCATAGGCAGTACCAACATTGTGAACTACAGCACCCACCTCGATAGGAAGTTTGCCTGAAGGCACCTGACGGCCAATAACGGCATCAATTAATTGCTTTTCTCCACCCTGCGGGTATTGAACTTTTAATGGTTGTACTTCAATGCCTGACTTTTGTGACGTGAGCTTCTTCAGGTGCTGGATGGCATCGGGTTTATTGTTCTCAATGCCAATTACTGCTTTGTCAACTTTCAGTGCTTTCATGAGAATCCGAATGCCAACAATCAGTTCATCCCCTTTTTCAAGCATCACACGGTGATCTGAAGTCAGGAATGGCTCACATTCCACACCATTTATTATAAGAATATCGCACTTCTTTCCCGGAGGAGGCGAAAGCTTGACATGAGCAGGAAAAGTAGCTCCACCCATTCCAACAATGCCCATTTCACCCACTTTTTTGATGATGTCTTCGGATGAAAGGGTGATGTCTGTATTGAGTGTTTCAGAGCGATCTATGTTTTCGTCCCATTCATCACCATCTACATCAATGATGATAGAGGGCTTTCTGTATCCCGAGGCATCAACTACTTCATCAAGTTTGAAAATCTTTCCTGAAACGGGACTATGAATATTGGCCGAAACGAAGCCTCCGGTTTTTGCAATTACCTGACCGGTTTTAACAAGGTCTCCCTTTTTTACTTCAGGTTTTGCCGGAGCGCCAATGTGTTGAGCTATAGGTACCGCTACTCTTTTGGGAAGAGGAAGCATTTCAATGCTTTTACCGGCTGATAATTTGCGGTCGGCCGGATGAATTCCTCCTATTGAAAATGTTTTAAGCACGGTTATATCTTATTTTAAGATGATCAAATTTATTTGCTACTCTCTGGTGACTTTGCAGGGGCTTCTTTCTTCTCCGGTTTTGGTTTGCGGGGAGGAAAGTTAAGTTCATGAATGGCATTAGTCGGACATTCAGGAACACATTTGCGACAAAGCTTACATTTTTCATAGTCGATGTAAGCCAGATTGTTTTCCATGGTAATGGCATCAAACGGACAAATTTTAACGCACTTTCCGCATCCGATACAGGCCACGCTACAAGCCTTTTTGGCAACAGCTCCTTTGTCCTGATTGACACAGCTGATAAAAATGCGACGGCTTTTGGGGCCTTTCTTTCTCAGTTCGATAATGTCCTTGGGACATTCATCAACGCAAGCACCACAAGCTACACAGTTATCTTCGATGATGACAGGCAGCCCGGTTTCTTTATCCATATACATGGCATCAAAATCACAGGCTTCCACACAATCGCCTAGTCCGTAGCACCCATAAGAGCAACCGGTTTCGCCACCGTAGAGTGCTCCTGCAACTGCACAAGAGGTAGCTCCTTCATATTGATTGACTCTCGGACGGTTTTCACAAGTCCCGTTGCATCGTACAACAGCAACCATGGGATCGGTTTTGGCAACCTCTTTGCCCAGAATATCGGCTACTTTCTCCATGATATCGGGACCGCCAACCGGACAATTCAGATCTGAAATATCGTCGGCCTTAACCAACGCTTCCGCAAATGCCCGGCAACCCGGGAATCCACATCCGCCACAGTTGGCAGCCGGTAAGGCTTCCTCAACCTGATCGATGCGCGGATCTTCGAATACTTTGAACTTCTGGGAAGCCAGATAAAGAATGACCGCAGCCAGGGCTCCAAGGCCGGCCAAAGTCAGTATGGTTATTAAAACAACACTCATAACACTACTCCGTAGATGGTTTTATGGTAAAAGAAAATGTTTTTAAAAAATTGTTGTTGAAAATCTTGATGATCAGGAAGTAGGGGGCAAGAATCCCCAATGCAAGCAGACCAGCCAGATTTTCATTGTTGGTGAGGGTAAAGGTGAGGATAAGAGTAAAAACCATTAAAATCAGCGGTAAAATGTAAGCCCACCAGGCAGCTTTTAATCCAAGCTTGCTTTCTCCAATTAATTTCACCCGGTCGCCATGTTTGTAAGGACGATCGCAGGAGGCCTCGATGAGCTTCTCCTGTAAATCGGCTGCTGTACAAACACCTTTGGCATGACATGCAGCACATGCCGACTGGCTAAGAATTCTCACGGTAACGTGATCTCCATATGATTGCTCCACAATGCCTTCGTGTTCTATTTGCTTTTTCTCCGACATGGTTTTTCCCCCTTGGTGGCCACAAATGTATATAATTGGGGATGAAAGGATATTAAAGGGGTCTATTTTTTGTTTAGAACAAATTAAAATAAGAATTAACATCTTGTTGGATTGTATGATAGGAGATGTTAAAACTGTTAATTTAGACGATCTAATATTGAGGAAATATTTCTGTAAATATTAGTAGAGTATTGTTTTAACTGATCATGGCCCAGTTCATTTTCTGTTGTGCCAGCCTTTTAAGCTGCCGTTTGAGAATAGCATTGTCTTGTTTTTCCAGAAGCGGATCGTTTTTAAGAACATCTTGAGCAACATTTCTGGCCATATGAAGAATCCTGCTGTCTTTGCCAAGATTGGCAATTTTTAATTCAAAAGGCAATCCCGATTGTTGTGTGCCTTCCAAATCGCCCGGGCCACGAAGTTTCATATCAGCTTCAGCAATTTCAAAACCATCATTGGTTTGTGTCATGATCTCCATGCGCTTTCTTGTCTCGTTGGATAGTTTGTAGCCAGTCATTAATATGCAATAGCTTTGATCGGCTCCACGGCCAACTCTTCCCCTGAGCTGATGTAGCTGAGATAAACCAAAGCGCTCGGCACTTTCAATGATCATTACCGAGGCGTTGGGTACATTTACGCCTACCTCAATAACAGTTGTTGAAACCAGAATTTGTGATTTCCCGGATGCAAATTCCTGCATGGCCGCATCTTTTTCTGCGGGTTTCATCTTGCCATGCACCATTGAAACATTGTAATTGGGGTAGACCTCCTGAATATACTCATAGCCGTCGGTGAGGTTTTTGAAATCCATTTTTTCGGATTCCTCGATAAGCGGGTATACTGCATAAACCTGACGGCCTGCCTCAATTTGCTCTTTGACAAACTTATTGACTCCAAGTCGCTTTTTGTGATAAACATGCGAAGTTTGAATGGGCTTTCTGCCGGGAGGTAACTCGTCTATAATAGATACATCCAGATCTCCGTAGGTGGTCATGGCCAATGTTCGTGGGATAGGAGTGGCCGTCATCACCAAAACATGGGGCGGGGAGAGGTTCTTTTTCCAGAGTCTGGCGCGCTGGGCCACACCAAACCGATGTTGCTCATCAATGACCACCAGACCCAGATTGTTGAACTGAACGTTGTCTTCAATAAGAGCATGCGTTCCAATCAAAATATTTAGTTTGCCGGATTGCAGATCTGCATGGAGTTGATTTCTGGCGGCCTTTTTTGTAGATCCTGTCAGCAATCCGATGTTTACATCAATGCCTTTGAGCATTTCCGAGATGGTTTCAAAATGCTGAGTCGCCAATATCTCTGTAGGAGCCATCAGGCAGGTTTGATATTTATTGTCAATGGCAATCAGCATCACCATTAATGCCACCAGTGTTTTGCCGCTTCCTACGTCTCCCTGGAGCAACCGATTCATTTGGTGCCCGCTGCCCATGTCCTTTCGAATCTCCTTAATTACCCTTTTTTGTGCATTGGTGAGTTCAAAAGGCAGATTTTGCGAGTAAAACTGATTGAAGAAATCTCCAACCCTTGAGAATATATGTCCTTTTAAATTATACGTTCTTTGATTGCGCAGCCTCAGAATGTTTAATTGAATGTAAAACAGTTCTTCAAACTTTAGACGGAAAGAAGCTTTCTGAAGTTCTTCCGAGTTGGGGGGCATGTGAATGGTTCGAAGGGCCTGATTAAGTTTCATGAGCTTTAGTTGCCCGGTGATGTGAGCAGGAAGTGTCTCGGGAATGACTGAAGTGTAAGATTGAAAAACATTCTGAACCAGCTTGAAAATAGCCCGCGAAGTCAGATAGCTGCTTTTCATCTTCTCTGTGGTATTGTAAAAAGGCTGAAGACCGGCAATGAAGCTACCTTTCCCATTGGGTTCTTTCTCCAGTTCGGGATGTACCACATTAATGGTATTATTAAAACGGGACGGTTTGCCAAAAAGGATGTAGGTCTCGTCAGGTTTAATTTGTCCTTTAATGTATTTTATGCCCTTAAACCACACCAGTTCAATTATACCTGTGCCATCGTTGAAGGTTCCCACCATCCTCTTTCCGCGCCCCTCTCCAACTGTTTTTAACGAGGTGACCTGACCTTTAAGCTGAATATAAGGCATATCGCCAGTGATTTCCCCGATGGTGTAAAACCGGCTTCTGTCCACATACTTGTAGGGAAAGTGGTACAGCAGGTCTTCATAAGAAACTATCCTAAGTTCCTTCTTCAGGGTTTCAGCTCTTTTAGGGCCAACTCCCTGAAGATACATTATATTATGTGTTGCGAGATCTGACATATGAGGCTCCAAAAATAATCCAATCCTTCTTTGCAAACAAATCCCGGTTGTATCCTGGGTTGATTAATTTATTTTGCAGCATGCCTTTATTTTTGCAATCTTTGACGCCTAATAACCAAAGATTTTTTCAGAGTTGGACATCAAGTGTTTTTTTTACCGGGCTGGAAGCCTTTTAAAATATTTCTTTAAATCCGGGTATTGGAAGGGACATAGAATTCATTCTCCCTTTGTTTTTTTCGTGGTTAGCGAACTGCTTTTCGAGAAGACGCCTTTTTACGCTTTTAAGAAAACAGACGCTGCCCTGGAAATGCTTCTGAAGTCGAAAGAACAGGTGGGGGGTAAAACGATGGGTGCATCATCCGTTGATAGTAGTCCCCGGAAGAAAGTCTGTAAAATTGTACGACAGGGCAGCATCCCGACATTTTATGGACAGTTTATTTTCAGGTTGATCAATCATTTTGAAGCACGCAATATTCTTGAACTAGGAACAGGAACGGGCTACGGTACGCTTTTTCTGGCTTTGCCTGACTCACGGAGTCGGGTAACCACCATTGAAGGAAATCCTCTGCTTTGCCGTGTTGCACAGAATCTCTTTGAAACTGTGGAGGTAAAGAATGTTAATGTCGTTAACGGAGCATTTGAAAAGGCGTTGCCTGCGGAGTTGGCCAAAACAGATAAACTGGATTTTGTCTTTTTTGATGGTGATCACCGTTACAAACCTACCTTGAGCTATTTTAAAATGTGCCTCTCAAAAGTTCACAACGATTCCGTTTTTGTATTTGATGATATTCACTGGTCGGAGGCGATGGAGGAAGCCTGGGATGTTATTGCAGCTCATCCAAAAGTAACAGTTTCCCTCGACCTTTACCGTATAGGCGTTGTATTCTTCAGAAAGGAATGTACCAAACAGCATTATGTTATCAGACATTGATGCATTGCAGTGTTGTTGATCTTATCTTCCTTGATGGTTAAACCATTTATAGTCTCACCGATCTAAAAAAAACAGCCAAATAAAACTTGCTGAATGGAGTCAACAATCATTTTTCTTGAGAATCTTCAAAAACATTATGCCGTAGGCACTCAAACCGTGAAAGCCCTCAATGGTGTTTCTTTATCCATCAAAAAGGGCGAGTATGTAGCGATAATGGGACCTTCAGGTTCAGGGAAATCCACCCTTATGAATCTGATTGGGGCATTGGATACACCAACCATGGGGCGGTATGTGTTAAATGGAACCGACGTCAGTCATCTGAGTGACGATAAACTTGCAGAAATCAGGAACCGGGAAATCGGATTTGTTTTTCAGACTTTTAACTTGTTGCCCCGATATACAGCACTTGACAATGTGGTTTTGCCATTGATTTATGGTGGTGTTTTGAAGGATGAGAGAAACGAGAAAGGAAAAGAAGCATTGGTAAATGTAGGTCTGGCTGACAGGATGGATCATAAACCTAATGAGTTGTCCGGCGGACAGCGCCAGCGTGTGGCGGTGGCACGTGCCCTGGTTAACAATCCTTCATTAATTCTGGCTGATGAGCCTACCGGGAATCTGGATAGTAAAACCTCAGTGGACATTATGCGTTTGTTTGATCGCATTCATCAGGAAGGAAATACCATTGTCTTAGTAACCCACGAAGAAGATATCGCGCAGCATGCGGAAAGGATTGTACGCCTTCGAGACGGTGTGATTGAAAGCGATCTTGTGAATGAGGAAAAAGTACTCGCTTAGTTTTCTCTTAAAAAATTTATCTTCTTTGATTGTTAATACGTGCCTGGGCTCGCGTAAGGCATTAAATATCAAGTGCTTGTAATTAAAGATGTGTTCGGGTTGAAGCTCATATTATCAGTACAATATGGCATGTTCTTTATCTAGGGCGTGCTGAAAAACGCGTATTTCGTTAACTATGTAAAATATTAAAGTTTATCAAAAAGTTAGCAGGCGCAAGGTTATTTCACAGCATACTCGTATTCCTTTACACCTGTATACAAGTAAACGGCTAATCAAAAGAACAAAATTTACTTTACCGTCCCAACCTCAAAGTATTTAGATACTCCTTCGATTGGGGCGGTTTGTAAATTCTGCTCTTTTGACTTTTTTAGCGGGCCCTATCTATACCGAAGCTTTGGGGTTAACGATCTATTGTAAGTGATAACTGGATCAAAGAGATCAACTAGTTGCCCAGTAAAAGGGGTACCAATACCGGCACCAATACTGAAAGAATAATTCCACTGAAAATACTAATAACAGCATACTCTTTGCCTGTGGCTTTTATTATTACCGGTAAAGTGGTGTCCATGGCCGTTGCACCCCCTGAAACAATAGCTCCCAGTTGACCAAACCATTTAACTACAAGAGGGGCAGCCACAAGAGTAAATACTTCCCGGAAGATATTAGAAAGAAGAGCAATCACGCCCATTTCTCCTCCGCTAATTTTGCCAATAATAATGGCTGACAGAGAATAGTATCCAAATCCTGCCCCCACAGCCATTCCGTTTGCAGAGTTAACATTGTCCAGAAACTGAGCAATAATCAAGCTGCCACCAATACTCCCCACAATGACAATAACCGGTACAATAAGGATATGAAAACTGGTTTGCTTTAAAATGTCCAAAGCCCTTGGGTCTGATCCGATGCCTGATCCCACGAATATCATCATGGTATAAAGGGTTGCGGTGGAAACATCTTCATGTCCCAGAAAACGGGGTGTGATTTCGTAAACTGAAAGAATAATACCTGCAGCAAAAAACAACAAGATCCATAAACTCTGGTTCCTGAGCATTTGCATTAGTCTTGAACCTATGGTCGTGTTTGTCCTCTCCTGTTTATTGGCAGAAACCTCTTTTTTTCGGAAGAAGGAGGCCATTAACCTTGCCAGCAAAAGACTGCCGATAATTGCTCCTGAACTAAGAAGAACAGCCTGCCATCCTAAAATGCTAATGTTGTTTACAATCCGTGGATCTGACCCAACAGAAACACCCAGGAAAAACAACAACGCAAAAACTGCAATGGCAACAAGTTTTTCAGTGACTTTAAGGAAAAATTCACTTTTACGGAAAATAATACCAATACCAATGCCAACAACAAATAAACCTATTACCGTTAAAGATACCATGCCCAATTTAAATTAAGTGGTTTTGAATCATCCGAACGGCAAAGATAATATCTGTCAAGGATTTTCCGGCTTTAATAGGTTGGGGCATTTTCATCAGGAAAACTTTCATTGTATTCTTTCCAGAAGCTCTTAACCTCCTGTTTGACCTCTCTGTGAAGGAAAAGCAGTCCCAAAAGGTTGGGGATGGTCATCAGTGCAATGGTAATTCCCGAAAAGATCCAGACTATAGTGGTGTCGGTGAAGGAGGCCAAAAAGAACCCAATAATGTACAGCCCTTTATACCAAATAACCCCTTTAAGACCGAATAGAAATGTAACAGCCCGGCTTCCGTAATAAGACCATGAAATTGCTGTTGAAAAAGCGAACAGCAACAGTCCGATGGAAACAATGTATTTCCCATATTCACCCAACCAGCTTTTAGAGAACGCAACCGTAGTCAGGGGGGCACTGTGCAGCAGTGACTTCCCGCTGATGTTAATTTCATCTGAATCCAACAGGTGTCCATTTTCGACATTCAGCCTACCGGTGAATAATGATTCATCTTTGAGGAATTTTACATCTTCTGCTACTGATCGTGCATGGATGATGGTTAATTCATCAGAGATTTTTCCTTCTTTTACTTCCAATTCTCCCGAGAAGAGGGGAAGAGTTTCTTTGCCTGTTAAATGCTTAGAAAGTAGTTGCCGATCACTGTCGGTATAGCTCCCCTGAAGGATTTCCATGTCTGCCATTTGAAAACGGTTCTCATATTTCTCGCTCCAGACTCCGGATGCCAAAAGTGTTAATCCGGTAAGCATGCAAATGATGATTGTATCAATGAATGGCTCTAGCAGGGCAACTAAACCTTCAGATACCGGTTCATGGGCTCTTGCTGCGGCGTGGGCAATAGGCGCAGACCCCTGTCCGGCTTCATTGGAGAACAACCCCCTGTTAACTCCGCGGTTGAAGGCAAAGGCTACTGAAGCACCTAAGAATCCCCCTGTTGCTGAACTACCTGAAAAAATACCTGCACCAATCGATTTAATGGAGGGAATGATGTTTTCATAGTTAAAGATAATTACAAGAAGTGCTCCCAGAAAATAAAGAATGGCCATAGTCGGAACCAATGTCTGAGTGACTTTGGCAATTCTTTTGATTCCACCAACAATCACAAAACCAAGCAAAACGCTTAATACGGCGCCTGTTATAAGGTGAGGGATCTCAAAAGTCTCAAATAAAGAGTTCGAAATGCTGTTGATTTGAGGCAGGTTTCCGGTACCGAAGGAGGAAAATATCGTGGCTACCGCAAAAATTCCGGCCATCAGGCTTCCTGTCTTGAGGAGCTTTCCTGATGGAAGTCTCAGGTTCAACCTTTTTTTCATATAGTACATTGGTCCGCCGCTAATGGTGCCATCCGAAGTTGTTTCTCTGTACTTATGTGAAAGCGTGACCTCCACAAATTTTGTGGTCATCCCGATTAATGCTGTTACCAACATCCAAAACAAAGCTGCCGGGCCGCCCAGGTGCAATGCCAATGCCACTCCGGCAATGTTTCCGGTTCCCACTGTTCCTGAAAGCGCTGTTGTAAGCGCCTGAAAGTGACTGGTATCTCCTTTGTCCCCTTCGCGGTCAAATTTGCCACGAACAATCTTTATGGCGTATTTAAAAAAGCGAATTTGAGGAAAAACCAGGTAAATGGTGAAGAATATTCCTGTTCCCAACAGCAGGTAAACAAACCAGGCTGAACCCCCGATCATTGCATCAATCTGAGTAAGAATATTGGCTAATTCTTTCATAGTTGGACGTATTTGGTTTGGTAAATATGTACAAATATAGCAATTACTGAAAAATATGATTTTGAGGGGGAATGCAACGAAAAGAGGTAATAATGAGGAAGAGGATCTCACATTTCTTTTCAGAATTATAAAAAAGGCTGTTTCGCAAATCCGAAACAGCCCAAGGGTATTTAACTTTTCATTGAAAGTTGAATCCTTTTCCTGGCCACATCCACTTCCAAAACAGTTACCTCAACATGTTGATGCAGCTTCACAACATCAGCCGGATTGGAAATGAACCGATCGGCCAGTTGTGAAATATGAACAAGCCCATCCTGCTTTACTCCTACATCAACAAAAGCTCCAAAATTGGTGATATTGGTGACAATCCCCGGAAGCTTCATGCCGGGTTTGAGGTCGTCAATGGAGTAAATATCTTTGGCAAATTCAAAAACCTTGATCGTTTGGCGCGGATCCCTGCCCGGTTTTTCAAGTTCTTCCATAATGTCCTGAAGCGTGGGCATTCCTATCTCATCGGATAGATATTTGTTGAGATTAATTTTCCCTCTCAGGCTTTTATCACTGATAAGGTCGGTTATTTTGCATTCCAGGTCTTTGGCCATTTGTTCCACCACAGGATAAGATTCCGGGTGGACGGCTGTATTATCCAAAGGGTTTTTAGGATCGGTGATTCTTAAGAAGCCGGCAGCTTGCTCAAAGGCCTTTGCACCGAGTCGGGGTACTTTTTTGAGGGCTTTTCTGCTTTCAAAGGCGCCGTTTTCGTTTCGATAAGCCACGATGTTTTTAGCCAGAGAAGGCCCAAGTCCGGAAACATATGTCAACAAGTGATAACTTGATGTATTAAGATTTACTCCAACTGAATTTACAGCGGATTCCACCACCCGATCGAGGGCATCTTTTAGTTTGGTTTGATCCACATCGTGTTGATATTGACCGACACCTATAGATTTGGGATCTATTTTAACGAGCTCGGCAAGAGGATCCATCAGCCTGCGGCCAATGGAAACAGAACCTCTCACAGTTACATCATATTGAGGAAATTCCTCGCGGGCAGTCTTGCTGGCACTGTAAACTGATGCTCCGTCTTCACTCACCACAAAAACCTGAATATCCCGGTTGAATTTAGTTCCTCTGACAAAGGCTTCTGTTTCACGGGAGGCTGTTCCGTTACCAATGGCAATGGCTTCTATTTTATAGGCATCCACCAGTGAATCCAGCTTCTTCTTTGCTTTTCCCATTTCCTTTTGCGGTGGGTGTGGGTAGATGGTTTCATTGTGCAAGAGTTCTCCCTGTGCGTCCAGACAGACTACCTTGCAGCCTGTGCGATAGCCCGGATCGATGGCCAGCACTCTTTTTTGCCCCAAAGGCGGAGCTAAAAGCAACTGACGAAGGTTTTCGCTAAAAACGCGAATGGCTTCTTCATCGGCTTTCTCTTTAAACGCCGCTAATGTCTCATTTTCGATGGATGGCGATAGCAATCTTTTATATGAATCTTCTACTGCATCTTCCACCTGATCAGAAGCTGAGGTTTGGCCTTTTACAAAGAACCTTTTTAATCGTGGCAGCACTTCTTCCGGATCGGGTGCAGCTCCAATTTTTAAAAATCCTTCTTTTTCACCTCTTTGCATTGCCAGGAATCGGTGTGAAGGACATTTTTTCAAGGGTTCGCTCCATTCAAAGTAGTCTCGGTACTTTGCACCTTCTTCTTCTTTTCCTTTTACCAGTTTGGCAACGATGACGGCTTTTTGGGTGTAACTGTTTCTGACAATTTCACGGGCGACCTGATTCTCGTTGACCCATTCTGCAATGATATCTCTTGCCCCCTGAAGCGCAACGTTAATATCTTCAACATCATCATTGACAAACGATTCTGCACGAGTTTCAATGTCTCTCTCGTGCTGCTTCATCATGATTTTTGCAAGTGGTTCGAGGCCCAGTTCTTTAGCTTTGGAAGCTCTGGTTTTTCGTTTAGGCTTATAAGGGAGATAGATGTCTTCCAGTTCGGTGGCATCAAAGCAATTGTTTATTTTTTCCTTAAGCTCATCAGTTAGTTGGTCTTGCTCTTCGATGGTCTTAAGAATCGTTGCTTTACGTTTTTCAATCTCCAAAAATTTATCGTAAGATTCCTTTACAGAAGCAATGGCTACTTCATCCAGGCTACCGGTTCTTTCTTTTCGGTAACGGCTGATAAAAGGAATGGTAGCTCCTTCGTCAAGGAGCTCAATGGTATTTCTAACTTGTTGAAATGATATGCCGGTTTGTTCAGCAACTAGGGTTGAAATAGTTTGCATACAAATGAGTTGTCGAAATAAAAATGAGAGTCTCTCTTCCCCGGTATAATTATTTTCTGTTTTTCTTTTTAAAATTTTTCCGGGGCTTACCTTTGAAATTTCTTTGTTTCGGATTGTATTCCGGGCCTTCTCCAACTTCAGGTGGAGGTGGGATTTTAATAATTTTGGTTTCTATTAAATCTTCAATTTTTTGAAAATCACTTTGATCCCTGTCTGAGATAAAAGTAAGTGCCACTCCGGTAGATTCGGCCCTTGCTGTTCGTCCCACGCGGTGTACATAATCTTCAGCATCATTGGGTACATCAAAGTTAATAACCAGGTCAATTCCCACTACATCAATACCGCGGGCAACAATATCTGTGGCCACAAGAATCTGGATGTTACGGTTCCGGAATTCACGCATCACTTCGGTACGCTCTTTCTGATCCAAGTCGGAGTGAATGGCCTGTGAGTTAAAGCCATTTTGGCGCAGAGACCGGTGAATGTCTTTTACTTTTTGCTTGGTTGAAGAGAAAACAATGATACTCTTGAGATCTTTGCCTTTAAGTAAGCTGTTTACCAAAGGTATTTTCTGATTTTCGTATACCACGTAAGCCCCTTGTAAAATTCCTTCAGCAGGTTTGGAAAGGGCAATGTTTACTTCTTCGAACTCTGCCAATAGCTCACGGGCCATGTCTCTTATTTTCTTAGGCATAGTGGCTGAGAACATCAGGGTTTGACGCTTTTTGGGCAGATAAGAAACAATTTGCATGATGTCCTCATAAAATCCCATGTCCAGCATACGGTCTGCTTCGTCAAGGATAAGGTGCTTCAAACTGTCCATCTTAACATACCCCATGCTCAAATGCTGTATGAGGCGTCCGGGAGTGGCAATAATCACATTGGCTCCTTTTGTAAGTGCCGTTTTTTGGCGATTCCAGAGATCAGCATCGTTACCGCCGTAGACAGCAATGGAAGTGATTGGAAGAAAGTATCCAAATCCTTCCATTTGTTGATCAATCTGCATGGCCAGTTCGCGGGTTGGTACCAAAACAAGCGTATTAAGACCCTCAGAGTTGGATTGAACCTGACGATCGAGGACAGGAAGCAGATAGGCGGCTGTTTTTCCTGTACCGGTTTGGGCACAGGCAATCATATCCTTCCCGTTCATGATGGGAGGAATGGTGGCTACCTGGACAGGGGTCGCTTTTTCAAAGCGCATAGCCTCAAGTCCTTCTATTACTTCTTGTGAAAAACCGAATTCAGTAAATTTCAAGTTATGTGTGTTTTAGTTTATTCGACATATATTACCAATCCTTTGAGATACTCGCTCTCAGGATGGTAAATGTTTACAGGATGGTCGGCAGGCTGTTCCATCTGGTGAATGATGCGGACATGTCGGCCTGATTTTGCTGCTGCCGTAAATACGGCCTTCCTGAAAGCATCACGTGTGATTACCTGCGAACAGGAAAATGTAAAGATAATACCACCTGGCTTAATTTGTCTAATGGCTTTGGCATTTAATTTTCGATAACCCTGAAGGGCATTTGGAACCACATTTTGATGCTTGGCAAAGGCAGGAGGATCAAGAATAATCAAATCGTATTCTTCCTTGCTTTTATTCAGAAACTTGAAAGCGTCTTCTGCAAATGCTTTGTGCCTGCCTTCTTCAGGGAAATTCAGATGGACATTTTCATTGGTCAGTTCAATGGCCCTTTCAGAGCTGTCAACCGAATGTACCAATTCAGCTCCGCCCCTGAGGGCATAAAAAGAAAAACCTCCGGTGTAACAGAACAAGTTTAATACTTTTTTCCCTTGGCTGTATCTTTCCAATAGTGCCCTGTTTTCACGTTGGTCCAGAAAGAATCCGGTTTTTTGTCCTTTTTCGTAATCTACATTAAAGAGGAGCCCGTTTTCAAGAGCTGTTTTATCGGTGGTTTTGCCCCAAAGAAACCCATTTTCCGGTTGCACCTCCGCTTTAAAAGGCATCGCTCCTTCTGATTTGTTGTAAATGGCTTTTAGTTTATCTCCAAGAACGGTTTTTAATGCCTCGCAAAGTATTTCTTTGATGAGATACATACCCACGGTATGAATTTGCATGATTGCAGTGCCATTGTACATATCTACAATCAGTCCCGGAATGCCATCGCCTTCAGCGTATATCAGACGGAAGGCATTGGTTTGATCACAATCCGTTAAGCCTGCCTGATTTCGTAATTCCAGGGCATTTTTTATTTTTTTTGTCCAGAAATCCTGGTCGGGAATAACTTTGGAGAATGAGAAAATCCTTACAGCGATAGCGCCTATTTGAGAATGTCCGGTTGCTAGGTAGTTTCCCTGATGATCCATGACGTCAACAACATCGCCCTCTTGTATTTCACCGCTAACGGCTTTGATGGCTCCTGAGAACACCCAAGGGTGAAAACGTTGTACACTTTGTTCTTTCCCCGGTTTTAATGTAATAGTTGCAAATTCCATGTGAATGCGTGGATGTTAAGAGCTCTTCTGATTTCTATTGTTTTTAGTCTCAGATTGAACGAGTTTCATTTGTTTCATTTTGTTGTAGATCTCTAAGGCAGCCCAGGCATCCGTTGCAGCATACAGAATCTGTCCTTCGGTGAGTTGGTCAGCCTCCCAGTTCGAAAGACGTTGTCTTTTGGAAACTCTTATTCCTAAAAGCAAACCTGCCAGGTTTTTCAGGCTTAAAACATTCAGCCCATATTGTGGGGCCAAATCCTGAAGTTCAATAAACCCTTTTGGTTGAAATTCATTTAACTGACGCAGGCCTCTGATGTCATCTCTAATACCAACACCGACTTTTACTACTTGTGGGTTTGACATTAGACTGGTTAATGCGCCATTGAATCCGGTTGCATTGAGTCGAAACAGAAATGCCTCCTTCTCAGTGCTAAGCTGGAGCAGTGAAATGTCATGTGAGATACCCTTTTTGAAGGAGGGTTTGGTCTCAGTATCGAAACCAATGATATCTTTTTTCTGCAGTTTATGAACAATGTCCCGAACCTGGCTGGGATCTTCGACAACAACCACAGGTCCTTCAAACTGTTTTAAAGGTAACTCTTTTATGTCGTCTTTAGATATGGTCTTCTGCATTCAAATTGTTGTTTTTGGTATAAGGATCAAAAGAGGTATACTGTTATAAATGAATAATGTTTGTTTACATGGCACTTTTAACAATACTCTGAAATCCTCCTATATCTCTTCTCTGTCTTCTTTGTGGCTGCTTTGCCAGTTTTTTTGCATTTTGGAGATCATCCAGTCGTCAGTATTTCTTTTATCTTCCAAAGGGTCTTTTTCATCGGCTTCTTCATCAATGTTTTCACCGTTGAAAGCCACTTCATGCAGGGCACGTAATACGTTAACAAGCCGTTGACCCCAAAATTCCTCAAAATTGTTGACCAGTTCCAGCAAAGAATCATTCATAATCTCAGTCACAGCGGTGCGGTAACTCATAAGAAAATCCTTAATATCCTGGTATATGTCCGCCAGGTTTTCGGAGATTGTTGCTGTCAATGGTTCCACACTTCTTTGCATGTCTTCAGTAAAAACCTCAAGATAATCGTTGTAAGGTCCCATCTTAAACTGAATGGCTCCCAATATCTGTTGATATTCCTCTTCAGTCACAAATTTCTCAAGGAAGTCATCTTCCAGTGAGGTTTCCGTTTTTGGTAATACGGAGGTCTTAATATAAAGCAGTGGAAGCATTTTGCGTCCGGTTTCCACAAAGTCTCTTCTCGGGAGATTTGGAGTGTTCTCCAGCCAGGCACAAAACTCTTTCGCTACGGTAACAAATTCTATGACGTTTTTTGAATAAACGGGATGTTCAAAGTCTGTTTGCATAATTCTGCAAAATTAATGATAAATATTGATAATGTTGTGCTTAATGTCAGTAAGATGAAGAAAAGATTGTTACTTAAGCCATTCCAACTCTCCTTTGTCGGTTTCTCCGATGATCTCATGGTCTTCAAGCCATTGAAGCACTTGCATTATTTTTTGATGATCATACTTTAATTGATCAGAGAGGATTTCCGGATACATAGGCTGGTTGATTAATATTTCCCTGATTTGAACTTCAATTTTTTCGAAGGTTTCATCGTCCAGGCCTGTCTTTTTGCGTGATAAGCAAACATCGCACATGCCACAATTTCCTGTCTTTTTTTGTCCAAAATAATTAAGAAGAAATCGGCTCCGGCATATGTGATCTGATGTTCCATAAGCAATGACCGATTCCACCTGTTCCAGATAGCGCTGTTTGCGATCGGCATATACTTCATTTGGAAGTTTTACGAATTTCAATTCTTCCCTTGTTTGAGTGAAAGTTATTAGCGGAGTCCTTCTTCTAGGGATGTAATGAACAGCCCCGGCTTTGCTTAATTTAATTAAGGCCTGATATATTGTGTCCTTGTCAGTATTTGTTATTTTAGCCAGTCTGTCTTCGTTAATGGAGGCATATTCAGTAAACAAGCCGGTATATGAGCGGAGAAGTGCTTTTATGAAAGGATCCAGCGGAGCATTTGCCACCTGGAATTTATACAGGTCATTGCCTTCCATCAGGAACATAACTTTTGAGGGAATATCTAACTCTTCGGTAAAGGTGAGGTAGCCTGCGCGTTGCAATATTTTTAAGGAGTTGAATACTTGCAGAATATTGAAGCTGAACGCTTTGCAGAACTTCCCCATGTCGAAGTCGAATGCCATTTGAAAACCGGATCCAACCGGCAATTGAAAAAAATTTCCGAGAGCGTCATAGATGCGTTTTATGCGTTCCGGCTCCGGGAAAGATGATTTCACCTGTTTATTCAGTTTTGCCCTGTCGTTGTCACTCCACAATAGAACTGCAAAAGCTTTTTTCCCATCTCTTCCGGCGCGTCCGGCTTCCTGAAAGTAGGCCTCCAGGGAGTCCGGAGCATCCATGTGCACTACCAGTCGGACATCAGGTTTGTCGATGCCCATTCCAAAAGCATTGGTGGCAACTATTACCCTGGTTTGATTCTTTTTCCAGCTATCCTGGCGTTCGTTTTTAGTGTTTTGAATTAATCCTGCGTGAAAATAGTCAGCGCTAATCTGATTTTGTTGCAGGAAGGACGCGTATTCTTTCGTTTTCTTTCTGTTTCGAACGTAAACTACAGCCGAACCCGGCACTGACTTCAATATTTTCAGGAGTTGCTGCTCTTTATCTTCTGAATGCCTTACAACGTATGCCAGATTGGGACGGGCAAAATCTTTTTGGAATAACTGACCGTCTTTGAAATTCAACCGCTCCATGATGTCTTCAACTACCCTGGGGGTTGCTGTGGCTGTAAGGGCAAGGATGGGGATATTGGGGACTATTTCTCTGATGGCTGCTATTTTTAAGTAAGATGGCCTGAAGTCGTAGCCCCATTGAGATATGCAGTGGGCTTCATCCACAGCGATGAGGTTGAGATTTAAATCGGGTAATTTGTCAAGAAAAAGCTCCGTGGAAAGTCGTTCAGGTGAAACATACAAAAATTTGGTTCCTCCAAACATTGCATTGTCAAAAGTGACTTTTATTTCTCGATAAGTCAGGCCTGAATGAATGGCTGCAGCTTTAATACCGTTTTTTTTAAGGTTTTCAACCTGATCCTTCATTAAGGCAATAAGCGGAGTAACTACAAGACAAAGCCCTTCATGAGCCAGCGCCGGCACCTGGAATGTAATTGACTTTCCACCCCCTGTTGGCATGAGGGCAAGTGTATCGTGCCCCTCTCCGGCAGAGTTGACAATGTCTTCCTGAAGTGGGCGGAACCTCTCAAAGCCCCAGTATTGTTGAAGAATATCGAGATAGCGGTTGGTCATGAATGCAAAATTAATATTAAAAATTAAAAATCGTTATTAAGAGGTGGGCTTACGTAATGAAAAGAAAATAGAAATTCTTACCTTTGCCAAAATTTTTAAACACCTAAAGCTTCAGTTCATGTCATTTCTCGAGGACAAAATCGCATCAGACGGATTGACTTTTGATGACGTACTTCTGGTTCCTGCTTATTCAGAGGTACTTCCACGTGAGGTTGATTTGTCAACCCGTTTTTCACGAAACATTATTTTGAAGACCCCCATTGTGTCGGCAGCTATGGATACGGTTACCGAAGCCCGTTTGGCAATTGCTATTGCCAGGGAAGGTGGTATTGGCGTTATCCATAAGAATATGACGATACAGGAGCAAGCCAAACAGGTTGAGGTTGTAAAAAGAGCAGAAAACGGGATGATTTATGATCCCATTACCATCATGAAAGACCGGACAGTAGAGGACGCTCTTTCATTAATGAGTGAGTACAAAATTGGCGGTATTCCTGTGGTTGATGAATATGGATACCTTGTTGGCATTGTTACCAACAGGGATCTTCGTTTTGAGATGAACTACGGCCGTGCCATTGAAGAGGTAATGACGTCTGACAATTTGGTGACTACCAATCAGGTTACAGATCTGGAAAAAGCAGTAGACCTGCTTCAGCGTCATAAGATTGAAAAGTTGCCGGTTGTTGATAATGACAATAAACTCATTGGCCTGGTTACGTACAAAGATATAACCAAAGCAAAAGATAAACCCCTTGCCTGCAAAGATGAAAAGGGACGTTTGAGAGTGGCTGCCGGAGTGGGTGTGACGTTTGATACCTTTGAGCGTATTGATGCTTTGGTGAAAGCCAATGTGGATGCTATTGTTATTGACACAGCCCATGGACATTCAAAGGGCGTACTTCAAACCCTAAAAGAAGCTAAACGGCGTTATCCTGAACTGGAAATAGTCGTTGGAAATATCGCTACTGCTGAAGCTGCGAAAGATCTGGTTAATGCAGGAGCCGATGGTGTGAAAGTAGGTATTGGCCCCGGGTCAATTTGTACAACACGTGTGATTGCAGGTGTTGGCGTTCCTCAATTGTCTGCAATTTATGATGTTCATAAAGCCCTTAAGGGAACCGGAGTGCCTTTGATTGCCGATGGCGGGTTGCGCTACAGTGGTGATATTGTTAAAGCAATTGCTGCTGGTGCTTATTCTGTTATGGCTGGTTCGTTGTTTGCCGGAGTTGAAGAATCACCCGGGGAAACCATTATTTACAATGGCCGGAAATTTAAAACCTACCGTGGAATGGGGTCCATTGAAGCGATGCAGAAAGGATCTAAAGATCGTTACTTCCAGGATGTGGAGGATGATATAAAAAAGCTGGTTCCGGAGGGAATTTCAGCAAGGGTACCTTATAAAGGAACTTTATATGAAGTGATTTATCAGTTGATTGGTGGATTGCGTGCAGGAATGGGATATTGTGGAGCTTCAAATGTGGAGAATCTGCATGGAGCAAGCTTTACCCGTATCACCAATGCCGGTGTTAGTGAAGGCCATCCTCATGATGTAACCATCACGCGTGAGGCTCCTAATTACTCAAGATAATTGATTTAAAGTATTGCAAATATCACCCGGGCTAACAGTTTTGTTTTCCCGGGTTATTTTTTTGACTTTAGAGCCCGAAAGCACCGTTTGTAACAGAGCAAACAAAGCCTTATTTTTGCATTGTAAAGAAGATTGTTAAATGTCTAATCGTTTTAAATGAAGCGTTTCTCATTCATATTAATACTTATTACTGCCGGAATTGGATTGTTTTTATACACTTGCAAGCATGCCGAGGATGACGGGGGGAGCAGAGAAATTGTTCGTGTAGGAAATGAACTCCTTACTTCCAGTGACCTTAATCAGGTTCTTCCCCGTGATGTTAATGACGAGGATAGTGCTGCCCTGGCAGACGATTACATTAACCGGTGGGTGCGTAATAAGCTTTTTTTACGTCAGGCAGAGTTTAATCTTACCGAAGAAGAGAAAGATATAAGTCAGTTGCTGGATGAATACCGAACTTCTTTATTGGTAAATATCTATCAGCAAAAAATGCTTGAGCAAAAGTATTCTCCATTGCTTAGTGATAAGGAGATTGAAGAATACTATAATCAGATGCAGGATAATTTTACTCTGCAGGAAAATATTGTCAAAGGTTTTTTGTTAAAAGTGCCAATGGGTGCCCCGAATCAGGGCGATGTGCGAAGATGGTGCAGGTCTGCCAATTCCGAAAGTCTGGTGAAATTAGAGAATTACAGTCTTCAAAATGCAAGAATGTTTGATTCTTTTCTGGATACCTGGGTTCCTTTTCAACGGGTTAATGCTATCTTGCCGGAACCGATAAAAAATGAGGAACGATTTTTGATGTACAATCGGTATTATGAAACCACCGATGAGCAGTTCAGATATTTTTTGTTGGTGACCGATTATATGACAATTGGAAATACAGCCCCTCTGAGTTATGTAGAAGATCGTATTCGAGCCATTCTTCTTAACAAGAAAAGAGGTGAGTATATAAAAAGTCTGGAGAAAGAGCTTTATGATGAAGCCCTTCAGAAAAAAATCATTAATTTCTATTAAACTTGTGCTACCTTTATGCCAAAATTAACGAGCATGCAATTAAGAAATCATCTGCTAAAGACCCTTTTAATACTATTTTTATTTCCCGCTTTTGTAACAGGACAAAGTAACGTTATTGACCAGGTTATTGCTGTTATTGGAGATGAGCCTGTTTTGAAGTCGGATATTGAATTTCAACATCAGCAGGCCCTTATGCAGGGTGTGGAATATGCAGGGGATATGAAATGTCATATTCTGGAACAGATGATGATTCAAAACCTATTGTTGGAGCAAGCCAAACTCGATAGTGTCGAAGTCAGCGAAAACCAGGTGTTGTCTACAGTTGACAGGCAGATTAATACGTTTATAAATCGTGCCGGTTCCAGGGATAAGCTGGAAGAGTGGTTGAATAAATCAATCCTCAAGATTAAAGAAGAGCAGCGTGAGTTGGTACGGAATCAGATGCTGACTCAGCAGATGCGTCAGGAAATCACTAAAGAAATTGCTGTGACCCCCATGGAGATACGTCGTTTCTTCAGGGAGACACCCAAAGACAGTTTACCGCAGATGCCGGCTCAATATGAGTATCAGAAGATTGCTGTTACACCTAAGGTCAGTCGGGACGAAATTGACAGAGTGAAGAGCCGCTTGCGTGATTTTCAACGTCAGGTTCGCGAAGGGCGGGATTTTGCTACTTTAGCTGTCCTTTATTCTGAAGACCCAAACAGTGCTGCCCGCGGTGGTGAGCTGGGGTTGACCCCCCGGGCCAATCTGGTTCCTGAGTTTGCCCAGGTTGCATTTAATTTAAGAGATAAAGAGAAGGTGTCAAAGATTGTTGAGACCGAATTTGGTTTCCATATAATGCAATTGGTTGACAGGCAGGGTGATCGAATTAATGTGCGACATATTCTATTGAAACCCAAAGCTTCAGGAGAAGCCAAAGAAGAGGCCAGGGAAGTTGCCGATTCGCTTGCATCGCTTATTCGAAAAGACTCGATTTCGTTTGAGGATGCTGCTTTGCGGTACTCTATGGATAAAGACACTCGTGCCAGTGGTGGCCACGTGATTAATCCTCAAACCCAGTCAACAAAATTTGAACTTCCCCAGATTCAACCATCCATAGCTCAGGTTCTGGAAAAGATGGGGCAGGGAGAAATTTCTGACCCATTTCTGATGAAGGATCAACGACTTGGGGTAGATCAATATACGATTGTGCGTTTAGTTAGGAAAACGCCTCCCCATAAAGCCAATATGGTTGATGATTATCAGACTATTAAAAGTCTGTTGGAAAACAAAAAACGGGAAGAAACGTTTAACAACTGGATTAAGAATAAACAGGACGAAACATATATTTCCCTCTCTGGTGAGTGGCGGAACTGCGAGTTTGAGTTTAAGGGGTGGATAAAATAAATATATAAATGTGGGAGAGAGTTTATAGGAAACTTTTGCCAGTCGTAGTTGGGTTGTTGGTTGTGACAGGTTGCGCCCGTGAAGTATATAATATTTCATGGAAAGGAATCGTAGCTGATAAAACAACCGGTAGACCGGTTCCACACGCCCGCATCATTGCCACTGCTTCTTACCAGGAAAACATTGATGAAACCTCTGATTTCAATAAATATGCTGTTAGTGACGAGTTTGGAAGGTTCAGTATTGATTTTCCCCAAGGCTTTGGTCTTACAGTTAGAACCGATGCCCGGGGGTATCTGGGAGCATTAGATTATAAAGTTGTAAAGAAATCTGTTTTATTTGATACCATTTTTGTTTCTCCTTATCCATTTGATGCCAGTTTGGTTGTGCGTAAGATGAATGGAAATTCGTTTTCTCCCTCTATTCCGTTTATCCGGGAAAGTCAGGTTTTGGAGGGAGAAAGGGGCGTTTCCAGAGAAAAGATCAGCTGGGGATATGATTTTTTGTATGGGATTAATACTTCCAATCTGGATAGTGCTGATGTTTGGGTTGAGATAAATAAAACCAATAAAAGGATTGTATTAAATGCAGCTGATGGCGGAGGTATTTTTCCTGTTGTAAAGTCAGATTCTGAGAATTTTCTTACAAGTCTTACCAGAGCTCCTCAATCGGGGTATGTTAAAACTCATGTTTTGAAAGGGGATGAAGCGGGGTTCTTTATTCTTTGCCGCAATGGCATAAACGTTGCTAAAATGATTCCTGAAAACCGGGTCTGTGTATTGAAATATAAAAATGATGACGGGAACCAGGTTAAAGAAACGGGTATCCGGTTTGATTACTTATTTCAGCCCGACCTGAAAAACAGGTTATATTTTCCAGTCTCAGCTTCCGCGGCTGAGTCAAATAACAAGACTGAAAAAGGTGGGCCTTCTTCAGAGAGTTTTGAAGTCCAATTTTAACTATGCGATTTTTATTGCCAATGCTGTTCCTGTATCGCTGTCTCATTAGATTTATGAATTCCGAAAATCTACTTTTCCTGTTTCTTTTTTCCCTTCTTCTTGCTCCCTCCGCGGGATTTGCTCAGCAAAAGAAAGAAGGAAAAAGTACCATTCTTATTGAGTATGCTGATTTTCTTGAAGGAGCAGAAAAACGGCTTGGGAAAAATGTGCAGGCATTGAAGGGAGATGTGAAAATGCGACATCTTAATACTGAAATGTTTTGTGACAGCGCTATTTTATATCGCGATTCCAACAAGGTAGATGCTTTTGGCTCCATCCATGTGATTCAAAATGATTCTATTCACCTATACGGAAACAGACTTCATTACGATGGAGATGAAGAGCTGGCCAAGGTTCGCGAGAATGTGAAGCTGGTTAATAAAAAAGTGGTTTTGACTACAGAGTTCCTGGATTATGATCGAAGAAATGATGTAGCTTATTATTTCAACGGGGGTAAAATTGTTGACGAAACAAATCAATTGACCAGCAGACTTGGATTTTACTATCCCCGTACCGCTGAAGTGAATTTTAAAGATAGTGTTGTTTTAGTGAATCCCGACTATAAAATGTACAGCGACACCCTGAAGTACTTTACAAAAACAGAGGTTGTTGAAATAGTTGGGCCCACAGATATCGTAAGTGATCAAAATACCATTTATTCAGAACTCGGGTTTTACAATACAAAAACGGATATAGCCCATTTACTGAAGAATAATTATATTGATGGGGGAGAGCAGACGCTCCGGGGTGATACAATTTATTACGATCGCAACAATGGCTTTGGAGAAGTGTTTTCGGCAATGGCGTTGGAAGATACAGCCAATAATGTAATCATTACCGGGGATTATGGATATTACAATGAAAAAACCGAAAATGCCCTTGCAACTAAAAGGGCTGTTTTAAAGCAGGTTTACGGACGTGATACGCTTTTTCTTCATGCAGATACCCTCAGGGCCGACCCCATAGAGGATGATCCGGAAAATAAACTGGTAAGAGCTTTTCATCATGTTCAGTTTTATCGCCGGGATCTTCAGGGAAGATGTGATTCAATGGTCTATGATTTTCGTGACAGTACCAATACTTTTTTCCATGAGCCAATTATCTGGGCACAAGGGAATCAGATGACTGCTAACAAAATAAAGCTCTATACACGGGAAAAAACCTTGTATAAGGCTGAGATGATTGATAATGCCTTCCTGATTGCTCCTGAAGATACGTTGCACTTTAATCAGATTAAAGGCAATTTAATGACTGGTTTCTTCAGAGACAATCAACTTTATCGCATTGACGTGGATGGTAACGGACAAACTGTTTATTACCCCAAAGACAGGGAGTATGTAATTGGAGTCAATCGCGCAGAGAGTAGTAAGCTTACAATTTTTTTAAATGAGCGTAAGGTTGAAACCATTATTTTAAGAACCCAACCTTCGGGTAATATGAATCCCCCGCTTGTTCTGGATGAAGAATCTACGCGGCTTGATGGTTTTTTATGGCTGGAGAAATACAGACCTCAGGAGTATGAAGCTATTTTTGATTTTATGACGATAGAAGAAGATCGTCAACAGACCGATTATAGCGACTATCATTTTGAATAATAACGATGTTATTTGGGAAGGTCAGCTTCAGGGTATAGATCATCTAACCACAAATCCTTGGGAAAGGGTTATTCGTAGTCTTGATTAGGTTTTGATAAAAGTTTTGTGCACCTCACTTCAGCTGAGGATTAATTCCTCAGCAAAAAAAACAAGAGGCCAAATACAACTCTGGCCCCTTGAATTAATTAAAATGACATATACCCGGATTAATACTCATCCTCATTAAAAAAGAAGTCATCTTTACTGGGATAATCCGGCCAAATGTCTTCGATGCTTTCATAAACTTCGCCTTCATCTTCAATCTCCTGAAGATTTTCAATTACTTCAAGTGGAGCACCAGAGCGAATTGCAAAATCAATAAGTTCATCTTTAGATGCTGGCCAAGGTGCATCTTCAAGTTTTGAGGCCAATTCAAGAGTCCAATACATAGCAAATACAATTTAACTCTTTAATATATTTTGTTTTTATTTCTTTCCCAATTTTCTGCGAAATTAGAAAAAAAAACCAATCCTACAACTCCGGCTTCCAGGGAATTTCATTATTGTCGAAATATTTTGACAAATACCTGGATAATACGAAGAAGTAATCAGACAATCGGTTCAGGTATCTTATTACCCATGTTGCAACCTCGGTTTGTGTGGCCATCTCATTGACACGTCGCTCGGCTCTTCTGCAAACCGTACGGGCGATATGGCATTGAGCAGAAGCAGGATGTCCACCCGGTAAAATGAAGTTTTTCAGTGGAGGCAAAGAACTCTCAAGTTGATCCATTTCTGTTTCCAGAACTTCAATATCTTTCTCATCACATTTAAGTTTTGTTCTGAGGTCTGAAGTGGTGTCATCAGTAGCCAGGTAGGCTCCAATCATAAATAATTGTTCCTGAATCTTATTGAGAACAGAAGTCGTGTGTTCATCATTTTGCCAGGCCTTGATAAGTCCTATTTGGGCGTTAAGTTCATCTACTGTGCCATAGGCTTCCAGACGCAAGTGATGTTTTGGAACCCTGGTGCCTCCAATTAAGCTGGTGGTGCCCCGGTCCCCTGTTTTAGTGTAAATCTGGCTTTTTTCCATTTTTTATTTTATTATTTACAGCATCCGGATAATTGATTGCTCTGCAATCCTGGGTTTCGGGATGCTTTTTTGTTTTAGATTATTTGTAATGCAAATATAACTAAGGATGTCGTGGAAAGTTTAGTTCGTTGGGATTTTTGGCGATGATTGCTGAGTAGCGTTTTTGGAAGAGAGAATGAGACAGGGAGGTCGCTATTTGGATTTGTTTTAAATTGAAGTTTTTTGCCTGGCAAGTCTGATTCGGAGTATAAGGTAATTTAAGGCTTCTAAGTGTATATAATACAATAAACGTATTGTTTACATTAATTAAGAATCTTTGTTTCTTTTTTTTATTGCAAAACCTTTTTAAATTAGCGGCGATATAATAAGTGTTTTTACAACACTTATTATAGAGTGGTTTGCTTAAAACTAAGTAACAAGAAGATAAAAACATCAATATTAATAAATAAGCATGACAAAAACGGTGATGAATAACACCATTTCGGTGGATTGCGTGATTTTTGGCTTTGATTTCGAGAAGCTAAATGTGTTACTGGTGGATCGGGAGCTAAAGGATGAAAATAACGGAGAAGAGCTATTCTCTGATCTTACTTTGACCGGGAATCACATATTTGAGAATGAAAGTCTGGAAAATGCTGCTGCAAGGGTGTTATTTGACTTAACAGGATTGGAAAACATTTATCTCAAACAATTTGGAGCCTTTTGTGATCCTGGCAGATTGAAGCGCCCAAACGATCAGGCATGGTTAAGAGCGAGTGGACGTGACCCTGAAAGCCGAATCATCTCGGTGGGATATTATTCATTACTGGCAACTGAAAATGTTACCCTCAAATGGAAAGGACGAAATGTTAAGTGGTATCCTGTTTCTGAAGTTAAAGATTTAGCCTTCGATCATATGGTGATTTTAAAATCGGCTCTCCAGGCTTTAAGGCGTGAATTATTGCACGAGCCCATTGGTTTTGAATTGTTGCCCGAGAAGTTTACACTTTCCCAGCTTCAGAAGCTATATGAGGTGGTTTTGGATGTTGAACTGGATAAACGCAATTTTCGAAAGAAAATCGCCCGAATGAAATACCTGATAGCTCTTGATGAAAAACAAAAGGGGGTTGCACATAAACCGGCCAGGTTGTATATGTTCAGTCGTGAGGTTTATGAAAAAACCCGGAAAGAAGTCCTGGATTTTAATATCTAGCCCAAAGTTAAATGGAAACTCTTCACAAACTAAGCCTTAAAGAAAAAGCCGGTTACGCCCTGGGTGATGCAGCCGCCAATATAGCGTGGCGTGGTGTTGCCACTTTTCTTATCGTATTTTATACCGATGTATTTGGTCTCAATCCTGCTGCGGTAGGGTTATTGATGCTAATTGCCCGTTCCAGTGATGGAATCAGCGATGTGGTAATGGGGATTATCGGAGACCGCACGAAATCCAAATACG